>NZ_JANQBD010000009.1 GCF_024722015.1 Paenibacillus radicis (ex Xue et al. 2023) | reverse complement strand
ATTGCTCCGTGTTTCATGAACAGAACATGCGTTCCATCCAGCTATCCGCTCTTAGCTATCGTTTCCGATAGTTATCCCGGTCTTACAGGCAGGTTGCCTACGTGTTACTCACCCGTCCGCCGCTAACTTCACCCGAAGGTGAAATCCGCTCGACTTGCATGTATTAGGCACGCCGCCAGCGTTCGTCCTGAGCCAGGATCAAACTCTCCATTAAAGTTGGCCACAAGGACCGTTTAACGCAAGCTTGTCTTAAGCTCAAAAAACACTAGCAATTCATTGTAATTCATTATGGCATTCAACCATCATTTGTTCAGTTTTCAAAGAGCTTTCACTTCTTATTTGATATCACAATTTTTGTCGTGACAAGAATTTATCTTATCAGAAACGACTGCATATTGCAACATCTTTTTTATTTCCATTTTCGAGCTTGTTCTTTATAAATCATCACCGGCTCAGCGGCGACAAGTGGTAATGTACCATAAATGCGATACTAATTGCAACTGTTTTCTTCAATTATTTTCAAATCAGCATTAAATGGCCCTCTTTCTATAGATAAACCCCTCTATTTCCTTGAAGAAAGCCCTCTCGAAGCCAATTGGTAACACTATTCAGATGGATGTGATCCACTTGGTGGTTCATTGCATTCATTGCTTTTTGATCAGATCTTAAGTTTTCAGCCCTTTTAAAGAATGTACATCGGAATAAGAATTTATGCAAAAACCGTTTAAAACGAATGGACATATCCTATCGATTAGTGAACCGCTAAAATGAATGTTCAAAGAGCACATAAGAAAAGCTTCGGATCGAAGTTCTTTCGATGAAGATACATTCGTGTTTTTTTGTGAAAATAAGAAAGGGTTGTCCCAAAATTCATTTTGGAACAGCCCATCCACGATTGCAAAAGAATCTTCAAGCTTAAGTCCTTTTACACATTCTATGGGATACATTTACTCACTAGGTTTACCCTTTTGAGATAGCCCTTCTTGGGTATTCCCAGCGAATAGCAGTGATGAGTCCGCTTTCCAACGCGCATTAAGCGCACGGTTCGTGGTTCGTTTACAGTATGACGTGGCCACGTGGGGCTCGATCGACCGCCATGCCATGCCGCAACGCGCACCCGGGATTCGCACGAGTTGGAAAAATCCAGCGAACCCCACACAATTATCAGGAAATTATCACGTTATTTTCTCCCAAAAATAGCATTCCAAGCCCTATCACTGGAATTTCTCATGCTAATTCTAAAGAACTGGGCTGATCTCATCCCTTTCGCTTTGATTAGCAGGAGTTTTTCCAGTTAGCTTGCTTTAAAACGATTTCCAGGTTGGATTAACGGGAGAATTTCCATCTAACGTCTTTCTTTCAGTAATCACAAGAGTATCCTGATCTCCTCTACAATGAAAACAATCCTTGAACATCTGTCCTCATTTCATGAATTACTTACACGGAGTTAGCAAGAGCATTCCCACTTAAAAGTGCTGCAAAGAACTTAAACTTTCTACCCGGATGAAAAAGGGAGGCATTATGCCTCCCCTAGTAGCTCCAGCAGCTCTTGCTCATTATCGATGACACGAATGCCCAACTCTTGGGCTTTGGTTAATTTGCTGCCGGCACTTTCTCCAGCTATGACGATGTCTGTTTTTTTCGAGACACTTCCGGTAATCTTCGCACCCATAGCTTCCAGCCGTTTGCCCGCTTCATCGCGGCTCATTAAGGTTAAAGTCCCTGTCAGCACAATAGTTTTGCCAAAGAAAGGATTATCCGTATTGGCGATAACCGGAGCTTCTTCACTTACGGGATTGACTCCAGCCTGGATAAGACGCTCTATACTGCTTTGCATAACGGGGTCACGGAAAAAGCCTACGATACTTTCAGCAACAATGCCTCCGATATCGTTCAACGTAATAAGCTCCTCCGGTGTAGCTTCCATCAGCTTATTCAGGCTGCGGTAGTGGTCGGCCAGCACCTTGGTCGTTGTTTTCCCCGTATTAGGAATACCCAGCGCAAACAAGAATGAAGCCAGATCACATTGCTTGCTCTTCTCAAATGCAGCCAGCAGCTTCGTTGCTTTCTTCTCTCCAAACCGCTCCAGCTTGATTAAATCGTCAAATTGCAGCTGATATAGATCTGCAGGGTCCCGCACGTCCAGCTCTTGATACAGCTGTTCGGCAGTCATAATGCTGAATGTGTCGATGTCCATCGCGTCTCGCGAGGCGAAATGCGTGATTCTCCCAATCAGCTGAGGCCGACACTCCAGTCTGTTCAAACAAAACAAATGTGCTCCCTTCAGCTCAAGCAAAGATCCGCACGAAGGGCAATGTTCAGGGAATGGAATCTCTTGACCATCCTGCTCCTCCGTTACTTTGCCAAGAAGCTCGGGAATGACGTCATTGGAGCGACGAATATAAACTTGACTGCCTAATGCATGCCTCAAGCCTTTGCGCTCAATATCACCTATGTTATTTAGAGTACAGTTTTGTACGGTGACTCCAGCTATATCTACCGGCTCCACCTTGGCCACAGGCGTAATTTTACCGGTGCGGCCTACCTCCCATGAAACGGAAAGCAGCGTCGTCACAGCTTCTTCCGCCTCAAATTTAAAGGCTACAGCCCATCGCGGAAATTTATCCGTGTAACCCAACACCTCGCGCGTACGCATATCGTTAACCTTCAATACCAGGCCATCTATCAGAAAATCAAACGTGTGACGCATCGAGGCTGTGTTATCCAGTTCTTGCACAACCGCTTCAATAGAATCATAGAAGTGGATGAACGGACTAACCCTGAACCGGCTGCTCCGCAAAAACTCGACCATTTCCTGATGGTCCTTGAATGCTAGGCCATCCGTATAGCCGACATTGTAAAAATAAGCGTTAAGCTTCCTCGATGCCGTCACCTTAGGATTAAGGTTACGTAGTGCACCAGCTGCTGCATTGCGCGCATTTTTCAAAAGGTCTACTGCCGTTTTATTGTATTCCTCTAGAACGGACAAGTTCATGATCCCTTCGCCCTGAATTTCAACAATGCCGTCGCGATAAGCTATCTCCATTGGAATAGAGCGGATTGTTTTGACTTGGGCCAAGATACCTTCCCCAACCGTCCCATTACCGCGTGTAGCCGCTTGTACCAGAACCCCATGGTCATAGGTAAGGTTTAAAGTAAGGCCGTCAAATTTAAGCTCCATGACAAAGGTTGGCGCAGGCAGTTGCTCCTCGGGATGCTGGGTATTGTACTCGTTAACCAGCTTCTGAACACGGTTGTGCCAGAGCATTATTTCCTCATGGTTCTGCGCCTTATCCAAACTCCACAGACGTGCCCTGTGTTTATGCTCATCAAAGCCTTTCAGCAATTGATCGCCAACTCGCTGTGTAGGGGAGCTGGGAAAAATCACGCCCGTCTCCCGCTCCAACGCTACAAGCTTGTCGTACAGCTTATCCCAATCCGCATCAGCGATGCTCGGTTGGTCTAATGTATAGTATGAATAGTTATGATGGTTGATTTCTTCGATGAGGGCTTTCATAGCCTCAATGGCATCCTGCATAAAGAAAACCGTCCTCTCCTAAATAAAAGCATTGGCGAATAAACAGTATACAACTGCTGTGTTGAACCACTACGGGGCTGCTAGCTTTGCTTCATAATCGGAGCGAACTTGGCGAGCAGCCGCTTCACTCCGACAGGCGCAGGAAACGCGATCTGCAGCTCGGTGTCGTCGCCGGAGCCTTTCATGGCGACGACGGTTCCGGTGCCCCACTTGCCATGGGCGACTTTATCGCCCATCTTGAATTCGGGCACCGATCCGGCGGCAGCGCCGCCTGCACTTACCACAACCGGCCGGGCTGCACCGGTTGGAGCTGCGCTTCCGGGCGCTGAGGCCCGGAAGCTGACGGTTCTGCCGCCGGAGGCGGGAGCCGAGGCACTTGCGCTGCCGAAGCTGCCCGTGGAGCCGTAGCGGCTCTCACGGCCGGCTGAGGCACCGCCCGAGCGGCCGCCGATGGTGCGGCCAGGCGAAGCCAGCTCCAGCAGCTCCTCGGGGATTTCCGTAAGGAACCGCGAGGGAGCGTTCATGTTGGTGCGCCCGAACAAGGTGCGCATTCTGGCGCAGGTGAGGTAAAGCTCCTGCTCAGCACGGGTGATGCCCACATAAGCCAGCCGGCGCTCTTCTTCGAGCTCCTCATTATCATTCGAGGCACGGCTGTGAGGGAACACACCTTCCTCCATACCAATAATAAAGACAACGGGGAATTCCAGTCCCTTGGCGCTGTGCATAGTCATCAATACGACAGCATTACCACTGTCCGCCTTATCCTCTTCTGTTTTGTTCAACGAATCGATGTCCGCAATCAACGCCAGATCGGTAAGGAAGGAGATAAGCGTTTTGTCCTCGTTGCGCTTCTCAAAATCCAACGTAACGGACAGAAACTCATCGATATTTTCCAGCCGCGCTGTTGATTCAATCGTTTTTTCACGTTGAAACTCGAGCCGGTATTGGGTAAGCTCCAGCATTTTTTCGGTCAATTCCGTTACAGACAAATAATCGACCATACGGTTCAGGTTATCGATCATTTCGCGAAAGTCAGCCAGTGCATGCTTAGCCTTCGCTCCAATCTCCATGCCGTCTACTTCCTCTAAAACTGTGAACAAGGAGACGCCTCTGCGTGCTGCTGCATCCGCCAGCCGTTCAACGGTCGTATCACCTATGCCCCGTTTCGGTACATTTACAACCCGCACAAAGCTAATGTCATCATTGGGGTTGGAAATAAGCCTCAGGTAAGCAAGGATATCCTTAATTTCTTTACGATCATAGAACTTGACGCCGCCAACGATTTGGTAAGGAATATCCGATTTAATTAGTATTTCCTCTATAATACGCGACTGAGCATTGGTCCTGTAAAGAATGGCATGATCTTCATATCTTTTGCCGCTAGCTACATGTTTATTAATCTCACTTGTAATAAAGTACCCTTCTTCATGCTCAGAATCAGCTTGGTACATACGTATTTTGCTTCCGTCACCCTTGCTCGTCCACAGATTTTTCGCTTTACGGCCAGCATTGTTAGCAATTACTTTATTGGCTGCATTCAAAATCGTGGAGGTAGAACGGTAATTTTGTTCTAATAAAATAGTTGTCGCCTTCGGATAGTCCTGCTCGAAATTGAGGATATTGCTAATATCCGCACCCCGCCAGCGATAAATCGACTGGTCACTGTCTCCGACGACGCATATGCGGTTGTGCTTGTCCGCCAGCATTAAACAAAGCATGTATTGAGCACGGTTCGTATCCTGGTATTCGTCAACATGGATGTACTGGAACTTGTTTTGATAAAATTCCAACACCTCGGGCTCTTCCTTAAATAGACGTATCGTCGTCATAATCAAGTCGTCAAAATCCAGCGAGTTGTTGTGTCTCAGCTTTTTCTGATACAGCTTGTACACTTTGGCCACGACACCATCGAAGTAGTCCCCGATTGTACTTTCAACCATCTCCGGAGTTTTCAGCTCGTTCTTGTAGCCACCCATTGCGGCCTGAACCGCTTTGGGCTCAAACTTCTTAACATCGATGTTAAGCTCCTTCATGCAGTTCTTAATTACGGATAATTGATCACCGGAATCAAGTATGGTGAAATTGTTTGTAAAGCCGATGCGGGAAATATCCTTGCGCAAAATACGCACACACATGGAGTGGAAGGTGGATACCCAGATGTCCCGGCCATTCGGGCCGACCAGCTTGCTCACCCGTTCCTGCATTTCACGTGATGCTTTGTTTGTAAAGGTGATTGCCAGTATGCTCCATGGCGCAGCCTTTCTTGTTGCAATTAAATAGGCGATCCGGTGCGTCAGCACTCGGGTCTTGCCGCTGCCCGCTCCAGCCATTATTAGAAGCGGACCGTCGACTGTCTCGACAGCTTTCTTTTGCTGAGGATTCAAAGAATCTATAGATGCAAATAAATCGATGGTTTCATTCATGATATCTAATCCCTTCGATAACGGTTTCTCATATGAGTTTATTAATAAAACAATGAATGGAGTGTTTGTAGTAAAAATGAATTCGTTTTAAATGGATTTGACTGCCTGCACCGTGGCTAACGCCTGTTCAAACTGCTCATAAACCACATTTCCAACCACAACGGTATGGGCTGCCTTGGCTGCTTCACGCGCTTTATCCGGACCGTCAATGCCGCCCCCGTAAAAAAGCCTTGAGCTGTGCAACAAATCTCGGGCGCGCGATACGAGGTTCATATCTCCAAACACCCCGCTGTATTCCAGATAAACAATTGAACAATGAAATAACCGATCCGCCATTCGCACGTATGCCTCGACGTCCTTCGTATCAAGCTGGGTATCAGCTTCTGTAATTAAGGCGGCAGTGGAGTCCCCATTCAGCATAATATAGCCTTCGGTCCTTACTTGCTGCCAATCCAGAATAGCTCCATATTCGCGAAGCGCTTGATGATGATGCCCTACGATCCATTGTGGATCCCGCGCGTTCAATACAATAGGTATAAAAAATAAATCATATCCCGGGACAATAGCTTCTTGATTGGAGACCTCCAGCACACAAGGCACTTCATATCTACGGATTCTCGCAAGCAAATCAACCGTATTATCATAGGTAACACCTGAGGACCCGCCGACCAGAACTGCATCCGTTCCTGATAAACAAAGACGGTCCAGCTGATCGTCTGAAAGCTCCCGGTCAGGATCCAGCTTAAAGACATGCTTCCATTGCTTCATATCCAATAACAAAAGGCCGTGCCTCCCAGCAATACTTAGTCACTCTATTTTAATGAAGCGACGTATCATTTTTGTTCTCTAAAAATTAGTCTAAGCTACCCCTGAATCTGTGTCAAATTTGTTTTGGGGGAACACTCCTTCGCATTATACACTCTCTTTCATCAATGGGAAACAACGGAAAAATGTGCTAATTCATAATGCCGGATATCCTTTATCCTTTCATCTGTCGAGCAGATAACCTTGGAATCGCTCATGCTCGCTTGCTCTTACTGTTTTTATTAATTCTATAAGAAAAGCTTCTGATCGAAGCCTTTTCAAGGAAGATACATTCGTGTATTTATTGTAGCTTTTCTTGCAATATCAGACTTCTTCAGCTCCGCTGAAAACATGTAAAGTCTGATATTATAAGAAAAACGCCTTGCGGCGTCCTTGGTGTACAATCTACGTTTGTGCGTGGGGAGGGAATCGAGTATGGGATTCCGGTCGCTGTTGAAGTCGTGTTCCTTTGAATTTATGTTTGATAGCGGTAGGAACCCGAACTTCAAAGGCGAACGCTATCGCTCCTCCATCCCACACCCGTTCCCTCTTACGGTTCTACTCTGTGCTTTGCGCCGCTTCCTTACTTCCCTAAGCCGGTCTTCGAGCCGTTATTGATAGCACTGAACTCCCCTGCAGGTGTTCCATGTACAGTTAGCATCGCTATACTTTTAGCGAAGATATCCCCTGCATCTAAACAATACGCCAGTACTGCATCCATGAAAGTTGAGGGCAATGCGGAAGTAATTGTTCCTTTATCGCCTGAAAAGTCCAAAAAGCAGAGTGATAAAGGAACTGCCAGTTCCGTTATCACTCTGTTTTTGTGCATAAATGCTCCAATTGGGCCAACATAACGGAATTTCCACTTCCGCTATCGCCCCAAATTGGAGGCGGCAGACGGAATAACGGAACTATCCGTTCCGTACAAAATCCTCCAGGGCTCATCGCCACTTATCCCTATAAAAATCCCCCTTGATCATGGGGTGCATTCAAGATCTTAAGCTCTAGTGTAGCTCAATCTAAGCAAGGTAGGCAGGTTACTCGCTCATTTTTCATTCCTTCGAACAGCTTTCTGATCGAAATTCTTTCATTGAAGATACATTCAATCTTAAGGGCAGCTTGTCTTGCGAGATAATAGGGTACCCTCGGCAAACTTATATCAGAAACGGTATTTTACTTTAGTGCTGTAAGGCACTTAAACTTTCTTATATCTTCAGAAAAGCTTCTGATCGAAGCCCTTTCAAGGAAGATACATTCGTGTATTTATTGTAGCTTTTCTTGCAATATCAGACTTCTTCAGCTCCGCTGAAAACTTATTAAGTCTGATATTATCAAAAAAGGTCCCTACTCTTGAATATTCGCAAGAGTAAGAACCACATTTTTAAATGAATTAGAACATGTACGCAGCCGCCACAAGCGCCCCTATTATACGACCGCTCTAGCTTTATCCTTTTTTAACCTTTGAATTAAATAAGCAATTTCCAAAATCAGGGCAACCCGACCATTCCCAAGAATTGTAGCTCCAGCGATAAAAGGAATTTTCCCCAGAAATGTCCCTAGCGTTTTGATCACAATTTCCTGATTTCCCATCAGCTCATCAACCGCCACTGCCAGCTTCTTTTCTGCTGAGCCCACTATTACAACAGGGATGAATTTACTGTGAAGCTCCCCTTTTGAATAGTGAAGAGCATCACACAACCATACAAGAGGGATAACCTGATTGCGGATTACAATGACGCTCTCCCCTTGTACTGTCTGAATCTCTTCCATAGGAACACGGACAATCTCAATTACGTTATTCATTGGGATTACAAAATCACGGTCGCTGACCTTCACCATCAGACCTGTAATAATAGCAAGTGTTAACGGAATGCGAACTGTAAAGCAAGTACCTACATCGGGAGTGGACTGAATATCTATTAGTCCATTAAGTCTCTCGATCTGATTGCGGACAATATCCATTCCTACACCCCGGCCGGACACCTCGCTAACTGAAGCCGCCGTCGAGAATCCCGGCTGGAAGATTAAATACATAGCGCTGTGATCAGAGAGTCTGCCCGCTTCCTCCTCCGAGATGATCCCCTTGCGCAAAGCAGAAGCTTTAATACGCTCTGGAATGATCCCCGCTCCATCATCTTCTACAGTAATAACAACCTGATTATCCTCATGGTACGAGTTTAAACGGACACGGCCTCTGGCTCTCTTGCCTTTACTTAAGCGTGTCTCTGCAGATTCAATACCGTGATCAACCGCATTGCGGATTAGATGAATTAAGGGATCCCCTATTTCTTCAATGAGCGTCCGATCGAGCTCCGTTTCCATCCCTTCTAACACTAACTCGATTTCTTTGTCCAGCTTCTGGGAGAGATCCCGAACCATCCTCGGAAAACGGTTGAATAGATGCTCGATTGGCAGCATTCGTGCTTTCATGACGCTTTCCTGCAGCTCTTCCACGATACTGGACATATGATCCGTTATGTCGCTAAGTCTCTCCACAAATTCTTCGTTCGCAAACCTATGAGACACTGACTGCTTAAGCTGGGAGAGAGAGGTCTGGTCAATAAGCAGTTCTCCCACCAGATTCATAAGATGCTCCAACCGCTCTACACTCACACGAATAGTTTGCGGCCCCTGCTTACTTTTTTCTTCTAATACGGTTTCCTTAGGGCCAGGCAAAGGCTGGCTCTCCTTTTTACTTAACGGCTGTTTGTAGGATTCCACCTTAGCCAACCTGACATCCGTTAGGATTGACGCCTGATTCTGCACGTCTTTAATATCCAGAGAAGTGCTTATCAAAAATACGGATTCCGAATAGCCATCTTCCGCTGCTGCTCCTTCTTGTTTAAATAAGGCAGATGGCTCCGATACAATAATAGCTCCGTATTGGGCAGATATTTCTTGAGCAATCAGATGGAAGCGTGCGGCTTTCATGGGGCAATCGTCCGCCAGACTTAGCTGGATTTTCAACAGGCGCAGCCCTGATTCCACCGCTTCCTCCAGCCGCAGTGATTGTTCCAAGGTAAGCTCCGGCAAATTCCTCCATTTGGGTAGAAGAACTTCTGTACCTTTGGTGAAATTCTGAAGGTCGTATAACAGTTTGGAAATATCCGAATAAGTATGGCCCCGCATATATTCATCCCGCAATGCTTTCAACACATCCAAAGCACCAAACAGCAAATTAATAAGACGGGGATCTACCTCAAGCTTGTTTCCCCTAACCATATCCAACAAATGCTCAACCTCATGAGTTAAAGATTTCATCTCCTCAAAGCCCATGGCAGCTGAAGAGCCCTTAATGGTGTGAGCGGAACGGAAAATGGATTGAACTATTTCTTCCGACGCGTCCTTTTCCATAGAAAGCAAATCTTGCTCCATACGTTCAAGCTGATCCACCAGTTCTTCAATAAACGCTTCCCGGTAGGCTGATAGGTCTTCCATTAGTATCCGCCTCCTTTTAGTCGCGCAGCAGCACTTCATCCAGTTTTAAAATACCGACCAACTTCTGCTCCCGAAGTCCAATCCCCAGAAAATAGGCTCCGCTTACGCCTGCTACATGTTCAGGCGGAGGCTGAATATCAGCAAATGTAGTTACTTTGTTCACTTGGTCCACAATGATTCCAACCGATTCTTCCTGGTGCTTAACGACCACAATGCGTGTAGACTTGGTAAACGTCTGTTCAGGCAAACCAAACAAATTCCGAAAACTGATTATGGGGACAACCTTTCCCCTTAAGTTAATTACGCCCTTCACATACTGTTTGCAGTGAGGGATTTCAGTGATGGTCTGCATCTTGATGATCTCATGAATTTCTTCAATTCTGACGGCGTAAGCTTCAGCTCCGACAGTCATCTCAATGTATTGGTCCTGTTGTACCGTTGCCATAGGATCACATCCGCATAGTTAAATTTTAAAAATGGAAATGGAGGAATTAAGTTCATCCGCAAGCTGCGCCAGCGACTGACAAGTTGCTGCGGTTTCTTCCGACGCTGCCGCCGATTCCTGACTGGAAGCGGATATTAATTCTACAGATTGCATAACCTCGGCTGCTTGCGCAGCTTCTTCTTCACAAGCCGCCGCAATCTCATTTACCTTCTGGGAGGAATCATTCACCATTCTGATAATATTCTGAAAGGCAACGCTTGTTTGTGAGGACTGAGTCACACTGTCTGTAACAGCCGTTACACTTTGTTTCGTATTAGACTGCATAACTTTAATGATGGACGATATTTCTTTGGTCGCTTCGCTGCTTCTCTCAGCCAGCTTGCGGACTTCATCGGCTACCACAGCAAACCCTCTGCCTTGATCGCCTGCTCTAGCCGCTTCTATAGCTGCATTCAGCGCAAGTAAATTGGTTTGATCGGCAATATCGTCTATAACTTCAATAATGTCGCCTATTTTCAAAGAATCCTCTTCCAAGCGGGCCATTGTCTGACTTACAGCCTGCATACCCACTACGGATGCTTGCACGACAATATCACCTTCATTTGCTGTCTTTACCGTTATGTTCGATAATTCAGCAGCTTGTTCAGCGCTTTCGGCAACCGAATTAATTGCCACACTCAGCTCTTTAAACAATTCCGTAATGGATTGGGCCGAATGAGCTTGATTCGTACTGCTCCCAGCAATTTCTTGTGTGCTTGCAGAAATTTGCTCAGAGGCTGCCGCCACGCTTTGGGAGGATTGTATAACGCCTCCAATAAGATTGCGCAAGCTATTGATCATTTGATTAATAGAAGCAGCTAATTGTCCTACCTCATCTTTCGTATCAATGTTGGCTTTCTCTTGCAGATCGCCGTGAGCCACCTTCGCCACCAAATCTACAATACGAGATAGCGGCCGCGCAATCGATTGGGCTATCCCATACCCCATCAATATACTAATTAAAAAGGCTGCAATAACTATAATGATTGTCATCATTCGTGCAGACGCATAAGCTTCAGCGGATTGTGTGTTCGTTTCTTCAGCCAGCTTCACATTAATATCTATCAGCTTTGTTAAGCTCTCTCTGACCTTAGTTCCTGCGGCTGTTAACTCCGAGCCTTGAAACTTTATATAATCCGTTTTGTCCTCTTTGTCAGCCAGCTTCATGGCAGTCTCCAGCGTTTTCAAATAAGCCGTAAATACAGTATCAAAATTTTTGAGCTGATCTTTTTCGGGTTGAGTAAGCTTCGTACTGCGGTAAACTTCTATTTGCTCCTGTATTTCTTTTATGTATGTTTGAATATCTGTCTGCAGTTTATCTCTATCCGACAAAGTAGCAGCCAAGCTAATATCACGTGCTGCAACACGACCATTTTGATAGCTATTTAACCCGGACGATAACCTTTGGATCGATGTAAGATTATTATTATACATTTCGTGGATATTGTTGTTCATCATGTTCAGATTTGAAATCGCATACATTCCGACAATGGCTACAATAATTGCTACGGTTACAAATGCGGAAATTAATTTTACCGACGTCTTCAAGTTCATAAACCACTTCATAGTATCACCCTCTGTAAAATAGTTGTTTTGCCGCAAATGATTTCTACGTACGCCTTACTCGATAAATCCACCGGTCTTCTTCTGGTTAGTTGGCTAGTTGGTTGGTGTGCTCGGGCATCATCCTTTGCAGCAAATCCATATTTCGACTAAATTCGACATTTTACAGCAATTTTAGATAAATATTATCACGCTAAATCGTTATTTTCAAGTCCCGAATTAGTCATTTGGACCTAATTTATTATTAAAAATTTATCTTTTTTATTTATCATTTATTGCTTCGAACTATCCGACAGTCTACAACAACGATACCCCCCTGCAATAGGCAAGGGGGTATCGTTTGTCGTATTGGAAATCCCAATGTTAGATAAAACTTTTACCCGTCGATTCAGCGGATCGGTTCTGATTCTGAGAAGATGCCGATGTCAAAGTGTTTTCATTCTCATCGGACCCGTGCCAATTGAAGCTGTTACCGCCCCGCGCACCCGTAGACGAGCTAAATGTATCCTGTGCGTTTTTGGAGAAGGATGTATCCGCGCTGCTGCTGTACTTATTTGTGTTGTAATCTTGATTAGCCGTAGCCGAGATTGACGCTTGGCCAATTCTAGCCGTTGAGGAGCTGCTGAAATCTTGCCCTCCAGTAAAAGAGCTCTTCGCACCCGAATAATCGTTAGCCTCACTTTGTGAGCCGGATGATTGATTCTGGCTGTACCCGGTATTCGTATTTTGCGAAAAACCGAGTCCGGAGTTATGGATGGCTTGATTAAAGTTCTGATTGAAGCCCGGAGTGCTGCTGATGCCTTGGCTATAGCTTTGTCCATAGCTCTGTCCCTGGCTGCCTTGTGCCGGAAGGGATTGAGTGTATGGCTGGTAAGACGGCGCTTGAGTCGACTGCTGATAAGGCTGCGAGGACTGGAAAGCGGTATTAACATATTGCTGCTGCTGGAATCCGCCTGCTCCCGCAAAATGGCTCTGCAGCGATTGTTGGACAAAAGACTGAAGCTGTTCCGCCTTTTGAATTTGCTGTTGAAGCTCTTGCTGAATTTCCTGCTGATCCGCAGCTTTAATCGGACCGTAACCACTTAGCTGAGACAATACCGTAAATAGCTCCGCCTGATCCTGCATCGTGTGCTGTGCAATCGTCTGGAAAGTTTGGCGAATGGCGGGATGCGATGATTCCAAAGCAGCGGTTGTATACTCACGCGCCGTTCGCTTTAATTCGGACAGCACCAAATTACCCCAGTCCTGCTCTTTAAGCTGTGTATTCTGAGTTTGATTACTTTGCTGATTATATGAGTTGGTAAGTGTTTGCTGATACATAGCTGCACCTCCTGTGCGATTAGTGGGTCAATTGCGATTGCTGCTGCAATGTTCTAAGAAGTTGATCCGTATGCTGCAGACGGTCTTGTGCAAGCTGAATCAGTACCTGCTTCAACTGAGGGGATTGACTGTCGGCTGCGGATTGTACGGCCAGCTTGGCCAGCAGGTCCTCATTTTTTAAGCAGTCTGTTATGTATGCCAGTTCTTTGGAGCTGACCATATTTCCTTGTTGCTGCTGTTGCTGTTGTTGTTGTTGTGTATACATCGATTTACCTCCTTTCATGTTGTCAAAAGTAGGTTGTCCAGTTTGTGGAAGCCCTATGCATAATTTCCTTTTCCTTCTAAGCGAGTTATATTCCCAAGCTATCTTGTAGTAACCATGCAAAAATAAGGGTTAAGTTCGGCATGCACAATGTTAAATCAAGCACATTAGTCTTGTAAAACCGCGCTACTAGCGCATTGTTTAGTAAGAAGTTAAATCCAGTGTCTGGCTTGAACCCGCGATAAGATAGATAATATGGCAAGTGACCAAGATAAATTTAGAGAAAAAATTAGAGAAAAAAGGTGGAGGAACCAATGAACAAACAAAAAACTCTAGCGTCCCTAAGTGTACTTGCCATGGCCGGCTCGATAGTTGCAGGCTGCGGCGGTGGAAAAGAATCAGCAGCAGGCAGCACCATTTCAGATACAACTCCATTCCCAGTTTCAATAGCATTGACGCAAGTAGGAGATATTCCGAGCGATGGGAATGAAATCAATCAAGCGATTGAAAAATACACAAATACAAAGCTTAATATTCAATGGATTCCGAACTCAGCTTATGACGATAAGGTTAACGTTATGATCGCATCCAGCGAAATGCCTAAGCTGCTTAAGGTCCAGTATGTACCTAATATCATCAGCAACATGCAGTCTGATTTGTTCTGGGAAGTTGGTCCTTATTTGAAGGATTACAAAAACCTGGCTGCTCAAAGCGAACAGTTTTATGACAACATTAAAGTGGACGGAAAAGTATATGGCGTTCCTGTTTTCTCCGAAATTGCCCGTGCTGCGATCGTTTACCGTAAGGATTGGCTCGATAACCTTGGGTTGAAAGTTCCTAAATCCGTTGACGACTGGTACAATGTAGCCAAAGCTATGACGTTAAACGACCCGGATAAAAACGGTAAAAATGATACTTACGGCGTCGTCTTGTTTAAAAGGTATAACGAAGGCCAAACTTCTTTGACCACCCGCTTTGCAGTTGGTATGGGAGCGCCTAACAAGTGGGAAATCACTAAGGATGGAAATATCCTCCCTGAATTCATGTCCCCAGAGTATACCGATGTTTTGAAAATGTACCGCAAGCTTTATGATGAAAAGCTGCTTAATCAAGACTTTGCCGTTCTGGACTCAACAGAAGCCGATAAAATGTTTGATTCCGGCCGTGTAGGGATCAAAATTGCCGTTGCCACAACAGCTAAGAGCCAACAAGACCGCCTGTCCAAGGTCGACCCTAAAGCCGTGGTTGATGTAGCTCCTCTCGAAGGGCCGAAGGGCATACGCGTAGCAGGTCAAACAGGCAACTCCGGCATTTATGTAATCCCGAAATCCTCTGTAAAAACAGAAGCCGAAATGAAGCGTGTTCTTAAATTCCTTGATCAGCTAATGGATCCGGAAATGGCTACATTGTTAATGCGCGGAATCGAGAACAAACACTATGTGAAAACATCGGATAACCGTACGGAATTTACAGATTTCACTGCTTTCCAACGTGAGGTTAAGCCTTACCGTGATAATTTCCCTTATATCGAAGGTTATAACGTTCTTCCACTTAAAGACGTAGCTATCGGGGAAAAAGGAACTAAGCTTACTCAAGAAAACATGAAAAGTGCTATTCCGAACCCGGCTTTGACGTTCATTTCAGCTACGTACAGCGAGCGCGGCAAAGAGCTGGAGCAAATGATTTATGACGCTCAAACCAAATACATCATGGGTAAAATAGATGATGCCGGTTATCAAGCTGAGATCGAGAAATGGAAGAAATCCGGCGGACAGAAGCTGATGGATGAGTATAAAGCTGAAAACGCCAAACGTACGAAGAAATAGGAAAAACCATATTATAAAAAGAGTGGGACACCGATTGGCGGTGTCCCTTTCTACCATTAGAAAGAGGAGAACCTATGCGACAGTTAACAGTGGCCCTTGATGGCAGCGGCGATTTTAATTGTGTACAAGAAGCTATTGATGCAGTGCGGGTTCATTGGCAGAGCGACACCCGTATACTCATTAAAAACGGAGTATATCGGGAGAAAATCATTATCCCCGATAACAAAACAAGGATATGGTTGGTAGGAGAAAGCCGCGAAGGCACTATTCTTAGCAATAATGAATATGCCCGTATTGTGGGGACTGATGGAAAAGAGATTGGAACTTTCCAAACCCCTGTATTAACGATGGCAGGCGATGACTGCCGGTTGGAAAACTTAACCGTTCAAAATACAGCCGGATACGGCCATGAGATCGGGCAAGCGCTCGCGCTTTATATAGCAGGAGACCGCGTTACCGTGCATAATGTCTCACTGCTGGGCAATCAAGATACCTTGTATACGTGCAAAGGGAGGAACTACTTTCGGGGCTGCTATATTGAAGGACACATCGACTTTATATTCGGCTCAGCTACTGTTGTGTTCGATGAATGTGAAATACACAGCCTACGGGATGGCTACATTACTGCCGCTTCCACCGAGCATTACAGACCTTACGGCTACGTGTTTCTGAAATGCCGCTTGACTGGAGCTGCAGATAACGGAACCGTATTCCTGGGACGGCCATGGCGTCCATACGCTCACACAGCATTTATTGATACCTGGATGGGGGCTCATATTCATGCAGAGGGATGGGATCATTGGGATGATCCCAACAATGAGTCAACCGTGCGGTATTACGAATACGGCAGTACAGGTCCAGGAGCCAATCAGTCTTCCCGGGTTGGCTGGTCCAAGCTGTTGACGCAGGAGGAAGCCGAGCAAATGACCCCAGCGCATATATTGGCGGGTATCGACGGCTGGAATCCGAACGAATGAAAAGCCAGGGATAATTAGTCGCATTTTTCAGGGACGAAGCAGGCTGCTATCTATATAACCTAAAAACATCCCGACTCCAACGAAACAGGAGATCGGGATGTTTGATTTGGATCGAAACGATTACTTGGTTGGCAGCTCCATTGGAGCAGCCGGTATAGGACTCGCAGGAGGTGCTTCCGTCCCCGGTGGCTGCGGCAGCTCTTTATTGGCCAGCTCCTGGATGGAATCTAGAGGCAGGGCATAGGCCCACTCTGCGCCCTCTTTTACGAACCATACGTTGTCTTGCTCGACTTTACCCAAATATACGGTCGTTATCTCCTTTTGGGAGGCGTCTACCGATTTGACCTCTACCCGCAGCTCAGGCGAACTCATATTGATGCCGCTTGACGGACGGGCAGGCTGTTCGGTGGAAAGAAATTTCAGCCTGTTAAGATATTGGCCAATATCTGTTCCCTTCACGACTTTGTCATCCAGCTTCCAGTCGGACTCGAACGACTTTTTGTCGGCATCCGTTTTCGTAATCGCCCATTTCTCACCCTTCCAAGCCACGCTCAAGCTGCGGACCTGGTCATACTCCAGCGTAACCGGGCTTTTCTCCATGAAATCAAGCTGAGTCATAGCGAGCGGCTTGGTCTGGGAATCGCTCAGCTGGAATACTTCCGGAGATCCGCTGAGCATTGCATAGCTGAAGCCTTTTATAGCTACCGGAGCACCTACACTGATCGTATAAGAGGTGCCGTTATTCAGGCTCACCTTGAACTGTTGGCTTGGCTTTTCCAGCCCAAATTGCGCCAGATCGGCAGCATTAGCATCAACCGTCTTGTCTTTGCTAAGCGCGTTGAACGATTCCACCCAGCCATCGGCACCATAATCATTAAGGGGCAGTGGGGACGGCTTGTTCATTGTCCATTTGCCATCTTTACGCTGCAGCTCGATTTCGCTATCCTCAGCTTTAATCGAAAAGCTCGCCACCTCGTCCTTGTTGACCTTCACAAGCGAAGCAACAGGAGCCTTACTTTCCTTGAAAAAGTCTTTGCTGGACGCATACCAGAAGCCACCTATACAAATAATGACCAGCAATAGTGTGGGAATTAGCCGTTTCATCCTTTTCTCCTCCTCCACCAAATCGTACCTCCGACGATCAGGAAGAGCAGTGGGAATAACAGCACAGTACCGTAAAATATTGAACTTGCCTGACTTCCTGTAATCATCGCTTGCTTGATCGCGTCACCCTCACGCGGACGGATCGTAACCTGATCCTTCTGCTCTTGCAGCCAGCCAACGCTGTTAAGCGCGAAATCGCGGTTGCCTTGCTGTTGAATCACATTGTCAACGAGGAAGGATGAACCGCCCAGCACAACAGCTTTCGGCTTGTTCTCTTTCGTTTCCGCGACGTAACCAAGGTTTAGTGGGCCCTTGATATCCTTCTCATCTTTGACTGTACGGCTCTTCGTTAATGTCTCAATATCCGTTTCTCCATAAGCGTTCTCTGTAGTCTTCAGGATCACCGTAGTTGTGTAATCAGTCACAGGCTGATCCGAGCTCAAAGTAACTGCCAGGTTCATCATAGTCAATAAATTGTAATCCTGAAGCTTTCTCGTAATGGCATGGGAACCATACTCCGGAATGATCGTCAATGGATCGAATAATTGGCTCTGCTTGGGCTCAATCGCAATGGCATGCTGATCCTTAATGCCATACTGTGCCAGCAATCCATCTATATTTTTCCATTGTGTCGCCATGTCTTTGTTAAAGCCCAGTGCCGCATAAAGCTTGCCTTTCCCCTTCAAATATTCCTTAATGACGTCACTTTCTTTATCACTAATGTCATTCTGCGGGCCTATGAGGAACAAAACCTCTGCATCATCGGGAATCTTGCCTTCACGAAGCAAATTCAATTCCTTCACTTCATAATTTTCACCTTCCAGTCCACTGCGCCACAGATTCAGCTGATTCAACGGAATCTCGTTATGACCGGACAGGAAATAGAGCTTGCTTTTTTCCTTGACGTTTAAATTAACCAGAGCTTGAGTCAGCTTCTCTTCCCCGCTGAACTTGTACTCGCCCTGCTGCTGTCCTGGGATGAACATGTCAGCATAATACAACGTTTTCTTCACGGTTCCGCTCTCCACCACGAGCGTTCCGGACGGATCGACATCATACTGTTTAGCTAAAGCAGGCTGTTTGACAATATCATATTGATCGAACACGATTTTGCCATTGCGCTTCTTATATTCCTGTACCAACTCATCCACTTGGCGTTTAATATAAGGGTCCGTCTGGTCACTCGTTAGAGAGATCATATGCACATCTTTATCTAGCGCCTTCAAGGTTTCCGTTGTTTTATCGGATAGCGTAAACTTTTTATTTTGCGTTAAATCGATCTGCAAACTTTTCGTGGAGTTTAGAAAAATCGTCAGAACGATAAAAATACCGATCACTGCCAGTGACAATACAACGGCATTCGTACCGCGAATCCACTTATTCAATACAGTCCCCTCCTTATCTCCAGCGCTTTCTTTCAAGCACTTGTATGCTTAATATGATAAACACGATGATCAAGGTCACATAAAACAGGACATCGGAGAAATCGAGAACACCCTTTTGTAAATCAGTGCTCCGGTTAATAATGGAAAACGTTCCGAGATAGTCCTTGATTTTACCGCCTACACTATCGCCCAGCCACTCAATAGTCCAAAACATAAGCAATATCGCAAACGCTGTAATCCCGGAAACCATCTGATGCGCAGACAGCGATGAGGCGAACAAGCCTACAGCCATCATAGCTGCGCCTACTAAAAACATGCTCAAGTAGGAAAGCCACAGCACCGGTTGATCCAAGGTTCCATAAGCGCTCATAATCCATGGATACAGAAGGCAGCCGACAACGAGAAGAAGCTGTACTACTAACGCAGCCAAGTATTTGCCCAAAATAATTTCAGTAATACTGACAGGAGATGTTAATAGCAGCTCATCCGTCCCTTGTCGCAGCTCATCGGAGACCAAGCGCATAGTTAGCAGTGGGATAATCAGTAAAAACACAAAGGTTACGGTACCCACAACCGGACGGACATCAATGACGTTGGGAGGGTACAAAAAGTTGGCACTGAAAAAGTAGCCCGAGATCAGGAAAAAGAAAGCAAACGCCGCATAAGCGGTCGGGGAGTAAAAATACATTTGCAGCTCTTTTTTGCAAATCGCCCAGGTTCTACGCATGAGGAGTCTCCCCCTTATCGTTAGTATCTATTAAGTCGGACGAGCCGGGAGAATCGGAGGATGAGCTTGAAGCCCCGCTCCCAGTCGCGGTATCCATCGTTTCGTTCGTGGTCAGCTTGAGGAAGATGTCTTCCAGACTCAAGCTTTCCTTCTTCATCGCGAGGATCGGATACCGCAGCTCAGCCATGCGGTAGAAGATGGCCTCGCGAACGTCCGCGCGGTCCGCCGCGGACACGAGGACCTTCACCGTCGGCGGCACAGCGCCGTCCGTCTCTGCAGGCCACGCCGCAGGCTCGGCCTGCTCTTGCGCGCCCACGCCTTGCTCGGGCGCGTCTTGCTCCGGCTGCTGCGATAGCGCAGCCGTTGCACTTGCTGCCGCTCCAGCAGCGGCAGCGGGCTCCTCCGCCAGCGGCTTCACGCTGGCGACCTGCGGCAGGCCGCGAAGCTCGGCCAGGATGGCCTCGCGCGGCCCCTTCACTTCAAGCGAGACTTCGAACGTCTCGCCCATTGAAAGCGCCAGCTGGTCAGGATGCCCGTCCAGCACGATGCGCCCCTGATTTATAATTAACACGCGGTTGCACAACGTGTTAATCTCAGGCAAGATATGTGTGCTGAGCAGCACCGTGTGGTTCTCCCCCAGCTCGCGAATGAGCTGACGAATTTCAATGATTTGTTTCGGATCGAGACCTGAGGTCGGTTCATCGAGCACCAGCAAATCAGGATTGTGCAGAATAGCCTGCGCGAGTCCCATTCGCTGCTTGTAGCCTTTTGACAGTCCGCGGATAACTTGCCGCTCCCGTCCTTGCAGACCAAGTCGCTCGATAACCTCGCCAATACGATGCTTCTGCTCCTTCACCGGTATGTCACGCAAATCTGCAATAAACTGCAGATAAGACTGCACCGACATTTCAGGGTACAACGGAGGTGTTTCCGGCAAATAGCCGATCTTCTGCCTTGCTTTCTTCGGATGATCCGCCATCGATAGCCCATCAATTGCGATGGAACCATGGGTCGGATTCAAATAACCCGTAATCATCCGCATCGTGGTTGTTTTACCCGCGCCGTTAGGCCCCAAAAATCCAACAATCTCGCCACGCTTCATGGAGAAGTCGATGCTGTGAACCCCTCTTTGGTTTTCGTACAATTTACTAACCTGTTTTACTTCAAGCACGTCTTACAACCTCCATTCGAAACAAAATGTTCTACTATAAGCCATGTCCATTTTGATAGCAGCTTAACCACCCACAAAATATACAAGAGAAACAATAATGTAAGATTAAGCCAATCTGAAAATCAGCTTAAAATTATGTGTCTAAATTGTGAACAATGTGAGACGTAGAAAAACCGTACGGAAAGTCTCAGAATGGTCTATTCCAAGCTTTGGGCTGCTTCTGCATATCGACCTGTTCTCGAGTATTTATACTTGATCTTTTTGTAAAGTATCGAGTACAACCCTTCACCCGTTTCATAGACATTTCTCAGGAATATAGATTGCCGCATTTATTTAGCAGGAACTCTTCAGGAAACTACAAATCTGGGTAATAGCTGGAATTTCTCAGGTTAATTGCACCGGTTAACTGCTTTTCTACCCCTATAACTTGAAATCCTCATGTTAATTTCGTCATTTTCGGTCAATTAGTCAAATCATGGAGGAATTAGCGGGAAGTTTTCCAGTTAGATTGACCCTTAAGGCTATTCTAGTTAAATTAGCTGGAGGATTTCCTGTTACCCTATTTTTTCTGGTTGTAGAAACAACCTCCTAATTTCTACGTTTAAAATAAGGCCTTCACTTGGGCAAAACATATTAACTTTTATATCTTGAGGATACATGGCTAGTTGCACCTAACTCAAAAAAGTATGTTTAACAAGGCTGCCAAACTGCATACCGACTTTAACTTTCTGCTCAACAAAAAAAGACGCCACTTTTCAGCAGCATCCGCTTGATTCTATATACTAGTTTCGTTTTAATCATATTTCAATCGGCCATACCTGCTAACCCCGAAAAATCGAATATTTATATTGTCAGTTCCACACAATTGGGGTTCGACCGACCGTCATGCAACGCCGTAACGCGCACCCGGGATTCGCGTGCGTTGGAAATTGCTTGCTCATTTCGTCCGCGCTATGCGAATCATATCTTTGCGCTGGTATACACTGCAGATCATCCCCACCGCGGCCAGTTGTATGAGCAAATGGCTGCCCCCATAGCTTATAAATGGAAATGCAATCGAAACGATTGGCAGAATTCCAAGCGACATTCCAATATTCCAAACAAATTGAATAGTGAAAAGTGAACCTAAACTGGTGATTAGCATTTTACCGTACGAATCCCGAATTTGTAAGGCCATCCTCGCCAGCTGCACTACAAATAATGTAGCAGTAAACAATACGAATGCTCCTGCAAACCAGCCTAAACTGTAAATAATATAAGTAAAGACAGTATCGGAATAGGCGTAGGGCAGCGTTCGGTTAAAAGAAGCAAAGCCATGTCCCCACCAACCGGCTGAGCGGATAGCATTATCGATTTGTATGTACATCCAGCCTGCATCCGGGGAGACCGCATCACGGTGAAGAAAAGCCTCCAGTCGCTGTCTGCCAAAGGGACGTATCAGAATGAAGCTGACAGCTATGCCAATCAAAGCAGCAGCTTGTGGAACAATGAATCGCCAGCTTCGGCCGGATACAACTAATAGAAGCAAATAAGCCACCGTATAAGTAATAAGCGCAGAAGTAGCTGGGGCCAGTACGTATAATAATACCGGTAACCCTATAAACAAAATAACTTGCAGCACATATTCATACTTACGTTTACTTGCACCTTTATGTGCTAACATTCCAGCAACCGCTATTAGAAGTAAATAAGGGCTCGTTCCAACGATATCGATAACTAAAGGACCTACTGACAAATAATTACGGGCGCCATTAACCTGCGGTCCCCAACCGATGGCAAAAATCATAAGTAATAGAGTGCCCCCATATAACATCGACGAATAGCCCAGCAGCTTGCGGTAATCGACCCGAGTCAACATTAGCAATATAAGTAGCCCAATACCAGTAAAAATGGCTTTGCTCATGAACATACGTTCATTGCTCATAGGGGTCGACTTTGACGCGTAGCTAAGATCTAAAGCGTACATAGTTACCAAAGCAACCGCTATTAATACCGTCAGCCAACTGAGCAACCCCCAAGGGATGCTTGGTTTATGGATCTGGTTAAGTCCCGCGGCAACTGCAGTAGAATCCCCCATCTGTTCGATAGCGAGGCGAGCGGCTGCTTCCTCATCCATCCCCTGCTCCCGCTTTTCCCATACCAATTCTTCCAGATGCCCTTCCAACTCCATCCGAATTTCCTTACGAAGCTCCCTGGCTTTAATTTGCTTGCAAACCTCATCCAAATACTCAAGCACCACAGGATGCTGGTCCCTCATACTTGCCCCTCCCCCAACACACGATCTACCGCATTGCGAAACAGCCGCCATTCCTGCTTTTTCTCGTGAAGCTGCCGTCTGCCGGAATCCGTGAGCCGGTAATATTTCCGTTTACGGCCTTCAGCCTCCTGCCAGTAAGCCTCAACCCACTGCTCCGCTTCCATCCCGTGAAGGATAGGATACAGCGTACCTTCCTTTAGAGCAAACGTACCGTCCGAGCTTCTCTCCAACTCTTTAATCAGCTCGTATCCATACAGATCCTGCTTGTCCAGCAGGGTTAAAATAAGTGTACCTGTACTTCCTTTGAGAAGCTCTTTACTCACCTTCAAAACCGGTCACCACCTTTTCTAATTCATACATAGAATTCATATGCATCGTATATCTATGTATAGGATTATAAACGAATTCACCCTTCGTTGGCAAATCTTAGTTTTCCTAACTTGCTCATAATTACTTGAAAGCCCGCTCCGCCCATTCGGATAAAAAAAGAAGACCTAGAAGGTCCTCTTGTTATAAAACATTTATATGTACCTAATAACAGTTAAGTAAAAGGATGCAGTAACACCATTTGGTGCCAATACGTTAACTGTAAAGGCATAAACTGAACCGCCATTGTAAGTAATCTTGCCGTTATTATCAATGCTTACAGATTTGCTAACATCCCCCCATCCAATAATATCTGAGATGGAGAATTTTAGCCCTAACAAGTCATTCGTTTGTTGACCCGCTCCGTTAACCTTGACTAAAAATTGGTCAGGAATGTTACCTTCTTCATTTCTATCAGCAGGGTTTAGCTCGGATATGATTTCATCCCCAAACTGATCTGTTACAGTAATTTTTTCAGCAAGCGCTCTATCCCATAGGTAAGTACCATTGATATCTGCAGCATTAACTGTTTTAAAGGTTCTACCTAGGACAATCTTTGCTACTGCAGGAGCTTCGTTCTTTGAGGTTACATCAATAGTTTTGACCTCTTGCTCACCTTTAGCGTTTCTGTATACTACGTTAACCTTTGCCGAACCAGCATCCAAACCAACAATAAAGTTTTTGCCATTTGGAGTACCTGTATCAGGTATGTTAACAACCAATGGATTATTAGAAGCAACAAATGTGATAGTGTTAGAATTTGAACCCGTATACACTCCTGATGCAATTGCCACTTCCTCACCACTAGCTTTTTTAGCTCTTAACTTAACTTCTTTAGCAACCTTCCTGTAATTGTTATAAACAAATGTTGCGCCAGTTGCATTTGATCCTGACTTGTTATTTACATCATAGAAATCGTTAGTCGCAAGAATGGTGTTGTTATTAACACCCTTATCGAGGTAAACCTCATAAGTCAATTTATTTTCAGACTTATTAGGATCAATACGCTCAATACTTGTTGAAATAGAACTAATTTCAAAGGGATTACTTGGGCTTATATTAGGATATCTAATAAGCGTCGCCTTCAGAGTCCATGTCCCTTCAGGTGAATTGTTAGTGGAATAGAACTTGAATGACTTATCAAAGAAGTTCTTCCATGGTCTATCAACAGAACCTACGTCTCTGACCAAAGTAAACTCGTGTGAAGTTTCTGGTGCTCCGATAACGGTAGAAAGAATGATTGCTCTATTATTATACAGGTTTGTATACGGTGTAGCATTAGTTAATGCTACCTTCTCTTTAGAAGCGAAATAGACCTCTTCAGCAGCAACACCAACTGCAGGAGCAGCAATACTCTTACCAGAGTATGTCAATTTAACTTTGTAAGTTGCATCCATGTCATTGACGTATTTCAACTCTTCATCATACTGATCGTAAACTTTAAATTTTACTTCCGTCTCCGTACCTCCAAGAATATATTTCTTAGGTATAGTGGAAATCTTGATGGAATCAGGTTTACGCGCTTCTCTTACAGAAATATTTAGTGTTGAAGTCACTGTTTTATAGTCTCCCAAGCTGACAGTAACAAACTGAGGACCTTTTCTGGCTACCCAAGAGATTACAATATAACCTTTAAATGGGCCTGTCGTTGCGATTTCCGCACCCCTTATTAAGTTAATACCGTCTGAAGATGTAAATTTAAGCTTGCTGTCTCTATCGCCATTACTAAATACATTTACGATATCATCCGCACTCAATAACTCACCTTTGGAATTTTTTAAGATTAAAGGAATGTATAATTTTCTATCCATATCATCATCGCCGGTAGCCATGTCATTCTCAGCCAATATGTAATCATATGGACCAAAGTCTACAGTAGTAGGTATTCCAGGCGCGAAAACTCGGACTGCTTTGGTTGTTGTATTGCCGCCACGAGAGTAAAAAGTAATGGTGAACTCTTTATTTGCGTTATTTACAGAACGAATCTGTATATTAGTTGTTGCACCGCCAACTACTTCGTCAACGAATGGATCTTCCGGTAGATTGCCTACACCTGATCCTGTTTCAAGGCCAAAGTCTGAGAAATAAACAATAACCTCTCTATTCAACGTTCTTTTATCTTCGACAAGAAAGCCGTATTGGTCATAAGCCTTAACTTGCAGATAATTGTTAGCACTTAAGGCCTCAATGTCAACCATTTTTTTACCCGAAGCATTTATCAGGTCACCAACCTCAACTTTACTTACAATCGAATAGTCACCAACAGTAAAGGTTTTATTAACTTGCACTTTGCTGTCTACATGTCCAATAGTAATGGATATTTTATCATTTCTTTGAGTTTCTTGATCTTCGATCAAATGAATGGCTTGTTCATTTGGAACCCTGCTGAACATACCTCCATTCACAACAATGTCAAAGCTGTTTGAATTTAATTTAGCTATGGTACCGTATTGGTTTGTAGCTTTGAAATCAATACGCAATTTTGTTTCGATAATCTGAAAACCCCTTCTATCTATTGTCAAAGGAATCGTGTCCGATGCTGTCAAGAACTCAATATTTGTGATTCTTTCTACAGATGTAGTTGTAGAAGCTGTTTTATTGGTGGCATCAATATTGCTCAGACCACTAATAGAAACATCATATTTGGACTCTTGGAACTTTGAATCAAAAGTTAGAGTGGCAACTGTTTTCTTGTCGTCCCACCTCATAATGTAACCGGAGGTGATTACATTACCGTCCTTTTTAAGTTCGACTTTTAGATTTGCAGCAGCTTCTTCAGTCAATGCACTGTTCAGCTCAAGACTCAGCACGTTAGCATCCGTTGCTTTGAAGGACGCAATTGCGTATTTCCCCGTGACCGGTCCTGTACCATCAGATGATGCCGTGGTAACTGCCGCCAGATATACCGCCGAGCTTACATTACCAGCTGCATCATATGCTCTAACACTAAATTTCCCATCGTAATTAGTGTTCGGGCTTAAACCTGTTACAACATAAGTTGTGCCAGTAACTGAGCCATTTAATAGATTCCCTATCTCATAGACCTTATAGCCTGTTACAGCTTTGTTATCGGTGAACCCACTCCAACTTAATGTAAATCCAGTTGTATGAATTGCGAATGCTGATACTGTTCCGCCCAACGGAGCTGTTGTATCAGCGGCAGATGTAGTATAAGCAAACGTAGATATCGCACTGTTTGTCATGCCTGTTTTTACCGCAATTGCTTTAATCGTCACGGCTGAGCTAACTGTTATAGGACCATGTGAATCGTAAGCAATACTTGCAGTAGTTGGATCACTACCGTCTTTAGTAAAGTAAACTGCTGCCCCTACTGTTGCTGAACTCAATTTCACTTTTGAACCTTCATCTATCACTCCAGCCGCTGGGTCAGCAGTTGGCGCTGCTGCTTGATTAACTGCAGGGGTGGTGGTGTTACCTTTACTTGAGCTACCACCGCCTCCACCACCGCCACCGCCGCCAGTAACACCGGAACCTGTTGTCGATCCAGGAAGCGTAGCAAATGTTGAGCCCTCGGCACCTTTTTCAATAGTCGCTTTTCCAACCTTACCTTCGCCCAGTACTTTCAATATAGCTTTTAGAACCAAGTCCAATACCTTAGCTTCTTTACCCAGGTTTAACTGCGAATCCCCTGCTTTTTCCTCAACGTTTAGATTCTTAATCTCACCACTCGGAACTTCGACCTTTATAGCTTTTGCTGCGATAGAAACATTTTCAAAGTTACCCAAAAGGGATACGTTAGAACCGGAAGGAAGTCTGTCTTCAAGCTTAACGTTGGAGAAACCACCGTTAACTGCCTTGGTATTATCGATCTTCGCCCCAGTTTGTACCGTTACTTGTTTAACCGTAGTTGTACCTTCAGCCAAGATACGTACTTCACCAGTTTTCCTATTAACTATAATGGTTACAAGCACACTGTCTTTGAAGTGAATTGAGTTGGTACCACCGCCATTGACGAAAGTATCTCCGCTAACTTTAACATTATTTAGGCTAACATCCCCATCGCCAATACCTTCACCTAATGTTAAATTACCGATAATGGTAACGTTCTGAAGAATAACTCCCCCTGTGTTAATAACCACGTTACCCTCTAATTTCTGATTACCGGATTCGGGACCGTATGTACCTGCTTTATCATAGGAAGCCACGACGCCCCCGCCTGCTGCTCGATCAAGAATAACAATCGCTTCTGCTCTAGTGATGCTATTCTCGAAACGAAGCGTTCCATCCTCGTAACCATTAAAAACACCTATTGCTACAGCAGCGCCGATAGCGCCTTTACTCCAGCTTGGAAGTTTTGTTGCGTCTTTAAATTTATTAAGATCACCGCCTTTAGCGGTATCCAGTTTAAGCAATGCAGCAATGATAACAGCTGCTTCCTGACGGCTTATTTTCTTACCGGGCTTCATAGTACCATCTTCATAACCGCTAATATAGCCTGATTTCAAAGCTATAGCTACTTGCTCGTATTCCCAACCATTCGGATCTACATCTATTGCTTTAACCTCTTCTTTGTCCTTAAATCCGAACGAGCGATTCACAATTGTCATGAATTCCGCTCTTGTAATCGAATTGTCCGGTTTGACCGTCCCATCTGCATAGCCTTGGATGTAACCCTTGGCAGTCCAAGCTTTGAGTTGACTTTCCGCCCAATGCCCATTGATGTCTTTGGCATCATCAGAAGCAAAAGCCACGCTGAAAGATGAAAAAATCAGACAGAAGCTTATGATGATAGCAAACACTTTTGTTGATGCTTTTAAAATACCCATATTAAGCATGTTCTTCCTCCATTATTTGGTTTTCTAATGAACCTCATGCTCTAAAGCCAATACAAAAAGGCCCCTTTAAGAATAAGGGCCTATTATATTGATCTAAAGCATAGATCAATTGTACTATACAATTCCTTACACAATCACCAATTATTTGTTGATTATGCTCAGAAAACCAAATATGAGGATTTTTTACGAATTATTTTCCAATCAAAAAAAATCTTCCTTGCGATTACTTCACCAGCTGTCCTCGGGTCACACCGAGTTGATTGGTGGCTTTCAGCTTTTTCCATACTTGCGTACCGCTAATTTCACCGCGAAGTGCACGCTGGTATAGCGAAATGACTTCATGCACCTTGTCAGCCGTTTCCTCCAAGAACTCTACTCGGAATGACGCCACTCCCAGCTCCATAAAGTTGCTTACATATTCGGCCCCGGACTGGTCAATCGCATTGTAAACAGTATTGCGGCAGCCTTCATCAACTCTTACAGGATGCGACATGCCTACTCGGTCTTGCAGCGATACACGGTGGTCCTCGCAAGGGCGACCGCAGTTCGTATAGTCCGTACCCTCGCTTAAGAAGGTACAGTAGACGCAATGCTCTGTATGGAACATCGGCATATGCTGATGTATGACGACTTCCAATTGGGAGGTGTCCGTTCTGCCAAGCAGGTCAACCATCTGCTGGATGTTCAGATCGTACGACGGTGTTACCTTATTCAAGCCCGCATCGAGGAATAAAGCCGCCGTTTTATGATTAGCCACATTGAGCGAGAAATCACCAATCAGTTCTGGGTGTTTCTCATGAGGATGCTCTAGCCGCTGCTTCAAATAGTAGTAGACAGCGCCTGTATTGCGGACCAGGACGGCGTCTGGCTTCAGGTTCGTGATGTTTTTGAAATAGCCGGTTTCTCCCGGCATATGAATACGCGGGGTCGCCAGCGCAATCCGCTTGCCGGCATTTCGTGCGGCCTCGATTGCAGCCGGGAATTGCTTGATAAACTCAAAGTCGGCATAGACCATGTCGACTTCCGTCTCCAGCACGGCATGCACCTGCTCCAGTGTACGGCACAGCGCAGTCAGCTTCACAGCCGGGGCTTCCGGCAGCTGCGCCGAAGCCGAAGCCGTAACCGTACGTGCAGGCACATCCGCATATGCATTAACGCGATGCTTGACGTAGGCCCGCGGCTCCCGGCGCTTCGCTTCCAGCAGTTCCACCGCGCGACGGCGCATCCCGTTCAGCTCACGCATCGGCACGATCAGCTCCCCGTTCAATTGCACATCAAGCTGTGAAAGCTCGAACACGGTGCCGCCTAAACGGCCGAATTGATCCTCGAACAGCGCCGCGTCCATCGGGCGCTTCTCCGCTTGCACAAGAGGCAGCTCGGACTCAATAAGCTCAGTATGGCCCGTCTGATCGTCGGTCCACCAGCTTTTAAGCGGCTGTCCCAGCACTCCTGTTACACGAACCGACACAGGGAACGTCCAGTAAGGCTTATCCGTCTCGAATGACTGGCGGAGCCTTTTATCCAGATGCGGATCATTGGTTTTCCAAATCCGGTCGCCTACATGCAGCCTTCCTAAATCAACATCGTTGCGTCCAGGTACAATTTCGATCAAGCCGCCTGGCGCCTCACCCTCCAGCTTGACTCCCTTGCGGCGAATGTCGTAGACACGGCCGCCTTCTTCTTTTTTCGTTGGGTCGCCCGCGTCAAAACAAATCCCATCCCCACGCTTCAATGGTGCTTCCAGCTCACATACTACGCCATCACGCAAAATTTGCTTCACGCGACCCAGAAACACGCCCCGGCTTTTGGGATAAGTACCCTCGACCAGCTTCTTATTATCAGTGCCCTTCAAGAAGCCGTAGGTGAACCCGCGAGAGAAGCTTTGCTCCAGCTCACGCAGCTCTTCTTTTGTTGGTCTTGCGTCCCCATTCTCAAAATAACGGTCGATCGCACGGCGGTATTTACTGACCACGTTAGCGACATATTCAGGACTTTTCAATCGGCCCTCGATTTTAAAGGAAGTCACTCCCGCTTCGATCAGCTCCGGCACCAGCTCTAGCGCAGCCAAATCTTTTGGTGACAGCAGGTAGGCGATATCTCCCATTGGCTTTTGTACGCCATCAATCATCAGATCATACGGCAGACGACAGGCTTGCGCGCATTCCCCCCGGTTGGCTGAACGGCCGCCCCACATTTCCGAAGTTAAACATTGACCCGAATAAGAGACGCATAACGCACCATGTACGAATACCTCCATAGGAAGCTTCGCTTGATCCCCGATTTGCTTGATCTGCTTAAGGTTATTTTCCCGACCCAAAACAACTCTTTCGATGTCAAAAGGCTTAGTAAACTCCACCGCTTCAGGCGATGTAATCGTCATCTGAGTAGAGCCGTGAATCGGAAAATCCGGAGAAATTTCGCGGATCATACGAACCAAGCCCAAGTCTTGAACAATTACAGCATCTACGCCAGCGTCAATACAGGCCTCGATCAGCTCTTTGGCCTCCCGCAGCTCTTCTTCAAACACCAGAATATTGAATGTCAAAAAACCCTTCACTCCATACAAATGCAGAAACGACATAATATCCGGCAGCTCATCCGTATGAAAGTTATTAGCTCTTGCCCTAGCATTAAATTTTTCTACGCCAAAAAAAACCGCATCCGCCCCATTTGCAACGGCAGCCCGCAGACAATCCCAATCTCCGGCCGGAGCCAAAAGCTCCACATCTGTTTTTAAAATTTTCGTCATGCTAATTCCTCCGAATACTCTTCCATTAATGATTCTTATAGTTTAACAGAAACGGGACCGGTAAAGCCAATGAAACCGAAATTTGGAAACCAGCCTCGCTATTCGTCTACCATCCTAACCGACATTAAATCTCATATTTAGGCATAATATGCTGGAAAATACCTTTTCTTGTCTATTGTACAGGAATGAATTATAATTTGATCCACATACTAGCTGCTTGATATTAAGGAGAGGAGCTCCTTACGATGCTAAATGACTTTGTAATGAATGCAGCTTTGTTAATCGCTTCTTTCTTCATTATAGGGCAATTATTTCGAAATAATCCTCTGCAACACACCTCACTGTTAAAAACACAATCACTCATTGGTATTTGCTACGGCCTTCAAGGGATTCTGCTAATGGTATATACAATCCGACTTGACGCCTTAACTATCATGGACCTGCGCCACATCTCGATTATGATAGCTGCCTTGCAGGGTGGGCTGCCAGGGGCACTCATCAGCTCATTTATTATGGCGATCGCTAGAATCGGACTATTCGGTATTAGTTTCTCCTCTGTTGCAGCTGCGACTTGTATGCTGTTAATCGGTATCGGATGCGGCCTGCTGCTGAATCGGGTAAAGCCTGCCAGACTGAGTTTCCCTCTATTAAATGTGGCTTGCCTTCTTGTTATCTCTGCTACTATCTTCATTAACATGTCCTACGCCGGTCTAAGCATATCCGGACTTTCATCGTTATTGATATTTCATTGGCTGACAGCACTTCTATGCGGACAGTTAGCTTACTATCTCTACCTATATATATATCGAATGAACACCGTATTTTTTAAACTTCAGGAAAGTGAGAAACGGTACCGTTCGCTTATCGAAAAGTCTCCTGACGCTACTATAGTCCATAACGACAGCTCGATTTTGTTCATCAATGGAAAAGGATTGCGACTGCTAAATGCGGCATCTTCCAAAGAAGTCATCGGAAGGTCTCTCCAGCAATTTATCCATCCTCTCTATCATAACCAAACACAGAAACAGCCCCTGGAACATCTAAAAGCGACAGCTGAAGCGGAACTAATAGAACAGAAATATATTCGGTTAGACGGTGTAGAAATCGATGTTGAAGTATCCATGTCTTCTATTACCTATAATAATCAGCCTGCTTATGTAACAACAATAAGAGATATAACCGACCGTAAAATTACCGAACAGAAGCTGCAGCAAGCAATGACTGCGTTACAACGCCTATCCAATCTGGATGGATTAACGGGGATAGCTAACCGTCGCTCCTTCGATGCATTTCTTGAACAATCCTGGATAACCGCAATGAAAAAGGACGAGCCGCTCTCCGTAATTATGTTCGATGCAGACGAATTCAAAGCCTACAACGATACTTACGGGCATCAGGGCGGAGATGATTGCTTACGCAAGTTGGCTGAACATACGGAACAAGCTCTCACTCACCACAACTACATGGTTGCGCGCTATGGAGGGGAAGAATTCGCCGTCATCCTTTGCAACACAGACTCGGACGCCGCCTATCGGATCGCTGAGCAAATACGCAGCTTCATCGAAGCATTAGCGATTCCGCACAGCAGCTCCAAAGTTAGCAGCCTCGTAACCGTTAGTCTTGGGGTGGCAACTATTACGCCTCCATTCTATATATCCCCCAAAGAGCTGGTAGGACAAGCGGATTCCGCTCTATACCGTGCCAAATTGGAAGGCAGAAACCGAGTGGTGGTGCACGATGCTTAAGCCAAATGGATGGCAAAACTTCGCTGCCTGTTTGGAGTCAATCAGCGCCGATGCTCCTATTCCAGGCTTGCTGCCAGGCCGACAAAAGTTAACAAAGCCCGACATCCATGCTATAATGGCAGGGTAGTCCAACCAAGCTATTTTCTAAATTGAGGGATATCCTTGAAAGTTTCTATTGCCAGAATTACAGGCGGCATCATTGCTGTCCTGCTGATCTTTGTATGTGCGCTAACACTGTTTGACAAAGAACTGTCCATACGGATGCTTTATGTTTCGAATGGCGACAGCTTCGACCCTGCAGCCTATGGCCAATTACATCAATCACTGGTCGCCAACCTTGAGCTGGAACGACGGCCAATGGAGAAGCTGACGCTCCGACAATTACAAAAATATCATTCTATCTATCTAGATCCCTCTCTTCATGAAGCCTTGTCTAAGCAGCAGTTGGAATTGCTGCAAAGCTATGTAGCTGACGGAGGGCATCTGTTCTTGGAAAATCGTTTGGCTGCAGACTTTCCGCTCTCCTTTATCGGCGCTAAGCAGCTGGTGGATATCGTTCCGCCGGCAGCAATGATCGCGAGCAACGGAAAGAAAGCTTCAGATGGAGCTTCAGCCTTCACATATCCTGAGGTAGAACTGAATTTGCAAGCTTTGCAGCAGCTGTTCAAGCAATTTATGGATAACTACATTTCCCATGACGGACTCGCTGATCTCAAGCAATACTCCTGGGGAACAGGAATCATTCCATCTACAGCGGAGCCGATAGTTCTATTGAATGATTCAGCGCTGTCCGCATTGAACCGTTATGGGAAAGGAACCGTGATGCTCAGCAGCGCTCTGCTTCCCAACCGGTATCATATTACCGGCTACGATATGAGCAGCGGCATGGACCCAAGCCTCGGCTTTGCCAAAATAGCGGATGAGGCTAATAATGCCAAGAAGCCTGCACCCGGCGCTCTGTACTTTGACCGCAGACAATTGCCGCTAGAGCCCTATTTCGACTTTACATACGCTGCAGGAAGCGCGCTATTCCGCAGCGAATATGCTGCATTCGTATCTAAAGAAATGCTCGGTTACAGTGTAAAGAAGGTTCTGGGCCCTTATGGTCGACCGGCAATGGCGCATCAGAACCATTTTGAAGCGATTGAAGCGATTCGAGATGGAGAAGGCATCCAGTGGGCTGAGCTTCTGAAGAAATACAATCAGGTGCCTTCTTTTACACTCGTTCGTTCCGCTTTTCATTGGGGGCGCTGGCAGGAATCCCTCTCTGTTCATCTGAACACCGGCAGCAATGAGAAGCCGCAGTTTCACGGAGAAACACCGAATTCTTTCTACTCCAGCGGCACCCGCATAATGAGCGGCGATAAGCCGGTTCAGTTGGCTCTATATCCAGATTACCGCTCGCTCGGTGATCCGATTCAAGAGCCACATCGCGCCTATCCGGCGCTGGCGGATCTGAATGGCGACGGCCGGCCCGAGCTTCTCGTAGGGTCGGCGGATGGAAGCATCTACGTTTACCCTAATCTCGGAGCGCAGCCGGACGCTTATACCGGGCAGATGCTGCCCGGCAACGTCACTGCGCCCGATACCTTTGGTAAACGGGAGCCCTTGCGGCTGAGTGACGGCCAGCCGCTGCAAACCGGAGCCTACGCCAGCGTCGCGGCGTATGACCTCAACGGCGACGGCCGGCCGGACCTTGTCCTTGGCCGCGCCGATGGTACGCTCGCCGTCGCCTACGGCCTGGCCGGCGGCACGTTCACTGCGCCCGTCCCGCTGCTGGCGGGCGGCAAGCCATTGCGCGCTGGAGCCCCGGTGGCTCCAGCAGTGGGTGATGTCACCGCCGACGGCGTTCCCGACCTTGTCGTCGGGGATGCCGCAGGCGGTGTGACGCTTTACCGCGGCCACCGTGCAGTGGGCGCGGGTTCCTCCGGCGACGCTGCCGCGGAGCCGCTAACCTTTGACGCGGGCAGCCTGCTGTTCACGCTGCCTGTCCCATTCGCCGCGCCGTCTATACACGACGTGAATGGCGATGGCCGACCTGATCTTGTGGTCGGCAACAACGAAGGCGACCTGCGTGTGTACCTGCAGCAGGCCGATGGCTCATGGCTGCCTTCCGGTGTACTGGAAGGCGCCACGACGAACCAACTCGGCAATCGAGCTCTCGTTGGCGGACATAATTCAGTTCCCTTATGGTACGACTTGAACCATGACGGTATAGACGATCTGATCGTCGGACAATTGGAATTCGGCCTGCCTACTACTGTAGACGATCCGAAATTCCCTTACGCCGAACAGTTAAAGGCGTTTGTTCAATATAATAAAGATAACTACTTGGAGCTGTTTCCGCATATTTTCGTCCATAACTTTACAAGTGAACAGCAAGAAAAAGACGAAATAGCCCTGCAGCGCAAATCTTTCGACAAACTAGGCATTCCATGGAACATGCCTGGAACCAATCAACATACCTGGCGGATCAATAACCCGGATCGCACGCAAACATTGCGTAACGAACGGGATGCCGGTATCTGGTATAATTTTGGCTTCAAGCCGTCCAGTGCTCCTGACGACCCTCGTCTGGGCTTAGCCTACAATTGGGGCATGCCGTTTCTTATGACGGACCCGGCAACCGGACAGCCTTCCAGCCCGCCGATGCTGCTTAGCACACCGGCGCCAGTGCTAAGGCTTGACCCAACTTACTCGACTGAGGATTTGTTTCAATCGTACATTGACTTTGATTTGCCGATTGATTACTTTGAGCATATTGAGTATCATTTTCCTACTCGTGTTGGGGAGCTGCTCGAATTCGTCAAATACTTGGATCAGATCCGCAATAAATACAGCTATAATTTTATGACGGAACCACAGATGGCACGTTCTTATTTAAATACATTAACGAGTCGTGTCACAATAACGAGGCCATGGACGGATGTAGTGTTCGACCGATTAAAGAGTCTCATTGGTATCCACACAGAACCATCGATTTACATTAAACCAATAACGGATAATGTACCGCAGCAAGCAGCGGAATATAAAGGAACGCTAGGTCTGTCCATCGAACGCGGACAAGCTTATGCACAGCGTTCCCTGCAAACGGACTCTGATGTTTCCGATTGGCGCAACAACAAGCTTTATCTTGGAGTGCCGGAGACTACAAAAATCCGCTTCTTAGCCAAGAAAGCAACTGCTGCTGATACTTCTTCCAACAATGCTTCAACCGCTACAGATGCAGCACCTGTCCAAACCGTTCTATCGCCTAATTCGGTTGAACCGCATATGCTCCGCTCGAATGTGCCTTATAAGCTGAAAAAGAATAAGAACAGCTGGACCTTGGAGCTCAATGCAAACGGTATGCAGCAGGTGCAGCTGCGGAGCTCGAAGCCGCTTGTGATCGAAGGTGAGCAGCTGCAAATCAGCCAACAGGAAGCCGAACAAACGTACACTATTACGCACTTCGGAGCTGCTACGACAATCACTATACGTTTTTAAATCGGCCATTTTTAAGAAAACCTCTAACGAGGCCTTTCAAAGATGAGTTGACCGCGATTCATTTATAGGTTTTATTGCAATATCAGAATAAGGAGGCTTAACCCATGCAAGACCTGCTGGAACAGCTTGAACTACATATCCGCACACGTTATGAAATTGAGTCGGATGATGATGATTTTACGGTTGACGTACATTTGTTCGACTACGGTTATATTGACTCAATTGGCGCTACTGCGTTGATCGCCCATATTGAGAAAACCTATAGCATCCAGGTGACGAATCAAGACCTGATGCTGTATTCTATGAATACAGTGCGAGAAATCGCCGATTTCATCCACAAAAAGATTGCGAGGTAATCAATTATGGAATGCGTCGTATCCCTTGAGGGACTGGCATCCAGCCAGCATGGCCAGGTGAAGTACGCCGCCGCCTTCATCGATGAGAACATCCGGGACATCCGGATTGACAATAACCACATTTATATCACTCACGAATCCGCCAAAAGCAACGAAGCTATCGAAGCTCAAGTACTCCGCCTGATCGAGCGTTTCTCCCATGGCGATTTCGGATTTAAAGAAAACATATTGTTCGAGAACAAGGTCGATACTCCTTACGAAGGCAATATCATCTCGGAGCTTGTAGACCGCAAAATCATTAAGATTCTGGATCCCGGCTTATTCATTTTCCGTGAGCCCTTCTCAAGCTTGATGCGTTTCCTGGATTATTCGTTTGTTACGAAAGTCGCCAACCGTTTCACCGAGGTCAAGGAAGAATCCTACCCAGCCGTGATTCACTGCGATACACTCAACAAAACGAATCATTTCACATCGTTTCCTGAGCATATTCATTTCTTGACTCATCTTCGTGAGGATTTGGATATTATCGAGTCATTCTCCCAATCGATTCGCGATGCAGGCGGCTGGAAGCAGGATGCGCCACTAGATCTTAATGCGAACATGCCTACACCTAAATTTACAATGAATCCTTCTACATGCTATCACTGCTATGAAGGCTTACAGAACGAGACACTTGAAGGCGATGGCCTTATAGTAACTGCAATCTCCAAATGTCACCGTTTTGAATCACGAAACCACAGCGACTTCGGCCGTTTGCTGGATTTCAGCATGAGAGAAATCATATTCGTAGGTAAACCGGAGTTTGTAAAAGAAAATCGCCTGCGCTCTATCGAATATATTAAAGAGCTCGCAGTTGAATGGAATGTAGACAGCTTATTTGAGATTGCCAACGATCCTTTCTTCACGAACGATTTCCAAACCAAGGCTTCCTTCCAACGCAATCAGGAAATGAAGTATGAGCTGCGTTTGAACATACCTTACATTAATAAATCAATCGCCTGCAGCTCTGTTAACTTCCACAGCAACACGTTCGGCACAGCCTTTAACATTAAAATGGGCAAACGCAACGCGGTTACAGGCTGCGTAGGCTTCGGTATCGAACGCTGGGCATTCGCTTTCCTTGCGCAATACAGCTTGGATGAGGCAGCTTGGCCTGCTGCTTTCCGTGAGCAATACCATGCGTGGCAGCAGAAATCTCTGTAAGTATGAAATCTTAAAAAAATGTAGGTTCCCCTATGAAACTAATATCTTTTTTTCGTAAAAACAGCTTTGTGCTGCTGCTACTAGCCGCGTTTGTACTGTCGGATCTTCTCATTACCGCATGGGATCCGATGGTTACTTCACGGCGCTTTTATAAGAACGATTTTACTAAAACTCTATATCACCATCAGTGGCAGGACAGCGGTTCCGTATTTTACGGCAACTCCTCGGTGACGGGCGCCTTTGTGGAGAAAGACTCCAAGTCCGGGCTCGTAGAAATGGGCCTCTCCTACGGGAAGCTCACTGATCTGAAAGCCATTCTGGAGCAGAGGCTCTACCATTTCGAAGGACCGCTTGTTATAGGTATTGATGTACATACGATGCTCGATAGCCTTGAGACAGATCCAACCTACCAATGGTTCAAGCCATGGTATCAGCCTTATGTGTATACATACCGTGATTACTTCCGCGATTCGGGAACAGAGCTAGCACGTCAGTTGTACAAAGGAGCGGTGGAGCTTAACCGTACACAGCTGTTAGCTTATGAGCCTCGTTGGATCGATAAAGAACTGTATTTCGGTCATAAAACCGATGCAGAGCTCAAAACCAAATGGAATGATTACGAGCAGCGTTTCGGCTGGATGAACCAGCGTGACTATAAGGATAATCTGCAAGCCCTTGAATGGATTTTACAATATGCCAAGGATAACCAGCTCCCGCTGCGTGTAGTTTGGATGCCATGGAATAAAGGGTATGCACTCCCTAAGTATATGCCTGGACTTCAAGAAGACGTAAATCGCCGTCTTACGGCTTATCAGGTACCCGTACTTGACCTGCTGCAAAAGTATGATCCAAAATATTTTCATGATCTAGTCCATTTGAGCCGCCGAGAGGGCGCTCCTGTATTTACGAAGGAGGTTGACGCATGGCTCCTTTCGCTCGTAAAATCCTCCAAATAATCATCTACACAGCCATGCTGATCATGGTTTTGATTTATTTTACCGGTAAGGGACTATTTATTTACGAAGGATTCTAGAGGTACGTTTGCACACTTTCCTAGAAGCCCCCGATTTTTTCACTAAGGGAGTATCGCTATGTGGTATTTGAACATGAACGCGGTTGTAGCGATGATCGGTATGGTCCTTATTCTGGCCCTAACCCGTTGGTGGCCGCATAATAAGCGTATATTGCTGCTCGCGTTCAATCTTTGTTTCTTGCTGGTGTTCAGTAAGAAGCTTTTTGTCTTTTATGTGGTCTATACTCTGCTGAACTATCTGGGCTTCCTCTTTTTATGCCATGTCACCTCTTGGCGCAAGGGTTGGTTTATTACTCTCATCGCGCTGAATGTAGCAGGGGTTTGCTGTTTAAGGCTGTTCGGTATGAAGGTGTTCGAGAATCCACTCTTCGATGTGGTCATTCTGCTCGGACTTGTTTACAATGTGCTGAAAGTCATTGATGCTTATTATTTTGCCTACTTTTTCGGCAAGGAAGCTCGAACGCCTGCACTCGATTATGCTAACTACATTTTGTTCGTGCCTACCTTTACTTCCGGCCCCATTCTTAAGTTTCGGGACTTTATGGCGGACACCAAGCAGCCTTATAAGCTAAACTCGGGACAAGTCGAGGATGCAGTCAAGCGAATCATTCTGGGCATGTTTAAAAAGATTGTACTCGTCACCTGGATGACTGACTTGTTTAACCAGATGCAGCAGCAAGAGCTGCACACCCATGAATCTTTGTTTCTGATGATTTGGTTTTATGCGCTTATCTTCTTCGACTTTTCCGGTTACTCGGATATTGCAATCGGATTTGGCCGGCTGATGGGCTACAACATTCCGGAAAATTTCAAGAAACCATTCCAGTCACCCACGCTTACCCAATTTTGGCGCAATTGGCATGCAACACTTGGCGATTGGTTTCGTGACCATATCTTTATGTTCTTTTCCCGGAAAACCCCAAGCAAAGCAACCGCAGCCTGCTTATCCATCCTCATTATGGTGCTGATCGGACTGTGGCATGGTTTCAGTTGGCTTTACTTTTTGTACGGCTTGTACCACGGCATTGTAATGGCTCTTGAAAATTTATTAGGGAAATCTACGGTCAACAAGAAAAAGGTTAGTAAAACCTATTTCTTCGCCCGCTGTGCACTCACTCAATTGATTGTTACTGTTTCTGTTATCATTTACAGCGGCAGTGAGGAAACTGTGTTTAAAATTTACCGCGGCCTATTCAATTGGCCCTTCTAATTTCACAAGAAAAAGAGGAAGTTCCCATGCCGTATGTTACGGAATGAGTGCTTCCTCTTTTTTCATGCCCATTTATCTCAATGTCTTATGTCTTAACCAAGCCTAGCCATGCAAAGCCAAGCAAACTCTATCTGAAGCTGGACTAGCCTTAGAATATAGATACGCTTCATTCCCAACGACCTCTATGCGCTCCAATTGCTCTAGATCGAATACGGTTCCGGGCCCCCCAGTCACTTTCCTCGTTTGCAGTACTTGAATGAGCCTGGGAATCATTTTATGATCGCTTGATAAGAACGTTACCGGAATTTCCATATTTTCAAGTTTGATTCTCACGCCGATTCTCCTTTCTCTGTGGATTTCACATTTTCGATCTTTGAAATTTGATGCGTTGCCGTGAACAACGATTCCGAACGGTCGCTTATATGGGCTTGCAAGGTAGAACAATGGATTTGACTATGGCTGGCCGTTATGAACACTTCTCCGAGATATTGATAGACCTGATTGTGATCCTTCTTGTGAACATGGACCTTACCGGTTTTCGAATCAATATTAAGGGAAATATGATTAGATAATTCGACCAAGCAGGAGGACTTTCTAAAGCCATTAGGGAAACGAAGCCATTGGCCTAAAGTTGTTTCTACAATTTGAGTTTCCTTATTGTGCATATTGGTTCGTCCTCTCATCCAAAAATATGTAACCCTTTGCAAAACAGCCCTTTGACAAAGTTAAGTCTCGGATTCGCGGATACACCTCTTCTCTTGTGAAATATACTTCCCTTTCATTGTAGCCCTTCTTGTCTGCAAAGAAATGGGAATAATGTCGAGACAACTGTCGAAGCATTTAATTTAAAAATGAACTAAGTTGCCTTGTCCGCATCTTATACTTTGAGAAGTAACCAAACAATGCTATACTTTGGGAGAGTCGCGTACACGCGTACATTTTTATCGGAGGTGTCTTATGAAGTTAGGCGTATTTTCTGTATTATTCGGGCAAAAGTCATTGGAAGAATCGCTGGATTATATTGCTTCAAAAGGCTTGGAAGCAATTGAAATCGGCACTGGCGGCTACCCCGGCAATGCTCATTGCAACCCGGAAGTGCTATTAGCCGACGAAGAGAAATTGAAGGCGTTCAAAAAAGTGGTCGAGTCCCGCGGTTTAACCATCAGTGCTTTAAGCTGCCATGGTAACCCTTTACACCCGCAAAAACCAATTGCACAAGAACATCATGATGTCATCATCCAAACTATACAGCTGGCTGAGAAGCTTGAAGTTCCTGTTGTTAATACGTTCTCAGGCTGCCCCGGCGACCATGAAGGCGCTAAATATCCGAACTGGCCGGTTGCTCCTTGGCCGAATGATTATCAAGAGATCCTAGACTGGCAATGGGCTAACAAGGTCATTCCTTATTGGACCGAGACTGGCAAATTCGCTTCTGACCGTAATGTAAAGATCGGTCTTGAGCTTCACGGCGGTTTTTCCGTACATACTCCGGCAACACTGTTGAGGCTTCGTGAGGCTGCAGGTGATGTAATTGGTGCTAACCTTGATCCAAGCCATATGTGGTGGCAAGGTATCGATCCCGTGCAAGCTGTTCAGATCCTTGGACGTGCCGGCGCTATTCATCACTTCCATGCTAAGGATACCTCGATTGATCCGATCAACATCAATAAACACGGTGTTACCGATATGCAGTCTTATACCATGATGCTTGACCGTGCTTGGCAGTTCCGTACTGTAGGCTACGGCCACGATATGAAAACATGGGCGGATATCATCAGTGCGCTTCGATTGGTTGGCTATGATTATGTAGTGAGCATAGAGCATGAGGACGGCTTAATGTCCGTTGATGAAGGCTTTACTAAAGCGGTTGAGAATCTGCAGCAAATACTGATCAAGGAACCACTAGGTCAAATGTGGTGGGTTTAATCATTTAAGAGCCGAGGAGCGGTATGCTCCTCGGCTTTTTTTAACATTAGAAAGTTCTTTACAACACCAACGCATGAAGCAGGGTTGCCCTTTCTAAGTTCTTAACATATATGAATTCTTAAGATTTTTACTTCTTCACCATCAGGTGAGTTCCTTTTTATATTCGGATAGCGGGGAAGTAGCTATGTGCTCTAAAGGTCCTGAACGGAACTGAAAATTCCGTTATTTAATCTGCCGCCTCCAATTTAAGACGATAGCGGAAGTCCGAATTCCGCTATGTGGGGTGAATGATGAGTATTATGCACAAAACAGAGAGATAACGGAAGTAGTTGTTCCGGTATCTCTCTGTTTTGTGTGCTTTCCATACTATAGAGGAACGATTACTTCCGCTAATGCTTCGACTCATTCATTATAGGAAGAATTAGTCGCCTGTAAAGAAGGCACTTGACAGGTTCACTTAAATAATCAGTGCTAAGGGTTACAGGTTTCGTTAATATCGGCGCACTGATGTTCAATTTCAATCGTGATGCAAGCCGGCCATCCTTAATAGCGCCCTACGTCGCTACAGGGCGGGGGATCCGGTGGTACCGTCGCAGTTTAGGTACGAAGTAGGTGATGGAGAGATGTAACCGGAGTATTACCAGGGTGTTCACGGCTAGGAATACTGGATCGAAGACCGGTAAGGAAGTAAGGAAGCAACGCAAAGCACAGAGTAGAACAAAAGAGGGCATGGATGTGGGGTGGAGGAGCGATAGCGTCCGCCTTTGAAGATCGTGTTCCCACCGCTGCAAGCCTATCATTCAAAGGAACACGACTTCAACAGTGGCCGGAATCCCACATCCATCCCTCCTCACGCACAAACGTACATGGTACACCAAGGACGCCGCACGGCGTTTTTCTTTTGAGTTCGACAAAAAAGCCCTAAGACCATCGTTGTGGTCCAGGGCTTCATTTACGTGCCATGTAGCTTGCGACAAGCGCAAGCATCCGATCTTCTACAGTTTATCCATCCAATTGAGTACCATAACGGTATCCATAATCAAAAACACCAACAAGCTAACGCCGCCAAAACCGATAGCAAATAGATTTTTCTTAGGAGCAATCAGCAACCGAACAACACCAATAGCAATAATAATCGTGAACAACAGCACGAATGGATCAAAGCCGGTAAATTTGCTCGCTGCTTGCGCTGCCTCTTCAGCTAAAAACATCGAGAGACCTCCTCTAGTATACGAAAATGCTTAGTTTCTATCTTATCTTGACTGGCTTTGAAGTGCAAGTAATTCAGCAAAGTGTAACAAGTTTGTCAACATTTGCGTATGTTTCATCCCTTACTTTGCCTTATTTAAGGATTCCCCAAATTTCATATTATAAATCGAAATCATTGTTACACTACAACATCTTCCATCTGTTTAAGCCGTTGAGCATAGTCAGCAGAGCGAGCTTTGTCTCTTTCAAGAATTGGTTTCAAGTAGCGACCTGTATAAGAGCCATCTACCTTCACAACTTCCTCTGGTGTGCCTGTAGCTACAATTGTACCGCCTTTACTGCCGCCTTCCGGTCCCAGATCGATCATATAATCGGATGTCTTAATGACATCCAGGTTATGCTCAATTACAAGCACACTATCGCCATTTTCAACCAGCCTATGCAGAACCTTAAGCAGCCTGTCAATATCGTGGATATGCAATCCAGTCGTCGGCTCATCGAGAATATAAATCGTCTTACCGGTACTCCTGCGATACAGCTCCGCAGCAAGCTTCACGCGCTGCGCTTCACCGCCGGACAATGTTGTTGCCGGTTGCCCCAGATCCATGTAGCCTAAGCCTACATCAAGTAAAGTGCTTAGCTTGCGGTGAATACGCGGAATGTTTTTGAAAAACTCGCAAGAATCCTCAATCGTCATTCCAAGCACTTCGGAAATGTTTTTCCCTTTATACTGCACCTCTAACGTTTCCCGATTGTACCTTTTTCCCTTACAAATCTCACATGGAACATAGACATCAGGCAGAAAGTGCATTTCGATCTTAATAATTCCATCCCCGCGGCAAGCCTCGCATCGTCCGCCCTTTACGTTAAAGCTGAAGCGGCCCTTTTTATAACCGCGTACCTTGGCTTCATTCGTATTGGAGTATACGTCGCGAATATCATCAAACACTCCTGTATAAGTTGCAGGATTAGAACGTGGTGTCCGACCAATTGGCGACTGATCAATATCGATAACTTTATCCACATGCTCCAGCCCAATGAAATCACGGTATTCACCAGGACGAACCTTGGCACCATTGAGTTGTTTCGCCAATGTTTTGTACAAGATCTCATTGATTAATGTGCTTTTGCCTGATCCTGATACCCCAGTTACACATGTAAACACACCTAAAGGAATCTTTATGTTAACATTACGCAGATTGTTTTCCTTCGCACCTTTAATTTCAAGCCATTTTCCATTAGGCTTCCGGCGTTCCGCAGCAATTGGAATGAACTTCTTCCCGCTTAAATATTGTCCTGTCAAGGAGCCCGCATCGTCCATAATTTCTTGCGGCGTCCCTTGAGAAACCACTGTACCTCCATGGATACCCGCTCCAGGACCAATATCAATAATATAATCTGCTGCGAGCATCGTATCTTCATCATGCTCAACGACTATCAACGTATTGCCCAAGTCGCGCATATGCTCCAGCGTTTTAATCAAACGGTCATTATCCCTTTGATGCAAACCTATGCTTGGCTCATCCAGGATATATAATACACCCATTAAGCTTGATCCGATTTGTGTAGCCAATCGAATCCGCTGGGCCTCGCCGCCTGACAAAGTACCTGCTGCACGGTGCATGGTCAGGTAGTCCAGCCCTACATTGACGAGAAAGCCAAGACGAGCATTAATTTCCTTCAAAATTAAATGCGCTATCTGGACCTCTCTATCCGTCAGTGACAGCCCTTCAAACCACTCCTGCGAATCACCAATGGAAAGCGAAGTTACATGGGCAATATTTTTCCCATTGATCGTAACTGCCAATGTTTCAGGCTTTAAGCGCTGCCCTTTACATTTGCTGCAAGGCTTCGAGCTCATGTAGGTTTCAATATGCTCGCGAATGCCATCAGAGAACGTATCCCGATAGCGACGTTCCAAATTATTAATAATGCCCTCAAAAGGAACGAGCGCTTCCTTCCTATGTCCCATGTCGTTCTCATAACGAAAACGGACCTTCTCACCACCAGTACCGTTCAACAGCTTCTTTATCTGCTCCGGCTGCAGTTCGGATACGGGCTTGTCCGTCGGAATTTTGTAATGCTCACAGACGGCAGCTAAAAACTGCGGATAATAGTTGGATGTGCTGCCAGCCCAAGCCTCAAATGCACCCTCCTCGATAGAAAGCGTCGGATTTGGCACAAGCAGGTCTGGATCAACTATCATTTTGCTTCCCAATCCGTCGCAATCAGGGCATGCGCCGAATGGGCTGTTGAAGGAGAACATTCTTGGAGCCAACTCCTCGATGCTAAATCCGCATTCGGGACATGCGAGATTCTGGCTGAACAGCAGCTCCTCCTTCTCCAATATATCTACGATAATTCTGCCGTTAGCCAGCTTCAACGCAGTTTCCAATGAGTCTGCCAAACGGCTTTGAATATCGTCCTTCACAACAATCCGGTCAACGACCACTTCGATCGAGTGTTTCTTGTTTTTATCAAGCTCAATTTTATCGGATATATCCATAGTCTCGCCATTTACACGAACCCGAACAAATCCTTGCTTCTGGATATCGGCCAGCAATTTGGAATGCTCGCCTTTGCGCCCCGAGATGATCGGAGCTAATATTTGCAGCCGTGTCCGCTCCGGATATTCCATAATCCGGTCGACCATCTGCTCTATCGTCTGTGACGTAATCTCTAACTTATGATCTGGACAATGGGGACGGCCGATTCTAGCAAATAGCAAGCGAAGATAATCGTAAATCTCCGTCACAGTACCCACAGTGGAACGCGGGTTACGGCTTGTGGTCTTCTGATCGATAGAAATGGCAGGCGATAAGCCTTCAATTGAATCTACATCAGGTTTATCCATCTGGCCTAAGAACTGTCTTGCGTATGCAGACAACGATTCGACATACCTGCGCTGGCCCTCGGCATAAATCGTGTCGAAGGCAAGCGATGACTTACCAGAGCCACTGAGCCCTGTGAGCACGACAAAACGATCCCGAGGGATCGTAACGTCTATATTCTTCAAATTATGCGCTCTCGCGCCTTTGATTACGATATTATCTCTGACCACGTGGTTGCCACCATCCTTTATATATCACAAGAGAACCCTTCATCCGCAGATTCTCTGTCTCATAACGCTATTATCCATTATATCCATCCGTAGGTCTGCTTCTAACTCTATCTTACAGCTCCGTTCTTAACTCCATCACCGCGTCGCGAAGCTCAGCTGCACGTTCAAACTGCAGATTTTTGGCCGCTTCCTTCATTTCCGCTTCCAGACGCTCAATCAGCGACATCCGATCCTTCTTGGACATCTTGCCCTGTTTCAAATCGGTTAAGTAATCAGCCTTCTGTTCAGCTACCTTGACCGCTTCAATGACATCCCTGACCTTCTTCTGTATTGTTTGCGGAGTGATTCCGTGTTTCTCATTATAAGCTATTTGAATATCGCGGCGACGGCTCGTTTCCCGAATCGCTTTGTCCATCGAATCGGTTATTTTGTCACCGTACATAATTACCCGACCGTTCGAATTCCGCGCGGCCCGGCCAATCGTCTGTATCAGTGAGCGCTCAGCACGCAAGAAGCCTTCCTTGTCGGCGTCCAATATCGCTACGAGGGATACCTCCGGCAAATCCAACCCTTCCCGCAGCAGGTTAATGCCTATTAATACATGGAATACTCCCAATCGCAAATCACGCAAAATGGCCATCCGCTCCAATGTCTTTATATCGGAGTGAAGATACCGTACCTTGATCCCGATTTCTTTAAGATAATCCGTCAAGTCCTCCGACATCTTCTTCGTCAAAGTAGTCACGAGGACACGTTCATCCTTGCTGATTCGGTCATGGATCTCGGCTAGCAAATCATCAATCTGCCCCTTCGTCGGCCGTACCTCAATGATCGGATCCAGCAGGCCGGTTGGGCGGATTATTTGCTCTACCATCTCAGGACAATGCTCCAGCTCAAAAGGTCCCGGAGTTGCCGAGATAAACACAGCCTGCTTCACCTTGCCCTCAAATTCCTCAAATCGAAGCGGTCTGTTATCCATCGCCGACGGGAGACGGAACCCGTGCTCTACCAGCACTTCCTTACGTGCTCGGTCTCCATTATACATACCCCTTATCTGTGGCAGCGACACGTGAGATTCGTCCACCATCACTAGCATATCCTCCGGAAAGTAGTCGAACAGTGTATACGGCGTCGCCCCTCGTTCACGGAATGTTAAGGGTCCCGAGTAATTCTCAATACCGGAGCAAAAGCCCATCTCCTGCATCATTTCGATATCATACCGCGTCCGTTGCTCCAGTCGTTGGGCTTCCAGCAGCTTGCCTTTCTCGTTGAGCTCCTTCAATCGTTCTTCCAGCTCTCGCTCAATGTTGATAAGTGCGCGTTTCATCGTATCCTCATGGGTAACGAAGTGAGATGCGGGGAAGATGGCGATATGCTCACGTTCGCCAAGGATTTCACCGGTCAGCACATTAATCTCCGTTATGCGCTCGATTTCATCTCCGAACAGCTCCACTCTTACAGCTTGCTCGGAATGCGAGGCAGGGAAAATCTCTACTACATCACCACGGACGCGAAACGTGCCGCGGACAAAGTTCATATCATTGCGCTGATACTGGATATCGATCAGGCTGTGCAGGATGTCATTGCGCGACCGCTCCATACCGACACGTAACGACAGCACCAGGTTGCCGTATTCAATCGGCGAACCTAAGCCGTATATGCAGGATACGCTCGCTACAACAATGACGTCCCGCCGCTCGAACAACGAGCTGGTGGCCGAGTGGCGCAGCTTATCGATCTCCTCATTGATGCTTGAATCTTTCTCTATAAATGTATCCGAAGATGGAATGTAGGCTTCTGGTTGAAAGTAATCGTAATAACTGACGAAATATTCCACAGCATTGTTAGGGAAAAATTCCTTCAATTCACTGCACAACTGTGCGGCTAATGTCTTGTTGTGGGCAATAAGCAATGTGGGTCGATTTAGTTTGGAAATCACCTGTGCCGCTGTGAACGTCTTGCCCGTTCCCGTAGCGCCAAGCAGTGTCTGATACCTCTTCCCCGCTTGAATACTTGCTAACAGATTCTCAATTGCCTTAGGCTGATCTCCCTGAGGCAAGAAATCCGATACCAGCTCAAACGGTTTATTGCTCTTCGTTACTTCGTTCATGTAATCACCCGCCCATTGAAAAAAGTCGTGTTCTATTAACTTTTAAACAATTGTTTCCGATAAATAATATGATCTATCGACGTAGATTGACTCCGTTCGACTTTTTCCTTTATAGGAATACTTGTTCCCATATATTATACCTTTTTTCATCTTTTGTTGCAAACGATTAAAGCTTTCCTCTATTAGTGGGTTACAGGAATTTTTAATCATATAGATCTGCATGAAGAGAAACATTAATTTATTGAATCTAGGGGTGGTAGGAACGTGGATTTAACAACGATAATAGGTCTTGTAATAGGATTGGGAGCTCTTCTAGGCGGTTATATGTGGGATGGCGGCCATATTGGCGCACTTATTGTCCCAAGCGCCATGTTAATTATTTTCGGGGGAACAGCAGGGGCTATAGCAATAAGCTTCCCTATGTCCCGTCTAAAGGAAATCGGTAAAGCACTAAGCATGGCATTCAAAGAAACCAAAAGAGAGCCCGGCACTATTATTGAAGAGCTTGTAGATATGGCCACGGTTGCCCGCAGAGAAGGTGTGCTTGCTCTAGAGCAGCGTGCAGTGGAACATCCGAACAGTTTCTTGCGCGGCGGTCTTATGATGGTTGTTGATGGAACCGACCCTGAATTGACACGTCAAATTTTGGAGCTCGAAATGGATGCGCTTGAGCATCATCATGAGGGCTGGGCCAAAATATTCGAAACAGCGGGCGGCTATGCACCCGCGATGGGGATTATCGGTACCGTTATGGGACTGATACACGTTCTGGGCAATTTGGCTGATCCGAGCAGCTTGGGCCCCGCTATTGCCGTTGCTTTTACAGCTACATTATATGGTGTGGCTTCTGCGAATGTAGTGTATCTTCCTATAGCAACCAAAATAAAAATTCGCAGCAAAGAGCAAATTTCTGAAATGGAATTGATGCTTGAAGGAATTTTAGCTCTGCAAGCCGGCGAAAATCCTCAGTTGATTCAAAAGAAACTGAAGTCCTTCCTCCATCAAAACCATAAGAAAACGGAAGGTGATATCAGTGGCGAGGAGAAATAAGAAGCACGCCGAGCATGAAAATCACGAGCGCTGGTTGATTACCTATGCAGATTTAATCACGCTGCTTCTGATCTTCTTTGTCATCATGTATGCGATGAGCAAGATTGATACGGAGAAATATCAAATCCTGTCGCAAGCACTTAACTTTGAATACAAGAAGGCAGATTCCGTGCTCCCTCAAGGTCAAGGAGTACTCGGCCGTGTCAGCACAGCCAAAGCTAATGAAGGCGATAAATCCGAAAACGCCGAGAAGGAGAAAAAAGAAAGGGAAGAGAAAGAACAAAAAGAAACTCGTGAGAAGCAGCTGGAAAATTTATTGGAGCAGATACAGCAGTATATTCAGCAGCAAAGCCTGCAGGCTCAAGTGTTCGCAGCCAATACCCCTAAGGGAATTTCTGTAACTCTAAACGATCTGTTCTTGTTCGATCTCGGTAAGGCTGATTTGAAAAAAGAGGCTTTCCCCATTTTAAACCAACTGGCTACAATGTTCCCGAACTTGAATACAACGATCAGCATTGAAGGCCATACGGATAACCTGCCATTGGCAACAGGGTCTCTATACAAGGATAACTGGGGACTTTCAAACGAACGCTCGCTATCCGTGCTTCGTTACTTCATTAATAACTCAGGCCTGGATCCGAAAAAATTCATATCCACTGGCTATGCAGATACGCGTCCTGTAGTTGGAAACGACACTCCAGAGAATCGGGCCAAAAACCGTCGCGTTGAAATCGTTGTGCTGCGTGAACCGAATTAACAAGCGTCACAAGCGGAGCAGAGCTTACCCCGTTTTATTCAAAAAAAGCTGCTGGAACTCAGGTTCCGGCAGCTTTTTTCCTTCAATTTTGTTAGGCTGTGAGGCTGATCCTACATAGGTCTGCTACCAGATCGATTGCTGAAGACCCCTACAAGCTTCCTGCTCAAATAAGAGAATATATGAGATTGTTTTTCTTCCGCATAATACATCGCATCTTGATCAGGCGCTAAAATAATGCCCAATTGATGATGCTCGTCAGAGAATAAAGCTCGCTTCAGAAACTTGCTTTCCCCCTCCAAATTAAGCACCTCGAGCTTGCAAAATGCCGGATTCTGCTGCATGGCTTGGAACAGCTCCTGCTTCGTAACTACCGCCACTCCGTTCACCTTGTGAATGACTTCTCCTGCAGTCAGCCCCATATCAGCCGCCGCACTGCCAGGCAAAATACCCAAAATCTTCAGTCCGCGCTGGTCATGAACATAATAGGGAATTCGCTTCAATTCATCCCATCTGCTGTACACCCGCAAAGCTTCATGAAGCAGTATGCAGCCCAGTGATGCAATTATCGTCAGGACAGGCCATACATAGGCCAGAAAAGCCAGCAGCAGTACGGAGCAGGCATATAGAGCCAACAGCTTCGCTGAGAGGCGAGCTTTCTCCTTCGGCAGTCGGGACAGAGTCAGCTCAGCAAAGCCGATCATGACGGGGAAGCTAATCATCGTCCAGCCGCCGCTCCACAGCCCTCCACCCACTAGAGGCGTCCAAGGCAACGGGATTGCACTGCCTCCTTGCAGTGGCACCAGCAAAAATAACACAACAGGCCAGAACCCCTGCATATTATAGCCACCGACGATTTTACCCCGCTTGCTTGCGTAAAACATCGGCGTAGCTGTCTTGGCCCCCTGCTGCCTCACTAACAGCGCTTCAATCAGATGAAGGATCGCAATAAGTGCGAGCAGTGAAGGCATGTTCAGATTGATCAGCGTATTCACAATCCAGGCAAGCAGATCGGATGCTGGATTCAATCTTGAAGCAAACCAAACGCATAGCACATGCAGAACCCCTATAATCCCAATAGCATAAGCCCAGCATAAAAATCTCACACGAACAAAAAGCAGCAGCAGCGATATGACCCACAATAAGAGCACAGTATCAGCTTGAATGGTAGCTCCAACAACGGCCATAACTACAGAAGCCGCTAATCCGCCGATCCACCCCCACAATAATGCCCGCCACGTTTCGGTTAATAAGGAGTGCAGTTTCGTATGAAACAATTTACGTTCAAACAATATTTGCCTGCGGTATTGCAGGATGACAAATAAAATACCAACATAATAAAACGGATGCATGAACAATTGAAGCAGGGCTTGTAGCCCTCTTTGTGCCACTTCCATGAACACGGTCATTGGACTGCTCCTTCTTAGATACATTAAAAAAGAAGGCTGGAATAAATCCAACCTTCTTACTCTTTCGACGCTGCTTATTCAATTTCCTTCCGCTTACTAACATTTCCATTTCAGCTAATCGGAATTTTTACCCTGCACCCTACCCATTTGTACTACTTGGGCATTACGGACTGCAAGTGCTGAGTCGCCGCTTTTAGCTGCAGATCATTTTTAGGGTCCTTGATTTCGGTCAAAATCGCTTTTTCAATCCGGGTCGCTGTCTCCACATCAACTTCACCTGTTATAGGCAAGCTTTGCATCCGTTGGAAAGCCTTGACAGCTAGAGCCGTCTTATCGCTGAAGTAACCGTCTGTACGATCCGGGGTTAGTCCCAGCCCTGTCAGCATGGTTTGTAAGTTTTTAACGTCTTCGCTATTGGTATCCGGCTTCAGGGTTGTTTTCTTACTCAGCGGAGCTACCTTGAAGAAGGCAGGCTGCTCAACCGCGATATCCGGTGCAATTCCTTTTTTATGAATCCAGGTGCCATTTGGCGTCAACCACTTGTACACCGTCATCTTAATGTTGCTGCCATCGGCCATTTCCTTCTCAAAGGTTACTTGGACCGTACCCTTACCGAAGGTCGTTTCACCGATCAGCTTGCTGCCGGAAGAGTCATGCAAGGCTCCTGCCAATATCTCCGAAGCACTGGCGCTGCCTTTGTTGATCAGTACGGTAACAGGATAATTTTTACCTGTTCCCTGTGATGGTGTATCTTCCTGCTCGCCTTTGCGGTTTTCAATCTTCACAATAGGCTTGCCCTTAGGTACAAAAGGTTCGACAATTTCGACAACGGCGGACAACAGACCACCCGGATCGTTACGAACGTCGATGATCAATCCCTTCATTCCTTTTGCTTCAAGATTTTTCAGCTCGTCTTTGAATCGTTTGGCCGTGTTGCTGGAGAACTGGCGAATCTCGATTTTACCGATATTGCCCTGCAGCATCTCCGCATAGACGGTTTCCACATCAATATCGTCACGTACAACAATCATTTGAATCGGCTCAGGCGAGCCCGGCCGCATAATGTCCAGCTTAGCCTGCGTTCCCTTCGGTCCGCGAATTTTCATAATCGCCTGATTCAAAGTCAATCCGTCAAGCTTCTCGCCATTTACAGCAATGATAACATCATGCGTGTGCAATCCCGCTTTCTCAGCTGGAGAGCCTTTAATAGGCGCCATGATAGTTACCTTTCCATCCTCAGAAGAAACCTCAGCCCCAATGCCTTGAAACGAAGATGTAATACTCTCGTCGAACTGCTTCGCTTCTTTTTGGTCCATATAAACTGTAAAAGGGTCCTCCAACGCCGACAGCATGCCGTTAATCGCTCCGTTGACTACTTTATCACGATCGACTTGCGATAAAAATTTGCTGTCTATTAGTTGGTACGTGGTGGCAATCTTGTTCAAATCCTTAGTACTCAAACCAGACTTCACGGTCGCCGTGCTGCTATCTCCACCTACCGAAGCAAAGATCGATGGATGCACAATCGTTAGCGTCATAATGCTGCTGGCGAACATGGCCAACAAAATAAATGCCAAAACCGTACGTCCTTTAAATGTCATTCCTTAGTATACACCGCCTTTGCTACTTACCTTATCGACTGGCCGTCCGTTTAGTATATGACAAGCTATTTGAAATTATTAACAGCGATTATTTCAAATAAGGTTTAGGATCTACGGGATTTTCATTAATCCGAACTTCAAAATGCAGGTGGTTACCCGTCGATTCACCGGTTGATCCGACCTCTGCAATTTTTTGCCCTCTTTTGACCGTATCGCCTTTTTCCACATCCGTTCCACCGTTACGGATATGCCCATACAAGGTCCAAACTCCGTTGCCATGGTCAATAATAACACAATTCCCATACCCACTCCACCAGGAAGCAACGATCACTTCACCATCAGCTGCAGCTAGGATAGAGGTTCCGTTAGGCGCACCAAGGTCGATCCCTTTATGCGTCGCTTTCTTGCCAGTAAACGGGTCTGAACGTGTTCCGAAATCGGAGGTCATAGGCGAATTCTTCGCCAATGGGTAACCCATCTTGCCTCCTGTGAACGCCGGAGTCGAGTTTACCGCAGGAGGAGCAGTGCCCTCCTTCTTGGCTTTGGCTGCAGCCGCGGCTCTGGCTGCTTCCTCCGTAGCCTTGCGCTTCTCGGCTGCCAGCGCGGATTCCTTGCGCGCATACTCAAGCAATACTTTCTCCTGATCCTCGCTTATGTCTTCCAGCTCCTTCTCCTTTTTGGAGAGGCTCGCTATCTTGACTTCCTTTTCCTTCTCTTTGGTCACCAAATCGGCCTTAACAACCGCTGTCTGGCTATATAAATCCTTAACCTGATCGAGCTGCTGTTGAACCTGAACCTGCTTGTCCGCTATCATTGCACGGTCTTTTTGATTGGATTCCAATATCTTTTTATCTTGATTCACAATGGATTTCAATGCATTCAAACGGTCCAGAAAGTCACCGAAATTCGTTGAGCTGAGCAGAACGTCAGCGTAGGAAACGACTCCGTTCATATACATAAGGCGAACCCTTGATTTCAGAAGCTTATCTCTACTTTCAACTCGCGTTTCGGCTTCCTCAAGCTGCTGGCCGGTTTCCTGCAAAGTATTCTTTACCGTACTAAGCTGGCTATTCAGATCGTTAAGCTTCAGGTTCGTTGCCTCAATTTGACTAAGCAATGAAGTAATATCTGAGCTTGTCTGCTGCTTTTCCTGATGTACCTTGTTCATTTCGGACTGCGCTTCATTCGCTTTTTGCTGAGCGGTTGTTTGCATTTTTTTCAGCTGGCTTATCTGCTGCTCGATTTTCTGCGTTGCCGTCAAAGCAAACGCAAACTGCGGCACAACAATGGTTCCCAACAAACCTGATGTTACAATTAGAGACAGAAGAGACTTTTTCAACTTTTCATTTCCTCCCCGATCCGTTTATTACACCCGTAAAAACTTGCGAACCGACAACGTGCTTCCCCATATTCCGATAACAATCCCAATTCCGAGCAGCAGCCCGGATATCGTGTAGTAAACCTGTTCAAAAGGCAGCAGCTTGATCATAAGCAAGTTCAAGTCCAGCTGCGTAGAGTCCATGAGCTCCCAGTAACCATAAAGCAAAATAACTACAGGTATTACCGAACCGATAATCCCGAGCAGTGCTCCTTCTATAAAAAACGGCCAGCGGATAAAAGAATTCGTAGCTCCAACCAGCTTCATAATCGAAATTTCGCGGCGTCTGGCAACAATCGTAAGCTTGATCGTATTGGATATAAGGAACATTGCCGTCAATGCTAGCCCCGCTACAAGAATAAGTCCTGTATACCGTACGATTTCGGTAACCTTAAACATCGTCTCTACCGTTCCTTGTCCATAGCTGACGCGATAAATAGGCTTGGTAGGGAGGCTGTTATTGATAGCGCTTATCTTTTGAGCGACGCTTGCAACCTCACGCGGTTCAGTAACTTCTACTGTGAACGAATCGTTAAGCGGGTTGTTCTCGCCATCGAATCCGTCAAGCAATTGCTTGCCGCTCTCGCCAAGCTTATCTCTTAAATAGACCAGCCCTTCTTCCTTGGACACAAATTTCACCTTGTCCACCATGGAGAAGGATGCAATCTGACTCTGTAAAAGCTGAACCTGTTCCTTCGGCGTGTTCACTTCGAGGTAGACGCGAATTTCAACCTGCTGTTCAATTTGCGCAGCCAGATAGTTTACGTTCAAGGTCAGCAGCAAAAAAATACCTAAAACAAACAACGAGATGGCTATTGAGCTTATCGATGCGAATGACATCCAGCCATTGCGGACCACATTCTTCCCGCCTTCGCGTAAGTGGCGGAACCCTGTGCTAATCCTCATAGCCGTATTCACCCCTTACTTCATCACGGGCTATTTGGCCCTGCTCAATGGCAAGCACTCGCTTGCGCATCGTATTGACAATTTCTTTGTTGTGCGTTGCCATAATGATTGTAGTGCCGCGGAAGTTAATCTCTTCCATCAGCTTCATAATCCCCCATGATGTGTCCGGGTCCAAATTTCCTGTCGGCTCATCGGCAATGATCACGGCTGGATTGTTAACAATCGCGCGAGCAATAGCTACACGCTGCTGCTCTCCTCCGGATAGCTGTGTTGGCAGAGAGCCTGACTTATCCCTCAGCTTTACCAGCTCCAGCACCTCTAGCACTCGCTTCTTAATAATTTTCTTGGGAGCCTCGATAACTTCCATAGCAAAAGCGACATTTTCAAACACAGACATCTTCGGCAAAAGTCGATAATCTTGAAAAATAACTCCAATATTGCGGCGCACATACGGAATTTTCCGCTGCTTCAGCTTTTCCAAATTAAACCCGTTGACAAAAATACTCCCCTTAGTCGGCCGTTCTTCTCTATAAATCAATTTCATGAATGTCGATTTCCCTGCGCCTGATGGTCCCACGACATACAAGAATTCATTGCGGTCTACTTTTACATTGATCCCTTTTAGCGCATTGCTTCCATCGGGATACGTTTTCCATACATCGTTCATTTCGATCACAATATCACATCCTGATTTTGAACTAGCTTATAAACTTTCGACATAAATAGGTAAAATCCTTCGTTGTGAAAATATTTCAACATATTTTCACATTTTGTGCGGATTTTTGAAAGAATGCATTCATTTATTTTTATATAGGAAACTTCCACTGAGTGCCGCATATACATAACTTGTACGGGCACGGCTTGTCAATCATTAGGCTTGAAAAAAAGGAGACGTATCCCATGGTGCGTTATCGTGTTTCTATTCGTTATCTCCTGGTTGGCTTGCTGCTTTTTGCTGCGTCCGCCTGCGCTTCAATGGCTTGGTATGGATTGCGCGATGAGCTTCCGCATGGACTAACCATAAATAATTGGAATGTAGGAGGCACTCCGCTTACGGAGCTTGAGCGCCAGCTGACGCTCAAGAGAGAGCAGATGCTGCAGCAAATCGTTCGTCTGAACAGCACGCAGCCTAATGTTCCTTTGCAGCCCGCCGATTGGACAATGGAGCAGCTGGGGCTGGATATCCCTCTTCAGCCATTACTAGCTCGTTTCGAACCGCTGAGATCAGGCTCTCCATTTCAACGGGCCGTATATCGGTGGAAGCTGCGCGATCAGAAGTGGACGCTCTCTTTCGACATGGATGCATCCATACTGCAGAAAACATTAAAAAGAGGGTTTCCCGCCCTTTATGAGGCACAGCCCCAGGATGCTCAAAGAATCATAGGCCCCAATGATGCAGTCAGCTACGTCCCTGAAGTTCCCGTAATGCGGATTGATGAGCAGGAACTGCTGAAGCAGTTGAGGGGAGTTATCCCCCCTATAGAGGCTGTTGCTGCCAAGAAGGAAGAGTCGCCCCTTGCAATTGCTTTACCTTTTATTAAGGAGGAGCCCAAGCTTACCGTCCCTATGCTGCAGTCGCAGAAGGTGGAGCGCAAAATCAGCGAGTTTACAACCACTTTTCTGCAAAATGGAGAAGGCCGCATTCATAACATCCGTTCCACCGCATCCTCCATCCATGATCTGATCATGAAACCAGGCGATGTATTCGACTACGCTACCTATATTGCTGAAACGGAGCAAAAGTTTGGATTCAAGGAAGCCCCCGTTATTTTGAATGGCAAGCTTGTACCGGGGATAGGAGGCGGCATTTGCCAGGTTTCCTCCACTCTTTATAACGCAGTTCTGCGCGCTGGGCTTGATATTGTAGAACGACGTAATCATTCGCTGCCGGTTAGCTATGTTCCATTAGGTCAAGATGCCACCTTTGCCAGCGGATATATTAATTTCAAGTTTCGGAACAGCACCCCCAATTATTTACTTATCCGCACTTCGACAGATGAACAAAAGATTACCGTTAAACTGTTCGGACAAATCCCGGCCGATCTGTCCTATACCATCGAGTCAAAAACTGTTCAAACCTTGCCCTCTCCGCTCAAATACGTAGTGAATCCGAGACTGCCTAACGGAAAACAAGAAAAAATTAGTGATGGCAAGCCAGGTTACATAGTAGAAACATACCGTTATAAAATGAAAGACGGGGTTACCGTCAGTCAAGAACGTATCTCACGCGACACTTACTCGGCTCAGCCTACTGTGATTGCAAGAAATCAAGCGGGTGTACCTGAAGGGCAGGAGGCTCCGAATCCTTCGCGTCAACCGCAGACACCTTTGCTTGAAGACGGGATTAAAGGACCTGTTTTCAGATAGGCGTGTGCAAGAGAGTATAGTTACGCTTCAGATGAGGACTATTGTATTTGAACCTATTGAAGCGGTGAAACCGGAGGTCGATGCTGGATCTGGAGCGCCCCCTCCCGCTGTGGACTCAGGTCATGCATAGATGTTCCGTCTGTAGCAGCATTGATGGATATGAATCAAACAATAATCGTTTTGTGGATAAGAATGATCAAGTTGCAGACTTATCCACAAAGTTATCAACAAAATACCCGTTTCTGTCCACAACATATCCACATCCTTTATATATTGTGAACAGTTAAACAATAACAAATAGCCCAAGCCAGGAGTTATTCCCTGCTTGGGCTATTATTGGAAAGGAGCCAGATAAGTAGGTACCTTATCTGCTTTTGTTAAAAAACTGCTCGAACCATTCATTCATCTGATCCTTCACGGCTTCAGCACGAGCAATAGCTTCACTCACTTGGTTAGTCGCTGTGCCGCCATACACGTTACGAGCATTCACCACTTGCTCTGGCTGAAGCACATTGTATATGTCCTGCTCAAACAGCTTGGAGAACTGGTGGTACTCCTCGAGCTTCAAGTCCAGCAAAAACTTCTGGTTCTGGATACAATACAGCACGGTTTTACCGATGACTTCATGCGCCTGACGGAACGGAAGTCCCTTGTTTACCAAATAATCGGCAATGTCTGTCGCATTGGAGAAGTCTTGATTCACGGCTTGACGCATCCGGTCCTTGTTCACCTTCATCGTACTGACCATCGGTGCGAACAACTGGAGCGCTCCTTGCAGAGTACGGACGGTATCGAACATGCCTTCCTTGTCTTCCTGCATATCTTTGTTGTACGCTAGCGGCAAAGATTTCAGCACGGTCAGCAGGCCGAACAGGTTGCCGTATACGCGGCCAGTTTTCCCCCGGACAAGCTCGGGCACGTCCGGATTTTTCTTCTGCGGCATAATGCTGCTGCCGGTGCAGAAGGCGTCATCGAGTTCCACGAAGCGGAACTCGGTGCTTGACCACAGCACCATTTCCTCCGACAAGCGGGAAAGGTGCATCATGATCATCGAAGCATTCGACAGAAATTCGATGATGAAATCGCGATCGCTCACCGCATCGAGCGAGTTCTCGTACACGCCATCGAAGCCAAGCTGCTGCGCTACGTAGTGGCGGTCGATCGGGAACGTTGTTCCCGCCAGGGCCCCTGCACCAAGCGGTAGCACGTTAATGCGCTTGTAGCTGTCCTGCAAGCGCTCGATATCGCGCTGGAACATCGACACGTACGCCATCAGATGATGGGCGAACAAGATTGGCTGCGCACGCTGCAGATGGGTGTAGCCCGGCACAATCGTGTCGAGGTTGCCCTTCGCCTGCTCGATCAAAGCATCCTGCAGCTTGTTCAGCAAGCCGACGAATTCAACCACACGCTTGCGCAAATACAGATGCATATCGGTTGCCACTTGATCGTTGCGGCTGCGTCCAGTGTGCAGCTTGCCGCCTACCGGCCCAACCTCGTCGATCAAAGCCTTCTCGATATTCATATGAATATCTTCGTCGCTGACCGAGAACTCCATTTCGCCGCGGCGAATGATGTTCTGAACCTTGTGCAGTCCGTCCTTAATCTTCTCCACATCATCCAGCGGCAAAATCCCGCACTTACCAAGCATCGTCACATGAGCCAAGCTGCCTTGAATATCTTCCTCGGCCAGCTCCTTATCGAATAAAATAGAGGCTGTATACTCCTCTACCAGCTGATCTGTTTTCTTCGTAAATCGTCCACCCCAAAGCTTTGACACTTTTATTGCCCCTTTCTAAACGTCTTCCATCAGGAAAAACTTACTGTCCATGTACATTCGTATACACAATGCAAGGCCTCCCTACTTGGGGTAGGAAAGCCTGCATCGCTAAGCTACTGCATCTCGGCAGCAGCGCATTTCATTGCTTATTTCGCGTTTTGCTGTACCCCGGAGGATACTTTAAGGCGTAGCGCGTTCAAACGGATGAACCCTGTAGCATCACCTTGGTTGTAAGCTTGTGTCGGGTCCGCTTCCATTGTCGCAATGTTCGGATTGTACAAGCTAACAGGGCTTTGTACGCCTGCTCCGATTACATTGCCTTTGTACAGCTTCAAACGCACCGTACCGGTAACGTTTTTCTGGCTCTCCGTTACCAGAGCTTGAACAGCCAAACGCTCTGGCGCGAACCAGAAGCCGTTGTACACCAACGTAGCATAGCGGGAGATCAAGGAATCACGCAGACTCATAACCTCACGGTCCATGGTCAATGATTCCATTTTGCGGTGAGCTGTGAACAAAATCGTTCCACCCGGAGTTTCGTACACGCCGCGGCTCTTCATGCCGACAAAACGGTTTTCAACCATATCAACACGGCCTACACCGTGCTTGCCGCCCAACTCGTTCAAGCGATCCATAACCTGCAGCGGCTCCATACGGTCACCGTTCAGACCAACGCAATTCCCTTGCTCGAAATTAAGCTCTACATACTCAGCTTGGTCGGGAGCATCCTCAGGATCAACGCTCAGCACAAACATATCCTTGTTATCCGTTGCGCTTGGATCAAACCAAGGATCCTCCAGCATGCCGCTCTCAAAGCTGATATGCAGCAGGTTGCGGTCTGTCGAATACGGCTTGGAAGCAGATGCGGTTACCGGAATGCCGTGCTTTTCCGCATAAGCGATCATTTCCGCACGTCCCGGGAATGACTCGCGGAACTCATCCAAACGCCAAGGAGCAATAACTTCCAGCTCAGGAGCCAAAGCAGCCGCTGTCAGCTCGAAGCGAACTTGGTCATTTCCTTTGCCAGTAGCACCATGAGCGATTGCAGTTGCACCTTCCATGCGAGCAATTTCAACCATACGCTTAGCAATAAGTGGACGAGCAATACTCGTACCGAGCAAATATTGCCCTTCATAGAGAGCGCCTGCTTGAAACATCGGGTAGATGAAATCTTTAGCAAACTCCTCTTGAAGATCGTCGATGTAAATTTTGGAAGCACCGGTAGCCAGAGCTTTTTCTTCCAGTCCGTCCAGCTCATCTCTTTGTCCGATATCTGCCGTGAATGCGATGATTTCCGCATCATAAGTTTCTTTTAACCATTTTAAAATAACCGATGTATCCAAACCGCCTGAATAGGCGAGTACGATTTTTTGCTTTGCCATTTTACTGGTCTCCTTTTAGTCTGAAATAATCCCGAATAACTTACATAATTGCTGCCATGATAGCCTTTTGAGCATGCAGACGGTTCTCAGCTTGGTCGAAAATAATTGAATTTGGACCATCAATGACGCCCTCGCTCACTTCTTCACCGCGATGCGCAGGCAAACAATGCATGAACAGATAATCTTTTTTCGCCAGCTTCACCAGCTCTTCGTTTACTTGGAAGTTCTGGAATGCGAGCTCGCGATCCTTCTGCTCTTCTTCAAAGCCCATGCTCGCCCACACATCCGTGTAGACAACATCCGCACCTTCGATAGCTTCTTTAGGATCGTAACCTACGTAGAGCTTAGCCCCATTCTGATTCGCAACATCCTGCGTCGATTGGATAATCCGCTTATCCGGTTCATAGCCTTGCGGCGATGCCACAGCAAAATCAATTCCAAGCTTCGCAGCACCCATCATCAAGGAATGCACCATGTTATTGCCATCCCCGATGTAAGCTACCTTCAGCCCGCGCAAACGTCCTTTATGCTCCAGAATCGTCTGGTAATCCGCCAAAGCTTGGCATGGATGTGAACGCTCAGTCAAGCCATTAATAACAGGAATCGTCGCCCCTCTAGCCAGATCAATGACCTTGCGATGAGCGTGGGTGCGAATCATAATGCCGTCCAAATAACGGGACATGGTTTGTGCAGTATCATAGACTGTCTCGCCTCGACCCAGCTGCAGATCATTTTTGCTTAAAAATAAAGCCTGACCTCCAAGCTGATACATTCCCACTTCGAACGAAACACGTGTACGTGTAGAGGATTTCTCAAAAATCATACCGAGCGTCTTCCCCTTAAGTGGATGGTACGTCTCGCCCGCTTTCAACTTGCTTTTCAGCTCAATGGCCAAATCGATCAAATACTGAAGCTCCTCTGTCGAAAAATCGGACATTCCGAGGAAGTCTCTGCCTTTAAGTTCAACAGCCAGCTGCTGCTTTGTTTCCGTTTCTGCCAATAGTCTCGCCCCTTTCGCCCTACGTGAATATCCTTCATGCTGCTGTTACGTCTTTCAAGGAGAATGACTACTCACTGCTGCACGAATGAGATATTCATCCGGGATTTTTATCTGGTCGTTCTTGCTCTAAATTAATACCTTATACCGCAGCGGCAGCTTGCTTGCTTAATACCGCACAAACTACTTCTAATCCACGGTCTATATCTTCCTTGGCAATTACAAGGCTTGGCGCTAATCTAATGACGTTCGGGCCTGCTGATACAACAAGTACACCCTGTTCTTGAATCACAGTGATCAGATCTGCTACAGGCTGGGTGCACTCAATTCCAATCAACATTCCCAAGCCGCGTACTTCCTTAACCAATGGATTACCCGCTAATTTAGCGTTTAATGTGCTCACGATATATCCACCCAGCTCTTCAGCGCGCTGCGGCAGCTTCTCTTCAAGCATTGTCTCCATAGTAGCAATTCCAGCCGCTGTAGACAAATAGTTGCCGCCAAAGGTGGAGCCGTGGCTACCCGCTGAAAAAGCTTGACGAAGCTTCTCTTTACCAAGCATTGCGCCGATCGGCATACCGCTGCCAAGACCTTTTGCCAATGTAAAAATGTCCGGCTCAATGCCAAAATTCTCGTAGGCGAACATTTTGCCAGTACGACCTATACCTGTCTGAATTTCATCGACAATCAGCAGCAAACCGCGTTGCTCGCAAAGCTCGGCTACCTTCTGTATAAAAGCAGGCTCGGCCGGAATAACGCCGCCTTCTCCCTGCACCATTTCGATCATAATTGCGCATGTTTTCGGGCTGATCATCTTTTCCAAAGCTTCCGCGTTATTATAAGGCGCGTATACAAAGCCTTCAGGTAGAGGTGCAAAGCCTTCCTTCACCTTATCCTGCCCCGTTGCTGTCAATGTCGCCAAAGTCCGTCCATGGAAAGATTGGTGGAATGTGATGATTTCGTATTGATCGGGCTTGCCGACAATTTTTTGAAAATAACGACGCGCTAATTTGATAGCCGCTTCATTCGCTTCAGCCCCGCTGTTGCAGAAAAACACCGCGTCTCCACAGCTGTTATCTGTCAGAAGCTTAGCGAGCTTTTCCTGATTCGGAATATGAAAAAGGTTGCTCGTATGCCAGAGCGTATCCACCTGCTCTTTTAAGCGTTCTGTAACCTGCTTGGGAGCATGGCCCAGATTAGTAACGGCTAGTCCGCACATGAGGTCTAAGTATTCTTTGCCATTCTCATCCCACAACCGGCTGCCTTCCCCTTTAACGAACGCCAACGCATAACGGCCATAATTCGGAAACAGTGAGCTAGCTCCCTCTCCCATGCTTGAATCACTCCTTAATTATAATTATTTCACAATGCGTGTGCCGATCGCTGCGCCTTTGATAACCCGGCTCAGCACCTCCGGCTCCGCCCCGTTCACTATGATCACTTCACGCACCTTGCCTTGAATGCATTGTACAGCTGCACGAACCTTCGGTATCATTCCGCCGTAGATTTCACCGCTCTCGATCATTTCATCAATTTCCTGAACGGTTACAGAGGATAAAACCTTCTTCTCCCCATTAACGGTCTTCATAATGCCTGGAACATCCGTTACCACAATCATTCGCTCCACGCCTAATTGCGAAGCAACCGCTCCAGCTGCCGTATCTGCATTAATGTTATAACGCTGTCCGCCGTCAGTCCCCAAACCAATTGGCGCAATGACCGGCATATAGCCCATCTTGATGATACCTTGAACCAGCTCCGCATTCACTCCTGTTACGTCGCCTACAAGACCTACTTCGTGGGCATTTGGTACTGGCTCCGCTTGAATAAGATGCCCATCCACACCGGATAGACCAAGAGCCTTCGCACCCGAAAGCTGTATTTTACGCACGATCTCTTTGTTAATCTGGCCTGCTAGCACCATTTCAACCACATCGAGCACGGCTTCATTCGTTTTGCGCAAACCATTAACAAACTCCGTCTCGATCCCGAGCTTGGCTAGCGTTTCCGATATCGCCGGACCGCCTCCATGCACAATAACCGGTATAATAGCTTCATCCTGCAGCCGTTTCATATCACTGAAAAAAGAATCCGGAAGCGCGGCCAGCGTACTGCCGCCGCATTTCATGACGAAACACATGGCACTCATCGTCTTTTCCCCCACCCAAGCCCTCCCCACCGGGAGGGTTCCAAGGGTTTCGCCCTCTGGACACCCGCCGTGTTGGGGAGGGAGATTTGTTTATTGCTAATTTCCCCCACCCAAACCCTCCCCGCCGGGAGGGCTCCAAGGGCCCCGCCCTCTGGACACCCGCTAGGTTGGGGTGGGAGACTTGTTTGATGCTAATTTCCCCCACCCAAACCCTCCCCGCCGGGAGGGCTCCAAGGGCTCCGCTCTCTGGACACCCGCTAGGTTGGGGTGGGAGACTTGTTTGATGCTGCTAAGATACTTTAACAGGTACCAGCCGCTTTTGTCCCTACGGGACACGCTCTACATTAGGTGCTCCTGCATAGAAATCTTATTTAACTGGAATTTTTGCAGCTAATTCAGCCTTAACATCGTTAAAAAGGAGATTAACTGGAAAAGCTCCATCAAAATGTAGCATTCATTGTAAAAAACACCGTAAAGGACTATATTAGCTGGAGGATTTCCCGTTATTTATGGTATTGAACCCAAATGTCCCACTATTAACGGGGGATTTTCCTGCTAAACATGCAACAGAAACGGGTTGTTTACTTTCTTCAAGTTCTCGTTTGTGTTAAGCCTTCTAATTCTTATAACCTTTATATAGAAGCTTATTGCTACCCGACCCTATCCTATTACCCGTCTTAAGTCCGGTAAGCGGCGTTGATGCGCACGTAATCATAAGTTAAGTCGCAACCCCAAGCAGTAGCCGACTCGCTACCCATGTTAAGATTGACCACAATCTGAACCAGCTCGCCCTTCAAGTAAGCAGCTGCGCGTTCCTCATCGAACTTCACAGGTCGCGATTGCTCGAGAACCACGTTATCGCCTAAGCGGATATCGACAGTCTCGGTGTTAACCGGCTGACCGGAACGGCCAACTGCAGCAATAATACGGCCCCAGTTCGCATCAGCGCCGAAGCAAGCGGTCTTCACCAGGCTTGAGCCGATGACCGTCTTCGCGATGGCACGAGCCGCTTCCTGTGAAGCAGCGCCTAACACGCTTACTTCGATCAGCTTCGTTGCGCCCTCACCATCACGTGCAATGGCTTTCGCCAAATATTCGCCGACATATTTAAAGCCCTCTTCGAATGCCGCCCAATCCGGATGCTCTGGAGTAAGGCCGTCATTGCCGGCCAAGCCGCTGGCCATCACTACGACCATATCGTTGGTGCTTGTGTCGCCATCTACTGTAATCATATTGAACGTTGAGTCCGTTACGCCGTTCAACAGCTTTTGCAGCTGAGCGCTCTCAATGTTCGCGTCCGTTGTCATAAAACCAAGCATCGTCGCCATGTTAGGATGGATCATGCCTGAACCCTTTGCCGCCCCTGCGATATGTACAGTCTTCCCGCCAATGGTCAGACGCACGCAAGTCATCTTCTGCACGAGGTCGGTCGTCAAAATCGCTTGGCAGAAGTCTTCTCCGCCATCTGCCTTCACCTGCGTCGGCAGCTTCTCTATGCCGCCCAACACCTTGGGCATCGGCAGCAGCTCGCCGATCACGCCTGTCGACGTCACGCCGACGTGGTGCTCGGCTACGCCAAAAGCTTCCGCTGCCGCGGTACGCATGCTGCGCGCATCGTCCTCACCCTGCTGGCCGGTGCACGCGTTGGCGTTGCCGCTGTTGACCAGCATCGCTTGCAGCTTGCCGTCTACAGCGATGCTCTCCTGCGTCACACGCAGCGGTGCCGCCTGAAATGAATTCAGCGTGTACACGCCCGCTGCCTGCGCTGGAACCTCACATACGATCACTCCGAGATCGAATCGGTTCGTCTTCTTCAACCCGCAGTGCAGTCCCCCTGCACGAAAGCCTATTGGCGTGGTGATTGTACCTTCCGGCACAACCGTAAATTGATCCTTCACCTTCATCTTCTCCTCACCCATTAGAAGTTGTTTAAAAAGTTTTTATCGCTTTTTGAAAGCTGCCTTTTTAAACATACGCCGTTGCATCTATATTATTTAAGGATATACCGGAGTGAAAGCCAATCCGGCTCCTTCGTCCCAGCCCATCATCAGATTCAAGTTTTGAACCGCTTGACCGGCCGCACCTTTTACTACGTTATCGATTACTGAAATTACAGTTAAACGCCCTGTACGCTCATCCAACGAAACACCGATATCACAATAGTTGGAGCCCCATACCTCTTTCGTAGCAGGCCATTTCCCCTTTGAACGAATCCGTACAAACCGGCGTCCTTCATAATATTGCTTGAACATCTCCAGAATTTCATCCTCTGTATGCTTCTCCTTCAGATTAACATACATCGTTGATAAAATCCCCCGAGTCATAGGCACCAAATGTGTCGTAAAAGTGACCACCACTTCTTCCCTGGCTACACGGCTCAGCACTTGCTCAATTTCAGGTGTATGCTGGTGTTTATTTACTTTATAAGCCGATAAGTTCTCGTTAACCTCCGAATAATGAGAGGACAGATTTAAACCTCTACCCGCTCCGGATACGCCCGTTTTCGAATCAATGATAACGGATGACAAATCAGCCCAACCATTGCTTATGAGCGGTACTAAACCGAGCAGCGTTGCAGTCGGGAAGCACCCTGGATTGGAAATAAAATCTGAGCCCCGCACTTCATCGGCAAAAACCTCCGACAACCCATACACCGCTTTCTCCACATATGCAGGATCTGCCGCTTTATGTTTATACCATTTCTCGTAAACCTCACCTGATTGCAAACGAAAATCCCCTGATATATCGATGACCTTCAAACCTGCGTCCAACAGCTTAGGTGCCAATTCAATAGCAACACCATGAGGTGCCGCTATGAATACAACATCCGCTTTCCGCTTAATCTCATCAATCTCGATGCCATCCAGCTTATCCAGCATAATTTGATTCAAATGCGGGTATCCATCCGCTATAGGCGTTCCAGCACTCGACGAAGAAATCACCGATGTGATCTCGACATTAGGATGTGACAGCAGCAGCCGAATCAGCTCGACCCCACCGTACCCCGTTGATCCGATAATTGCCGCTCTTAATTTTGTAGACATATCCGTTCCCTCCACATGCAAACTATGTATTATTATACATTTAAAAGCATAATAATTCAATTAAGTTTTAACTATATTTGATGCTGCTTTTTGTGCAATTTCTTATATTATATACAAAATGTCCCTATATAAGAAAAGTTTTTAATGCAGGTTCTTCTGATGAAATTGCATTCAATTTTAGGGATTGCTGATCCTTACCCTTAACAAAGTAAAGAGCCCCGAGAAAAGGGCCCTTGCCTACCGTTTATTTACCGTACTTCTTTAAAAGCGCCATATATGAGTCCGTTTGCATCTGTTCAAATTGGCTTTGATAGCTTTTTAATACAGAATCGCTTATCTTCAAACTTACTCCCTCACTAATAATAGCATCGAATTGCTTATTGCATCCAGCCGATATATTCTTAACTTCCTCCACCGCTGTCTTCCCATCTATAGCTTTACTATCATACTTGTTCACTATAACCTGTAAGTCCGCACGACAGCTATTTTCCAAAGCTCTCAGCTTGCCTTCAAGCTGAACTTCAGCAGCTGATTTGGACGAACCGCCAGATGAGCTACCGCCACCGCCACCGCCTCCACTGCCTCCGCCACCCGTTACTACAGGTGTAGTGACTGTCGTCTCACTAGGCTTAACCGGCTCTGGTTCTGTCTTAGGGGCTTCTTGTGTTTTTGCTGAGACTGTATATGTCTTCGCATCCCACTCTATCTTTTTCCCTACCGACTCAGAGAAAAAACGCAGCGGCACATACAATGAACCCTCATATATGAATCCTGGCAGGTCAGCACCAATCTCTTTACTTTTACCATCAAATATGTAACTGACTTTCTCTTTATAAGCCGCAATTTGTGTCGAGTTTAAACTAGATGTATCCGCGGGTTGACTAGAGACAGCGCCATGTACCTTTGTATTCACATTGTAGTCGTTGATAGATACGAGATCTGTCGTACTCGGCTCTTCCACTGTCACCGTGTAGGTATCTCCATCCCAACGAACCGCTTTTTTAAGAGAATACGAGATAAACCTTAATGGTACATAAGTGCTACCTTCATAAATAAAGCCCTTTTGATCAGCATGCGGTGCGAACACATCATTATCTATCACGAATTGCAAAGGAGCATAATATACATCGATCGGAGTTGGAGTTTGCTCTGCATAAACCGGACTTACCGCTCCTAACAAAAGCATAGTTGATGCGCACCATAATTTCATTTTACGAAACACTTTAATTCCCCCTCATAATTATAAAAATAACAAAATAAACCATAAAGAACAGCAAATACATGTTATACTAGTACTATTAACCTATTGAATTTCGTGACAAGGAGCTGAAAGCATGCCATTACTCACACTCAAACGTATATGGACCCCATTAGAACTATTTGGCACACAATTGTTATACGATCCCGAAGAAAAGCAATGGTATATCAAAAAACGCCGGAAACCTTTGAAAAAAATTGGCTAAGGATTATTTTACCATCCTAATTACTTGATGCCAATCTATCTATTACTTTAGTACTAGGGAATCTATTATTTTACGAGCTGGCTTTTGGCTTGCTCTGTAAAACTCTCTCTTGTCTTATCCACTTCTGTATAAAATGTAGCTCTGAATTCGTTCACACTATCCGTTGGCAAACTTTTCTCAAGCAGCTCATTTTTCATTTGAAGCAGGATCTGATTAAGCTTGGCTTGTGATTCTTCATGCAAGGTCCCTATTTGCTGAGAATAGCTGTTAAATAGCTCCGTATTGGATTGTCCGCTTTTCTTCGCTTGTGTCGCTTGATTCAACTGTGTCTGCAATTTACCCACATAATAATCTTTAAGCTGCAAAAGCTGACCGTTATATTTACCTTTAACTGTTTCTACAGTTACCGCGGCGCTATCCTCTTGCTTGGCAGGCTGCGCCTGACTTCCTTCGGACGGAGCTTCAGCCTTATTCCCTGTATTAACCTCTCCGGTGTTTTCAGCTTTCTTTGGCTCTTCTTTCAGTGGCGACATCGTTTCCTTTTGCTTATTGCCCTCCGGCTCTGTGATAGTAAGAGTTTTGGCCGCGTCTGCAGCTTTGCCGTTATTATCCGATGTATTAGTAGACACAGGAGGAGCTCCATCCGTTTGCTTCAACTCTGATGGAGGGGCTGGAACAGTTGTCGGTGCCGCTGATTCTACTTTTCCTTTTGACTCACCCGGTGATTGTTGTGATAGTTCGGATGGCTTAGACTGGACATCGCAGCCAGTAATAACAAGAAGGCCGACAATCATGGTTGCTATAAAATATGGTTTCTTCATGATGTCCCCTCCTTAAGTTTATAACTTTTGAAAAACCTGCCCTCTAACCATAAGCCTTTACTCATACCGCAATGCATCTATTGGTTTAATTCTCAATGCTTTTATGGCAGGTGAAATCCCGAACAGAATCCCTAGAACGACTGAGAACAACAAACACCATAGAATCATTTCCAATGGAAATTTAGTAGATAGTACAGGGAAGAAGCTGTGAAGAAGTCGCAACAGTCCATATGAACCAGCTAATCCAAGGACGCATCCTAAAACACTGATATACGTCGCTTCCATAAGGAACTGCAGCAGTATATCCCACCATCTGGCGCCTACCGCTTTGCGAATTCCAATTTCGCGGGTACGTTCCTTAACGGTTAGCAGCATTACGTTCATAATGCCTATTCCTCCGACTAGGAAGGAAACTCCGGTGATTCCTACTGCTATGGCTGTGACTAGGTCAGCGATGGTATTGATAATGTGGATTGCTCCGTCCGCAGCCAACAAACCGAAGTCTATGATGCCACCATGATTAGGCTTCATAACTTGACCTATTTTATCTCTGATTGTATCCAAGGAATCCATTGACTGGAATGTAAAGAATATCATCGAAGCATTCTTCAGATTAGCCGAATTAGAGACCATCGGGTATCCTGTATAAACTCTCTCATCAAAGTTAAACCCAATAAGCTGCTTCTCTTTTAGTACACCAATTACCGTAAAATCAATTCCTTTGATTTTTACTTTTTCCCCTAAAGAGTTTTCATTTTCAAAAAGCAATTGTCTTATAGTTTGTCCGAGAACAATTACAGGTGCTTCTTGTTTAGTCTCTTCCTCCGTAAAGAATCTGCCTTCTTCTAATTGTAAGGTAAACATATTCATATAATCAGGAGTTGTGCCGGTGTACATTGCTTCAACAGTCTTACTTATCCCTTGAACAGTAGTAACTGTCTCCATCTGTGGAGCTGCTCCCGTAATTTCAGGAAGCTTTTCCTTTACATCCTCTGCATCCTTATAAGTAAGCGTACTCGTCACAGAAGCAAATGATAGAAGACTCGATAAATTTGCCTGACTGATTGTCTTCCCACTGTTCAGAATCTTTCCTGGTGCGGCAATTATTTGCTGGACACCTACACTTTCCACTTGTCCTACCAAACTGATTTTAAAATTATAAAGGACAGATAATAAAAAAACTATAAGTAAGGTACTAATAGTAATCCCCAAGACCGCTAACCAAGTCCGTGTTGGATAACTCCACAAGCCACGCATTGATATTACAAGAGTCCGAAGAGATCTCATATCATTGCTCTCCTTTCTCTGGCTTGAACCACTCACCGTTCTTCAAGATGAGGATTCGCTTACCAATACGTGCTACCTCCTGATCATGAGTTACCAGAACAATAGTTTTTCCTCTATCATTTAAAGAAAGAAATATTTCTAGGACTTCCTCCTTTGAAGCAGCATCCAAATTCCCACTAGGCTCGTCGATCAACAGGAGATCGGGGTCATTAATAATGGCGCGCGCTATGGCAATCTTCTGCTTCTGTCCCCCCGATAGATTAATAATCGGTTCCTTGGCCTTGTGGATCATACCTACTTGCTCCAGGGCCTCTTTAATCCTGCGTTTTCTTTCTTTTTTATTATATGTAGAATAGAGGAGGGGAACCTCCACATTATCTTTCACACTTAGTCGAGGAATTAGCATAAATGATTGAAATACAAAACCTAGCCTTTGATTTCTGAAATCCGCTAACTGCTTTCCACCCAATCGCTGTATATTTGTTCCTTCGAATAGGTAATCACCTGATGTTGGTACGTCTAATGAACCTAATATATTCATAAGTGAGGACTTTCCCGAACCAGAAGGGCCCATAATTGAAACAAACTCTCCCCTATGAATAGATAAATTAATTCTATTAAGTATAGGAATTCTCGTGCCGGCTTCCAGTACTTCCTTAGATATATTGCTTAATTCTATCAAGAGTTTCCTCCATGCAACTGTATTTGTTTATTCTATAAAAGTCATCACTACACGCTACTTCCATCAAGACGAGATATCTCAATGAAATGTTTCCACTTTTTCAAATATATTCAAAGAAATATTAATATCAAATAATCCCCAAATCTTTCATTCGCTTTACTTCTTGACTTATACCTTCCGAGAACGATCTAGGAGAAAAGCCGAAATCCCTTTTAGCTTCAAAGTGATCAAACGCTTTATTTTCATTTAAACGCAAAATTTGTTCTGCTTTGATTTTTGGATTTTTAGAAAGTTTACTATAAAATTTTATTAAAGGAAGTACTGCTTTAACAGGGATATGTAACCTAACAGCTTTTTTATTCAAAGCTTCAAGCGTTTCTTCAATGACTTGATTATAAGTAATTGGTTGTTTGCCTGAAACATTGTATGCTTTACGAATGGCTTCCTCTGTGTTTACAGCTTTCAAAATTGCATCGGCAAGATCATCTACATGGATCGGTTGTTGCAATGAATTCCCATTTCCAGCGATCGGAATCATTGGATATTTATTAAGAGTTTTAATAAGCCTGCACATATTTCTATCACGTTCTGTACCATAAATCATGGTAGGCCGAATAATAGTATAGTTCAAATTACTTCCTTTCACAGTATTCTCAGCTGCTATACGTACCACTTTGGTCTTAGCTTCTAAAGTTGTGAACAATGCAGTTGTACTCACAAAAACCGCCCGTCTAACTCCTGCTCTTTGCGCTTCTCCGACAATAATCGGTGCATGTCCAAATCCTAAAGAAGCAATGTTAATTAAGGTGTGGACTCCCTCTAATGCTTTTCGATAGGTTTCTGTGTCCTCAAATGAACCGTAAGCCACCTCTACCCGATTTAAATCTAGTGACTTGATATCGCTAGTTTCCCTAACAAAACAGCGAATTTCCACATCTTTTTGTACAAGTTTTTTAATCAGGTGACTACCTGTAAAACCGGTTGCCCCTGTAATGAGTAACATTTAAATAACACCTCCATGCAAATCTTCAATGATGGTTAAGTACTTTTGTGCCAAGGCTTCCCTTGAATAATACTCCTTCACAAAATTATATCCATTCTCACTTAGATTCTCCCTGAGCATGGGGTCTTCAAGAATCGCCAACGTAGCATCTACAATTTCATCTACATTTTCAGGCTCCACGATAATTGCACCTTTCGAATTTCTTAATATTTCCTCTGCCTCCCCAGACAATGAAGCTATTATAGGACAACCACTTCCGAGGATCTCAAACATTTTTGAGGGGATATATGATTTGAACATTTGCAAATTACGCAGTGGTACGAAGCTCAACTCTGCTTCCGCATAAAAAGCCGGTATTCTTTCTTTAGGTTGGGAAGAAATAAATTGAATGTTACTTAAAGCTAATTCATCAGCCATAAGCTGTAATTTTTTCTTCTCAGAACCTTCACCAACAAAAACAATTAAAAAATCTTTAACATTTTCAATTCTCTTGGCAACGTGAATCAACGTCGATAGCCCTTGTGATATGCCGTGGGCTCCCACATACAAAAAAATTTTTTTGTTTCCCCATCCGAATTCTTTCCTTAAACTAGCATCTTTAAGATTAAGTCTCTTATTAAAGATTTCCATATCGACACCATTTGTTACAATATCGATTTTGCTTTCAGGAATTCCTCTCATAGCGATCTGATCTTTAAATGCTCTCGTCACCACAACAACCTTTTTACTTCTGTGATAAAGGAACATTTCCAATGATTCGAGGACACGAATTATCCCTCTACTTTTAAGAATGCCGAGTTTTACAATCGCATCAGGCCATAGATCTCTTACCTCAAAAATGTATGGTGTTTTTTTAAAAACACTATATAAATATCCTGAAACAACTGAGAACAATGTAGGTGAGCTTACAATTACGATGTCGGGCTTTTCAATTCGAAACATGCTCAGAACAACAGAAGAAACCATAAATGATAAATGTCCTAACGTTTTCTTAACAAATCCTTCATTAGGAGTAGCATAAACATAATTTCTATATATCTTAATCCCTTCCACGATCTCCACCATAAAAGACTTTCCTCTATATTCAGATGGAATTCTCCCTGTTGGGTGATTCGGAAAACAAGTAATAACACTTACTTCATGTCCATGATCCACCCATCTCTTTGCCATTTCAAATAACCTTGCGGACGGAGCACCAATCTCGGGATAGAAGTAATGACAGATTACAGCTATTTTCATTTTCTATTCCCTTCTTCAATTACCCGATACTGTAGTTCATGATCATAAGAAAGAAGGGTAGTTGAGTTTGTATAAGTGATCTCATAATTACTATTTTTTTTATTAATTGACACAAAATCACCCTTTAAATCAATTACATAGCCAATAAAATGGTTCCCATGATTAACTTGCATCTCCATCATTAGATACAGATTAGGGTGCTTCACACTAAATTCCGGGGAGTACTGCCCTTGAAGCAACTTGACATTCATTCCCTGAGATGAAAAAGGAGTAATCCCAACCTTGCATCCGTCACATTCTGCTACGAAGCTATTACCTTGAGCATACAAGTTTACATTAGGATCAAAATGAATATAACTTTCCAGCTTATGATTACCACTTACCTCTAGCTCATCGATTACTAGCATCATCGTATCTTCCATAATAAAAATTAATCTGGTAGGATATAAATTTTTGTATTTATAACCATCATGTACTGCTTTTAGAACCCAAAAATTATCAGTAACCTTATTTTCTACTTGTACTGGCTTCGCTCTTCTAGCCATCCGAAAGTTACCATAGACGTCTGTTTGGTTCTCTCCATCAAGTATTAAGCAGTTGTGTGCACGAGTACCCCTAAATATATTCCGTTCTTCCCCTTGATACTCATAGATACCTGAGTCTACGACCCACCTTCTTCCAAACAATGATAGTTCATAGGAGCCAAAATCCGCATGAGCGTGAGCAGGAAGAAAATCGGGTGAAGGTACTCCAGCATCCGCAATTAGAAAAATGTTGTTATTTCTATACACATAATATCCACTTTCTTTTGCATTGAAGTTCGTTGCCTCTTGAGCAGAAGATCTTTTAACATCCTGAGTATTAATAAGAAAAAAATCAACCACATTTTCAAGTATATCATCTTGGAAGGCCTCTCCAATACCAAGACTGCTAGCATGAATGCGCAAGGTTCCAGGAGATGGTGCAATTCCAAACGCAGAATCATTAAATAGAGGGATTTCCCCATCTGGATGTAACACCTTATTGTGGAATTCCACCATACTCTTTATTTTCAAAATAACATTCTCCGGAACAGATTTCCCATTAAGCTGCAAAATCTGAATAATCTCTAAGTAGTCCCTAAGAACGATTTGATGATACATAGGCGTTCTTTCATAATGCCCACCATCTTCTAATACTTGTTCTTGTAGTTGGCTCCATAATACACTTAATCCTTTGTTTAAAAACTTAATTGCTAGTGGATGTTCTAGCAATAGCCCAGATAACACCAAAGCTCTACCATTTTCGATCAAATGATTTCCCATAACATCCCATTCTAAATTTCGGGATAAGAATAATGATTGAATGAAATAACTTTGAGTAAATACATCCCTCAAAATAGCATCCTTCAAAATCAACGGTTTAAATAACTCATAAGCATAAGACCAGTTAACAAGTCTTAAAGAAATCGTGTAAGGGTGCCAACCATCTCCGATTCCAATCTGATCATTATGATTAATCCAATCTAGCACATAACGCTTAAATTGATTGTAACTATCTAGGTTAGAAGGAAAGAGTCTCCAGTAACAGCCCAAAGTTATGCCATATTCAAAGTAATGCAAATTATATCTCCATAAATGTGGTAACTTTGAATCATTCCATCCTAATTTACCTGGAAAATTATGCATCATATTAATAAATGTAAAAGAACCTGAATTGATTTCACGAACCTCTTTTTTCAAATCCTCAAGATATGCCTGATTAATGATTGTGTGAAATTCTCTTTCAACAACAGGCAACCCGATAAAATCTGTTTTTATTGTTGGAGAACTCTTTAGTATTTCTCGGTAATATTGCTTCATTCGGATTAATCGAAGAGGATAAACGATTTTACGCTTACCCATAAAAGCAAATCTATGTGCAATTTGTTTTCTACTTAGATGTCTGGTTGTTTCATATAGCCTCTTCAACTTCATTATGCCCTTCATGCTTTGACACCTTTGGCTGCAATCGTAGAAGAGACCGTTTTGAACATAATCTTGAAATCAAACCAAATAGATTGATGCTTCAAATAATAGTAATCTAGTCGTGCTTTCTGCTCCTCTGAGATATCATCTCTACCGTTGATTTGCGCCCATCCCGTTAACCCTGGAGGAATTTGATGAATTCCCAATTCTTTTCGGACTTGAATTAACTCATTTTGATTGTACAATGCAGGCCTCGGTCCGACCAAACTCATTTCGCCGCGGATAATATTAAAAATTTGAGGTATTTCGTCTAAACTAGTCTTTCTCAAAACCCGCCCTACTCGTGTAATATACACAGAAGGATCTGCTAACAAATGAGTGGGAAGATTAGGGGTATCTGTACGCATGGTTCTAAACTTATAAATTGTAAATAGCTTATTATCAATACCAACTCGTTGTTGTTTAAATACAATAGGACCTTTAGAATCTGATTTAATAGCGATACAAATAATAATAAATATGGGAAGAAGAAGAAGAAGGGCTACTAATGATAGACTTATATCAATAAACTTTTTCAACTACCTCACCTTCCATTAAACGGTTATCATAATTTCCAAGTCTATGCACTTGCATTTTTATACATGGACTTGATATGCAGTTTTTAGTATCCAGTATAATAGGAGTACTCATTAATCTAGCCAAATCATCATAGTTAACCTGCTTGAACTCGTTGTGATCAGCTAAGATAACAGCGCAGTCCGCTCCAGTTAAAGCCTCCTCTAGAGATTGTGCTAGCCGTTCGTGAAAATGTTTCACATGTGGGTCGTATATAGAAAATAAGATACCTTCATTTTGTAAGATTTCTAGAATTTCTAAGGCTGGACTTTCACGGACGTCATCAATATTTCCTTTGTAGGTAATACCTAGGACGGCAACCTTTCTTGGATTAACATGACAAATTTTATGCATTTGATCAACTACAAATATAGGCATGGAGTTATTGATTTCCCTAGCCAACATGATCATCTTGGCTTCTTCGGGTGCCTTCTCAATAATAAAATAAGGGTCTACGGCGATGCAATGACCACCGACTCCAGGGCCAGGTTGGTGAATATTCACACGAGGATGCTTATTGGCCATCTTAATGACCTCTAATGCATTGACCCCTAATCGTTCCGAGATCATCGTCAATTCGTTCGCAAGTGCAATATTTACATCGCGAAAGGTGTTTTCCATTAACTTTGCCATTTCTGCTGAGGTTGCATCTGTTTTGTATATTTCACCTTTTACAAAGGACTGGTAGACTTCCGCTGCTTTATGAGCCGAAATATCGTTAATGCCACCCACAATGCGATTATTATGCACCAATTCTATTAAAATCTGTCCAGGAAGAACGCGCTCCGGGCAATGGGCTACATAAAGTTCAGTTCCTAATTCTAATCCGGTCTGTTTCAGTATCGGATTGACTACATCAGTGATTGTTCGGGGTGGAATCGTAGACTCCACAATAACAATATTTCCACTGCATACAAATGGAACAATCGCATTAGTCGCAGCCTCAACATAAGACAAATCAGCTTTTTGTTCCTGAGATATTGGTGTTGGAACCGCTATGATATAAACATCTGCTTTCTCCGGCTGTGATTGTGCACGAAGATTTCCTTTTTCGACTGCTGAACGGACGAATCCCTGCAGACCGGGTTCTTCTATAGTTATTTCACCGTGATTGAGAGCACCGACGACGTTCTCATTTACATCGACACCTATAACCTCATGTCCATGGTTTGCGAACATAGCGGAAGTAGGCAAACCGATATAGCCCATCCCAAGAACGCAGATTTTTTTTTTCATATTGACTCCCCTATCCGGTTGCACTCTAATTGGTTATTTTTGTAGTAGTAAGATAAATAACTAAACGACACAATTTATTTTTTTCAGCATTCCAAATATAAAAAGCACATTAAGGGGGAAAAACAGACAAGACTAGATTAGATTGAACGCTATACTTCTTTTGAATTTAGTTGAGATTTTTTTTTTCAAAAAACTTCTCGATTTCAGGCTTCAACTCATTATCAAACCGCGGATACGCCTGTTTCTCATAAGGTTTTTTTAAGTAATCATGAGCAGGTAATTGCCGATATAGTTCAGGCCAATCTCTAAATATACTTAAAGCCCCTTCGCTAGAATACTGTGCTAGCATCTTGTTTTTTAAATTAATATCTTCTTCAGAAGCATTCACTTTAATCCCAGGTAAATCCGTTAACGCCGCAAATCCAATTCCTTGAGGATTCCGGAGTTTAGGCTGATGCAATGCATTATATTCGGTGAACTCATAGGTTCTCTCAAGTATTTTCAAGCTCTTTGCGGCTTGTGCTGCAGCAAAATGAACAGCATCATGATCAATATTTCCTGCTTCCCAAGCTTGGATGTAAACTTCATCCGGATTTTTTTCCTTCATAATTTTCAATAGATCATTATATAACTCTTCAATAGAATGGCTGACATTCGTATCGGGATATTTTAAATATATCATTTCCTGGTCTTTCAACCCCGCTAATCTTAAGGCGGATTTACTTTCTTCCATTCTTCTATTAACTCTTGTTTCACGATTTGGAGTACCCTCTTCTTTTCCTCCATCAACAGCTACAACCACGTTAACCTCTTGACCCAACTTTTTCTTTTGAATAATGCTTAAACCCATTCCTATAGTTTCATCATCAGGGTGTGCAGCTATTATTAATACCACCGGTGTATGTGGTTTAACATCTACATTTGACACACAATTGACCAATAAAAGAGTAATAAATATATATACCATTTTATGTACCATAATAGCTTCCTTTTTTTAAATTTCCATCAATTTCTTTCACGATTATTGACCAATCGTAATTATTCTCCGCTAGTTGTCTTGCATTGAGTCCTAATTTTTCTCTTAAGCTTGAATTGTTGAAACACTCAATAATACTTTCAGCAAATTCTTTTTCATTATCCCTAATGATAATGTTCTCCCCATCAAGGACATTAATTCCTTGACAACCAGCTGTAGTAGATACTATCGATTTTTTCATAGACATTGCTTCAAGTATCTTTAGTTTTGTCCCCCCACCTAGTGTAAAAGGAGAAACATAAACCATTGCTTTTTCGAAATAAGGTCTTACATCCTCGACTTTTCCAGTTATAGTTACACTAGGATCGTTAGACAGAAAATTTAATTTTCCCAAGGAAATATTACCTACTACATAAAATTTAACATCTGAAACTTTTTCTCTGACAAATGGAAAGATCTCAAAATAAAACTTTTTTAAGGCCTGTATATTTCTTTCGGCATTAGAACCTGTGAATATTATTGAATTTTTCTCAGGTGAAACTTCTTGTGGAAAATAGTATTCTATATCTACTCCATTAGGCGCTAATACGAAATTAGTGCTTTTTGAGAAACATCTCCCCCCTTTCAAGTCTTGTTCTGATACTGAAAAACAAACATCAAATTCTTTATAAATTTTATTCTCGTATGCTTTCGTCTTAAACAGATTTAGTTTGCAATATAGTCTATATATATTGTTTGGATGATTAGATGACATCTTACCCCAAACATCTCTGTCCAGATTATGTTGGTCAAGAACAGTAAGTACTTTAGCCCTATCCATAAGACTAATATATTGTCCAAAATAAATTATATTTGAGTAGAATACATCGATTTTCTCCTCTTTTTGTAATTTTATTATTAAATTTTTCATATCTAAGCTATTATGGGAAGAAACATGAAACGGCAAAATAGAAAATAAATTTTTAATCCCCTCTAAAACATTTGTTTTCCCTCCATTTATTGAATAAACATTTGCACAATACTTTTTCATTAAATCAAGGTTTTCTTCTTGTTCTTTATTTCTAACAAAAGAAATGAGAAATATTCGATGTTTTTGAGACAATAATTTTATAATATTAAAGCATCTCAGTTGATATCCGCTGTATGAAGGCAAAGGTGGTACCGTTGTTAAGAATAAAATATTCATAAATTCATCCTCATAAATTCTCTAAAATCTAAACCCTGATCATCTTAGTAATGAAAAATAATTCCCTTCAAGTAACTTACCTATTTTATCTACTGTAAAATGATTAAGAATATGATTTTTTAATAATTCACTTTTCGGCTTTCCAAAGTTTAATTTAATAACATGTTTTATAGAATCCACCGAGAATGGATTTACATATTCGACACAATTTCCAAAATGATATTTTGTACCACCGTTCATTGTCATAATAACATTCGCACCGGCAAGACCAGCCTCGAGCCCGGCAAGACCTGTTCCTTCCATAGTTGAAGGAAGAATAAATGTATTACAAGCGGCATAGGCTGAAAGTAATATGTGTTCATCAACATAATCGAAAACTTTAATATTGGGAAATCGTCTCGCCTCTTCAATACACTTTTTTGCATATGAATTATTAAGTATCGTCCCAATAATTACCAACTGCACTCCCAAGGCTCCTGCAGCTTGAATTAATCGCAAATGATTTTTTCTAGGATTTCCTATTTGTCCTACTGTCAATAAAAAATCCTTAATTCCGTACTCTTTAATGAATAGATCTCCTTTTCCGTACTTAAACTTTTCATCAACATAATTGGGAACAATTTTGACTTTTGAGGGGGCGATATTAAAAGCTTCGGTTACTCTCTCGTACTCTTCATCAGATCTAACAATTACTAGGTCAGCAATTTGACACATTTCTTGGGAAACTCCAAGATTGGTATAGAGTTTAGGAATCATACTCGTTGATTTGTTTAGTAATCGTATAGTAAAATTTGATAAGGTTTTATCTATTATGGGGGATATCACCAACTTAATGTTTTTTATATTCCTCATCTCTTTTGCTAAAATATATGTTCTGAAATCAGCTGCAAATATATGAAATATATCAATATTCTTAAAATTGTATTTTTCCCATTGATTGAATAATTGCACATTATGACCTATAGCTTGTATTGAATTTAATTTGCTCACTATTTCGTTTCGGATCCCACCTGCATCTCCATATAAGGAGACTGCTTGACATGACCCAAATATAATATTAAGATTTCTCATTATATTGACTCCTTATAATTCGCTCAAATGATGAAATAATTGTAAAAGCAAGAAAAAACATAATAGATATTTTGTCCTTTTGTAAAAAGTTATTAACTGAGCCGTGGATTACATATGTTAAAAAGCCATATAAAAAACCTCTTACAACTAAACCTTCAAAAGTTCTACCCATCATTTCACTCAATAAGAATCCTCGTTTTAATGTTATCCAAATTATATATATAAAAACTAATGCTCCTATTATTCCCGTTTCAGCTAACAATTTCAAATATTCACTGTGTGCTCCCATTGTCATTTCAGATTGTAGACCAGTACTATAGTTATAATCTCTATAACTAAAATAATTATCATTATAAGTTTGGAACCCAAGACCAATAATAGGGTGATCTTTAAACATATTAAATGCTGCTATCCATCGATTTAATCGCTCGATATTAGAACCGTCAGTGCTTATATTATTTATCGAGTCAAATCTGTGAAAGAAAGAATCTAATAGTCCTAACTTAAATAATAAAATACTTACAACCGAAGTTAATAAAAAGATTGTTAATAAACTCTTAGAAATCCGTTTCCTTTCTATTATTAAATGCAGTACAATAAAACCAATTATTCCAAGCCAAGCACCTCTCGTCTGTGTAATAATTATAATAAACGAAAACCACAAACATATCATTACAAAGAAAATTTGTATAAATTTGCTTTTTTTGTATAAAACTAAGGAAAAAGAAATTGTCAAGCCAAAAGATAAAAATGCTGCTAATGAGCCTCTCTCCAAAAAAAAAGGATCGCCTATTTCATTACTTCTATTCAAATCAAACCCTACGATTATTAAATTATAGAAACAATAAATTGAAAGCAAAAGCATAGAACTTATAATAACCCAGGTTAGTTTCTTTAAGTTATCTCTTTTCATTGAAATGTCGCTGAAGCAAAGAAAAATTGTGAAAAAATAAATAGAATATCTTAAAATTGCCTTTAAAGTAACATAAATATTTTGACTATTCACTAAAGATATAAGTAAAGAAAATAAAAAAAATATAAGCACCAATAAATCCTTTTTGGATACAATAATCTTTTTATCCTTATGTTCATATATTTTTTTAAAAAGTAAAAAAACAATCAAAATATGTGTTGGAAAATCTATACCTAAAGCCTGCACCCCTTGAATTGCATATTGAAATGAGAATGGCAAAAGAAATATTACAACAAATGAAAATTTACTAGAATCAATCAATAAAATTAATAGTATTAATAATACAAAACTTAAAATTACCAGTGAATAATAAGGGAAAAATGTGCAAACTACCGAGGTTATCATAGTTAATATAAAGAAACACGCTTTTACCGTAAGTGATGTACCCCCACGCATATCTAAATACATGTAACTGCTCCCTTTTATAATTATTCCGTTAACTCCTTGTATATTTTGGATAGCTTTTGCGCGATTGAATAGTTAGTAAAGTTATCTTTTACTCTTGCAAAACCTTTTTCTGAAAGAATTTCCCACATTCCTTCCTTCAAAGAAATAATTTCAATACATTCTTTTAACTCATCAACATTGTTCTCCTCAAATATTAATCCAGCATCTCCAATAACATAAGGAATACCACCAGAATTACTTCCTATAACTGGCACACCTGAAGCCATAGCTTCAACTAGCACTCTACCAAATTGTTCCTTAACATATTTCGTAGTAATTGAAGGCAGAACTAGAATATCTATATTTTCGTATACATCGCACATCATTTCATGTGGAACGTGGTCTTTCCAAATTATATGTTTTTCTAGATTTAACTTTTTACTTATTTTAATGTACTTTTCCTTGTCTCCGCCCCCGATTATTGTCAATTGGAATGGGATCTCCAATTTTGAAATTGCTTCTAATAAGATATGCAATCCCTTCAAATACTCAAGACGTCCTACAAACCCTATCCTTGTTATTTTTGTGTCCTTACGTTCTTTTTTTCTTTTATATTGCTCAAGATTCACTCCGCAATTTTCAGATATAACCTCAATCTGTTTTGCAAATCCCATATCATGTAGTACTTTTCCTGCTTCATCCGTTATTGCAATTCCAATATCCGAATGTTTAAATGAGTACCATTGGCATATACTGTAAACATGTCTTCTTATATTTATTATCTTGTACCGTTCTTTCCAATCAGTTTTGATATTTAGTGCAGTATAGAAGATTACTTTAGCTTTTAATCTTAGAATTTTTGACAAAAAAATGGTGAGAGCTGTTATAAGGCTCCTTGGTTCTTCTTCTAAATGGATAATATCAGGCTTAAATTTGAGCAATACATTAAACAGTTTTGGGTAAAAATGAAAATGCTGCCGCCCTGATCTTCCGAAAACAGCATTTAAGGCTTTGAATTTATAATTATTATTCAGTGCCTCTCCCCTTATAATATTCAAATTTTCTTTGTACTCTTTTGGAACAACCAATAGTATCTCTACATCAGCATTTTCAGATATTATAGATATCTTATGCTGATATGTTTTAATAACATTTGAGTGTGAAATAAACAAGACCTTCAAATACTATCTCTCCGATTTCTTATCAAATTAAGTATCCTATTAAAATTTATACGATATATTGGATTCTTTAACACAATTAAAATAAAGTAATAACTTATCACCAATAGACACAAATACTTATTTCCATAATATTGTTCCAATAATAGGCTGACAACAAAAAGTAGGCTATTTAATACTATAACTACAGCGATCTTATTAAATTTAATAGTTTTTCTCAAGAGATAAATATATAAAGTTATTACAACAAACTCTGCTATTATTGTGGAATAAGCTGCACCTATAGTGCCAAACCTATGAATAAAAACCCAATTCAAAATAATATTCAATATTAATGAACCAATACTAACTATCATCCATATCTTCTCTTTACCTATGGCCTTGAATATATATCCATATGCAATGTTTAGGAATGATAATAGTAAATATGGAGATAATACTTTTAGTATATTAATTGAGGGCATATATTTTTCACCATATAACATTAGTATAATTTTTTCATTGAAAAAAAATAAGACATTTAATGCAAAAAAACCAACTACAACTAAGAATTTGATAATCAATTCATTCTTCTTAATAAACCCAAATAAATCACCATCAACATACAACTTAGAAAATGCAGGATACAACACAGACATTATTACACCGGGGATGATTAATGGTAATTCTATAATTCTATAAGAAGCAGAATAAAAACCAACCTCTGCAACGTTCATTATTTTTGAAAGCATTATTACATCAATTTTATTGTAGAAATCCAACAAACCCATTCCAATTAAAAATGGTAAGGCACCTGATACTAATTGTTTATTAGAAAGAGATGGTTGTTTAGTTAAACTAACTTTAAAAGCCTCGCTCCTTTTAATAACTATATATGATAGAAAAAACCTAAGTATATTACCAATGCACATACTTAAACAAATAAAATATAGACTTTTAGTTGAACATATAAATACAAGCACTAATATGAACTCAACAATTCTTGACAGAACTGAAATTATTGAATAACTTTTTATTTTTTCTAATCCATGGAGAATAGCATCAGTTGTTGATGAAAGTGAGAATGTAATTGTATAGATACTGAAAAAATAACTTATTAAAAATAAGTCCTTATTTAAATCTAACGACAGTAGAAAAAAATAAAATAATATAAGAAATATAAAAGATGTTATACATTTAATTAAAGTAACCTTTTTTAGAATTTCCATTGTATGTTCTTTGTTTATCGATATTTCTCTTGGTAGAAGCCCTGAGAATCCCAAATCAATTAATATCTTGAAAATAACAGTCAAACTAAAAGCAAAATTATATTCTCCTAGTGCAGTTTCTCCTAAATATCTTGCTAGTAATATAAAACTAAAAAATGAAAGCGGAAAACTTATTAACTTAGAAGAAATAGAATAAAGTATATTTAACCGCAATCTAGTTTCAAACATTATTTCTTATTCGCCACCTTTAGGCATATACAATTCAATATTTATCCCCCGTTTGAGCACTTTAGCCGGAACTCCCCCTACAACACAATCGGACTCAACATCTTTTACCACAACAGCGTTTGAACCGATAACTGCATTATTACCTATAACTACTCCGCCAAGAATCTTTGCACCACTCCCAATATATACATTTGAACCAATGGTGGGTGCGCCATTGTTATTAGGACTTCCAGCACCGCCTATTGTAACTTGTTGTGAGATAAAAGTCCCGCTTCCTATTTTGCAAAATCTACTTATCACAATTCCCATTCCACCATAACCTAACCTGACTTTTTCTTCAATATTTGCACTAGGTGGGATATAACAGTTAAATAGAATAAAAGCAACATTCATAATTAATTTTGGTACGACAGGAATCCCCAATCTATATATTCTGTTAGCAATTCGATAAAAATTTATTGCGTTCATATTATATTCCACCTGTTTAAAATATTTATATTATACCATTATGAATATGTTGCCGATTTAATTGACGAATAATTAAGAGATTAATTAATCTTTCCTTAGGGGCCTTAGATAAAAGCATAACTCTAAAGATCCATCTATTCCTCTTATGAAACATACAAATATGTAGGAACGATATGTTTTAATTCCTCTGTTAACTTACTCTGATCCCCAGACAAAACCTTCTCTAACTTCTTAATCTCAGACTCTAATTCAGTTCTATTTATTGTCACAGGTTTACCAATAAATATCCGATCATGTTTGGTAGAACTCAATCCCTCTTCGTTCGTAAGTAATTCTTCGAACATTTTCTCTCCAGGGCGAATTCCGCTAAATTCAATATCTATATCTTCGTAAGGTTCAAAACCAGAGAACCGAATCAAGTCTTCAGCCAATTGAAGTATTCTAACTGGAGCACCCATGTCAAGGATAAATATCTCTCCACCTTCTGCATATGCACCCGCTTGAACAACTAACTGCACTGCTTCTGGAATTGTCATGAAATAGCGAATCATGTCTGGGTGAGTTACCGTGACCGGCCCTCCCATGACAATTTGTTCCTTGAAGCGTGGAATAACGCTACCGCGACTTCCTAGTACATTTCCGAATCTTACAGCAACGAATTTCGTCCTACTAGCTTTATCAAGGGATTGAATCAACATTTCTGCTATCCGCTTGGTTGTGCCCATGATACTTGTTGGATTAACTGCCTTATCGGAAGAAATTAGCACGAATCTTTCACTGCCGAATCGATCTGCTGCCTCAGCCACATTCTTAGTTCCGAACACATTATTCTTAACCGCTTCGGCTGGATTACGCTCCATTAGAGGAACATGCTTATGAGCCGCTGCATGGAAAACAACCTCCGGTCGGTATGTAGAAAATACTTCATTTATCCGTTCAGTATCTTGAATATCAGCGATGATAGTTTCTAACTGCAGATCTGGAAACGTTCTTCTCATCTCCATCTCAATCGTATATATACTGTTCTCGCCATGACCTAGCAACAGAAGCCGCTTTGGATGAAATGGCGCGATTTGTCGACATAATTCGGAACCGATGGATCCGCCCGCACCCGTGATTAAAACGGTTTTATGTTTAACATAGGTGGCAATTCCCTCAAGATCTAGCTTCACTTGGTCCCGACCAAGCAAATCCTCCACATCCACATCTCTTATTTCATTAACCGTTACTTTTCCATCAATTAAATCATTGATTCTTGGTATCATTTTTAGCTTAGCCTTTGTCATTTTGCAGACGTCAATAATTTCCGATGCTTCTTTCCTCGAAAGGGACGGTATGGTAATAATTATTTCTTCAATCTCTAGCTTCTCAACTGCTTCAACAATACTCGATCTAGATCCGATTACCGGCAGATTCATAATGCGCTGCTTGTGTTTACTCGGATCATCATCGATGAACGCTATTGGACGGAGCTCTGCATCGTGATTATTGAGCATTTCTTTGGCAATAAGAGCCCCACAGTCACCCGCTCCATAAATGAGGGTTTTCCGTTGATGCTTCCCCTTTGCGATATACAGTCTATCCCTAACTATTCTCCACGCAAATCGGGAACCAGCTATGCACAACAATAGTGTCTCGTAATTCCGAAGAACAACAGCAATAGGAACTCTAGTAAAAGTTACAGCATACACGGTTATATAAGCTACCACTACACCAAGGGTTACAGCTTTAAATATGGCTATCATTTCACCTATGCTTGCGTACTGCCATATCCGGTTATAGAGCTTAAAAAAACGCATACTAATCATACAGGTTAATGTTGAAATGATCCCGTACAATAATATCTGATTTACATAATTGGGATGGATATGGCCATCGAAACGAAGTAAATAAGAGGTATATATACTAATCCAAACAATCAACATATCCATAAATATTAACAGCGAAATTCGCTTCTCGTAACTCATATCCATCCCCCGTAATCAGCCTCAACTACTCCTTGGTTCCGTAGTAGTAATAATAATAGGATTCCGCATTTTTGCGATCCATATTGTTAAGAACGACACCAAGAATTCTTGCCTTTACATACTCTAAATTGGCTTTGGCTTTCAATGCCATCTCACGTTTTACTTTACCAGAGTCCATAACCAGAACAACGCCATCGCATTTGGAAGCAACGATTTGGGCATCTGTAACAGCTAACGCTGGTGGTGTATCAATTAATATAATGTCAAATTGTTCCTTAAGCTCCTCCAGGGTAGCAACCATTCTCTTAGAAGCTAGCATTTCAGAAGGGTTAGGCGGTATGGGTCCTGAAGTGATGATAGATAAGTTAGGAATAGCTGTTGTCCTAACTACCTCAGACAGATTGGCTTGTCCGGAAAGAACACTCGTGATTCCCCAACGGTTTGTACAATTGAATGTATGATGCATGGTCGGCTTGCGCAAATCTGCATCTATGAGGACTACCCGCTTGTCAGACTGGGCGTAGACAACGGCTAAATTGGTGATGGTAGTAGATTTCCCTTCCCCGGGGCCTGCAGAGGTAACCATAAGAACTCGGAGCTCTTCATCTATAGCCGAAAACTGGATATTGGTTCTGAGCGTCCGATAAGCCTCTGATATGGGTGATTTAGGGTTCTCATGAGTTATAAGTGGGCGGCTATTCGTTGACAGTAACACGAGATGCTTCACCTGCCTGTAGTTTGGTTAATGATGAGGATGATCTTTCATTAATCAGGTCTTCTTCTTTAATTCGGGCAATCATAGCTAGAGTCGGAAGCTCTAGTACTTTAGTAATATCTTCTTCCGTCTTAATCGTGTCGTCCAGATACTCAATCAGAAAGGCAATACCAACCGCAAGCATCAATGACACAACGAAACTGATTGCAATATTAAGTATTTTGTTCGGCTTTACGGGTAGTGCTCGTTCCTCAACATCCGCTTCATTCAACAAGGATACGTTGTCTACCTTCATAATTAACGGGATCTCATTTTGAAATACACGTGAAACGGCATTAACAATACTCGCCGCCTTTTCATACGAAGGATCTTGAACGGCTAGTGTCATTACCTGTGTGTTATTCACCGAGCTTACTTGTACCTTGCGGATCAATTCCCTTGCCGTAAGCCCAAACTGCGGGTAATCTTTCTCCACCTTATCCATAATTCGGGGTGTCTTAATAACTTCTTTGTATGTATCTATTAAACGCAGATTTAAGTTGATAGAATTAATGTCTACTTGCTCCATCCCTTGGCGTTCATTCGATTTATTTACTATTAACTTTGTCGAAGCCTCATAGACAGGTGTCAAAAAGAAGAAGCTGACAACTCCTGTAGATAAGGTTGCTACCAGTACAAATATGATAACTAGCCAGATCCTTTTCCTGATGATCCGAATATAGTCTCTCAGATCCAGTTCCATTATTATCCTCCATTCAATCGTGACAAATATTCAGAATACATCTTGTAAACAAGAAGCATACCCCCCCTTTTGTTTATTCAGAAGAGGAGGTATCTTATGTTTAATATTTTTTTATTTATTGAGTAGACGATAGATGATTACAGCTGCCTGAGCACGAGTGGAATCGGAGTTAGGGTTGAACGTACCATCCGCTTCACCAACGATAATTCCTTGTGCTGCCGAAAGTGCAACTCCCGCTTTCAATGATTCATTAATGGAGCTTGCATCGCTAAAGCCTTTTAATGCTCCGTTCACATCACTCACTGGATTTAATTGATTAACACTTGTTAGAGCACGCGCAGCGATCGTTGCCATTTCTGCACGAGTTATCTTTCCATTCGGGTCAAACTTCGTATCGGTACGGCCATTAACCAATCCGCTCTTCACAGCTGCCGCAACATAAGGCTTGAACCAATCGGAATCATTCACATCATCAAAGCTTTCGGTTGCAGTTGGGTTCTCCAAGCCAAATGTGTTCACGATAAGCTTAGCGAATTCTGCACGAGTTACAGTTCCGTTTGGTACAAATTCACCTGCAGCTCGTCCTTCCAAAATTCCTTTAGCAGCCGCTACTTCAATTTGGCGTCCTGCCCATTCTTTAACCGATGCTGTGTCGTTAAATACAACATTGTTTTCTACAACTGTGTAGGTCGAGAAGCTGCTGCGTTTAGCCTGAAGCTGATTATCCTTAGCGTTATATTTACCAACGAAGATTTGCAGTTTACCGTCAATAATTTTGGCTAGTGTAAGCTTCTCTACATCAAACTTCGAAACATCTCCAACAGGAAGGCTCAGCTCTACAGGTACTGAGAGATTATTCAATGGTGCACCGTTTGAAGTAAAGTTAATTTCATACACATCGGATGCTACAGGCAACTTCGTAACATCAGTTGCCTCAGTCACAGCCTTCTTCTCTATATTCAGTGAAGTTGTTGCTGTAAATGCACTTGGCGCTAACGATACAGTCAGACCATTGAACTTCAAGCCAATTCTATCCGCACCGTTAGATTTAGCAGCATCCAGAATTTCCTTGGCTACTGGCAGCTCTATCTTACTCGCACTTATCGAACCGAAATCAAAGGACAATTCGACTTTTGCTTTTGGCGCGTTAGGATCAAGCTCTTTCAAGGCATCGGTCAGCTTCTTCACTTCTGCATTGATATCACTGATCTGCTTCACCAAAGCAGTTACATCCAACTTGGCAATAGCCTTATCGTCCGCCACTGTTACAACAGAGGACACGTCAATTTTGGCAATCTTGGAGATAGCATCTTCTGTAGCAGCCTTAGCTTGCTGCAGCAATTGATCCTTAGCAGCTCCGGTTGCATTTTCTATAGCACTTTTCAAATCACTGATAGCTTTATTTCCTTCAGATCCCGATCCTGTACTAGGAGCAGGCCCTCCACCATTAGGCGAACTGCCACTATTATTACTACTACCACCACTATTACTTACAAAATAACTTAAGGATACATTCTTCTTGAACAACAGCTTCCCATCCAGGCGAGTTGTAGGAGCGTTGATTGTACCAGTAATTTGCCCGGTTTGTGTACCATTGGCAGTCATGCTAAGAACAATTCTACCGGATTCGTATTTAACTGTACCAGTTGAGACATCAGTAATTAGTGTTAGAACATCCGGCATTGTTTTACCTAAAACAGTAACTGTATAAGCTTGTGATCTGGAATTTGAAGGATACTCCCCAGTTTGTGCAACAACTACTTTTGAGCGAAGAAGTGCAAGGGCTATCATCGTTGTTCCTGAGCGCTGCGCATCATCTGCTACGTCCATGATTTTGCTGGCAACTGCTGAAACATCCCCTGCTTGAATATCCAAGTTACGGAAAACGACGCTCAACTTATTATTTCCAGCAACTACGGTTGTGATGGCTGTCTTAATTTCTTCCTTCATCAACTGCTGACTAGTGGCGATTAGACCTAGCTCCACAAAACTTTTGGCACCAAGCTGTGCGGATATAGCTGCATTAACTGCTAGTGCAAAGTCTGCCGCATCCTGTACGCTCAATGCATCCAGAGTAGTTCCGGACAATTGAGCCAGTTGGCCAAGAATCGCGCGAATTTCAGGATCGTTCAATGCATTCGTCAGTTCAGTACTGGAAGTATTGAAGAACAAGCCCAAGCTGCTGAAGAGCTTCAAAATATTTGCATGTGTTAGTTTATCGTATGTATTCGTGTTAGAACCTATTTTAACATCAATCGCATCCGTAATTTCCGACACAAGACTAACATCAGTCAACCCAGCTAAATTATCGCGTACAGCGCGAATCGGAGCTTTTTCATCTTCGCTCCACAAGAAGCTATGTATGTTGACTAATTCATTCGTAATATTCTCTAAGCCTGGAGTAGCCGCATAAGCCTTGCTTATACCAACCTTCTCCAAAACCCCAGAGCTGCTAAGCGGTAAACCCATAATAGAACCAATAACCAAACTAGCTGATAAGGTTGACGCCATTACCTTTTTCTTCATAAATGTCATTCCTCTCTCACTTTTATTATACTAAGCATCTACATTGCTAGACTGATTTTCAAGACATATCCAACAATTATCCGCAATGTAAAAATACCCATAATTTAGTAACTTTTAAAATATAACATAATATAACAGATTCTGTCGAATCAAGTTTACAAGCATTTTAATAGATTCGACAAAAATATACCATTAAATATGGAAAAAATATAGCAAAATTTTCTTTATATCCCAGCCAAATTTTAAAAGAACCACCATTTCTTGGGCCGCTTCCAAATAGGCACTACCGTTTCTACTCTCTCATTGCGAACCAGCTTTTCTGCATTCATCTGATAGTAGGCTACTTGCTGCTTTCCGATCTGAGAGTTAATGCTGAAATAAGCTGCTTGTAATCCAAAAGCACGTTTTGTCGAATTGTGAGCGTCTGATGATATAAAATGAACCAGCTGCTGCTTGCACATATTTATGGCTAATTTCTGGATTTTGGCGCCAAACAGCCCATTAATGGAATGGCTGGTCACCTGAGCAAGCGCCCCCAACTGAATTAACCGAACGAGCTTGGACGGATCGGAAGCAATCTCTGCATTTCTTTCCGGATGTGCAATGATAGGAGTCATTCCCAGAACACGTAGTTCATGGAACAATTCCTCGGTATACTTAGGTATGTCTCTGGATGGGAATTCTACTAATATGTAATTAGATTCATGCAATGAGATGATATCTTTCGCGTTATAAGAGTCTATAAAATCCAAATTGATACGAATCTCTTGCCCTGGATAAATCGTAAGAGGAATATTGTTCTCTTGAAGGACAATTTGAACCTCTTTTACCAATCCATTAACACCATCGCCAGGATTCATATATTGGCCATTCGCATGATGTGGCGTACAAATTATTGTATGAATTCCCTCCTCTACAGCCATTTTAGCCATACGAATCGTCTCATCCAGATCAGACGCGCCGTCATCAATGCCGGGGAGAAGATGTGAATGAATATCAATCATATTCTACTGCTCCTTTAACAAATCAACAAAAACATATAACCATACTAAGTACTATCATACTACATAAAAAAACTATAATTCTGTGAAATTTGACATATTTTTGACTAAATTATGATAATAAAGCACTAAAACACTCATAATTCTACATGAAACCCACTTGTTTTTATATAGACCATTAGTGCCAAGTAATGAAGTGTAGATTTTTTATGTTATTTGACCGTGAATTTTAAAGCCTTCCCCTAGCACCTCATTCGTATCGCTCAAAATGACAAAAGCTCCCGGATCCGTCGCCTTCACCAGCTCTTTCAACCGACTTACCTCTGTCTGCCCAACGACAACCATCAGCACCATTCTAGCTTCTCCCGTATATCCGCCTGTCGCCTGCAGCATAGTTACCCCTCGATCCAGCTCAGTTAGAATGACTTGCTTAATAACTTCCGCCTGCCCCGAGATAATAAAAGCAACCTTCGAATAGTTGAACCCAATTTGCACGACATTGATCGTTTTACTCGTTACGAACAGACCAATCAGCGCATATAACGCTTTCTCAGGTGACAAAACTATTCCCGCGGCCAAAATAACCATTCCGTCCAGCATGGCCACAGCTAACCCCAAGCTCATACCCGTAAACCTATGCACCAGTTGTGCAGCCAAGTCTAGTCCGCCTGTTGAGCCTTTTCCCCGAAAAACAAGTCCGAGCCCGATTCCAATCAAAATACCTCCATAAATACTCGCCAGCAATAAATTGTCTGTTAAAGAGGGGAGCCCTCTAGTAAGCAAAACCAATAACGGAAGTAATACGGATCCGACTGCCGTCTTTGCTCCGAATTTTCGTCCGAGCAGCCACAAACCGACTAAAAATAAAGGGATATTAAGGGCCCATTGTGTAAGTGCCGGCTCTATCCCGAATAATTGTCGGATTATGATACTTATTCCTGTAGTCCCTCCGGAAGCAATCTTGTTCGGATTTAGAAACATATTAAAGCTTGTTGCAATTAACAAAGATCCAAGCAACAGCAATATATATTCACTGTACCAATGAGTGCGGTGATTCTGGTTCAAGCTTTGGTTTCGCTTCTTTTTACCGTTCACAGGCGGCTCGCTCCCCTTCGTTTATACCCAGTACAGTACATAATAGCTTGCACGAAAAAAATCCCACATGCGGATGCCCCGTACACATAGCGCGCTGCAAGTTACAGAGGCTTATCCCTCTATTCCTATGATTAGCGGTATGTGTTTAGACATTACATGTAGGATTTGCTTGAAAGACTAAAATTATGAACTGAGGATAAACGATTGCGCCGTCCATTCAAGGAAAGAGCGAGTTTGTCTATTCAATAAAACGTGCCGTATAACTAGGATTCCGAAGATTCGGGTTTGATTTGCTGCCTCAAATAAGCATCGATGAATGTATCCAAATCGCCGTCCATTACAGCACCAACATTCCCGGTTTCTGCTAAAGTCCGGTGATCCTTAACCATGCTGTACGGATGGAACACGTAGGAGCGTATTTGGCTGCCCCATGCGATATCCGATACCTCGCCGCGTATCTCGGCAAGATGTTTCAGGTTCTCTTCGATCTTCCTCTCGTAAAGCTTGGAACGAAGCATCTTCATGGCACGTTCACGGTTTTTGATCTGCGAGCGCTCGGTCTGACAACTTACGACAACTCCTGTTGGCATATGTGTAATCCGTACCGCAGAGTCCGTGGTATTGATGTGCTGTCCGCCGGCGCCGCTTGCTCGATAAGTATCTACCTTCAAATCCTCCGTACGAATATCCACTTCCACGTCATCATCGATTTCGGGCATGATATCGCAGGATACGAAGGAGGTGTGGCGGCGACCCGATGCATCGAAGGGGGATATGCGCACCAATCGGTGCACGCCCTTCTCAGCCTTCAGATAACCGTAGGCGTTGTACCCCTTGATTAGCAGCGTCACACTTTTCACGCCTGCTTCGTCACCCGGCAAATAGTCGAGCACCTCGACTTTGAAGTCTCGCTTCTCCGCCCATCTCCGATACATACGAAGCAGCATCTCCGCCCAGTCCTGCGACTCGGTACCGCCCGCTCCCGGATGCAGCTCAAGGATCGCATTGAGCTTGTCATAAGGCTGACTAAGCAGCAGCTGCAGCTCGAAGTTTTCAAGCTTAGCCACCAGGGCTTTAATGCCCTGCTTAATGTCCGCGGCCATACTGTCATCGAATTCCTCCTGAACAAGCTCGGCCATCATCTCCAAATCCTCGTATTCTGCCGAGAACGCCTGAATTTGATCGACACCGCCTTTGACAGCGTTCATATCTGCGATGACCTTTTGCGCTTCCTCATTGTCATCCCAGAAATCCGGCGCCGCCATCTTTTCCTCAAAGTTAGCGATTTGCTCCAGCTTCAGATCTAAGTCAAAGAGACCCCCTAAGCTCAGCTAACCGTTTAGCCGTTTCTCGTAAATCATGCTTCACATCCGGATCCAACATTCCGACCACTCCCTAATTATTCACAAGATTGCAATTATACTTTCCGGTTATACGAAAAGGGGCCGGCAACACTTCACCGGCTACCCTCCAGACCTCATACAATACATGATCTTGCTTAAGCTTCACCATGACATTGCTTGTATTTCTTGCCGCTACCGCATGGACATAAATCGTTGCGTCCGATTCGGTCTTCATTTACAACCGGTTTTTTGGGAGCTGGCTCACCATCAGTGACAGTCATATCAGCTTCAATCACCGGCTGACGCTCCAGATTCGCTTCTACGTGAGCTTTCATAATATACGTAGCAACTTCCTCTTGGATGCTTTGAATCATTTCCTGGAACATCTCGAAGCCCTCAAACTGATATTCCCTCAAAGGATCGGTACCGCCGTAAGCGCGCAAATGAATTCCTTGGCGAAGCTGGTCCATCGCATCGATATGATCCATCCATTTGGAGTCAACCGCACGAAGCACGACAACCTTCTCGAACTCACGCATAAATTCTTCGCTGATTGCTTGCTCCCGCTCTTCATACGTACGCATTACAAGATCTTTGATCTGCTGGACGATTTCTTCCTTTTCCTTGCCCCACAGCTCATCTGCGGTTAACTGCCCTTCATGAAGGAATGTTCCGTTAGCATAATCAATAATCGCCTGCAAATCCCATTCTTCCGGTACTAAATCTGCCGGGCAATGCGCTTCGACAATCCGTTCTACTACAGGCATTATCATGCCCAGTGTAATATCACGGATATTTTCGGATTCCATAACCTCACGACGCTGCTTATAAATAATTTCACGCTGCTGGTTCATCACATCATCATACTGGAGAACAACTTTACGTACATCAAAGTTATTGCCTTCCACACGCTTCTGTGCCGACTCAACGGCTTTCGAGATCAGCTTGCTCTCAATGGGTTGATCTTCCTCGAAGCCCAGACGGTCCATCATGCCCATGATATTCTCGGCACCGAAACGGCGCATCAATTCATCTTCCATCGACAGATAGAACTGTGAGGATCCCGGATCTCCTTGACGGCCTGCACGACCGCGCAGCTGATTATCGATCCGGCGGCTTTCATGCCGCTCCGTACCTATAATATGCAGCCCGCCAGCATCATGTACACCTTCACCCAGAACAATATCCGTACCGCGGCCCGCCATATTCGTAGCAATCGTCACTGCGCCTGGCTGACCTGCACGTGAGACAATTTCTGCCTCTTCCGCATGGTACTTGGCATTCAACACTTTATGCTGTACACCTTTACGCTTCAGCATTTCAGATAAACGCTCGGAATTCTCAATGGATACTGTACCTACCAGCACCGGCTGATTATTCTGATGCCGTTTTACAATCTCCTCCACTACCGAGCGGAATTTGCTGTTGACCGATTTATAAACGATATCCGGGTTGTCTTGACGAATCATTGGGCGATTCGTAGGTACAACGATAACCTCAAGCCCGTAGATCTTCTTGAACTCTTCTTCTTCCGTCTTCGCTGTACCCGTCATACCGGAAAGCTTACGATACATCCGGAAGTAGTTCTGGAACGTGATCGTTGCGAGCGTCATGGATTCATTCTGTACCTGCAAACGCTCTTTCGCTTCAATAGCTTGGTGCAAGCCTTCGCTGTAACGGCGACCCGTCATCAGACGTCCTGTAAACTCGTCTACAATGACAACTTCTTCGTCTTGAACAACATAGTCCACATCGCGTTTCATAATAACATGAGCTTTTAGAGCCTGTGTAATATGATGGTTTATCGTCACATTAGCATGGTCGAACAAGTTCTCGATGCCGAATGCTTCCTCGGCTTTCGTAACACCCGCTTCAGTTAACGTGGTAGACCTCATTTTGATATCGATGGTGTAATCTTCTTCATCCTTCAACCGGCTCACGAAACGATCCGCCTGATAATACATATCTGTTGATTTGGCGGCTTGTCCCGAAATAATGAGCGGTGTTCTCGCTTCATCGACCAAGATGGAGTCCACCTCATCTATGACCGCGAAATACAATGGACGCTGCACCATTTGCTCTTTATACATAACCATGTTGTCGCGCAAATAATCGAATCCGAATTCGTTATTGGTTCCGTAAGTAATATCACAAGAATAAGCCGCCTGCTTCTGAGGATGCTCCAAGTTATTCAAGTTAACGCCTACAGTCATGCCCAGGAACTCATAGATTCTTCCCATCTCCGCGCTATCCCGTTGGGCCAAGTAGTCATTGACTGTAACTACATGTACCCCTTTGCCTAACAACGCGTTTAAATAGACTGGCAGAGTTCCGACCAAAGTCTTCCCTTCACCGGTTCTCATCTCAGCGATTCGGCCTTCATGAAGCACCATACCGCCGACCAGCTGTACATCATAATGCCGCTTACCCAATACCCGCTTGGAGGCTTCACGCACTACTGCAAATGCTTCTGGCAGCAGATCATCCAGCGTCTCATCCTTCTCTAAACGCTCGCGAAACTCCACAGTTTTGTTACGAAGCTCTTCATCCGATAACCCCGTAACGGACGACTCCAGCTCATTGATAGCTTCGACGGTTCTCATCAAGCGCTTTATTTCACGCTCGTTGGAATCTCCGAATATTTTCTTAACGAGTCCTAACATGGGCTCATCTCCCTTTTATAAGAACGGTTTGCCTTAAATTGTAGCAGTTTGCGACAAGAGTCGCAAGAACTGTGATGCTGTCTGCTATATCTTTCTGCCATTTGCCTTCCTTTATACCTAAAAAGGAGCCGCCGGTTAGGCAAGCTCCTGTATGTCCTAATTTATTTGGCGGGTTCTATAAGGCCGTATTTGCCGTCTTGTCGTTTGTAAACCACATTAACCTGCTCCGTCAACATATTCGAAAATACGAAGAAGCTGTGTCCCACCATGTTCATCTGCAGAATCGCTTCTTCAATGTCCATTGGTTTGAGTGTGAAGCTCTTGGTTCTTACCAGTTCATAATCATCATCTTCTTCAAATTGGACGGGGGTGTCCACTTTCAATATATCACGAATACCGCCTTCTTGGCGTATCTTCCGATTTACCTTGGTCTTGTGCTTCCTTATCTGCCTCTCTAGTTTGTCGCATACCAGATCAATTGATGCATACATATCATTATTCTTCTCTTCCGCGCGGAGCATGACTCCTGTTAATGGAATCGTCACCTCGACGGTTTGCATTCCTTTAATCACGCTTAACGTTACATACACTTCAGAAGTGGGGGGAGCTTCAAAGTACCTTTCCAGCTTAGTCAGCTTTTTCTCAACATAGTCTCTTAATGCCTCTGTAACCTCGATATTTTCTCCGCGAATGTTGAATTTCATTGTACTTCTCCTCCTTTCATGTACCTAGTATACTATATTCCCCAACCACCTTCAAAAATCCTCTATTATTTTTTGTCATATTTCAGAATTTTCTATCAATTTAGTGAACAAAAAAAATCACCCCGGAAAAACCAGGGTGCTGTAGCGTTCAAGCTTCTATACCATTAGGGCAAAATATTGCCGAAATTACCGAATAATTATAATTTGGTAACGTTAGCAGCTTGCGGTCCGCGTGCGCCTTCTACGATATCAAACTCAACGGACTGACCTTCTTCCAATGTCTTGAAGCCTTCTGTTTGAATCGCAGAGAAATGTACAAATACATCCCCTCCGTCTTCGCGCTCAATGAAACCGTAACCCTTTTCTGCGTTGAACCATTTCACTTTACCTTGCATGCCAAACATTCCCTTCATTATCAAATAAAATCAATTGGAATAAGGGCTGAGCCCACATTTTGAATATATCATCCCCAAATTAAGAATGTCAATTATCTCCACCCATTGTTAGCCAAATATTTAGAAAATTCAAGTATTAACATCATCTTAATAACTAATTCACAGGTAAAAACGCCCTTCTAGCAAGCTTACATCGATGTTTTCAAAAGAGTTGTGCACAGAGTTATCCACATTGTCCACAGGGCAAACAAGGCTTATGCACAAAATGATGGGATATAAGTGATGGTTTTGAGAATGTATTCCCAATAAAGGTTGTAATAATTTTCAATAATGGACACAACAAAAAACCGCACAAACCTGTTTGTACGGTGTTGTTGGTAAGTGTTTAATTGGGAAGCTTAGATTTTAATATCCATAAATGAACTTAGGCCTGACGGCTGCTGCATAGTACGAGTATTTTTGGCGGGGTCGTTGAGCACTTCTTTGATTTGCTGATTGACCACCTGTTCTGCATTTGATTTACCTATTTCAATAGCATTAACCACAACACCTTTGACTGGCGTTCCGCCAATATTAAAACTCATTTATCCTCACCCTCCGCAACTAATTACTTTCTTCTATTGAATAAAACACTATCCAGTGTATAGTCCTTATCATAAGCCTGTTTGTATTTATCCGCAGTTTGAAACTTGTCAATCGCTTTCTGAGCTTCTTCCTTAACCACCATCATTCTAGCGCCTATCAGTTTATCCTGGTCAAGGATTTGGTTGATTCTCGGCTCGTATTCAGCTAGAGGCTCCTCTTTAATTTCCGCAAGAAGCCTTTCTCGCTCAAAAACAAATTCAGATAAGTCGTGATAATCTGCAAACTCCAGATTTTGAACCATCTGGTAAGTCAATGCTTCAACCTGCAGCAGAATTCCTTCCGCCTTGCTCATGCTTGTGTCCCTGCCGTTGGGCGCACCGCATTGCTAGCTTTCGCAGCTTGAATCCACGTTTCTTTTAACTCTACAAAGTATTGTATAACCTCTTCTATAGGTTCAACTTCTTTCTTAGTGTTCGCTTGAAGCAACCTGTAGAGAAAATAATCATATAGCCTTAATAAGCCTTCAGCCACTGGAGACGAGTTATCAAGTGTGATGATAAATTCATTAATAATATCCTGAACTTTGTTTATATGCAAATTCGCTTCTACGTACTGCTGCTTCTGTATATCTTGGATAGCGAGCTTGCTAAAACGGATAGCACCATCGCACAGCATGATTAATAATTGAGCCGGCGAAGCAGTCTGGATGGCATTTTCTAAATACTTATTGGCCTGTGGGTTATTAATCATTAGATGGCCTCCTTCTACATCCTTATTTACCTGCCATTTGGCTTATCAATTGTGAGCCTTGGGAGTTCAATTTATCTAAAGCCGTCTCCATAGCTGAAAACTGCTTATAATAATTGTCTTCAATAGTAGCCAGTCGTTTTTGCATGACTGTCATGTCTTTAGCTATAAGTGAAATTTGTTTCGACAATAGACTGTCATCATAAGAAATATTAGCAAGACCGGCTTTCGTTGTCAGCGAAGTAAGTCCAGTATTTAACTGGCTGTATAATCTTTCACCGACCCCTGCTTTGGCTGGATTATCATCCGTAGCATCTCCAGTAAATATTGCTTTCACCGCTTCTGGATTAGCCTCAATCGCTTCACGGAGCTTGGTCTCATTATTTAAATATAACTTCCCGTTTTCAAAATATTGACCCGTATCAATACCAATGGAAGCTAGCGAGTTATATTTACTGGATCCTGAATCAACGATAGCCGAAATATTAGATCGCAAGGTGCGGGTTATGCTTGCAAGGATAGGATCATTACGTAGAAGTCCGGCCTTAGCTTTGTTTTCCCAGCTTTCAATTTGCTTCTCAGAGAGCGCTTCTTTCTGTGCGTCTGTCAATGGTGCGTAATCCGAGTTTTTAGTTTCGGTACTCTTATCATTTACGATTTTGAGGATATCATTGTAATCGGAAATAAAGCTCTTGATCGACTCCACTATCTTGTCTGTGTCCGGCTTGGTGCTGATTGTTGAAACGGATCCTCCGGATTTTTTGAGTGTAACTTCAACACCATTGAAGGTGAATACGTTACTGGTACGGGTGGTACTTAGCCCATTAATTGTAACCTGTGCATCGGCACCCGCAATACGACCAGTAGCTTGGTTTGTGTTGACTTTGAAAACATCAGTAAGCAAGCTACCTTCAAATGTGATGACATCCCCTTTACCGTCTGCTCCATTTGTTTTCCCAGTGGCGTTAGACATGAAAGAAATCTTTTTCTCAGCAGAGTCATAAAACGCGGTTACATTCGTATTCTTGTTTATTTTTGAAATAACATCGTTCAAAGAGTCTTTCGAAGAATCTACAGAAATTTGCGTTCCATTAATCTTTATCGAATAATTACCTGTTACGGGGGAATTTACAAATTTGGCACTTTGACTTGCTAACGTTGCAGTAGGGTTGAAGCCATCTGTCGTAATTGTATCTTCACTAACCTTGGATGCCGCAACTGCCAGACCATCAACTTTAATCAAAAGATTGGTGTTTATCGCACTCGCCGTTCCCTTTGCCGTAACTGCATCCGTATTTCCTGTTATGGTAACTGTTTTGGCATTAAAGGTGCTTTCCGCCTTGAAGTTAAAAAGCTTAGTGTTACGAAACTCTGTAACCTTCGTATTAATTTCCCGATAAGCATCCCTTTGCCATTCAACGGTTTGCTTCTTTTGGCCTAACTTGTCTAAGGGCACTCGCTTGGCCTGCATCAGTTTAGTTACAGTTCCATCCGTATCGAAGCCGCTGGACAATCCACTAATACGCATAACCATAAATGCTCACCTACCTGACTTTTATCTTTTTTCATCTACAAGAATGCCAGCCATTTTCCACAGATTTGCTACCATATCCATAGTCTTCTCCGGCGGAATTTCGCGAATCACTCTTCCCGTGTCTTTCTCCAGTACCTTCACCATAATTTGCTTGGTTTGTGCATGAATGGAGAACTCCAAGGATGTAGCACTGCCCTCTGCCGCTTTAATGGCTCTATCAATCGCTTTAATAAGTTGTTCCTCACTTATAGGGATATGCTCTCCCTTGTACTCAGCCGTCTTCATTTCTCTCAAGCTCTGAACCGCTGGTGCCACCGATTCTGTCGTCGCTTTCTCAGTTCTAACTGGAATGCTAGTCGCGACTCCTTGATTTACCGTCCCTGTTGTATTGAAATTTGCTTCCATGCTCATCCCTCCAACATCCTTTATACAAGTATATCGGAATAAAAAATGGATATTATTAGATAGAAACCGGATTTTTCCTAAAAGACCCAACTATTTTTTTCGTTGCATCTATGACATCCTGAACATCTTGATCCGTCATTTTGGGAAACAACGGTAGTGTAAGTGCTTCTTCATAATAGCTTTCCGCATTCGCACACTGTCCTTGGGCATATCCCAGCTCTTGATAATACGGTTGATTATACACAGGAATATAGTGTACATGAACACCTATATTTTCTGCACGGTAAGCATTAAACAGCTCTTTTCTGCCGACCGGATATGATTTCTTATCGAAACGAAGAACATATAAATGCCAACTTGAATTGGCTTTTTCAAGCTGATAGGGTACAACTATTCCCGGGATATCACGAAATGCCTCTGTATATAGCGCAGCAATTTCTCTTCTTCTGGTTACAAATTCATCTAGTCTATTCATTTGTGAAGTGCCTAACGATGCCTGCAGATCCGTCATCCGGTAGTGATAGCCAAGCGCTTGCATTTCGTAATACCACGGTCCATCATTCTGATTCAGCAGTTCAGGGTCTTTAGTTATGCCATGACTGCGGAACAGCACGAGCTTTTGATAAAATTCCTCATTATCCGTAACGATCATCCCACCCTCAGCGGTTGTCACATGCTTCAGAGGATGAAAGCTAAACATAGTCATGTCTGCAAGCGTTCCGATCTTTTTCCCGTCATATAGGGCACCTAGCGAATGAGCAGCGTCTTGAATAATAATGAGTCCATGTCGGTTAGCCAAATCGCGAAAACGTTCCATCTGTACCGGTTGTCCGGTAAAATCCACTGCAACGATTGCTTTCGTATGTTCCGTAATCTTACGCTCTGTGTCATGAGGACAGAGATTGTAGGTAGTGGCATCAATATCAGCAAATACAGGCTTGCCCCCTTGATATAAAACGCAGTTGCTGCTTGCTACAAAAGTTATCGGAGTCGTGATAACCTCATCGCCTTCACCGATACCAGCAGCAAAGCAAGCCCCATGTAATGCTGCGGTCCCACTGGAGAACGCTACCGCATATTTCACGCCTGCATAGTCAGCAACCGCCTTCTCAAACAGTTCTATCGCTGGGCCTTGCGTGATATAACCGCTCGTTAGGCTTTTCACCACGGCTTCTACATCTGTTTCATTAATCCACTGTTGACCGTATTGCAGCATTTGACTGCGGACCGGTTGTCCTCCGTGCAGCGCAAGCTTTTCCATATGCCGAGCCTCCGTTTCGTGATCCCCCTACGGGATTACATCAAATAGCTAGTCTTAATCCATTTCTCTGTCAGAGCTATGCCCTCTTCTAAAGTAACCTTTGGCTCCCAGCCAAGCAGCTCTTTTGCCTTGCTATAGTTACATAAGAGTTTTTGAATCTCGCTCTGTGGGTGAATATGCTCAACGTGCTTAATTCTTGATTCATCACCAATAATTAATTTGGCTAGGTCATTAACGCTTATATCTCTACCTAGTCCCGCATTTACAATTTGTCCATCCACTTTATCCGTGAATCCTGCTTCAACAACAAATCTTGCGCAATCCTCTACATATAACAGGTCTCTTGTCTGAGTCCCTTCTCCATAGATGTTCACATCAAGACCCGCAAGCTTATTCTTGATGAAGATAGCTACGACTCCACCTTCGCCGCCTGTTTTTTGAAATGGGCCATATGTATTAAAAGGCCGAATCACGACCGTAGGTAAACCGTAAGCATAGTAATAAGAGAGAACCATATTCTCCGCGGCAATCTTAGCTCCAGCATAGGGCGATGCCGGTTTGATCGGATGAAGTTCCGTAATTCCAGTCTCATCTGTACAACGGTCATACACCATGCAAGTACTCATAAAGACAACTTTGGTATTGTGTTTACGGCATTGTTCCATGACATAGAAGGTACCTATCGTGTCGTTATTAAAAGTTGTCCGAGGGTCATCAATAGAATCCTGAACATTAATAGAGGCTCCTAGATGATAACAAATATCGAAAGCCGTTTCGTTAAAAAGCTCCGTCAAAAGAGCCTCATTCTTGATATCGCCTTCTATGAAGCGCTTAAGTCCGGGGTGCCCGGCAAATTCATCTAGATTTTCCTTACGGCCGTTGGACAAATCGTCCAGTATCGTCAAGCTTTGTCCATCATCAAGAAGGCGCTTGGTGACCCATCTGCCGATAAATCCCGCTCCACCGGTTAGTAAAATGTTCATTATGATATGTCCCCCTTGAAATTACAATAATAAGTCCCAAGAAAGCGGAGTTCCTTTTTTCACATCTTTGTTGATGACTTTACCAAGCAACTCTTCATAATGTTTAGGAGGCATGCCGAATCCTGGTCGTATGGCGCGAAGATTTTCTACTGTAAACTTATCTCCTACTTGCATATCTTGAGCGATATATAAGGAACGGCGGAATACCAATGATGCTCGTTCCTTCTCCGTTGGCCCATAGCTTACTTGGCCTAATGCTTGCCATGCCCTTTCCGATTCGATCACGAGCGAGTGCATTTCTTCCGGCTCCATGGAAAAAGTCGAATCGACCCCACCGTCTGCGCGCCGAAGTGTGAAGTGCTTTTCAATCACGGTAGCTCCGAGTGCCACACTAGCAACAGCAACACCAACACCCATCGTATGGTCGGAAAGTCCAACTTGACATTGGAACAGCTCTTTAAGATGCGGGATAGTTAAAATGTTCGTATTTTCTGGTGTCGCAGGGTATGTGCTTGTACATTTCAAAAGTACCAAGTCTTTACATCCGACAGCTCTTGCTGCGCGTACCGTCTCATCCAATTCCGCTACCGTAGCCATCCCGGTGGAGATGATCATAGGTTTACCTGTAGCCGCCACTTTGCGAATAAGCGGAATATCGGTATTTTCAAACGATGCGATCTTGTACATGGGAACGTTGAGCGATTCCAAAAAATCTACAGCCGTCTCGTCAAAAGGTGTGCTAAATCCGATCATTCCAAGTTCGCTACATCGGTCGAATATAGGCTTATGCCACTCCCATGGGGTGTACGCCTGCTGATACAACTCATGCAGAGAGTTGCCCTTCCACAGGCTATTCGGATCGTCGATATAAAACTCGCCCTCAGCTAGATTAAGCGTCATCGTATCTGCAGTGTACGTTTGCAGCTTCAGCGCGTGCGCCCCTGCTTTCGCCGCGGCATCCACAATCGCTAGTGCGCGTTCCAACGACTGGTTGTGATTGCCTGACATTTCGGCTATGATGAGGGGTGGATGATTGGCACCGATATATTTACTTGTTACTTGAAAACCAGTCATGACTCATCCTCCGTTCAATTCAGTGACATGAAATTTAATACCAGCACTCAGATTTTCTATTTTATTTTTAACTTCTTCGTTTGAGCTTCCTTCCACAAGAATGTATCCTAAACGATCCAGACTACTTCTTAGACTATTAATGCTTTGTCCTTCTTTCACAAACAACTCCATTCGTACTAATTCAGGTGAAGCCTCAGAGGGCAACCCTTCTATTTTTTGCAAAATACCTGGTGGAGCTACCATAAATCCTATGCAGGCTGCACGATTTAGTTTTGGAAAAGATCTCATTTCATAATTCATAGCCATTCGAACGGCGTTTTCCACTAGGTCATATCCAGTTGCTAGTGGAACTAAATCGGTGGATATATAATCCCCTCCTAATCTAGGACCAATTTCTATAATAAAGCAACCTTCTGGATTTACTTTCACTTCGGCATGAGTGATTGCATTATTTATTCCTAGTGCATTAATTGAACTTCTAATGAGTTCATTTATTGATTCGCCCTCACTTAATGTGATATTAGCCGGAATAATGTGACCAGTTTCAACAAAATTTGGTGGTCCTGAGGTTATCTTCTCTGTAATTGCAATAATATCGGTGTTATTCTCATAAGTAATACTTTCCACCGAAAATTCTCTGCCTGAAATATATTCTTCAGCAATTAATATCTTATTTTTAGCATATTGGATAGCCTTCTCATACGCATATTCTATCCCTTGATGATTCTGGATTAAATAAACTCCTCTACTTGCGGAAGAATCCACAGGCTTCAAGATAAAAGGAAAGCCTAATTCTTCCGACTTGAAGAAAACATCACTAATGGAAGAGACTTTAGCAAATTTAGGCCCTGTTATGCCTGACTCATGTAATACTTCCCTGAGCAGTAGCTTATTAGTTGTTAATAGAGCTGAAATAGGTGAAATTGCGTTCAATCTTAGTTCGCGTGAAATAACACTCACGGTTCTCATGGGAAAATCCGAGTTTGTAATTATTCCGTCAATCATCAATTCTTTTGCGAATAAATGGAGCTTCTTTACGTCATTAGTGCTTATTTGATGAAACTCATCCGCTTCACTTTTGCCTGGTGCTAATGAATCCCAATCTACAGCTATTGTATAAATTCCCATTTCTTTTGCTTTTTTTAATATTGGTATTTGCAGACGGCTTGCACCAAGTACCAGCAATTTTTTCATTTTAAAACTCCACTCATTTGACAACAGTTATTAATAAATCCGAATTATACTTCTCATTTGTACTGCTCATGCTTTCCTTTGTAAAGCCCACGCTCACATGTGAAAAGGAAGAAAACAATCCCCTAACTTCCTCTTCATCAAAGAAATGCATTATTAAACCTTCTTCATTAGTGTGATTAGTATTCAACATAAACGTATTATTTTCTACTTTTTCACCTTGTCCATATCTTTTATCATCAGTAGCTCTAACAACAAGAAAAGCCTTTCCACCCTTTTTAAGGACACGGTACATTTCAGATATAATTTCTTTTATATCCGAAGTTGTAAAATAATAAATAACACTAAACGAGATTATCCCATCAAAACATCCGTTCTCAAAGGGTAACTCGGTGATTGAGCCCTGTACTAGCTGAGCTTCTAAATTTAACGAATGAAGAATTCCTTGAGTGTAATCCAACCCAGGTTTTGAAAAATCGATGCCCGTCATTCGATAGCCTTCCGACGCTAAACAAATGACATGTCTTCCTGCCCCGCATCCCAAGTCTAATACATGGGATTCTGCAGGACTAGGGAAATTCCCCCTAATAAATCGAATAACCATTTCATTCGGATACTTTAAACGAAATTGATTTTTTTCGTGTAATTGGTCCCATTTCTTTTGATGAATGTCGATGTACATGTACTCTCCTTACCCTTCTATGGAAGGCTGTTTTTTGTAGAATCGTTTAAGGCCTTTAGCTCGGGTTGGTTATTCATAAATGCAACAACTTCTGTTACAGAAATTAACGGGGCGGATTCGCTAAAAACATGAAATAATGTACTCAATAGTTCATAATCTTCACGCGTATCTAATGTTAATCTTAGCTGAGGATTATTTAATAATCCAGGACATTCGTATATAAAGCTTCGATAGCGATCTGTATATTCCGTAAAAGCAGTGACGATATGCTCGCGGTGGTGATCAGCGTTCATGTTCATAAATGCGTCTTCCAGAGCTTTCATAGTAAATAACTCCGATGTAAGTCCAATGGGCATCTTATCTTTTAAAATATAATCATAATGGGGTAACGCCCTATGAATCCGAACTATTTCATCGATAGTATTCGAATCCACTAAGGGACAATCGGATGTTACTCGAATAATGGCATCCGCACCATATTGTTTTGCCGATTGATAATACCTTTCAAGCACATCGGACTCTGACCCCCTTGTACAAAGTATATTCAATCTCTCGCAAAGCTCTGCAATTCCTTGGTCTCTCGGTTCCACGGTTGTTGCAACAATAACTTGGTCTAAATTACAAGCCGCTCTTACTCTTTCAATAACAACCTCTAAAACAGTTCTGTTTCCTAGCGGCATTAGTACTTTGCTTGGTAAACGTGTCGAACCTGTACGGGCCTGAATAATACCTACTACTTTCACACCAATTCACCACTTTTCCTATTCTGTAACAGTTCTTCCAATACATCCATTATGTACTCAGCTTCGTTATTTGCAATAGAAGGATGTGTAGGAATAGAAATGACGGATTGAACTGCTGCTTCAGAATTCAGAAATAAATCTTGATCTTGATTTAAATATCGATGCAGCGGCGGGTAAACCCCTCTTCCAAACTGAATACCCTTTGACTCTCCATATTTTAATACATCCTCAGGTCTTATCCCATTCTTCAATCTAATCATAAATCGAAAAAATACATTATCCTCTGTTACCTTGGGAAGTTCTATACACTCATATGACGACAAGCGTTGTGAGTAATAATTTGCAAGATATCTGCGTCGATGAATAAAACTATCAATTTTTCCAAGTTGATTTATTCCTAGAGCCGCATTTATTGAAGGCAATGTGTAATTATATCTAACAGAGTAAACTTTCTCATGGTCACTGTTCTCCAAATAATCTTTCATTCGAAAAAAAATCTTTTCATCATCCGTAAGCAGGATACCTCCAGATATGGCGGAGATCATTTTAGACTCATGAACTGAAAAAATAGATAGCGTGCCTTTAGAACCGACTCGGCTACCATATACATCAACTGCTCCTAAAGATAATGTGCCGTCTTCTATAACAGGTAAACCAAACTGTAAGTAAGGTTCAATAACAGTTGCTTTACCAAACATATGAGGAAAAATAATTGCTTTAGATTTGGAGGTAATACAGTGTTTCACTTTCTCGACCGATAATGTATAAAGAGAATTGGAAACGTCAAATTCACAGTCCACAAGAATGGGGATAGCTTGTACATAAAGGATTGCGTTTAATAATGCAGTACAAGTATACGATGGTATGATCACTTCATCGCCGGGCACAATCTCTAGCCCGAGCAACGCTAGATGCAATGCAGATGTCCCCGAGTTCACGGCTAAAGCATATTTTTTCCCGATATATGTTAAAAATTTTTCTTCGAATTGCTGTACATACTGTGTCAGTTTTTCCTGTGGCCCATGATATAACCTGAATATTTGAATGTCATCGTCTTCCATTCTGGGTGCAACTAAAGGAATCATCTCAGCACATCCTTGACTATGTTAGTAACCCTGGCAAGACCTTCTCCATCCACTAACTGTGCAGCGTATTGTGAAAGTTGCATCCTAACGTTTTTGTCCTGAAGCTCTTTAATAACTTTGTTCAAAACAGGTTCAGTTATGTGATCGTGCATACCAGCATTTAAAACACAACCCTGTTGATGTAAATATGAGGCTTCTTGATTCTGCTGCTGATTTTGACTAATGATGATTGCAGGTGTGCCAACACAACACGCTTCATACATAGTCATACCACCGGAGAGTATAGCTAAATCTGTATCAACCAATTGCTCCGACATATTTAAAACATTACGTAACACCTTAACATTAAGATGGCTTTCCAATAAATTTGGAGGTAGTTCATCAGATAACTTTCCTAAAACTACTGTAATATCAAAGCTGTAGTCAGAAAAACCCCTAAACATTGATAACACCTTAAGTGTTATCTGATTAGGATCAGATCCTCCGAAAGAAAGCAACACTTTCTTTATTTCGTTATTAATTAATTTTTCTTTTTTCCTAATTTCACGAAAAGAAGGATTCAGCAGGATATAGTTCGGCCCTTTACGGATAATATTTGAATCAATATTCAAGAACTTCACACTGCATGAGATAAGAATACTGCAATAATCCTTATCGCATAGTTCTCCATCATCATCAAAAATAATGGTTTGAATACCCAGTTTTTTTATTTTTTGGATAAATTCCAACCGCAGAACTTGTAACGGCATGTCGAAGATGATAGCTTCGGGACAGTTCCTTGTGCATAGTTGGTAGAACTCTTCGTAAGTTACTATTGGATAATTTAATTCAACTTGGTTACCCGGGGACGGATCCCTCAAAACATACAACTCTATTTTCAAGTCATTATGTTCCATGAAAGACGCAAGCATGCCGCATCTTGAGAGATGACCTAATCCGATGTTTTTACTTGCGCCAACTAATATTTTTATGTTCATTATCGGCTCTCTTTCGATTAAAGACTATTCAAAGACGCCGGTGCTTTTGATCATATCGGATAGTTCCTCTAATGAAACACGTTCAACTTTATGAGAACTGTATTCTTGAATTGGCGCCGGTACGCCCCCCTCATAAGCAGCAACATAGTCGAAGTATACATTTCTTATAATATACATATCAGGCAATTCAATTGCGATTTTAGACTCTTCAACCGTCATGAGTTCTTCATACATTTTCTCTCCTGGACGTAGGCCTATACTTTCTACTTTTATTTCTTCTTCTCCACACAACCCTAATTTATTGGCCATCTTAGCTATTACAACATTTGCCAAATCGCTTAAACGAACAACTGGCATTTTTAGAACAAATATCTCTCCACCCTGAGCAAAACTCATGGCCTTCAATGTTAATTCCGTGGCTTGTTTCAATGTCATCATAAATCTGCTCATATTCGGATCTGTAATCGTTATCGCCCTTCTACTTTCAATCTGTGATTTAAAAAGGGGGATAACCGATCCTCTAGATCCCATAACATTTCCGAAACGTACCGCAGCAAATATAGTCCCGCGAGACCCTCTCGAGTATTGTGCAGATGCCACTAATCGTTCCGCCATTAATTTTGAAGCACCGTATGTATTGGTCGGTGCAATCGCTTTATCTGTGCTTGTGAATATTACTTTCTTTACACCTGCCGCTAAGGATGCTTGGATAACATTTTGTGTGCCAATAATATTGGTTTGAACAGCTTCAAACGGGTTATATTCGCACGAAGGAACATGCTTCATTGCAGCTGCATGAAATACATAATCAATATCCTGCATCGCTCTTTGCACACGCTCTGCATCTCTAACGTCGCCTATTAAATAACGAATATTTGTATACTCGGAATACTGTTGCTGTAACTTAAATTGTTTGTACTCATCCCGACTTAATATTCTAATAACGTCGGGCCGATCCAACAACATGGTCTGTAGTAGGCTCTTCCCAATTGTACCTGTGCCTCCGATAATTAGTATCTTCTTACCTCTATAATAACCGTCCATACCTTTATGCCCTCCTGATCTACCTTGGCTTTTTTTGCTGGATGAGTTTATTCATTAAAGCTAGCTCAGGATGGATTTGAAAATATTTAACAATATCAAAAAGTCCAAAATGCTGTTTACACGGATATAATTTCTCGAAAATATGTTTGATCAGGTTATAATCGTCCACTGTATCTAAAGTTAAACGGTATTCGGGGTGTCTCAGATAAACAGGTGCTTCCACATTAGAGAGTTTATACTTTTCAGGTCGCTCATAAATATACAAAGAAACATGCTCACGATCAGCAGCATCTTGGGTAATTTTATTAATTTCGGATAATGTCTTTGTTCTGAAAATTTCCGCGCCGAATCCGAGTGGATACGTTCTGATCAGATCATTACCGACATAGTCCAAGTAAGGATGCTCAAGCATTCTTCCGATAACTGTATCAATTGTTTCCGCGTCAATAAGCGGGCAATCGCTCGTCACTTGTACAATATAATCCGTATCAATTGCTTCAGCAGCCTCTACAGTGCGTGCAAGGACATCCTCTTCACTTCCGCGGTAAAATAGTACGTTTTGAGCTGCTGCGGTTTGTTCAATAACATCGTCCTCATTATTGGTTGTAGTTGCAATTACGATGTTTTGAATAAATTTCGATTGTCTGAGACGTTCTATTAACCTAACTAATGCCGGCTGACCATATAAATCCATCATAACTTTACCAGGCAATCGTGATGAGGTCATTCGAGTGGCTACAATAGCATTTATTTTCATATTTTTGCTCCACTTCAAGATAGACTAACCTAATGTTTGGATAAATAATTCAAAATACTTCTAAAGTCTAACGTGTTGTCTAGTACATCATCATTAAATTCGATGCCAAACTCTTGTTCCAGGGATAAAATCAGTGTCATATGATTTATAGAATCCCATGCATCTATTGTGTCCGGAGACGAGTCTTCATTAATTGCCGCAATATTCAAACCAAACACTTTGCTCATTACTTCTTTGATTCTTTGTTCCATGATCATTCCTCCGTAATCTTAATATAAGATATATTTTCCACTTTTCTATTAGGCTTGATTAATCCATATACTTTTTCATCATCAATAGTTTTTTCTAAGTCAAAGCCAATTCTATCCCAAAAATCTGAAACTTGCTGATTTTTTTTCGTAGGTACATAGCTTGCTTCCCATGTTTTTATTCCAAACATCTGCTCAATATCATTCATGCACTGATGGATAAATGCAAGTTCGACATTCCTTCCAAGTACTCTGCAACTTAACAAATAGGTGTCAATATATCCAATATTCTGTGATAACTTCGCAATGAATACGCCTGTCAAGCCATAATCGCCAAATTTATCTTGAACTCTAAGTGAGTATACACAGTTTGGATATTCCGTTAAATTCTTGATTTCCTCTTCAGAGTACCTTTTGGTCGAAACGTTGAACTGGTTTGTTTTTTGTGTTAATTGTGCAATTCGTTGTATTTCATTCGTTTTTGCAGGATGGATTATTGCCTGTAGCTCTAGTGAAGACAAGAACTGTTCTAAGTTGCTAAATTTAGATTGCTCTGATTTTCTTGCAGTCTCGTCTTGATACATTTTCGTGCGATCCTGATCTTCTTGACTTGCCGTAATCTTGTCAAACAATCCTTCCTTATAAAGAATATTCGGATATTCATACAGTTTCTCAGGAACTTGGAGCACCCTAACTTCTGGAAGTAATCGTCTTACTATTTCACATTCCATCGGATTATCGTCAACAAATACAATACTATCCTCACCAATATTGAGTTGCTTAATAATGGATGCAATATTCTCGTCTTTCTGATTCCAATTTATCCGCCACACTGCCAAATCTGACTTTTTTATCAAACAATCCGGGTGAGAACTTAGTACCTCCCAGACATCTTCTTCATTGTTCTTACTTACTAGCCCTACCATTACACCGCGTTTAATTAGATTCAACACACTTTTTTGGAAGTCATAATATGCCTTTCCCGGATAATGATTGCTGTCTAATTTGATTCCTTCTACTCCGTCTTCCCCGACAACTCCACCCCAAAGTGTATTATCACAATCAAGCAAAATACATTTCTTGGTTTTTCCTTTAAGCGCTCTGACGATTTTCGTTATCTCTAAAGCGTATAAGCTTTGAAAGCTGCTTTTAAAGGGAGCCTTGGAAGTATACCAATATCGATAATCTATGCTTTCCTGCTCACCTAGTTGACGGATCATGTGCTCCCAGTCCATGAGGAAAAAGCGAGAGCTATGCTCTACCGCATAATCACGCACAAATTGATTTATTAGTAACATTTGATGATAGCGGTCTTGAACACTTCGAATAAGTCCGGCTTCATTATAAAAAGGAGGAATAAAAGTATTGATTGCAAGCAAGGATTTAGTTTTGGTGGCAATAAGTTCATATAGGGACTTTAATGACTTTTTTGTCTCCTCATAATTCCAACCCTCACGGTTATAGCTCATATCAAATGTTTCGAGCATCAACGAAAGCACAACAACATCCGGGTTAGTTGTATGAAGGCTTGAACCATCATCCAGTATCTCTTGTGTTATATTATCGTAAGTTCCGTATACTATATTAGGCCTTATTTTTTCATTTAGTAAATAGTACTTTAGAAACGGATCAATTCTATCTACCGTAAAATTTTTCAAAAAATAAATATTACCATATGCTTCAAAAGTAGAGGCATTATTCTCCATTTGGCGAATTTGTGACATAAAATCTGCTAAGTTTGAAACTTTGAGCATCAACAAATGTCTCCCTGCATTACTTATTTTTCACTACAATCGCAGCATAACTTAAATTTGCTCTCTCGCTATCCCATTGGTCTTTTGGAGTATTATCATTACATATTATGACTTCATCCATAATTTCCAAATTACTGCTATAAAAGAGTTGTCGGATCTCTTCAATATTATTAAATAAATAGATGTGATCGATAACCGGTGCATTAGCGCATGTTGATATATAGGCTTTTCCGTCTTTCTTCAACATCTTTGCAATTTTATTCACAAGCAATTCCGGTTTCTCTACATGCTCTAATACTTCTCCCATAGTGACAAAGTCAATCGAACCATCAAACTCGTTAACTTCCAGCACATCTTTAAGCATAAAATTAACTTGTTTATTTGACGCTACATCATTTACGACATCCTTTGCCATAGCAAGTGAAGTCTCACTAATGTCAACTCCCCAATATTCAGAGAAATTACCTGAAATTATAGCATTTTTAAAAAACATCCCATGACCTACACCAATTTCCAAATACTTGTCTAATTGGACAGAACAGATATGCTTTAACCAAAACGAAAACATGTCGTGATGATTTTTCCAAAGCATCTGGGATACGCCCACACCGATCATATATTTTTCCATATACCCCTCATTAGAATAAACATTCTTATAAGTGTCTTCTAGCTTGTCAAATCTATATCGGCCATTCCGTTTAAAATAAATTTGTTCCCTTAGAACCTCTTTGCACATCCACGAATAATTTTGTGCTATCTCCCCAATTGTATAATTATTTTTCTTCAAATAACTTATATAATCATCCGCAAAGTTATTCATCCCCTGTTTTTCTTCAGAGCTTAGTTGTGTAAAATATTGGTCTAAACTCTTCTTTTGTAGTGGATTAATAGCAGATACTTCTTGAATTAATTGATCAAGTAAACTTGAATTATTCATCTACAAATTCCTTTCTGAATTTAAATTCCGACTCCATTAATCCGATCAAATAAGTATCATGATACTTCCCGTTTTTATAGACTTCAGATCTCATAACACCTTCGATTTCAAAACCATAAAACTTACACATAGCTTCAGCAAACTCCTTAACTATAGAGCCCCCATAAACTCTATACAAGTTCAATGAATAGAATGCATGCTGTAAAATCAATTTATTAGATTCAAAAAAATATTTGACATTTCTTGTTGATTTCTCAGCGATTATTGTTGATATTTCCGCTTTTCTATTAATATAATCAATCGGATACAAACCAACACAACCCAGCAACGGACCACCATTAGTATCATAGATACCTAACTGCAGTCGGTCCCTAGAGCCCTTGATATGGTTTTTCCAATAATCCATTTGTTCAGCTTTTGTATTTGGATAATAATGTTTTTGCATATATTTCGTTGTTTCTTCATCATTAAACCAATCATACCAGTCACTATTTTCAACATCACTTTCATTTAACGCTTTTAAAGCCACATACTTCCCTTGGAGAAAAACGTCTTTGTCTCTTTTCACGCCTTTTAATTTCCTCCTTAATCACCTTTTTTACAAACTATTTATTAAGAAAGCTTAAAAATTGGCATACTCTGTGGGTTGACTCACCATCAGACCAGATGAATTGGTTTAATATCTTGTCTAAATTAGAAGTGGTATTGTCCAAATCGATAAATTTCAGTACATCATGCAGCTTCTCATAATTGTTTATTAAACTAGATATACCTAGTTTATTAGTAATACATCCATCTGGTTTAAGAATATTCGGCTGATAGCTTATTACAACTTTCCCCATTAGCGCTGCATGCAAGAGTCCAATTGTAGCCATTCCTATGATAATATCAAAATTTTTAATTAAATCACTTAAGTCTCCCTTTTCTTCTAAGAATGCATAGTTTTTAATTAATGTTGGATCTTCTTTTGGATGAAATTTTATAGCTAATTCATAGTGCGGCAATATATCCATAATAGAAATTAAATCATTAATTACTTTGTGTTCTGTATATCCATACATGTCCCCATATACTAATGATATTGGTTGAGAAAGGAAGAGTATCTTCCTTTTATCTCCTTTATCATTTTTTTTACTCATCCCTTTATAATATTTGATAAATTGGTCTAATCCAGGATGCCCTAGTACCTTAATAATATTTTTAGGCACCTCTTCATTTACAGCCTCGCTTTGTGCAATATCATCCATTACTATATAATAATCAGGAAATATCGTTCTTTCATCCGCTTGAAACCTTGAATAATAGCTTGACCAATAATCTAATATTGCTACAGTGACTATCCCAGATTGTTTACAAAGTTCTATTGCTTGTAGTTCAATATCATTTCCCCAACTTGTACCTGTCACAAGCAAAGAAAGTGAGTTTTTCTCAATTTTTTGATTAAGAAGTTTAATTACTGATTCCTGTTTTTGTCCGTTAAGAGGGTTTAACTTTGCAGCTGGACCTACACAGTAATAATTAACATTCTCTTTTCCGTTGGCAACAAAATATTTATAAACTGGATTAATGACATCAAAACCACCAGGATCATGGCATAGGAGTATAATTTCTTTCATAATGAGCCAATCTCCCTCTTTCATTCCAAACCTTTTGAATCGCTTCTATAAACGTCTCAATATCGTACGATTCATACGGTAACCTACATAAATCTGCAATCAATAATGTTTCGAAATACATTTTCTCCGTTACAGCACATATTCCTCGCTCATACTGTTGTACAGGTTTTTCTATAAGAGAGAACGGATAGTTTGTATGATTGAAAACTTTTTTGTGCTGATACATAGGGAGGAGATATATTGGTTTTTGATAGCCAGTACCAAGTGGAAAGCCCTCTGCATTCATCGCATCCGAAAATGTTTTTCTCGATATACCCCACACTTGATGAATGAATTGAATTGGATATGCATAATAGGTGTGCTCAAAACCTTGCGGGATATGAACCCCTTTCAAACCCTCAAATAATTGCAGACCACTCGTAATTTGTTCCCCCAATATTCTCCGCAAATTCAACAAATGATCCAATTTTTTTAATTGTTCTATGCCAATCGCTGCATGCAACTCACTCATCCGGTAATTATTTCCTAGAGTAATGGTTTCGTAATCCTTCTCGTCATCTACAACCATTTCACCATGATTACGATGCAACCGACAACGACGTGCTAATTTCTCATCTCTAGTTAAAAGAATGCCGCCTTCACCACTATGGATAATTTTGTGATAGTTTAAACTAAATACTCCGATATCTCCTACTGTACCGGAATACCTGTTATTTATTTTTGCACCGGGGGCTTGAGCATTATCTTCAATTACGTAAAGATTATGCTTTCGTGCTATAGAAATAATTTCGTCCATCATTGCAGCCAGACCAAATAAATTGGTAACAATGATCCCCTTAGTACGAGGTGTTATCCATTTTTCAATTTCTTTTGGATTTAAGTTATATGTATGCTCATCAATATCAACAAAAATAGGCACAGCGCCATTCATCAAAATAGCACTAGCTGTGGCAACCATAGAATAAGGGGTAACTAGTACTTCATCTCCGGGACCGATCTCACAAGCGGCAACAGCGGTGTGCAACGCAGAAGTTGCAGAATTAACTGAAATGGCAAATTCAGTTCCAAATTTTGTCGAAAAACAGTTCTCTATTTCTTGAACCTTAGGACCTCCTAAGAAGCCTTCTCCTGACCGGCCAAGAAACGCAGAAACAATTCCTGATTTCATCACGCCGTTAACCGCATTTATCTCTTCTTCTCCCATTGTATTTACCCAAGGATGCGGTCTATTTCTAATAGGTTTTCCACCAAACAAAGCAAGCTCACTCATAATTGTTCCACCTTTTCTAATGAACCCTTATTAATAAATGACTTCATTAATGCTTCCGCAACCATTAATGGGTAAATTCCATCAGATTCGTTAGCCACAGGCTTTTCATTGTATAATAATATATCGGCTATATGACACATAGCATTTTTCAGGTTTGAATCTTGCAGTAAATTAGTTTGTGTTGTTTCTTTCTGAAGACTTTTCCACCCCTCAAATAATGGATGATCTCCTGTTCTATAATAGTTTACTTCGTTACCGCTGTTCATGATTTCAACTTTCCCATATTCAAAATATATATCAATTTCAAACATATAGTAGTTCTGATCGTTGAAGGCCTCTGCATAACCAATGATATTAGAGTTAACACGAAAGTGGAACGTGAACGAATATTCACCTTCTTCCTCTGCGCTTGTTGTAATTTTCTCCAACACTCTTACCTCTTCTATATCTCCAAGCATAAATCTTATGAGATCAAATAAATGCGAACCAGTATTAAAGATTCCTCGAGTATATCTAACATGAATTTTGATTGGTCTCCCATATACGTTATCAATAATGCATTCGCGAACCTTTTGCATCCCTTGGTTCCAACGACGTGAAAAATTAGGGATCAGTATTGTATCTGTTTGATTTATTAAAGAGATCAGTTTCTTTGCATTTACAAAAGAACTTTCGATAGGTTTTTCACAGAAAATAATTTTAGGACTACTGTATTCCAATATTTTTTGGATTAAATGATATCTATTATAAGGAGGTGTGCAGACACTCACCACATCTATTGCGTGATTATAAAATAATTGTTCTACTTTCGGATAAAACTTTGCCGAGGGAACAAATTTTTCTAATATGAGTTCTTTTTCAACCAAGGGATCTACAGCACCCACCAAATTGTAGTTATCATTTAGATGATAGGCTAATGTATGACTCGATGGTTTTTCTCTATTTGATTCTAAGTCATACAATAAACCGATTTTCCCTAACCCAATAACAGCACAATTAATTTTTCTATTCATAAATTCACTCACTTTTTTTGTGAATTTTGTAGAATTCATTAGCTTTGTGGCTTCTCCAATAAAAACATTTGATCAACATGCTTCTCTTTGGTCAGATAAGGATACTTTTGTTCTTTTATCAATTTCAAATCAGGAAACAGCTTCAAATATAAGTCAACAAAATTTGTTCTCCATAATTTACCTTCATGACCCCTATAATTAATTTCTTCATATTCTCCAGAGTAATATTCAAACCCCCATATATAACGCTTGCTTGTCCGGTATATTTCTTGAAGCGCTTTGTTAATATCATCAGGAGCAACATGGATCAAAACTCCACAAGTATAAACTAAATCAAAATAACTATCCTTGTAAGGGATATCGAAAGCTGACCCTTGGATAATATTGATTCTTTGAGACAGTCCCTTCGATTTCTCAACGGCATAAGACTGCAGTTCTATGCCATACAAATGTTCATAGCCATTGGACTGTAAGTGCAATAATTGATTTCCTGTGTTGCATCCAACCTCCAGTATGCGGTTAATAGATTGGCTATCCAAAAAACTCTTGTTCATATCGGTTCGGGAAATACCATATTGCTCTACATATAGCAGATCTATCTCTTTTGGTGTAAAAGTACTGCGTTCCGTATACTCTTGTCCAAACTTTCCTTGCCAGAATTCCATCTGTTCAGTAACCACTCAACTCATTCTCCTTTTTTTACAAACGATTGATTTTCTTTCATTTCCTCAATAGTCATGGAAATAATGGTTTGCAATTTTAGAAACATATCTTCAATTGATACAAACGCTTCTTGTACCGAATACAAATATTGACTAAAAGCCTCTAAAGTAATCATAGATTTTTCCTGAATATCCCAGCTTTCTCTAACCACTTGTGCTTGTCTAGCAAGTATTTCATGTTCTGCCTTTACCATCGGCCTAACGTAAACATTAAAGAAATCATTAGCGGTAAGTCTTTTAAAAGCATCGTCTAATTTTGGAAATAACTTAGCAAGTTGATTTAGTTCATTAAATTTATTTAAGGTATCCAGCTTACGCAATAATTTCACAACCCTATCAAATAGGCCATGAAAACTTTCATACTCTGCCTTCATCCGATTGATCTGCTTTTGCATTGATTCAGTGTCATATTTTGTTTTGGTTCCTTCGTACCAAGCAGCGTCTACTACTTTTTTAAGGAAATGAGTATGCATCACTTCTTCTAAGGCTTGGAATTCAGTTCCTTTGATTTTTGCACCGCCTTTGGTAGTATTTATTACTCTAATACCTGGCATATTCTCTATATAGTGTTCCATTTGATGTCTAGCCAAGTTATGTCCATAATGCGATTGGACCTGCTCACCTTCAACACCATCGACAAGAATTAGTGTTTCTTTCTCTGCTTCAGATAATTGCTCACTCTCCCGATACGAGTATTCAATCCCTTTAGCATAGAACTGATCGTTTCTGTACCCAAAATTTTGCCCTACCAACACAATTAGTTCTGCCCCCAATTTGTACATCAACTCCACGGTGACCGTAGCGATACTTGGCGCATCAGAGACTATCTCACCCGGTTCCAATTTTAAATAATATGACGATACAGGATCTTGATTTGTAATCATGTATAACATAGGACCAGGGTATAATTGTACAGTCTTGTAGCCTACGCTCGTACCGAATATCATCGGTATTTCCAATTTATCCTCAATAATTTCTTCGAAAACAAGATGATTATTAGTATTAGGATCGTATGTTGTTACTGCATCCGGAAAAATACCATTCTTAATCAATGCTCTATTAGCTGATCCAATTGAGATAATATAAGCTAGTCCTTCATTTTTAATCTTTTTCAGATTGTCTATTTCATCTTCAAGGGAGGGTCCCGCCGCTACCATTACAATTGGTTTACCTGAAAATATGTGTTTCTTCTCTCGGAATATATTTTGAGTTTCCAAAACCTTAGTGAAGTTGTAAAGACTATTAACTGTCCATAACCGTTCATACATCTTAGTGGCAGACTGAATGCTATACTTTTTAAGAAGTGAATTTTTAAAATTTTGCAGAAACGATTTCGTTTGTTCCGCGAACAATCGTTCATAGACCGGATGAACAATAATAAGAACGTTTTTTAGCATCAAACTAACCATTTGTTCAATCGCTAAAGTTTTAAATGGTTCCATGAATTCTACAAAGAAATTTTTTAAGTTTTTCGTAGGAAAGCTATCCAGCTTTCTAGAACAAATCAATTGGTAAAATACATTTACGTCCGGTTCATAAAGCGAATAGCTTCTATCTGGATAACGTTCCATCAATGTCTCAATGTGATATCCAAGCCCAACTCCATAGAAAAATATATGTTCATAACTATCCATATTCTCTTCATACTTTTGCATCCAACGTTCTGCTTCTTCAACAGGATTATATTTGCTGTGAATATAGTTCTCTTTGCCATCTAACGTAATTGTTAAACAAGAGTTCCCTGCTTTACTGGCTGAAACAGCATAATCAGTGGTGTTCACCTCGTCTTCTACTGCTTTAAAAAATTTCCAAAGATTTGGCTGTCTTTTTTTCAAATACGCCACATTATCAATTAGTATCATATTCTTTAACCTCATTCTTTATAGCATCCAGACTTGTCTGAAGATTTTCGAATAACGGCATAAATTCATAAATAATCATGTCCGCGATCAAAACCGTATCTTGGTTTAACAAGGACTCCTGAAAATCAACTAATCTGGCTTGCAAGTCATTTCTTATTGTATCAATATTAGTATCTTCTGTGAACACTTGACTCAATGTTCCCAGTATAGTGTCAAACCAACCGATGGCCTCCAAAAAATGATCCAAGCGAGCCCAAGTTTCTTTATCAGGATTTTGATAAAAAAGGTCTGCCAACCGGTTCATTGAAGGTAATGCTCGTGCAAGGTAATCTGTACCTTCACTTACCAGAGAACTAACCATTTCTTTGTGATCTACCGTAATTATTTCAATCCGGTCAACAGTCTCTATATGTTCTAAAATATAATCATCTAACGGTACATGTACCTCTTGTTCATCCACTACAATACTTTGGACATATAAACTGTGAGTTGAAACTGATGATTCAATTGTTTGCAGGATGGAAGGGATTTCTTCCGTGTTATTTTCAAATTCATATTGCTTTCCTATCAGTTCCAAAATCATACGCAAACCCCCATCAAAGTATACTGTTCTACTTTATTATCGGCTTTGTCTTTGTCTTTTTGTAGGGAGAATATTAACAGACCCTGATTGATTTCTCGATCAGGGTCTGTTAATCGAAATAAACTACCTTATTAAGAGAAGAACTTGCATAGATTGTAGATTAGCCTTTGCCAGTATAGTACCAGCACCATTGGAAAGAATGCTGCTTTTGGCGTAGGACATCGTCTCTCTTGCTATATCAACATCCCGAATTCGTGATTCCGATGCAGTCAAATTCTCAGAGAATATACTTAGATCGTAAATTGTATTCTCCAAACGGTTTTGTATAGCTCCGAGCTTTGCACGTTCATCCGATATTCGATCCATAGCATTATCGATTACTGACGTAGCCCAACGAGCCTGTGAGGATGTGCTGATATCAATGTTTGTCAACCGTAACGAGCCCGTATCGGCACTATTCACATCGATAGAATCGGTTATCCATTGGTTCGCTCCAACCTGTACAAGCACGGACGAGTCTCTTGAAGAATCTTGTGCCTGTCGTACTATATGGAATTGCCCAAGCGGGCGATTGAACCCACCTACAGGAGTGGAATCTGTAAAGGATTGCTGAGCGGAAAGAGAAAGGTTGCTTAAATCGTACCGGGCACCCTTTTTTCCTTCGATACTGATAGTTCCTTTCATCAGATCCAATCCAACTGAAGCTCCATTAAACGCTTCAACTGATCGCATAAGGGCCATGAGATCCCCCACTGTCGTATCTTGCTTCACTTCCACAGAAGTGCTGAAGCCTTTTCCGTCCTGAGTACCATTAAAGGCAATGATGTTACCTACGGTCAATCCAAGATTGTTGTGATCGCGATCAGTTAAGTCTAACAGCAACGTGTTGCCGGCAAGAGAACGATTCTGTGCGTCTATACCTGTCGTTCGAACATTTGTCGGTGTTGTTCCAAGAATAGCTTTAAGCGTCCCACCAGCGGCCACTGAACTATCGAACATCGTACTGACGCCTGAAGCACCTGTAATAGAACTGATTGAAAACTTCGATGTCGCAGTTAAAGTATTCAATAGCAAAGTCTCGATCGCTCCGCTGACGTGTAAAACCACTTGTAGTGCGCCTATACCAAACGCTTTATCCAGTTCTGCCTGTAAACCTTTCACGACTGCATCACGTGTAGTTAGTCCTGATCCTATATTAGTAGCTCTTTCAATATTAGGTTGGTCCAATAAATTGATCATAGCCGATCTGTTGCCCAGAACAACTGTAAGCTTGTATTGATCTGGGTTATTCGCAACACCACTTATATTTATTCCGGCAGCTATATCATTAGCACCTAAGATACCTCCTACTACAGCACTGAAGCCTAAAACCCCTAAAGCACTTTGATCGGAAGCATCGGGTGCTAGCACAGCAACAGAAGATGCCGATCCGGTGGTCACAGACTCAAATTCAATTTTGTTATCGACTGTAAGTCGAGCTTGAACCTTTCCAGTAACAACAGCATCACTACCAATTTGATTATTAATCTCATTAACAAGATCACTTTTTGTAGCATAGAGCTTAGATGATAGTGTTATTGTTCTCTGTTCACCGCCATCTACCGCCAGCCGAAATTGGTCGTTAACTCCATAAGCAATGTTGATGCCCTTTGCAAATCCCATAATGCTATTAACACCATTAGCTGTGATCGTAGAACCAGAATGAATGATCCCTCCGGAAGTACTAGCGGCTAGTCCGAATAAATTGCTTAACCCAGCTGATAAAGTCACGTTAAACGAGTTGGTCTTAACAGTTGATGTTAACCCCAACTTTCCTGCTCTATCATCTACTTTTACAACACCGCCTCCAAATGCGCTATCCAATTGATTCTGAATTTCACTCTTCAGTGTGATTAATGTATAGCTGGTATTATTATTCAAAGTGACCGTTGCGCTTCCACTGCCCAGATTCACAACAAATTGCCCAGAAGCTGCACCGTTTGTAATATTGATGCCGTTACTCATATCGAGTGCCCCTGCAATCTTATCCTGATATCCTCTGAATCCCATCGCAGAAAGTGCAGAACGGTTGTACGCGCCGGATCCGAATGAAAACTGAGTTTGGTCTCCTGCTTCCTTCGTTGTAACTTTAAGCTTACCATCTTCTACGGATACTTGTACCTGATTCTTTTCAACGAAAAAACCGGAAGCTTTCAAAGACGAATTAATCGCTTCTTCTACAGCATTGGCAAATTGATCCTGTGTGTATCCGCTTCCTGTACTGGCTGCAAGAAACGCGCCTGAAACAGTTGTTGTACCGTTAATATTAAATGAAAAGTTGTCATTCACACCGGCTACAATGGCAATTTTCTCATCCAGAGCATTAAACGCGGTTTCCGAATATCCATAACCGGTAATCGTCTGCAATGAGCCTCTTTCCGTAATTGCACTGCCGCCTATCGCTTTACCGGCCAAACCCATAAGATCGGCTGCAGCAACCACATTGGAAACAGCCTTGGTTCCTTGTAATTCTTTGGCCGCGGTCAGACTGCCGTTTAATAGTTTCTTAGTATTGTATTCGGTCGTATATGCGACACGGTCAATTTCCGCTTTAAGCTGCTGCACTTCCTTCTGCAACTGCTGCCGATCGGAATCAGTATAAGAGTCATTAGACGCCTGCACCGCAAGCTCTCGCATTCGTCCTAAAATATTATGGGTTGTACTTAAAGCGGCCTCAGCAGTCTGAATAAGCGATATGCCATCCTGCGCATTTCTTGATGCTTGATCTAAGCCACGAATTTGACCTCGCATTTTCTCGGAAATTGCCAATCCTGCAGCATCATCTCCAGCACGGTTAATACGCAGTCCGGAGGATAGCTTCTCAACGGACTTGTACATGGTCGTGTTATTATCCGTTAACTGTCGATGCGTATTAATTGCCGACATATTATGATTAATTCTCACATAATCCCCCCTTCATTCAATCAGCCCTTTGGAATTTAAACTGCCCTTAGGCTCATAAAAGAAAAGACTCTAGATTTACTAGAGTCTTTTCCATGATGAAAAGGATGATTATCTGAGCAATTGCAGTACGCCTTGTGGCTGTTGGTTCGCTTGCGCCAACATCGCTTGGGCTGCTTGGGAAAGAATATTGTTCTTCGTGAAGTCCATCATTTCTTTCGCCATGTCTACATCGCGGATACGGGATTCGGAAGCAGTCAAGTTTTCCGAAGATGTTCCCAAGTTGTTGATTGTGTATTCCAAACGGTTTTGGATAGCACCAAGCTTAGAGCGCTCTTGAGAAACAACTTCAAGTGCATTGTTCACTACGCTGATAGCGGACTGTGCACCGTCTTTTGTGCTTACATCAATGTTGGAAATTTTCAAGGAAGAGGCGCTGACGTTGTTGATGTCAACAGCTACAGTTTGACCTTGATTTGCACCGATTTGCATCGACAAGGAAGCATCACTTGCAGCATCTTGTGCTTTTTGCGTTACCTTGAAGTCTCCGAATGTTCTGTTGAAATCACCAATAGCCGTTGTATCAGTAGCGGATTTTTGAGCGGAGAATTTCATGTTGCTGATATCGTACTTCTCTCCGTTTTTACCAACGACATTGATTTGGCCTTTTTCAATATCAAGAGCAACAGATGCACCGGCAAATGCATCGATAGAGCGAACCGCTCCAAGCAAGTCACCAATAGTCGAATTCTCGGTTACTGTAAGACTTGCCTTATACTCTTTGCCGTCTTGAGTTGTTGAAATTGAGATAACATTCCCTTTACTTAACCCAAGGTTTCTATTATCGGAATCGGTGATATCTTTCAACAATGAATTAGTAGCAAGTTTATTATCCACTGCATCCTTACCTGTTGTTGTTACATTCGTTGGGTTTGTACCAGGAGTTGCGACTACTGACGTTGCTCCTAACAATGTGTTTGCTAGATTAACAGTAGCACCAGTTGCCCCGGAAATTGCAAAAACATCTGTCGCAGACTTGGTCGTGAACCTTATTGTATCATTACCTGCTGCATTGGCAATTGTACTTACGTTTACAGCATCTTTGCCAAATGCTTTATCCAGTTCGGCTTGTAACGCTTTAACTACGGCATCTTTTGTGCTTGGATTGTTCGCAAAAGTGCCAACATTATTAATATTTGGTTGATCCAAAAGGTTAAGTGTAGCTGTTTTGGCGCCTAATGTAACATTCAACTTAAAGTTAGCGAGATTAGTATTATCAATGCTTACACCTGCAGAAATGTTAACACCACTGATATTTCCAGCAGTCGCTCCATAACCAATAGCTCCTAGAGCTGATTGAGCTAGTGTCCCCGGATTGCCTACAGTTACCGATGAACTGGAACCTGTTGCAACAGAAGTAAATACAACTTTCCCACTATCGTCCAGTTTTGCTTGAACTTTACCAGTAAGAGCTGATGAACTGCCGATTTGGTTGTTAAGTTCATTCACCAAATCTTCTTTAGTTGCATAAAGCTTTGCGGAAAGTGTTAACGTGTCAGTATTGGCGCCGTCAACTGTAAGACTCAATTGGTCATTAACACCTTTAGCTATGTTGATGCCATTGCTATATCCTAGAACTGTATTGGTTCCAGCAGTTTTAACTGTTGAACCCGGATTAATAATTCCCCCCGTGGATCCATTTGCTATATTCATTGCTTGACTTGATGCTAGACCGGATACTAAGAAAGTGTCAACACGCAAATTACTCTTAAGCTCTATCTTGCCACCATTGTTAGTAACAGATGCTACTCCCGTGCCAAATTTCGCATCCAATTGTGCTTGAATATCTGTAACAAGTGTATCAGCATTATAAGCTTTACCAGTAGTGAGTTGAATCGTTTGGGTTACATTTCCTAGTACCACATCAAACGCACCTGAAGCCGCGCTAGCAAAGGTAACATTCCCTACAGCTGCAGAACTCTTTATAGAATCTTGATTTCCTGCGGTACCAAAAGTAGCTAATGCACTACCAGCACCTGAAGCCACAGTAATTGCTAGTGTTGTGTCTCTACCTGCTTCTGAAGTTGAAAATCTCAATTTGTTATCAACCACGTCTACTTTCAGACTATGTCTTTCGGTGGCAACCCCCGAAGCTGTAAGAACAGCGTTCGCTGCAGCTTCCACAGCCTTTGCAAATTGATCCTGACTATAGCTGCCTGCTGCAATTGTACCTGAAGAGTGGGTAACACCATTAACCGAGAATGTGAACCTATCATTGATACCTGCTTTAATAACAGTTGTCTCACTCAACTCGTTAAACGCTGTTTCGGAGTATCCTTTACCTGTAACGGTTTGAACTGCACCGCGCTCAGTAATGGAAGCACCGCCAACTGCCGTTCCTGCGCTTGCAGCAAGATCCTGGACATCAACTTTAGCTGAATTAGCAACCGTTCCTTGCAATGCTTTAGTCGCTGTTAAGCTGCCGTTCAACAATTTCTTAGTATTGAACTCAGTAGTGTAAGCAATACGGTCTACTTCGGATTTCAACTGTTCAACTTCTTTTTGAAGTTGAGCACGATCGGAGTCAGTGGAAGTATCATTCGCAGATTGTACGGAAAGTTCACGCATACGTTGCAAAATGTTATGAGTAGTGCTCATTGCACCCTCAGCTGTTTGAACTAGGGAGATAGCATCTTGAGCATTACGGGATGCTTGATCCAAACCACGGATTTGGCCGCGCATTTTTTCGGAAATTGCCAAGCCGGCAGCGTCATCGCCTGCACGGTTAATACGGTAACCGGAGGATAATTTCTCTAAGGATTTGTTAGTACCTGCAGTGTTGTTAGTCAACTGACGGTGAGTGTTCATTGCTGCTAAGTTGTGATTAATTCTCATTGTTTTTTCACTCCTTGAAAGGTTTACCCACATCCATGTGGGGTTGTCTGACATACTATCCGATCAGGTCGGCCGTTCCTGAGCAGAAATAGTGCCTATAGACTATATCGAATATTCGACAATAAAAATTAATAGCATTTTTCAAATTTTTATCTAATTTTATTAGAAAAGACAAAAAAGCCACATTTCCGCGGCTCCGTTGAGTATTAAATAGTTTTTTGTTTCTTTCCGTCCGCAAAATTCGACTAAAAATCCCCCCCCAATTATCTCATTCCTTCTTATACAGCTTATTCAAACTCTCCATATCCAGCGACTGCGAAGACGCCTCCCTGTTATTCTCCTTGATCGCATCATATATTTCTTTACGATAAACCTGCACCTTCTTAGGCGCCTGAATACCAAGCTTAACAACGTCGCCCTCTACACCCAGCACAACTAATTCGATCTGATCTCCAATGATGATAGATTCACCTTTTTTTCTAGCAAGAACGAGCATTACATATCTCCCCCTTCCGCGGCAACCTGTTGAGTTAGGATTAGCTTATGCTTAACTGTATAATCAGTCCCCTGAAGTACAATTTGTTTGCCTACCTGTTCCTTAATATTAACTATTACAGGTGCAAGCAGATTAATGGTGGCATTCTCCAAATCATCTCGTATGGATATAATGTTCCACACAAGCACATCTTGCTCGGCCTCGATAGACAGCTCATGCTTCGTTTCCTCAGAAATCTCAAACTCATACTCCGGATAGAATACGAAGGGATTTGAGATGATAAAAGCTACTGCCCCCTCTTCCACCGATTGTAGAAATGAAAAGGGCAGCTCCTGGTTAGGCTTTATAATGATAAATTGATTGAGTTGTTCAAAACCTGGAATCCCATCAGGAAATGCGATAATTTCCGACTCCTGAATCTCAATCTCCCCAAAACGAACAGTACTTATTAACATCTTCAATGATCCCTCCTAAAAATTAAAAAACTATAGATCCTCTGATCTATAGTCTAGTATCAAGTTGCGGCGGAGTAAACTCTATCTTGGCGTAACTTAACATTTGGAAGTCAAATTTACCCCGTTCGTAGTTTATCTCCGGTGGATTTACTTGTGCCGTAATCTCAGCTCCGCCTTCTTGAACCTGAATATCCGGTTTCCCCGCGGTGTAGTGGATATCCACATTATCATAAGAGGCTTCTCCCTCAAATTTCATCTCAGGAAAGCTAACTCGTATATTTTGCGCAATTTCAGCAAAAGCATTCCCCGGATTCTTGATCTGCGCCATCCGGTTACCTTCTTCCACTCTTCGGCCAATGCCTTGCAATGCGATATCTTTGGCTTGAGAATAAATCCGCTGCATTACTTCCAGATTATTAGCCTTACCTAGGGCATCCCATGCTTTACTCTGATCTATATCCAGATCTCCCTTGGGCTGCTTAATATCCATTTGAGCAGCTACTTGCCTAATTTCCTGTGTCGGACGAGGCTGCTTGATCTGGTATTGCCCTAAATCAGCGTCTATGCGGAAGCTTGCATGCTCTTGTCGATATTGAATTTGAGGAACAGGTGACATGTCAGGCCTCCTTTGTCATCATTATCTCAAGAAATCAACCAAAGTAGGCTGTATGATTTTGGCCCCAGTTGACAGCGAAGCTTGATAAACATTCTCCGCAACCTTCAAATTCGTAATAACAGCGGCCATATCCGCATCTTCCGTCTTGGACTGTAGACTCGTCACATTCACATTGATGTCTTTCAGCCTCTCGTCCATAAGCTCGATACGATTCATTTTAGCTCCGATATCCGCACGTACATCCAAAAACTTGTTCATCCGTGAATCAAAATCTCCAATTCCCTTATTAATTGCTTGGAAATCGCCATCGCCTAGAGCCTTAATAAAATCTTGAGTGATTTTAAAGATGTTATCAGTATCCGTCTGCTCACCAAACACCCGATTTCCAGGTACATTAACTGACATTTTAACACCAACACCAATCTCAAAATCAATGAGTCCTGTATCAGCTTCTTCTGTTACTGCATTCTCCAATGTGTAAGGCCTAATATTGGTTTGTTCACCATTAAAAACATATTTGCCATTGAATTGACTGTTGCCAATATCGACCATTTGCTCGTACAATTGGGCAGCTTCTGCTTTCATTGTATCTAACGCAGCCTGAGGATTCGTACCATTGGAAGCTTTAACTGCCATCTCGCGAAGCTTCTGAATAACGTCCCCTGCCTGACCCATTACCGTATCTGTAAAAGACATCCAGGAAGTAGCAGAGTTCGTGTTGGTTTGGTACTGCTCATTAGCGGAGATCTCACTTCGGTAACGCATTGAAAAGCTGATGCCGACCGGATCATCCGATGGCTTGTTCAATCTACGACCGGTTGACATCTGGTTCTGCAGATTGTCCATGCCCTTCAAGTTATTATTCAAATTGCGCAAGAATTGGGTACCGAGCATCCCTTGAGTAATTCTTTGCATGTGTACACCTCATATCTTCAAGGAATTATGTGCCTACTATCTTCCAACTATGCCCATGCTATTAATGACTTTATCCAATATCTCATCATATGAGGTCATTGCTCTTGCCGCTGCATTGTATGCATGCTGGAACTTGATCATATTCGCCATTTCTTCATCCATCGAAACACCGCTAACCGACTGCCTTCTGGCTTCCACCTGTTCAACCAACACCTGCTGGTTCGTAGCCTGTCTCTGCGCTTCTTGACTTTGAACACCTAACTGTCCAACTACAGCACGGAAGAACTCATCAATCGTTCCATCTTTCAACACCACAGCGCCTGAACCAGTTGGGTCAAAGTTAAAAGGCTTATCTCTCAATCCAGCGATGAGCAATGACATATCATTGTTACCGCGAACAACCTTCTCCACGTTATCAACAGGGTCCACATAGGTTCTAAGAGAAGCTGCAATTTTGGAAACATCGTTCTGAATGGTTGGATTCACCTTAAGTGTTGCGGCAGAAAGAGTGGCTCCATCGCTTACAAAGAAGTCAGTGCCTAATGCAAATTGATCATTGTTAAGAACATAGCCCAACTTATGCAGTCCATTAAAGCCTTTAACCGTAATTTCTTTGGTATCGGTATCTTGCAAGGTTCTATTCGCCACTGATCCTGTGAAGGTTTTGTTTCCAACAACAGTTCCTTCTGGCAAAACCGAGCCTACAGGCAGTGTAATCTTAATATCGCCCTCAACCATCGTTTTAACCATGGTATCAATCTCATTGCGGTAAGACGCAACCAATTTATCACGGGAGTAGATCATGCCGTAAATTTCTCCGCTAGCGAGATCTCCACCAAAGCTGCCCTCAAGCGATTCAGGGGTTACTGTCGACGCAACATTAAAGCCATCTACTAGTACTTGGCCTCCCATTGAAACTCTATATCCATTAGCATCTTCTTGAACTGTAACATTAATGGTTTTCGATAGATCGTCCAAAAGAACATTCCGTTGATCGCGAAGATCATTAGCGTTATTCCCAAAGCCTTCAACCCGATAAATTTCGTTGTTTAAAGCCGCAATCTGTTGTGTAGTAGAATTGATATAAGTGGTTTTTACATTGATATTGTCTGTTAAGTCACTGGTAAGATCGCTTAATTGTTTGGACGTGTGATTAAATGCATCAGCCATAGCAAGTGCACTTTCTTTGACAACTGCGCGTGCCGTAAGATTGTCCGGAGCTTTACTAAGCTCTTGCCACGCATTCCAGAAATTCTGAACGACTTGTCTTACACCTGTGTCGGACGGCTCATTAATGATAGCCTGAAGCTTATCAAGCGTATCCTGACGTATATTCCATTCACCTGAGGCTTTATTCTCATTATAGAACTGTGAGTCCAAGAAGCTCTCACGAACCCTCGTGATCGAAGTGAACTCAACGCTCTGTCCCATCTGACCTGGAACCGTGCTTCTCTGTAGTCCTAGAGCTTCTGTCGGCTTCGCTGCAACCATATTCACTACCTGTCTGGAATAGCCGCGAGTGTTGGCATTAGCCACGTTATGACCAGTTGTAGCCAGTGCCTCCTGTTGTGTAAATAAGGCACGCTTCGATATTTCTATGCCACTGAATGTCGAACGCATATATAAAGTCTCCTCCCCTAACCTGTTTATTTACATCGTCTATGCTCTTGTGTCGAATATACCCAGTCTTTTGTTTCCATTAGTATTCTGCCTGGGCTTACTGTAGATAATGTCATCTTCTGGAGGTCCGACATAAAGATCCAATGAATAATCAATAAACGATAAAGAATGCTCAATAAGCTGTTGATTCAATTGATTCAGCTCTCTTAGCTTACGAATTGTTGCAAGAAGCTGCTTTTGCAGCCCCAAAAGGGTTTTCTTATCGTCAATATTGAAAATAATTTTAGTCAAATCACTTACCGTTACTTTGGGATTGGGCTTGTAGCCCTTCTCAATTAAAAATTGTCCGATCACTTCAACCCGCTGCCGATCCAACTCGCCAATGTGTTTCACTAGCTTGTTTTCTTTGGATACAATCTGCGTCAATTGCTCCACATCATTGCGGATGAGCACCTGCTTCTTCAGCTCAGCTAATTCGAACAAAGTGTCGTGTATCTCATTTAGTTCCGTCATCGTTTGAATCAAAGCTTGAAATGCCATGCTCATCCACCTAATTATCCAGATTGAGTGTTACTTTATAAAAGGAAACAGCTTTTCTGCCAGCGACCTGGAATCAACCTTATAGGTGCCTGCTGCAACCGATGATTTTAGCGAATCTATCTGTTCTTTCGAATGTTCTGCCGCTGCTGAGTTGTTCGAGCCTAAAAGTTCCTTGGCTTCACTTGAGATCTGGACCTGGTCCTTCTTCTTACCGGTTTTCCCAGCTGCTGAAGTAGACATGGCATCGTGATTCTTCTGATATTGGTTCACCGCACCGACCCTGTTCGTTCCATTTATCTTCATATTAAACACCTCGTTTTCAACTAAAAATAACTCCACCGTAAAAGCGTTATTACTTTTATCGGTGAAGTTATAGGAAAAGTTTATATTAAATTTGGTGAACCCTTAATTAAAGACGATCGTTCAGACGATCCCTTATGTTATACGTAGCTTTGTTGCTCTGAACTTCCTGGATCTTTTTACGAGTCTCGTCCTCGCGCATTTGATTCGTTTCCTTGGCCAATCTAGACCTGCAAGGCTCACACATCGTATGTTCACGAATTTGTGTGCCACATACTTCACAGTCATAACTCATATTCGCATTTCCTTTAATGGAAATCCGGCCTTCGCGAATAAACTTGGTGATCTGACTAACCGAAACCTCAGTCGCTTCACTTAATTCATTAATAGAGCAAGAACGATATTCGCGCAAATACTTTAAACATTTCTCATACTGCAAATCTATACTCTTAATACAATTTCCACAAATCCCATAAGTATTTTTTATATAGACTTTACCACAGCGGTTACAATTATCCACGTTTAAACTCATAATGCTTCCCCCTTACATAATGAAAAAATAGATAAATGATTGTCTAAGAAAAAATGCTGAATATCGATAACGTGTTACCGGTTTTTCAATTTGCTAATTTCTGTTTCAAGCTTCAATTGATTTTTATTCAAGATTTCAATATTGTGCTCGTGTGTACTCAGTTCATCGATTATTTTGACATGATTCTTATTGTTTTCTCCTACCATTTTGACAAGCTGATGAAGAATATCTCCTTGCTGCTGCTGCTCCCTTTTTACAACCTGTAAATCTGTTTTTACTGCTTGTAAGTCTGTTTTCACAGCTTGTAAATCTGTTTTCAGCCCCTTCACATCGGTTTTCACAACCTGCAAATCCGTTCTCAAACCATCCACATCTGTCTTCAATCCGACAAGCATGTCCATTATTAGATCCAGCTTTTGATCACTCATTAACTATCCCCCCTCTTATACAAACTATCTGTCATTTCCGTACCCCTATTATCGTTTCTCTCATTATAGTATCTTACTGGTTTAGGTACAATGAAAATAACCTAGCGGTTTATCTCGCCCAGCTTATTCCACATATATCGACAGAATGGAACTCTTTCTTAATCGCTTTAGCACATTCATTTAAAGTGCTGCCTGTCGTGTAGACATCATCAACCACATATAGAGTAACCTTGGAGCTTGTAAACAGAGCTTGATGCTTGTCCTTGGCGGAAGGAGCTACTGCAAAAACACCCTGCAAATCCTCCAGTCGGTCCCCTCTGGTCTTAAAGCTCTGCTTATCCGTATGACGCATTCTTTGGAGCAGCTGAATGACTGGAAGGCCCGTCTTACGTCCCAACTCCTCAGCAAGCTGTTGAGATTGATTGAAGCCTCGTTCCGACAGCCTTTTATCACTTAGCGGGACGTAGGTTATATATTCTGAACAGTCAGTAGTGTCGAGTGGATACTCTTGTTTATGCAGGTTGTAAGCATGAATCAGCATCGAGCCGATCAATTGACGTATTCCTTCATGACCACGGTATTTGTATAGGCCTAACCATTCTTTCATTTGAGGATTGTAGCTAACCGCACTGCGATTCCGCTCGAAGTAAGGGTCCTTACGCCGTACGCAATCGGTACACTTTTCCGGGCGACCACAGGTTTCGCAGCTTGCTTGCAGGATCCAAGGGATCTTATCTCCACAATTACGGCATAAGGGGAGCTCCCACGGATTTGTATAAGCACCGTTGCAAGCTATGCAGATCAAGCGACTGGGGGCGAGCATAAGCTCTGCTTTGGATATCGTTCGTTGAAACCACTGGCGTATAGAGAAACGCTGGCGATTGGTTGATAAGTTTTTTACGATTTCGTCACTTCCTTTGTACGTAAATATCCTTTCTTTCTAGCCAACGCATTCATCCCTTTAATCTGTCGAACAGCCTCGACTTGTGCGCGCGTCCTTTCCTTTGCTGCAAAAAACACACTGCCTGCGGGGTCATCCGCCGAACGTCCCGCCCTTCCAGCCATTTGAACCAAAGCAGCCGAATCGAAAATGGGTGCATCTGCATCCAAAATAAACACATCCGATTTAGGAATGGTAACTCCACGTTCCAGAATCGTTGTTGTAACTAGCATTCGTACTTGTCTGCTGCGGAAATCTCCTACTTTTTGCGTACGATTGTCATCCTTTGACGAGGTCCCTTGTATTACAATTTCGGGGAATAGCCGACTTAAAAGCTGCGTTAAAGGTTCAACCAGATGGATCTTGGGCACAAATACAAAAACCTGTGCACCTCTTTGTAAAGAGGCTATCATTCTATGCTTTAGCTTGATAGATAGGGATGACTGTTTGAGCTGCTGCGCTAGTGAAGGGCTGCTCATGAGGAGAGGCACCGGCAGCGGATGGCGATGGAACCTTGCTGCTACTTTTACATGGGGTAAATGACGACACTTAGCCGCCTTCTGAAGATGTTTAGGGGGTGTTGCTGATAATAATATGGTAGCGCCATTTGTCTTACATACATTCCGTGCGGCGTATTCCAGCATTGGATTGTTATGATAAGGGAAAGCATCCAGTTCATCAATAATTACGAGGTCAAAAGCATTCCGAAACCGCATAAGCTGGTGTGTCGTTGCAATAGTAATCATTCCAGAATCCCATCGCTGCTCGCTTCCTCCATACAAGGTAACGACCGGAGTTGGCGCAAATGCTTTCTCCAATCGCGGTTTCAGCTCCAGTACCACATCTCGCCTTGGCGTAGCAACCACAACCTTGCCGCCTTGGGCAACGGTGTATTGAATCAATGGAAAGATCATTTCGGTTTTACCAGCTCCGGTCACCGCCCAGATCAGAAATTTCCGTGGCTCAAGAGCTGCTGCATTGGCTTTTGCTGTTTGTAAATCATTTACTTTCAAAAACATCAATGCCTCCAAGGATGCTTCAGCTTGAATCTCACTGAGACCCCAGGGTTGTATATAGGTATCTAATAATAATGACTGCTCTAGCTTCGTTTCTCCTTGATTACCAGCTTTCGACTTATTAAACATTACATCCTGCAAAGAAGCGCTGACCATTATGGCACAATAACGCGATCTCCCCATCGTCAAGCACTGCTCACAATAAGGACATGCCGTTCCGCAAAAGATACAATCTGTGAAAGCCAACTGCTTGTCCACGCCGCCACATCGATGGCACTGATACTCCGGTTCTTTATGAAAGAATGGCAGCTTGAGCTTGTGCTGTTGTTTTTGAGCTTGAACTCCCTGATTGAGTTGAAGGAACCCCCGTAGGTATGCGGTCTGCACATAAGCCATCGGTTCAGCTACTGCTCCTGTAAGGCCGTAATGCTCCATCAACTGGGTTACCTCGTCCATAAGCAAACTTCGACCCTGCATGGCCTCTACAAGCACTGATAGCTGGTCCTCCTCGAGGTGCAGCCGACCTTCAGTCTGGCTGGTTCGATAAGCTTCCCACTGTTCAAAATCACACTCCACTATACGCGACTCACATCCACTTCCATTCCCATTAGTCAGAGGGATTCCCATTACCGCCGCTTGCTGCGCAATGGCACGGAGTAACGATTCAGAACGTATTAGCTTCCTTCCACTTTCTAATGAGCTCAGTTTTTCACACAAACTAACAGCTTGTCCATACGAAATGGAAGGTTCCACCAGCCAGATCCTTAACGAATCTTTATGCTGACCGAACCAATGCATCAAATCCGCCCTTATATCCAAAGAGATATGCCACGAGCTTGTGCGATCCTGCCTGACTGAATACAACACAACCTTCATCGCTCACCACCTATAATCCATTTTCAAAACATTTTGTAAGCGGTTACTAATCCTTCTTGCTGTCCAAGCCGCACAACAATAACTTGCTTATCCTCATGCTGTTCAATCCATTCCTCTAAAGAACCGGCTGTTTCAAAACCGCTAATATCCACTTGATATTCTCTGCGCATTCTCTCAACTATTGCCAGCGTATCATCTGTCGAGCCTTCATCGAATAAAGTAACTTGAATTTCCCTGCCCTTCAGCCGCGAGAAAAAAAATAAGGACCGGATATACCATTCAACCTGCATCTGACTGTTACAGGTAATCAATAAGAAATGCGTCGCCTCTCTAGCCTCATTCCGGTGACGCCGGTAAAACCAATGTACTAAGGCGATACTCGCAGCATAGCTGCCAAAGATCCACAACAATCCTAACACCATCGCGGCTCCCTCCCTTAAACCCATTATATGCGGCTACAGGTTGGTCGGTTCCTCTCTTGATGTAAAATAGATCTTTGACGACTCGCGCGAGTTAGCTAGGTATGTTTATTACAACGTTACCCACCCATTTTTAATAGCAACAATAACAGCTTGTGTACGGTCATCCACTTCCATTTTTTGAAGAATACTGCTCACGTGATTTTTGACCGTTTTCTCACTAATAAACAAAAATTCACCAATCATTTTATTACTCTTTCCTTCAGCCATCAAACGGAGCACTTCCGCTTCCCGTCTGGTCAGTGGACTCGTATCCGTATGGATATACTTAACTCCAGCTTCTTTCGGAGCCGCACCTGCCCCAGCAACACCCACTTCATCTAAATAAGTCATACGGCGCAGCTGGTTGATTAGCTTACCAGTTACTTTAGGATGTATGTACGCGTGACCTGCTACAACAGACCGAATTGCATTGATAAGTGACTCTGCCTCCATATCTTTCAATAAATAACCGGAAGCACCTTTACGAAGTGTCTCAAATACATAGCTCTCATCATCGTGAATCGACAAAATAATAACTTTTATATCGGGAAATATTTCTTTAAGCTTCTCAGTTGCAACAACACCATTTTCTACAGGCATATTAATATCCATTAATACGATGTCAGGATTCAATGTATTACAGAGCTCTATGACTTGGATGCCGTCCCCGCATTCCCCTACTACTTCCAGGTCATTCTCCATATTGAGGATACGTTTAACCCCTTCACGAAACAATTGATGATCATCAGCAAGAACTAGCTTAATATTACGCTTCGAGGTTCCTATTATGTCCATAATTAATCCTCCTTTGACTCTGATTTTATTGGAATGAGGAGTGATACTTTAGTACCTGTATCCTTAACTGACTGGATTTCCATTCTTCCTTCCAGCAGTTCCACACGTTCTCGCATTCCCATTAATCCATAATGACTGCCTTTTTCAATCTTTTTATCAATATTTTCTACAGCAAAGCCGATCCCGTTATCCGTTACGACTATTTTAACCATTTGCTGTTGAAAAGTTACTTCTAAAGTAATATGTGACGCATGAGCATGCTTTAAAACATTAGAGAATGCTTCTTGCACCAGCCTGTATATAGCCACTTCCATTCCGGAAGGAAGCCTGGTGTCTTTGCCTACTAATTCGAACCTCGTCCGTATCTTCGATTTTTCTTCATAGTCTTGGACAAACTTACGTAAAGCGGGAATTAGACCCAGATCATCAAGAGCCATTGGCCTCAGATTAAAAATAATTTTCCGAACCTCTTCAATGCCGCTTCTTACCTGCCCCTTTAAATCAATAAGCTCCTCCTTAACCGAAGAAAAGGCTTGCTTGGACAGCATCCTCTCAGCAATTTCCGTACGCAAAACTACATTGGCCATTGTTTGTGCCAAACCATCGTGTATTTCCCGGGCAATCCGTTTGCGTTCTTCTTCCTGCGCCAGAATAATTTTCAAGCCCAAAAGCTGTCGATTTTTGGCGGATTCCAGCAATCGAGTAACTTGATTCAGGTCTCCAGACAAATACTCAAGCACTACGTTTACTTGGGATACGACGGATTCCGCTCTTTCCAACTGCTTGTCCACATTTTTGATCCGCTTCTGTAAATCATCCCGCCTTGCTTTCAAGTGAACTTCTTTCTCCCTAAGCATAGCAAGCTGAGTTTGCAAATGAGTAGCCAATTCATAGGCCGTTCGAATGTCTTCCTCAGTAAATCGCTTGAAATCGCGACTTACTTCCGTTAGACGCACACGTGCCCTGCGGTATTCCATTTCAACCCGGTCAACTTGCTCAATGGTTTGCGTTGTTGCGTCAATAACTTGCTGTAATTCATTATTCAGAGCATTGCGTTCTGACCGAACACTTTCACAGATTTCGAAAATCTGATATTTGCTACTCTCCATGACGTCAATCGCATTTTTGATAATGCGGTCTAAAGCATCCACTTGCATTCAGGTCAGGCTCCTTCTCGAACGATTCAACCAAGAAAGCCTACCCAGTCTTTATTCCTACTGGAATAGGCTCTTATGCAATATAGTAACATATTTCGCCACGTTTGTAAGAGGAGATTAGGACTAATTATTGCAGAGTAATTTGCTGGGTCTTCCCATCCCAGGTCACTTTCCAGCCCAAATTCTCGGAAAGAATGCGAAGAGGCACCACGGTAAGATCTTTCATTATTTTAGGTGCAACCTCTGCCGTTATCCGTTGACCGTTAACTATTACATCCGGATTGTCGATGTACAGGTCTACCATTTTATCACCGCGAATAACTGTGACCTTGCGTTCCTTATCATCCCAACGAACGGTCCCACCCAATGCATCCGTTACAAAGCGAATCGGGATCAAAGTATTCCCTTTTTCAATGACCGGAGCCTGTTCTAATGTCATATTCTTCCCGTTTACAGACACGGCAGTCTTATTAACCGTCAAATTGACTGAGCTTTTAGCAGGAGCCGTTACCTGACCCTTGTAACTAAAGGTAATGTCGTCAATCTCGATTTTACCCTTTGCCGCGCGCTCATCCTGCCCTATTTCCTCATTCACCACATATACACTTTTCACCGATATAGGGTATTTAAGATTGTACTCGGATAAATCTGCGGATACCAGCTTCCAGCCCTTCCAATTAATGCTCGGAACGATTTCAACATAATACACTTTACCGCTGTTATCCTTAATTTCTGTTTTTAGTGTATTTAAACTCTCGTCTCCATTAACCTTAAGCTTAATAAGCTGCGGCTCACCATCTATTTGAATGCTTGAATCCAAATCTGCGTAAGCCCACTTGGTACCCGTACCTTTTGTAAAATCATAGTTCAATTCCAAATATTTATTTTTGACCTCATTTTGTTTGATATATACGGATGCTGCAACACCTTCAGGCAGTCCTCTCGACATTGTCATTACAGCAAAGTTGTCTAAATCATACCATACCTTGTCTTTTCCGACAGCAATCGTCAGCATCGTGCTGTAACCATCATAACGTGCAATGAGTTGGGCTTGAGTAGTTCCTTGCAAGCTGTTAACCGTCAGGATACCATCCTTTATTTCAGCCTTCATACCAATAACTTCCCATTGGATAAGACCTGCCGGAATTTCTCTTGTTTTACCAGACTTCGTTGTTGCTATTACGGGTAGTCTGTAGTTTTCCCCTTCAGTTAGAGCAATATTTGCAGCATTTATTTTCAGTCCGGTAATTTGGTCTCTTCCCGCTACTTCCACATCAGCTGATTGACTTCCTTTTCCCGATGCTGCAGTAACTTTGGCGATACCTGGCTTGATAGGAGTGAATATATTATCTTTAAAAGAACCTGATTGACTATCCACTGTCCAATTGGCTGCTACTTTATCTGTCACCACAGGGTTGTAGTATTCATCATAGGCTTTAAATTGTAAGGGAGCCTGCTCATTAACGAACAATACATTTGGAGCCTGGATAAAAAGTCCTTTAACCTCACCTTGCGGTGCTGTAGAGAACACTCCTACCCCGTTAACCACCTTACGTTGAATGCCCGTTTCCGTTTTGTTGATCAACACAGGACTAAATTCCCCGAGAGGACGTGCTACCATCTGTGTCGAACCGCCGCCATCCAGATTTAAACCTTTCCATACACCAACTTTTATCATAAATTGCTGTAACTCCGTCATGCTTAAACCCTTACTGTCTCCACTATTATCCACGGTAATGACATAGGCTGTCTTTTGATCCTTAGAGTATCCGAGAGCCGTTCTAGAACGGTTGCAGCATAAACTACCCACTTCTCTGGAAAACTCCGTAGGCTGTCCCTCATCCACCATAATCGTATGGCCGCCTATCATCATTTTAAAATTTTTCGCATCATACGTTTTGCTGGAATCCTGAGGAAGGATTTGATAATCGGCTACAAGCGGGTCGCCAATCTTTAAATGTTGTTTGACAAAATCCGCTGCTAATCCTGAAGTACGCAGTATATATCCATCTTTCGGTGCAATCATATCGATAATTGTATTTTCGGCAATTTTCGTAATAATTCCCTTCTGGACCAACACTTCGGTTGGAACGGTCACACCATCGTTAGAGCGATCAACCTGGCCCCAAGCATTGGTGTACATAAACATGGCATCAACATGACTGTGCTCGCCACCGGGTTCAAACCAATAGTAGGTTTTATTAATTCCGCCCAGCGTGAATTTGGCACCATCCTTAGCCGTTACCGAACCTGCAAAAGTAAATAAATCGACTATAGGAACATTATTTTGGGATATAGCAAATGAATAAAAGCCTGGTAAATAAGGTGGTGTTGCCATAAGCTGTCCGTTAGCGATCTCTGGCCCCATAGGCACACCTTCAGCCTGGGTGTTGTAAAAATCTCCGTTAACCCCTGCCACCGCTTTAGTTTCTGTAGCCATGCCCAATACACTTTGTTTCTTTGTGAACTGATTATCAGTGCCCGACATTACATCCAGTTTAACATTAGGATTTGTAAGATCCACTTCCACCACATTCGCATTAGTCATAATTTCTTTTTTATTGCGTATCGACTTCCAAACATATTTTTTCAAAATTGCGCCTGATGTTAAAATATCTTGACTTACCATCGTAACTGATGGCTCTGCTGTTTCAGCATAAACATTAGCCGTCGACAATATCGGTGATAAACCGATCAAAGCAGACAATACTAAAGATGATACTGAAACCCATACTTTATGTTTACTCACGTTGTATTTCTCCCTTCTTATCCCACTCTCCTCTATTATAGACTCTATTACTATTGAAAAAGTTACGATAATATGGCGAAAATTAATAGAGTAGCAAAATCGACAAAATTAGAGCAAAATGAACGGCATGCCTTAAGTTCAAACAGTAGCTCGTTTGGATTGGAACAAAGCAATTTTTACGTTTACAACAAAAAACAAACCCGATTCAATTGAACCGGGTTTGTCCTAATGATTATTCTTATGCTAAAGCATCGCGTTTCAAGAGCTCTGCCTTATCTGTACGCTCCCATGGAAGATCCACATCGGTACGGCCGAAATGTCCATAAGCAGCAGTTTGTCTATAAATTGGTTTGCGAAGATCCAATGCTTTAATAATGCCAGCAGGACGTAGATCAAAATGCTTACGAACTACTTCTACCAGCTTCTCTTCACTTACTTTGCCTGTTCCAAATGTATCAACAGCAACCGAAACCGGTTGAGCTACACCAATTGCATAAGCAAGTTGTACTTCACATTTATCAGCCAAGCCTGCAGCTACAATGTTCTTAGCTACATATCTTGCTGCATATGCGCCGGATCTGTCGACTTTTGTAGGATCCTTACCGGAGAAAGCTCCGCCGCCATGACGAGCGTAACCGCCATAAGTATCTACAATAATTTTACGGCCAGTCAGACCTGCATCTCCTTGAGGACCGCCGATAACAAAACGGCCTGTTGGATTAATGAAATATTTAGTATCCTCACCCAAGAACTTCTCAGGTACGATTGGTTTGATAACATGTTCCTTGATGTCTGCTTGGATTTGCTCCAAAGTAACGTCTTCGCTGTGTTGAGTAGATACAACGATTGTATCAACTCGTACAGGAGTATCACCTTCATACTCAACCGTTACTTGAGTTTTACCATCTGGGCGTAAGTATGGAAGAGTTCCATTTTTACGAACCTCAGTCAAACGACGGGATAATTGATGCGCAATGGAAATAGGTAGTGGCATAAGTTCTGGAGTCTCGTTAACCGCGAAACCAAACATCATCCCTTGGTCACCTGCACCAATAGCTTCGATCTGCTCGTCCGTCATTAAACCTTCTCTTGCTTCAAGAGCTTTGTCGACACCTTGAGCTATATCAGCTGATTGCTCGTTAAGAGAAACCAATACTGCGCATGTTTCCGAGTCAAAACCAAATTTTGCACGAGTATAACCAATTTCCTTAATTGTTTGGCGAGCAATGGACTGGATATCTACATACTCGGATTGGCTTGAGATTTCACCAATAACCAAAACCAAACCAGTTGCAACTGAAACTTCGCATGCTACACGAGCGTTCGGATCGTTTGCAAGAAACGCATCCAAAACGGAATCGGAAATCTGATCGCAAATTTTATCGGGATGCCCTTCAGTTACGGACTCAGATGTAAATAAGCGTCGACCGCGTGGTATTGTCATACTATCGACCTCCTAAAAAGTAGTTGGATTTTATTAAGAAAAGCTTCTATTCGAAGCTATCTCGATGAAGATACATTCGTGTCTTAGCGGTTACTTTTCTTGCAATATTAGAAAGATGAACCTCTGGTTCAAACTTATACTTTCTAATATTATAAGAAAAGCTTCAAAACGAAGCACTTTCGATGAAGATTTGGCCATGACATTAGGGTTAAAAGCTCGCATACAAAAAAATCAACCTTTTCCCATGGGAAAAGGTTTAGCATGACCTTCTTTTAAATATGTTACTGGATTTGTCTAGGGCTGTCAATAAAATTGCTTAAGTTCACTGAAAAATTAATAAAGTTTTAAATTATAAGTTCAATAAAATTTCTTCCGCCTTACGAATGAGCCGACTGGAGATAGCACCACCTACTGCACCAGCATCTCGCGAAGCAATATGTCCCCAATAATCTTCCTTAACAGATTGTGCGGGTATTGAGCCTAACTCTGTTGCAAATTCAACATTAGAATTTGATATTGACTTACCAACTGGCAATCCCATCTCTGCAGCAATTTCATACTTTAGGGCATCCAAGGCCTGATGACTTTCCGGCACTACTTTTTTTCCTTTTGCCATGAAATCCACCTCCATAAGTGATGTAACCATAGTATGTCCGCGCCTGACAGTACAAGTCGTATAAACTGTTGTCAAGATGGGTAAAATTTATGGTGTTACCTTAGAACCATCTGCATTAACCTGCAAAAAGGATCCGCGAACCATCACATAAATATCTTGTTTTATTTTTGGGTCTGACTTGATGCCTCTACCTTCTCTTGGAATTATAAGTAAATGATTAAGTTCAACTGTCGATCCAGCCAAAATATCCTTACCTGATGTTACGTCCGGCACTCCATTTTCATCTGAGCTTATAATGGTAACTTTACCACTCCGAACAATCATTTCTGTACCCGTAGTACCATATAAAGTTTGTCCAGGCTCAAGCTTAAGAACGCTCAAACTAGTGCTTGCCGAATCTGTTATCGCTGCAGGGGGCGGCTGCGGATTTGTCGATCCACTTGAACCACCTTTATTGTTTCCAAGTTCTGCAGCTATGATCTGTTTTACTTTATCTTCCGTAATCGTTTGCTTGTTCATCTCTTCTGCTACCTTTAAGCTAATATTTTGCTCAAAATAGCTTTTCGTAATAACCGGGTCATCAATGGTGCCGGCCTGAGTGTTGTTAGTAGCTCCATCTGCATCCGCTATGATGATGGTTGATGACCAGAGTAGGCAGGCGCTAATAGCAATTTTTGCAGCTGTTCTCATGATTTCACCTCACCGTTTAGTATAGCTTGGTTAGAAACAAAAAAAAAGACCCCGAAGGGTCTTCTTTTGGAAAAGTATTAAGGTGTTGTTACTTTTGGTACAGTAACTGTAAATGCAGCGGATTTACCGTTAGGTGCAAGTACGTTAACTGTGAAGCTACCTGAATATGTTGCGTCTAGCAATTTGATTTGACCTTTTTTAAGAGCTTCATTATCAAATTTGCTGGAGTCTGCATCAGTAATGTACAGGCTCAGGTTAAGAAGAGTGTTACCATTGTTAACAGCTTTGACGGAACCACCAACAGTCACTGTCTTTCCATAATTGAACAAGAATTGATCCGGATCGGTTCTTTCTTCATTCTTTTGACCAGCTGGAAGACTGTACTCATTGACGAATTCATCGCCGTATTGATCTTTAACAGTAATTTTTTCAGCAAGTCTGTTATCTGTCAAGTACAAGCCTGCTAGAAGGTCAGTAGCTGAAACTGTTTTATAAGTTCTTCTCAATGCAATGCTAGCTACTTCAGGACCAGCGTTTTTAGTAGTTACATCAACATAACCAGTTGATTGTTCTTTCTTACCATCTTTAAATGTTACGCTAACTCTTGCTTTACCTTCATTAAGACCAGCCACAAAGTTACCAGCAGAACTAGGAATTGCAACTACGTTTGGATCGCTGGAAGTCGCGTTAACAACTTCGGTTTTAATTGCAACTTCTTCGCCACCAGCTCTTTTAGCTCTGACCTTGATTTCTTTTGTTGCTTTTTTGAAATAATCGTATACATACGTTGCGCCTGTTACACCAAGGCCTGCGCCATCAGAAAGGAAATCATCTGTTGCAAGAATTGTATTGTTGTTTACACCTTTGTCAAGATACACTTCATAAGTCAATCTGTTCTCAGGTTGAGTAGCAGGATTGATCAAATCCAGTGTAGTTGTTACAGAACTAACTTCGATCGGGTTATTCTTACCATTTTTCTGGTTTTTGAATAAAGTAGCTTTCAAGGTGTAGCTACCCGGAACTGCTGTTGAAGGCGAGTAGAACTTGAATGATTTGTCATAAACATTTTGATATGCGTACGTATACTCATCATTATTTTTGTTAAGATCAAAATCTGCGTACGTTGCGCCAGCAACCGTTGAAAGTACTACTTTTCTATTATCATAAGCGTCATTAACACCAGCAGCAGCTTTTTCTTTCGTTGCTACGTATACTAAGTTACCTTCAACTTTTTTCCCAGCCTCAAATGAGTTCGCAACAGGTTTAACGCTATTAGCAAGCGTACCACTGTAGTCTAAACGAACATAATATTTGTCTGCGTCAGTATCAGTATTAAATTTGATCTCAGATCCATTTTGATCGTAGAACTTTAATTTGAATTCATTATCAGTATTTGCAAGCATATATTTCTTAGGTGTCGTCGAGAACTTAATTTGCTCAACTGTACGAGGGTCACCAACGGAAATATTAAGCTGTGCACTTACAGTCGGCTTATCTTCCAAGCTAACTCTGATATAAGCAGAACCTTTTCTTCCTACGCCGCTGATTTTGATTTGACCTTTATGAGCACCGGTAACTTCAATTTCAGCATTTCTAGCTACGTCAATACCACCGTAAGAGTCAATTCTAAGCTTGCTTTTGCCTCTGGAGTCGCCAGCGCCTTGGAAAGCATTAACGATATCAGTTGCATCCAACACTTGACCTTTGGAGTCTTTCAAGATCAAAGGAACATAGAACTTTTGATCCATATCTTCGTCGCCAGTTGGTTTGTCATTCTCTGCCAATGTGTAGTTATAAGCACCAAATTCGATGGAAGCTGGCAGTTTTTGCGCAAGAACTTTTATAGTTTTAGTTACGGATTGACCGCCACGAGCGAAGACAGTAACTGTAATTTCTTTTTCTTCATTGTTTGTGGATTGAAGTTTAAGATCAGCAGCGTTATCACCGATAACATTATCAACAAATGCATTTTTGTCATCATCGCCAACTTTAAGATCTCTATCCGAAGGATTAACTGTTACATCCTTGTTCAAGATTTCTTTATCTTGGATGCGGAAACCATATTGGTCATAAGCTTTAATATCCAAGTATGCAACGCCTTGAGCTTCAATGCTATCAACTTTAGTTCCAGTTGAGTTCATCAAATCGCCAACTTCTACTTTGGAAACCATAGACTCGTCACCAACAGCAAAGATTTTGCTTACTTGGGAACCACTGTCAGTATGAAGAATACTTACGGAAATTCTATCATTTCTTTCTGTGCCAACCTCTTGAGTCAACTCAATTGCTTGCTCGCCAGCAATTGTGTTGAAAGAACTGCCGCCACTTACGCGAATATCAAAGTTACTAGCGTTCAATGAAGATTTAACGCCATATTGGTTAGTAGCTTTGAAATCAATGCGTACTTTTTGAAGAAGTTTATCATTTTTGTCTCTTGCCAAAGGAATTGTATCCGATGCAGTCAAGAAATCAATTTTGGAGATTTTTTCTGGTGTTGTTTTTACGTTAGATGTTTTAGCAGTATCATCGATATTGCTTACACCGCTGATTGTAGCATCAAAGCTGTTGTCTTGGAACTTGGATTCAAATGTCAAAGTAGCAACAGTTTTCTTGTCATCCCACTTAGTAGTGTAACCGGATGTAAGAACATTACCGTCTTTTTTGATTTCGATTTTCAAGTTTTTAGCAGCATCTTCAGTCAAAGCGCCGTTAAGTGTAAGAGTCAACACGTTAGCGTCAGTTGCTTTGAAGGAGTTGATTGCATATTTACCGTTGAAAGGTGCGCCTTTGAATTGGTTCTTACCTTCGTAAGCACCCAATACTAGAAGGTCACGAGTAGCGTTGGAAGTACCGCCAAATTTGCCGTCAGCGCCATTGGACAACAATTTCAAGTTAAGAGCCAATGCTACATAACCTTTAGCCCAATCGGATACAGTTGCATCGTTAACGCCTGGAGTTGCTTTAGCGTCAGCGTCTTTGTTGATTCCGCGAATCAAGAAAGCTGCCAATTGTTCTTTAGTTACTTTACCAGCTGGGTTAAATTGACCAGGAGCATAACCATCAGTGATGCCTGCTGCTTTAACTGCTTCGATGTAAGCAAGAGCGTATCCGTTAGCTGGATCGTCAGCTTTAACATCGGAGAAGCTGGAAGTTTTCAAGGAAGTGTCGACTTTCAAACCGAAGATCAAAGCTGCTACTTTAGCGAATTGAGCACGGTTCATTTCGTCTTTAAGACCAAATGTACCTTCTTTAACGCCATCAAATACGCCAGCAGAGATCAAAGCGTCGAACTTAGCTTTTGTTGCTGCATCAAGATCTTTCAAATCGCTGAAATCAGCAGATGTCTTAGTTTTGTCTGCATCAGCAGCAAGTGCTACGGAAGAAAACATTGAGAACGCCATAGCAAGGGATAAAATCGTAGATAAACTTTTTTTCATAACCTTTTTTTCTCCTCCTCGAATATCTTTCGGTTGTTGAGAGTTTTGTTTAGATAAATTATAGCTCGATTCCCTCATTAGCCGATTCACCCCCTTTCCAGAGTTGAGCGAAATGATTAATTATTTAAGGTCTGTGATGTATAAGATCACAGAAACTAGTAAACAATAAGAATGGTAGGCTAGGCACTAGCGCGCCCTCATACATTATACACTGCGAAACTAGTAAGGTAAAGAGGTTATTTTGTGAAATTTATCCAACAATAACTGGTCTTTAGCCTTTTGTTTGTGTTTCAATGTATTAAACGCAGTGTCGTTTGAAAAGTTGCGCTCTTTGAAAAAAACTTTTTTAATTTTCTTCAACACGCTGTTTGCGAGTACCTTTCACCTTGTCTATCACTTTCGTGTGTCTCGCTCGCTTACAGGACTTAGTATACACCCGATCTATCACTTCCGTCATCACTCACTATTTTCCATCACGAATAAATAGTTAAACCCGCATTACATAAGCATTTGCAGCTCTGAAGAAGCTTCCAATTAAACAGTTAATGATTGGCCTCCTTCTATATATAACCGTCATATAAATGAATGAACCCCAAACCGAAACCGGTTTGGGGTTCATTCATTTATATTTTATTTCGTCATACGCGAGCGCGCACCCAGCATAACACGAACTTTTTGTAAAAATCTCAGAACTGGTTTTTTCGTCTGACTGATGATGCCGATAGCCTCTGCTCCCAAAACCAGAATTGCAACAAGAACCACTATTAAGAGCACAACGCCCCAAATAACTTCTTTGTCAGACATATAAGACAAGAGGACAGCTGAAACTCCGAAAACAGAAGCGATACTGTATATGATTAACACGGTCAGCCTATGGCTGAAGCCTAGCTGTAGCAAGCAATGATGCAAATGGCTCTTATCAGGCCTAGAAATAGGAAGCTTGTTAACCCAGCGTCTTAGGATAGCGAAGAACGTATCAGATAAAGGTACGCCCAGTATCATAATTGGAACTAATAAGGACAATACGGTAGCTTGTTTAAAACCAAGAATCGATAAGGTTGCTAAGCTAAACCCAAGGAACAAAGATCCCGAATCACCCATAAAGATTTTAGCGGGATGAAAATTATAGAACAGGAATCCAACAATACTCCCTAGCAATATAACGCTCAGCAGCACAACCGTAACATTCCCCATCATTAAGGCTAAAATAAGAATTGTTGTTGTAGCTATACCAGACACACCAGCTGATAATCCATCCAGTCCGTCAATTAAATTAATTGCGTTAGTCACACCTACAATCCAGAAAATCGTAAGCGGGACGGCCAGCCAGGTCAAAGATATCGTCGAGTCGCCAAAAGGGACATTAACAAGATCAATCACTACACCCGAATATACAACAACACAGGCCGCGATAATTTGTCCGAGCAGCTTTACTTTGGGGGACAGATCAAATCGATCATCCAAAGCGCCTAAAATAACTATGATCGTTCCTCCAACCAATAAACCTAATGCCACATCCGTATTAACTGAGCTCATAGCTGGTGAAACTACAAAATAGGCTCCCACAAAGGCCATGAAAATAGCAAGCCCACCCAACCTAGGCATGATACGGCTATGTACCTTTCGATGATTAGGCGCGTCAACGGCACCCACCCAGAATGCAAAACGTTTAACTAAAGGTGTCATCAGGAGGGCAATCAAGCAAGCGGCAACAAAGCCAACTCCATACAATACGTTCATTATTATTAACACAGCCCCTTTTTCTATAAAAAGCCCCAAACATCTCAAATTATACTCGGTTTGAGCCCGTAATACCACCATCAATTTAAGTAAAAAAATGGGCTTTCGGGTCGTTTTCATAGTTATTTTCAAGGTTTCTGCAAGTTTTCTTTCTGTAGCTAACCTTAGAGTGCCGGATCGAGGTCTTGTTTATTCTCCAACAGCATTTATTTGAAAAAAGATGCAATTTGCTGGGCCGGCCTCTGCGCTTCGCTCTTCAAACGGTCGATAAGCGGCCGTTTCTCCTGCTGCCACGCTTCTCTGTCCTTCAACAATCGCAATGCTTCCGATACTACTGCCTCTGCACGGATCATCTTAGTATCAGCAGCAGCCTTCATATCGAGCCGGTTTAAAAATTGGTCAATCTTCGGATCATAAGAAATGCCGATCATCGGAACCTGCTGAGAAGCGGCATAGATTAAGGAATGCAGCCGCATCCCAATCAACAGGTGGCAGCGGCTGACTTCTGAAAGCATATGCTGTGGATGGGTCACATTATTTGCAATCGTAATGCGATTATGGTGCTTAGAGTCCATAAGCCCGATTACATACTCCGAAGCCGCTGTATCGGAAGGAAGATGAAACGGCAGAAAACGAATATGCGCATCACTCTGCTCCAAAATCGACGCTAATGCTTCTGAAAGAACTTTTAGCTCTGAACGATCCTGATTCCAAAAACGCAAGGAGACTCCTACAACAGAAGCTGCTTCTTTTGACAATCCCTCTGCTTGATGTCCCGAAGATGCTAACGGCATTCCCATTACAGGATCAGGCACGACTATCACCTCTTGGGTGACATTCATTCGCTGCAGCAGCTGCTTTGACTCCTGATCACGAACGGATACAAATCTGCACCGATTAAAAACTCCCCGAATCCAGCTGAAAAACATAGGCCGATGAACAGGTCCGATCCCCTGCGAGTATATAAATGTCGGTTTGCCCAGCCATTGTGCGAGCTTCAGTACGGCTAGGTAATAAGGGATAGTTTTGAAGCCTGTTTCATCCTGCAGCAGGCTCCCACCACCGCTAATTAGCCCATCCGCACCTCGAATCGCCCTAATCAGCTCTCCAGGCTTCATTCTGTGTACTGCTTCAACACCATAGGTTTTCTGCGTTTTGGCGGGATCAATGGACAGCACCACAGGAATAAATCGAATGCCCTGGGCCTGCCCTTGCTCCTCCAATGCTAGCAGGATTGATTGAAGAACGGCTTCGTCACCGCTATTATCAAAACCGTAGTAGCCGGACAATACTATCCTTTTTGTAGCAATGGTGTCCAACGACGCCAACTCCTTGTAACAATCTCCCACACTAAAATAACAACAATACCAATCGGTATCCCGAACAATAGACCATAAATATCACGGATAAAAGAAATCTGCAGCGGTGTGTGGAGATGAGCGAATGTATCCACCATAGAGGCTTGTCCAATAACGCCGACCAATACAAGAAGCACAGCACTGCGGTATTTTACACATAAGTAAGCTCCTAGTAAAAATAACGGGTGCGCAATCAAAAATTCTTTGGTACGCGGGCGTATGCCGAGCGTATTCTCCAAAAACGAGCGGAACAGCTTTTCAAATGTAGAAGCTTGCCCCTCATTGCCTGTTCTGGATAAGTAATAGAAGCCTACAGCCGCTATTACGACTGCTCCGATCATCCAAAGCACACTAATATAAGAAGAAAGAAGCTTTTTACCCTTGGCAAGCTTATCTTGATGCGATAAATCATCACTAAACAGCAGCCAGTAAATTGCGACTAAAACGATTGGAGCCAAATGCAAAGCACTTACGCCTCTAAACTGCTCCAGCACAAGAAAATAAGTAATCTGATTGAGCAGGCCTACGATAAAGCAGGCTCCCATTACCGAAATAAGAGAGGTACGCAGTAAAAGTAGGATAGCGAAGCCCAACTGAGAGCCTGTCTTCTTCGCTTTAAACTTTTGCCTCGCTGTTCGAATTGCAAGCATCGTTGCTAAAGTAGGTGCGCTTGTCCCCGCGGCAAGCGCAAGACCTTGCGCAAACAAGCTGGGCGAAAGTACATACAAGCCTGCAGATCCAATCATCCCTAATATGAAGACAAGCAGCGTGATTTCCGATATGAAATAAGAAATCGTCAGCGCAACTAGCGCAACGGCTCCTAGCCATACGAAGCCTTTGGCAACTTGGAGCCAGCCTGGATACATAGGCACGAATTTCTCAGCAATTCCTATCGTGAACCCAGCTTCCTTAATACGCGGAATAGCCCCATCTTGCCCATCTAGGCTATCATAAATAGCTTCCATGGGGTGAAGAATTTTTCCTTTGTCAAGATTTTTTACCGCTCTTGCATTCAGAAACACTATCCGGATGTTACGGTCTTTTACCGCCAATACAAACCGGTCCGCAACTCCTTGGACGCGTTCCTTCAATTCCTGCTCGGTCAGGTTTTCCGTAAGCTTCTCGCCGTCTCTTTCGGTAAACGAATGCAGACGGACCACGTTATAGCCGAGCATTTTCGAAAGTCGGTTAAATCCTTTTTGCTGCGTCTTTTGCAATTCAATATTGGCTAATCCCATATTATGCTTCTTCATTAGTTCAGCCATGGTATCGATATTATCCAAGTTCTTATCGTTAATGTAACCTGGAACCGTCTCACCGTCGATAATAAATCTCTTGGTTCCATACTGTTGAAGCTGGGCTAACAGATTGTCCATACGTACGGCATCGAACGGCCTGCGGTTGGATAACCTAACGATAATTTGAAAACCTTGCTGCTTCAACATTTGAAGAGAAATTGGATCAGGATCCATCGTTTGGAGCATGGCTTCTTCCTGTCCCATCTCGATAATCATTCCCGCCTGGTTCTTAAAGCTCCATGGACGCGTTTTTACTTTTAATGCAGAGAAGGTTTCCATTATTAGCGGCTGCAGCTTGTCCTGTGATTCCTTTTCAGCAAATAAGATGTAAGTAAAATTCTCATTAGGCGAAATCGGGATTTGAGTTAATGCCATTGCTTCATGAGAGGAGAACACCTCAATACGTCGGGACAACCTCAGTTCTGAGAGTGTTGCCTCATATACGGCCATGGAACGCACACCTGCTTTTTGCAGCTGCTTCAACTGGTCCGTAACAAACGCACGCGGATCGGTTTGAAAATTGGAGATCTCGAGCAAGTCCCGATAATCGAATGCGAACTCTACTTTACGCGCTGTGTCTTCTTCTGTTTCATATCTGTTATAAGCTAAAGGAAGGGAGGCCAAAACCCCGAGGATTACAAGCCACCATAACCATTTTAAGCCTAACCGGTTCCATTGTAAGTAACGCCCGCTCAACATGCCCACTCCTAATTGTTATTATTGATCTACCCGGCTCATTACTACGTTTACCAGTCCATGAATCGCATCATCTGCTGCTTGTGCAGAGGCACCACACACAGCAAAATATACTTTAATTTTCGGCTCTGTGCCAGAAGGTCGCAAGCAGAACCACGAGTTGTCTGCAAGCGTATATTTCAATACATTTTCAACCGGCAATCCGTACAGCTCCTGCGAGAAATCTTCCACTTTAACGACCTGCTGTCCATTAATTTCAACAGGTGGGTTACTGCGCCAATCTTCCATAATCGATTGAATTTGCTCGACCCCGTCTTTACCTTTCAAAGTCCGTGACTCCAGCTTTTCGAGGAAATAGCCATGCCGCTCATACAACTCCTGCAATACCTCATACAAGGTTTTACCTTGATTCTTATAATAGGCTGCGGCTTCACAGATTAACATAGAGGCAATAACAGCGTCCTTATCTCTCGCATAATTGCCTGCCAAATAGCCGTAGCTTTCCTCATATCCGAACAAAAATTCCGCTTCCTTCGTTGCTTCGAATTGCGTCATTTTCTCTCCGATATACTTAAAGCCCGTCAGCGTGTTTAAGGTTTCAACACCATAATGCTTCGCTACAGCAGCACCCATCTCACTTGTTACAATTGTTTTTATAACAACACCGTTCTGAGGCAATGCTTTGCGCTGCTTTAAGCTGCTTAGTAAATAGTCGACCATAATAGCACCCGACTGGTTACCGGTTAATACGAAATACTCCCCACTAGCGTCCTTCACAACGGCGCCCATTCGGTCGCAATCAGGATCTGTCCCGATAATGATGTCAGCATCAATCTGTCTAGCCAGGCGAATTGCAAGAGCAAAAGCGTCCTTTTCTTCCGGATTCGGTGACTTTACTGTGCTAAATTTGGCGTCTGGCAGCTCCTGCTCCGCTACCACACTTACTTGCTCAAACCCAATTGCTTGCAGCACTGCCCTTACCGATAAATTGCCTGCTCCATGTAAAGGAGTAAATACAATACGGAAGTTATCGCTCATCTGTTTGACGATATCCGAGTTGAGGCTAACCGCTGTAACAGCTTGGGTGTATGAATCATCCAGATCTTGACCAATCCACTGAAGAAGCCCGCTAGACTCTGCTTGTGACCGAGTTTCCCGCTGCACGTCAGAGAAAGATTGAACTTTCTGAATTTCAGCTATAACCTGCTCTGCTTGATCTGGCACCAATTGTCCGCCATCTGCTCCATATACTTTATAACCGTTATATTCCGGAGGATTATGACTCGCTGTAACCACAATACCTGCATCTGCCTTCAAAGCTCTTACGGCAAAAGAGAGTTCAGGTGTAGGACGCAAAGATTCGAAAAGGTAGGCTTTAATACCGTTGCCAGCCAATACCTTGGCGGCTTCTAAAGCGAATTCCGGAGACTGATTGCGGGAGTCGTATGCTATAACCGCAGAGCGGCTGGTCTTCTGTGACTTATTAATAAATTGCGCCAGACCTTGCGTCGCTCTTCCAACCGTATATAAATTAATACGATTCGTACCTGCCCCTATAACCCCGCGGAGACCACCCGTACCAAACTCAAGGTCACGATAGAAACGATCCTCAATTTCTTTGGGTTCGCCAGCAATATTTTTTAGCTCCAATTTGGTGTGGTCATCGATGGCTGGGTCGTTCATCCATAGCTGATATTGTTCCTGAACTCGAATCTCTATAGTCATGATCTAACTCCCTTATCCCATTAGATTTTTTGGTGTTTTCAAACACGGCTATATTAATGCCAAGCAATTATTGCAACACTTATTATTTAGGATCGGAAAGAGCAAACATCAATTCGCCTTCTGCCACTACTTTATCTCCGACTTTGGCCACTGCCTGTCCTTTACCGATTGGGCCTTTCAAACGAGTGATAGTCACCTCAAGAATTAAAGTATCCCCTGGAACAACTTGTCCTCGGAAACGAAAATCATTAATTCCTGCAAAAAAACCTAACTTCCCGCGATTCGCTTCCAGAGACAGCATAGCAACGCTACCCACTTGAGCTAAAGCCTCGACTATAAGAACACCTGGCATAACCGGATAGGATGGAAAATGTCCTGCAAAGAACGGCTCGTTAATCGTTACATTCTTCAAGCCTGTTGCTTTTACCCCTGCCTCCACCTCTAAAATTCGATCGACTAGCAAGAAAGGATGACGATGTGGTATTATCTCTTGAATCTGTGTTGCATCTAACATTGTTAAATGCTCCTTTCGCGGTTTAGTATAAAATCTGTCCATTCAACTTACACTAGGGGTATCCCTTCTGATCTGCAGTAAAGAAGGTTGATATAAGGGAGCTTATGTACAGAATTGCCCAGAGTGGCGAACTGGACCTAAGCTCTTTTTAAATTAACAGCACATTAAATCACAAGGACAACGTTTGTTTGGAAATTAAGGCTCATGTCGGAGAAACTCTCTTCCTTAGCAGGCTTTTAAGTCAAAGCAAACTATCTTTGCATTACGACTAGGCATTTTCACTCTCGTTTTTGTTGAGGCTTTTAAATTGAAAAATGTAAATAAACGAAGTTAGAAAAGAAATAATGATTACGATCCATAAGCACGCAATTGCATAGGGAAATTCGAAGATAATTAGAAGGATAGCCAGATAATACAGTACAGTTGTCAACTTACCCATTACATTAGCAGGAACCGTCTGCTTCCCCCGGAAATGAAAGAAGGCCGAGCCAACTATCATACCCGCGTCACGCAGAAACATAGCTGCCGCCGCTTCCCAGGGTATCATCTTGGAAAACACAAGCGAGAGGATGACTGCTATCATCATTGTCTTATCGGCCAATGGGTCCAGCATGCTGCCCAGTTGCGTTATTTGTCTCCGCTTCCGTGCAAGATACCCGTCCAGCACATCTGTTAACCCTGCCAACAACAAAATGAAAAAAGCTGTCTTAATATAACCGGCTTCAAATACAAATAAATACATGGGAATGAGGAAAAACCGGCATATCGTTAATAAATTGGGCAGGTTCCACATCTCTTTTTGTCTCCCCCCATGTAAATTGGGTATACATCCCATCCTTACATTATAGCGTTGTTAGGGCAAAAATAAAACTCCCTGCCCAGGGAGTTCGAGTGTTTCTATTCTGTTACGCAAATACCAAGTCATATAAGTGACGCCACGTTTCAATTTCATACACATCTTCCAATGGACGCTTACCTATATAGACGTAACCCATTACTAATCCGACAGCAAGCGCCGCTATAGACAGCAGGGGAATACCTACCCATTGGGCTATCAGCCAGATCGTTCGTCTCCGCTTTTTAGAAGACGGAGCCTTAGTCTTTTTCTGTTCCGTTTCCGCCATACCTACCTACCTCACTTCAATCGTTCCGTTAGCCGCTGCGCAAGTTATTCGCAAGGCCCATCATCGTATCCGAAGAAGTAATTGCTCGTGAATTTAACTGAAATGCGCGCTGCACTTGCAGCAAATCCGTCATTTCATCGGCCAGTGTAACATTGGAATTTTCCAAGAAGCCCTGTCTCACCAGTATCGGGTCAACTATATTATTGTTCGCGTCAAGGGTCTGCAGCACTTCTTCACGGTTAGCGATACCATCCGGTAAATCATATAGATTATCACCTATCTGCTGCAATACTTGTGGACGAATAACACGTACCATTTTAATTTGCCCTATATCTATCGGTGGCTCTAGCTTGTCGATCTCGCTATAGGCAAGAACTTTGCCATCTGGCTGGAATTGCACACGGTGATCTACAGGGACGCGAATGGGTTTGTTGTCTGTGTCCACCACATATTGACCATCCTTTGTAGTTAAAAACTTATCACGGTTTGCCGGATCTGTCGAAGGGGACAGTTGAAACGAGCCGTTCCTTGTCCAAATCGTATGCGGCACCAAATTGTTATTGGCATCAAGTGTAAAGCTATTGATTTCAAACAAGCCGTTACCTTCAATAGCAAGATCCAAAGGACTTTGCGTTGCTTGCAGGGAGCCTTGCGCCATATTCAACTGAGCCTGCACGAGCCTAGAACCCCAGCCTTGGTTATACCCTAGTGGAGATAGCCGGCCTTCCTTCTCAAAACCTCTAGGCTGCTGTTTTACACTGGTTAGCACGTCTTGAAACGATGCCTCCTTGCGCTTGTAGCCTGTTGTATTAATATTAGAAATATTGTTGGATAACATATCCAGCTTTTGCTGCAACGCATGCATGGATACAGATGAATTAATCATCGAATGGTTCATAATAGCCTCCTGAGAGCTTGCGGTTTTACCATACAAAAACCAACTCGTAAGATCGTACCGTTATTTATACGCGGCCTACATCGTTAGCAACCTTGTCCATACTTCGATCATAATATTGTACGACCTTTTGGTTGGCTTCATAAGCCCTCATTGCAGACATCATATCTACCATCGATTGACTCGAGTCTACATTCGACCGTTCCACAAATCCTTGCCTTACTTCTACTTGATCCGTAACATCAATCGCACGCGCCAAGCCTTCTTCACCCGCATTGAGGCGGTAAAGTCCATTACCTTCACGTACCAGATGATTCGGATTTTCAATACGGCTGACAAGCAAGCTCATCGGCTCATTGTTGGCATTTAGTATAAAAATTCCATCCGAGTTCGTAAGCTGTCCTTGCTTGGTAATATGAAAATTACTGATGGGGGTCCTAGTCGTCGGATCCAACAGCAAGATAGGCTGTCCATCTCTGCCCATTACCCGATAACCGTCAGCCGTAGTTAATTCACCGCTTGTATCTACGGAAAATTTACCGTTCAGTGAGTAACGCTGTTCGCCATTCGCATTTTCAACCGTAAAAAAAGCTTGAGGCTGAATAATCCGCTGGCCGTTGGCATCGATATACTTTCCGGAAGCATCGAACGTCGCCCCCGGCACTTGAATGTTAGAAACAAGCGCGAAGTCAAACGGGTTATACGTTTCTTGTATATCACCCTGCGCATGGACGGATACATTCTCCTCCGCCATAACACCGGTATTCAGACGACCGACGGGAATGGATGCTCCCTCACCTTGACCGCTGCGAACCCGGGAGATCAGCATTTCCGGAAATGAACGGTTCAATGCGTTCCCTTGCTTAAATCCCGGTGTATTCACGTTAGCAATGTTGTTCGTTACAATATCATGCTTGCGCTGTTGTGAAATCATTCCTGATGCAGCAGTATATAGGCCTCTTAACATATAGAATAGAATCCTCCCCGACGGTCGGCGGTTAATTGTATTGTAGTCGAATTAAAACTTGCGCTTCGAAACCTTATCCAGGTTGTCCAACATAATCCCAGTTCCTTTAACTACACAATGCATGGGATCCTCTGCGATCAGGACAGGCACCTTAAGCTCGTCCGCCAGCAGTTGATCAATGCCGTGCAATAAAGCTCCACCACCTGTAAGAATGACGCCGCGATCAATGATATCCGCAGATAATTCCGGAGGTGTACGTTCCAGTACTGTCTTAGCCGAAGCCACAATCGAGGAAACGGGATCCCACAACGCTTCATAAATCTCTTCTGAATTGATGCTAATTGTCAACGGCAATCCGCTCACCATATCTCTGCCGCGTATATCCATCGTTTCTCTGCGGCCATTCGGATATACAGTTCCGATTCTGACCTTAATATCTTCTGACGTCCGCTCGCCGATCAACAATTTATACTTGCTCTTAATGAATTTCATAATGGCCGAGTCGAACTTGTCCCCCGCGACTTTAATAGAAGAGGAGGTGACGATATCGCCCATTGATAATACGGCTACATCCGTCGTACCTCCACCAATATCCACAACCATATTGCCGCTTGGCTGGAATATATCCATGCCCGCACCAATGGCAGCAGCCTTAGGCTCCTCTTCCAAAAACACCTCGCGCGCCCCGCTCCGTTCAGCCGCTTCACGAATCGCCTTCTGTTCCACGGACGTAATGTTAGTCGGAGCGCAGATCAAAATTCTCGGGTGACTGTACCACCGCTTGCCTCCTACCTTGTTTATGAAATGCTTAAGCATAATTTCCGTAATTTCAAAATCAGCGATAACGCCATCCCTCAATGGGCGAGTAGCTATGATATTCCCTGGCGTTCTTCCCACCATGCGGAATGCTTCCTCGCCCACAGCCAACACTCGCTTCGTATCGCTTTCAATAGCGACAACAGACGGCTCATCCAGAACAACTCCGCGCCCCTTCACATGAATCAGGACGTTCGCTGTCCCCAGATCGATGCCTATATCCTTGCTTAACATTAAAAAGTTCCTCCCTAAACAAAACCGTCCATTCCTAAAAAAAGAAGCGGTACTCCAATTATTATCGTTATTTAAGTAAATTCGCTATTAATTTGCAAAATCCTCTTTTTTTATCCTTTTTTTTCGACAAATATCGCTTCCTTCTGTCGGTTTGGATCGGTAAGGGGGAATACCATCAGAACTTATACCTTACTTAGCTGTCACCAACTTCTCTTGTGCTTTAGGATTGCGTGTCTTCCGATACTTAATCTTCGTAGCTTCCCCGCCCCGCAGGTGGCGAATCGATTTGTGATACTCCAAAATGTGCTTCACTTGATTAGCCAAATCCGGATTTATCTCAGGCAATCTTTCGGTTAAGTCCTTGTGCACCGTACTTTTGGAAACACCGAATTCTTTCGCGATTGTGCGAACCGTATGCTTCGTTTCCACCAGGCAACGTCCGATTTTAATGGTTCGCTCTTTGATGTAATCGTGCACTCCCCTCGCCTCCCTACTCGAGTTAGTTTGGTACATTATATGAGGGGCGTTTACTTATATTCTTTGTTTCCAAGCGTGACAAGCTTTATAAGCCACAATTATTTTCAAGGACAAGCAATAAATGCATGATTTTATACAAAAAAAGAAGGAGCGCGTATACGCTCCCGCTTGTAACTCTGCTTAAACTTAATGCTCAGCGAAGAACTGCTCCGGGTTGACGGATGCTCCGTTCTCCCCTTGCCTTACTTCAAAATGAAGGTGTACGCCTTGATCTTTTTCCAGTTCATTGCGTCCAGCCTTGGCGATAACGTCGCCTTTCTTAACATCAGCGTCTTTAGCAACCTTTATTTCAGCTAAACTCTGATACACAGTTACGAGACCGTTACTGTGCGTAATTTCAACCAAGTTGCCAACAACCGGATTTTTCTCCACGGTCGTGACTTTACCGCTCATCGCAGCCTGTACATCAAACACAGAATTGTCATGCTTCGCAAAATCCATTCCCATGTGCGGTGTAAAGGTATCTCCATACTCAACCATTGCAGCTTGGCGCACTTCATTGGATGCTTTACTATCGAAGTACGGCAGAATTACATCCAGCTCACCTTTTTCCTTAAACGGCAGTTGCATTGTCTCTGTAACGGTATTAACAGCTACTGACTCCGGCTTCATAACATTATTCGTTACTGTGGTAGACTTGCCATCCAAGCCCAGTTCACCATTAAGAGCCGACTTGCCGGCATCCTGGTATACCCACATTAACGTTAAGATAATTGCCGCAGCTGCCATGTACGTTGCAGGAAAAACCCATTTCTTTGCCAAAAATCGTTTCCAAGAAAAAGCTGGACTGCCTTGCACTCCCTCGTTAGATTTAGGAGCCTCTTCATTGTTCTGTAAATCTCTTTTTTGATCATTCATAGATTATCACCTCGCTAACCATTCTTGCCACGGTTACGAGATTTATACGCATAAACAGCTTATTTTTTTAGAAACTTTTATTTTTTTACTAGGTTTGATGCTCTATCTATTTCAATACCGGTATAATAGTACTTCACAATCTGCTCCGCGGTTTTCCCTTCCTTCGCCATTCCATTGGCTCCCCATTGACTCATACCAACCCCATGCCCGTAGCCGAAGGTAGTAATTTGAAGGTCTGAGCCCTTCCAGCTCCATTGAAACTGAGAGGAATTCAAGCCAAGCCGCTCGCGAACCTCGCGACCTGTAAACGTTTTACCTCCAACAACCATTTTCTTGATACGGTGGCCTTGTGTCATCTCCAGTACCTTTAACCCATTGCTGCTGTTTGTAGAGACAGGAAGAACTCCTGTGGTCCCTAGCTTCCGCTGCAGATCCTTAAACGGAACCGTAATTGTCTCCTTATATCTTGGAGAAAGCTTAATATCCCAAGGACTCGGAACGCTTCGCAAATAAGGAATGTATTCATTCCAATAATCCTCGGAATTTTCCGTAAATCCATTGCTTGTTGAAAAAAAGTTGGCTTGGATCGGCTTATCCTTGTAGGTCAGTATCAAATCTTTCGTTTCGTTCACTGCATGGTCCAGCTTGTCCGAATTCGCCTTATACGCTTCAGGGCCCCAACGTTTCTTCAAGTCCTCGTTTGTTACATACGCTTGATGAGCTACGGTATCGGTAACCCAAGCGCCTACAACCGGTACATTACTGGAGTCCTGCTCTATCATTCGCCGAATGATATAAGTCCTTGCTGCTATCGCCTGAGCCTTCATCGCTTCCAGCTCAAACTCTATCGGCATTTCTGCCGCGAGCACGCCTCGGACATACTGCTCCAGAAGCAGCATTTCTACCTTCTTTTGCTTGGACATATAAACGGGGATTTGAAAAGCAGGCTGCTCCGCCAGTTGGCTCTGCTGCAAGCTTGGCGGGGGCAGTACACCTGCGGATGAAGGATCACGTGTATTGCTTTTTACAAGAATGGAAGGAACGATCACTACTACGGCAACAAAACTGGACAGGCATATTGCTGCCCATCGAATTGCTTTCTTTTTGTCCATATTGGTTCCTCCGTCTTTCTGTCGGCGCTAGATTCCATAATGACAGGTAACATCATCATATGAGCCAAAAAGATAGAATAGAACCCGGACATAGAAAAGAGGAGACTCTCTATCATGCAGAGAATCTCCTCTTCGTTTGGAAAGATCAAGCTCCTAAGCCATGCTCGGACTTACGGCGAAGATTGATATAGTTGCTTCCTCTTCTTCTTCCTCGGCAACTACCTCCATGGACATACGTTGAATATCCGCTCCAAGCAATCTAAGCTTGTTCGCAATATCCACGTAACCCCGGTCGATATGATGAGTACCCGTGACCTCGGTCTCACCTTCAGCTGCAAGCGCAGCTAAAATCAATGCCGCTCCTGCGCGCAGGTCTGTTGCGCATACTTTAGCCCCACGCAGTCTGCTGCCTCCGCTTATAACGGCCGTCCGGCCATCGACCTTGATTTGAGCATTCATATTGACCAGCTGCTCGACATGCATAAAACGGTTTTCGAATACCGTCTCTGTTACAATACCGGTGCCATCTGCCGTTAACAGCAACGCCATCATCTGAGACTGCATATCGGTAGGAAATCCAGGATAAGGCAACGTCTTCACATCAACCGTACGCAGCGGCTTGTCTGTATATACACGTAGTCCATTCTCATCTTCCTCGATTTGCACGCCCATTTCCTGCATCTTGGAAATAACCGGACGCAAATGATCGCCAATGGCTCCTTCAATATAAACATCGCTATTAGTGATTGCTGCAGCAATCATGTAAGTACCTGCTTCGATTCGATCCGGTATAACCGTATGTACAGTTCCGCCCAGCTTTTCGACGCCTTCGATGCGAATCAATCCGGTTCCAGCCCCGCGAACTTTGGCACCCATAGCATTCAAATAATTCGCTAAATCGACAATTTCCGGTTCTTTCGCCGCATTTTCAATGGTGGTAATTCCTTCTGCGAGCGACGCAGCCATCATAATATTTTCCGTCGCGCCAACACTAGCAACATCCAAATAAATTTTGGCGCCTTTGAGCCTGCCATTGATCCTAGCCTCAATGTAACCGTGGCCTAACTCAATTTCAGCCCCCATTGCCTCAAAACCTTTGAGATGCTGGTCGATAGGGCGAGTTCCAATAGCACACCCACCCGGAAGCGAGATTCTAGCCTGACCCATACGGGTCAATAAAGGTCCCATCACAAGAAAGGAAGCCCTCATTTTCCGGACTAATTCGTATGACGCCTCGCATGTCTGGATATTTTGGGCGTTGACACGTATCGTTTCATTCTTATATTCAACTTCAATACCTAAGCTTTCTAAAACTTTATTAATTACAATGACGTCATCCAATGGAGGTGCATCATAAATCATGCTTTCTCCGTCTGAACCCAATATAGAGGCGGCAATAATTGGAAGCACCGCATTTTTTGCGCCATGTATTTTAACTCTGCCTGACAACCTTTGGCCGCCGCGGACGATAATTTTGCTCATCATGGTCCCCCTCCGCGCTGTATTCTTTGCACACTGTAACAGTTTAGCATTGAACCCTCAGCATGTAAATTTTCAATTTGTGAAAAACCGGTCACGATAGTATTCGGAGCTAACACAAGGATTTACAACGGTCGTACTATCCATTGTTGACAATATTCACCTTGGTTATTCTGAAATCACTTAAAACATCCCTGGAAGCCAAGTTGACCAATGAAAATAATCAATAACAAAGCGAGCAACCTGATACCCCAAGGCAATAGAAAGCAAGATTTGAAGCAGCTTGCTTTGCACGCTTCTCGGGCGTTTCAGTATTTTTTCCAGATGAATCTCTTGAAGCGCCCACCAGGAGCAGCCTATGCATATCAATACGATGACTATATTCAACAATCCATTCATGCCCATGGAAGTACTCATTTGTTCTGCATAATCCATTCATTTATCCCTACTTTCTTTATTAAAAGGTTATGGCGTCATTTGGGCCAGCATAGTTACAAACTCAGCCCTCGTGGCTTGCTGGTCGGGGCGAAACGTTCCATCCGCATAGCCCCCAATCCAACCTTCGGCCTTCAACTGCTTCAAAATACCAACGCCCCAGTAATTATTATCCACATCCGTAAAAGGGACGTCTCCCCGTTGTTTCCCCGTTTTATTCAAGCTGCGTGCAAACATGGAGATCATTTCCATACGGCTGACTGGCTGATCGGGTGCAAATGACTGATCTGGATAGCCGTCAATAATACCGCTTTGTGCTGCCCTGGCAATGTGAACGAAGGCCCAATGCTTCGGTGAAAGATCCGTATAAGCGATATTCTTTTGCTTAGTAAGGTTAAACGCCCGGCTCAAGATGGTAGTGGCTTCAGCTCGGGTTATCGTCTGATTAGGACGAAATGTATAATCGTCATACCCTTCTATAGCTTTATTCCCGCTCATTTCCAGAATGCTGGCCTGCGCCCAGTGTCCCCGAATATCTGTAAAATTACCCATTAGCGGCTTGGCGTTCACTTTAAATTGATACAGATTTCGATCAAATGCCTGATTCGCAGTTAACTTTACGTAATAGGTGCCTGCCGGCAGCCGTTGTTGAAGCTGAACCGCATTCCATCCATCTGTATTTGTCATAGACCGCATACTTCCGTCATACAAGTACATGTACATGGTAACGTCATCCGGAATGTCCGTCAGGTTGATTTGAACCAGACTATCCTCCAAGACCCTGAATTGAAACCAATCCTGATCATCCAACTTATCTATGAGGCCATAATACGCTGTTTCCAGCGAAACGGTCGTAGCTTGATAGGATCGATTATTCGGTTCATTCGGGTCTATTTGTTTAACGTCATAGTCTATAGTCAATGTATACTCTCCCGTCACCGGGAACTGATACTCTTTCACATTCGATACGCGAATATAATAGCTTCCTGGAAACACTTCAGGTAATATCAACGATTCTGTAATCCCATCATCGCCTTCGTCTACTGTATAAGATTTCTCCCCCTGCTTTTGTACAAACAGAACAGGATCGATCCTGGCAGTATCTACGCTTAAACTAATGCTAAGAGATCCTGATTGCTTTATAGGCAGTTCAAACCAATCCTGATCACCTATTTGATGAAAGGTCCCCTTGAGGGTCTGGCTCCTGGACGGTAATACATAGGCGCTGTATTGACGGTCGTTATCCTCGAATTGATCCCGGTAAATATCAAAAGAAGTGGTTAGCTTATAGAGTACCTCTTGCTTAAAATTGCGGTTGGCTAGCTGCAGCTGCACATAGCTTCGTCCTTTACTCACCTGAACGGTTGCTGGCTGCCCCGGCTTGGCCGTTAGACTGGTGAAAGTACCCTTTGCATCGGTGTGCTGGATGGCTACTTGCTGCCCTTCCGGAATGTCAAAGGTGAAGTTAACCTTACCGTTGTATGGAGCATCAAAGTAGTACCAGTCTTGATCTGCGCCATCCGTAAACGAGGCAGAAATCATTTTGCTGACAGAGATTGATTTGGCTTGATCTTTACGATTATTAGGTTCGTACATATCGGCCAAAGGCATTTCCTTTAAAGCACGGTCTGCCCGCAGCAAGCCATAACCGGTAGAGCTGTCCCAGCCGGGCGCCTCCAGATCATCAGCGGTTTGCCTTAGAAGCTGGCGTATTTGATAAGCTTTCATGCCCGGGTATTTGCTCCAAGCCAATGCAGCGACAGCCGCAACCTGAGGCGCAGCCATAGAGGTGCCATCCTTATATTCATAGGAGCCTCCCCTTGCGGTGGTAAACACATCCCACGGTGCAACCAGGTCAATCTCCGGGCCTGTATTGGAACGTGAATCCGCGGTATTTCCTGTCGTCATGCCTCCTACGGCAAGCACTGTTGGGTATGCGGCAGGATATTTCACTCTGTTCCCCTCATTGCCGGTTGCAGCAACTAACAGTACATCTTTTTCCTCTGCATACTGCACCACATCATTCATGTAATTGGAATATTTATTCAAACCAAGTGACAAAACAACAATTTTGGCCCCATGGTCAACAGCATATCGAATGCCTTCGCCTAGCTTAGCTTCTCCTCCGGATCCATCGGCTTCCAACGCTTTAACAGGCATAATTCGGGCTTTCCACAAAATCCCCGAAACACCCCTATCGTTATTCCCGACAGCACCAACGACGCCTGCGACATTCGTCCCATGACCGTTATCATCCTGAGGCGGACGGCTTGGATTAATTAAGTTAACACCGCTCACCAGGTTCGGCTTAAGATCCGGGTGGTTTAAATCGACTCCAGTATCTACAATGGCTATAGTTATATTGGTGTTGCCTGTTGCAACGTCCCAAGCTTCATTTACATGAATTTGCTCTAAATATGTTTGCTTGGGGACAAACGGATCGTCTGCAGCCGCTGCTATAACGGTCGGACTCTTCGCGTAAATAGACCCTAAAAAAGCCATGAAAACGATAATTCCTGCAACCCCATAACGTATGAAATGATGAATGATCTTTTTATACTGCATTGTCCATGATCCTTTACGCTAAATTAGGAGTAGCCTTATACTGTTCGATAAAACCTTACCATTTCCCTGCAAAAGATAAATAGAAAGTACGTAGTAAAAAGTGGAAGTTTTATGAACAAACTCGGGTGGACAGAAGCTATCTTCTATTTTCTCCCTATCTATTACCCATTTATAAGATCATTACACATAAACCTGCCCTTTATTTCTTTTTTCATCTGCTTGTTCGATCTACATTTGTACGTTTAGAGGGACCCCGCAAACTTATAATTTCTTATCTATAAAAAAAAGCTCAGCGGTCTGCAATATGCAGATCGCTGAGCTTTTTTTCATACATTACCTAGCCACCTAGTCTCTCCGATGACTCTACAACACCTAATTTTCACTTTGTAGGGTGGGGAAGAGGTGGCGTTCCATCAGTTTCCCGAATAACCGTAATTGCGAATACATATTCGCTTTCTGCTTCTTCTGTCTGGCTTCTAGCCAAAAAAGAACAAGTCCTGCGTTAAGGAGAAGATACGTTCAATCCAACTCAGCACCAACTGCGGTACAATACCCAGCAGCACGCTGATCCCCGCACATAACCACAAGGTTATTCCCAATGGCAGCGGCACATTAATCTCACGTGATTCAAAATCGCTGCGCATAAACATTTGCCTAATAAAACCAAAGTAGTAGTAGAAGGAGACTACGCTTGTTCCGATCATGATAGCCGCTAACCAGTAATTGTGAGTCTGCAGCGTTCCGAGCATAATGTACAGCTTTCCGAAAAAGCCACCCGATAACGGTAGTCCCGCAAGCGATAGAACGAGCAGTACCGTAGCTACCGCAGTACCTGGAGCACGATAATAAAGACCTGCCAGCCCGCTTATCTGCTCATCTCCTGTAGAATGCTCAACAATCATCAGTACAGCGAAAATCCCGATGTTCATAAACAAGTAAGCAATCAGATAAAAAGCGAACTCCGAAAAGTTGGAGAAATGCACCATCGAAAATTGAGTGGCGATCGGTACAAGTAAATATCCAGAATTAGCGATACCTGAGTAGGCCAGAAGTCTCTTCAGGTTAGTTTGGCGCAGCGCTACAAAGTTACCGAGCACCATTGCCAAAGCAGCAACTACCATTAGAGAGAGCAATACATCCTTATGAACAGGAAGCTCCATTAATTGTCCGATTCCAAATACACCGTAAAGGATGCGGAACATAACGGCGAATGCAGCAGCCTTGGAGACGACAGCTAGAAACGCAGTAACCGGCGTTGCTGAGCCTTGATACACATCGGGTGCCCACATGTGAAACGGAGCTGCCGCAATTTTAAAGCAGAAGCCCGCTAACAATAGGAAGAAAGACAAGTAGATGAACGGCAATATCGCTTCCGCATTTTGACCTATGACTGTATTGATTACTGATATGTTAGTGGAGCCGGATATACCGTACAGAAAGGACATTCCGTATAAAATTATTGCCGAGGAAATACCTCCCAGGACAATGTACTTGAACGCTCCCTCGTTAGACCGGTGATCTTTCTTACGCATAGCCACCAGGATGTAGGAGGTAATGCTTAAGAGTTCCAAGCCAACGAAGAGAGTAATCAAGTCTCCCGAAGAAGCCATGATCATACCGCCTAGCGTTGCCGGAAGCAGCAGATAATAAAATTCCCCAATATGCGGAATTTCATCTTTTTTCAAGGAACCGATGCTCATAAAAGTGACGAAGCCTGCACCGGTCAACAAGACAAGCTTAATAATATTTCCGAAATCATCAATTCGATAGCTTAAATTAAGCAGCTGCTTCGTTTCCACCGGGTTGAGATAGCTTACCACAAAAAGTCCGGATACTACGATACTAATCAGCGAAAGCCAGCCTAGCAGAGTACGGTTCGTTTGCTTCGGCAGCAGCAGGTCTAGCAATGACAACACCACAGCAGCTATAACCAGAGTCAGCTCCGGCGCCATATATCCGAGATCGCTCCATTGGAGACGTAGTTGTTCCACCGGTCTAACCTCCTATTTTAGCGACGCTTTTGATGAATTGATCAAAGCTGCTCACAGTTTGATGTAAAGGATCCGTCAATACTGCCGGATAAATCCCAAGCACGATAATAAAAGCTACTAACGTTATCATTGGTATGGCTTCAATCAGCCTTGCGTCCTTCATAACTTCTGATGGAGCTTTGAGCGGTCCATAGGTTATGCTGAGTACCCCGCGCAATACATATATCGCTGTTAAAATTACACCTAAGGTACCAATGACCGTTATTACTTTTGCTGTTTCGAACAAACCAACGAAGGCCAGGAACTCACTCACAAAGCCAGACAAGCCTGGGAGTCCCAGCGACGCCATCCCTGATACGAGCAGGATGCCCGAGATAAAAGGAATGCTCTTGGCCAAACCGCCAATTTCATCCAGCATCGTAGTCTGCGTTCTTTCATAGATGGCACCCACTAACAAAAACATAAGCGCTGAGATAAGCCCATGAGATACCAATTGGAAGACAGCGCCTTCCATACCCACTGTGTTAAAAGCAGCAAGCCCCAGCAAAACGATCCCCATATGGCTGATACTGGAGTAAGCTAGTACCAGCTTGAAGTCTTTTTGCACCAAAGCAAGTACAGCTCCGTACAAAATATTAATAACTCCCAAGATCGCAAGCACCGTAGCCCACTGCGTGGCCTGCTGAGGGAAGAGCAGGATGCCGAACCGAATCATACCGTACGCACCCATTTTCAGCAAAATCCCCGAGTGGATCATAACAACGGAAGTTGGAGCCTCCGTATGCACTTTAAGCATCCAGGTGTGAAAGGGGAATATCGGAAGCTTAATGCCGAAAGCTACCAGCAGCATAATGAACAGCGTCCATTTCATAGCATCGCTAAGGTAAAATGGGCTAGGCCCCTCTCCCAAAGTGCTCTGGTTAACGAAAGAAGCTTGACCTTGGAATAAATTTTCCATAATCAGATGCAAGTTGCCGCTATAATAAAGTGATGTTCCGGCATCGTTGGAAATTTGTCCGAACCCTGCAGTACTAATGAGAATCAAGAAAGCTACCAGCATAATAGCAGAACCAATTCCATTATAAATCAAGAATTTGTTTGCCGCTCGTTCACGCTCAATGAAGCCCCAAATTCCAATTAGGAAAAACATCGGAACAAGCGTCACTTCGAAGAATACGAAGAACAAGAATAAATCCTGTGCCATGAACACGCCGAACATTCCCGTTTCTAACAGCAAGAACAAGATATAATAAGACTTCCATCTCTTCTTGATGTAGACAGACGCCAGAGCAGCCATAGTGCTGACCAGAGCTGTTAGAAATACAAGCGGCAAGGATAGGCCATCCACAGCCATCACATACTTAAATTCAAAAAAGAAGGACGTCAATTGATTCAATCCGCCAGCTTCATGATTGAGCGGTATTTGAATCCAACCCAGTTCCTCGGAGAACTGCGGTCCTGGAAGCTGATGATTGAATGAGACATACAGCCATGCTGATAATGCCAACGGAATCAGTGTTGCGATGATTGCGATAGTTTTAATCCATTGTCCTTGATGCTTAGGCATAAACATCAGTACTAGCACACCCAGCAGTGGAGAGAAGGCAATCAGTGACAAAATATGTATATTATCCGGCATTGATAAATCTCCTTCCCGCTAAAGCCAACACCAATATGAGCAGCCCGAGCAGCATGACTAATCCATAAGTTTGCACTTGGCCGTTCTGCAATCTTGAGCCTAGACGTCCAATCCCTACTACCGAGAAGCTAATCAGCCGGACGACCCCGTCTACAACGAAGGTATCAAACAGGTGAAGCACTTCGCCTAGTCCCTTTAGCGGCTTTACGATTACTGCATCATAAAACTCGTCGATATAATATTTACGATTAAGCAAGCGGTAAAGCCATGGTGCAGGACCTGATACCAAATCGCTTGGAATCGTTCGCTTGATGTAAACCAAATAACCAAGCCCAATGCCCAGTAGACCTGCAAGTGTTGACAGTATCATCACGACTAGATTAGCATGCTCCTCTTGCGTATGCCCTGTCAGCCAAGTACCTAGCCATGGACTAAATGGTGTGAATACAAAGCCCGCAACAACGGCAAGAACCGCCAATACCACAAGCGGAATCGTCATCGTAGCTGGTGACTCATGAACATGGGCTTGGTGCCGTGGCTTTCCGAAGAAAACCAGGAAAAACAGTCTGGACATGTAGAATGCGGTGAAAAAAGCAGCTACAAGCCCCACCCAGAACAACAATTGATTATGCGTATAAGCCTCCGCTAAAATCGCATCCTTGGACCAAAAGCCTGAAAATGGCGGAATTCCGGATAATGCCAGAGTGCCTATTCCGAATGTCCACGCCGTAATCTTCATTTTACTGCCGACTCCACCCATTTCGTGGATATTCTGAGTGTGTACAGCATGAATAACGCTGCCTGCTCCCATGAACAGCAGTGCTTTAAAGAACGCATGAGTAAATAGGTGGAATATACCTGCCGTATAAGCAACCGTCGTACCTATTCCCAAAGCCATCATCATATATCCAAGCTGACTTACCGTAGAATAAGCAAGAATTCGCTTAATATCATTTTGTGAAGTACCGATTGTTGCCGCAAAGATTGCTGTGAAGCCCCCAATACAAGCTACAACAGTAAGCGCCGTCGGTGATGCCTGAAAAACATCAAATGTACGTGCAACCAAATACACACCAGCCGCAACCATTGTTGCTGCGTGGATCAGAGCACTGATTGGCGTCGGGCCTTCCATTGCATCCGGCAGCCATGTGTGCAGTGGGAATTGACCCGATTTTCCTGCAGCTCCTACAAAAATAAGAATAGCAATTAAGGTTGCAAGGCCTCCTGAAATTTTGCCGGTTGTAAACGCATTATGAATGGAACTGAAATCCATCGCATGGTTTGGCATTGCCCAGAACAACAGCAAGATAGCGATTAATAGCCCGACATCTCCAATTCTCGTTACAATAAAAGCTTTCTTCGCAGCTGCGCGCGCCTCCGGCTTCGAATACCAGAAGCCGACCAATAAAAAGGAACACACACCAACAAGCTCCCAGAAAATGTACAGCTCCACGAGGTTTTCGGATATTACCAATCCTAGCATCGAGAAGGTAAACAAGGCTATGTATGCAAAAAATACATTAATGCGCTCGTCATCTTGCATGTAACCTTTGGAATACAGATTAACCAGCAAGCTGACCAACGTAACAATTACGAGCATTAAGGCGTTCAAATTGGTAATCTCAAAGCCCAAGTTCAAGGAAGCCGAGCCCAGCTTGAGCCAAGTGAGCTTATTCCAAGTATAATCTTCGATATGCCCGCCCAACCGCTCAATAAAAATGAGCATAGCTACAATAAAAGAAGCAAACATAGCGATTATACTTATGTAGGAGCCTGCCTCTTTTAATTGACGTCCCATTGCCGTCAGGATCAAGAACGATAGCAATGGAAATAAAGGTATAAGCCAGGCATACTGCGAGTAGGCCGATATCATGAATTTATGTCCTCCTTCAAGCTTGCGTAAGCTGGCTATCGTTTTAACGAATCCATTTCATTCACGTCAGTCGTTCCTTTATTCCGGTACAGCGTAATTAGAATCGCAATGCCGACAGCTACTTCCGCAGCGGCGACTGTAATGTTGAACAAGGAGAAAATCTGACCTGTCAGTCCCGGGTTAACACCGAGCTTGGAGAAAGCTATAAGATTCAAGTTTACTGCGTTAAGCATCAATTCAATAGATAGAAGCACGATAACCGCATTCTTTTTGGATAATGCTCCATAGAGCCCAATGCAGAATAAAATGGCAGCAAGCGTTAAATAAGGAGTTGCTAATCCGGACAAGGTCAATCCTCCTCTCTCTTTGCGATAACAATTGCACCAATGAAGGCTACTGTCAGCAGAACCGACATTAATTCAAATGGAATAACATGCTGGTTAAACAGCAGCTTACCGATCTCCATTGTATTATCCTCCGGCGCTTTGAACTCTCCCGTAGGCAAAGTCGCCGTCTGAATCACGTAGAAGATAATTCCGAATAAACCGGCTGCCCCGATAAAAAGCAGTGTATTGTACACGGGACGCTTAGGTTCTTCTTCCTCCCCTTGATGCTTCGTCATCATAATCCCGAATATCATCAGAATCGAAATCGCACCAGCATAAATCAGCACCTGTACAAAAGCCACAAATTCAGCGTCTAATATTACGTACAAGCCTGCCATGCTTATAAACGTCAATGCTAACGCCACTACCATGTGCACCACTTTAGTAAAGCTTAACATAAAGATAGCGCCACCGATGGCCAGTAATGCAAATACGAAAAACGCAATATTTTCGCCGCTGGACATGAAAGCTCCAATATTAGCTAACATCTTACTTGGCCCCACCTTTCGGAAGCGCTGAGTTATTTTCTTTCCGTATATTCGCAGTATTTTCGCTTAGCCATTCCATATTTTTGAACAAATCATCACGGCTGTACGTACTCAATTCGAAGTTATTGGTCATTACAATAGCTTCCGTCGGACAAACCTCCGTGCACAGGTCACATAATATGCATAACTCAAAGTTGATATCGTACGTGTCGATAACCTTGCCCTTTTTCTCGGGGTCGGGATTCGCTTTTCCTGTCAAGGTAATACATTCCGTCGGACATATACGCGCACACTGGTTACACACAATGCACTTATCCGGGTCAAAGTACTGAATACCCCGGAAACGGTCCGGCATCTGCATAGGTACGTCTGGATATGCGTAGGTCACTTTTTTCTGGGTCATGCTTTTGAGGGTAACACCGAGACCTTTGACTATACCTTTCATGTTTTCTCTCCCTTTCCCAAGCATTATTTACAGTGCAACCATTACTTCAGATGAGTGATGCGGATTGTCATTTTAAAAAGTAAACGGACAACATCGGTCCAATACTCATATAAATCGCTGTAACAAAAATATTAATCAACGACAACGGAAGCAGAACCTTCCATCCGAAACCCATAAGCTGGTCAACACGTATTCTAGGTAATGTGGCGCGAATCCAGAACAAGAAAAATACGATCGCTGAAAATTTCAGCAGGAACCATACTAGCCCTGGTATAAAATCAAGGAACGGGAACGGCGAATGCCAGCTGCCCAAAAATAAAGTGGTCGTTAGCCCCGCAATAGCAAATACATATACATACTCCGCCAGCATAAAGAATGCAAAGCGAAAGCCGCTATACTCTACATGGTAACCTGCAACCAGCTCCGACTCGGCCTCAGGCAAGTCAAATGGCGTCCGGTTAAGCTCGGATACCCCTGCTATTACGAATACAACAAATCCGATGATTTGGGGAAGGAAGTTCCAATGCCAGAATCCTCCTGCTTGCGCGTTCGCAATGACGTTAAGGTTTAGGCTTCCCGTCGTCATGATAACCCCTATAACCGAAATAACCAGTGGAATTTCATAGCTGATCATCTGTGCCGCGGAACGCATCCCGCCTATTAAAGCATATTTATTATTGGAAGCCCATCCGCCAAGTATGATACCTATCGTTGAAATGCCAGATAGTGCAACATAATAGAGCAAGCCTGCGTTCATATTCGTACTGATCAAGCTTTGGCTAAAAGGTATAACGGCAATAACCGCAAAGGCCGGAATAAAAGTAATAATCGGAGCCAGCATGAACAGCTCTCTTTCCGCCTTCTTAGGAATGGTATCCTCTTTAATTAGAAGCTTGGTAACGTCCGCTACACTTTGCAATAGCCCCAGCGGCCCAACCCGGTTCGGCCCGATACGCATCTGCATCCATCCGATAACTTTACGCTCGAAGTAGATCGCATACGTAACAAAACCTAATACGACCAACAACATTACTACGCCCCATGCGAAAAATATACCGAAATTCATCCATGTTAACTGCTCCTGCAAAAAGCCACCCATCAGCAGTCCACCTCCCCGACGACAATATCAATGCCTCCGAGTATTGTAATCATATTCGTCATCGTTTCTCCGACCAGCAGCTTCGGTAAAATTTGCAAATTGACAAACGAAGGTCTGCGGAACTTCAAGCGATACGGCTTATCTTTCCCTTTGGAAACGATGTAACAGCCAATCTCGCCGCGCGGCGATTCAATACGTGCATAAACTTCGCCCTCAGGCGCCCGAAGCACACGAGGCACTTTGCCCATCGTTTCTCCCTCAGCCGGGAACTGTTCGACTGCTTGCTCGAGTATACGCAAGGATTGTCTCATTTCTTCAAAGCGAAGCAAGTAACGCTCGTAGCAATCGCCATTCACACCTACCGGTACATCAAAATCGAAACGGCTGTACAAGCTGTATGGCTGATCCTTCCGGATATCCCAATTGACTCCAGTACAACGTAGGTTGGCGCCACTTAAGCCATAAGCAATTGCCGTTTCCGCATCGTACTTTCCGATTCCTCTAATCCTTGCCAAAAATATTTCATTCCCGCTAACCAAATTGGTATACTCGTCTAATTTGCTGCGCATATACGGTACGAACTTGCGAACCTTCTCAATCCAGCCTTCCGGTGCATCCCATTTCACTCCGCCTACGCGCATGTAATTATAAGTAAGGCGTGCGCCGCACAGCTCATTGAATAGATCAATGATGATTTCCCTGTCGCGGAAGGCGAATAGAAACGGGCTCATGGCACCGATATCTAATAAATATGTACCCCACCATACCAAATGACTAGCGACTCGTTGCAGTTCCATGACAATTAAACGCAAAAAGTCGGCACGCTCTGGAATTTCCAAGCCCATCAGCTTCTCAACTGCATGAACGAGCACGTAATTATTCGTCATAGCGGATACATAATCCATACGGTCCGTGTAAGGAATAATTTGCGTGTAATTTAAATTTTCCGCTAACTTTTCAGTTCCTCTGTGCAAATAGCCCATGACAGGATCGGCATGCGTGATGATTTCTCCATCCAGCTTGACCACAATCCGAAATACTCCATGAGTACTAGGATGCTGAGGCCCTACGTTCAATAACAGTTCTTCAGTTCTTATCAAGAGACTCTACACCTCCGGGTCAAGCGGTTCATAGTCTTTGCGCAAAGGATGGCCGACCCAATCGTCAGACATCATGATTCTTCTCAAGTCCGGATGTCCCGGGAAGTCAATACCTAATAAATCGTAAATTTCCCGCTCATTCCAATCGGCTGTCTGCCATACGGATGTCACGGATGGAACGCTCGGAGCCTCGCGATCTGTTTTAATTTTGACGCAATATTCGTGCTTGGTCTCCAGTGACAGCAAATGGTATACAACTTCCATATAGGTCTCATAATCGACACCTGATACATTCCGCATGTAATTTAACTTTAGTTCACTATGGCTCTTGAGGAGCTCGGCTGTTTCAAACCAACTTTCGTTCTTAAGCACAACGCAAGGCAGGTGGGCATCTTTCTCATTGATGAAAGCTTCCTGAACCGTGTCGTCTCCCATAGCTTCTTTAATAAGCTTCACGAAATAATCCAGCCTCGGCTGAAGTGGTGAAGGTTCTTTCGGAGCAGCATCCTCATCGGCTTCGGGTTTCTTTGCTCTTGCACTGGCCCTTGCCGCACGCGCTTCCGCAGCGGCCTTGGCCTTAGCTTCCTTTTCCTCATCCGTAGGCACTGCTTTATCGGCAGCAGCAGACTTTTCTTCAACGGAAGGTACAGCCGCAGTTTCGGCTGTTACCTCAGTCGGCTGCTGAGAGTCATCCTTTTTTGATTCTTCGCTCATCGATTGGTCACCTGCTTACCGGTTTTCGCTTCATAACGAATTTTTTCCTGAAGCTTGTTAATCCCATAGATCAGTGCGGCCGGATTTGGCGGACAGCCTGGAATATAGACATCGACCGGCACAACCTGATCGACTCCCTTAACTACTGCATAAGATTTAACATAAGGCCCGCCCGCGGTAGCACAGGATCCCATAGCTATTACCCATTTAGGCTCTGGCATTTGGTCATACAGACGTCTAAGCAACGGCGCCATCTTCTTCGTAACGGTACCTGCAACAATCATTACGTCTGATTGCCGCGGTGAGGTCCGGAATATGACTCCGAATCTGTCTAAATCATAATGGGAACCCCCAGTGCCCATCATCTCTATGGCACAGCAAGCCAAACCGAACGTCAATGGCCACAATGAGTTGCTTCTTGCCCAACCCTTAACCTGCTCCAACGTGGTCATAAAAACGTTACGTTCTAGTTCTTGTCGTTCTTCAGGGGAAATTGACTCTAGATTGAAGTCCATTGCAGCACCTTCTTTTTCCAAGCGTAGATTAGTCCAACCACTAAAAGCCCCACAAATATACACATCTCAACAAGCGCAAACAAGCCGAGTTGCTTATATGCAACGGCCCACGGATACAAAAATACAGTTTCAACATCGAATATTACGAACATCAAAGCAAACAAATAATAACGGATATTAAACCGTACATGGCTATCGCCAACAGGCTCATTACCGCTTTCATAGGTGGTGTATTTCTCTTCCACTGGCTTGTGAGGACGTAGTAGACGTCCAAATGTAAGCGCTACGATGGGAAGCAATACGCCCAAGATGAGAAAAATGGATACGACCACGTAATTGTTCATGTACATCGTGAACGAATCTCCTCCCATAATATTGAAGAATATGTTCTGTACTCGAGATGTGATGATGGGCTTTGGTGAGGAGAAGGCAATACCCTGTAAGCTTGAAAACGTGTAAGCGTGCCCAAGTTACATTTGCTCATATTTCCTGGATGAACAAACCCTATTCAATCACACATCTTAAGTTATTTATACCTCCACAATTATATCAAAAGGCCGTTGGAGTGTCTAATATTTCCTTTAATAACAAATGTCTCAATCCAAGCATGCGAGCTTTTATTTTCTATTCAAAGAAAAAAGACGAAGGAACCTGAGTTCCCTCGTCATTTCTTCTGTTCCAAAGCTTATTTTCTCCCAGAAACTTCAATCCGATTCACAGCTTTTAATAAAGCTAACTCGGCGCGTTTGAGATCAGTTTCACTCTGTTTCGATGCTATCCGCTTTTCAGCACGAGATTTCGCCTCTTTGGCGCGATCAACATCTATTTGTTCCGGTAGCTCGGCGCTTTCCGCCAGAATAACCACTTTATCCTTGCGGACTTCCATAAATCCACCGTTCACCGCGATATAATGTGCTTGACCGTTCTGTTTCACGATAACCGGTGCGACTTTTAATGGAGTAACTAAAGGAATGTGGTTCGGCAGAATACCAAGCTCTCCTTCTGATCCCTTTACACTAATCATGTTCACCTGTTCGGCGTACACTTTACGTTCAGGGGTAACAATCTCCAGTAGGAAAGTACTCACTTGGACTCCTCCTAAGAGCTTTCGTTAGAAAGCTTAACTTCGTAAGCATTTGCTGAGCTCTCCATAAGGAAAGCCTGCATGGTGTAAGCATAAGTTCGCCGGACATTCGCGCAGAACGGCCGGCGACCTGATTCTATATATTACATTGTTTTTGCTTTCTCAATAGCTTGTTCGATTGCACCCACGTTATGGAATGCTGGTTCTGGAAGGTTGTCATGCTTGCCTTCAAGAATTTCTTTGAAGCTGCGAACCGTTTCTTTGATTGGTACGAATAGACCAGGAATACCGTTAAACGCCTCTGCCACGTGAAGCGGTTGGGCAAAGAACAATTGAATACGTCTAGCGCGGTAAACCGTTTGTTTGTCTTCCTCGGACAACTCGTCCATACCAAGGATCGCGATAATATCAAGCAGCTCTTTATAGCGCTGCAAAGTTTTCTTAACACCTTGTGCTACTGCGTAGTGCTCTTCGCCAACAACTTCCGGAGTCAAAATACGGGAAGAAGAAGCAAGTGGATCAACCGCCGGGAAAATACCCATAGCTGCGATACCACGCTCCAAGTTCGTCGTTGCATCCAAGTGGGCAAACGCCGTAGCAGGAGCCGGATCCGTATAGTCATCCGCAGGAACGTAGATCGCTTGAATCGACGTTACGGAACCTTTTTTCGTTGATGTGATACGCTCTTGCAATTGACCCATCTCAGTTGCCAGCGTTGGCTGGTAACCTACCGCGGAAGGCATACGGCCAAGAAGCGCGGATACCTCGGAGCCCGCTTGTGTAAAGCGGAAGATGTTATCGATAAACAATAGCACGTCACGGCCTTCTTCATCACGGAAATATTCCGCCATAGTCAGACCCGACAAAGCTACACGAAGACGAGCGCCTGGAGGTTCGTTCATTTGACCGAAAACCATCGCTGTTTTTTCAATAACGCCGGACTCTTTCATCTCATGATACAAGTCATTACCTTCACGTGTTCTCTCACCAACACCAGCAAATACGGAGATACCGCCGTGCTCGGATGCGATATTGTGAATCAATTCTTGCATCGTTACGGTTTTACCTACACCGGCACCACCGAACAAACCAATTTTACCGCCTTTAACATAAGGAGCCATCAAGTCGATAACCTTGATACCTGTTTCCAAAATTTCCGCTTGCGTCGACAAGTTCTCGAACGCAGGTGCGCTTTTGTGAATAGGGCTCGTCAAAGTGCGATCCACTTCTGTATTACCGTCGATTGGATTACCCAATACGTTAAATACACGACCAAGTGTAGCTGCACCTACAGGTACAGAAATAGCTGCTCCTGTATCTACTGCTTCCGTACCACGCACCAAACCGTCAGTTGTCGACATAGCTACGCAACGAACTAGGTTGTCGCCCAAATGTACCGCAGCTTCAACTGTTAGTTGAATGTCTTGTTCGCCAGCTTTTTCAGCTTTTCTTTCAATTTTAATCGCATTTAAAATTTCAGGTAATTGTCCACGTTCAAACTCAATGTCGACAACCGGACCTGTTATATTAACAACGCGTCCTTTGCTCACTGTTTTCTCCTCCTTCGAGTTTTGCTTTAAGCAAAACTACCTTCGTAAGCGATACTATGCTCAGTTCATGAATATAGCCGCTTCGTAAGCGATTCTCAGATCTTAGCTTTGTGCGTTCGCACCGGCAACAATCTCCGAAATTTCCTGTGTGATGGAAGCCTGACGAGCCCGGTTGTAAACCAGAGTCAACGAGCTAATCATCTTCGTCGCATTTTTCGTAGCATTGTTCATAGCCGTCATTCTCGCACCGAACTCACTAGCTTTGCCTTCCAATACCGCGCTATAGATCAATGTTTCTGCATATTTAGGCAGCAGCACTTCAAGTACTCCTTCTGCTGAAGGTTCATACTCATAGTTAGATACTGCTGTTCCACCCATATCTGCCATTGGTAAAAGCTGCTTTAACGTTGGTTCTTGGGTGATTGCATTAACAAATCTGTTATAAACCAGATACAGCTTGTCGTAAGAACCATCCTCGAACTTTTTCACTGCAGAAGCAGCTATTGCTTTTATATCCGAGAAGCTAGGAGAATCCGGAATACCAGTTACCTCTTCAACAATTGCAATATTACGATTGCGGAAGTAGTCTCTGCCTTTACGCCCGATTACAAAAATCGCATATTCACTAGGTGATTTGTGATTTTCTTTGATCTCCTGCATTACTCTACGAAGTACGTTGGCATTGTAACCGCCAGCCAATCCCCGATCTGAAGTAACAACGAGATAACCCGTCTTCTTAACCTCGCGAGTTTGCAGCATTGGATGCTTAACACCCTTAGTTCCTGCTGCAATGCTGCCTACCACTTCCTTCAGCTTATCGGCGTAAGGACGTGCAGCCTCAGCGGATGCTTGGGCTCTTCTTAGCCTCGATGCAGCCACCATTTCCATTGCCTTGGTGATTTGCTTCGTGTTCTGTACGGACTTGATTTGGCGCTTAATTTCGCGCATCCCTTTTGCCATGCTTGCTCACCTCTCTCTCGAAGCTTTTCTGCTTAGAAAAGCCTTCACTCGAAAAGCCTGATAAATAACTAATCCCTTATATTCCACTATATGAACCTCGAGCTTCTAAACAAAGAAGCTCGAGGTCTTTAATTAATACTATTCTGCTGATGTTGCGAAGCTTTTTTGGAATTGCGCAATCGCGTCTTTCAAAGCTTTCTCATTATCCGCAGTCAAATCTTTCGTGTCGCGGATGCTTTGGAAAATTTCAGGACGGTTGGAATCCAAGAATGCCAAGAATTCAGCTTCGAAACGACGAATATCCTGTACAGGAGTTTCGTCCAGATGTCCTCTTACAACCGTATAGATGGAAACTACTTGTTTCTCAACGGATAGCGGTTGGTGAACACCTTGTTTCAAAATTTCCAATGTGCGCAAACCACGGTTCAAACGAGTTTGCGTTGCTTTATCCAAATCGGAACCGAACGCTGCGAACGCAGCTAACTCACGGTATTGAGCAAGGTCAGTCTTGAGCGTACCGGCAACCTTTTTCATCGCTTTAATTTGAGCGGAGCTACCTACCCGGGATACGGAGATACCGACGTTAACCGCCGGACGTTGACCGGAATAGAACAGGTCCGACTCCAAGAAGATTTGACCATCCGTAATCGAGATTACGTTTGTCGGAATATAAGCTGATACGTCCCCAGCTTGTGTTTCGATGAACGGAAGCGCCGTAATAGAACCGCCGCCAAGCTCATCGCTCAATTTCGCTGAACGCTCCAGCAAACGGGAATGCAAGTAGAAAACGTCCCCTGGATAAGCTTCCCGACCCGGTGGGCGACGAAGCAACAAGGACAACTCACGGTATGCAGCCGCTTGTTTGGACAAGTCATCGTAGATGATTAGAACGTGCTCGCCTTTGTACATGAAGTATTCACCCATTGCGCAGCCTGCATAAGGAGCAAGCCATAGCATCGGAGCAGGCTCGGAAGCACTCGCCGTTACGACGATTGTATAATCCATAGCTCCAGCACGACGCAAGGTTTCAACCACGTTAACTACAGTGGATTGCTTTTGACCGATAGCAACGTAAATACATTTCACGCCGTTACCTTTTTGGTTGATGATGGTATCGATAGCAATCGCAGTTTTACCAGTTTGACGGTCACCGATGATCAACTCACGTTGACCACGACCAACTGGAATCATTGCGTCAATTGCTTTAATTCCTGTTTGCATAGGTTCGAAAACGGATTTACGAGCCATAACACCAGGTGCCGGAGATTCAACAGGACGAGAACTCGTCGTGTTAAGCGGGCCGTTGCCGTCAACCGGTTGACCAAGCGCATTAACTACGCGTCCGATCAATTCTTCACCTACAGGTACTTCCATAATGCGGCCAGTACGTTTCACTTGGTCGCCTTCACGAATATCCGTGAAAGGTCCCAAAATAACGATACCTACGTTGCTTTCTTCCAAGTTAAAGGCGTATCCCAATACGCCGTTCGGAAACTCAAGTAGTTCCCCTGCCATAACATTCTCAAGACCGTGTGCACGGGCAACCCCGTCACCGACTGTAATGACCGTACCTACGTCCACTACTTGAATGTCCGATTTATATTGTTCAATCTGCTGTTTAATCAGCGTGCTGATTTCTTCCGGTCTGATACTCAACTTTCCTCACCCCTATCTACAGTGCTTGAGTTTGATTCAACGTTTTTTCTAACCGCTCAAGCTTGCCGGACAAGCTTCCGTCATACAGACGGTCGCCGATGCGGACTTTAATTCCGCCAAGCAAGCTTTTATCGAGAACCGATACAACACGGATTTGTTTACCTGTTAAATTGCTGAACGTTGCGGAAATGTGACTTAGATCCGCTTCAGACAATTCCACCGGTGTGTAAACAGTCGCTTGTGCTTGGCCAAGAGCATCACTTGCAATCGTAACATAATAATTCACGAGTGCTTCCAGTAAGTCTTCTCTACCTTTTTCGACAAGAAGCAGCAGGGTGTTGAACGTGATCTCCGAAAGCTGACTTTCGAAGACATTTTTCAACAACGCTGTTTTTGATTCCGCACCAAGCCCCGGATGTTTGATTAGTTTCTCAAAGTCCGTATTATCCTGCATTACTGAAACTACGGCTTTCAATTCTTCTTCAACCGCAGCGATCTTATTTTGCTCTTGAGCGAGCTCAAACAGAGCTCTCGCATATCTTTTGGCTACAACGGTATCCTGGCTCATTGATTGCCTCCTACCTCTTTCAGGTAATGCTCAACCAACTGTTCCTGGGACTTCTCATCAATTTGCTTCTCAATAATTTTGGAAGCAATCAGCACGGACATCGCGCTGACTTGACTGCGAAGGGCGGCAACCGCCTTATTTTTCTCACTTTCGATATCACGAATCGCTTCTTCTTTCACGCGAGTCGCCTCTACGCGAGCTGCAGCAATAATGTCATCAGCTTGCTTGGAGCTTGTTTGTTTAGCTTGTTCAATAATATCATGTGCTTCTTTACGAGTTGCCTGTAGAGCTTGTTTTTGCTCCTCTAACAGTTGCTCGGATTGTTTACGGTTATTTTCAGCTGTTTGAATTTGATCCTTAACAAGCTGTCTGCGTTTTTCCATCATTCCAAACAAAGGACCGAACGCAAGTTTTTGCAGCAAAAGGTACAAAATCAAGAAGGCTATGATTTGAATAAAAAACGTTGTCCATTCAATATGCAAGTAACGTCACTCCCTTCTGATAACGTGGGCAAAACGAAGGCGTGGAGGCTACTGCGCCATCCCCGCCAAACGAATTATTCTTAAGCTTGGCCCATCAAGATGAACGCAAGAACCAAAGCTACAACGGGCATAGCCTCAACCAAACCTACACCGATAAACATAGTTGTTTGCAAAGTACCACGAAGTTCAGGCTGACGGGAAATACCTTCCAAAGCGCGACCTACGATCAAACCGTTACCAATACCTGCACCAAGTGCTCCCAAACCGAATACGATTGCTGCTGCTACTAATGCTAAAGCTCCCATTGAGAAAATCCTCCCTTAATTTCGTAAAGTTTTTTGTATTTATAAAGTGACTCGAGACTACCCGAGGTAAGTCTTGCTTTTTAGTGACCCTCTTCGTGGATCAATGTTTGTGAAATATAAACCATCGTCAGCATCGTAAATACGAATGCTTGAATCGCACCTACGAACACACTGAAGCCCTGCCATACAAACAGAGGCGCAATTCCAAACCAGCTTGCCCCCAAGATGACAGAAATCATTATTTCACCTGCATAAATATTACCGTATAGACGAAAAGCAAGTGTCAGCGGCTTAGATACCACTTCAATTAAATGCAGTGGAAGCATAGCCCCTTTGTACTCGAAGTAATGAGCAAAGTAATGCTTGGTATTTCGAGTTATACCTAAGTAGTGGCTAAGTCCAATAACGATAACAGTAAGACCGCCTGTTACAGCAATATCCGCCGTCGGCGATTTCCACCAGGAAACGTGATCTGAAGTAACGATTGAGAACGGAAGTCCTAACATGTTGCCAATAAAAATGTACATGATAAGCGTTAGCCCTAACGCGATAAACGGTTTTCCATGCTTAGAACCAATAGTGCTTCCTACGATTCCTTCCACAAACTCTACAACCCACTCCATAAAGTTTTGCAGCTTCGACGGATTCGTAACGGACCCCTTACTAGCTCCGGATATGGCAAGTATTAATACGAAAATACTGGTCACTGCGATCATAAGAAGTGCTGACAGATCGAAGTGGAGACCAAATAACTCTATCCCCGGTACTTTATGTTCCATGTTTTCCCTTTTCACCCCTTTCCACGAATGGATTTACTTCTTGGATCTTTTAATAGAAAGAATACCCAATACGAGTGTTGCCAATTGAGCGAAAAAGTATCCGGCAATGGTTGTGGGTAAAGCGATATGCTCCGGATACCGGACCGCAATAAGCCCAGCCAAGCCCGCAATTGCCGCCCTAGTCAGAAAGCCTATGGTTGCCTTGCGAGGAACCTGTTGCTCAAGTGAAGCTTTGATAACTTTTTCGGAAAGCCTGAGTATTTTCCATGCAAGATACCTCGCATTAATCATACTGGCAATCGAGCCCAGCATTAACCCTGCAGAATAGGGTCGAAAATCCTCGAAAATTGCCCAAGACACCAGACAAAAGGATAAGAAGAAAAGAAAGACATTTTGAACCGTTTTCAGATGGGCCGAAAAATCATCCATCATAGCCCTCCGTATTGCTTGATCATAAAATAAATGCTAATAATAGCTGACACAAGCCCCAACAGAAAGCCTCCTAGCAGCCACAACTGACCGCCTAGCATATGGCTTAACCAATCTCCGAGCCAATACCCGGCCAGTAAGCATACGACAAGGTCGATACCGATAGCGCTCGTTAATGCAGCGGCTTTCCATGGATTATCATTGCGGTTTGGCTGTTTCATAGACACCCTCCTGATAATCCTCACTTATTGTAACGAAGCAACGCGATGTTTGTCAATTGTGGTTCTCTCCAAACAACTGTGTATGAAAATCTCAAAAAACGCTGTCACATCAACGTTTTTTTCACTTTCAAACCAAACAGTGTAACTGTATGCTATGACGTTTGTCATAGGATTGTCACGGTTGGAACGGATCCGGTCTTGAAGCACCCTTTCCGAAATGGAAAAGGATGGCTTGAACGATACGTTCAGACGCTTTTCCGTCTCCGTACGGGTTCGCCGATTGGCTCATTTTTTCGTACAAGGAGGCATCGGTTAGCAGCGTGCGAGCACGCTCGAACACATGATCTTCATCCGTCCCTACAAGCTCCAACGTGCCTGCATCAATACCTTCAGGACGCTCCGTTGTTTCCCGAAGCACCAGCACTGGAACCCCAAACGAAGGAGCTTCTTCCTGCAAGCCTCCGGAGTCGGTCAGAATCATATGCGTATGCGGATACAGATTGTGCAAATCAACAACATCCAGCGGGTCAATCAATTTAATGCGTGGATGTCCATCCAGGTATTCGTATGCCGGGCCTTTCACAGCCGGGCTTGGGTGAACAGGATACACGATGGCGATGTCTTCAAACTCATCGGCCAACCGCTTTACTGCACGGAAAACCTGACGGTGCGGTTCGCCCTGAGATTCCCGGCGATGCGCCGTCATCAGAATCAGGCGTTTACCTTTGGCCCATTCGAGTACAGGATGCGAGTAGTTGTCTCGAACTGTATAAGACAGCAGATCGACAGCCGTATTCCCTGTAATAAAGATGCCTTCTTCGGGCTTATTCTCCCTGCGGAGGTTGTCCGCCGATAAATCTGTCGGCGAGAAGTGCAGATCGCTCATAACACCGGTCAATTGACGGTTCATTTCTTCGGGATATGGAGACATCTTGTTCCAGGTACGAAGCCCCGCTTCCACATGTCCAATTTTTATTTGCAAAATAAATGCGGCATAGCTGGCGAGAAATGTCGTCGAGGTATCGCCGTGAACCAGAATCAAATCCGGCTTCGCTTCTTTCAATACCGGATTGAGTCCCTGCAGAACGCGAACCGAAACCTCACTTAATGTTTGCCCGTCCTTCATAACATCCAGATCATATTGCGGTTTAATTTCGAAAAATTCGAGCACCGTGTCGAGCAGTTGCCTGTGCTGTGCCGTTACGCAAACGATCGATTCGATCTGATCCGAGTGCTTTTCCAACTCTTTAACAAGCGGAGCCATCTTCGTTGCTTCTGGCCGTGTGCCGAAGATCGTTAAGACTTTAATCTTGTTTGTATTCAAAGTCCCTCTTCCCCCCTACTTCATAATCACTTAAACAGTAAGTTATACGGCATATTTACTACTTGGTTCCGAACAAGCGGTCTCCCGCGTCACCCAAACCAGGTATGATGTAACCGTGGTCATCCAAATAGTCGTCTATAGCTGCCACATATATATCCACGTCCGGGTGCTCTTTTTGTACCGCTTGAATGCCTTCAGGAGCTGCAATCAGACACATCAGCTTCAGCTGTGTGCAGTTCCTCGCCTTTAACGCAGCAATTGCCGCATTGGCCGAACCGCCAGTGGCGAGCATCGGATCAATAACAATTAATTCCCGCTCCTGCACATCGGTAGGCAGCTTGGCATAATATTCAATAGGCTGCAAGGTTTCCGGATCGCGATACAATCCGATATGCCCTACTTTAGCTGCCGGCACGAGGTTCAATATCCCGTCAACCATGCCAAGACCCGCGCGCAGAATAGGAATTAGTCCGAGCATTCGCCCCGAAATCACCTTGCACTCAGCTGTAGCGACAGGGGTTTTAACCTGCACCTTTTGCAAAGGAATATCTCTTGTAATCTCATATGCCATCAGTGTTGCCACTTCATCAACAAGCTCGCGAAAATCTTTGGTTGTTGTGGCTTCATCCCGTATGTAAGTCAGCTTATGCTGAATAAGCGGGTGGTCACACACATATACTTTTCCCATTATTCATTCCCCTTTACGCCAAATCTTATGTATTATACCACAATTGTCCTTTGTTATCCTAGCAAGTTTCAAAACCGAATTATTCGAATAGTTCCAGCTGGCGCGGGGCAAGCCCTTCGGGATTCATCCCTAGAAGCTTCATGAGCTCCTTGGCATTCTCAGCAGCATCGCCACCCGAGTTATTGTTAAAAATAACGTAGAGCTCTTCGGTCTGCTCACTAAGACGCAGCAGGTTATCTCTCCACTCTGTAAGCTCCTGCTCGTTATATCGATACAAGTACCGTGTTGCTCTCCAATTGGGATTGCCATTTTGATTCCATCCGGAAGCATTCCTGCCATGCATACGCACGATAGTCTGCCTCGGGCTTGTTGGAACAAGCACAGCAGGCACTGATCCAATCCCAGCTTGGGGTTCGTCACAAATACTGTGAACCCATTGCTCTCGGTGCATGAAGGCAAGCGTCTTCTCTCTTGTTTCTTCGGTAAACCAGCTTTGATTCCGAAATTCGAGGGCAACCGGATAGTTCTTCATACGCTCCCTTACACCTCGAAGTATATCCACATTGCTTCGTGAGCAGTCAAACCAGGGAGGGTATTGAAACAGCACAGCTTTTAACTTCCCGCTCTCCTTAACTGGACGAATCGACTCGCAAAAAGCCTTGTACATCGAATCATCATCCGTGAACGGGTTCTTCCCTCTCAGATGTCCTGTCATACCTTGATAAGCTTTGACAATAAAGGAAAAATCCTGCGCTGTTTCATTCACCCAACGGCTGAATGTCTTCTCCTGCAGCACTGCATAAAAAGAACTATCCACTTCAACTACGGAAAAATGCCTGCTATATACCTTCAATTTATCCTCTGGCTTGACGGCACCCTTCTCATAAAGCCCATCATGATCTCCCCATCCTGCTAAACCGATACATATCATAGTCACACCCTCCTTAGCCGTGTATCCTTCTCTCTCCTGTTCTTTGTAGAAAAAAGCCGACGCATTTGCGCCGGCCCTATTTATTACAACGTCAATTAATAACTCAAACCAGGATACAGCGGGAATTGAGCTGTCAAATCCTTAACCATGCCGCGTACTTTTTCATGTACAGCTTCATCGGATGGGTTCTTTAATGTCAACGCGATGATTTTGGCAATGACTTTCATCGCTTCTTGATCCATGCCACGGGAAGTTGCAGCAGGCGTACCAATACGAATGCCGCTTGTAATCATTGGCTTAGCTGGATCAAAAGGAATAGCGTTTTTGTTCACGGTAACACCTACTTCATCCAACAGATGCTCAGCGTCTTTTCCACTGATGTTCAAGTTGCGAAGGTCAATCAGCATTAAATGGTTGTCAGTACCGCCGGATACCAGGTCAATGCCTTCTGCTGTCAAAGCCTCGGACAAAGTTTTAGCGTTATTTACAACATTTTGTGCATACGTTTTGAATTCCGGCTGCAAAGCTTCACCGAAGGAAACCGCTTTGGCTGCAATAACATGCATCAAAGGACCGCCTTGAGTACCCGGGAACACAGCTTTATCAATAGCAGCTGCCCACGGCTTGCGGCAAAGGATCATACCGCCGCGAGGACCGCGAAGCGTTTTGTGTGTAGTAGTTGTTACAAAATGTGCGTATGGAACCGGGTTCGGGTGCAAGCCTGCTGCAACAAGACCGGCAATATGGGCCATATCAACAAACAACAAGGCGCCTACATCATTAGCGATGGAAGCCAAAGCTTCAAAATCGATAGTACGAGGGTATGCGCTCGCGCCTGCCACGATCATACGAGGCTTATGCTTGAATGCCAATTTGCGAACTTCATTATAATCGATATGAGCATCGCTTTCTCTAACGCCATATGCAACAAAGTTATACAAGATACCGGATGCATTCACTGGGCTTCCGTGGGTTAAGTGACCGCCATGCGCAAGGTTCATACCTAGAACCGTATCGCCAGGCTGCAAAGCTGCCAAATATACCGCCATGTTCGCTTGCGCGCCTGAATGGGGCTGTACGTTCGCGTGCTCAGCACCGAACAATTCTTTGGCACGGTCACGAGCAATATCTTCAACGATATCAACATGCTCACAACCGCCATAGTAACGCTTTCCTGGATAGCCTTCGGCATATTTATTAGTTAATACCGTACCCATTGCTTGCAATACAGCTTCACTCACGAAGTTTTCGGAAGCGATTAATTCAATTTTGTCCCGTTGACGACCAATCTCCAAATTCATAGCCTCAACGATTTTAGGATCCTGCTTACGTAATTGTTCCACAATAAATTCCTCCTTAGGATGTAAACTTGATTATATTTGAATTGTATAAGTACGTTACTCGGATCCAGATATTCAACTGCAAGAGTCAGCTGCAAGTATCGATATTCGTAGCACTGCCCGAATGGGCCTTCGAATCTTCAGCAACCGCCGTGTAGACAGCCCGAGCTCCGCCGATTAGTTTCGGTCTTGTATAAGCCATCTGTACAGCAGCATGGCCAATCATACGGATGGAAGGACGTACTGGAACGGCTACAGGCTTCAGATGCATACCGATCAGAGTCCCACCGATATCCACTCCTGCATGCGCCTGTATCGACTCCACCACGCAAGCCTGTTGAAGGTTTTTATAGGCATAGGATGCCATTGATCCCCCTGCCCGTGGTACCGGAACAACAGATACCTGCTCCAACCGGTACTCTCGCATCGCTTCCCGCTCCACAACCAATGCCCGATTCAGATGCTCGCAGCATTGAAAAGCGGGGTAAAATCCGAACTCGGCTCGCACGGCCTCAACAGCGGCGAACAGGTGCGAAGCCACCTCTTCCGTACCGGAGGTGCCAATATGATGACCCAACACCTCACTTGTGCTTGTCCCAATAACAACAAGCTGCCCCGCTTCAAGCTTTCCGACGTGAGCTAGCTCACGCAGTACTTGCTCAGCCAAAGGCCGGATTTGGCTCAAATCCAATCCAATTGCCTGATCCATAGTGCCGGCTGATTGATCTGTCTGGCTCATTGACTCCACCTCTTTCATCGGGCTGACCGATTACGGATGAATCGCATATTTATCTTCCAACGCTTTTACCTTGCCAATGCGGTTACGGTGACGCTCTCCATTAGAGAACTCCGTTTCCAGCCATATTTTCACGATTTCCTGTGCAACGCCGGGTCCAACCACACGTTCCCCCATGGCCAACACATTCGTATCGTTATGCTCTCTGGTCGCTTTTGCGGAGAATAAATCATGCACCAACGCACAGCGAATACCCGGCACTTTATTGGCAGCAATCGTCATCCCAATGCCGGTTCCGCAAATAAGAAATCCTTTGTCTGCTGCACCGGATACAACCTGATCGCATACAGCGATCGCATAGTCCGGATAATCAACGGAATCTGTACAATTACAGCCAAGATCCGACACTTGATGACCCAATGACTCAATAAATCCAATCAACTCATCTTTTAAACGAACTCCTGCGTGATCTGCTCCAATTGCAATTTTCAAAGCAATTCGCCTCCTGATTGTTGTTGATTTCATTATAACCGAAATCTGTCGGAAAAACGAAAAAAGAGCATACTGCGTGCTATGTACAGCACAACAATGCTCTTTGCCCAGGCGACCGGCCGTATGTCCCGATGCTCCACTGTGGTTAATCCCACTCGTCGCCAGTTACATCGGGTCCCTCTATATAAGCTATATCATAGCGGAAATAACTTTCTCTGTAAAGCCCAAAATATCCGTGAAACGACCGGTAAATACGCCGAAACTCATCCAGTCATGTTGTTACATACTAACCCCCATAGGGGCCTGCAACTAAACTTTCGTAGCCCGGAAAGATCGATAAAATCATGAAATAATGCAAATCGCCATTCACCTTAAACAAGAAGCTTAGCTTAACTTACGAATCAGCTTGACCAAACAGCCCTCAATCTCTTCGGCACACTGCCGATACAGCATCACCGAGCCGCCAAAAGGGTCCGCAATATCATAATCGGGAAGCCCACGCTCCAACAGCTGTAACCTTGCACGCTCTTCCTCAGTCACTGGCTGAGACAATGCCCGCTTCACTTCAAGCTCTGCAACCAGACTCTCCAGCTCGACAAGCCGGTCTGCCGCTTCCGAGTCATCTACGAATTCTTTTAACGTGTAAATTTTATCGACGAACTGAGGAAACCGCTGAATAGCATGCTGCTTATGACCGGATGTCATTGTAAGCACCACATCGGCCCAATCGAGCAGCGCTCCCTTTAAGGAGGAAGAAGTCAACGATTCGTTAAAGCCTTTTTCCTTCAAAATGGCTGCCGCATTCCCGGATACGGGTGACCCATCATAGGCCGCCACTCCCGCCGAACGGACCTCTATATGCTGCAAACCGTGTTCTTCCAACATTCGGCGCAGTATTCCTTCCGCCATCGGACTACGGCAGGTGTTGCCGGTACAAACGAACAAAATTCGATTCATCGGAAATCCCTGCCTTCTTCATCAAGATGGGCTGCCATGAGCCTCACCCTTATTGTACCTCAAATGAATTGTTTTATGGAATCCTCAGCAATTTTTATGTGAGATCTTCTTAGACTGCTTGTTCAAGAGTGTTGCAGATTGAGGCGGCAGTTCGTAGTCAAAATTCAATTTTGAACAGCCCCTATAGCAGAAAGTTGATTCCAAATGCCAGCAGGATCACACCACCCATAGCCTCGCCGTATTCACCTACCCAATGTCCTACCTTGCGGCCCAACATCAATCCGAATATAGACATTAACCCGCCAACCGCACCAAACAATATTACGGTCAAAATCATATCCCCTGCAAACATGCCGAGAGATACTCCGACGGAAAACGAGTCAATGCTAACGCTGAGAGCAAATAAGACCATTCCCCACGTCGTTTTGTGATCTATGGAGATTGCATGTTCACCTTTTAAAGAGCTGTACACCATATGTACACCAAGAAGCACGAGAAGAATACCACCGGCCTTCGTAGCTACTCCTCCCAGAAGCAAACCTACATAGCCCCCAGTAAGCATACCCACCAAAGGCATGACCATATGAAACAACGCAATCAGGAGGCTAAGCTTTATGATATGCAGCTTGCGGATTCCCCTCATCCCGATCCCAATTCCGAGCGATAGCGCGTCCAGCCCCAAGGCGACAGCCATTATCAACAGAGTAATCAGTTGGCCTATCATCAACGGCGATGCCCACTCCATCTTCCCCTCTACCCCCTGTCCCATTCCTAATCAACATATGCGGACAAGGAGGTAAACATACCTGAGATGGCGTTCGGAAAATGAGTGCATGCAGAACACAAGCCAATTATAACGGCTTTTCTTCGGCAAAAATCAGCTTATACATGAATGACACGGTCACCGGCTGCTTTGCGAAGCCGGTTCATAATAGCGGCCCCGAGCCCTGTTTCGGGGCATGCTTCGGCAACGATGAAGCCAACGCCAGCTTCATCGAAACCACGCAGCGCGGCGTACAGCTCGTGCGCCACGCTTTCCAGGTCGCCAAGGCTGCCGCAGGCGACGACATGGTCCGCGCGCAGCGCATCAGCGTGCTCGCGATACGTGAGCACGCCTGTGCGTTCGCCGCGCGCGTGGGCTTCATCGAGCTCGCGCTGCAAGCGAGCGAGCACCCGTTCAGAGGCATCGCCCTGAACGAGGGTCATTACGCCGCGCGGCGCGTAATGCGTGTACTTCATGCCCGGCGCACGCGGCGCCTGGGCGGGTTCATGGTGCGCGGAGGCCTCGCGCACCTCTGCTTCAGGCAGCACCCGGCGCAGCTGGGCTGCCGTGACGCCCCCGGGCCGCAGGACGTGGAGTACGCCTCCGCCTCCGCTGCCAGCGGCTGCAGGGATGTACTCCACGACCGTCGACTCGAGCCCGACGCCTGTCGGCCCTCCATCGACGATGCCGTCGATGCGGCCGCCCAGATCCTCCAACACATGCGCAGCAAGTGTTGGGCTCGGTCTACCCGAGCGATTGGCGCTCGGGGCGGCTACGGGACAGCCTGCAGCGGCAAGGAGCTGCAGCGCCACGGGATGGTCGGGCATGCGCAGCCCGACTGTGCTAAGCCCCGCGGTCACCACCTGGGAAAGTGCGCCGGGCAAGACTGGCAGCACTACAGTCAAGGGCCCGGGCCAGAAGGCGTCCAACAAACGCGAAACGGCCTCATCGGGAGGAGCGGCCAGCTCTTCGATTTGAGACCGATTGGCTATATGTACAATTAACGGATTATCCGATGGTCTTCCTTTAGCTGAAAAAATCTTCATTACCGCGTCAGTTTGCCGTGCATCCGCACCCAGTCCATAGACGGTTTCAGTAGGGAAAGCAACAACACCGCCTTCGCGAAGTACCCTCGCCGCCTCTGCTAATTCCGCTGGCTGCGGCGAAACTGCCGAAACCTTCCAATTCACTGTCATCTTCAAAGCCCCATCCTTGTCATGAAATAGACTTTATGAACCCTCATAATTAGGCGCATTAGGCGAATAAAGAACCTAACTTTTTCAACATGTCCCAAAGAAAGAATCGGACTTCCGGCTGCTCAGCTGACGTTTGGATTCCATTAGCAGCTTGTGCATGACCGTCTTTTACGCTTACTTTGGCCGTTGCTTTTTTATCTATTGCGCCATCTGCTGCTTCTGTTTTATTTCCCTTGCCCGTTTGCATCTTTTTATCCTGTGATGAACTATTTTCTTTATTAACAGAAGCATTGAGCTCAGCGTCTGCAGCATTCGTTTTCTTAACAATCGCTTCCGAATTCACAAAGCACAGCGGGGGGAACAACACGCACCACCAATTTTGCCCTTCCGCCGTCCCAATGGATACACGAAGTGCTTCATAATCGCCAGCCGGGTATATTTGATTTCCATACATTTTGGCCGGAAAAGGAACTACTCCGAGCTCCGCCTCATAAGAATAGGAAAACCCATTCTGGCGCAGCGTTTTCCCTACCAATTCGTTTAACTCCGACAAATGGTTGCGTACTATCACACGTGCTTCCTCAATACCTTGAGGCTCATCAACCCATTCGTTCATCTGTTCAACAATAGCATCGCGCACCTCGCGCTTGATCCATTGGTCGGCAGGCGAGTCGGAATTGGCCAAAATACGCAGTCTAATCGATTGCTGTGGAATAACTTCGCCAGAGCCTTCTGAAGCTTGGTTTACCCCCGATGCCAAAACTACCCCTTGCTCACGATTCGCTTCCCAGCAAGTAATTAATAGAATAAGTGCAAAAACAATATAAACATAACGTTTCCATGAAGTCCGTTTTACCATAGCCAAGCCGCCTCTCCCGCATCGCTGCTAATCGATATCATAGTCCTAGTATGGTCCTATGCGAGAGAGTTTAAACCTAGCAATCTATTAAATTTAAAGGTTACTAAGTTAATAGATTGCTTACTTATCGGGTATAACGAACAGCAATAACATGCCGTTCTATACCAGCCAAATCCGGTATAATCCGGATTTGATCCCATTCGGCGGCATCACTGAGCAGCTTCGCTACCGCCTGAGCTTGGCCAAGCCCCACCTCAAGCCCGACCAGCGCCGGCATCGCCGGCAGCTCTTTGAGCTGTGCAGCTAACCGCCGGTACAGCACAAGCCCATCCGCCCCGCCATACAGCGCGGTGCGAGGCTCATACAGCCGCACCTCAGGCTGCAGCCCCTCTTCATCCGCCTCCGGAATATACGGCGGATTAGACACCACTGCATCGAGCCGCAGGCCGCGCTCGATATAAGGCACGAGCAAGTCTCCTTCTGTGAAGTCGACCCGCTCGCTAACACCGTGGCGCTCCGCATTCGCTCCAGCTACCGCCAGCGCAGCCGGCGAGATGTCGGAGCTCATGATGCGCCATTGCGGGCATTGCACGGCGAGGCTCACTGCGATCGCCCCGCTTCCTGCGCCGATGTCCGCGATCAGCGGGCCCGCTCCTGCCTCCCGCTCCTGATCTGCTCCGCTCTCTGCCAGTTCCGGCCACAGCCGTTTCCCGAGCAGCACCACCTGCTCCACCAGCAGCTCCGTCTCTGGCCGCGGGATCAGCACCGCAGGATTCACCGTAAAAGGGAGCCCATAAAACTCCTGCTCCCCGATAATATATTGTACCGGTTCCCCTGCTGCCTTACGCTTCAACAGCTGCTGCCACAGCTCCAATTGTTCTACGGGGAACATTTCTTGCCAACGTAAAAGCAGCTCGCTGCGCGTAAAACCAAGCACATGCTGTAAAAGCAAATCCGCGCAGTTAGCCGCCTCCTGCACTTGATGCCCCTGCAAAAAAGAAGAAGCCTCAACATAGGCTTCACGTATCGTCAACTGCTGTTCAGCGGTCATCGGTTTATTCTTGATCTCCTTTATCCATCAAATCCGATTGCGCGGCAATCGTCAATGCGGAAACAATCTCTCCCATATCGCCGTTCAGAACAGCATCAAGTCGATGCAGCGTCAACCCAATACGGTGATCTGTTACCCGGCTTTGCGGGAAGTTGTAAGTCCGAATTCGTTCACTGCGGTCACCGGTACCGACCTTGCTTTTCCGGTCACCAGCATATTTGGACATTTCCTCCTGCTGGAACTTGTCAAAAATCCGCGCCCGAAGCACCTGCAGTGCCTTGTCTTTATTGGAGTTCTGCGATTTGCCATCCTGACACGTAGCAACAATGCCCGTCGGTACATGCGTTACACGAACCGCTGATTTGGTCGTATTAACGGACTGTCCGCCAGCACCGCTGGAACAAAACGTATCCACTCGAATGTCGCTATCGTGAATTTCGATATCGAATTCTTCCATCTCCGGCATAACGGCCACCGTTGAAGTTGAGGTATGGATTCTGCCGCCCGATTCCGTTGTAGGAATCCGTTGCACGCGATGCGCGCCGCTTTCGTATTTCAGCTTGCTGTATGCGCCTTTTCCGTTAACCATAAAAATAATCTCTTTAAATCCGCCCAAATCATTCATGTTAACATCCATGATTTCGGTCCGCCAGCCTTGTACGTCAGCATATTTGGTATACATACGGTAAAGGTCGGAGGCGAACAACGCCGCTTCATCTCCGCCAGCTGCTCCACGAATTTCCACGATTACGTTCTTGTCATCATTCGGATCCTTCGGCAGCATCAAAATATTAATGCGCGCCTCCAGCTCCTCCTTGCGCTGCGAAAGCTCATCAAGCTCCATTTTCACAAGCTCACGCATTTCGTCATCCAGCTTCTCATTCTGCATAGCTCGAGCGGCATCATGCTGCTCCACAACGCTCTTATATTCCGTGTAAGCTTCATAGGATTCCTGCAAGTCCGATTGCTCCTTGGAATATTCCCGCAGCTTTTTCGTATCGCTTGTAACATCGGGATCGCAAAGTAGCTCGCTTAATTTTTCATAGCGGTCCGCCAGTGATTGTAATCTGTCTAACACAATAATTCACCCCTTGTACTGAAATTTGTATTCGGTAATGCTCATCTCGCCGAGAAGGGCCGAGATGCCACCCGCAGGAAACGTGCTAACCCCTGCCGGGGCAACTCCGCCCTACGCTTTTAACCGACTGATTATGAATTCGTCCGCTCTAACTTGCAGATCTATTTTCATCCGAAAGCAACGCTATACGTTGAATCGGAAATGCATGACATCGCCATCTTTTACAACGTATTCTTTACCTTCCAAACGAACCTGGCCTTTTTCCTTCGCCGCATTCATTGAACCGGCATTGACCAAGTCCTCATAGGCAACCACTTCCGCACGGATAAAACCACGTTCAAAATCTGTATGAATAACTCCCGCGGCTTGCGGGGCTTTCGTACCCATGCGAATCGTCCATGCGCGAACTTCCTGTACGCCTGCAGTAAAATAAGTGTAAAGCCCTAGCAGCTTATAGGCCGCTTTAATCAAACGATTCAAGCCGGATTCCTGTAGGCCCAGCTCCTCAAGGAACATTGCTTTGTCTTCGCCTTCCAGCTCGGCAATCTCCGACTCCACCTTCGCACTGATCGGAACTACTTCCGCACCTTCCAGCGCCGCGTACTCGCGCACTTTTAACACAAAAGGATTGTCTTCAGCGGATGCTACTTCTTCTTCGCTAACGTTGGCTGCATACAGCATCGGCTTCATCGTCAACAAATGCAGATCGCGAATCAAGAGCTTCTCATCTTCGCTCAAATCAACGCTGCGTGCAGGCTTATCGTTGTACAAAGCATCCTTCACACGTTCCAGGCATTCGACTTCCGCCGCGTACTTTTTGTCGCCGCCCTTCATATTTTTACGGGAACGGTCAATCCGCTTCTCAACTGACTCCACATCAGCCAAAATAAGCTCCAGATTAATCGTCTCGATATCACTAATGGGGTTGACCGTACCGGATACATGCGTAATATTCTCGTCTTGAAAGCAACGCACAACATGCACGATAGCGTCTACTTCTCTAATATGCGCAAGAAACTTGTTGCCAAGTCCTTCTCCCTTGCTGGCGCCCTTAACTATACCGGCGATATCAATGAATTCAAATGCGGTAGGCACCACACTTTTTGGAACCACAAGCTCAGTCAGCTTAACAAGCCGCTCGTCCGGCACCTCTACTACGCCCACATTCGGATCTATCGTGCAAAAAGGGTAGTTCGCCGATTCGGCGCCCGCTTGCGTAATTGCATTAAATAAAGTGGATTTTCCCACGTTCGGCAAACCCACGATCCCCGCTTTTAAAGCCATTTATAGGACAACTCCTTAGTAATCATTATTCAATATCCCTAAATAGGTATTATATCGCAAAAACAGGCCCGTTGTCACCTTCCCGTCTGTTTTTCACAACATTTACTATAGGTTATGCAAAAAACCAACTAACGCACGCGGCTATCTTATCCCAAGTGTTAAAAGTAAATAAAGTTGTAGACTGACTGGGTGCGCCATTTTTTATATTGCTTTTACTACATCTATCTAATTCAGCATATTTAAATTTGCTTCTTCAAGTGAAGGTATAAGAAATTTATGATCGATTGGCGATGACATTACGATCAGAATCGTGTAGGTCCCGTATTTATCACATTGATTTCCGAACTCCTCAAGGGCTCGTGTGGATTCGGTCATTACTTTTAATAAGTAATTATGTTCTCCACTAATACGGTAACATTCGACCACATCGGGAGTTGAGCGGCAGAATTCTAGGAATGCGTTACAATCCCTTGAATGAAACAGCATGTAAGCAGCAGCGTTTTTTCCAATTTTTTCGGGAGAAATGATGGTGCGATACTCGCTGATGACCCCTTTTTCCTCCATACGCCTAACTCTTTCCGTTACTGCGGGTTGTGATAAACCAACACATTTCCCCAGTTCTGTCATTGAAATTCTCGCTTGGCTTTGTAGATGGAAAAGGATTTGCTTATCAACATGGTCCATTGAAATCGACTCCTTTAAATTTAAGGTATTGTCTATAAACTAGCTTGTAATCAATCGTTACATGGCCAATTTAACTTAATTACCTTATGTAATCGATATAACTAATTTTATATAATAAACTTACAATAGTAAAGTGAAAAAAACTTTAACTATTCCGAAAGGATGAAGACTGTTGGGTATGTTATATACAAACAAAATGAATCCAGAGTGTTTACCAGATCGCATCGATGAAGTAATCAATCGAACGCTTGCAGACAAGCGACTGGTTGGCGCTGTCATTAAAGTGGCAATAGATGGGGTATTGGTTTATAGCCGAGCTGCCGGTCTTGCAGACCGCGAGATGAACCGGCCCATGCGAGAAGATGCCTTATTCAGGCTTGCTTCGGTTACCAAACCTATCGTTTCAACGGCCGCCCTAGTACTAGTTGCGCAAGGTCGTTTACAGTTGGACGACCGTGTTGATCGTTGGCTTCCAGAATTTCGGCCACGTTTGCAGAACGGTGAGTTCGCGACATTGACGATTCGTCATCTGATGACGCACACCGCGGGTCTGACTTACCGCTTCTTTCAAGAAAAGAACGGTTCCTATCAACAAGCCGGGGTATCGGATGGCATGGATCAACCCGGGATTACTTTAGAAGAGAACCTGCGTCGTATTGCCTCTGTTCCGCTCCTCTATACGCCAGGCACCGAGTGGAAATATTCCATTGCGACAGATGTGTTGGGAGCAGTAATTGCAAAGGTCACAGAAACATCGCTCAGCGAGGCTATACATTCGCTGGTGACAAAGCCGCTTGGCATGAGCGACACCGGTTTTATTGCAGTCGATCCAGAGCGACTAGCCACGGCCTACGCTAATGATGTTCTAGAGCCACGGCCTATGCATGATCCCGACAGCATTGCCTTTGTGGAGGGCACGGCGGGCTTCCGGCTGGCCCCTGGCCGGGCACTTGACGGCTCAGCCTATCCTTCTGGGGGAGCCGGCATGGTTGGTAGCGCAGGAGACTTTTTGAATCTGCTGGAAACATTACGCAAGGGCGGTGCTCCCCTGCTCCCGGAGTCTCTGGTTCGCGAAATGACTACCAACCAGATCGGTGATCTGCCGATGGCTTTTTGGCCAGGCCGAAGCTTCGGCTTAGGGATTACGCTGCTCAAGGATCCTGTCGTCGCGGAAACTCCGGAATCCCCGGGTACATGGCGCATGGGCGGTACCTATGGTCATTCATGGTTCGTCGATCCTAAGCAGCGGCTTAGCGTTGTTGCGTTCACCAATACTGCACTGGAAGGCATGTCAGGCCAGTTTACTATTGACCTTTGTGAAGCCGTTTATGACAGAATCAAGAAATAGTGAACGAACACGAGAGCCTTGGTTCGGCACGAACCGACGAAGGCTCTTGTGTAACACGATACTGTAGGAGTAGTTATTAGAATCTATAACAAAACCTAACTTAATTCTGTTAGTCATTAATCGCTTTGGCAGTAGATCATATAATCTACAATTAATAAAAGAGAGGTACTTCTGAAATGAGTCTTAACACAACTTCTGCCACAAAAAGTGTCTCCAGCACCCTCTCTTCCGATCGTCTCCCATGGGCTGGATTACTCGCCCTTGCAATGACAGGTTTTATCTGTATCCTTACCGAAACGATTCCCGCCGGTTTGCTACTCCAGATAGGTGAAGGGCTTGGAGTTTCGGAAGCTCTAGCGGGTCAACTCGTTACCTTGTACGCCCTTGGCTCACTATTGGCCGCGTTTCCCTTAACGACCGCTACGCGCGGATGGCGGCGGCGACCACTGCTACTAGTGTGCATCCTTGGCTTTCTAGTATTCAACACCATCACCACTCTTTCTTCCAGCTATACACTGACGCTGGCAGCTCGATTCTTCGCGGGTGTATCCGCTGGTATATTATGGGGCATGATAGCAGGCTATGCCCGGCGCATGGTGCCGGAGTCGCTCAAGGGACGAGCTATGGCGGTGGCGATGGTCGGGACGCCTCTCGCCCTTGCACTCGGTGTCCCTGCTGGAACATTTCTCGGTGCCCTTGTGGGCTGGCGCTCTGTCTTTGGAATCATGTCGCTGTTGGCTCTGATGCTGGTTGCTTGGGTGCTTTGTAAGCTACCGGACTATCCAGGAGAGGCCGCCGATAAGCAGCTCCCTCTCTATAAGGTCTTTGTTATTCCGGGGGTACGGCCCGTACTATTTGTAGTTCTGGCCTGGGTGCTAGCCCATAATATCCTTTATACCTATATTGCACCGTATCTTGAACAGGCTGGGCTTATCAAGCACGTTGACTTAGTACTGCTTGTTTTCGGTATTACAGCGCTTGTTGGCATCTGGGTTATTGGTGTGTTGATCGACCGCAAACTGCGGCCATTGGTTATAATTAGCCTCACTGCTTTTGCCTTGGTGTCCGTCGTGCTAGGCATAAGTAGCAGCCAGCCCGTCGTAATCTACCTAGTGGTTGTTGTGTGGGGATTGACGTTCGGGGGTGCGGCAACTCTACTACAAACAGCAGTTGCTGAAGCTGCTGGCGAAAGTGCAAATGTGGCCCAGTCGATGCTGGTGACGGCATGGAACCTAGCCATCGGCGGTGGCGGTGTGATAGGCGGTATTCTTATCGAAACACTTGGTGTCAGCTCCTTCCCGTGGGCATTGTTTATTCTACTGATCCTTGCGCTACTAGTAGCGTGGCGCTCTAGAGAACACGGATTTCCTTCAAAGAGGCGCTGAGGGACGCTAGAAACAATAAAAAGACCGTTTCTTCCCTGGCCTATAAGGCATGAAGGGACGAGAAACGGCCTTTTTTTGGGGGGATCTAAACATTCAATCCCTGCTTGTTTATTTTTGTTTCGCCAATTCGGCGGCAACATCGACAATCATGTCTTCTTGGCCGCCGACCGCTTTGCGGCGTCCAAGTTCAATGAGAATGTTGCGCGGATCAACGCCAAAGCGTTTTCCGGCGCGCTCTGCGTGAAGCAGAAAGCTGGAATAGACACCGGCAAAGCCCATCGCCAAGCTGCCTTTGTTGACCTCCGGTACGCGGTGCATAATCGGAGCAACGATGTCTTCGGCGAGATCCATCATTTTAAATAAATCGATGCCAAGGTCGACGCCACGCCGCTCAAGCACAGCGAGCAACGCCTCCGTTTGCGTATTTCCCGAGCCCGCACCGAGGCATCTGACGCTGCTGTCAATTCGTGTGGCGCCTTCCTGAATGGCAATGAGCGTATTCGCCACGGCTAGCGATAGGTTGTTGTGAGCGTGAAAGCCAATTTCGCAGGATAGGGCATTGCGAAGCGCGCGAACACGCTCTTGGACCTGCTCCGGCAGCAAAGTGCCCGCCGAGTCGGTTACATAGACGGCCTGAGCGCCATAGCTCTCCATCAGCTTCGCTTGCTCTACCAACACATCGACAGGCGCAGAATGCGCCATCATCAGAAAGCCAAGCGCCTCCATCCCAAGCTCACGGGCAACTTGGAGGTGCTGTGCCGATACGTCGGCTTCCGTGATGTGCGTCGCGACCCGCACCAGCTTGGCTCCAAGCGAATGCGCCTGCTTCAGCTCCTGTACGGTACCAATGCCGGGGATGAGCAGCACGGCAATTTTGGACTGCCTGCACTCCTCTACCGCAGCTTCGATCAGCTTCATTTCATCGACAAGTGAACGACCATACTGAAGCGTAGAGCCGCCCAGTCCATCGCCGTGGCTGACCTCAATATAATGCATGCCTGCATCGTCCAATGCGCGTGTCACTGCCCGAACCTGCTCCACTGTAAATTGATGGGCGACAGCATGGCTGCCGTCTCTGAGACATACTTCCGTTACACGTACCGGTACTGTATTGTTGGGCATCACTTCAAGCTCACTCCTTCCCCGTCTGATGCTAAAGACAGCTTATGACGCGCGAACTGCTCTCCGATCCGCACTGCGGCAGCGGTCATGATATCAAGGTTGCCCGCATACGGCTCGAAATAGTCGCCAGCTCCTTCAACCTCCAGGAGAATCGTTACTTTTTCTTCATCGAACAAAACATCCTGCTTCAGCCGATAACCCGGCACATATTGCTTAACTTGATCTACCATGCTATGGACCGCCCGGGTGATCGCTTCTTGATTCATATTCCGAACTTCGCAGTACACCGTATTTCTCATCATAATCGGCGGGTTTGCCGGATTTAATATAATCAGAGCTTTTCCGCAATCTGCGCCCCCAACCTCCTCCAACCCGCGACGGGTCGTTGACGTAAATTCGTCGATGTTAGCCCGGGTACCGGGCCCGGCGCTTTTACTGGAAATGGTGGCAACGATTTCTGCATAAGCGACATCTGCCACCTGATTAATCGCATAGACGATCGGAATCGTCGCTTGGCCGCCGCATGTGATCATATTGACGTTAGGTGCGTCCAGATGGTCCATGAAATTAACGGCAGGGCTCAAAAAAGGCCCACGGGCAGCTGGAGTCAGATCGATCGCCATTTTGCCCAATTCCTTCAAAACCTTAGCATGCCGTACATGCGCTTTGGCGGAAGTCGCATCGAATACAATGTCGGCTATGTCAGGATTTTCGACTACAGCTTGAATTCCGTTAGCAAAGGTCGCATACCCTCTGGAAGCGGCTCTCTTCAACCCGTCTGACTCTGGATCGATGCCAATAACGGCAGTCAGCTCCAGAAAGTCGCTGCGCTCCAGCTTATACATTAAATCCGTACCTATATTTCCTGAGCCCAATATGGCTGCCTTGATCTTATTCATGTACGTTCTCCTTTCTGCAGCGATCTTTAGAACGTAGGGCCGATTCGGTTAATTCCGAAGTCATATTGCTTCAAAATTTCCGCTTTCGTCCATTTACCGGTAGCGACCTGCAGCACTTCGTCGTAAATTCGCTGACCTACGTCCTGCACCGATTCCTTGCCTTCAATAATCGTTCCGGCGTTCATATCCATATTGTCGGACATATTCTCGAACATCCGGGTGTTTGTAGCGATTTTGATAACGGGAGCAATCGGCGAGCCTGTCGGCGTTCCGCGTCCGCTAGTGAATAAAACGACCTGCGCCCCGCCCGCAACCATGCCGGTGAGCTGTTCAATGTCTTGACCCGGCGTGTCCATCCAGACTAAACCTTTCTTCGTCGGATTTTCCGCGTAATTGATCAGCTCCTGCAGCGGACGGGAACCAGCCTTCGCCGCAGCTCCGAGTGATTTTTCTTCGAGCGAGCTTAAACCGCCTTTAATGTTACCTGGAGTCGGATTGCCTGTACGGATATCGACACCCATGAATATAGCTTTCTGCTCCATCGCTTCAATAACTTCATAAACACGCTTGGCTACCTTGTCGTCCACCGCCCGGTCTGCAAGCAAATGCTCCGCTCCGATAATCTCCGATGTTTCCGCCAAAATTGCCGTACCCCCGCCGTCTACGATCATGTCGCTGACAACGCCAACCGCCGGGTTCGCCGACAGACCGGAACAAGCATCCGAGCCGCCGCATTCCGTAGCGACGATTAGCTCGCTGATATCGCACTCTTCCCTGCGCTGCATGGATGCGTCCTGAACCATCCGAGCCGCCACTTGCGCACCTCTGGCAATTGTCATTAAGGTGCCACCATTGTCCTGAATCGAAACGAGCTCAACCGGCTTTCCCGTCCGTTTGGCAATTGCATCGGCCACGCTACGCCCTTGATGCGTTTCGCAGCCAAGACCAAGCACGACGACTCCATACACATTCGGATTGCATCCGATGCCGACATACGTGCGGAAGGTTTGATCATAGTCAACGCCAACCTGAGCGCAGCCATGCTGATGAACAAATGATACCGTCCCCTGTACGAGCTCCGTAATGCGCATTGCGGATTGCGTAGCGCAAACAATAGTAGGTAAAATCAAGACATGATTACGGACGCCTACCGTCCCATCCGAACGGCGGTATCCCCAAAATTTCGTGTTAAGCTCCAACTCGATCACCTCTGCCTCTTTTTCCGTCTAAATTATGAACGTGCACATGCTCTCCCGGCTTGATAATGCGATTGGCCATGCCGATCACTTCGCCGTATTTCAGAATATCTTCCTCTTCGGCAATCGGATTGACAGCAAACTTATGGCCAAATGGAATCGGATCCAGCAAAGCAACGCTTAAGCTGAGATCCTCAACCAGCAGCTCCACCACAGTGCCCGCCGGAATATCTCCTAATGCTGTAGCGACGTTATCCATCTTTTTCATCATGATGGCCCGGTACGCGTTGTCTGAAATCGTCAATTTTATCCCCCCAACTAAATGCCCTGAATGAAATGAACTCTCCCGAAGCAGTTGTATGTTTAGAGCAGCTATTTATCTGGCCCAATACATTTCTCCCGAATCCTCGGTGATCAACACATCTTTTAGAAAGTGAACCGCTTTGCTGAAGCCTTCCTGCGTCGACATCAGACCATCCTCGTGCTCGATGCTGATCGCACCGTCATAACCTACCGTTCGCAGTGCGCTAACGATTTCTTTCCACAATTCCGCCCCATGGCCGTAGCCGACTGTACGGAACGCCCAGGAACGGTTCGCAATATCGCGGTACGATTTGGTATCAAGCACTCCGTTCAGGTCATTATTATGCTTGTAAATCGATGTATCTTTAGCGTGAAAATGATAAATCCGGCTGCCCAGATGCAAGATCGAAAGCACAGGGTCCATACCTTGCCAGAACAAATGGCTCGGATCGAAATTCACTCCGACATTATCCCCCGCAGCCTCACATAGCCTGATCGCCGTCTCCGTATTGTAAACAACAAAGCCCGGATGAGGCTCAACCGCGATTTTAATGCCTTGCTCTCTGGCAAATTGCCCCATCTTCTCCCAGTAAGGAATCACCTTCTCCTCCCACTGCCAGGTCAATGTTTCCAAGAAATCAGTCGGCCAAGGACATGTAATCCAGACGGAACGCTGCGATGTTTCGGATTCACCTGGACAGCCTGAAAAATTGACTACCGTGTCCACGCCCAGCTCCTTCGCCAAGAGGATCGAGTTGATAAAGTCCTCATGATGCTCCTGCGCGATAGCCGCATTCGGATGCAGAGGATTGCCATGACAGCTTAATGCGCTGATCGTAAGCCCGTTTTGCTCGACCGCACGTTTGATTTTATCGATCTCCTGCTGATTTCCAAGCACATCCTTCGGCTTCAAATGATGGTTGCCCACATAGCCGCCCGTAGCGATCTCCACGGATTGGATGCCTTGACTGGCTGCGTGCGCCAGCGCGTCTTCCAACGAACGGGTACGAAATAATTTTAGAAATACGCCTAGTTGCACAGCGCTCACTCTCCATTTCACTTTTTGCTTTTCAATACTTAAAGCTCGTTCACCTTTACCCACCGTCGTTCCGATACAGAAAGTTCTACGGCTTCCAGCACCTGCTGGCATTTAACTCCATCCGTGAAATTCGGCTCCGGTTGACGGTCCTCGTGGATCGCCTGCATCATTTCCAGCATTTCATGCACAAACGTATGCTCGTAGCCGATCGTATGACCTGGAGGCCACCAAGCGTCCATATAAGCGTGGGCCGGATCGGTCGCCAGCACCCGACGAAAGCCTTGAACATCGGCTGCATCATCTGTAAAATAAACCTCCAGCTCGTTTAACCGCTCAAAATCGAATTTAATGGAGCCTTTGCTGCCGTTGATTTCAAAAGAGTTCGTACAGCGGTGGCCTGCGGCAAATCGGCTCGCCTCGAAGCTGCCCAAAGCGCCATTCGCAAATCGCGCCAAAAACAAAGTAGCATCGTCGACATCAACCTTACCTCTAGGGGCATCTGCACTTCCTTTTGCGCTTAAACCGGTCATCGAAGTCGGCATCGGGCGGTCCTTGATGAAGGTTTCGCTCATCCCGACCACCTCAGACATGTCACCTACCAAATAGTGCGCCAAATCAATCAGATGCGCTCCCAAATCGCCATGTGAGCCGGATCCCGCAACATCCTTCTGCAATCTCCACACCAAAGGGAATTCCGGATCGAGAATCCAATCCTGCAAAAACCATGCGCGGAAATGATAAAGGGTACCCAGCCTGCCTTCGCTAATGATTTTTTTGGCTAATTGAACGGCCGGTGCAAAGCGGTAATTAAAGCCGACCATATGTTTAATTCCGGCTTCTTCCGCAGCTTCCAGCATCTCGCGGGAATCAGCTAAATTCAACGCCAATGGCTTTTCGCAAAAAATATGCTTGCCTGCTCTGGCTGCGGCCATGGCGATCTCTTTATGGGCATTGCTTGGAGCGTTAATATCGACCAGATCGATATCATCCCCGCTAAGCAGCTCGCGCCAATCCGTAACAAAGCCCTCCCAGCCGAATTGCTTGGCAGCCTGCTCGACACCTTCCCGATCTCTTCCGCAAATCAGCTTCATGACCGGAGCTGCCGGGGCATTAGGAAAAAACATGTTGACCCGGCTGTAAGCATTGCTGTGCGCCTTACCCATAAATTTATATCCGACCATGCCAACGTTAACTTGTTTTTTATTCATTTCTACCATAGGGCACCGTTCTCTTTATAAAAATCGTCCAGCTTCACTTTTTGCTGCTGCTCTGTCGATTGAATGGCTCCACACGTAAGCGCGAAGCTTCTAATGTTATCTGTAATGGTAGTGAGTGGCGCTGTGTTCGTGCGAATCGATTGAACAAAGTTATGAAGCGAAGACATTCTGTCCCCATACTGCGCTTCATCCAGCTCCACGGAAGCAGGCTCTGTGCCCTCTCCTTCTTTCCAGATCAAAATTTCATCATCGATCATTTCTATGGCTCCTAGATCTCCGCACACCCGGATGTTCCCGTTCCATGTCGTTTCTCTGCCCCGGTTGACCCAGCTACCGAAATAATTAACGCGGATATCGTCTTCGAATTGAATCATCGCTCCAGCCGTCGGATTGCCGTTAAACCAGCTCCAATGCGGCTTGAAGCTTTGCGCGTACACTTCCACGGGCTCTTTGCCAAGTACGTATCTCATAATGTCAAAATGATGCAAAGACATGTCTTCCAGCAGTATCTCGTGCATCTCGTTGCGCCAGCCGCCGACATTGATCACTTTTCTGAAATCGTATTCGATGTATCCTACACGGCCGACTACTTCTTCCTTCAACAATCTTTTCAACGTTTGGATGCATGGTCTCCAGCGGTAATTTTGGCTGATCATGACGTGCTTGTCGTATTTCTTGCTTTCCTCATACAGCTCGACGGCTTCATCGAATGTATGCGTCAAAGGCTTCTCCAGCACGACATGCAAGCCTAGCCGAAGCGCATCCATCGCGATTTTCTTATGCGTTTGGGGAGGGGTGACGATCAACGCCATATCCGCCTGCACCGCTTGAACGGCACTTTCCAGACTGCTGAACAGCCGGGAGTCCGGCAGATTGGTAATCGACTTAGCTGTAGCGAGATTATCCGGTACGACATCGACGACAGCCGCCAATTCCACCTGCTCGTATTCGCATAGCACTTTCATCCACGATTGTCCGAACCTGCCCGCTCCAACTTGTATGACCCGAATTTTATCCATGGTTATTCCTCCTAAAAGTTTTGCTTTAGCAAAACTAACATCGTAAGCATCATCTGAGTTTTCGTAAGAAAACTTGCTTCGTAAGCTTATCTATATAAAAAATCCGTCCGCATCGAACTGCATTTCCTCTAACTCGCCAACGATTTCTACATGGCCCAACGCCTCAATTTCGGGAAGCAGTGCTTCCGATACATACAGATGCTCCAAATGCAGCGTACTCGATATGCGCATTACGCGAGCCTGCTCGGGATTGACCCCCCAGCTGCAGCGAAGCGCTGTACTCATCGCTTCCCGGTCATTTTCCAAGATGATCGGAATCATGGCACGTTGAAGGAATGTGCTCGTAATGACGTTTTCATTTGTTTTAACATAATCGATTTTTTCAAATAGTCTGCGGGTCGTTAAATCGGCAAGGCCTATACCCAATGCATTGCCCCCGCATTCCTCGCTCAAGTCTCCGGCGATGACGTATTTGATGGCCGGAGACGCCGGTTCCTCAACGCCCAGGATGCGCATTCTGCCGATAATGTTCGTATCCATGCCGGTTCCGCTAAAATTTTTGCCGATCTCATCAACATGCAGCACATCGAGCCGATCGACAGGCAGCTTGGGCATTAACGACGCGGAAAACTTAAGAATTTCGCGTTCCCGCTCCTCAATCTGATCCGTAGGGATGGCCTCGATCATCGCGGTATGCTCATACGCATTTTCAACGATGGCAAGTCCGCATAGGATGTTCGCTTTTTGCAGCACAACACGCGCTACCTCCGGCATAAAATCGCGGATACCTTCCACCCCGTAATTGTGAATGGCAAGCGCCTGCTTATGTTTGCCGAGGCCAATCGCCGACATTTTCATTATCCCGCTTTCGATTCCGATAGGAGATTTGAAGTCCGTATGCACCTTCACCCGTCCGATCAAAATAATGCCATCGCCTTCGGATGCATGACGATCCACATAAACGGGAATGCCCCGCTCCGTCTCCCCGATCTGCACGACTTCCATCGACGAGAGAATCGGAGCACCGCAGTACTCTTCGGTGACTCCGAGACTCGCAAGCACCTTTACCTGACCTTCCGCCGTGGCCCCGCCATGGCTTCCCATGGCAGGGATAATGAACGGATCGGCGCCAAGCGATTTTAACTTCGCCACCGTCGCTTTGATGATCTTGGCAATATTCGCGATACCCCGGCTTCCTGCGGTTAATGCGATCCTCGCACCAGGAATCACCTTCGATTCCAGACCGATGAGAGACAGCTGCTTCCAAACCTCTTCTTCGATATCTTCAACCGTTGGTCCGGTAAAATGCTGTCGCACTTGAACCATCCGTGGCAGTTTCATGCTGAAATCCCCTTTCGGATCAATATCCCGCCAATTTAACAGCCAATTTCATGGCATGCTCCATCGCACCCGGGTTAGCACGGCCTTGTCCTGCAATATCAAAAGCCGTTCCGTGTGCCGGTGTTGTAATAACAACAGGCAAGCCTCCGCTGACCGTAACCCCTTTGTTAAAGCCGAGCAGCTTCATCCCAGTCTGCGCCTGGTCATGATACATGCTGACCAAGCTATCAAAAGGCTGTGTATTCAACCGTAAAAAGATGGTGTCCGCCGGGAAAGGTCCATCTACGTTAATGCCTTGCTCCTGAGCTTCCTTAATCGCCGGTGTAATTTCCTCGATTTCTTCCATTCCAAGCAGACCGCTGTCGCCGGCATGCGGATTTAATGCCGCTACGACGATGCGCGGATTTTCAAAGCCGACCTTCGTTAACGTGTCGTGAGCAAATCGGATAATGCGGCCGACGCGTTCTTTTTTAATGAAATCGCTGACCTGCTTCAGCGGTATGTGGGACGTTACGCGAGTAAACCACAGATCGTCCATTACGTTAATTTCGCTAAAGCCTTCCTTGCAGTTCAGAAGCGATGCGAAGAAGTGCAGCTCATCCTGGAAATGATAGCCCCCGTTGTGCAAAGCTCCCTTGTTGATCGGTGCAAAAACGAAACCGTCCAAATGCTTATCCTGTGCCAGCTTGACGACGTACTCCAACGTTTCACCTGTTGCTTTGCCTGATACGGCCGATAATTGACCAAGCGTATATTCATCCGGAGACAAGTTATTCAAATCGATAAAATATACATCGTCCACATTATCGATTTGCTCTGTGCTTTCAATTTTACGGTAAGGAAGGGTTTCGCCTGTTATAGATTGTCCTTGGCCTAGAACCCGTTCGTCGCCAATAATGACCCAAGTCGCCAGCTTGCGAATGTCGGCCATTTGCAGCGCTTTGACCGCTAATTCCGAGCCGATGCCTGTTGCATCCCCTAATGTTATGCCAAGAACCGGTTTTGTTTTCATCGTTATCAAGCTCCCTTATAAAAGTTGGAATTTTTTTACCATCAGCGTAATGCCGTTATTTTACCTGTACGATTTGCCCGGTTTCCGCCGATTTCAGCGCTGCAAGAATGACCTTGAGCGACTTCAAGCCTTCTTCACCGGAAATGGTGGGCTTAGCATCCGCTGATATATGCCCGACAAATTCGCGAACGATGCCGCTTTCCGTCTGCTTTTCGTTTGTAGCGACTTTGCCCATTTGGTGGAGCGTTCTTTCACCGTTATTATGATCAACAATCACATTGTAGGTCGTGTCTTCGATTAGCCTCAAAATACCGTGTTCACAGTACAATGTGGTGCTGTTGTCTTCCTTAGCCTTGTAAGTCCAGCTAGCTGCAAGCGTCCCGATCACTCCGCTCTCGGTTTTGAGCACGCATACTGCGTTATCGTCAACGTCCGTGTTCTGCTTGTGCAGCGTACCGACAAACCCGCCTACCTCGATAATTTCCTCTCCTAGCAAATACCGGAGCAAATCCGCTTTATGAACACCTAGGTCGCCCATAGCACCAATAAAGGCAAGCTCTTTTTTGAAAAACCAGCCTTCTGCGCCCTCGATGCTCCATGTCTCCGGACCGCCGTGGCCAAACGCACTGCGGAATGTGAGAATACGTCCAAGGACACCGCTTGCCAAAATCTCTTTTGCTTTTCTATGAGGCAGCATGAGTCGCTGATTATGCCCGATCATAAGCCATTTGCCGGCTTTCTCCGCAGCTGCGATCATCGCTTCCCCTTCCTCAGCCGATACCGCCATCGGCTTTTCGCACAATACGTGCTTGCCCGCCTCTAATGCGGCAATACTGATCGGTGCGTGCAGCGCATTAGGCGTACACACGCTCACAGCGTCCAAGCCTTCGTGCCGCAGCAGCTCGCGGTAATCCGTATAGGCTGCAGCTCCGTACAGGGTTGCCATTTCGTTAGCCCGCTCTTCATTTGGGTCGCAGACAGCCGCAATTTCCACGTTCGGAAGCAAAGCGTACTCCGGTAAATGTCTTTTTCTCGCAATCGAGCCACAGCCGATTACGCCGATTTTCAAAGTTGTCATGTAGTTGCCTCCATCTGTTGTCGGTTCCGTCCAGCCTTAGCCTTTTACAGCACCGGCCGTAATACCTTGAATAATGTACCTTTGCATAGCCAGGAAAAAAGCAATAACCGGAAGGATCGCCATCGTCAAAGCCGCTAGCGCCAAATTCCATTGGTTCGCATATTCCCCGAAATAAACGTAGGTTGCGAGAGGAATGGTCCGATTCGCTTTGGACGTCAGCATAATAAACGGCAGCAGGAAGTCATTCCATATCCATAACGTATGCAAAATCGCAATCGTAGTCGTAATCGGTGCCAGCAGTGGCAGCAAAATCCGGAAGAACACACCGACTGTCCCGCAGCCGTCAATCGTAGCCGCTTCTTCCAACTCAACGGGAATTCCTTTTACAAATCCGTGGTATAAAAATAATGCGAGCGGTACGCCAAATCCGAGATACATAATAATCATGCCGTGCAGTGAGTTAATCAGATGAAAATCCTTCGCTACTTTTACAAGTGGAATCATCATCGTTTGAAATGGAATAACCAAGGACGATAAGATGACCATAAAAATGATGTTGCTCCATATCCCCGGATTGCGCACGAGCTGATAAGCAGCAGCCGAACTAATCAGTAATATGCCTACTACGCTGCCTACTGTAATAATAAGTGAGTTCATAAAAACGCCCGGAAATTGAATCTGACTCCACACCGTTGTGAAATTTTCGAACTGCCAGACGCTTGGCAGCGATGATGTCGATGCGAGCACCTCGTCATACCTTTTAAATGCATTGATGAATGTTAAATACAGTGGAATAAAAAATAGAATGCCAAGCAAAATCATCACCAGCTCGATCACGAGCTTGCCGGAATCATAACGATCCTTCATTACATTTCCACCTCCTTGCGTTTCAGCAAGAACACTTGAATGACTGTAACCGAGGCCAATATGAGGAAAAACACAACGGACTTGGCCGATGCGTACGTATATTCATTTTTCGTAAAAGCGTCCAAATAAATATGCAGCGCGAGCGATTCCGTCGATCCAAAGGGTCCCCCGTGGGTCAGGACAAAGTTTAGATCGAATACTTTAAAGCCATGAGAAATAGCAAGGAACAAACAAACTGTGATCGCCGGCATTATCAGAGGAATAATAATGGACCGCAGCCTGTGCCAACGGTTGGCGCCATCGATTTGCGCTGCTTCCAATAAATCGCTTGGAATACCTTGAAGCGCTGCAAGATAAATAATCATCAAGTACCCTGCATAGTGCCATACGTTCACCAGAACAAGCGCCCAGAACGCATAATCCGGTAAGCTGAGCCAGTTTTTCTCGAAAATCGAAATGCCCGTTACACTTGCAATTTGCGGAAACCCCCGCGTAATAATAAACTGCCAAATAAAACCGATAATAAGCGAGCCGATAACATGAGGCAGAAAGAAGACGGTTCTTAACGCGTTTTTCGTCTTGAGCGCCATATTAAGCACAAATGCTAGGGCAAATCCGGCCAAGTTGACCAAAATCGTACTGACCACTACGTATTTAATCGTAAATACAAATGATTTTATATGGTCGATGTCATGCAGCAGACGCTTGTAGTTGCTTAATCCGGCCCACTTGATATCACGGCTGATTCCGTTCCAATCCTGGAACGAGAAGATAATCGCCCTAAAAAAGGGCAGCATGATAAACAGGGCGAAAAAAAGGACGGCCGGAGAGACAAAGGCAATATATATCCATATTTTTCTTGTTTTGCTTCGTGACATGATGGCTCTCCTTTCCTTTGTTACACACAATCAGCCAATGCACCGTTTCCGGAACAGTCGGGAAGCGACGCATTGGCTGATCCATTGAATGTCAATTATTTTTTCACAGCAGTATTCCACATTTTTTGTACTTCTTCGATCGCTTGATCTTTATTCAGCTGTCCGCCGACATAAGCTTGCAGCGGTTTCGTGAATTGAGCGTCCATTCCAGCCGGCCACAGCAAGTAAGACCATGGAATCGTCTGTTTTTTCTCCAAATACACGTTCATATCAGCAGCCAGAGGTCCCAATTCGTTCGTTGCTTTCAAATCCGTGAAGCCCGGAATGAAATGCATTTGATCTACTAAATGCTTCTGGCCGTTCTTGTGAAGCCACACGAGGAATTTTTTCGCTTCCTCCACTTGCTTGGAATCTTTATTAATGACATAGTAAGCCGGGATGCCTACCGGAAGCTTCGTATCGTTCGGATCGTCGGTAAGCGGAACCGCGAACAGCCCGATGTTCAGATTCGGATTGACCTTTTTGATCAAGTCGATAGTCCAAACCCCTTGCTGCATCATCGCCGTTTTGCCTGACGAGAAGTCTGCGACCTGGTTGTCGTAGCTGATGCCTACCGATTCAACGCCTTTACCATATTTGACCGTCATATCGAGCACTTCAAAGAAATTTTTCATCAAAGGAACATCTTGTACCTTGGCCGTTCCAGCGCTAATTTTAGCGATCATTTCTGTTGAATCCGGCATATAGGCAAATGGTAAATTAAACAAATTGCGGCCTAAAATGAAATTTTCTTTATACCCTTCCGCATAAGAAGCAATGCCGGCAGCTTTTAACTTCTCGTTTGCCTGCTTCAGTTCGGTGATCGTCACCGGAATTTTATCGATGCCCGCTTTTTTGAAAAGGTCTTTATTGTAAACAAGCCCATATCCTTCCATGGCAGAAGGAAATCCTAATTTTTTCCCTTTCACCGTCATGCCCGGCAATGCCGATGGGTCTACCTTGCTCATCCACGGCTCATTGGACAAATCAAGCAGCCTGTCGCTCCAATCTTGAACGCCGCTGTAGCTTTTGGCGAAAAAGATGTCCGGCTCATCCCCGGAAGCAAATCTTGTTTTCAGCATCGTATCCAGATCACGCACTACTTGGGCATCGATCGTAACATTCGGATTTTCCTTGGTGTAATCGGCTGCCATTTGCTTGACTTGCTCCGTAACCTCTACTTTATTTTGAATCAGCTTTAGTGTAACCTTCGGCGCTTCTTTCCCGCCTTGCGGCGCTGGCGCGCTTGATTTTGGCGCTTCCTGACCTCCAGCACAGCCTGCCAGAATAGAAACCGTCAATACCGCCACGCTCGTCATCGACATCCACTTTTTCATTTGGGACCCTCCTAAAGTGCTTCTAATTGTTGTTGCTATACAAGTATTGTAGAGAATTAAACCGTTTACAGGCATGGAATATACTCGCTGAAAAAAGGAATTATTTAATCTCATGCTCCTTGCGGTATGGAAACGGGGACAGGCCCACTTGTTTTTTGAACACCTTGCTGAAGTAATTTTCATCCTCGTAGCCGAGCTGATTGGCAATGTCTGCGATCGAAAGAGCGGTACCCTTCAAGAGCGCCTTCGCTTTTTCCATTTTCAAATCGGTCAAATACGCAACAATCGTCGTATGATACACTTCCTTAAATCTTTTGGAAATGTACTGCGGACTGAAATGAAAATGCTCGGCTAACCATGTCAATGACGTATCCTCATGAAAAGACTTGTCCAAATAGTCTTTGATTTGCTCTATGCCGCGACCGGATGATGCATGCGGGTTCATGGAATCGATCACCAAATGAACTTGATGAATAAGCATCTGCTCCCACTCATCCAGATCGTTGATCCACAACGGTAAAAAAGGAGTCTGCGCATCGCCCTTCTGATCCTGCGCCAGCTGCTTCCAGCGGCCGAGCAGCAAGTTAGCCTCCATCGTGCAAACCTGAAGCTCCTTCAGCTGCAGCTTGCCCTTTTGTCTTAAAGCGTTTACATGCTTCCTAAGAATATCTGTGGCGAACGGCTTGTTGCCCGTTTCGATAGCCTTTTGCAGCAAAAACTGCTGATTCATCAATGCCGGCAGCTCGGCAGACGTTATCCCTGGCGTGTGCGTCTCATCAGACAGTACATCGCCGTTCAACAACGCATTTCTTGCTTCGCCAATTACCGAAGGAAGACGCGGAAGATCGGAGACCCCGGCGCCAGTCCCGATCAGCACCTCCAATTTCAGCGTTTGCTGCAGTGCACGCTTCAGCCGCTCCAAGTAAAACTTGTAATCCGCCTCGCTAGGACCGTAGGCTCCCCCTTTTAGCAGCAGCAGCCACTGGTAGTCATCCAGCCTACATATATAATGTCCGGTTTGATGGCCAATGGCGTATTGAGCAATATTTCGAAAAGCAAAAGAGAACAGCTCGTCATCCATCATAAAGCGCTGATCCAGCACCCTCATCCGGTTTTTCGGAAGGATCAGCGCGATTTTGAGAGCATGCCCGGGCATACCGTATTTCTCAAAAATTCTCCTCACCGAAGACGAAAGCTGTATTTCACCGCGGAAATACGAAGCAAGCTTCTTCTCATCAAGCATCTCATCGGCTTTGCGCACCACATATTCCCGTTCCGCATCGGTCTGCCTTGTCTCCGACTGTTCCTTCCAAGCCTGAACTGCCTTCTGCAGCGCATCCTCAACGTCTTTTCTACGGAAAGGCTTCAATATATAATCGATGCCATTGGCTTTGATCGTAGCCCGTGTATATTCAAAATCATCATACCCGCTGATGACGATCACGTGGGTGTCGAGCCCTTCCTCACGAATTTTTTGAAGCAGCTCTATTCCGTTCATAACCGGCATTTTCATATCACAGAACATGACTGCGGGCTTGTAATTTTTCAAGCTTTCGAGCGCCTGTATGCCATTCTCGGCCATGTATCTGTCAGTAACGCCAAACTTCTCCCAATCAACGGACAAATCGATTCCTTCTCTTACATGCGCTTCGTCATCTACAATCAATACTTTCATTACTATGATTCCTCCTGAATGGGAATGATGAAAGCAATCTCTGTTTTTTCATAGGGCTTGCTGCTAATTTGCCACGTAAAAGAATCGCCATATTTAAGCCGCAGCCGCTGCAGCACATTAATTAATCCAATACCACCGGCATCCTGCTTATAGGCTTGCGGTTCGGCAAATCGCAGCTTTACCTGTTCAATTTCGTTATAATCCATTCCCTTACCGTTATCGATAATCCGTATCGTGAGCGTGCGGTCCAGATGAATGTCCAGATGAACGGTCCCCGCACCCAGCCCGTTTTCAATTCCATGAATGATGCTGTTTTCCACTAAAGGCTGAAGAATCATTTTCGGGACCATCACCTTCAGCGCAGCCGGCTCGCATTCAATGCTGTAAAACAATTTGCTCTTGAAACGGCTTTCCTGAAGGGAAAGATAATGCTCGATATGCTCGATTTCCTTTTGCAAATAGACGGTTTCGGTATGGAAATCCATACTGTATCTCAAAATCGCCCCGAGCTGCGATATTTTGTCGCTAATTTCATCTACCCTGTGGCGGAGCGCGATCGTTCCAATAGATTGCAGCGTATTGTATAGAAAATGGGGGTTAATTTGCGCTTGCAGCATTTTGAGCTGAGCTGTGGAAATCTCGATGCGCTGCTGATACTCCCGGAAAATCATATCTTTCAAATTACGTACCATCGTCTGAAAACGAAGTTCTAGTATCCCAATCTCGTCTTCTCTTGTCTTAAACTGCTCCACGTCGAATTGACCGATTTCCACCCGGGTCATATTGCGGATAAGCCGTTTAATCGGTGCGATAGTGGAGTATGATAAGATGAACGTAAACAAAATGATAACAGCGAACGCAATAATCTGGATCGCCATAGACTGGTCCAACGTCCGCCGAGCAGCCTGATTAATAAAATCCGAAGGAATGAACTTAATCATCGTCAGTGGAACATTGAGATATTGGTCAGCTACCGTGATGAATACGCCCTTTTTCCCATCCAATTGCCCGTACCAGTAACCTTGCCGCTCCCCGGTCATTCTCAAATCGGGCTTCTCATCCTCCAGCATATTCCGAATATCCGGCAAACCGCTGGATGTATAAAGAAGCTCCTTGTTATTGTTCATGAACAAAAAAACGGTTTCATGACTCGGATCCAACAGCTGCCTGCCAAGACGCTCGATTTCATCCAAGGAAAAATAAATCGACAGCAGCCCCAGTACGTTAGGCTTCGGATAATCGATCATCTTTTTGTTAATTGTCAAAAACCGCTCGCCGTTCACCTGCTTCATTTCATATTCGGGCACGCTCGTCCAATCTTCCTTGCGTTCAGTTGGGAGCACCTGTCTCGGGACCGCGCTGAATACGGAATAGTTGAATTTGGTGTATTTCTGTCCGCTCATCCCGCTGTAGAAATTGACCAGCTTAATCTCCGACCGACTTGAAAACAAATATGAAAGCTGACGGTCGATATACGTATCCTGATCAAAGCTTGGTTTCTCCAGCCAAAGATAGCTGAGCATGTTAGGGTCATAATACCAGGACACCGACAGCTGATTGAGCTCCTGCAAATATTTTTTCATATTTTCCATGCCAATGTTCATCGTTTTCTGGTTCAGCTCGATCATGTTCTCCTGCAGCGAAGCGGAAGTAGACCGGTATGAAATCAGGTTGGAGCATATAAAAGGAATCGCCGTAGCCAGCAGCGTCCACACCAGCAATTTGACAAACAAGCTGCGCTTGTACATCCGGTTCACCTTTCCTATCCATCCGATTTTATTTAGAAGTGTTTGACCATTATAACAAATTTGGATTCTTAGAAATAAGGTAATATTTGATAGCAAACAAGGATTATTTTAATGTGCAGCAAGAGGTTATGAAAGGTAAAGCCGCCGGTTCAAACTTATCTTAAAAAAACAAAAAAACCGCCCTTAGGCGGATGTGATTATATATATTCTCTATTTGAAAGCTCGCTTAAGCTCTCTTAATTCCTTCTCTTTAAAATACGACTCCACTTGCATTTTCAACACAAATGCACGGATGGAGGTAGCTTTTTCTGATTCCATATCCACATACCTCGCGCCATAATAGTAACCTTCAAATAAAGTTTCGCGCCGTATGATTTCAGCCACAACAGGCAGCTTAAAGCCCAAATCCAATTCAACCTCAATCGCGAAAGCTTTGCTGAGGTCGAAGTCATCATCGTTCAAGGCGAATCCAATCCCGCTAACACTTATGTTTTGGACGGTTAAACCTATGGTGTCCGTCAGGTTTTGTTTTCCATCGGTATGAAGCCAGGTAACCGCGTGCAATGAGCCTTTTTGGTTAACCTGAACTCTCGGGCTCTCCCGCTTCTCCACGAACCGACGTTGATTTTGAGGAGGGTTAATGATGATCAAAGCCCCATTATGCTTTGCCACTATTGTAGACAAGAAGGTATAAATGCCTCCAGGTGAGTACACGGTTATTTTCACAGAATCCCCAAGGTTAAAAACCTTGTATTCGGGTATTTCCACTTCGATAATGTCACCTTCAGCATAAGTAAGAAGTCCGGTTGATACAAACCCATCTTTTTCAACAACGGTTCGGCTGTGAATCAATATTCCTGCAGGACTTTTATACTTCTCATCTTTGTAGTCATAATTTAGGCTCGCAGCTGCAGATCTAGTCATCTTATTCACTCCCGCCGATTATTTTATCTATGTTACAATTAGAAAAGCTTCTGATCGAAGCTCTTTCGATGAAGATCCATTCGTGTCTAAGCTGCTGCTTTTCTTGCATAAAAAAAGACTGTCTCCTCCGTGAGAGAAACAGCCTTAGCACACCGTTGTCATACAAAATAATCGGCGGCCAGGCTGTCATAGTCCTTGACGTTGGACCTTAGACCCTAAGCTTTGCGTCCTTGCTTTTCAGCAAGTTTGCCTTGAACAATCTGGTTAGAAAATACCATTCATGTTAGGTAAATTGACCTAAACGTTTCATATTTTTATTATACGCTCTAGGGGCAATGAGAATCAATCATCTAATTCGTGATTTAAGTCACATTTAAATATTAATTTATAGTAAATCAAAGAAATTTTTAACTAAAAATTAAAAAAATCATAGAAGGTGGTCTCATGATCGACGAAAAATTCCCTAAACACGAACATTCCGATACGAATAGCTACTCTATTGTTCTTTTTGATGGTGTGTGTCGATTTTGTAACGGTTGGGTGCAGTTTCTCATTCGCCAAGATAAAGCCGATGTGTTTCGGTTTTCACCCATTCAATCTGATTATGCACAGTCCTTGCTCGATTCAACCCGTTCGGCTGATACAGCTCCGGATTCTGTTATTTTGGTTGAAAAAGGGGTCGTCTATACTCGTTCCTCGGCAGTTTTGCACATTTTCAAACGATTGGGCCGCTACTGGGCTCTATTCTATTTATTCACAGCTGTTCCCAGACCCCTCCGTGATGCCGTATATCGATGGATTGCAAAGCGCCGTTATAAGCTGTTCGGTAAGTATGACAGCTGTATGATGCCGACCGAGAACGTAAAACGCAAATTTATCGGTTAGCAGCAAATCTGTGATGCTTTACTTCTTGACCTATATCCACATATGGGGATATCTGTTGGTATAAACTGAGGGGCTTTGCTCATTTATCCCCAGAGCTTTATAATGGAATGTGAACAATAACTGCGTTATCCACAATGTTATCCACAGCATGTTAACAAAACGAATACTTGTTCGTTCTCCACCCCATTTTCGGAACAAAAGAGGTGTACCTTGCAAGATTATATTCCTTATATGAACGAAGCCATAGCCGAGGCACGAAAAGCGGAAGCGCTGCTGGAGGTGCCAATCGGCGCAGTAGTCGTTTGGAACAATCAAATTATTGGACGCGGCCATAATCTTCGCGAAACCACTTTGGATCCACTGGCTCATGCCGAGCTTATTGCTATTAAACAGGCTAGTGACTATCTGCAAGCTTGGCGATTGCTGGATTGCCAGCTATTTGTGACGCTGGAGCCCTGCCCTATGTGCGCAGGAGCGATAGTTCAGTCTCGCATTCCCCAAGTCATCTATGGCACGACAGATCCAAAAGCGGGTTGTGCAGGAACATTGATGAATTTGCTTCAAGAGGAGCGGTTCAATCACAGGGTGGATGTAGTAAGCGGAGTGCTTCAGGAGGAATGCAGCTCGATGCTGACGCAGTTTTTTCGCAGACTGCGGGGAAAATCATAAGAAGCAGCTCGGACTAATCCCTTGCTAAATCTATGGTCTCTTCTTTGCCATTCCATTTTATATGCAGCTTAAACGCGGCTTCATCTACATACGGCGTATCCATAGTAGACTTCCCGCTAATTTTCAAAGTTGCCGATGAAGCTTCGCTTTTGCCGCTATTGTTAAAATTTTTGCTATCCACAAAGGAATAGCTAGTATCTTTAACAGGTTGATTTTCTTTACCGGTATATCGTATCAAGAATGATTTTACATTAGCTGATTGGTCGACCGAACAGGTGACGCTCCAGTTCTCGCTTTTTCCATTAAACTCTATGGGGCTGGAGCATCCCGTCAACCCTAACACCATCACTATTATCATACCTACTATGAATGTTCTCATAGGCATGACCTCCTTAGTTATCGGATTATGATATCCCCGTACGATTCCATCGTTTACTTATTCAATCATCTGATTATTCGCTCCGCGCACCTCAGTCTGCACATCCTGCGGAAGAACAACGGTAACCGTCATCCACGGGTAGTAGGAATCGAAACCCCTCCTTTGGGGCAACCGCTTAACTTGCACATACATCGTATCCCCAACGGTACGTACAGCTATGAACTGCTCCTTCTCCAAAGGTTGGATTGCCTCGCCCAGGTTAGTGCGGCTGCGGTAAGTACCGAACACTTGAAGTGACCGCTCCTGCGATTTATCTACCTTTACCGTTTGGTCCTGTGATTGTACGATAACCTTCTTCACCCCTTCGGCTACCGTTTCCTTCACTGCAGGCAAATCCTTCGTTTCATCAATCGCCCCTATCATCGACCTTACTTCACCCATCAGACCGACTGAAGCGAGCATTGTGAACCCAAGACAACCTATACAAAGCACGCCGACGAATAGGATGCTCATTACATCATAGGAGATGATGCTGTTTTCTTTTTTGGAAAAGGATAAATAGAGGACGATTTCCAAACCCAGCAATACAAAAACGATCGGCCACCACGTAATAAACGCATCAAAAGTCTGCTGCCCCTTCCACTGGGAAATAAACAAAACCACCCCCAGCAGCACCAGTGTTATTCCCATCGAAAGCGTACCCACGCGCCACTTCTTCATCTTTCATCCTTCTTTCTTTTACTTCCTAGCAGCAGCCGTAAACCGCCCCCTATGAGGATGACCGAAACGACGAATGTTTGGAAATATTGATGGAACAGCATCGAAATACGTTCTTTCGGAAATAATCGATCAAGCGCTGTTAGCACAACCTCATCTGTTAAATAGTACAGACCCAGTCCGAGCAGCACAATTCCGACCCATTTTTGATGATTAACCAGCCAATCTACAAACGGAGTGTCCTTCAGCTCTTCCTCGCGATCCTGCCTTGAAATTTGCTGCAGAGCGTCGAAGAAGCTGTAAAACCACAGAATGGGAATCAGAAATAAGAAAAAGGAAAGTCTCAGCACATCCATAATGTAGATGCAGAACAAAAAGGCGGCCATCAGCTGCAAGCCTCTTTTTTGCAAGCCAAGGTACATGTGGCCCGCTCCAGGGACAATAGATAGAAAGGTAGCTATCATCTTATTTTTTTTGCCGTCTTCGCGGGTTTCTTGAAAATCCTCAAAAATCGTTCGATCCGTCAGCAATTCCCCCCGCTGTTTACGGTTTAGCTGCTGAATGCAGTCGAACAGGCAATAAATCCAAATGATTGGCAACGCACCGAGAAAAACGAAAAATCCATCTTTATGCGTCAGTAAGGCAACAAAGAAAATCATCACGGCTGATCCGAAAAAAGCAATCATAAAGGTCAAGCCCCGCTGCATTAAACCCAGCTGAAAATGACCGAGCCCCGGTATAAACGACAGCAGCACCGTAAAAATCCGTTCGCTTTCATTGCTGCGATGCTGCGGTTCATAGTAAGCCGCCTCTTGCGGATGGGAAATCGGCTGCGATACGAACTCACCGGAAGGCTCACGCCTTTTCACAAGCCCGAATACCATATCAATCAGATTGATAGCGGCGATGGCAAACGCTACAAACAAAAGGAAAATGGCAAACTCCTCTAAACGATTCATTTTACCTGATATCCCTATCAAAAAAATGAGCGCTAAGGGTCCGAAAAAACCGGCTCCATACAGGAAGGCTCTGATTTTGCGGTTCAAATACAAGTGGCCCAGGCCTGGAATAAAAGATAACAGAAGGGCTGTTATCGCGTTCTTGTTTTGCATTAGCGGGCTCCTCCTTTTGCTTGTTTGGGTTGAATGGAATCTAACATGACGATTGTTTTTTCCATAATTCTATAGGAAACGGATGCGTGCCCATTTATTTTGACCGTTTGTTCCGGCTCTAGATCCGGCTCCTGCTCCACAGCTTCTGCCGCAGCATCCAAGTGGCCTATTCGTTCCGTCAAGGACTGAAAAGCTCCCGAGCTCATTAAGATGAAGGTAATGGCGGCCGCGATCGCATAGTGAAACAGAGGATGCCTTGTAAATGCCGGTGATCTGCGAGCTGTTCTGGATTCAATCCATTTCGAAGGGACGGAAGCAGGATCAGAGGATGCCATCGATTCTTCCAAGATTATTCGCCCCATTACAGCTTCCGCCAATTCATCAGCAGACTGAAGTACTGGATACGAACCGGCAGACCGCTCCAAGCTTTGCATATACAAATCAAGACATGAATCACATGAGCTGAGATGCGTTTCATAAGCTAATCTATCCTCATCCGAGAGCAGCTCACCAGCATAAAGATCCCATTGCTCTAACGTATAATGTTTCATCCCCATTCTTCCTCCTTCCAATGTCTGCGAATCCATTGCTTAGCGCGGTACAGCTTCGACTCAACGGTTTTCAAAGTAACTCCTTGTTCCGCCGCTATCTCCAAATAGCTTTTTTCTTCAATATAGTAAGCAACCACAACTTCACGGTAATTAGCAGGGATGTCATCTAAATATTGCCTGAGCTGCTGCTTTCTCTGCTTATCGAGCACTTCCTCTTCCACGGTATGGACGGCATCAGCCGGAAGCAGCTCTTCAATGTCTGAAGTCAGCTGCTCCCGTTTTCGATCCAGCGCCCGTTTGTGATCTATCGCTTTGTTAACCGCGATACGGGTCATCCACGTTTTCAACCCCTGGTGCTGGTATTGGGGGAGAGACGCATAGATTTTCAGCAGCGCTTCCTGTGTTACATCTTCGGCATCTTTAGTTGATCTTAGCACCGAGTAAACGGCATGAAACAAATAAGAATTGTACTTATCCATCAGCAAGCGGAACACTTGCTTATCGCCGGCGATAATTCGTTCGATCCACTCTGATTCCTCTGTAATCGTCCTCCCCCTCCTCTCCGTAACAATAGACGAACCGCCCACATAGAAACACTGCACTTAATGAAAAAAAAGTTTATTCGCATCACTCATTCATAACTTATAATTGAAACTATACCACTACTAGGACCGGTTCTTCGAATCACATCCTAATATACAAAAGGCGGGAAGCTGTTGATGAGCAATGAGATCAGAGTTACTCATGGGGACTTTCAGGGGTTTGTTGCACAGCATTACGATTTATGGTTCAGTGAGTCAGGAAATTCAGTTGAGCAAGATTTTTATAAGCAGCACATCATCCATAATAGAGGACCGGCCGTAGAGATTGGGTGCGGTACAGGGCGGCTGCTGAATGCTTTAATACGAGACGGCCTGGATGTCGATGGGGTTGATTACTCTGAGGATATGCTAAATATTTGTTCAAGCAAAGCTAAGCGGCTTGGTCTACATCCTGCACTTTATCACCAAGCCATGCAGCGTCTGGAGCTGCCTCGGAAGTACAAGACGATTTACATACCAGGCAATACCTTCAATCTGCTCACAGACCGCGAGGATTCGACCACAGCCTTGAGCCGTCTGTACTTGCATTTGGCTGATGGAGGCCAACTGCTGCTCACACTAACGATTCCCAAGGCCTACATTAGGAACGAACAACCCGAAGCGTGGCGCATGCTGGCCGAGGTGAACAGAGATGATGGGGCTGTAATTAGACTTAGTGAGCGAGTTGAGCTTGATTTTTGGGAGCAGCTAAAAACCAATTTCAATAAATATGAGGTATTTAAAGATGGAGAGCTGATCGAAACGCATGAGGATACTATTCGTCTCCGATGGTTCTATCAGAATGAATTTGAGCTGATGCTCACCGCTGCCAGCTTTAAAGAGATCCAGTTCAATTATGGAGCGGATCGCTCGTCTATGCGGATTTTTGCGAGCAAATAGCGATACGGTACGATGCGAAACCCACAACCTTATTTAAGGCCGTTCAGCGAGCCATTCTTTATCCAGTCAAGCCATCCTACGGGGTGGCTTTTGCCATGTCCAAACCTATTGCATCATCAACAATTGCGTTTGCTAAACCATGCCCTTTTCCTTAAATGTAGAATAAAAATTCTGCAACGGTAAACACTATGCTCAATATAAATATAGCAATATTATACAACTGTTTTTTGAAAGCTCGCATCTAAGGAGATTGAACCAATGGGTAATTGGAGTGCACTCAAGAAATATTTTGTTGCGGATTTGTCAACGGACAAGCAAACTTTTTCCTTGGGGCATTGGGAGGAAAAACTCATTGATAGAACTTCAGTTGAAGGATCCGAAAGCATGCCACAGATTGATACTCTAATTGAGGACCACGGCCTTATATCGCCCCAGCTTAATACCAATATTGAGTGGCTCAAACAGCATTTTTCGTATCCTCAAAACAGCGGACTCATCATCCGTCAGTTTTTGATCGGTCACTCGTCTTTACAAGGTGCCGTAGTCTACCTTAACTCGCAAGTTGATTGGGAGCATTTGAATCGAACCGTACTCGTGCCATTGATTTCGATGAGTATATCGGACGATATATTGCTGGATGCCGATACGCTTATGGAGGAAATCTTAACGGAAGGTCAGGTATGCGCAAATGATAAGTTCCAGAATATCGTAAACGATATTTTGATCGGTTCGGCAGCCGTACTAGTGGACGGTTTAGACACAGCGGTGATGGTTGATGTTAAAGGATGGGAGAAAAGAGCCATCGATAGTCCCAAAACCGAAACCGTGGTTAGAGGTTCACAAGAGGGCTTTACGGAGGATATCCAAACGAACCTGTCTATGATTAGACGCAGGCTTCTCACACCCGATCTTATATTCGAATCGGGATATGTAGGAGTTCTGTCTCGGACGGAGATTGCTGTCGTTTATTTAAAATCGATTGCCAATACCGAGCTTGTCGGTGAAGTTCGTAAGCGTATAGCAGCCATCCAAATCGATTATATTGGCGATAGCGGAATGATCGAGCAATTGATCGAGGAGCAACCCAATTCCATATATCCAACTGTTTTGAGCACAGAACGACCCGATCGGTTTGCAGCTCAAATTGCGGAGGGCTATATCGGCATCATCGTGAACAACTCCCCCTATGGACTGATCGTTCCTGCTCATTTTCCTCTCTTCCTGCAAACAGCGGAAGACGCTAATTTAAGATGGCCTTACAGCACCTTTCTTCGTATCATCCGAACATTCGGGTTCTTTTTGTCGATGTACCTGCCCGCCCTTTATGTCGGGATCGCCAATTATCATCAGGAAATGATTCCAACAACGCTCATTCTCGCCATTGCTGGTACTCGTGAAGCTGTGCCTCTTCCTGTAGCGGCGGAGGCTTTAATGCTGGAGTCCATGTTTGAACTAATTCGTGAGGCTGGCATCCGGATACCGAGCGTCATCGGTCCTACTATCGGAATCGTTGGAGCGTTAATTCTGGGCCAGGCTGCCGTTCAAGCCAACATTGTAAGCCCTATCGTGGTCATTATCACGGCCACTACGGCTTTGGCTTCTTATACGATTCCCAACTACAACATGCAGTTTGCAACACGGATTCTCCGTTTTGTTTACTTGATTAGCGCTTCTTTTCTCGGTCTGATCGGGATTGTCTTAGTGTCAATTATATTCTTATCTCAATGGGTCGCCAACAAATCTTTGGGTGTACCGATCTTATCCCCCATTACCCCATATCACCAAAGCAGCGATACGATCATAAGAGGACCGATTCTAAAACAGAAATATCGACCTTTTTCGATTCACCCCCAAAGAAAGAAGAAGATGCCAAGCGACAATGAAAAAATGACCCCCCCATTCAACCAACAAGAGGAGGCGAAAAAGTGAGAACGCATCACATCGGGGTTCGTGAAGTGGCCTCCATAGGAATAATTTTTATCATTACGAAGATATTCCTTCCTTTGCAGCGGTTGTTGACAGATAATGGGGGCACAGCTGCTTGGATCATCATTCTCATAGCCGGATTGCTCTGTCCGTTGATCTGGTGGGGAGTGAGAGGAGTCCTCAGGAACGGAACACAGGGCTCAACACTCATTACTGCGACTGAAGAGATATGGGGACCCTATTTGGGCAGCATGGTGAATCTGGCTTATTTCAGCCTTTTCTTCATCATCACGTTTACCGTGCTTCGCGAGTTCTCGGAGCTGTTGACTTCAGATATTTTGTTAAGAACCCCGTTAAAAGTTATCTTGCTTTCCCTGCTTATTACTGCCGCCATAGTGGCTTATTCAGGTATCGAAGCTATGGGACGGCTATGCTGGTTAACCATCGGTTTAATCATTGCAAGCGTGTTCATAACACTTGTCGGCGGATTAATGACCCATTCGGAGCCGAATGCGTTATCACCTTTTTGGGGCACCGGCAGAACCCATGTTCTTACAATGGGAATTGTGAAGAGCTCCTTATTTTCAGAGCTGCTTGTACTCGGCTTCCTCGTCCCCAGAATGCGGAAAACGGAAGAGTGGGGAAAAGCGGCTTGGTGGTGCATGGCAATCAGCTCCATAGTCCTGTTCAGTACAACCATCGTCTATCTTTACGTAGTTCCCTACCCGACCGCTACACGGTTAAATGTTCCGATGTTCGAAATCAGCCGGATTATTATTTTTGGGCGATGGATTCAACGAGTGGAGAGCCTTTTCCTGATCGTTTGGCTTTTATGTGCCGTAATCAAGCTCTCCATAGCCATATATTGCTGTGCGTCTACTTTATCGCAAATGCTGAGGTTGCCCAGAACTCAGCCTCTGATCATTCCACTCTCCATTATCATATACAGCTTCGCGTTATTACCAGCCAGCGAGATGGCTGCAGTCGCGTGGGATCGGGATATTCTGCGAACCTATGGTTCCCTCATTTCTGTATGCCTTCCGATGGCGACATGGCTCGCAGGAACTGTGCGCAGAAAGTGGAGGCAACCGTGAGCCTGTTCATCCGTACTTCCCGAGCTTTATTGGCTCTCCTAGTGTCGCTGCCTCTGCTGACTGGCTGCTGGGATCGGCTGGATCCTGAAAATATGGCTTTTATCATTGCCGTTGGGGTTGATTCTGGTCCCAAAAATGATTATATATTCACTTTCGCCATTGCCGTTCCCAAAACGAACGGCGGAGGACAAAGCTCAAATGATAGCCAGAAAAAAATCGTTTCTGTACATTCCGAGCAGAGCTCGGATATTGCTACCGCGCTGCTTGCAAGCCAAAGCTTTGTTGCCCGCAGGTTAACCCTTATCCATTCCAAAGCGTTTATTTTGGGTGAAGGTATGGCCCGTAAGGGAGTGATGCCTATATTGGGAGAGGTTGTACGCAATCGTGAATTTCGGCGAACTGTAAATGTTATTACGACGCGCGGGAAAGCGGAAACCTTTATCCAGCACATTCAACCAACCACAGAGAAAGATATCAACTTATGGTTTGAACTGGAATTAGACCCCCATAATATGGGAGGCATCGTACCGATGAACTCCCGGTTCCACGACTTTATCATGGATATTGAAAACGTCGGAACCGGCGCCACAACCATCTTGGCTGCACCCAGACCTGATATAAAAAAGGTTACTGCCCAGTTGTCCACAGAGAACGAACATTCTGACTCCAAAACCAAGCAGCCGTTAGTAGGTAAACAAATCGCAGGGAGTTTACGAAGATCCGGAGAGGTTCCTGTCGAGTTTTTTGGCAGTGCCATTTATCAGGACGGTACTCTGGCAGGGTTTCTTACCGGCGAGGAAACAAAGATTTTAAATGTACTTCGCGGTGAATTTTTTGGAACGACGTGGGGGTTCCGGGATCCTTCAGAAAGCAAACTGAATCTTACCATCAATATGAGAGCTCAAAAAAAAGCTCAGATGAAAGTAACCCGAAAGAATGACAAAGTCACTGTAACCTTTAGCGTTAAAATGGAAGGAGATTTGATCGGTGTTCAAACAGTTGTTGACTATACAAATCCGGAAAACACAAAAAAACTCGAACAATCCATACAAAATCAGCTTCATTCCGAGTCGATCAAGCTGCTCAACAAGACGCTTCATCAATGGCAAGTCGATTGTTTCAGCATCAACAACCGTCTCAAATCAACTTTTTCCACACTAAAGGAATGGTATGCTTTTAAGTGGAAAGATCATATGAAGGATATTGATTATAACGTGGAAATCAGCTTTAAAATGCGCCGCCATGGTGATCAAGTTGGACCCGCTATCGAGGGGGATAAAATGCAATGATTCAACAAATAGCAAAGTTTGGAATATTAGCTGCCATTTCCCTTTGGTCCAGCGTTTATGTCGGAAGCCTCGCCCCGCAACTGTGGCGGCAGAGAAACTATAGGGGAGCGGTCGGAATTGCAGTCCTTGCATGCCTAACCCTGATCCTGCCCACTTTGTTGACCTTGTATAGTGAAGAATAATGATTACTCAGGCCCTATACGCCAAAAGAGGCTGTCCCAAAAGGGTATCAGTGAATGAATCAGTCCCAAACTATGTACAAAGACGCCTCCAAAACCACCATGTAAGCGGAAATGGAAGCGTCTTTTTTGTAGGGAAATTCCCATCAGAGTGGGGATTCGAAAATCCAAAAATGAGTCCGGCCGCTTTTTGGATGTTACTTAAGTGATGGGGCGAGAAGCGATGTTCAAAGGCTGCTTTCAATCTAGAGGAGACCATGATTTGTCGGGGCCGCTGCGGAAGGAAAGAAAATAGATGGAAATTGTAACGCTAATCCAGCGTGGATATCACCTGAAATCAAACTAACTGGAAAAACTAACTCTAATAGAGGTGAAATGGTGGATATCAGCCAAAATACGTAGAATTAGCATGAGGAATTCCAGCTATAAGACTTGGAACGCTATTTTCGGAGTAACTAACTTGACATTTTCCTGATAATTGCTCGGAGTGCGCCAGACTGCCATGCAATGCCGTAACCGAACCATGAAACACGAACCCGATACCCGCGTTGAGTACGCGCTGGAAAGCGACCTCATCTTATTCATCACTAAGAATACACAAGAATATGCAAAAAAGCCTTCAACTATGAAAGTGGAATTGAGGGCTCTTTTGCAACCATCTATTCAGGATAAAATGGTGGAGGGGTTGTCTCAAATGACTTTTGGGACAGCCCCTTGAACTTTACTAAGTAAACAGCACACCCGACACGAACCAAGGCTAGGACGCTAATTCTGCGTTAGTCATATGAACAATCCGATCACATATGGCAACCGCATCTTCCTTATCATGGGTGACGAGAATCGAGGTCATGTTGGCGGTTCGCAGTAATTGGCGCAGCTCCTCCCGAATTTTCCCCTTCAGTCCGGCGTCTAAATTACTGAAAGGCTCATCCATGAGGAGTATAGCTGGTTCCGGCGCCAAAGCACGGGCAAAAGCAACACGCTGCTGCTGCCCTCCGCTAAGCTCGTGCGGATACCGTTTCCCATAGCTCTCCAGGTGTACAAGCTCTAGCATTGCCTGCAGCCGCTGCTTGCGTTCGGCTCTGGATAAACGGTGCAGCCCGAACATAATATTTTGCTCTACAGTTAAATGGGGAAATAGGGCATATTCCTGAAAAACCATCCCGACGCCGCGGGCTTCAGGTTGGACGAATAACCGTTCGCTTACCATTGTTTTACCATCGATCACAATGCTTCCTGAGGAGGGTACCTCCAGCCCGGATATAAGCCTAAGCAGAGTGCTTTTCCCGCAACCGCTTTGACCGAGGATACCAACCACCTCGCCTTGCTCCAAGTGCATAGAGAAATCATCAAGCACACTCTCATTGCCTTTGACATAGTGAAAAGAGACAGCATTCATTTCAAAAAAAGTCATTCTGAATTTCTCTCTCCTAACCAGTAATAGAAATAAACCGAGATCATACCGACGGCTATAATGAATAAGGATGGAATGGAGGCTTGGTGAATTTGTTCGTCACTGGCGTATTGGTAGGCTTTTGTGGCTAATGTGTCAAAATTAAAAGGCCGAAGAAGCAGAGTAAGAGGCAGCTCTTTGACAATTTCCATAAAAGCCAAAATACAGCCTGTGAACACAGCGCCCTTGATCAAAGGCAAATCAACCTTGAAAAAGGTTTTCGTAAACCCCAATCCCAGCAGCCGGGATGCTTCCGTGTAGCGGTTTCCGATCTTATCGAACCCCGCCTCCACAGAGTTGAAACCAACGGCCAAAAACCGGATCACATATGCGAAGATGAGCATGAGTAAGGACATACTGAGCACCAGCTTGCCGGCTCCCCAACCGAGCTTCTCATAAACTCCGCCAAGCCGGTTATCCATTGAGATGAACACCGCGAGCACCCCGATCGAGAGAACGGCACCTGGAATCGCATACCCAGAGGAAATAAGTTTGGACAATATAAGTGTAAAAGCAGAGCGCTGATAGCGGCATACGTTAGCCACAATAACAGCAAAAAGCATCAATACAATGATCGAAACCAGCGATATAAAAAGGGTATTGGTGAGCAGCCCCATGAATTGGGCACTCATAACCTCCTTATACGTCCATGTCGCCCATACAATCAGCTGAAGGACTGGAACCAGAAAGGACAACGAAACAATAAGACCGCTGAAGAGAATAGCCATAAGAGCAGGAATACCGCGCAGCGTCCTTCGGCTAAGAGGACGAGTCCTGCTTGTCGAAGCATGATATCGTTTCCGTTTGCGGAGAACTCTTTCGATTATGAATAAGCCGACAATAAAGCTCATAAGCAGTGCAGCCAACCGCATCGCCGATTCTACATCATACATGCCAAACCAGGTCTGAAAAATAGCGGTAGTAAAAGACTGAATCCCGAAGTACTTGGTAACCCCAAAATCATTCAATACTTCAAAGGCGACCAGACTTACTCCCCCGATAATCGCGGCCTGAGACAGCGGCAATACGACCCTGAAAAAAATATACAGCGGATTTTTGCCTAATAATCTGGCATTTTCAATGAAAGAGGCACTTTGCCTCTCCAGAAACGTTTTCGTGATCAGATACACATAAGGAAATAAAAACAAGCTGAAAATAACAATAGCACCCTTCATCGACATGATGTCGAAATAGGCTTGATTCAGATTCCAACCCAGAACATTGCGCATAAAAATTTGAACACTGCCTGTATAACCCAACATATTAGCATAGGTGTAAGCTGCAATGTACGGCGGAATAGCCAGCGGCAGCACAAAAGCCCATGTGAAAAAACGTCTCAGCGGGAACTCATAGGCAGCTATTAACCAGGCAAGCGTTACACCAACCAACACGGTACAGGCTGCTGTTCCTAGCACAAGCCATAAGGATTGCAAAGCATAATCCAGCAGTAAATAGTCCTTAATATGCTGCCAATTCTCATTAGGGGAACGAAAAAGACCAGTCGCAATATATAAAGACGGAAGAAGGGCCGCGAAGGCCCCTATTACGCTTAATAAATTCCATCCGTTACTAAATCTCTTCAGATTACGCAGCCAAGCGGAAACAACCATGCCTACTTCCAGCCTGCCTTGTTAAGAAGCTCAGTCGCTTTTTTATTGTGATCTCCAAGCTTGGCAAAATCAATTTGCTGGGATTTGAAGGTTCCCCAAGTTTTCAATAGCTCCGGTTTATCCGCCGCTTCATTAACCGGGAACTCAAAGCTGCCTTGCGTCAAAAGAGTTTGGCCTTCTTTGGAAGTCATAAATTCGATAAGCTTGATCGCGTTGTCTTTATTTTTGGCATTCTTGGTCAGACCTACGCCGCTAATATTAAGATGTGTGCCAGTCGTGTTTTGGTTTGGGAAAAAGACGCCAATGTTCTGGGCCACTTTCACTTCTTCCGCATCCTTGGATGCCAGCATTTGACCTACATAATAGGTGTTCATAATCGCGACATCGCCAACTTTGGCTGCAATAGCCTTGGCTTGATCACGGTCTCCGCCTTCCGGCTTACGAGCCAGATTAGCGGCAATACCTTTGGCCCATGCTTCAGCTTTTGCTTCTCCATCAAGTTCAACGAATGAAGCTACAAGTGACTGGTTATACAAGCTGGTTGAAGAGCGGGCCAACACCTTCCCTTTCCACTTATCTGTGGCCAGATCCTCATATGTAGACAATTGCTCCGGCTTAATCCGGTCCTTAGCATACACGATAACCCGAGCTCGGGTTGCTATGCCAATCCAGTTGTTATCCTTATCGCGCCACTGCTTGGGGACGTTCTTGTCAATAGCGGGAGACTGGATCGCTTGAAGTACACCGTTCTGCTTGGCGTAGTTCAGCACGCCTCCATCTACAGTAATAAACAAGTCAGCCTCTGAGCTCGTACCTTCGCGCTTCAACCGCTCAACCAACTCTTCGGCCGTACCTTTGATTTCATTAACTTTAATCCCCGTTTGTTTCGTAAAAGCGTTGAATAATACGCTATCCACCTCGTAGTGTCTCGCTGTATAAATATTAACAGCCTGCTCCTTGCCTGCAGCTGGACTCGCTGCCGGAGCTTGCGAGGACTTCGCCGGATCGGCGCTCTCTGCCTTAGGCTGTGGCGTGGAAGACGCACCACCCGTTGAAGGGCTTGAACCGCATGCGGCTACGATAAGTGACAGGATGATCAGCAGCATAGTGCTGAACAAGGTTTGTTTTCTCATTTGAAATCTACATCTCCATTTCGTTAACTAATATTTGATAGTAATACTCATTCTCAATAAAATTGGCTAGAAAAGTTGACTCCCCTCTCTCCCTAAAACCCTAAATCGGTTAAAATTTATTGATGATAATGAATATCATTACCAGTTGATCTCGACTAGTTAACAGTATAACTTACGATAATGAGAATTTGATGTGAAAAAAAAATTTCTTTACCTTTTCGGTAAAGAAATACACACCGTAGTACCTTCATGTTCTATACTTTGCAAAGTGATCGTTCCGTTATATATTTCTACCAGACGTTTAGCAATCGCTAAACCTAGTCCATGCCCTGCCTGTTCACCACTGCGGGCCTTATCCGCGCGATAGAAACGGTCCATGATATATGGCATATCGGAACCTGCAATACCTATTCCCGAATCGATTACTTCTATAAGGGCTGCTTCTTCGTTCACGGTAGCCCGGACGCAAATGAGTTTGCGCTGCTCCGAATACTTGACTGCATTATCCAACACAATGAGCAGAATCTGCTCCAAATGCTGAGGTGATATTGCCAAAACCGATTCGAGTGGTTCCAACTCTGCTTGTATATCAAACGTCGGGTGGAGCACCGCCATATTTTTAATAATAGTCCGAATCGCTTGCTCCGGATCTGTAACTTCGGAGTTATACTCCGGGTCCAGCTTCTCGGCACGACTAAGCGCCAGCAGCTCCTGCACAAGCATTTTCAGACGCGCAACCTCTTGGATCGAAGCATTCAACGATTCTTCCAATATCGCAGGATCATGTTTTCCCCACCGCTGTAGCAATGACAGATGTCCTTCCACAATAGCTACCGGTGTTCTCAGCTCATGAGAAGCATCTTCTACAAACTGCCTTTGCTGCTGAAAGGAGCGCTCCACCTGATCCATCATTGTATTAAACATGACCATCAAGGTAGCGATCTCATCCTTATTATTGTTCAACTGCATACGCTCGTGCAGACCTTTTTGCTTAATGTTTCGGATCGTTTCGGCCATCCCTTGCAGTGGCTTGAGCAGTTGTCCCGCCAATAGCCGTCCGCCAAGGCCGCTGATCACCACAGCTCCCAGACCACATAGGACCATCACGTAGAAGAGGGCGTCCGTTAGCTTTTCGAAGTTCACAATGTTTTTTATGATTTCTACAGTCCCATTGAATTTGAAAATCGTAAGCGGGCTTCTCATAATAACTAAACGATCGTTCGTATGTTTTATCCCGACCAATTCCTTTGTGCTTACAGCTTTAGCCTCCACCCACTGCTCCGGAATATCATCGGATACCGTAAGAATAGGCTCCCCCTTCTCATTTAGAACTCGAATAAGCTGATCGGGACGGTTGATTCTTTCGAGAAAATTACGCGCTTGCACGAACTCCCCTTCCTCGAAGGATACCTCATTCTCCAAAAAGTAATTCAATATCTCCCTCATATCCTGCTGCGTGTTCGTTTCTTCCTGCTTAATCATCCATCTTTCAACAAAAGCATATTGCACTATATTGTAAACCGCGAATAGCAAAACGAGCAGCAGTGTAGACCATATCGTCAGCTTCCATTTTATAGGGATTTGGGCGAATTGTAAGGGTAACCGCTTCATCGTCTCATCACATAGCCAATGCCGCGTACGGTCTGTATGCAGCTATCCTCCGCGGGGTTATCCATTTTATTGCGCAAATACCGCACGTACACATCCACCACATTCGTTTCCACCCCAGCTTCAAACCCCCATACCATATCCAGCAAAGTTTCCCGGTCCAGTACCCGATTCGTATTCCTCATGAAGGCTTGAAGCAGGTCGTATTCTCTCTTGGTCAGATCGATGGTCTTGCCGCCCTTGGTAACATTCCTCGAATCCAGATTCATTACGATGTCCTGAAAAGTAAGAAGCTGCATCGCCGCCTCCGAAATATTTTCCTGTCTTCTGAATACTACCCTTATGCGTGCCAGCAGCTCCTCGATCGCAAAAGGCTTTGCTATGTAGTCGTCAGCACCACTATCCAATCCGGATATCCGATCCTTAAGGCTGTCTCTGGCTGTTAGCATAATAATCGGTGTTCTCTTCACCTCACGTATACGACAGCACACTTCAATTCCATCCATACCAGGAAGCATAAGGTCTAATAAGATAACACCCCAGTCCTGCTGTAAAGCCAGCTCCAATCCCCGCTTTCCGTCATGAGCAACCATCACCTCGAACGATTCATGCCGAAGCTCCAATTCGATCAAACGCGATAAATTTCTCTCGTCTTCTATGAGCAATATAGTTTTCATCAGCTCCCCCTTTTATTTGAGAATTATTATCAACTGAGGTAATTATAAAAGAAAACGGAGAGTTCCACAATCAGGATGAACAGCAAGCTAAACGATGAGTCGGGCAAAGAACTGCAGCATAACTGCATAAAATTTTTCAAAAAAAGAAAGGTTTCCCTTTTCGCTTCGTCATACTTAAGTGTAAGTACAAAAAAGCTCCATGCTGCGCAGCATTCTTTTTGGATAGGAGGGCAAAAATGCAAGAAGACCAGGAAATTATAGATCACATCCTTAACGGAGATAAGCAGGCTTTTGCCTTAATTATTAACAAATACAAAGGACGGGTGTTTTCCCTACTCCTAAAAATGCTCGGTCCATCGCCTGACATACAGGATATCGCCCAAGAAATTTTTATTAAAGCCTACAACCATCTACAGGAATATAAGCCTGAGCACAGCTTTTCTGCCTGGTTATACCGGATCACCGCGAATCGGTCTGTCGATGAGCTTCGTAAACGCAAGCGTACTCCCAGCTTAATCAATCTCGATTTCGAAATCGCCCATAGCGATACGCCGGAAACCAATTATCTGGAAAAAGAACGTAAAGCTTCTCTACAAAAGTTGATCGAGGAGCTGGACCCAGATCAGCGTGTCGTGTTTATGCTGCGGCATCAGCAGTTACTGAGCTATGAGGAAATCGGTGAGCATTTATCACTCCCGGTGAGTACTGTGCAAATGCGTCTACATCGCGCACGATTGAAATTGCGCAAAAGCATGAACGCATCAAAAGAAAGGGGGGATTTCTTGTATGAAATGTATGGAAACTAACCCTTTGAACGACTATATGGAAGGCCAGCTTTCCCAATCTGAAAGTATTCAGTTTGAAAAACATCTGGAAAGCTGCAAGGGTTGCCAACTGCAATTGGAGCATTGGATAAATAAGCATGAAGATTTTGAGGATTCATGGGAGGAACAAGTAACGGATGAAACGTTCATGCAAAACATTTTGGATCAGCTCACTCCATACACACCATCGGAAGAAACGAATCCCGCTGAAGTTATGATAGACTCCCCTAAACTAATCAATTGGAAACAAAGGAGCCTTGATATTATGAAAAAAATTACGATAGCTGCGGTCGGATTGGCAGTAGTCATATCGTTAGGAACCTATGTATCTCCGACTTTTGCAAACTACGTAAAAAGTTTTTTCAATAGCACAGAACAAGTTGATCCAGGGATGAAAAATGCTTATAACGAAGGTTTTGTAAAACCGCTCGGTCTGAAAGTGACGGATCAGGGAATTACCATAGAGGTAAAAGAAGTTTTGGCGGACACGATGCGGATTGCCATCATCAGCGAAGCCACGGATCAAGACGGCAACTCTGTAGACTTAAACCAATCGAGGGAATTGCAATTTATTATTAAGGACGTAACGGGGAATCCATTAATTGACCGAAAGATGGGAGGATGGAGAGCCAGTAAGAAAGGTGAGCAGCTCATGGTGGAGCAGGCATTGACGGATCTTATCACTGGAGGGAAGCAGCTGCCGGATGAAGTGACCGTTGAGCTTAGCTGGAAGAAGATTGGCCAAACTTCCGGGGACTGGGTGTTGAATATCCCGATTGATATGGCTAAGGCCAAAGCCGTAACGAAAACGGTTGGGATTAACAAGCAATACATCTCTCCACAAGGGTTAAAAATCAGCTTGAAAAGAATCGAACTGGCGCCAAGTTTGACGCTGCTCTCACTGGAAACCCAATTGACCCCAGAACTGTATCAGCAGAAAAAGGAGATTATCCGCTTGAATGGATTGACGGAGCAACGTAAGCTAGGGGATCCGCTGCTGCCCTTCACTCTTGCTCATGATATTCAAGATTATACACTCGCTTACGAGCTTCTTGACCAACAAGGTCAAGTTGTAGCAGCTTGGGATGAGGTGACTGGTAAAAATTATAATTCGAAAAATACGATCAATTATGGGTTGAGTTCACTAGGAAACGACGAATCGGGTTATAAGTGGTGGCATGCCTTTGCGCCGCTGACCGAAAAGCCAGAGAAGCTTATGTTCAAGCTTCGTGCCATATATTCGAAAGAGCTCGCCAATTTCAACATCAAGATGAACCTTGACAGTTTGAACAAAGAGCAGATTAAGACAGAATATAACGGCAGTAAGTTCACTTTTAGTGATTTTTCTTTGAAAGATTATGAGGAAGAATCGGATATCAACGGGCAACCCATCCAGAGAAAAGGCGGAGTCATTCAATTTCAGGCAGAGCTTGCGAAGGATATAGTCGGACTTAATGTATGGCAGGCCAGGGACGAAAATGGTAAAGAGTACAATGTAAAACTCGAGAAAAAATCGACTGTTGGTGAGGACCGTAAGGTCACCCTTCAAGGTGTACTGCTCATCAATTTGCTGCATCAACCTCAGGAGCTGACATTATCCTACCATATCTCCGAAATGGAGAATCGCGATGTCAGTTGGGAAGAACTCATTGATTTGAATCCATTACCTTCTACAGCGTTCGTCAATGATAGCGTTGAAGAAAAGACTGCTAAAGAGCCGCAACTGGAGGCAGAGCCACAGCAGTTGGCGCAGCTGGAACCGGAGTCACAACAGCTAATGATACCAGAGTCTCAAGAGCAAGAAGAGCAACAGCCAGTGATGCCGGAGCCTCAGGACCAGGAGGAGCAACAGCTAGTGAAACCGGAGCCTCAGGACCAGGAGAAGCAACAGGAGTCAGCGAGAGCGCAGCCGGAACCACAGCAGGTAGCGCAGCCGCAGAAGACTGTTACTGCTGATGATGAGGCAATCAAAAAATCCATAGAAGCCCATTTTCGTGCGAAATATATGAGCCTAAAAGATTTAAAGGAAAAATACAAGATTGATTTTATCGTTCATAATGCTGAGAAAAATAAGAATGGGCTCTATAAAATGGCTTTCTATGACTTAAAGGGTCAAAAAGAGCTGTATGTCATCGATTTTATCGATCTTGAGGTCTTAGAACAATTCGGAACCGATACTGGTTCAGGTAAATGGCACCTCGTGCGCTTAAGCGATGGACTTTACGTGAGTATAGACAGTTTAAAGAATAATGACCTAATCGAATAGATGCAGTTGCCTTTTGGGTATGCCATTTAAGTGAATTTCAAGCCACTCCTCGGAGTGGCTTATTATTCGTTTAAATACCTGCATGAACTTTTTTTGTGAAAAGAGAAAGTTTTTCCAATTCACTTCGTCATACTTAAGTGTAAAGACAAAAAGAACCCATGCTGCGCAGCTAATCATTAACGATCGTTGTAGATGCGGATGAATTCAAATCGATGGGGACTTCCCAACTGACATTGCGATGCTGTATTTCAGCAATATATGTCATCGATTTTGTCGATCTCGAAGTCTTAGAACAATTTGGAACTGACACTGGTTCAGGTAAATGGCACATCGTGCGCTTAAGCGATGGTCTTTACGTAAGTATAGACAGTTTAAAGGACAATAAAATAATCAAATAGATGCATATCTCTTTTGGTTATGGTTTAATGGCGCGCCCGATACGATTCGAACGTACGACCTGCAGTTTAGGAAACATCGCTAGCCTATAGATGAACGATAAATATTTCTTCTGTTACTCCACAAACATGCTAATATTTTTGAAAAATAAAGGGATCCGTTATATCTGTTGCGCTTATCATGCCAAAACAATGAGAAAGTTCTGGCAGTTTAAACACAATAAAGCGTTGCAAGATGCGTTAGACGAATATCGAGAACAAGGAATGGAGTTAAAGGGGCTCGGCCTCTCCCTTTTTGCCTTTCTATTATTATATGCCGTACGCACTGCTAGAGTTGGTCTCACGGCCTTTACTTTTTACGGCTTCTGTTCAAGCCCCCGCTTATTTTTCCAACAGCTGGCCCTGCCGGTCTGTTCGGGTATATTGTTCGAAGGGGTCCTGATACTGCTTCATCCAGCGCCTTAGCTCGTCCTGCAATCTTTTCTTAATTTCCATATCATCCGGGCGATAGGCCCCATTGTGCGATTCGGAGCCGTCCGCAGCCAAATCATAGAGCTCCTCCTCTCCGCTGCTGTAGAGGCTGTACTTATGCTTTCCGTCTGTTATAGTCCGAATCGGATTGATCCATTTTTGCTTGGAATAATACTGCATCACTACATATTCGCGGCCAGCCGTTTCCCGCTTAAACAAACTTTCTTTCATAGAGACCCCGTCGAACTGTTCGGGTACCTCGAAACCTAACAGATCAATGATCGTTGGCAGATGGTCCGCATTGACTGTCATTTGATACCGGCTCTCTCCGGCGGGAAGAACACCCTCCCAACAATAAATCAGCGGAATTTTCACAAGCTCCTCATACATCATCGGCCCTTTAAACGGCGAACGATGCGCGGCCATCATATCGCCATGATCAGAAGTAAACACGATCAGCGTATGCTCGTATTGTCCCGTATCTTTCAATTTCGTTATGATCCTGCCTAACAGCCGGTCGATTCGCTCTATCAGCTCGTAATAATAAGCCAAATAATATTTCCAGTCTTCTTCCCCGTACGATTGCAGCGCTTTTCCCTGATCCTCATCCCGAAATAAACGCTGCGCTTCAGGCTTTGCCGACAAGTCGTCGATAAAATTGTCTGGAAGGATGATGTGTGAGGTATTCAACGTCTTCCCCTGCAGCTTGTCCTGAGCCATGCGGTAAATATCGTGCGGATTATTGAAGGATACCATGCAAAGCCATGGATGATCCTTCACGTCCGCTTGCTCGTCCAGGAAGTTCAGCACATGCTCCGTTGTTTCTTCGTCGTCCTTCTGAAAATCGGCAGTCGCCTCAAAGCCGTACTCCGTTACAGCGGCACGCCCCAAATGCCATTTGCCGAAATACGCCGTACGGTACCCCCGTTGCTGCAAAATATTCCCGAGATTGGGTAAGCCGGCATCAAGCTCCGCCGTATTCTTCGTGCCTATATTTCCGATCACCCCGGTCTTGTGCGGATATAAGCCTGTCAATATAGAGGAGCGGGAAGGGGAGCATTGAGGGGTTACACAATAGCTTCTATGAAACTTGACCCCCTTTGCTCCCAATTCGTCGATATGGGGCGTGTGAACCCGGTTCCTTGCGCCAAATAAATTTAAAGCAAGCATACTCAATTGGTCGGCAAAAACATAAAGTACATGCGTCTTCATCATATATAACCTCATCCTTCTTTAAATGGATTTATCTGCTTCTGCGGTCCCCCCAACAAATTGAAAAAGAAAAGAAGACATCGTGTTATTCCAAACGGCCGCTTCAAGCTTTAAGATAAACCTATTCCGATTAAATCTTATAAATTTCATGGGAATAGTATGTTATATTCAAATTTTTACGTCAATATTATTTATACAAGGAGGAAGTACAATGAAAAAAAGCATCGGTCTCATTATTCTTTTTTTGGCGCTTTCAGCTATGCTGTCGCTGACCGCGTCCGCCACTGCCCCCGCAAGACCTATTGTCTCCGACGGCACACTGAAAACAAGCGACAATAAACTCATCCGCGCCGGAGTCGCCTGGTATGGCAAATGCTATGCCGACCCAACGTCCAGATCCGAGGACCCGAAATATTGGCAAAGAACCAAAGACGTTGGATTGAACGCCATCCGCGTGACGAATTGGGATGAACGCTCGTTCAATGGCACCATAGGTGCGGATTGCACAGAAGTCGAAGGTGAACAAAAGGGCGGCTGGGCGATTGCCGACAATCTGTCCCATCTGGACATCATGGTTCAGCATGCCAAAGATAACGGCCTGTATCTCATTATCACCCCTGGCGATACGCCGGGAACGTTTAACAAAAACTATTTAACTCAATTCTGGAGTGTCGCAGCCGACCGTTATAAGGATGAAACTCACGTTATTTATGAAATCACCAACGAGCCGGTCAAATGGCGTCCTTCCGATTATTCCAATGCCAACCTGAATGATTTGGCAGCTGTTTATCAAATTATGAGAGCTGCCGCACCGAATACACCTATCTTGAATCTTTCGTTTTCCCATGCCGACGAGAGTATGAATGCCAAGGTGGCAAGCTTTACGACGAAAGCGGGCATTGTTTGGGCGAATGGAAAAGATATCGTTTCCTTCCATACCTATGGAACACCGAATCTGCAATATATCAAAAGTTTAAGAGATGATTATCCCGTCATGAATACAGAGTGGGGCTTTCCGGGACAAGGCGGAGTCGTCTCCCTAAGCGGTAACAAGTATCAAGGACAAGCGCTTGAAGAAAACGGCATCAGTTGGATGAGCTTTCAAGCAGGACGAGCCGACGGCGAATTTACAAGATACTACGACTTTGCTAACGACGCCAAGCTCAAAGGCTACTATTGGATACCCGGAACCACAACAACCGATAGCTTGAACGACTGGACTAAGGTGGATTCTTATTCAGCGAACATGCAATTTGCAAATGGAAACCCGTCTTATTTTAGCGGCGACACCTCCCGAGCCACACGCACCGATACGAATACGGGCTACATCACCTATAAAGCATCGGGGATCGGACAATTCAAAGCGAATATTTATTCCCATGACAGCTTTAGCGGTATTAAATTTTACGTATCTCATAACGGAACCGACTGGGAGCCACTTCCAACCACACATACAACGCCCGCGGCTACTACAGCGGGATGGTCCCACAGTTATTACAGCAGCACGGATGGATTGCCAAGCGGCACGGAGTATTTAAAGATCGAATTAGCCTCTACGACCGATTTCTTCGTGACGCAAATTTCCGATGTGGAAGTGACGAACTGGGCGCCTGTGTGGGAATATGAAGACAATCTTACCGCTTGGTCCGTCGTTGACTCCAAGTCCTCCAACTGGAAATTTGCCACCGCAAATCCAGCCTATTTTGATGGAGACGACTCCCGGGCAATTCGCACCGATACTAACACGGGATACGTAACCTATAAGCAATCCAATTTGGGCGGATTTTATGCCAACATTTATTTCCAAACGAATGATGGCATCCAATTCTACAGCTCCTCCGACGGGCTAAGCTGGACCCCCGTTGCCGTAACAATGGATACACCCGTAGCTACGTCCGGCGGATGGAAAGGCACTTATTTCCGAAATACAAATGCGTTGGCGAGTGGCACACAATATATCAAGGTGGAGTTCTCCTCTACGATTTCTAACAACGTAACCCAATTAGCCAATATGAAAATATGGACTAGCTACTGACCTCCCTCCCAAAAAAACTGCCTCAAAAGTGAACTGCACCCTAATTGTTAGACACAACTAACAATTGAGGTGCAGTTTTCAATGGTTGTAATTTACCGTTTCCTCTGTTCAGGTAATGCCAAGACGAACTAACTGTTCCTCAGGCGCCTGCATTTCTTGCAGGGCTTGCCGCATTTTGACCCCCAGCTTCACTTCCAGCTCTGCATCATTTATCGCTTCCGTTTGATAATAGTCTTCTTGAATATCGAACAGCAGCGTCTTCCTCTCCAGAGGCCGATGCCCTAATTCCGGTCCATTGCCTGTAACGGGGAATTTAAATACAGGATAGTTCGTATAGGGAAGAAATCGGCCGCATTCCACCTCGTTCATATCGGATCTTCTGACAAAGCTGCGAAATGCCGTCGGCAAAGCCGTGTACAAAAAGCAGGGCTGATTGTCAGCACTCTCGGCCGTGCGATGATATGTATACGTCCCGTCTGTCATATTGACATCCATCCCAAAGTAACCGTATAAAGCAACTTCACGAAGCTGTTTCGATCTGCCCTGCAGCAGTTCCAATAGAGAATGGCCTTGTACTTCCTTAGGCACGGCAATACCGAAATGCTCCAGCAACGTCGGCATCAGATCTATATTTTGCGTGATCGCCTCGATCCGTTCGCCTGCTCCCTGGCCGCCCGGAAGATGTACCATAAGCGGCAGATGGGCCAATTCGTTATACACCGTCATCACATTTTTGCCAAGCACCTCGTGCTCGCCGAGAAGAAAGCCATGATCGGTTGTCAAAATAACTAGCGTATCCTCCCAGAGGTTATGCTGGCCTATCGTATCGAGCAGCTTTCCGAGCCACCGATCCATCATCGTCAGTGTAGCGGCGTACCGCTTGCGAAGATGCTCTGTGGCTTCAGGCGTCTCCCGATTAGGCCCATAGTTGGGCCAATTATAGCGGGGACCTGTATACGTATCGTTATATAAATCCAAATACTCTTGAGGACAATCAAAAGGCTCATGCGGGTCAAACGCTTCGACCATCAGCATAAACTGATCGGCATCATGATTATGCTCCAGCCAGTCGCAAGCCGCTTGGATCGTACGGGCTCCAGAATAGTCCTCTTCCTTCACGAGCCGTTGCCTGTTTAACTCATACTGATTGTTGACTCTGCCCAAGTAAGCGGAAGGCAGCTCGGCAGGCTTCACCCTGGACACCCATGGGTCAAACTCTTGTCCGCGATGGAAGTCCCAGGTTGTGAACGACTGGCAATAATTTTCCCCGCCTGTAGCAAAATAATGATAATGATCCGTGACCATATGGGAAAATACGCCGTTATTCGTCAACTGCTCCTGCAGGGTGACATCGAAAGGCTCCAAGCCTCCCCAGCCTCTCTCCAGGAAGCTCAGTCTGCCCGTGAACAGATCACGTCTGGCCGGCATACAAGGAAGAGAGCCTGACCAATGGTTCATAAAAACCGCACTTTTGCGGGCAAACCTTTCGAGATTCGGAGTCTGCACGACAGATTCGGAATTATACACCGACAACGAATGCCTGTTTAATGTATCGATCAAGATGACGATAGCTTTCATAAAACACCTCTTTTCATTGCGGTTGGCTTTATATGTTCTTGATCGACGAGGCCGTCACCGCTCAAATTTTCTCCACAAAGACAGGGCTTGCATACATGAAGCCCCCATCGCGTTGTACCGCTCTGAGATAATAATGCGTAGCCCCGGTCCCGGTTACTTGACCTAGCGGCACTTGGACGTCCACAACGGGAGATGAGCTGGAAGAGGCCCATACGGTTTGACCCTCGGAAACAATCTCAATGGCTTGCAGAGGTGCTTCCGCATGAATTTGAATATGTGCTGTCAACGCTTCGCCTTGCGCAAGCTGAATATCGCCGCCCATCAATACACCATTGATCGTAAACCAGACAATCGCCCGCGTGTCGCAAACGGCCCATGTGTGGCGGTTCCATAGCGCGTAAAATATACTTTGCCGTTCCACGCGTTCGGTCCATAGTCCGGTAAGAATGACGCTCTTGCGGTTCTGATAAATCACGCGGCCAGGCCAGCCTACATGATTATCGGTGCCGCCTGTGAAGCCTAATTTATGGCCTGCTCGCAAAGCATCCTGCACCGACGCAGAATGATTGTGCACCAGTCCACGCCAAACATCCGCGTAATCGTTCTTCTCTTGATTGCCACGATTTTGCACAATTTCAACCAGTCGTCTATACTCGCGAGGCTCGGACCAGTTATATTGATGCCATGCGGGAACCCCGTCCTTCTTCATGGTTGCATTGCTGTTGGTATGATGAGGAACCGCAATGAAATCGCTGAAAGTATCCAGTTGTTTTGTCGCCATTTCCAGGTTTTCCGGCTTGAACTCGGCTTTACCGCCGCGAACGGCTGCATGGTTCGGATCGGTGAAATAATAGTTTTCATGACCGCGATTCGTGGAATTTTCCCAGCCATATAAAGTGGCGAAACGATCATCGTCATTATAAGCATCGATAATCTGAACGGTTTGCTCCCATTCCGCCCCCTCAGGATCGTGGTCGCTGGGCGCTGCAAAATTCATATTCAACTCGTCTCTGGCACTTGCAAACGCATCCGTCATCGGACGGCCGCCGTCAGCGCCGCTTGCCTCCTGGGTATGCCAATGGATGTCACCGAATGCGGGCAGAAGTCCCCGCTTCGCTTGGGCAACCACGGGATTGCCGGTTACGACCAGAAACTCGCCGTCGACCCGACCGTTGGCAATATTTTCGTGGATCGACAGCTCATCCATGCGGATCAGCACCTTCAGGCTCGTCGCCTGTTCCGGGGTAGCCAATTCAATGATTTCGGACTGCTGTACAGTTGCAGAGGCAGATTCCCCTAGCCATGACCACTTGACGGTAACCGGCTTCTCGAACTGGGACGGGTTTCCATATCGATCCTCGGGAACAAGAGACGTTCTTATTTTCCCATTGACCCCGGACGCTGGCTGCGAGTACACCGAGAATCGCTCCACCGGCCCGGCTTGAACCGTTAGCCTGCATCCGTCCGCCGCTTCCTTCACAACCGGGTTGAGCTCAGCATCCTTCCCTGCCCAAGCGGATAGCGGCTCCCGAACCCATACGAACAATTCCGTATCCATGCCGGCAAAGAGGGGAGGCGTCGCCACAAGCTTGATGGATTGAGGCTGGCCCTTAGGAATCATATGTAGCAGCTTTACTTTCAATATTAGGCGCTGCTTCCGATTCTGGAATACATCCGGCCCTGCTTTATTGATGTTGGGGCTAAATAAAATCTCGACGCGTTCCATTTCGATATGATGAATCTTCCATTCATGAAACTGGCGGAATAATCCCGCCCTGATGTCCACTTCACTGCCAGGAACGTAGTTTTTCTCCGGCAACCATGTCAATTCATAGGCAAATTGCCGATGTGACGAGCAATGCGCCTGAACCCCATTGGTTACGTTTAATGCCATGTCATCTCCTCCTCAGGATAGGATACCGTTTCCGCGATTCCATCATTTGCCCCATAACGATAGTACTGCCCTGCCTTTTCAACGGTATAAGTGCTTGATTTCATCCCAATTCCGCTGACCCGTATGCAAGAGCCGAGTCATCGTGTTGCGGCTGCGATAGCTCACCGCCTTCGATAGGGTTGACGAAGATTTCACCCGATAACGATTAATATGATCGAAAAGCTGCTCGAGCAGCTGCAAGCGCACGGCCACATAGTCTGAATCCGCAAACCGATTATGCAGCTCGTCGGGATCGCTTGCATGATCGTACAACTCGCCCTCTCCTTGACCGTAATAGACGAGTCTGTAACGATCCGTACGTATGGCATTCACAGTGGACGAATATTTAGGAAACGACCATTCGCAAGCTGTAAACGGTTTGCCGGGGAGTCCCTGCTCAATGACCGGCATCAAGCTTCTTCCCTCGATCTGGGCAGGCGCCGCCACTTCGCATAGCTCACATAACGTAGGGAACAGATCAACGCTCTCCATAATACCGGCCATCTTGCGTCCTGCAGGTCCTCCCGGGTATTTGAGCAGAAACGGAATCCGATGAATCGACTCATAAATGCCAATGTTTTTATTAATAATCCCATGATCGCCGGCAAAATCGCCATGATCAGATGTAAAGATAATAATGGTGTTATCGTATGCTCCCGTTTGCTTCAAATAATCGATCACGCGGCCAATTTGCTCATCGATCCGGGTAATCAGGCTATAGTAGAAAGCAAGCTGTCGCCTTAAATCGGCTTCATTCTCTGGAATGTAGGGGATGCCGCCCCAAGTATCGGCAAGCTGCCGCATGATTTCGGGCTTTCCGGCGAACTTGCTTGCGAACAAGTCACTGACGCTGTCAGGAAGCTCGATCGCATCCGGGTCGTATAACAAACCGCTGTCAAAAGGAACCGTATACGGCTCATGGGGACGTTGAAAGCTCATATGAGCAAAGAACGGTCTCCGCTCATCTCTATTTTTGAGAAACGCGATCGTTTCATCTCCCGTCCACGTTTCCAAGGAATGCTGCTCCGGAATTGGCGATTCGAAAGCACGTACACGACTGCCCGGATGCTCCGGCTTGAGTGTACCCAGATCATATAAATTCGCAATGCCCAAATCATGCAAGTATTTAAAATAGTGATTTTGCAGCGGATCATTGCGATCGCAATCACATAAATCGCAATAACGCAGATGCTCGAACCCTTCCCGATCCCAGGCGCCGACCATATGCGACTTGCCGATCAGCGCCGTCTGGTAGCCTGTGCGGCGAAACACCGCTGACAGCGTATGCTCATTGCGGTCGTTCAGTTCATGAATATCATTGCCTAATATGCCATGCGTATGAGGATATTGTCCTGTAATAAAGCTTGCGCGCGATGGCGCGCAAACCGGATTATTGCAATAGGCTTTCTCGAATAAGACGCCTTCGCCCGCAAGTTGATCCAGGTGCGGCGTCCGAACCTGTCTGCCTGCAACGCCAAAGCACTCGGCATGGAATTGGTCAGCCATGATATAAAGCACATGGGGCCGTTGTTTCAATTGTTTGCTCAATTGTACCCTTCCTTCCCATTTCTTATTTAACCCGCTGCCCGCCTTACTCCAAAGGCAGCTCGCCCAATTCCGGTAACGGCCATAAATCACTGTGGCCTCTAATCTCATTCAGCCGACGCTCCATACGGATGGTAATTTCTGGATACACATCCGCCAGATTATCGGCTTCTGCTTGATCTTCTTCCAATTGATACAGTTCGAGCTTACCCTTGCTGCCTGAGCGAACGGCCTTCCACCCGGTGCGCACATCCAGCAAGGACTGTCTGCTCTTACGGATTTGCCCCATCGAGATAAATTCCCAGTACAGCCATGTGTGCCGCCCCTGCCCAGGAAGATTCAGCAGCGTCGGCACCATCGAGATGCCATCCACATTTCCAGGAACAGCGCCGCCCACAATTTCCGCTAAGGTCGGCATGAAGTCCTGAAATGCACTGATATGATCGGTTACGCCTGAACGAATCGTCCCCGGCCATCTGACAAGCAGCGGCACGTGAATGCCTCCATCGTATACATCCCGTTTCATACCGCGATACGGCCCCGAGCTGCCGAAGAAGCGAACCATATCCGCGATTTCGCGCTTGTACTCGCTGCCGGGACCGTGATCGCTCGTTAAGATCACAAGCGTCTGCTCATCGATCTTCAACTCTTGAAGCAAATCAAGCAGCCTGCCGATATCCCGGTCCATCCGGGTAATCATGGCCGCATAATTTCGGTAAGCTTCAGGCCAGTCCATGTCGCTGTAAGGCTCGTTATCCGGCGGATTATAGGGGTTGTGCGGTGTCGTATAGGCCAGATAAAGGAAAAAAGGCCGATCCCAATCCCGCTTGACCCAATCCAGCGCTTCCTGCGTAAACAAGTCGTGGCTGTAAGCCCCTTCAGGGGTCTTTACCAGCTTCTCGTTGCGCCATAGAGACTCCGGGTAATAATCGTGCGCCACCCGATGCGAATCGTAGCCATAAAAATAATCGAACCCTTTGTGGGTCGGATATCCGCTGCTTCCCGCCTTGCCAAGCCCCCATTTTCCGATGCACGCTGTCTCGTAGCCGACCTCCTTTAATACTTCCGTAAGGATCGTATCCTCCGGTCGCAGCGGCACATCATTGCCCTGCGACGGATTTCCTTTAATATAACCATTCCCTTGGTGCTGTCCTGTCATCAAACAAGCGCGGGAGGGTCCGCAAACCGGCCCTCCCGAGTAATGTCTTGTAAATCTCATGCCTTCCGCCGCCATTCGATCGAGGTGGGGCGTCTGAATGAGCTTTTGCCCGTATGCGCCTAAATCTCCATAACCAAGGTCATCCGCCAATATGAAAATGATGTTGGGCTGAGACATCGCACGCACCTCCTCTGTTCCTTCATCGGCCCTTATTTTTTCTTTTTCGCCTCGTAAGCCGTTTGATAAATCGCGAGCAGCTTAGGCAAGTTCAACGTGTTCAATTGCTTGATATACGCATCCCAATCTTTGTCGATATTCAAATCCCCGGTTACAAAACGCGCCATCGATTCCCCGACATAGGCTCCAATCGAGTTCGAGTAATCGACAACCTGCTTGCTTTGGTCCACATCCATGAATAGTGTAGGGATGATCGTATCCGCTTTCTGCTGATAAGGCTCATATTGATTTTTCGTTGCTTCATACAAAATAACGGCTTGCGGCTTAGGCGCTTTAGGGTCCACCGTGGATGTATAGCGCTGAGCATCGTCGGTTGCGAACAATCCCCGCTGATACCAGTTGTTATTGCTCTTTTCTTCCGCAATCGGAGCTAACTGGGTGAACACCGCAGGCTTCCCGTTGGCCCCGATTTCTCCCGGCTGCGGTTTGCGCCAATTGAGGCCTTCCTCGCCTTTTTGCAGCTTCCAGGTGACATCATCGTTATACATAAAATCCGCCCATCTCACGGCAACATCGGGATGCTTGGCCGCTTTCGTTACAATGAATTCTCCAGTAAAGGTCGAGTTAGGGTTATAAGGAGTGATCTGAACACCGCTTGGCCCTTTCAACGGAGCCACAGCCACGTAATCTTTCCATCTTCCGCTTGGACCGCCATATTGCGTAAAGGTGCCTATACCCAACGCGGACGTTGCGCCCAGAATCACTTCCTTCGGATTTTCTCCCAACGCCTTCAGCTGCTTCAAATTCTGGGTTAAGGATTGCTGATCCAGCAGTTTTTCCGTATACAGCTTGTTCAAATATTTCAACCCTTCTTTCCATCCGGGCTGAACAAAAGAAGCTTCAATTTTTCCATTATTCACATACATATGCTGTCCATCTGTAATCGAAAATCCGCCGCCAGTACCGCTTACGCTATTGAGCACGAAGGCATTCATCAAAAATTCATCGATCGTCGTATGATCGCCCCCAATGGAGCCAGACAGAGGTATCTCATCCGCCTTGCCATTGCCGTTCGGGTCCTTCTCCTTAAATGCTTTCAAAACCAGATACAATTCTTCAGGCGTCGTCGGTACCTTTAAATTCAGCTTGTCCAGCCAAGGCTTATACAGCCACAGCTTTTGTCCCATCGAGCACTGGTAGCATTCGGCGACTCGGGGCAACGAATAAATATTGCCGTCCGAGGAAGTAATATCTTCCTTAACCGTCCGAAATTTAGTGAATACCTTCTTGATTTCCACTCCATATTTCTCAATAAGCTTGTTCAGCGGAATAAATATACCTTGCTTGCCGTTGCTTAATTGTTGCGTATTCGACACTCCAAAATTCATGATCACATCGGGATAATCCCCGCTTGCCAGGACGACATTCAATTTAGCTTGTGCCTCCGCTCCTTCGGGGGCCACTTGCCATTCAACGTGCACATTCGTCTGATCTTCCACCCATTTGGTGGCGGAGCTTGTTGGAAAATCGATATTAGGCCGCCCGGTAACAAGCACCTTGAGCGTCGTCTTCTCTTTCGTGATCGGCAAAACTCCCGGCTGGGATACGACCGATTCCGGCTCAGACGGAGTGCTTGCTGCCTTCTCCTCCTGCTTCGTGCACCCGTTTAATACCGTTACAGACAACATAGTCGTGGCTAATAATAGTACACTCGCTCTTTTCATACTCCAGCTCCCTTTATCCTTTTTCATAAATGCTCTAGCCTTTCAGTGATCCGATCATAACTCCTCTAACGAAATGCTTTTGCACAAACGGGTATAAAATAAGCAGTGGAAGCGTCGAGACGACAATTAACGCGTATTTCAAAACGTCCGTCATGCCTTCCAGCCTAGCTGCATCCGACACTTGATCCAGCATATCGGGGGTGACCTGACTTAACACCAGCACCTCCCTCAACACTAGCTGCAGCGGAAATAATTTTGCGTTGGATAAGTAAATTAAAGCATTAAAATATGTATTCCAATGATTGACTGCATAAAACAAAGCATTGACCGCAATAATCGGCGCGGATAGCGGGATGACCATGCGGATCAGAAACTTCAGGTCGCTGCAGCCATCAATCTGAGCCGAATCCAGCACCTCTTGGGGAATCGTCGTCTTGAAGTAGGTTCTTGTTATAATCACATTCCAGACGCTTATCGCTCCGGGGATAATGAGCGCCCATGGCGTATTGACCATCCCCAGCTCTTTGACCACCATATAAGTCGGAATGATTCCCCCGTGAAAAATCATCGTAAACACGAATAACGACATGAACACATTGCGTCCGTAAAAATCCATTCTCGACAGCGGGTAAGCGGCCAGCAGCGTAAATATAATATTGACCGCCGTCCCGACGATGGTGTAATAAAGGGAATTGCCAAAGCCCGTCCACACCTTTTTATACTCGAAAATGGCTTTATACCCGTCCAAGCTAAGATCCACGGGCCATAACCAAACCTTTCCCGCTCCGACGGCCACGGGCGAGCTCACGGAATTGCTAACTACGGCGACGAGTGGATACAGAACCGTAACCGCAAAAAGTGTGAGAATCACGTAGTTCAGCACCGTGAAAACTTTATCTCCCCCTGTTTCGGCCGCATAATTAACCTTCACAACGCATCTCCCCATTCTTTACCATAGGCTTTCCTGCTTGAATTTACGGGCCAGCTGATTGACCGACACCAACAATAGGAGTCCAACCACTGATTTAAAGAGCCCAATCGCCGTCGAATATGAAAAATCAGCAGCGGGCGAAGCGAGGCCAATCTTGTACACCAGCGTATCGATGACTTCGGACGTCTTGATATTCAAAGGATTTTGCATCAGCAGCACCTTTTCAAAGCCGGTATCCAGAAGATTTCCCGTATTGAGAATGAGTAAAATAATGGCCAAGGGCATAATTCCCGGCAGATCGATATGCCAGGCTCTGCGAAATTTGCTCGCTCCGTCAACAACGGCCGCTTCATGAAGCAAAGGATCGATTCCGGCCAGTCCGGCAATATAAATGATGCAGCTAAATCCTAAATTTTGCCAAAGACCCGACCATACGACAAGGGACTGAAAATAGCGAGCCTCGCCCATAAAATGAATCGGTTCCAAGCCGAGCGATTGTATCAAAACATTGACCAGCCCTGTGCGCGGATCGAGCAGCTGCATAATGATGCCTACGATGACGACAACCGATATAAAATGAGGGGCGTACGTAATCATCTGCACCCATTTCTTATATCGCTCGCTCCCCACGTAATTCAAGCTGATTGCCAGTAAAATCGGGAACGGGAAGCCGGCAATTAGTTGGTATATACTGAGGCCCAGCGTATTTTTCAACACCTTGGCAAACTCGCTGGACTGAAAAAAACGCATGAAATTGTCAAAACCGACCCAATCGCTTCCCCAAATTCCTTTCGTAAAGACATAATTACGGAAAGCAATCTGCGCATCCATCATCGGAATGTATTTGAATATTAAAATATACAGCACGGGCAAAAGGATCATGAGATACAGTTGCCAGCCCTTTCTTATCTTGTTCCAGGCTACCCATTTGGACTTGCGCGATAGCTTTGACGGCGTCGAGCTTTGTTCGAGCGCAGTAGCTTTCATCGTTCAGTTCGCCTCCTTCCGTTTATAAGAATTGTGCCGAGCCCTCGTCATGCTTTTGATTTTTTTGATTGGACCTGTAACGAGAAGGAGAAATTCCATAAAAGTTGGAAAAGGATCTGGAAAAGGAAAACAGATCAGGATACCCTAAAGATAAGGCGATTTCCGTTATGGAAAACGATTCGCTCTCCAGCATCTCCGCAGCCCGTTCCATTCGCAGCTTCGTTAAAAATTGCTGAGGACTGGTGCCCACCCGGCGTGTAAATTCGCTATAAAAATGAGAACGGTGCACAGATGCAAATTCCACCACTTTAGCGACCGAGATGCCCTCCATGTAATGCGTTTGCATATACTGAAGACTTCTTTGCAGCCAGCCGTCTTTGGCCTCGTCCGTGCTTCCCTGCGATTGGGAGCGGTCTAGCAGGCTGAACAAATGATACAGCTTCGCTTGTAGCAGCAATTCCTCCTGGCCTCTCGGGTCGCGCATGAGGTAGATCAAATCTTTGACAGTTCCTTCGCATTCCGAGTTCATTCGCTTTCGCAAATAGGGATGCTGAGGCATAAAGCCTACCCGCTCCAGCAAAGCTTCGATTTGCGGTCCATCCAACGCCAGCCAACACATTCTCAGCGCTTCATCGGACCGCGGCAATGGGTGAATCCAGTAGTTATACATTATGTTTGGATAAAGACAAAACACATCCCCTTTATCCAGATGAACGGTTTGCCCACCATGGGCGAGGGCTAGTGAACCGCTCAACACAAAGTGCAAGGAATAACATTCGATTACTCTCGGACCTACGGCATAATTCGGTTTCGCCAAATTTTGCCCCGCTCGAATCGCCCAGAGGCCTCCATTGTGTTCCCATTCGGTCGGCGTATGATACAAGCGCTCCGCATATTCATATGCATATTCTTTCATAGCCATTTCCTCTGATCCTGCTGAAATCGATGGACTGAATCCGTGTCCAGCTCTGGCTTGCAAGATCGAATTCCATTACTCATGACTAGGCCAGCCTCCCCGTCGAAACCTATCATCTTTATCTCATCCTTGGCGATAACAGTAGCATGTCTTCACAATCTCCCAAACTTAAATCACACTATTCCTATAAGATTTTATTAATTGCCTTTTATCTTAATACATCGCACTCAAAAAATAAATATCATTTTGATCAGTTTGATTTATCATTTTGTCCATAATCCTGTACAAAAGAGCATCTGTACAACGATTACTTCGTTAGTGAAAAAAATATTGACCAAAAACTCAACATACCCGAAGCTCAGGCAAGAAGTTTACAGAAGCAGCGTGAGATAGACGGTTTTGAAAAACATAAGCGAGTGCCTCCTTTTTGGAAAAGCGTAGCGCTGTAAACATTTTCGCGTCAATTATCTTGCTGAAAGCATTTGTTCTTGTGTTTGGAGACGGAAAAAGGCAAGGCGAGGTAGACCGGTAAACTTTGGCAAGGGTGGCTCAGCGGTTGGAAGCATACAGAAGAACAATGGCAAGGGTAGATTGGAGAGCAGCGGCAGATTATGTTGGCGGAGTGACTCTGGACAAGCCAACCTCTTTACCTGATCTCACCAACCTTTGTTCGAGGGAATTTGAATACACAAAAAGCCACTCCGAGGAGTGGCTTGAACTTTAAAGTAATGGCGCGCCCGATACGATTCGAACGTACGACCTGCAGTTTAGGAAACTGACGCTCTATCCTGCTGAGCTACGGGCGCGCGATAAGCATTAGTTTACCACAAAACGTCGAAGGAAAAAAGTGCTTGCGTTTTTTTCGGATAGCCCCGTATAATCTACTGTATTTCAGCTGCTTTACTTAAGCTCCACTGCCCTTACAAACGAAGCCTCCTGCACAATCGGAAGCAATTGCTCCACTCTGTAGGAGCCCGGAAACCTTACAATCATCTCCAACATAAGCTCATCCGAGTCGATTCCATTACTTTCAGCATGAAAGCTAAGAATCGTTATGTTTTTTTCTTCAAGCAGCTGTTGAATTTTATACGTTGCCCCCGTCTCATTCGTAAGCCGAATAATCAATTGTTCGGTTTTGGGGGAGGCGAGCCAGTTGAAACGACCATGCAATAGCTTTTGAGCGAGAAGAATAATTAGGGTCACGCCCCCGCCTAGTATATATAACCCGGCTCCAATAGCCATCCCCACCCCTGCAGTAGCCCATATGCCGGCTGCGGTTGTGAGCCCTTTTATAGTCTGCCGCTGCATAAAGATCATGCCGGCTCCCAGAAATCCTACTCCGCTCACCACCTGAGCAGCAATACGCGATGGATCGAACGCTACATTATCCCATCCGTTTTGGTCCTGAAATCCGTATTTTGAAATAACCATCATAAGACAAGCACCAAGTGCCACAACAAAATGTGTACGAATGCCCGCCTCCTTCATTCGGTTTTTACGCTCATAGCCAACAAGCGCACCGCAAATTCCAGCTAGAATAACCCGCAGCAAATACTCATATTGCATAATTATCAGCCTCCATAATGCTAGTATTTATTAATGAGTGCGTTGCCAAATCAGCAGGCAGCAGCACGAATAAGGAAATGAGTCTTATTAATGTACTAATTTTGTGTATTCCATATTACACCTGCCCCTCAGTTAAATAAAGTTCTGCGAGCTTTTTAACTATGCTCCTTAAGGACAATTGACAATTCCCTTACCAAAGGTTTACTTTTTTTATACCCATTACTGCAGTCCTCTCGAAGGGAGTGGAATATGAGAAAATCCTTTATTCGCCATTTGAAACCGGTTTCATTCCAAAGCAAGCTGTTGATGTCCTATATCATGATTATTATGATTTCCGTACTAGCGGCTCTACTTATCTACGGGGTCAATTTGTACAAACAAACCAAAGGCTACTATGAAGATTTACTGAACGAATTTAGCAATAGGACCAACGTGATCATAAGTGACTTTATTTCTAATGTTTCGCTGAACTCCTTCTTTTATTTAACCGATCCCAAGCTGCAATCCATTTTAACCAAGAGGTATCAGCTGGAAAGCAGAGAGCATGTGGAGGATACCCTCTACGTTCAGAGAGCAATGGATCAATTGGTGCTGATGAATGGGAATATTTCAACAATTTCAGTTATGGCCCCCAACGGACGCGTCTACACCAGCATGTCGGCCTTCGAGCCCGGAATGAAGCAAACTATCGATAAAATGAACAAACAAGAGCTGCTTAATGGCAATATAGTCATCTCCCCTCCTTACGAAAACAATACAAAAGGGAATAAGGATAAACAAATTTCTATAGTCAGATATTTAACCGATATCAATATAAATAAAACTATTGAAAGCTATGCGAAAATAGATATCCGATTTAGAGCTCTCCAAAACATCCTTGGGGGTATTGCCAATTCGAATAATGAGCTGGGGACAATCGTGATAATGGATGGCAAGGTTATTTACCATTCCAATCTTCCAACCGAAACTCTAGACAGCAAAGAAACGCAGGACATTGCGGCCTTTTTTGACAATCAACTGAGTGATGGGAAAAAGTTTCAGAAGCTGTACATGAACCAAGAATCGTATTTATTTAGCGCCCGAGTCAACGACATGACCAAATGGAAAGTTATCCATTACATCCCGACAAGGCTGATCGATCAAGCATTCCTGAACAATACGCGGAATTATATTTTGCTAAGCTTCATTTCTTTGATCACTGCCTTTATTCTCGCCTTATTTTTCTCCAAACGGTTTATTAAACCCATACATAAATTGAACAGCGAAATGAAGCTGGTTGACTCCGGATATTTGGACCGAGTACCCATTCACGAGAACCGTGTAGACGAAATAAGTCGGCTGGTAACCAGCTACAACGAAATGATTCACCGCCTCAAGGAAAGTCGCGAGCTCGAGATTATTTCCGGTCAGCTGCAGAAACGCGCGGAGATGAACATGCTTCAAGCGCAAATTAATCCGCATTTTCTGTACAATACATTAAATGTCATTCATTCCGTAGCCGAGTTAAATAGAGTCAGCGATATTTCGACTATGGCAAGGTCTTTATCCGATATGTATCGGTATAACATCAAAACCGGTGACGAAGCAACGATTCACAATGAACTGGAACAAATCAAAAATTATATCAGTATTCAGCAAATCCGCTTTTTAGGTAAATTTCAAGTTGTGTATGAGATAGAGGAGGATCTGTTTCCTTATAAAATATTGAAGTTTTTGCTTCAGCCCTTAGTTGAAAACTCCTTCTATCATGGGCTGGAGCCCAAAGGAGGCAAAGGAACTCTAATTATCTCCATCACCAAAAAAGGACATCTGCTCCATATCAGAGTTGAGGATGACGGAGTCGGCATGAGCGACCAGAAGCTGGCTGAACTAAACGATATTTTCACAAATCCGTTCCAGACTGCAAGCCTGGACTCCAAGGATAATTTCGGGTTGCGCAATGTCCATGCCAGAATTAAAAATTTCTACGGTGAAGACTATTGGATTAAGCTGAGCAGTGAGCTGCAAACAGGAACTTGTATCGAAATGACCATTCCGGGAGTGAAGGAGATGAATGCTGATGAAAATACTGGTGGTCGATGACGAATTTTTTGCTAGAAAAGCGCTGGTCCAAATGATTCAGGATTGGAATCCGCATGTGATTGTGTATGAAGCGGAGGATGGCCGGGAAGCTATGGAGCTGCTTAATAACGTTAAGCCCAACCTCGTATTATCAGATATTCGCATGCCCTTCCTGGATGGGATCGAGCTGGCCGCTTTCATATACGAGCACCACCCGGATACGGCCAACATTATAATCAGCGGGTACGATGATTTTAAATATGCTCAGCAGGCAATTCGTTACAAAGTAGAGCATTATTTATTGAAGCCCGTAGATAAGGAGCATATATGGACTTTATTGGAGCAATACAGGGATAAAGTCGTCATGTCCACTGAAAAAAGACTGGAGGACAGCTTTGCCGCATTATTATACGAGGGGACTCCAAGCAAGTTCATCCCTCTGGATATAGAGGTTGTCGATCGATACGCTATTGCGATCCTCCGAATGAATGTTAATTATAAAGATGATATAAAACAAGCTGTGAAACGGCTGCTGTCAGCGGCCCAGCTGCGAACTATTATCGTTGGAGATAGGCGGTATGCAGATATGCTCGTCGTGTGGATGTATGATTCGGGAGGAACTTCCCCAATAGCAGAATGGATAGGGAAACATCGGGAGTTTTTTAAGCAAATGATCAGAGATTCCTCTCAATCAAGTGAATATAGCTTATCTGTCGGACTAAGCAGCGTACATACGAATATTACGGAACTTGCAGCATCTTATAAAGAGGCTAAAACCGCTCTGCTCTACAGACTGATCTCTGGGGAAAATCAAGTTTATGACGCCGCATTTGCTTGTAGGAACCGTCCTTATAACTATGCCGCTATCGATGAGTGGATTTCCTGCCTGCACCAGAAGCTGATGAAGGGTCAGACGACAGACGCTGCTGATACGTTGCGCCATTTTATGACGGAAGCCGCCCAGCATAATTTATCGGTAAACGTGCTTCATGATATGTGTGCCAAAGTTACAGCAATGTTAAATTCAGTTATTGAGCTAATGAATACAAGAAATGAAGCAGCTGAAGTTTTCCTGCAGCAAATTGATCTGCATGAATATCATTCCGTGGAAGGCATAGCCGAGGAGTTTGCCCAGGTGATAGCGAAGCTCGGTGAGCGTCTATTGCAGAGCAGAATTAAAACAGACATGATCGAGGACATCAAAAATTACATGCTGCACAACTACAAACAAGATATCCTGCTAGAAGATTTGGCCAAAAATATGTATTTTACAGATCCAGCTTATTTAAGCCGTCTATTTAAGAAAAAAACCGGGATGGGCTTCTCCCAATTTCTGCTCTCTGTGCGAATGCTGAAGGCTAAATCGATGCTCGAAAATGATACTACTTTGACTGTAGCTGAGGTAGCAAGTGCGGTGGGCTTTAATGATTATTCCTACTTTATCCAGATGTACAAGAAAAGCTTTGGCGAAACGCCCGGAAAATATAAAAGCGGCAATAAGCAGCCCGACGCTTAATAGTCATTTTTCTCATACTCATAAAGTCATCTATCTCATATTTCATAGTGACATCCTTAAATATACTTGGAATATCAGCAAACGAAAGGGGTCAAATAAAAATGAGAGTAGCAGGAAAATGGACTTCTGTCCTATTAGCTTCAGCTTTAGTAATTGTAACCGCTTGCTCCAATGATAGCTCTGGCGGAGCTGGTACGAGTAAGGATGGCAAAGCCGAAAGCCCCGGGGCAGCACCCGCAGCAAGCGGCCAAAAGGTAAAAATTGAGTACTTCCAAATGAAATCCGAAATGGTCGATGTAGTCAATGAATTAATTAAAGATTTTCAGAGTAAAAATCCTAACATCACCGTTGAGCAGAATAATGTCCCTAATCCGGAAAATGTATGGACCATGCGCGTGTCCACTGATGATGCTCCAGCCGCGTTTACCCATTTCCCTCACAATGCCGTGTTTCAGCAGCTTTCCAAGGAAGGCAGAGTGGTTGACTTGACTGGCGGACCTCTGATGGCTAACGTCTCTCCCGCACTCGCAGACCTTAGTAAAATTGATGGAAAGAACTACTTGGTACCGATTGCCGTAGCCACTCTCGGCGTATACTACAACATCGACATGTTTAATGAATTGGGCTTGCAAATTCCGAAAACCTATGACGAGCTTCTTGCAACCGCTGACAAAATCAAAGCAGCAGGCAAAACGCCTTTCTATTTCCATGATAAGGATTGGAATGGCATCCGTCAGGAAGTCGTATCCAGGATGGGACTTCAAATTCCTGATGTTCAAAATTTTCTCGATAGCGTCATGAAAGGTAAAGCTCATATTACCGATAACGCAGAATTCAAGCCTTTTGCCCAAAAGCTGTACAATCTTAGAAAATACGCTCAGAAGGATGCGCTAGGTACAGGATATGATGACGCTCTTCGTGAGTTTGCCAACGGCAAATCAGCTATGTGGTATACAGGAATTTGGGCGATTCAACCCATCAAAAAGTCCAATCCTAACTTGAAATTCTCGATGTTCCCTATGCCAGCGGCAACAGCGGACAACACCAAGGTCCAAGTATCCGTTGATACGGCAATTGGCATTCCTGCCAAAGGTAAAAATCAACCGGAAGCCAAGAAATTTATCGAATTTATGTCATCCAAGGAAGTTGTTCAGAAGTATGTCGATCTAAGCGGTTATCCTGCAGCCATTAATGGAGTGACTAACAACAATAAGGAAATTACGAGTTTGAGCAATCTGATTGCAGCAGGCAAAGTATATCCTACCATTGAGCGGGTATGGCCGCCGGGAGTAAATGGCGATGTAGGTAAGGCAACCCAGGAAATGTTCGCCACAGGCGATGTTGATGGGTACCTGAAAGCTCTGGATAAGATTTTTTACAATAAGCTAAATCAATAGTTGGAATGATATAAGAAAAGCTTCCGATCGAAGCTCTTTCGATGAAGATACATTCGTGTCTAAGTTGTAGCTTTTCTTGCAATATCCGACCTGTTCAGCTCCGCTGAAAACTTATAGAGTCTGATATTATAAGAAAAGCTTCTGATCGAAGCACTTTCAGGGAAGATACATTCGTGTCTAAGTTGTAGCTTTTCTTGCAATATCCGACTTGTTCAGCTCCGCTGAAAACTTATAGAGTCTGATATTATAAACATAGCCCCCGAGGCAAGCAGATCCGTGTCCAGGGGGTTTTTCTATGATTTCAATTAGGTTAGAACGTATGGAGGTGGACTATGGAGGTTGTACCCAATACAGGGCTCTCTGTAAAAAAGAAAAAGTCGATAACTGCAAGCAAGGCAGGGCTCATTTTCTTTTTGCTCACATTGCCCACCCTATTGTTATATATTGTTTTTTTTCTGTTCCCGGTAGGGATGGGATTCTTCTACAGCATGACGAATTGGGACGGCTTTTCCAAATCGTTTCGTTTCGTTGGGCTGAATAACTACATTAACATTATGAAAGACAGCCGATTTATCGATTCCATGAAATTTACTTTCCTCTATACATCTCTGGTCGTTGTCATTAAACTGCTGATCGCGTTAGTATTGGCCATTTTATTAAGCGGCAGCCTGAAGCTTCGCGGTTTCTTCCGGTCCATATTTTTCTTTCCAGCCGTATTAAGCATGCTTACAGTCGGCCTAATTTTCAATCAAGTCTTTTATTCCGTACTTCCTCATTTAGGAGAGGCGCTTTCCCTGGAGTGGCTGTCCAAAAACATACTGGGAAATAAAAATACTGCCATGTATGGAATTGCCCTTACGAATATATGGCATGGAATTGCAACGCCAATGGTTATCTTTATTGCAGGACTTTCGAGTGTTCCCAAAGATTTAAAAGAAGCCGCTGTCATTGATGGGGCAACCCCGGTACAACGCTTTTTCTCTGTCACGGTCCCCTTCCTGATCCCGATGCTGACGGTTAATTTAGTCATTGCCATCAAAGGTGCTCTCACCGTGTTCGATTATATCGTCGCTATGACGGATGGTGGTCCTGCACATGCGACGGAGTCGATGGGCTTCCTGATCTATAAGCATGGGATGACGGAGATGAAATTCGGCTACGGTACCGCGGAAGCCATCTATGTGTTCCTGATGATAGCTACGATTTCCTTTATCCAAATCAAATTGTTGAACCGCAAGGAGGCCGGACAGCTGTGAGGACTAGCGTAATATCTCGGACAATGTCCTATCTCGTACTCGTAGTTGGTATGTGCTTTGTGCTCGCACCCTTGTATTTGACTCTGACCATCGCTATGAAAACAACAGCCGAAACTGCAAAAAGCTTTTTTGCTCTGCCTTCCAGCTTCTATATGGGCAATTTCGTTGAGGTCATTCATAAAGCTAATTTCTTTAAGTTTGTGGGAAATTCCGTCTATGTAACTATACTTTCTATCTTGCTCATGCTGCTGTTGATTCCAATGGTCTCTTACGCTATTTCGCGGAATTTTTCCAAGCCCTACTATAAATTTTTATATTTATTTGTGATGTCCGGCATTTTCGTTCCGTTCCAAGCCATTATGCTTCCCATATACAGACATATGAGCAATCTAAAGCTGTTGGATCAAAACGGACTTATCGTAATGTATGTTACATTGGCCTTTGCTCAAGGCATATTCTTATGTGTCGGGTTTCTCAAAAATATACCGTTGGAGCTTGACGAAGCTTCCAAAATAGACGGCAGCGGGGTATGGACGACTTTTACACGGATTATATACCCACTTATGCTGCCTATCATCGCTACCGTTCTGATCTTGAACAGCTTGTGGATCTGGAACGACTTCCAGCTCCCCTTAATCATTCTGAACCGTCATCCGGATTATTGGACGCTGCCGCTCTTCATTTATAATTTCAAAAGTGAGTATGCTTTCAATTACAATTTGGCATTTGCCGGTTTCTTTATTTCAATGCTCCCGATTATTATTTTATATGGCTTTACTCAAAAGTATATTATTGGGGGGCTTACGGAAGGAGCGCTTAAATAATGGTCAACCAGCACATCGGGCTACAAACAAGCCGTGCTCTGACCATTGCTCATAGGGAATCGTCCGGTTATGCCCATGAAAGCACTATGGCTGCCTTCGAGTTTGCAATTCAAATGCATGCACAATCACTGTATGTTATGAACTTGCTTGCCGCGTTTAATAACGGATCGGATACTGATGCTGCCTTCCCTTTTATCCCACGCGAGCAAGATCAGGTCAGCCCAATAACCTGCCTCAATGGCCCCAATCTGCTGCTCACCAAGCAGTTGAGCGGGCTTTAACGTAGCCATTCTGACGGCCTCGCTCAGCTCGGCGCCCGTAAACCGCATAAAGCATTGCACGCATTCGGACAACGATACGGCTGCACCGGCAAGCATGAGCGGGTTGGCAGCCATCTGCAAACGTCCCGACGGCAGCAGCTCGACTTCGCCTCCCACATGCGTCTTGTAGATACCTGCTTTCATCCCGGCAAGATGAACAGCGTCGCTGACTAGCACAAGCCGATCATGCTTAACTCGCGCTATCACCTTTACAACGGATGGATGCAGATGATGACCGTCCGCAATAATACTCGCGGATAACCGGTCCTCCGACAATTGAGACCATATATAATTGGGATGCCGAGGCAGCTGAAGGTGGGCCGCATTACCGAGATGCGTAGACATGCGAGCTCCTGCATCAACAGCTGCCGCAATCTCTTCATGAGTAGCAGCTGTGTGCCCGATGCACACCAATATCCCCTCCCTTGCGAGCTCGCGAATCATGGCAAGAGCCCCGCTTCGCTCAGGAGCGATTGTAACCACTCGAATACGGCCGCCAGAGGCATGCTGCCAATTCGTAAATTCCGTCCATTCCGGGTCACGGATATGCTCCTTCGGGTGCGCTCCCCTTGGACCATCCTGATCGGACAAATACGGCCCCTCCATATGAATCCCGACGATTGTCTCGTCAACCACCGTATATCGTTCGCAGGCTAGTCGCAGCGCAGTCAAGGTATCGTTGATTTGTTCATAACCAGCTGTAATAATGGTTGGGCAAAAGGAAGTCACTCCGCTTGCCAGCACCTTATCAACCATTAGCCGGATAGTTTCAATGCGCTCTTCCATAGAGGAATCGGAAAGATTAACATCGTAACCGGCATACCCGTTGATCTGCAAGTCGATCAAGCCCGGTGCGATCCACAGCTCATCATTATCAGGTTCCTGGTGACTGGATGGAGATATCTTGGCAATTCGCCCTCCTTCCAGTTCTATAAGAACCGATTCCCCCGTTGTTACTAGCTTTCCCCTAATTTCTGTTACGGCTGTCTCGATTGACATGGTACACCTCCTTCTTTCTATCTTTTTATTCCTTATGAGAACGGAACTGCTTTATGGCTTCATAAATCGATGATTCCAGTTCATGGGCGAACGGTCCCGGAAGGCCAAAATAATAGGTTGAGTCGTGCGCTTCGTATCCACCTTCGTCAATTTGGGAGGAAGTTGGCACGTAACCGATCATCCCATTGCTGTATCCTGTCGGCATCACTCCATTACCCAGAAGCTGCTTTGCCCATAGTCCGTAATGAACGGACATTTCAGCATTTACGGCGAGGATGGAGCAGCCCTCTGCAAGTGTCAGCAGGGTCATCTCCAAATCGGCTGCCGCACGCAGCCGTTCCGGCTCGCTGAGCAGCAGCCTGCTCCACTCGATAATAATTTCCGGCTGCAGCTTCAGAAGCTGCGGATTGGCAACAGCTGCGTCAGAATGCTGTGAAGGGGACTTGTCAGCAGAAGGTGGAATCGAATCAGCATCTATCACCAATTCTGAATTGGATTCTGCCACACTTCTCTCGATAGAGTGCAAAGCCACCTCGGCCATTTCTTTAAGCTCCTTCGGAGTGGGCACAGCTTGAAACGGAAGAGGGACCGTCAATTGCCGTCCGCTAAGCACTGCAGGGGGAAGCTGAGCCATAGGCCTTCCCAGCACGGCAAGCACCTCATCAGCCAGCATTCTTCCCAGCTGCTCTACATGCTTGTCGCCTCCGCGGAAGAAGCTCTCTCCTTCAACTAGGGCAGGCCGTACATCGGCACAAAAGCCTTGTACAAAAGCTGCGATTGCATCCCCCCCAATGGCATGCTCCAGAAGCTCCATCGCAATCCCCGGAAATTCCGAAGAAACGTCGTTGTCTCCTGTTGTCGTCGGATGACAAGAATAATGAACCAGCAGCGCTTTCGTCTCTCCACCTATAAGCTTGTTAAACCGTGTAACTGTAACAGCGGGGTCTGTAGCGCCGCTTGCATTAGGAGCCATGAAGATCTGACCATTCACCCACTTTCTACGGTTAATGCCCATGTGGCACTCCCCCCGGCCGCTCTCCACCGTTACAGGCTCAAATGTGGAAGCTGCCTCTTCAACGGCAGTCAGTATGGCTGCTTCCAAGAAGGAAATATAGGCTGGGTCAGGCTTGCCGATTGATGAAGTGAAAGCACCACTCGTCTGTGGACCTGAATGATTATGGGTAGCATGGAATACTATCTCTTCACTCTTGAATCCCCATCGTCGCCCCAATTGCTGCCTTAAGCCTTCAAGTCGTTCGCTGCCCCACCAGATCAAATCAGCGGATAGGAGCAGTGCTTGTGCCGACCAGGCCATCCTATGGGATTCATCCTGTTCTGAATTCAATCGTATAGAAGTGCTCCCTGCCTCCTCTTGCTTAAAGAAAAAAACCCGCACATGAAGCGGGTGTTTAACGGATTCGAACGTCCCTTGGCGATGAGCAAACCCCGCCAAAGGTATAGGCCTTTCCGGAGTAATGTCCGCCTTGGCGGAGCCAAGCAGCAAGCGCGCTTCCATAGGCTTTCGCTCCTGTCGATTGGGTTAGGAGTCGCGGTTTTCCCGCGTCCCCTTATTTTTCTTACTTACTTATTCACTGACTCATCAGACAGCAATTCAATGATTAGCAAAGCATTGCGCATAATGTGATAAGGATCCTTGACCGGCAGAGCGACCGTCTTCTGCACCGGATCTCCTCTACGATTGCGAATCTGGACCCATTCCCCTATGGAGGGATCGGAATTAGGGAAGGTACGGAACACGTAATCATGCATCTGTTCATATTTTTCAAGACATTCGGTGTCCCCCGTCAGCTTGTGTGCAAGCAGCAGCACATACAGCGCCTCCGAGTGAGGCCACCAAATTTTCATATCCCAGGTGTCGCAAACGAGTCCTTCATAACGTCCGCCTGCTTTACGTCCCTGCGGGGCTCCGTCCTTGCGGTCGACATAGCGGAACAATCCTCCATATTCGGAGTCCCAGCCTAGCTGTACAGCCCGCTTCACAGCTTGTATCGCTTTAGGAATCAGCTCTGTACGGCCTAATTTTCCCGCTTCGTGCATGACGAACCACATACATTCCAGGGAATGCCCGGGTGTGATGTGTGTACTGAGCAATGTATCGCTATCGCTTGGATTAGCTGGAAGCATTTCCCGTATTAAACCGTCCGAGTCAAGGAAGCATTCCATAATCTCATCCATATAGGCACTGCTTTTCCTGCGTATTTCCGCTGCTTCTTCATGATGGAAAATCTCCAACGCATCAGCAAGCTCCTGCGAAACGTTCAGCATTATCATGGATACGGAATGCGCCTTATATCCATCCGGGATGGGATACGGCTCGCTGCGTATATCTCCATCGGCCAACCTTTCATCAATGCGATGATACAGCCGCAGGGCAGCTTTAAGCACCTCCGAATCGTGGGCCGTTACAGCATATTGGGCAAAGCCCAGAACTACAAAGCAATCGGCATAAAAGCTCGTGTCATAGCCTTCCCCCGCTGCCAATTCCTTCTTTTCACCCGACTCGGACAATACATAAGCACAGTTTCCATTCTCCATAAACACATGCTGCTGTAAAAAATCGACCGTTTTTCGTGCATGCTGCAAATAAAAATCAGCGTCCCCATGTAACAGCCCTTTGCTGCACAGATTTGATAATTTCGCCAGCAGCCATATGAACCGACCTTGCGACCATGTATATTTGTCCGTGCCTATCATTTCACTCCCTAAATTGTTGAAGCAGGTGTACACACCCCCGTGCTTGTCATCAAGCGCTCTCATCCAAAAGGGAAGCAGTACATGCTGCACATGATCCTGATAAAATGGCAACAGCTTGTTCATTGTTCACCTCATTATCATTGAATTGTGTAGTATTGTGTTGAGCCTTTAACTACTTGCTTCCCGTCATACTAACGCTCTGAATAATATATTTTCGCAGGAAAATGAACACAATCATAATCGGGATAATCGAGATGACCGACCCGGCTGACATCACTGTCATATCAATAGAGAAAGTCGATTGGAACATAGCCAATCCCAGCTCCATCGTAAACAACGACTTATCCCCAACAACGAGCAGAGGCCATACGAATGAATTCCACGCTTCTATAAAGGCAAATATACTGAGTGCACTAATCGGCGCTGTCATTAAAGGAAACACGATCTGGAAAAAGATTCTCCATTCAGAGGCACCCTCGACCCTTGCAGATTCAATAATTTCATCGGGTATTTGTTGAATGATATTTTGTCTCATAAAAAAGATACCGAAGCTCATAACCAGATAAGGCATCACCATACCCGTGAACTTGTTAAGCAAATCCAACTGCTGCATTTGTAAGTACAAAGGTATCATATAGATTTCAAAAGGTACGATCGCGGTTGATAAAAAGATGGAAAACAGGAAGGCCAATCCAAAATAACGAAACTTGGCGAAAATATAGCCGGCCAGCATAGAGGTGAACACTATTGCCGCTGCGGAAAAGGTTGCCATCTTCAAGCTGTTTAGAAAATATAGATGAAAGGGAGCAGCCTTGAATACCGCGGCAAAGTTACTGAAATTGAACTGATTCGGAATGAACGTGGGCGGCCAAACATTCAATTCCGGAGATGTCTTGAACGCAGTGGAAATCATCCATAAGAAGGGGATTATCATAATAACGGCACCAACCGTTAGTACAAGGAGACTGGCAAAGGATGCAATCCTGTTTCGCTGTCTCATAATTTCAACCCCTTTTTCGACGTAGTTTTCTCACGGGCAAGCCACAGCTGAATCAACGTAAGAACCAACACAATAAGGAATAGTATGAAGGCCTCAGCAGATGCGTAGCCCATTTTGTAATACCGGAATGCATTTTCGATCATATCGTACACAAGCACCCTGACCACATATCCCGGGGAACCTTGAATATCCGAAGCCAGAATGTAGATTTGGCTGAAAACATTGTAGCCGTGGATAATCGTTATAATGGATACGAAAGCCGTAATCGGTTTAAGGAGCGGGAGTGTAATATACCAGAAGGCTTTGGCCCCTGTCGCCCCATCAATCGAAGCCGCTTCATAATTATCCTTCGGAATTCCGGTTATCCCAACCAGGAAAATGATCATATTATAACCGATCGTTTTCCATACGGTCAGCATAATGACGGAAACAATGGCCAGCTTAGGATCGAACAGCCAAGCTTGCTTGGCTATACCCAAGAATGATAAAAAATAGTTAAGCAATCCGTGATTGGAATCAAGTATCCATTTCCAGGTTACAGCTACAGGAACCATTGGCGTTATTACCGGCAGAAAATAGAACGCTTCATACCACGCTTTAAAACGCACTCCTTTACTAAGGAGGTAAGCAATCAATAGAGCGCTGGGTACACTGAAAATTAAAATGCCGAAAGCGATAATGGAAGTGTTTTTAAGTGAAATTAGAAAAGCTTCGCTTTGAAATAACGTGACAAAGTTTTCAAATCCTACAAAAGGTTTTTTATCAGATACCAAATCCCATTCAAAGAAGCTGATATACATGGTTTTAATTATGGGTATAAACCGCAAGTATCCGTACAAGATCAGGATCGGAGCCAAGCCTACTATGCAGAACCAATGGGCCGGCTTCAGCCGAAACTTATTTTTCCTATTTATCGACATATTCCATCCCCCCTCTATAGGTTTCTTTACTCATAGAAGCGAGGCGCTCTCTTTATCCAGGTACATATATGCCGCGGTAGCATTTCTTAATACTGAGGCGGGGCAGCTGACATCTACAGGTCCTTGAATGGCGTCTCGGACAGCCGAGCTTTTACGCTCGCCAGGAACGGTGCAGTAAATCGAAGCTGCTGACAGGATTGTCGGGATCGTCAATGTTATAGCTTCCAGAGGAACTTCACCTAGCGATGCAAAGCAGCCATCGTTGACCTGCTGCTGTCGGCTAATCTCATCCAGCAAGACAACCTTGACGGCTTTAGGATCTTGAAAATCCGCAACATGGGGGTCGTTAAAGGCGATGTGTCCATTTTCTCCAATGCCAATACAAGCGATATCAATCGGTTGCGCAGCCAGCAGCGCCGAATAACGTGCACATTCCGCAGCAGGATCGTTCAACCCATCAATAGCGTGAAACTGCTTCGGCTTGCGGCGGTTAAACAATGTATCCATTAAGTAACGAGAGAAGCTTTGCGGAGCTTCAGCGGACAGGCTCACGTATTCATCCAGATGAAAGCAGATGACACGCTCCCACGGTATATTGTCAATAGATTGCAAAGCGCCAAGGAATTCATTCTGCGAAGGTGCGGAAGCAAAGATCACGGCGATTGTTTCTTTTATAGTAAGAAGCTCAATCATTTTATCCGCTAAGCCAGCAGCTACTGCTTCTCCCATTTCCTTACGTGTCTCATATCTGCGAATTTGTAAACGATCTACCTGATCTATGTAACCCATGACTAATCACCCAGCCCTTATTTTTAGTTTGCATCTAAAGCTGTTTTACTGAAGCTCGAGGAATTAACTTTTGCTCAAACACGATATGTTTGCTCTTGGAGACACGCTCCTGCATAATACGATCGATCAATGTTTGTGCCAATGCCTTCCCTGCCTCCAGGGTTGGAATCGAAACAGTAGTTAATGGAAAAATGGCGAGTTCAATATCATCGAAGCCAGTTACGGACAAATTGTCCGGTACCTTTAAGCCTGCATTGTCAAAAGCTTTTATTACCCCCATTGCTATAACATCATCGAAGCAAACAAGTGCAGTCGGTCGATCTTCCATCGCAATTAGCTGGTTTCCAATGGCATAACCATCAGACAACGACTTTGCCTCTTTGAAAATATACTTGGGATCTGTAGTGATACTATGGGCGAAAAGTGTGTCTTGGAAGGCGGCGAACCTCAGCTTGCCCGCTTTCGAAGTGTTGAGGCCGTTAACGAAGCCGATTCGCGTATGGCCTTTTTGCAGCAAATGCTCCGTCACCTGCTTGCCTCCGCTGTAATCGTCAAATTCCACAGTATCGCAATCGAGTCCGGGAATGTTCCCGAGCAATACAAACGGAAGCTTTTTCCTTTTTAAAGCATAGATGTGGTCAAAGCTGACTTCTTCCAACAGCGGAGCAATAATAAGACCGTCGACCCTTTTGCCAACCATTGCCTGAATTTGTTCCACTTCCATCTTATGGTCCTCGCCACTGCTGCATAAAAACACCGTATATCCATGCTCTGCAGCCACTTCCTGAACGCCCTTGGTAATATGGTTGTAAAAGGGATTCGTAATATCTTTGATCAGCAAGCCAATTGTTTTGGTGAATCTTGAGGTTAATCCTCTAGCAATCTCATTAGGAACATAGCCGTATTGGGCTGCGGTTTGCAGCACCTTCTGTCTGGTTTTCTCTGAAAAGCCCTCTTTGTTGTTCAGTACGCCAGAGATTGTGCTTTTGGCCAGTCCTGTCATTTTGGAGAGATCGGATATAGTAATATTCATTAACAAAAATCCTCCGAAGCAAGTAGCTTGTATAGTCCTTCGATCGTACGCTGAGTACCCTCCATGGGTGTTCCACCCTCTGGAATATAATGTGTTTCTATCGTGTATAAGCCTGAATACCCGTCACGTTCAAGTGCATCTATTTGTTCGAAATACGCTACGCTTCCCTCACCGATCGGGACACAGCGCGGGCTGCCATCGGAACCAATCAATGCGTCCTTCAAGTGAACATGCCCTATAGTATCCTTCACGAGCTCATAGCCTTGAGGAAATGCGTGTCGACCGCCATAAGCCTCGTTGCCAGGATCCCATAATACTTTTAACGAAGGGTGATTTACCCTTCTGGCCAGTGCCCCGACTTCCGCTGCATAACCCCCATTGCAGGAAGGCTCGTTCTCCAGTAAAAGAGTAACATTGGCTGCTCCTGCTTTTACCGCTGCTGTATTTAAATGGGCGGCAATATCATCTATATACCTCTCAGGCTCTTGCTCTCTCCAAAAAGAAAAGATACGAATACGTGATGTCCCGAGCAGCTTCGCGATATCTATAGCTCTTTCCAGCTTGGCAAAATGAGCTGTTATATCTTCCTCTCCCAGACCAAATGTATCACCGCCTGCAACAGGACGATTCAAATCCAAAGCACATTTGAAAACTGGAGAGGCGACAGCAGAAACGAATAAACCGCACTGCTCCACCTTGTTGCGAATATCGATTAATTGATCGTCCGTCAAGTTCATAACGTTGATCCCATCTACTGTACGAATCTCTACATGTCTTAATTTTTGTTGAACAGCCCAATCCAACGCTTTCGTTAAGGATGGAGAAATTTCATCAGTCAGCACACCCAAGCGGTCCCATATCATGTTTATCTTCCTTTCCTTGCAATTGCCTGGCAGGTCGGCGTAAGATGACAGTCCTATGAATACGATTTCAGTACCTTTGTGATTCCCTGTGCAATATCATACATATCCTGTTCATCGCCTAATAGTACGTTCTGATGCATCCACAACGCTTCTTTAAGGCAAGCCCTTTCACTAACCGGACACGAATAAGTACGGGATTCACCTGTCCACTTGCGGGTTCCTTCGATAATCGCCGGATTTAAATTCAAGGATACGTAACCTTCATGTACAGGAATACCTTCGGCTCCTATTGCTCTGCATACCTCTTGTTTAGAGATTCGTTCGGCAAGCTCCGGCATTATTTTGAATAAAAACAAATGATTGGCATGGCGGGTGATTCGAGGGTCTCTATCAAGAACCCGAATGCCCTCGATTTGGCGCATTAGCTCTTCGAGCAGCTTCGCATTTTTCTCACGGGTTATCATCTGTTGCTCTAATCGGCTTAACTGGGCGATCAGAATAGCGGCCTGGAATTCCGTCATTCGTAGATTCCAGCCCACATTTTCATGCTGATACCATTCACCGCTGCGAACTCTTCCGGCGTTAATAAGGGACCATGCCAGATCTGCCATCTCATCGCTCTGGGTAAGGATCATTCCACCTTCGCCTGAGTTAATGTTCTTCGTTGACTGGAAGCTGAACGTGCCCAGATCGCCAATCGTTCCGGCTCCTGAACCATTCCAGCGCGCCCCTACCGCCTGCGCTGAATCCTCAATAATACGCAGCTTATATTTATCAGCAATGGCTTTCAGTTGTGTCATATCAGCCATAGCTCCACCAATATGGACGGGAACTATCGCTTTTGTTCTAGGTGTGATGGCGGCTTCAACCTTACTCGCATCAAGCAGAAGTGTGTTTTCCTCTACGTCTACGAATACGGGTATAGCACCAAACATCAGTGCAGCCGACGCGGTTGCAAAAAAGGTGTACGGCGGCATGATAACCTCATCGCCAGGTTGGACACCAGCCGCTTGCAGCGCAATAGTAATAGCTACCGTTCCGTTGACTACGGTAATTGCGTGCTTCGCGTCGTGGATTGCTGCAAATTGCTTCTCCGCTTCCGGGAGCTGGATACGTCCTGTCCCTCCCCATTTACCGGAATGCAGCACTTCGAGAAGGAGACGCTCCTCCATTTCTCCATATATCGGCCAGTCGGGGAACGACTTGGTTCTCGTCGGTACTCCCCCATCTATTGCTAATTTTACCATAGGATTACCCTCCTGGTTGGTCAGATTACAACATGATTTCTTTGCCGGAACGTGACGATTCATAAATCGCCAGGATCAAATCAACGGATTTCCTTGCTTCCTCTCCATTGATATGCGGTTCCCTATCCTCACGAATAGCTTGAATCATATCCTCAATATAAAAGCAGTGCCCCTCGATTGAAATTTGCTGCGGATTGCTGCTGGAGCCAAGTCCAAGTGTGTCATGAATTACCGGCGCTTCTTCCTTATGCTCCATGAAATTCCACTGCTTAATGCCTTCATCGCCAAACTCAATCGTTCCTTTATCCCCATGCAGCTCAAAGCGCGTTTCCTGGCCCGGATAGATGGAAGTCGTCCCTTGAATAACGCCAAATGCCCCATTTATGAACTTTATGGCAACTACCGCCGTATCTTCGACTTCAATACTGCGGACAAGCGGAGCGGTATAAGCAAATACGGATGCAACATCTCCCATTAAAAATTGGATTAGATCCACTCCATGTACACCTTGATTCATTAAAGCTCCCCCGCCGTCGAGATCCCAAGTGCCTCGCCATCCGCCGCTGCCGTAATATTCGGGACTGCGATAATATTTCAAATACGCATTTCCCATAACAAGCTTGCCGAGCTTGCCATCTTGAATCGCTTGGCGTGCGTGCAGCGCCGCCGGCATGAGCCGCCTTTGAAATACGCAGCCGAGCTTAACCTGCTGCTTTCGGCATTCCTTGATCATCGCGGTCATTTTATCGGCCTTAATCTCCAATGGCTTCTCGCACAACACATGCTTCCCGGCTTGGGCCGCCGCTATGGTTACTTCGCTATGCATACCACTTGGCGTACATACGCATACGACATCAATGTCCGAAAGCTTAAGCAGTTCCTCATAGTTATCAAATACATAACGAACGTTAAACTGCTCTCCCAGTCTTCGTGCCTTTTCAATACTTGGGTCGGCAATGGCTATCAATTCTGCATCCGCATGCTTCTGAAGAATAGATTCTGCATGGAATCTTGCAATTACACCAGCCCCAACAATGGCGAATTTCAATTTGCTTGGCATGTTTCACCCCTTAGATGGGCGAGCCTAATCTTCAATTAGACTCGCTTTGTCTCACTATTCCGCCAATACTCCAGCTTTTTTCAGAATATCGTTCGTTTCTTTAGCTGCTTCATCCAAGAAAGCTTTCATCTTCTCCGGATTGTCAACAAAAGATGCATCAGTGAAGCCCTTAGTAGCTAAACGGTCGGCAAACTTGGTCAGGATCTCATCAAACTCAGCAACCGGCGGGTATGCCTGTAAATCTTGCTTGGTGAAGAACGCTTTATATTGCGGGTAATCTTTATATAGATTGCTCAGATCCAGGTCATCACGCGCAGGCAACCAACCCGTCATTGCAATCATTTGTGCATGATTCTCAGGTTTCGTTAAGAAGCGAATGAAATTCCAGGCTGCATCCGCCTTCTCTTTTTGTGCGCTAGATACGTAGAAATTAACTATACTTACAACATTGGACTTAAGCGGTGCCGCATCATAGTTTAAATCAGGAGCTTTTTTCTTAGTATCGATGATAACGTTGGATTCCCGGACATAAAATGCAGCCAGCTTGGTTTGAAACGCCTCAGTATCATGCTTAACCTTGGGATCATCCGTTTTGTACTTATGTACCATATCTACATACATTTTCAACGTTTGAAGCCCGGCATCCGTGTTGTAATCCGCCTTGTATTTTCCTGGAGAAGCTTCTTTAATAATACTGCCGCCCCTCTGTGCGAGGAGATTCCAGAACTTTTCTCCAACCCCGCTGCCCCCGCCGCTTAACCGAAGACTCATACCTGCACGCTCCAGATTACCGGAGGCATCTCTTTTAGCCAACTTCTGTGCGTACTCCAGCAGTTGATCTGCAGTTGGAGGAGCGGTAAGCCCGGCTTCTTTCAGCATGTCTTTGTTATAGTAAATGGCTCCCGCCCCCATCAGAGCAGGTACGCCATAGGTCTTATCCTTCACTTTTGTGTTATCGACAACCAATTTTTGATGAATACCCGAATTCACTTGTTTGACTAAATCCTCAGGTGCGGGTTGAAGCATATTACCTTGAATATAGCGAAGCGCCAGATTCGGATTTAAGGGAAGGATATCTGCCCCGCTTTTTGAGGGAAGCGCTGCTGCAACCTTCTTCTCGTAGTCGCGAAGCGGGAATGAAGAAATCGAGACCGTTACATTCGGATTAGTTTTCTTGAACTCATCGGCCATTTTTTGAAACCACGGATCCAGCTCCGGCCATCCGCCCCAGATGGATATTTCCACAGGCTTAGCTGACTTATCTCCTGCTGGTGCTTTCGAGCCGTCGGCCGGTTTTCCGCTATCGCTAGAGCAGCCTGCCAAAACCATGGATAATGAAAGAGCGCTTGTCAGTGCGGTTGTCAATAAACGGTTTGATTTCATTAGTTGATTCTCCCCCTGAAAATGAATTTGGTAGAAATTTTCCACAGGTAACACTTGGTTGACTTCCAGCAATCATAAAAATTCTACAACCACCTCCTTAAATATTGATTTGAACCGGTTCAAATCAATTTCAAAAAAAATCATTTTTCTCACTACACAACTTCAACGTTATATAACATGACATTGAATTATGAAAATACCTGTCGACGCAATAAATGATTTTTCAATAAATAATAGAAACAAACCCTATAAAACTGCTGAAACCCAGTAAAAATCGTCTTCCAATAGGAAAAAGTGGTTGCTTTCGGATTTGAACCGGTTCAAAATTTGAGTTAAATAATTATTTTCAGTATAGATTCGCGATAACTTAATGTCAACTAAATTATCATTGTAGTAACACGTTTGTTTCATATTCTAAGTTTTTACTAAAGAGTTCCGGTAAAGGATCCTTTTTACACTGTAAAAGCAAATATAGCCGATCCGATAATTTGAACCGTTTCAAATGTATTATAAAGCGCTTACAAATTTTATTCAACCCTCTTTTCTTAATTTAGTAAAATTTTTCTAATTCAGTGCAACAATCTCTCATACATTTATTAGTTGCAAAAAAATACAGACAAGCATTTCAGTCCTATGGACTGGAATGCTTGTCTGTTGGCTGCCTTGCTATCGTCTTTTCTTACGAAACCTTGAACTGTGATAATAGACGATGCAGCTCTTCCGTCATCTCGGATAGGGATTTTACGGAGGATTGAACCTCACCCGTCGTTTTTAGCTGATTGCTCGCAGTTAACGCCACATTCTGTGATGCTGTAGATGATTTATGGGCAATAGCCGTAACTTGTTGGACAGCTGCTGTAATTTGCTGCGCTCCAGCGGACATTTCTTCCGAGGTCGCCGCCATTTCCTGAATCTGAGAAGCAATCTCTGTTGTTGATTGCCTGATATGATCGAAATTAAGCTCTGTCTCGCGAACCATTTCAATTCCTGTTTGTACTTCATCCTTAACTTTACTCATCGATTCACCGGATTCATGAATACTCGTTTGAATCTCATTCAGCAGTTGAGCTATTTCACCCGAAGAGCTGCTGGACTGCTCCGCTAACTTACGTACCTCTGCCGCTACTACAGCAAATCCCGCTCCATGTTCATGAGCTCTTGCCGCTTCTATCGCTGCATTTAACGCGAGTAGATTCGTTTGCTGGGCGATATCTTGGATAGCTTGCAGGATACTGCCAATTTGCTGTGATTTATGGTCGAGCATCTTGATAACAAGATCCGTTTGGTGAACGGATTCACTTATAGAGCTCATCTGCTGGACTGTAATTTGAATAGAGTTGCCCCCATTCTCCGCTTGCTGCCTTGATGACTCCACCGTTTCAGAGATGGAAGCCGCATTCTCGGCGAGTCGTCCGATTCCTGCGCCAACTTCCTCCATAGAACGCGATGTCTCTTCCATACTTAGGGTCTGCTTATTCGCGCCGTCAGCTACATCCTTAACCGTTTCTGCAATTTGCCGTGAGGAGATCTGCATCTCATCCGAGCTTATATTAAGCTGGTCTGCGGAAGCTGCCACTAGCTGGGCATGCTCGTTAATTTTAAGTATCATTTGGCGCATATGGTCAGTCATCTGTCCGAAAGCTCCACTCAGCTCTCCAATTTCATCCTGACGAGTGAGAATGGAATTATTAACGGATAGGTCTCCTGATGATACTCGTTTTGCAATGGAGCTCATCTCTTGTATCGGTTTGGATACATGTCTGGCAATCAAGAACGATACAGCGAGGCCAGCGGCTATAGCAATTAAGCTCAACGCTATAACCCAGGCAACGCCAGACTCATACGAATCAGTGAGCTCAGCAGCCCACTCATTGGCATATCCCTGGTTATTTTCACTAAGCATACTGACAATTGCGCTGCAGCTGCTTAAAAAAACATTCCCCTGACGAATGAGATCCATCCCTTCAGGTCCGCGTTTTTGTACACCGCTCAAGATCGCCGGAAACTTTTCAGCATAAGCATTCCAGTTTTGAGCAAAATACTTGATCAAACCGGCATCCTTTTCAGTAAAGGCTATTCCATCAACCTTCTTTACCTTTCCTTGAATTTCATTGAACAGACGGGTTGCTTTATCCGTTTGACTTTCGGCATCCATGCCTAGGCCTTCCTGTGCTCTTTGATCTTCGAGATTTAACTGGATTCGCAACATCAGATCGTCAAGCTCAATCAGGTTATGATTTAAATTGCCTAGCAGAATAACATTCGTCAACCCTATTTCAGTCGTTTGCTTCGACTTCTTACCCATATTGCCCATGTTCGTTATTGCTGTAATACTTATGGTCGACAACAGCAGTAAAACTACCAAAAAGCTAAATAAAAGTTTTTTGAACAATGTCAATTTCATCTTCGCAGCCTCCGAATATAATCTATCTCTATATGGATTTTTTGTTGTTAATTTCTACTGGAAAAAATTGCTTTTTGCAGTCAAATTAACACCTTGATAATTTCGGTGCCGAGTTTCCAATTATGTATAGGTATATAGACCTAATATAAAAACATATACCTGCATACTCTCTGACTAACTACTGTATTTGAATCCAAGTATAGCTTTTGCACGAATAAAAAAGAGCCCTACAAGAAGAGCTCTCATCAATCCTTTTACACCAATGTCAAGATTTGTGGGCCCTCCTTTGTTATCGCCACGGTATGCTCAAATTGAGCGGATAAGCTTCCATCCCAGGTTCGCGCTGTCCAGCCATCGGAGTCGATGAACATCTCATAGCCTCCTGCATTAATCATCGGTTCTATCGTAATGACCATGCCTTCTCTCAGCTTGAAGCCTTTCCCCGGCTTGCCCGTATGCTCGAATGAAGGGGCCTCGTGCATCGATTGACCGATCCCATGCCCAACCAAATCTCTGACAACCGAGTACCCCGCATCTTCGGCATGCTTCTGAACTACATGCATCACATCTCCAATATGACGTCCAGCCACTGCTTGCGCGATACCACGATCCAAACATTCCTTAGTGACCTTCACCAACCTCTTGGCTTCAGGGGAAACCGTTCCGATCATGTAGGTCCAGGCTGAATCCGCCATCCATCCGTTATAACTGCACACAATATCTATCTTGGCAATGTCACCACTCTTTAGCGGCACAGGGTTCGGGAATCCATGAGCGATCACATCGTTAACCGAAGCGCAAGTTGCAAATGGAAAGCCTTTGTACCCTTTAGTTACCTGCTGAGCACCATGCCTTGTAATAAACTGCTCTGCAAAATCATTGATCTCCAAGGTTGTAACGCCTGGTCCGATTCGTTTACCTATTTCTTGATGACATAAAGCCAGAATTCTCCCCGCTTCACGCATTTTGGCAATTTCTTGTGGTGTCTTTAAAATGATCATGGGGCCACCTCCTTAAAGTTTCGCTCAGCTGTACGGCCTACCTATACTACTAGCTTACGCAATTGCATGAAAAAGTGACTATATGTTACATTAACTTCAGAATGTACGCATACATTTTCCGCAATTGTACACTCTGTGTGAAGGAGGCTGGTATAGGTATGACAATGCATGACCGTGCATGGAACGAAGAAGAGCAGCGGCTTCGCCGCGTTGCCGGGTTGATCAAAACTCGCGTTAATGAAGTAGGACAGCTCGCCGAACAAAGATTAGAAACCGCTATCGACACCAACCGTGATTTTTGGGCCGACATTACCGTTAATATGAATAATCCGGACGAAATCATGGAGACCTATACAAGCATTAATCAGCAATCTATGGTTATGGTCAATCAGGAAAGAGATCTTCTGCATGCTGAGGACACGCTGAAGCAACTTCTTCGACTGCATGATACTCCTTATTTTGGCCGGATAGATTTTACAGAAAGCGGCTATCAGGATACGGAGAGCATTTACATAGGAACCTCATCCTTCTTTGACGAAGCTACGCAGCAGTATTGGATTTATGATTGGCGAGCGCCTATCTCCAACTTATTTTACGATTTCCCGCCAGGACCTGCTTCTTATAAGACACCCGGCGGACAAATTGACGGAACAGTTGAGTTGAAACGGCAGTATGTCATTCGGCAGGGCGAAATGAAGGCAATGTTCGATACAGGAATCACCATTGGCGATGAAATTTTACAGACTATGCTCGGTCAAAACGCCGATGATCGAATGAAAAGCATAGTGGCTACTATCCAAAAAGAGCAGAACCAGATCATTCGGGATGACCGGCATCAGGTTCTAATCGTCCAGGGTGCAGCAGGTAGCGGTAAGACCTCCGTTGCGCTGCAACGAGTTGCTTACCTTATGTATAAGCACAGAAACACGCTCAATGCTGATAATATGGTGCTTTTTTCGCCAAATGACTTATTTAACAGCTATATTTCAACGGTGCTCCCGGAGCTCGGGGAAACCAACATGCAGCAAACGACCTATCAGCAATATTTACAATACCGTTTAGGCAGCCGTTATAATGTCGAAGATCAGTATACCCAGATGGAATATAGGCTAACAGCGAGAAACGACCCTGCGTACGCCATACGCCAAAGCGGTATCCAGTTCAAGTCCTCTCATGCTTTTATTCGTATTATGGACAGCTATGCGCAGCATTTGGAGCAAGCCGATATGATCTTCAAAGATCTTAGGTTTCGCGGCAAAGTGTTGATATCCCAGCAGCAATTGAGCGACTATTTTTACGGTATAGATCCGTCCATTAAGCTGAGCAACCGGGTACAACTGATGAAAGACTGGCTGCTTAAGGAGCTTAAGGCTTTGGCCAAAGCCGAGCGAACTGAAGCTTGGGTGAAGGAAGCTATGGAGCTGCTCGACAAGGATGAGTACCAGAAGGCTTTCAGCACTATGGAGGAGAGGAACACAGATCAGGAACAACTGTTCTATGATGCCAAACAGGAAGCATTTCTATTGAGCAGATATGTCGTTCATCAGAATTTCCAGCCGCTTCGCCGTAAGATTAAAAAGCTGAAATTCATTAACATTCACGCCCTCTACAAGCAGTTGTTCCAAGAACACAGCCGCAGCCTGCTCGAGTCCATAGAGGGAACATTGCTGCCGGCGGATTGGGAAGCTATATGCCTCCAAACCGTTGCACAGCTCGACAACCAACAGCTTGCTTTTGAAGACGCCACTCCCTTGCTATATTTGAATGAGCTAATTGAAGGCTTTCAATCATACAACACGGTTCGTCATGTCATTATAGATGAGGCTCAGGACTATTCGGCATTCCAATTCACCTTTTTGAAAAGACTGTTCCCCCGCAGCAAAATGACTTTGTTGGGTGATATGAACCAAGCTATCTATACTAATAGCACGGTCACTAGTGAATCCAATGAAAAAAATAACGTAGACACACCAAGCAATCCGCATGGATATAACCATGTCATTGAATTGTTCGGCGCCGGACAAACGGATATCATTCGCTTGGTACGAAGCTACCGATCTACCCGTGAGATCGTTGAGTTCACCAAAGCTATGCTGCCGAATGGTGAAGCCATAGAACCTTTTAATCGTAATGGCGAAAAACCGCTTGTCCTAAGAGCCACTGACATAAATAGCCTCACAGCAAGCGTAATCGCTGATTTGAATGCCTTGCAGGCTGAGGGAATACAATCCATTGCTATTCTTACCAAAACGGCAGAGGAGAGCCGTGTAGCTTATGAGCGGCTATTTCCCTCGATACCGGTAGCATTAATCACCAAGAACGATCATTCCTTTGAAAAGGGTATTCTGATCATGCCCGCTTATTTGGCCAAAGGCCTGGAATTTGATGCTGTGCTGCTGTGGAATGCTTCTCATAGTCAATATGATCAAGAAAGCGAGCGCAAACTATTCTACACAGCTTGTACGCGAGCCATGCATCGGCTTCACATCTTCTATATCGATGAACTGACCCGCTTTATTTTAGCGCTTAATGCGCATGCTTATAACCATTCGGAGACCTATTAAAAATGAGCCGATTCGTCGGTTCTCTTTTTTTATACTTCATGGTAGAATGAGGAAACTATGGAAATGGGGTGTGCAAAAGGTTGCTTACAAATGGTAGGTTCTACATCATATATAATGAATTATCTATCACGATCTGCTCCGAGTTGGATGATGTTTGCGAGGAATTGGCTCAAGGCGGAATGCTATACAGCTATGCTGATGATGAAGAACTGGCACACTCCATGTTGTTGGAATGCTTTCATTTCCTGACATCGAAAAACTTATAATCTCGAATCTTCGCAGCTTGGACGCCTCTCTTACCCATTCTCAACTGACAAAGAAATGAACAAACAAAGAACCCTCGAAAGGGCTCTTTTTCTTTTATAGACACTCGTCTATCCTTCGCCGTTATTATGACGGGAATGATTCTGCTGTTTGACCTTCTTAGACCCCGAGAGCGGTTCTTGAACCTGATTATGCTCGTCTTGATTCTTTTTACCGCTTGGCGGGTTTACCGGTTGTGGAATATCCTTTGGCATATTCTGAGCTCCTTTCGTCTCTATTAGTCTTTATCGGTAAGAACTGAATCGCCTATCGGCTTATCGTGATTGAGCGCATCCTGATGCCGGTGATCATTCGTTTGCTGCTGAACCTGCTGCGCCTGATGACTGGTAACGACTTGCTTATCAAAATCCTTAACTACATTTTGCAAATTTTTATCTACGTCACTTTTGTTTTTTGTCATTGTGCCCTCCGCTATTTAGATGTCAGAGCATGCAACTGCTGCGCACACTCATGAATATGCCTGACATAGTCATCGATCAACGTTTGGATCACCGTAGTTCGCTCATCCGCATTCCGTCCTTCAACCTCTACATCGACAAATTCCACCTTAACCTCTCTAGAGTCCACGTACGTGCACTTAAAGTCAAAGCTGTAACCGTTACGCCCTTCAGTTACAATACTTACCCATAGGGCATTAGGATCAGCTGCATCCGCCTTAACCTCTGCCTTGTCGGATGTATTAAGCACCGTTGGTATCGTTCTTTGCCATGCTTCTACAAGCTGCTGTTGATCGATTGCCAAGCTATCGGTCTTTGCCATTTTATCAACACCTCCACTTCTATAAGGTGCGGAACCCTAAACGACTTTATACCCAACAGACAGCAGTAAAAAAAGGAACCTGATAAATGCGCGGTGCCATCCTGATAACGAGAAAAAAAGCCGCACAATCCAAGTTAACATGGATTCCACAGCTTTTGGTTTAATTATGTAGGGTTGTAATCTATCATCTCACGTAAGTGGCCATTTAATAAATAAATGGCGGAGAGGGTGGGATTCGAACCCACGGAGACCTCACGACCTCGGCGGTTTTCAAGACCGCTGCCTTAAACCACTCGACCACCTCTCCAGGTGACAAAAAGCATTGTATCATAATTGTACATGCAATATCAAGTGCTATTTTTTAGTGATCTTGGTTGCATGGTTCATATAGGGTTGAAGCACCTCAGGAATCAGAACGCTGCCGTCTTCCTGCTGATAATTTTCCAATATAGCAGCCACCGTACGGCCTAGTGCCAAGCCGGAGCCATTCAGTGTATGAACGAACTCAGGTTTTGCTTTGGCATCACGACGGAAGCGAATATTCGCTCGGCGAGCCTGGAAATCTTCAAAGTTGCTGCACGACGAAATTTCTCGGTACGTATTGCTGTTAGGCAGCCATACCTCCAAGTCATATGTTTTCGCCGAGGAGAACCCAATATCGCCTGTACACAACGTAAGTACACGGTAAGGCAGCTTCAACAGCTGCAGCACCTTCTCAGCATCCGCTGTGAGCTTTTCCAGCTCCTCGTAGGACTTCTCAGGCGCCGTCAGCTTCACCAGTTCAATCTTATTGAACTGATGCTGGCGAATCAAGCCACGGGTATCTCTGCCCGAAGAACCGGCCTCAGAACGGAAACAGGCGCTGAATGCGACGAAATATTTCGGAAGCTCCTCCAGCGTCAATATATCATCCCGGTGATAATTGGTTACCGGAACCTCGGCTGTAGGTATCAAGAAATAATCGGTATCCGCAATTTTGAACACATCTTCTTCAAATTTCGGAAGCTGTCCGGTACCCGTTAAGCTATCGCGGTTGACAATATAGGGCGGCAGCATTTCTTCATAGCCATGTTCATCGCTGTGCAAATCCATCATAAAGCTGATTAAAGCCCGTTCCAGACGCGCACCCAACCCTTTATAGAAAACAAACCGCGAGCCCGTTACTTTCCCAGCAGCCTCAAAATCGAGAATTCCGAGGTCATGCCCAATATCATAATGTGCCTTAGGCTCGAAAGAGAACTTAGCAGGTTCGCCTACACGACGAATTTCGATGTTATCCTCTTCTGAGCTCCCAACAGGCACACTATCATTCGGAACATTAGGCAAAGCCATTATAATGCCATTCAGATCGGTTTCCAGAACACGAATTTCGTCGTCCAGCTCCTTGATCCGATCGCCAACACCCTTCATTTCCTCAATCAATGCATCAGCATCCTGCTTCGCTTTCTTCAAAGCGGCGACTTCTTGAGAAACGACGTTGCGGCGGTTTTTCAATTGCTCCACTTCTTGAAGAAGCTCTCTTCGCTTCGTATCAAGGCTGGTGAAGCGACTTATATCGTCCAGCGTTTTGCCGCGGTTCTTCATCCCCTGCTCCACGCGTCCTATATCACTGCGTAATAACTTTACATCCAACAAGGAGACTCCTCCTACCTCGTTTCACGTACCATGTCCAGGAAATATGCATGCATCCGCTCATCATCAGTCAGTTCCGGATGGAACGAAGCCGCGAGCAAGTGTCCTTGACGCGCCGCAACTATTTGATCGCGGTATGTTGCTAATACATCGACGCCTGGACCTACTTCCTCGATCAATGGCGCTCGAATAAATACCGCTCGAACATCGTCAGCAATTCCCTTAATAGCCAAATCCGTTTCAAAGCTTTCCCGTTGACGTCCGAACGCATTACGGGCTACTTTGATATCCATCAACTCAAGATGGGCCTCCGGCTGTCCTGCGATATCCTTGGCAATCACAATAAGACCGGCGCAGGTACCGAAGATTGGCTTTCCTTGCTGCGAGAACGACTGCAGCTTCGTAATGAAGTTGTAGGTGCGCATCAGCTTTCCGATGGTCGTGCTTTCGCCGCCTGGAATAATGATGCCTTCAACTTCATCGAGTTGCTCCGTTCTTTTAACAACGACGCCTTCGCCGCCTGCCTTGTTAATAAGCCTGATATGCTCAGCAACGGCCCCTTGCAAAGCTAAAACCCCTATTTTCATACCTGTCCACCCTCTCAGCTGACAATTACCAGCCGCGATCCTGCATGCGCTGTGTAACATCCAGCTTGGAGATTTCGATACCTTTCATTGGCGCTCCCAAGTTTTTGGAAACCTCCGCAATCAAGGCATAATCCGTATAATGCGTTGTAGCTTCTACGATTGCTTTTGCGAACTTCTCAGGATTTTCCGATTTGAAAATACCGGATCCTACGAATACGCCATCTGAACCCAGATGCATCATCAAAGCCGCATCCGCCGGTGTGGATACACCGCCAGCAGCGAAGTTAACTACAGGCAACTTACCTGTTTCGTGAACTTGCAGCAGCAGCTCATAAGGTGCTCCCAGGTTTTTAGCTTCTGCCATAAGCTCGTCTTTTGACATAGCTTGTACTCTTTTAATTTGGCCAACCATTGTACGCATATGACGCACAGCTTCAACAATGTTGCCAGTTCCTGGCTCACCTTTGGTACGGATCATAGACGCGCCTTCGCCGATTCTACGCAATGCCTCACCCAGATCTCTTGCTCCGCATACAAATGGAACCGTGAAATCCTTTTTAAAGATATGGAAAACTTCATCTGCAGGTGTTAGTACTTCACTCTCATCGATATAATCGACGCCCATAGATTCAAGAATTTTTGCTTCAACAAAATGCCCAATCCGAGCTTTAGCCATAACAGGAACTGTTACAACCTTCATTACCTCTTCCATAACCGTTGGATCAGCCATACGAGCTACCCCGCCAGCTGCACGGATATCAGAAGGCACGCGCTCTAATGCCATAACAGCGGAAGCCCCTGCTGCTTCTGCAATCTTTGCTTGCTCTGCATTCATGACGTCCATGATGACGCCACCTTTTTGCATTTCGGCCATACCTTTTTTAACACGCGATGTACCAGTTTCCATTTTCCTACTCCTCCAAACATCTATCAATAAATTTCTTAATCCACAAACTACTAAACAATTATTTTACAGGAATACCTTTAAATACACAACCGCTTTGCTTGGTTTCTTATTTCTTTGTTCCCGAGATCATATCTACAAAAAAGTTGCCAATAGCCCGGAAGAACAGTCGGAACCAGCTACCCTTTTCAACATCATCCACAGCTATCAAATTAGCCGTTTTTTCTGTACCCGCATAAGTCACCTTCACCGTTCCCAGCACATCCCCTTTGGCGATAGGGGCTACAAGCTTACTTTCATCTGCCGGTGAAGCGGTTATTACGAATTGATCCGGTGTAGCTCCTTTTTTCGCAACGAAGGTAATTCCTGTTTGTGTTACAACCGGTACTTGAGTAGCAACACCCTTCTTAATATTTACTACCTTCAAGGAATCTATTTCTAACTTGGCTGTAAGCACTTGTTTCGTTTCAAAATTATTAAAGCCATAATCCAGCACTTTTCTTGTTTCTTCAAAACGCTGGGGCTCTTTCTTCGTTCCCATAACCACACTAATTAACCGAAAGCCATTCCGTTCTGCCGTACCTGTAAAGCAATAACCCGCATCATCTGTAGAACCTGTCTTCAGACCATCCAATCCTGGATATGCGTATTTCTTGAAGTTAACATTATCTTTATTGCCTTCCAGCATCCAGTTCCAGTTGATCATCGGTGTTTTATCTTTTTCGCGAAATTTCTTGGAAGTAGTCTTGGTGTATTCAAGAATTTCTTTATGATCCTTGATAATATTATAAGCCAAAATTGCAGCATCCCTTGCGGTAAGAAGAGTCTCCCCTTGCAGCTCCTTTGGAGCATATTTGCCAAGGTCAGCCCTTGATAAACCCGTAGCATTAATAAAATGCGCCTGATCGGATAGTCCAAGCTGCTTGGCCTTCTCATTCATGAGCTTAGCAAAATTCTCTTCTGTATCACCAATCTTCTCAGCAAGCGCTACTGAAGCATCATTCGCTGAATAAATGGACATTGCCGCAAACAAATCTTTTACCGTGGCCTGTTCTTTAAAAGCAAGAAGCCCCCCGGACCCGATTACATCCGCAGCATACTGGCTTGTCGTCACCATGTCATCCCACTTAATTTTGCCGCTCTTAACAGCTTCCATAACCAAATATTCTGTCATCATCTTGGCCATACTGGCTGGGGGTAATGCTGTATCCGCATCTTTCTCAAACAAAACTTGACCCGTACTGGCTTCTATCAAAATGGCAGATTTCACATCCAGCTTCAAATCCGGCGCCGGCGCATCTGCCGCCATAACACTTTTGGGTTGAATAACAAACGTACATAACTGAATTAGCAATGCAACAACAATCAGGACAGATATGCGCCTTACAGACAGCAACAAAGCTCTCACTCCTCCTAGTAAAATAGTATATAAACGCGTATTTACTATTGTACCACAGCACCAGAGGCATGTTCAAAAAAAGAAACGGCAGCCTCATCAGGCGCCGTCTCTCTTCTAAAATCACTGCTATTTTTACATAGAATAGTTTGGAGCTTCCTTCGTAATTTGAACATCATGTGGATGGCTTTCACGTAGCCCTGCTCCGGTAATACGGATAAAAGAGGTATCGTTGATAAGCTCAGGTATAGTACTCGCTCCACAATAACCCATTCCCGAACGCAAACCACCGATCAATTGATACACCGTATCAGCCAACGGCCCCTTGTAAGCAACGCGTCCTTCGATACCTTCAGGAACCAGCTTGCTTTCATTTTCCTGGAAATAACGGTCCTTGCTGCCTTCCTTCATAGCCCCAAGCGAGCCCATGCCGCGATAAACTTTAAACTTTCTGCCTTGGTAAATTTCCGAATCACCAGGGCTTTCATCGGTACCAGCGAACAGGCTACCGATCATAACTGCGCTTGCGCCAGCTGCAATAGCCTTTGTAACGTCCCCAGAGTACTTAATCCCGCCGTCTGCGATAATCGGCACATTATATTGCTTGGCAACCGACGCACAGTCGTAGATGGCTGTAATTTGCGGTACACCAATACCTGCAATAACACGAGTTGTGCAAATTGATCCAGGACCAATACCAACCTTTACCATCGATGCGCCAGCTTCAATTAGATCTCTCGTACCATCACCAGTAGCAACATTACCAGCGCAGATAGGAAGATCAGGGTATTGATCACGAAGCTTCCTAACCGTCTTTAAAATATTAATATGATGTCCATGCGCGGAGTCTACAACAATCATATCAATTCCTGCTTCAACCAAAGCCGCCGCACGCTCCATTACATCCTTGGAGACACCTACTGCAGCGCCTACTGCCAAACGGCCCTGCTTGTCCTTCGCCGAGTTAGGGAACTGAATGGCTTTCTCAATATCCTTAATCGTTATAAGACCTTTAAGTGTGTTATGCTCGTCAACGATTGGAAGCTTTTCAATTTTATGCTTTTGCAAAATGCCTTCTGCCTGCTGCAAGGTTGTTCCTACAGGAGCCGTGACTAGATTCTCGCGTGTCATAACATCCTTGATCTTGATCGAATAATCATGTACAAAACGAAGATCCCTGTTTGTCAGAATGCCTACAAGCTTTTTATTCTCATCACAAATCGGTACACCGGAGATACGGTACTTAGCCATCAGCTCTTCGGCATCATAAACATGATGCTCAGCTGTAAGTGAGAACGGGTTTGTTATAACTCCACTCTCTGAACGCTTAACCCGGTCAACTTCCTCGGCCTGCTGGGCGATAGGCATATTCTTGTGAATAATCCCTATGCCCCCTTCTCTTGCGATAGAAATGGCCAAAGCCGATTCCGTTACTGTATCCATTGCAGAGCTAAGCAAAGGAATGTTTAATTTAATCTTATCCGTTAACTGCGTTGAAATATCGATCTCTTTACCAAAAACCTCCGACTTTCGCGGCACCAATAATACATCATCAAATGTTAGTCCTTCTTTAGCAAACTTGTTTTCCCACACGGAACTAAATCCTCCCTCATTTTCATACTTGCCGGTAGATATTATTGCAATAGTATCAAAAGGCCTTTTTTAATGTCAAGTATATATTGTTGTGCGCTTGGAAGCATTGGAAGGAGTTGTAAAATATGCAAATATGACTCCCAAACTTTCCTTTTCTTAGTATGCCCCTTAAAAATTCAAAGCTTCATAAAACAAAAAGAGTCTTTTTGGATATAAACCCAAAAGACTCTTTTCTGTTGCTTTGCTTGGCAACGTCCTACTCTCCCAAGACCCTGCGGTCTAAGTACCATTGGCGCTGGAGGGCTTAACGGTCGTGTTCGAGATGGGAACGCGTGGTTCCCCTCCGCCATCATCACCAAACGAATGTCAAGGTTTATTCCTTGAAAACTAGATCCGAAACAAGCAGCGTTGAGCAACGCTTTGTTCTAACGATGTTACACATCGCAGATATTTATGGATAAGCCCTCGACCGATTAGTATTCGTCAGCTCCATACCTTGCGGCACTTCCACCCCGAACCTATCAACCTCGTCGTCTTCAAGGGGTCTTACATACTGGGAAATCTCATCTTGAGGGGGGCTTCACGCTTAGATGCTTTCAGCGCTTATCCCTTCCGTACGTAGCTAT
>NZ_JANQBD010000008.1 GCF_024722015.1 Paenibacillus radicis (ex Xue et al. 2023) | reverse complement strand
CGCGCCTTCATATTGTCCCGGTCCTCAACTCGGTTGCTCTTACAATCTTTCCGAAAATCTGACAAGGGTGAAATCCTGCGAATAAGCGAGCATTCGTGAGAAAACAGAATCGTACTGAGGGAGTTCAATAACCCAGGGAGCAGATCGCCTTCGGCAGCTGCTCCTTTTCCGTTTAGTAACAGGCCGGATATTTCATTTTGACTTCTGCAGTTCCAAGCAACAATGGTTAGGCATGTTTAACTTCAAACTTCTTTGACTTCTGCAGCACAGTTTATTCTGGAGGGGTGATCAGCAAAAAAATCAAGAGAGCATCAAGGTTAATAGGTACTGGGTTTGTCGGGGTTACATAAGTAAGGAACTAATACAAGGATTGTATCCTTTAAAGGAGGTTTGTTTATGTTTAATAGGAGAATGATTGCTCGTTGCAGTGCTGGTCGTGTACATTTTTACGAACAAATCGTTCATGCAGGTTTCCGCCGGCTCGGTAAAGGGTTAGGGAAGTTCTTAACCCAAAAGGTATTTATCGGATCAATTTTGTGTCGTCAGCTTGCTACACAAAATTGATCCGATTTTCATTTTGCAACACATTCATTGTTAAAGAGGAATTAGTTGGGATTTATCGAAATTAATGTGAGAACAGGAGGCTGACACGGGGGTGGAAAATAAAAATTTCCCTATAATGCCTATTAACTCGGCTGCCGTTTTTTAACCTATAAGGGCAAGATCTCATAATTACAATTGGAATCACTTTGTATCTGGAAAATCAACGTTTTCCAATAAGGGGGTATTATGAACTCGAAGAATAATAATAAAAAATTGCGCGAGTCATTTGAACAAGCCGCGAATATTTATCAGCAGGCGCGTCCGGATTACCCTGACCAAATGTTCGATGATTTAATCCATACGGCAAATTTAAATCCAGGTGATCATTTGTTGGAAGTGGGTTGTGCTACAGGAAAGGCAACCCTACCGTTAGCCAAGCGCGGATTTAAAATCACGTGCGTAGAACTTGGCGCTGAGCTCGTTACAATTGCCCGTCAAAACCTTGTCGGAATGGACGTTGACATAATCAACGGGAGCTTCGAAGACTGGCAATCGGAGGCAGAGAATGGGTTTGATCTGGTATTCGCTGCAACCGCTTGGAAATGGGTTAACCCAGAAGTTCGGTATATTAAGGCAGGGCAGGTCCTTCGTCCCGGCGGACACCTTGCATTTTGGAACGCAGATCACGTTTTTCCAGACGATGGAGACCCATTCTTCCGTGAAATTCAAACCGTTTACTATGAAATCGGCGAAGGTAAATCGGTAGAAAACAACGATTGGCCACGACCAGGGCAACTTCACGAGCAAAAAGATGAGATAGAGAAAAGCGGCCTGTTTGAGGTTGTTCACATACGACATTTTGATTGGGAGCACATTTATCATGTTGACGAGTACATTAAACTCCTCGAAACCTTCTCTGGGCACATACTCATGGATGAATGGAAACGTGACAAACTCTTCAACGAAATCCGAGTTCGCCTTAATAGTCGTCCAGAAAAGTCGGTTCGCCGCCACTGGGGTGCTGTTCTCCATGTCGCCCGTCGAAAAGATTGACAATGGAGATGTTGGCTTTTCATCGTTAGGCTAGCGAGGAACGTTTGTTCTATATAACGGATTAAAACCTCTCATTTGAAAGAACCTTGATTTAATAGGACTAATGAAGATTGGTAGCCCTTCAAAATAAGCATTAACTGACTCCAAAATATACAGCGGCAATTAATTGGAATATTTTGTATCATAGAAGCAATAAAGAGGCTACTATGAAGGGCTGCCTGAGAGGATGCGGTTAATTGATCAATTCAGATTTTGTAGCAGTACTTAAATTTTTGGTCGAACGTCTTTCCACGAGTAATATTAATTGGGCAATCACAGGAAGTACAAGTTTTGCCTTACAGGGATTGCACTATGATCCAGAAGACATAGATATACAAACAGACAAAAAAGGGGCATATGAAATTGAGTCATTGTTTATGGACCACGTGAGAAGACATGTCGGTTTTTCATCAAGTGGATTCATACGTTCACATTTTGGTGAATTAATTATCAATGGAATATCGGTTGAGATCATTGGAGACATTGAAAAGATTGTTGACGGCGAATGGGAAAAGGTTCCTAACCTTAATGAAATAAAGCAACTCGTCAGAGTTTTTAATTTGGAACTTCCAGTTTTGACACTAGAATATGAGGCACAAGCATATGAAAAGCTTGGTCGAAAAGATCAAGCAGAAACTCTTTTAAAACACATCAGCAATCCTAATATATTTAACTACCATGAAAGAACGGATTAACTTTGATTCTTTGTGGTGCAACTCAGAAGGAAGCATGTATGGCTAAACGGAGAACGTTATTTCAATAAAAACAGCCCCAGTCTAAGACTTATTTTCATTTCCGGGACTGCAGCTAAAAAGTAGCTGTTTACAACTTATTTTCGAGAGTCGCTGTTCCACCAAGTCGCGCATATAGGATGTAATCAATGACTGCTGGCTCGAACCCTCCCGCGCAGAGTGCAGCGTTGATGATACTGGCCATGTAAGGCGACATGCATCAAAATGTCTCGCGCGGACGTCTCGAACGGTGCTCCGGCCTGGCTACGATAAAGCGATCGAATTGTCCAATCGATCTTCAGGTAGGGCATCGAGCCACTCCCGGAAGCCACTTTCGTTCTCCTCGATCAGCGCGGCGCATTTAGCTGGTTTTGTTGTATAATATTGGGGGGGGGGAAGGATCTATGATGATAATAAACTCTAAGAAGGCAAACTATTTAATAGCAATATCAGTTTTATTGATGTATACATGTATCGGGTACCTAATCGATATTGATGTCTTAAAATTATTTACTATCCGAACAAATGAATTTAAAATTAGCATTTTTGGAGTTGCTATATGGATAATAACAGTTATTTTTATTCAGTATATTGGAAAAATTTATAAAAAAAGGCAAATAGATGAGATATAACTGATAAATTTGTCATAGAACTAATAAGCGAGCTTAAACCCGGATTATATGACACGACGGGGCCCGGGACACGATAGTGGAGGAGCTTGCTTCAGGCAGCTCCTCTATTGTTTTATTGAAGTAACGAACAGCATAGAATAACAAAAAGAGCCTGGGAACTAAAGGATTATAAACAAGCATGATGTATATATAAGTAATCTTTGGAGGAATCGGATTTTATGGCAATAGGTCGTTTTCCTGAACGTCTTGTAGTTATTGGGGCAGGGATGGCGGGTTTGGTATGCACTTTGGAGCTTATGAAACAAGGATATAATGTGCGTTTATTAGAGGCAAATAGTCAACCGGGTGGTCGCATTTACACGATGCGGGATCAATTTGCCGACGGAATGTTTTGCGAAATGGGGGCTGCCTTCATTGGAGCGCATCATTTTCTCACATTGAGTTATGCCCAGCAAGCAGGGGTTCAATTAATAAATTTACCAGTCCCCAATAGAAGTTTGTCATATATCGACGGGAGATTAATAATAGATTCTACTGCTGAACCTGCACTATGGCCTGTTTCACTTACAGCTGAGGAAAGAATTTTAGGATATGCGGGGATGTTGGAAAAGTATCTCAAGCCGGGGCTTAAAGCGACGGGTAATCCTTTTTTGCCGGGCTGGCCAACAAAACAAGCGGTACAGCTCGATTCTATGACAATGGAAGAATATCTTAAAGGTCAAGGAGCATCTTCGGGTGCGATTAAGCTGTTTGAAATCGGATATATGCAGATGTTAGGTGATGGTATTCGCAAAGTATCTGCATTACAGCGACTGCTTGACCTTAAAATGGCCAGTTCCGAAAGAAGTACACAGACTATAGCAGGTGGAATGGATCAATTACCGAAAAAGCTTGCCCTTACAATAGGCTCTAATATCAGTTATGGATGTGCTGTGACGCATATTGAACAAAGTAATAAAGGAGTGACGATCCAATATAATAATTCCGGCGAAGCTTTCACTATCTGTTGTGATAGGGTCATAGTGGCCATTCCCTCTACAGTCCTGCGTACCATTCATTTTTCTCCACCACTTAGCAAAGAAAAAAATGATGTCATTCAAAATCAACTTTCTACTTCCGTTACGCGTACCGTCATACAAAGCCGAACTAGATTCTGGAACAATCTAAGTTCTTTTACTACAGTAAATACGGATCTGAAAATTGGATGGTTGCTTGATGCTACATTCACTCAAACGACATCAAGGAGGGGGCTAATTTGTTCGTACTCCTCTGGTGAATCAGCGCGAGAGATATCTAGAGCTGGTAATATTAATTCAGCTGTATCAGAAATGAAACAGGTGTTTCCTGAATTGTCGTATAATTTTGAAGGTGGGACGGTCTTTTCTTGGGATCATAATCCTTACTCCCGAGGTGCGTATGCTTGGTATAAGCCGAAACAGATGATTCGAATGCTCCCAACACTGTCTGCCGAACAAGGAAGAATTTACTTTGCTGGCGATAATACAAGTCTTTTTCCCGGCTGGATTGAAGGTGCGATCTCTTCTGCGTTACGAGCTGTAAATCAAATTATTGCCAGTAAAAGCATATAGTACAAATTTTTTTTGCAAGAAGAACTATAGTGGAGGAGATAGTTAAACTCAATAAATTTGCACATGGATATGGTAATATTAGTTTATCCATTATGGAGAGGGGATTCTGAGTTGACCGAAAGAACAAGAGTTTTTACAGGTTCTCCATGGGAGCCAGTTGTTGGATATTGTAGAGCCATTCGTGTAGGAAATCGTGTTGAAGTTGCTGGTACAACTGCTATGAAAGATGGTGAAGTTATTGGAATAGGGAGTGCCTACGAACAAACGAAAAACATTATAAAAACCATAGAAGAAGCACTTCATAAAGTTGGAGCGAATTTAACAGATGTTGTTAGGACAAGAATGTTTGTAACGGATATATCAAAGTGGGAAGAGATTGGGAAAGCCCATGGAGAGTTTTTCAAAGATATTCAACCTGTTGCCACTATGGTTGAAGTTAAAGCACTGATTGACTCAAGACTTTTAGTGGAGATAGAAGCAGAAGCTATTGTAAGCGGTGAATAACTTTGTGAGTCTTGAGAAAATTTTTATCCTTCTAATTTAGTGGTATTTTATTCAACAATGAGGTTAGAAAATATGAGAAAAAAATTACTCTGCTCATTTTTGATTTTACTAATAGTATCATCTATTGTTTTAATTTTTTGGACTAAAAGTATCGATAGTAAATTTGTCGTTCCGGTCATAAATAGTTTCTACAGTAATTTTATAGATAAAGATTATTCAAAAATGTACAAATACACAGATTTCAGTAAATACACTCAAAATCCTAACCTATCAAATGAGGGCAAAGCGAACTTGGCACATGGGTTGTTAGATAATGATAGACATTGGTATGGAGAAATAAAAGGACACTCTTTAAAAAGCATAAATTGGAGAGGGTTAAACAAAAGAAGTGCGACAGTTGCTGTTATAGCTCTCGATGGATATGGAAATGAGCAAATCTATTATGATGAAGTTATTATTAAAAAGAAGGATGAGGGTTGGTTTATTACCGAGTATATATCTGGATCACCATGGAGATCCATGAAGATGCCATAATAAAGCTTATATTAAAGAGTTCACACCAACAAAGGAAATGGGAATGTTTCGGTAATTTATTGCTGAAGTAACGATGGTAGAAAATTAATCAAAGGAGCCATTCAAATGGAAAAATCATTATTTGACAACTTCAAGTGGATTAATGAAAGCAAGGCCAAATATGAAGAAGGCAAATTAATTATTGAAGCAACTGCAGCAAGCGATTTTTTCTGTAATAATGGTGCTGTTTCCGAAACAGGAATTTCACCGGAAAATCTTTATAATGCTCCATTTTATTATAAGGAGGTTACTGGGGATTTTGTTATGTGTGTTCAGGTTTCTCATGAATTCAAGGACACGTATGATGCGGCAACGATTATGGTTATGCAAGATTTGCAAATATGGGCTAAAGCATGCTTTGAGAAGACAGACTTTGATACGCATGCTGTAGTAAGTGTTGTCACGAATCATACTTCGGAATGGATGTAATATTAATGGAAATACGGTATGGTTACAAGTAGCAAGAGTAGCTAACAATTTTTCTTTCCATTATTCGTTAGATGGGGTCAAGTTTGACATGATGAGATTCTTTAGCTTGCCAGTCGATAAGACAATCAAGGTGGGATTTGTAGCGCAATCACCGACAGGCACAGGCGGAGACCGAATCTTTCACAACTTTTCATTGACTAATAAAACGGTAAACAATATTCGGTATAGTGTATAATCTGCACAAAATAAAAGTTGATTGCAAGTTGAATAAACTATAGTGAAAAACAGTCGAATTTGGGCTGTTTTTTTAATTCTTCAAATTGTGTGAGTTTTGCCATCAAAAAATCTTAAAAATGCCCTTGTATAAACTTAAAAACGTCCCTTTGATTAATTACAGTTCTTAGAGTATATTTTCGTGTAACCGAATACAAAACTCATAACAATTGAAGCCTCAGTTCAAGGAATGGGGAAAATTAACGGCATTAACAAATATGAGTGGTCCTGACTATTTAACACGTTTTACTGGAACTTATCGTTATGAAACGGAATTTGAGTGGAACGAGTCCGTGAGCCAAATTCAGTTAGATTTGGGTGAGGTCTATGAAACGGCAGAAGTATGGTTAAATGGCAAACAAGCCGGGGTACGCATCTGTCCTCCTTACTGTTTGGAGATCAATGGCCTGATAAAGAAGGGCAACAACAAGCTTGCCGTTGAAGTTACGAATACGTTGGTGAAAGATCAGCGTGACTTCTTATCGTCCTTTGCACAGCAGGAACCAAGCGGACTCTTAGGTCCCGTCAAGGTGAAAAGTATCATTGATTCCGAAAGTTGAAGGGAATGAACTTATACACCGGTTAAAAGTTCGGCATACGGCATAGCTAGTCAAGGGTCCGTCCGGTTTTGATCCGAAAACGATTGGATATGTACGAAAAGCCTCATCTCGGTTTAACCGGGGTGAGGCTTTTATGTATTCGCGTCTTCTATAACAACGATAATCATTACGTCAGATATTTGCTCAGACATGTCATGGCTTAAGAAAAGAGTATTGTTGTAATAAATACGAGCTTATATAATCAATGAATCAAAGGCGATGAAGTTAAGAATGGGGGGACATGGGAATGATTATGAGTCGTCAGAAGAATGATTTCAAAGGAAGTGGCATGTAGTAAAAGTAAATCCCACATGCAATCAAACTAAAGCTTACAGGAGGACTCAATGAACGGGAAACGCCTATTAAGTATGGTTGTCACATTCGCGCTTGTTTTAAATTTACTATTGTCGGGGATTCCTTTGTTCGTTCCGGCAGTACAAGCCGCCGATGAATACGTAATAACCGATATCATTAACGATGACTATGAAAGTATGACAGGTCGTACTGATCTGGAAGCCAACGGCTATGTAATCACGCCTAATCCAGGAACGCCTACTAATGATATAGCAGTTATTAATGCAAGTGGCATAGCAAACCCGACGGTTAACAATGACAAGACGGGTAAAGTTTTGCAGGTGAAGGATGCTGTTACTACGGGCGACACCAAGTTTGTCCGCAAGCTGCCTTCGTCCGCTACCGGTCTTGTAACTGTCGATTTCGACTGGCGCGTCGAGAAGACCGCCTTGGACAGCCATGGCTATAAAGTAATGAGGGTTGAGAATCAGGCCGGTAACGCGCTAATAGAATTGAGGCTCAGCGATAATGGGACGAACTTGTCCCAATATTTGTACAGCGCCAAATCTAACAAAAAGGTTATTGCAGGCTATCAGAAGGACGTTTGGTATCAGGTTAAGCTTGAAATCGATACCAATGCCAAAAAAGCCCAAGCGTACGCACGGGCAGGTTCTTCTGGAGCGTACGTGACAGCAGGCCAGTTCGAATTATCTGAGACGGAAGCAAATTCGGCGGCTGAAGTTTCGCAGTTGTCTGGCTTTACAACGACCGAACAGACATCGAACATGTACTACGATAATATTAAAGTATCTACGAAAATCGTCCGTCCAGCTGCGCCGACCGGCTTAACGGCTGTGGCAGGTGATGCAAAAGTTAATCTGTCCTGGACAGCAATAAATGGGATGAGCTATACCGTTAAGCGTTCGAATACAAATGGCGGCCCATACACGAGCGTTCAGTCCGGCATTACAACTGGTTCTTATGTGGACAATGGGTTAAACAATGGCACAACCTATTACTTTGTGGTGTCCGCTAGTAGTAACGGTCTGGAGAGTACGGACTCCTCGCAGGCTACGGCTACACCGCTGAAGCCGCAACCGCCAGCCAAGCCTACAGGGTTGACTGCCGCAGCGCAAAACAGCCAGGTTATATTGAACTGGAATGCTGCAGCCGGAGCACAAAGCTACACGGTTAAATATGCTACGACCAGCGGAGGTCCTTACATCTCTGTAACGGGCATTGCATCCAACTCGCACACGGTAACAGGCTTAACCAACAATACAACTTATTACTTTACGGTTTCCGCTGTGAATGAAGTAGGTCCGAGCGGAGACGTAACAGAAGTGCAGGCAAAACCGGTGCAATCGCCACCGCCGCTGCCGCCTACAGGTGTAAAGGCTACTGCATCTGACGCTAAGGTAAACGTATCGTGGAGCGCTGTAAACGGAGCGACCAGCTACAATGTGAAGCGGAGTACGGACGGCCAGAACTTTACGGCTGTGGCTACAGGCGTGACAGCGACTAACTACACGAATACCGGCTTGACTAATGGTACGACTTATTACTACGTTGTAACGGCTGTCAACATCGACGGTGAGAGTGTAAATTCAGCTGCTGTCTCCGTTGCTCCTGTACCGCTGGATGCTTTTAGTCCTACATTATCCAAGAATGGAGGTTGGTTTGAAACGGCCTATGTGGAATGGGCGCCTGTAAGCAATGCTCAGGGCTATAATGTATACGTTAAACCTGTAAGTGCATCGGATTCACAATATGTACAAATTGATACTCAATTAATCCGCAGATACGCTGCATATTGGAGAGCTGACGCTACTGGGCTTGCAGCTGGAGATTATGTAATGAAAGTTGAAGCGGTACTGCCAGATGGTTCAAGAGCAAGTGCTGTTTCCGATATACTATCCGTAGCGAAGCATGACAGATCTGGATTTGCTTTTTCAGCAAGCTCACCATTTAAAACGGGTTCAGGTGCTTATAATAACGATGGTACACTGAAGAGTGGCGCTCAAGTTCTTTATGTAACATCTGCGACTGCAAAAACAGTTACCCTTGATGTAATAACCAGCAGCAAAGGTGCTGTAACAAAAGGCGTTGGTATAGGTGAAATTTTAAAACTAAGACAAAAAGGCTATGATAAAACGCCACTTGCATTCCGATTCATTGGAAAAGTTACAGCTTCTGACATGAGTGGGCAACTTAACAGCAGTGGATATCTTGAAGTAAAAGGTAAATCAAATTATGACGAAATGAATGTTACGCTTGAAGGTATCGGAGACGATGCTTATGCGTATGGATGGGGATTCCTGGTTAGATATGCCGGTAATGTAGAAATAAGAAACTTAGGCGTGATGTTATTCCCTGACGATGGCATTTCACTTGATACAGGTAATGTTAATGTTTGGCTGCATAATAATGATATTTTCTATGGAACTGCAGGAGGAGATGCTGACCAAGCCAAAGGTGACGGTTCAACTGACCTTAAAGGCGCATCGACGTATATCACAATCTCGTACAATCACTACTGGGATTCCGGAAAATCTTCACTGGTTGGTTTGAGTGAATCATCTGAATTTTTTGTAACCTTCCACCATAATTGGTTTGATCATTCAGACTCTCGTCATCCACGTGTAAGAACGGGAACTATTCATGTATATAATAACTTCTATGATGGAATCGCAAAATATGGCGTTGGCGCTACAACAGGAAGTTCCATCTTTGTAGAATCCAATTATTTTAGAAATGCTAAAAATCCAATGATGATTTCTTTACAAGGAACGGATATTAAAGATGGTGTTGCTAATGGCACATTCTCCGGTGAAACTGGAGGTATGATTAAAGCCTACAATAATATTATTGTTGATCCCGGAAATCTTATTTACGCAAATTCCAATACAGGAACAGCTCCGGCTAATGCAACATCATTTGACGCATATCTGGCATCGTCAAGAAATGAAGCGGTTCCCAGTTCATACCTAACATTAAAAGGTGGAACAGCTTATAATAACTTTGATACCTTGGTCGATACGGGAGTAAATGCAGCTAATATTGATGCCGTAAGTAATGTTGAACAAATGGTTACGGCAAAAGCCGGACGCCTAAATAAGGGAGACTTTACTTGGGAGTTTAATAATTCGATCGATGACGCATCGTATAGCATTAATGCAGCACTCATGAATAAAATAAAAGCTTACACAGCTCAACTTTTATCTGTAGGGGGCAATTCAACTGAACCAACGCCAACTCTGACACCATCCGCTCCAGGCTCCGTCATTGCTTCAGCGGGCGATGCCAAGGTTACGCTCTCCTGGGCAGCCTCTTCAGGTGCAACGTCTTATACCGTGAAGCGAAGCACTAGCCAAAACGGTACGTTTTCAACGATTGCTTCTAATGTAACGCTGACATCTTACGTAGATTCAGGCTTAACGAACGGAAGCGCTTACTTCTATGTAGTAACAGCTGTTAATGCGAATGGTGAAAGCTTGCCGTCGGGTCAAGTAAGTGCAACGCCTGCGGTACCTGTTGGCAACACGCCGAGTGTATCGCTACCTAGCGTACAGCCGGTTGCATTCGGCACAACCTTTAATACGAAGTACGGTTTGAGCAACGTTTCAAGCGCTATTTTTGCACAAGACATCACATTCCAATACGACAGTGACAAATTAGAGTTTGTCTCTGCGGAGTCTTTAAAGGCTGGATTATCCATTGTTCAGGTGAAGCAGGATACGCCGGGCCAAGTTCGTCTTATAGTGGCAAGTTTGGGCCAAACAGCTGCTGTTTCGACGGATGAGCTTTTGATCCAACTGAATTGGAAAGCAAAAACACTTACCCAAAGCGCAACGGCAACGATCACGGCTCTAAACGTGAAGCTTGCAGGAAGCAGCGGAGATATTACACAGGCTTCAGCAGCCTCTGTATATGTTCAGCTAGCAAATGGAGTGAATTTGACTGCATTGCAGGCAGCAATTACAAATGCTGAAACTTATCATAGCTCCGCTGTGGAAGGAACGAACATAGGCCAATACCCTCAAGGATCAAAGGCTGCATTGCAGGCCGCAATCGATTCTGCGAAGGCTGTTTTGTCGAACGAAACCTCGACGCAGCAGCAGGTAGAAGGAGCGGCAGCAACACTGAATGCGGCGCTGGAGTCGTTTAAAGAGAAGGTAATTAAAACGATACCGGGCGATTTGAATGGCGATCAAATAGTCAATGTAGGTGACCTTGCCATTCTTGCAGCAGCTTATGGACTTACCTCCGGTCAAGAGGGATGGAATGACATAAAGCATTTGGATTTTAACAATGATGGCGTCATTAACATTGTTGATCTTGTGCATTTGGCTAACCTTATCCCGTAATCAGTCAAGAGAACAGTGGGGGGAGCGATCTCCCCCCCTGTTTTTCTAAGAAAGGAAGGCACATTAATGAATTGCAAAATATGGATTACATGCTTCGTTATGTTCATGCTTCTTTCACTGTCTATAGGACCGGAAGTGTCCCGAGCTGAAGTCAATTCAGCTTACTCGTTAGCGGTATCAACATCGGTATCAAGAGTTAATGAGGAAATGACGGTTACCTTGCAAGGCGAAAATTTAGCGGATTTGTATGGATATGAAGCGGTTATTGAGTATGACAATAGCAAGCTTTCTTTTAAAGAAGCAAAATCGTCTATCTCAGGCTCGGGATTTTCAATCACCCCTTTAGCTAGCGGAAACAAGATAACTTTTGCTTATACTAAGATGGGGAAGATAGCGGGAATAAGCGGGAATGCCGATCTTGCAACAATTACATTTATACCGTTTAGCTCAGGTTCTGCTGAAATAAAGCTGATTAACCTAATAGCAGTATCTTCCGAACAACAAGAGTCCAAGTGGGATACAGTTCGAACGGTTTCGACATCGATCGATGCTGGTAGTGGCACTTCGAATACGGGAGGCAGCTCGCGTTCGGGAGGGAGCACGGTAACGAATCAGCCTACTGTAGAAAAGAACAATAGCGGTGCAGATATTAAATTCTCGGAGGCTGTGAAAACGACAACGACGGACGGTAAAGAAGCGGTAGTTGTGTCGGTAAACACAGAGACATTTACTAAAGCGATTGAATTGGCTAGCGGCACGACTCGGATTGGAATCGAGGTTAAAGGTAATGAGCCTGTAGCTCGAGTAGAACTGCCTGCAGCATCTTTGGCTGATGCATCGAAGCAAACAAAGGAAACGGTTGTATCGGTCAAATACGGTAATTCAACGTATGATCTGCCTGTTTCTGCTATTGACTTCACGAAGCTGGCTCAGTCCATGAACGCGGATGTTAAAGATTTGAAGGTCGTTGTGCAAATTGAGAAGGTCTCAGGCAAGGATGCGGATCAAGTATCTACAAATGCGCAGCAATCCGGCGTGAAACTTCTCGGAGGCGTAGTGAAGTTCAATGTTTTTGTAGAGAGCGGCAGTTCGTCCATTTCAGTTGATAATTTTGGCGGTACCTATGTAACTCGTACAATTGAACTAACTTCTGCAGTCGACAGCAGCAAAGCGACAGGGGTACTGTTTAACCCAGCCACAGGAGAGCTTACTTTCGTTCCGACAACATTTGAGAATGTGGGCGGTGTAACTGTAGCGACGATCAAACGTCCGGGCAATAGTATTTATACCGTGATTGAACACATCAAAACGTTTGCCGATATGAACGGTCATTGGGCGAAAGCCGATGTTGAGCTTCTTGCTTCCAAGCTTGTCGTCAACGGCAGAACGGATCAATCGTTCGTTCCGAAAGGGGAAATTACAAGAGCCGAATTTGCAGCACTGCTAGTGAAGGGTCTAGGTTTATCTCAGGATCAATCGGCGGCGGTATTTAAGGATGTTGCCGTTACTGACTGGCATGCGGGATATGTAGGTGCGGCAACAAAAGCCGGCCTTGTGGAAGGACTTGATAATGGCAGCTTTGCTCCGAACGCAAATATCACCCGAGAGCAAATGGCTGTAATGATTGGCCGCGCAATGAAAATGGTTGGCAAGCCTAAAGGCGCGAATGTAAAACGTGTTGAGAGCTTTACAGATGGAATCTCGATGAGCAGTTGGGCAAAAGAAGCAATCTCCCAATCCATCGAAGTAGGCATTATGAATGGTAAAACATCGCAGTCGTTCGAGCCTTCGTCGAATGCGACTCGCGCAGAGGCTGCTGTTGTACTGAAACGACTGCTTCAATACGCGGGGTTTATTAACTAAACAACCTCATAGGGGGTATGCTGATCATGAATGGTTTTATCAATAAAAAAGCAATGGCTATGCTGCTCACGATCATCATGGCTTTGCAATCGTGGCAGTTGGCGGTTCCTCCCGCTGCAAAGGCTGCCGGCGCACTGCCGACCGGCTGGACGGCGACGACGATGAATGGGACGTCTACAGGCAACACAATAGTGAAACAAGAGGCGTCAAGCTATAGTAACACACAATTCGACATTGAAGCTGTAGACGGGAAACAGCAAAGTGTAAGCGGAACTGCAAACGGAGATACAGTATATTTCTTGTATATGCCGGTTGAAGGCGATTTCACTATAACAGCAAGATTAGTTTCGGTAGCTGGACCTCCAGATAATTCAGTTATAAATTCAAATTCACGTGCTGCTTTGATGGTTAAAAACGGGGTATCCAATACAAGTGCATCGTTTACAGCTAGTTATTTCCCTACGATTTCGACGCCAAATACGGGAAGTTTAGGATATTACAAACGTTTTGCTAATAATAACAGCAGTAGTAGTTCTGTTAGCAGTGTATCAACACCGGTATATCTGAAGCTGCAAAAGTTGGGTACTACATTCACTGCTTCCTACTCAGCAGATGGAGTAACATACAATAGTCCGTATACTACACAAACAGATACGAACACAATGGCTTCAGCAACATTAAATGTAGGTTTAGCCATTACACATGCAACGGTTAAATTTGACAAAGTTAAGATTGTAAATGCAAGTGGAACAATTTTCGATTCAGCCTCTTCAACCACGAATCCGGACCCGGAAACAGCGCCAGCTGCTCCAACCGGATTGCAGGCTACAGCCGGGGATAATCAGGTTAGCTTATCCTGGTCGGCTGTTCAAAACGCATCCTCCTATACGGTGAAGCGCAGTACAGGGCATGGCGGGCCTTACAGTACGCTTGTATCCAACGTTACCGGTACCTCTCATGTTGATACGACCGCAAGCAATAACACGACCTACTACTACGTCGTGAGTGCTGTAAATGCGAATGGGGAAAGTGAGAACTCAAGTGAAAAGAGTGCCATGCCTCACGCGGCAATTGTCCCCGTGAGCTCCATCACGGTAAGCTCTTCGGGAGGCAGCACCATATCGACCTTGGGCGGTACTCTGCAAATGCAGGCGAATGTTCTGCCAAGCAATGCGACGAATACATCCGTCAGTTGGCATGTTTATGAGTCTGACGGAACAACGGCAACCGACAAAGCGACGATCTTAGGCAGCGGATTGCTGCAGGCTTCCAAGAACGGCACCGTAAGAGTTATAGCAAGAGCGAAAGACGACTCGAATGTACAGGGCAGCATGACTGTCACCATCACCGGTCAAACCATCGCTACCCCTCCAAGCGCTCCGACGGGAGTAACAGCGGTTCCGGGAGTCGGACAGGTAACGTTAACATGGAACACAGTGACCGATGCTACGTATTACAGCGTTAAACGCGCTATGTCATCCGGGGGCTCGTATACAACGATAGCTTCCAGTGTCTATGCTGCTACTTATTTAGATACGAAAGTAACGAACGGTTTAACGTATTACTATGTAATTACATCTCGTAATGCATATGGAGAAAGCGGCAATTCCACTCCAATAAGCGCTGAGCCTTCGGGGGCTCCATCCAGTACTCCGGTCAGCTCGATTACGGTTACAGGCGGAACAGCGATTTCTGCCGCCGGCGGAACCTTGCAGCTTCAAGCAACGGTCCTGCCAAGCAATGCGACGAACGCTTCAGTTGACTGGTTTGTTTTTGAAGCTGATGGAGTTACGGCGACTGACAAAGCAACGATCAACGGCAGCGGATTACTGCAGGCTGCCAAGAACGGGACGGTGAAGGTCGTCGCAAGAGCGAAGGACGGTTCGAACGTACAAGGCAGCGCTCCAATCACAATCTCGGGGCAAACGCTCCCTGACACAACGATTCCTGAGGATGTGGACGGAAACCAGAAGGTTGATATCGGCGACCTCGGTATTGTAGCCCACTTGTTTGGTCTTACTTCCAGTAGTCCGAACTGGGAAGCTCATAAAGCGGCCGATGTAAATAAAGATAACGTCATCAACGAGCTTGATCTGCAGCTAGTGGCAAATAAAATCGAATAACCAATGTAAAAATCCCTTTCAGCAGGCTGGCAAACGGTCGCTGAAAGGGATTTTTTATATCATCGTGCTTACTTATTGGAACGACGAGGACGTATTACTAAATGTGAAGAAGCAGTTCGGAATGCGATGACTTCGATACGAAGCCCGTCGATCTGGACCGACTGCTGGGGAAAATACAGGCATTTCTGAAGTAACGCCTATTCTCGTTCATTTGTCGCAGGACCTGTGCTTATATGGAAAGTGGGTAAAATAAATGGATGCATATGTTTAGGGGTGAGCGAAGCTTACCCCTTATTTCAATTCATGATGAACATTTTCATCCATCGTATGCTATGTCCTTGGATCATCTAACATGAATTCCGCTGATTAACGGAACGTCAATGCTCTATTGTTTGAAAACTCATCCCATTTCATGAAGATGCGGAACTACGAAGCGCTATTCCGACTCTTATAGACCCAAATGCCCTGTTTTTTAACAAATAAGTGATCCTAGTTCCGTTTCACTCGAATACTAACGTTAAAACAATGAAATAGCGCACCTCACTTCCGTCTAAGCGAGTGATTGGCAGTTCGCAGCGCTAAAGGGGATGAAGACACGCCACCGCTTTAGCTTTGAAGGTACATATGGAATACAACAATGGGAGTATGGCCATGAATAAGGGACCGCGTTTTTATATTTATTAAGAACCAAATTGCCTGAAGTAAATTCGCTATTCATTATCCATTTTCCTGTCGCATAGAAAAATCATGAGAAACTACTCTTGGTTTCTATTGGGTACCATATCTTGGAAAGGATCTGATCCCTTTCTTCTTTGGTGAGAGGTAAATAATCATGATCGTCCAATCCAAACTGCAGAGGGGTAATCTCTCGTTAGGCTGTCAGAATTAAGTTAAAGAGCAGGATAGTTTAATCTTTTTGACGAATTCTTTATGAAACGATGCTCGACAATCCTTGTAGATTAGTATTGAAATGTACTCAACAAAATATCTTGGTCTGTTTTATTTTGTTGCTTCGGCATGGAATTTCTGGATTTTATAACACGGAAATCGATGAATCATTGGTAGACACTAGCCATTTTAAAAAGCTATGCTATGCTTTAGCAAATCACGTTGGTGGAAAACTGCTAACAGATATCGATTGAACAATGAGCAGGATGAGAGGTAGCCACTTCTGATTTTAGGAAATCACGAAATGAGGGAATTAGTTTTGGTTATTCAATCTGCTCTGCTGGACATACGTAAAACAGAAGTAAATGATTTGTCCTTTGTCTTAGCAACCGAGACAGATTTAGATAATACCCCATTCATTGGACAATGGACATTCGAACAACATCATGAAACTTTAACCAATGCAGATGTAGCTCATTTAATCATCGAGAACAAACAGGGTGACATAGTTGGCTACGCTATATTAACGGGCCTCTTAGATCCAAACAAAGCTGTTTGCGTAAAACGGATAGCTAACAAGATCAAAGGTCAGGGGTATGGAAAAGAAGCAATGAAGCTTATTGTTACGTGGATTTTCGAGAATACCGACACTCATCGTGTATGGTTGGATGTGAAAGATTTTAACCATCGGGCACGCTATGTTTATGAATCAGTTGGTTTTATATTTGAAGGCACACTTCGGGACAGTTACTTCAATGGAGTGAAATTTGAATCACTTTCAGTGATGTCAATGCTCAGACGCGAATACAAAAGGGAAGAGTTGAGTTGAACGGGTAGGTTAGTCGGATAAGGGTACAGAATATGTGGTGACAATACAATTTACAGAATCAACTAAAACCACGAGATGAGGTACTAGGATTATGGCACTAAATTATTGGAACGGTCCCTCTCTTAGTTTAAGAGCGATACAAACTGCCGATATTTCTTTATTTCGATCATTTGACGATGAAGTTTCTAGGAATGTTGATGCAATTTATTGGCCGCAGTCCGATGAAAGAAGAGTTGAATGGTTGAACAACGAACAAAAGCCAAGAAATGATGACTCTTTCCGCTTTATTGCAGAAAATCTACAAGGTGAATTGATTGGCACTATTGATACTTTCGAATGTAACAGAAGAAATGGAACATTTAAATACGGACTAGTGGTCGTACCCATACATCGCTCTAAAGGATATGCAAAAGAAATGATCATCCTAGTTCTAAGGTTTTATTTTTATGAATTGAATTATCAAAAAGTAACGCCTCATGTTTACTCTTTCAACAAAGCGTCACTTACATTGCATGAGAAGCTAGGTTTTGTTAAAGAGGGGCAACTTAGAAATATGGTTTACACTAATTGGGATTATTACGATGAGATGCACTTTGGTATGACTAAGTCTGAGTTCGAAACAATACATGGAAGTCGGTTTGAGGATCTTTGAGCTATTAAGCTCTAACGGAGAATGATAATGGAGGGGCTTGCTTTGAGCAGCTCCTCTTTTGCTTGAAAATCAAAAAAATAAAACCATGTAATGAGATATTTTTGAATCATTAATCGTGTTGAATATAGGAGGCGAAAAAATGGAATACAATTCTTTATTGCGTACGGATAAAGAATTGGCCGAACTATATCAACGGCGTGCAGATCTAGTTTACAGACTTTGCTTTATATACTTGAAAAATCCCGTTGATGTTGAAGACGCTGTTCAATCTGTATTTCTAAAACTTATTAAATCCCCAGTGGTTTTCAATGACCACGAGCATGAAAAAGCATGGCTGATGGTAACTACCCGAAATTACTGTAAAGACATTCTTAAAAATTGGTGGACAACCCGTCGTGTGACTTTAGACGCTTTGCCGGAAGTTGTTTCTTGGAATGGTGTTGAGCCATCTGGCAAGGTGCTTGCAAAACTGCTTTCACTTCCCGAAAAATACAAAACTGTTTTATATTTATACTATTTCGAGGAATATACGGTAAAAGAAATTGCTGAGATGTTAGGACACAAAGAAAGCACAATCCAAACGCAATTATTCAGAGGCCGCAAACGCCTCAAGATGGATTTGGGAGGGAATTATATTGAGTAACAAAAATATTAATCAGATTTTTGAAGCTCTTACACCAAAAACCGAACAAAAAGAAAAAATGTTTCATAACATTGTAATGCAAAGCCAGGTTGAACATAAAGGGCAAAGAAGACTTATTACTGTGAAACCTGTAAGATATGCCGTACTGGCTGCTGTGCTGATGGTTTGTTTAACGACAACGGCTTTTGCAGCGGCATATATGGGATTAGATGCAGCTTTTATAAAATTTCTTAAACCGGCAAATAATGAGCAGGCGGAATATTTGTCCAATGGCGCTTATGTAGTGAACAAAACAGTGAAAAATGAGTATGGATCGCTTACCATAAAGCAAGTGATCGGAGACAGCAATCTAACCTATATTTTAATGGATTTTACTGCTCCAGAAGGTACTGTTCTGAATGCGGCTCGATACCGTTTTTATTCCTCGATTACAACAAATCAAAGCTTTCATAGTACAGGATTTGAGGTACTCGACGTGGGTAATCCTAATGACAATAAAATTAGCTTGGTCATGAATATAATGACCGATAGTTCATTAGTGGGTCAAACCGTTGATTTGAAACTCTATGATTTACAAGCTGCAGATCCGTTTCCCAGCAATTTTGAAACTGTCATTCCAGGTTCTTGGGAAGCTGCTATTAAGCTAGATTTCAAGGAGTACTCCAACCTTTATCAGATCGATCAAAACATAACGCTATTTGGTTACAAGGCAATATTAAAAACGATCTCTGTTTCGCCAATTTCAATTACCTTGAAGATTGATAGCGAATCATTGAAGGAGATTAACAATGCTGCCGGAGGATTAAAGGAAATTGGCGTAAACGAATATTTGGATAACTTCCCTATCACGATAAACTATAAAGATGGCACCTCAGAAACGACCAGCATTTTTACCGGATTGGCACTAAGCGATTTATTAAGTAACCAATTGCTTACAATTAAAACGTTTGGAAATGTAATAAATGATAAGGAAATCGCATCTATCGTATTCTTTGACAAAGAAATTCGGATTAAAGGTCATTAGAGTAAAATCAAATGTAGTTCCATAAATTGTATGTATTACAAGGGGAGTTTGAAGGTCGTTTTCAGTCGCGACAGCCAATTACGATTCCGTGGAACAATGATAAAAACGGCTCTGTTCGCATCAAAAGCGACAGAGCCGTTATTCTTTTTTCTCCAGATTTATTGGAATAGATAAGCTTTCGGGTAGCTGCGCGGCTTTAATAATGTGGATCCCTATTGGCCAGCAGTGACGATTTGGAGCAAGTCCTGAATCATATGGCGAAGCTCGTCCGAGCTTTTGGCAACAGTTTTAAATCCTCGTAGTGCGCCTGTTACCAGATGGGCCAATCTCACTGGAGGAACATCGCTTGCGGCAGTAGGGTGCATTTCCAGTAAGTCGGCCAGCAAGGTTTCCAATTTACCGTAGCTCGTGTCGAGCGCCTCCCGCGCAAACTGATATGAGCTGTCCGTTATTTCCTTATATTCCGGCGAGTGTAACGAATCGTCAAAATTACGGATCGTCCATACTTCGAGGGCATATAAAATTTTGTCTTCCGTTGTTTTATGGGACAACAACCCTTTCTTAATCTCCTCTATGAGGATGTTGCCGTGGTGAACAATAGCGGCGTTAAAAATTTCCTCCTTACTCTTAAAGTATAAATAGAGACCTGCGCGCGAAATGCCCGCGGCCTCTGCAATTTCGTTCATTGATACCCGCTTGTAACCGTACTTGAAGAATACCTCTAGCGCTGTCGCAACAATATCCAGTTTCTTTTTATTGTCCATATCTCCATTTTATACACTTTACAAACTTTGTCCACTCGTATAGTATGGACACATAGACAATTTGTGTTATATGTCTAATTTTATTAAGGAGCAAACAGCATATGACCAAACAAAAACCGTTACAGACGGGATTCGGACCCGAAACGACGGCACAAGAGGTGCTGGCTGGACAAGACCTCAGTGGAAAGGTGGCAATCGTCACCGGCGGACATGGAGGGATCGGGCTGGAAACAACGCGCGCACTTGCCGGAGCCGGCGCAACCGTCATTGTCGGTGCCCGTGATGTTAATAAAGCACAAGAAGTACTCGCATCACTGAAAAATGTCGAGGTGATCCGGCTCGATCTTGCGGACCTCTCCTCGATCGATGAGTTTGCCGCCATCTATCGAAGTTCCAATCGTGCGCTCGACCTTTTGATTTTGAACGCCGGCGTCTGCTTCCCTCCGACGATTAAGGACGAGCGGGGATTCGATACCCATTTCGAGACGAATTACCTAGGGCATTTTCAACTGACGGTAGGTTTATGGGAAGCCCTGAAGCGATCTGAGGATGCTCGGGTTGTCTCTCTCTCGTCGATCGGTCATATGACTGGACCGATTGATTTTGACGATCTGCATTTCACGCAGAGGCCTTACGACAAGGTTGTCTCCTACGGCGAGTCGAAGACCGCGTGCTCGTTGTTTGCCATCGAGCTCGATAAACGAGGACGAGAGCACGGAGTGCGCGCTTTTGCAGTTCATCCCGGCGCCATCATGTCGGGCTTGGCTCGACACTTGAGTGATGAGGATTTAGCTGGTTGGGGTGTAAAACGGAACGAAGACGGAACCTATGTGACTTCTGAAGGCTTCAGAACCGCCGAACAAGGCGCCGCTACATCCGTATGGTGCGCAGTCAGTCCGATGCTGAACGGCATGGGAGGCGTGTATTGCGAAGACGGCGATATCAAGGAGGTCGTATCGGCAGACAGCCAGTTGCACCGTGGAGTCCGTTCGTGGGCGATTGATTCGGTGTCGGCCGAAAAGCTTTGGACGATTAGTGAGGATCTTTTGCACATTCCTCATGGAACTATTCCTCGGAGTCAGGATTGACTTTTGTGGGAATAGAATAAAATAACGATTATCTTGGTGAGATGGAGGGAGAATAGAAATGAAAAAAGTCGAATTGGGAACACAGGGTTTAAAAGTGAGTGTAGAAGGTTTGGGCTGCATGGGAATGAGTACGACTTATGGCCCAAGTAATGACGAGGAGAGTTTGGCTACTCTTCGTCGTGCAATCGAACTCGGTATCACGTTTTTCGACACAGCTGAGATTTATGGGCCTTTACACAACGAGGAACTGCTTGGACTCGCCTTCGCAAGCATTCGTGACCGTGTAGTCATCGCGACAAAGGTCGGAATTGGTTTCACTGATGACGGCAAGCCCAAAGTCGTCGACGGCACCACTGTCGTGGATGGTAGACCAGAGAACATCATCAGGGCAATCGAAGGGTCACTACGGCGGTTGAAGACGGATTACATCGATCTCGTATATCTTCACCGCATCGATCCAAAGGTACCGATTGAGATAACAATCACAGCAATGAGCAAACTGGTCACTGACGGTAAGATTGGCCACATCGGTCTGTCCGAGGCATCAGCCAGCACAATCCGCCGTGCTCACGCTGTTCACCCTATCACTGCCGTCCAGACCGAGTATTCTCTGTTCGAGCGCGGTGTGGAGTCTAACGGCGTGTTTGAGACGGTGCGCGAATTGGGCATTGGCTTTGTTCCTTACTCACCTCTAGGACGCGGGTTCCTAACCGGTCAGCTTAAGGTCGATCAGCTCGACCCTACCGACTTCCGTAACTATGACCCTCGGCTAAGCGGAAAGAACTTAGAGACCAACATGCGTATCGTCGAGGCGATCAGCCTCATCGCTAAAGAGAAGGGTGTTAAGCCCTCCCAATTGGCATTAGCTTGGACCATCGCACAAGGTGGTGTCCCGATCCCCGGTACCCGACGGATTTCGTATTTGGAGGAAAATGTCGCTGCGGCGGATATCGTACTATCGAAGGAAGAGTTGGCCATGCTTGACGAAGTCGCCCCCGTCGGGGTCGCATCGGGTGACCGCTATTCTGAAGGCCTTATGTCACAACTCAACCATTGATCTGATCGATTTGACAGTCTCTGGCTTCAATACTAGACAGGAGTACGAGGGGATCGCACTTCGCTACACGAATGAATCAATACGCTGGATAAGCGTGAGCCCAGATGTTGCTATAGTTTCCTTTATATTTCTGCTTTATTCGTAAATCCAAACGACCCGCACACCAAAACTTCGATAGTTCGTCTATGGTATAGTGTTCCCTGAATTTATGAGAGAGGAATGTTTTTGAATGTCAGATCAAAAAGTATGGTTTATTACTGGAGCTTCACGAGGCTTGGGCTTCGAGATTGCCAAAGCGGTTTTGGCGTCTGGAAACAAGGTGGTGGCTACTTCAAGAAATATACAAGAACTGTCTGCTATCGGAAATCTAGGAGACGCTAATGATATACTGTTGACTCGTTTGGATGTAACAAATGAGCGGGAGGCCAAGGATGCAGCCCGTTTAGCCATTGAAACCTTCGGCCGTATTGATGTATTAGTCAATAATGCCGGTTATGGCTTGCTTAGCGCCATTGAAGAGGCATCCGATATAGAAATCAGGCAGTTATATGAGGTCAACGTATTCGGCCTGCTGCATGTGACGCGCGCCATCCTCCCTTACTTGAGAAAACAACGTTCGGGGCATGTGATCAATATGTCTTCCGGGGGTGGTTTAAGCGGTACGGTAGGTTGGGGACTTTACGGTTCTACGAAATTTGCAGTAGAAGGAATTACGGAAACCTTAGCCCTTGAGCTTGCACCGCTTGGTATTCATGCAACTGCGATCGAACCGGGTTTCTTCCGTACGAATTTCCTGGATGGCACATCTCTGGCACAATCGAAAACGGAGATTGAGGACTATGCGGAAACCGTAGGAAAGATGAGAACCTTAGCAACACAATTTAACAAGCTTCAGCCAGGGGATCCAGCCAAGCTTGCCCAAGCTATTCTTAGTGTTGCCAATGTAGAATATCCCCCTGTACATTTGCCATTAGGGAATGATACGCTGGCAGCATACCGGGCAAAAACCGACGCTTTTCAAAAAGAAATTCAGGGTTGGCTGGACGTGATCACGAATACCGACTACGATGAAATCATCAGTTGAAGGAGAATGGCGGAAGTTTGCAAGACCGATCACCATTTTTGGGTCGAAATGACGTAGACCGACACATGGCCAACTCACATGGGAGTGGCGCTCCTGTCGAATACGCGATGGTTGACTAGGCAGTGACGGTTGACTGTCGAGTCAGCTTGCTAGGAGTTAACGAAGAAAAGCCGAAATACCATAACGCGCACAGGAAAAAGGCTTTTCTTACAAGAAGGGAGAGCTGAATAAATGAAGGTCATTATAGTAGGGGCAACTGGTATGGTTGGTCAAAGTGCATTGAGGGAATGTATATTGGATGAAAAAGTTCAGGAAATTCTTACGATTGGTCGGAATCGTACAGGTCAGCAACATAAAAAACTAAATGAGATTGTGCTTAATAATTTAACTGATTTATCTTCAATAGAAAATAAAATAACTGGATTTGATGCTTGCTTTTTCTGCCTTGGAGTATCTTCTATGGGTAAGAAGGAGGAGGAATATACAAGAATAACGTATGATATCACGATTTCAGTTGCCAAAACTTTAGCAAGATTGAATCCTCAAATCACGTTTATTTATGTTTCAGGAAGTGGGACAGACAGTACCGAAGAAGGGCGCTCTATGTGGGCAAGAGTAAAGGGAAAAACCGAGAATGCTTTATTGCATCTTCCATTTAAGGCGGCCTATATGTTTCGTCCAGGTGTCATCATTCCATTGTATGGTGTGAAATCAAAAACAAAATTATACCAATTTTTTTATGATATTATGAAGCCTTTGAATTCATCACTATTGAAATTGAATAGTGTCATTACATCTGAACAATTGGGAAAAGCCATGATTGAGGTAGCAAGAAACGGTTATTCTAATCCTATTATTGAAAGCAACCAGCTTAAAAATATAAGTATGCGGAATTAGTAAGTGAATTTATTGTATGACATACGTCTGAGAAGCGAAAAAGGCGAAATATTCCTTCGAAACGGGGAGACTCAGCTTTGAATCAGGAATTCCTTAGGCTGCATAAGGCCGCTAGGGAACTATGCAGTGACGGTGTTCGGCTCGATCCATGGTTTTTGATGTGGACTAATGATAGTGGGAAATCAAAAAAGAACCTGGGTAGTTTTATCAGGTTCTTTTATATTGCATATAAACAGACACGATGATATAATCGGATTACGATTTTCGAAAATATAATTGGACATAATTATTACATCCTACAATTTTATTGTAGCATGTCGGTGAAACTCTTGTCAAATGTTTTTTCTAAATTTAAGGGTTAGGAGAGATTTTGAATGAGTTCTTTGGTTATCGGTTTTCAGGAAATGGAAAAAACGCAGCTTTTGCTCGTTGGCGGAAAAGGGTTAAATTTAGGGGAATTATCAAAAATTGATGGAATACAAGTACCAGAGGGATTTTGTGTTACAACAGTGGGATATCAAAAAGCCATCGAACAAAACGAAACGTATCAAGTTTTGTTGGATCGACTAACAATGCTAAAAGTAGATGATCGAGATCAAATTGGTGAAATCAGCAGTATGATTCGCCAAATCATTATGGAAGTAGAAATTCCTTCTGATGTTGTGAAAGCAGTTACCCACTATCTTTCCCAGTTTGGCGATGAACATGCATATGCAGTGCGTTCTAGTGCGACTGCTGAAGATTTGCCGCATGCCTCATTTGCCGGTCAACAAGACACCTATTTAAATATCATTGGCAAAGATGCCATCTTGCAGCATATCAGCAAATGTTGGGCTTCCCTGTTTACGGATCGCGCGGTAATCTACCGTATGCAAAATGGATTTGATCACAGTCAGGTTTATTTGTCCGTTATCGTTCAAAGGATGGTTTTCCCACAGGCTTCGGGGATTTTATTTACCGCTGATCCGATTACTTCCAACCGAAAGCTGCTATCAATCGATGCCAGTTTTGGACTTGGAGAAGCGCTGGTCTCTGGCTTGGTATCTGCCGATTGTTATAGAGTACAGGATGGGGAAATTGTCGATAAGAGCATAGCAACCAAAAAAATAGCTATCTACGGACGAAAAGAAGGCGGAACAGAAACAAAGCAGATTGATCCTGATCAGCAAAAGACTCAAACACTTACTGAACAACAAATTTTGCAACTGGCACGCATCGGAAGACAGATCGAAGCTTATTTCGGTTGCCCACAAGATATCGAATGGTGTTTGGTTGATGATACATTTTATATTGTCCAGAGTCGGCCAATCACGACTTTATACCCGATCCCTGAAGCGAATGATCAAGAAAATCACGTCTATCTATCTGTTGGTCATCAGCAAATGATGACAGATCCCATAAAACCATTGGGATTGTCTTTTTATCTGTTAATTACTCCTGCGCCTATGCGTAAAGCCGGTGGGAGGCTGTTTGTTGATGTTGCACCTAGGCTGGCTACACCTGTCGGCCGGGAAACTTTATTAAATACCCTGGAATCCGATCCGCTCATAAAAGGCGCACTCATGACCCTAATAGAGCGAGATTTTATAAAATCGTTACCAGATGATAGAAAAGAACTGAGTCCCGTTAATAGCAGTAAAGGTAGGTCGTCTGCAGGTTTTCAAGCACAAATCGAAGACGATCCGGCAATCGTTTCTCATTTGATTAAGAACAGTCAAACATCGATAGAAGAATTAAAACAAAACATCCAAACGAAATCAGGAGCAGATTTATTTGATTTTATTCTGGAGGATCTCAAGGAATTAAAGAAGATTTTATTTGACCCACAAAGTACAAAGGTTTTTATGACGGCTATGAATGCTTCGTCATGGATCAATGAAAAAATGTACGAGTGGTTAGGCGAAAAAAACGCAGCAGATATGCTTTCTCAATCTGTACCAAACAACATTACTTCGGAAATGGGTCTGGCGCTATTGGATGTCGCAGATGTAATCCGTCCTTATCCGGAAGTAATTGAATATTTACAACATGTAAAAGATGATAATTTTTTGGATGAACTGGTTAAGTTTGATGGTGGACAGGAAACCCAAGGCGCTATCTATGCTTATCTCAACAAATACGGAATGCGATGTGCCGGTGAAATCGATATTTCCAGAACTCGTTGGAGTGAAAAACCAATTACACTTGTCCCCATGATTCTCAGTAATATCAAAAACTGTGAGCCTAATGCTGGCAATCGGAAATTCGAGCAAGGGCGTCAGGAAGCTTTAGAAAAAGAACAAGAGTTATTAGATCGATTGAAGCAATTACCGGATGGTGAACAAAAAGCTGAAGAGACAAAACGAGTGATCAGCTTAATCCGGAATTTCATCGGTTATCGTGAATATCCAAAATACGGCATGATTAATCGCTACTTCGTTTATAAGCAGGTTTTACTGAAAGAAGCCGAACAACTCGTACAAGCTAGCGTTATTCATGAAAAAGAAGATATATACTATCTCACTTTTGAAGAACTTCACGAAGTCGTACGCACAAATAAACTGGATTATCAGATCATCAGTAAACGAAAAGACGATTACAAATTATTTGAAAAACTAACTCCCCCACGTGTAATCACGTCTGATGGTGAAATCATTGCGGGTGAGTACAAACGAGAAAATCTCCCAGCCGAAGCCATTGTAGGTCTGCCTGTTTCTTCCGGAGTTATAGAGGGACGAGCGCGTGTCATCTTAAACATGGAAGATGCTGATCTAGAAGATGGAGATATATTAGTCACCGCCTTTACTGACCCTGGCTGGACATCATTGTTTGTATCCATTAAAGGCATGGTCACTGAAGTTGGTGGACTGATGACCCATGGAGCCGTTATCGCTCGTGAATATGGCTTGCCAGCAGTTGTCGGAGTGGAAAATGCTACCAAGCTGATAAAAGATGGGCAACGAATTCGCGTTCATGGAACAGAAGGGTATATCGAAATATTGTAATGGTACCGTCGGTGAAGCTTGAGGTCGCGGTGAAGGTGAATCAGTGCTTGAAAAGCGAAATGGTAAACAAAGAAGTCGTCTCCGTCATGGGGGCGGCTTCTTTGTTTCAGTTGATTGAACAGGATTGAACAGAACTTTACTTTAAGTAACAAATTTCAATAATCGCGATATTGTTCGTGATATTATGTTCCGTTATAATAAACGTAATTTGACCAAAGGAGCGTTTGCCGAATTAGGAAAAGAACATTTATCGTTATCCGTAATTGAGATTAATTTATAAATTAAGTGTAAGCAAATCACGGCTACTGGAATAACGATGGATCTTTTGGTTCGTTAGGGGGATAGCTTCGATGAGCAGCTATTTGGATCGCTGTTCTTCTCGATATAACATCCAACCTACAACAAGTCCATATACCGCAGTAACAATATGAATCCAAGAAGGTGTTTTATCTACTGCATTCGTTAATACCAATATTGCATCTACTATAGGCATTAAAATAGAAGTTAACATAATAACAAGTAATGCTTTTTTCATACGAAGTACCATCAAGACTAGTAGGCAGATACCAATAAACAGATCACGATCTGCTTTTATATTAACAAGATATCTATCAGCTGTGTCATGCAGCGGTATACCAAAATCTCGAATCGCAGCTTCTGGCTGAATAAAACCTCTTACTCCTAAATACAACATCAACAACGTAACAACACCCACTAACCAATATGTTACTGACTTTGGTCCCCAATAATATTTACTCATTGGTCTGTCTCCTTTTTCTGTTCTATGTGATTGACTTTATTGTATATCGATTGTAAAATTCTGTTAATAACGCACTTTAAAGTAATGCACTTACTTAAAAGTAAGGGGATGATTAATCTATGATTCATCAGCGCGAATGTCCAATCGAGACAGTTATTCATGTTTTAGGTGGCAAATGGAAGCCGGTTATTTTATGGCATTTGATGGAATCAACCAAGCGATTCAACGAGCTGGAAAAGCTCATACCTGATGTTTCCCAAAAGATGCTTACGCAACATCTTCGAGACTTGGAACAAGAAGGCGTGATTGAAAGAACGGTATACCCAACAGTCCCTCCAAAAGTAGAATATTCTCTTAGTGAATATGGCAAAACATTGATCCCTGTAGCAGAAGTAATGTGTGCTTGGGGAGAAAGTCATAATGAGCGGAAACGTGAAGAACCAGCGTCTTAAAGCTGTTTTTTTCTGCCTTTCCTTCTAGAGTTTGTTATCAATAAAAATGAAACTAACGGAGTACGATAGTGAAGGGGTCTGCCTCGCGGCAGCTCCTCTTTTTGTTCATTGAAAGGGGCTGCATCATTTGATAAATTTATTTCTATATAACTGGATGGTCAGAGATGAATGGTTTGAATTGTGTAAGCAAATTCCAAATGATGAATTGACGTGCAATCGAAGTGGTGGAGTAGGTGGTATTCAAAAAACACTATTCCACATTGTAGATGTTGAAAATAGCTGGATTCGTGGAATTCAGGGAAAACCTGATATTCAAGTGCAATATGATAAATATAAGTCCATTCGGCAAGTAAAAGATCTTTCAGATTCTTGGAGAACCGAAATACGGTTATTCTTTGAAACATGGAATAACGAATTTGAACATGAAGTTGTGACAGTATCATGGACGAACGGAAGTTACACCAAAGGTGAAATTTTGCGTCATGTAATTGCTCATGAAATCCATCATATGGGTCAGTTGTCCGTCTGGGTAAGAGACATTGGATTTCAACCAGTATCCGCCAACGTTATTGGAAGAGGGCCGAGGAATTTTTTTCCTTCGATTTCTCCGAGAGGAGGTCTTCATTTGTGAAAATAGACTATAAACATAGTCCTATAATTGGTACAGCGATTCAAGGAAATATCCCTAGCTCTAAATGTGCAGGGCTTCCAAATCAGAGTCGCTTGGAACACACCAGATGGAGACCCTGCTAGCCTCTGCCCCAGACGAAGAGCATGAATAGGTGTTTCCAATGAAGTTTAGCCGGTTCCACGGTATAGCGTTACTAAACTTAGTCAAATGTTAATAGATACTGCTTTGATTGGTTTTTTTTATCCAATATTTTTCTTCTCCCCCGAACGGGGGATTTTTTTTTTACCAATATAGTCTTATAGTAGGTCAGAGTGTCAAAAATCGACAAGTAGGGATGGGAATTTCAGCAATTATAGAAAATTTTAATCGAAATTCCTGCCTTCATCTATTGACAAAGAAGAGGAGTGAAAACAGAACTATGCTTGCAACAAACAGTAAGAAGGTTTTCAACAAAGCGGTTAGGGGCTACATCCTATCTGGCTTTACAAAGGTGCTGCTAAAGAGGGGCCTCATATTATTATTATTGGCATTGATGGTGTTGTCTTCATTTTCATTTACTTCAGAGGCATCAGCCGCTTCAATAAATACCAACAATATGATAAAGTGTGCCAGTGAGAATGAGAGTTGCAATTTTCCGGGTACGCAGGTAGTTTATTATGGTGCGATTGGATACTATACTTCCGGTACTTTTACCCAAAGTGTGGGTTGTAATAACAATACGTTCGGCGACCCCATCGGTGGTGTAGGTAAAGCGTGTTATGTGGCCAAAGGGGACGTGACGTATAACAGCAATGGCGCTACATCCGGAAGCGCGTCGACCGACAGTAATACATATGAAGTGGGAGCTGCTGTTTCTGTTTTGGGCAATTTAGGGAATCTGGTGAAAACGGGTTTTACCTTTGCTGGCTGGAACACGAAAGAGGATGGAACCGGAACTCCTTATGCTGCAGGCGCTACATTCAATATGGGAACGGCAAACGTAACGTTGTATGCGGAGTGGACGGTGTTCCCAGCAGAATCCGTTTATAGCGGAACGGGTACAGCAAGCGATCCTTATCAGATTGCAACACCCGCTCAATTAGATCTGGTCAGGAACTATTTGGATTCGGGCCTTTATTTCAAGCTGACGGCGGATATTGATTTGAGCGGTTATCAGTCTGGAGAAGGCTGGGTGCCGATTGGGGATGGAAGTAGACCATTTCAGGGGAATATGGAAGGTAACGGACACAAGATTACAAACCTCGCGATTAATAGGCCTAATAATCATTATATGGGGTTATTTGGTTATATAAGCAATAATGCCAGTGTTAGTGATATGAAACTGGAAAATGTAGATGTTAAGGGCTACGCCTATGTTGGCGGCTTGGTCGGGTACAATAACGGGACGATCAGTAACGGCAGCACTGCAGGATATATTATAGGAAATGGTTACATAGTAGGCGGCCTAGCAGGCGAGAATGCTGGAACGATTGGCAACAGTTACGCTTCGGTAAGTGTGAGCGGAACAAGCGGCACATGGGATGTAGGCGGCTTGGTTGGTGTTAATTATGAAACGATTAGTAACAGCTACGCCACGGGAAATGTAACGGGAGCCGGTGAACTAGGCGGTATGATCGGTTACAATGCTGGAACGATTAATATCGGCTACGCCACGGGAAGTGTAACAGGAAGTGACGGAAATGTGGGTGGCTTGGTCGGTTATAATGAGGGTACGATCAGCAACACCTACGCCACGGGAAGTGTAACGGGAGCCGGTGAAGTGGGCGGACTGGTCGGTGTTAATGATGGATCGATCAGCAACAGCTATGCCACGGGTAGAGTAACAGGAAGTGCCGCCAATGTAGGTGGATTGGTCGGTTACAGTGGAAATAGAACGATCAGCAACAGCTTCTATGACTCAGATACAACAAAGCAATCGGATACAGACAAAGGCGATGGCAAATCGAATACAGATATGAAAAAGCAAAGCACCTATCCGGATTCAAGCTGGGATTTTGCAAGCACCTGGGGAATAGGCTCATCGCGCAATAACGGATATCCCTATTTGCAGGCGATACAAAAGTTTGTGACTTATGACGGGAACGGCAGCATCGGAGGGATCGCACCGACTGACAGTAACTCTTACTCGCAAGGAAAAACAGTCAATATTTATAATAATACAGTAACTTTAGTCAAGACGGGCTACACGTTCGCGGGCTGGAACACGGAAGCGGATGGAACCGGAACGAATTATTCCGCCGGCGCTACGTTCACTATGGGAACGACGGATGTGACGCTTTATGCGAAGTGGACGATGAACTCAACGTACACCTTGAGGTATAATAGCAACGGGGCTACCTCTGGAAGCGTGCCTACCGATAGCGGCTCGTATGAGCAGGGCGTAGCGGTGTCGGTTTACGGCAACACGGGTAACCTGGTGAAGGCAGGCTATACGTTCGCGGGCTGGAACACGCAAGCGGATGGAAATGGAACGAATTATGCCGCCGGCGCTACGATTACTATGGGAACAACGGATGTGACACTGTATGCGAAGTGGATATCAGCGAATACATTGTTGTCCAGCTTGTCCACGGATCAAGGAACATTAACACCGGCGTTTACGACATCGAATTCGAATTATACATTGAACGTGTCTAATGCGGTTTCAAGTCTCAACATTACTTTGACAAAAGCGGACCCGAATGAAACTCTATCGGTTACGGGTGCAACATACATCACGGTAACGGGTAATGTATATATTTACAACGCTTCGAACCTGATTGTCGGGCCAAACCTTATTAAAATACAGGTAACTGCACAGAATCAGACATCAAATACGTATAATCTAACAGTGAACCGTTTAAGCAACAACGCTGAGTTGAGCGGACTGACACTATCCGGCATCACGCTAACCCCGGCATTCACTTCTGGGACAACTTCGTACAGTGCTAGTGTGGGTAATAATATATCCAGCACGACCGTAACGGCAAGCGTATATGACAGTAACGCGACGATGACCTTGAACGGAGCAGCAATTGCAATCGGCCAAGCAAGCGGCGCTATTACTTTGAACACTGGCACTAACGTGATTACCATCATCGCGACATCGCAGGATGGCACTCCGAAAACCTATACGGTTACGGTGACGCGTGCATATCCATCATCCAGTAGAAGCAGCAGTAGCGGAGCGACGACTTTCAGCGATAAAGTTACCTCTTCGGACGGTACACTGACGCTTCCCGTTGGTAAGTCGGGTGAGGTTAGCTTGGACGATAGGGTCAAGATTGTTATTCCTGCCGATGCTTCCAGCAAAGAGCTGAAATTAACGATTGAAAAAGTGGTGGACGCGCAAAAGCTGCTCACAAGCAAAGATGTTCTGGCCACCCCGGTATACGAAATTCTGAAAAACTTCACGGAAAATTTCGATAAGGAAATCACTCTTATCTTTACCTTCGATCCGAAAAGCTTAAAGGGAAATCAAACACCTTCTGTATTCTTCTATGACGAAACTAAGAAGACATGGGTAAAAGTTGGAGGCGAGGTAAATGGTAATACCATTACCGTAAAGGTGAACCACTTTACAAAATATGCGGTCTTCGGCGTAGACCAAGGGGCAGACGCAACGGAAAACACTACGCAGACGATCAACTTCAGCGATATCTCCGGACACTGGGCGGAGACGAATATCAAGCAAGCGGCAAGCACTGGCATCGTCAGTGGCTATCCGAATGGTTCGTTCAAGCCGAATAGTAGCGTAACGCGTGCGGAATTTGCGTTCATGCTGATAAATGCGTTGAAACCTCAACGAGATGGAGCAGCACTTGCATTCACCGATAAGGAGAAGATCGGCGCTTGGGCTCAGAAAGCAGTAGCGCAAGCAGTGCAAGCAGGCATTATTAATGGATATGAAGACGGCTCCTTCCGTCCGGATACAGAAATTACACGCTCCGAGATGGCGGCTATGATCGCGAACGCGCTAGGACAGTCCATTCAAGCGACTGTTACAACCAGCTTCGTGGATGATAAGGATATTCCGGCTTGGGCCAAAGGCTCGGTTGCTGCCATGAACAAGCAGGGCATTATTGAAGGCAAAGGTTCGAACCAATTTGCTCCAGTCGATAAAACAACAAGAGCAGAGGCGGTAACGGTACTGCTGAAAATGCTGGCGCAAAAGAGCAAGTAAAAGACACATAGACAAGGCTGCTTTGAATCAAGCTCGAAGCAGCCTTGTTGTTAACTTGCGATGATCCTTATTTCCTTGCTGCCGGAATCAAACTATTAAATTCAGAGGACAAGAACATAAATGTTTTAGAAGCCGCATAACTGCGGCTTTTTTCATTTTAACGGATATATGCTCTTGTCAAAAGTCAGTGACAAGAACATATATCGTTTCCCACAATTGAGGAATCTTCTCAAATGATCAGCTATTGATTGAGGGACAGGGCAGGATAATTCAATTGAATTGTTGAAACTTATGGTAAAGTTGATTAAGGAGATTGCGATGAATAATTTCGTAAATTGCAAAATTTCAGGTATTCCATCACTTATTATAAATCCGCCTGAAATACCAAGAGCCGCAGTGCTTTTGTATCACGGTTGGGCATCCAAAATCGAGAACTATTTGTTCTTTGCATCCCTAATTTCCAGCTGGGGATATAAGGTTATTGTACCTGAATTGCCGAATCATGGGGTGCGTGGAAAACTGAATTATTTCGAGACCCAAGTATTACAAGAATATTTTTGGAATACGGTCCTTCAAGGTGTTAAGGAAGTAGAGGAAATAGTGTCAGCATTGTCCGAATTCGATGATATCAGTATCATTGGACATTCGAGTGGTGGATTTATAGCAGCAGGCGCTTTTTCGAAAATTTCTGGTCTGCACTCTGCAATAGCTATTAATGGTTCATGTGCATGGGTAAAGTTTGAGGAACTGTATCGTGAAAAAGATGGACGACCTCCATTAACAGACATTGAAAGAAAATTATTAAAAGAACACGACCCTTTGAGCAACGTGAACTTCGGGGGTAATAAGAGACTTTTATTACTTCATGGTAAGGAAGATAGTACAATTCCCATCGAAAGCCAAAAATACTTTATGAATGAAATGGCAAATGTCTCATCGGAGTATCTACAATTAGTCGAATACCCCGGTGTCAATCATCAGATAACGATTGGAATGCTTGAGAAGTCAAATGAATGGCTGGATAACATCTTGCTTAGCCACCATGAAAGAACGGATTAACTTTCATGCTTTGTGGTGCAATTCAGAAGAATGAATGGATGGCTAGCGGGGCAGGTTAGTGTGAGAAAATGATGATATCTTTTTTCTGAGGCGGTTGAACAGTGGATGATTGTGCTTATTGGGGTATTGCTATAGCGTCCTATATGTAATAATTTGTAATCATACAGTTCTAAAGCGAATTCAACCTCTAAACGGTTCGGTACTTGTCAAAATTTCGACGATCGATTCCTATGATGACTGACTGATCCTACAAAGGGAAGTTTCTTTCATAGTTCTTTCATTGCGTTCTGTTACACTTCATAGCAGAAGAATTTATTTTTATTGTGAAGCGTTAACTTTACGAAATCATGGAGGATCTGAACGATGAAAAAAAGCATACTGCTCACTCTAGTCACCTTGTTAATGGCAGGATCATGGTTAGGCGTGTGGCCGAACCCCGTTAAAGCGGCCCCTTATGTATTTACAGGAGGAGGTAATGGAACGGCGCTTGACCCCTATATCGTGCTGACTGCAGAAGATATGAATCATGTTCGGGACGGGCTTGGGGGGCATTACCGGCAAGGTGCTGATATCGATTTATCCGATTATGCAGCCGGGACAGGCTGGGAGCCTATCGGGACGGACTTAACGCCATTTACAGGAAGTTTTGACGGGAACCACTATACGCTTACTGGAATGGTCACCCGTTCATCGGCGCGTTATGTCGGTTTATTCGGGTATACACAAGGAGCAGCCCTTAAAAACATGAACTTGGATCATGTCAATGTCACAGGAGAAGGAGCTTACGATACCGGCAGTCTCGCAGGCTTCGCTTTGTCTACAGCAATTACTGGTATCTACGTATCGGGTACAGTTGCAGGAAATAATAATCCAGTTACCAGCCGCTCTACCGGGGGGTTAGTCGGTGTGCTCGGATTATCACCGTCTCAAATTCGTAACAGCTATTCAACTGTTAATGTATCGGGATATACCTCTGTCGGCGGCTTGGTAGGAACCATCGATCTTGGAACCAATGGGATCGAGAGCAGCTATGCGTCAGGCAATGTACATGGCGAAACTAATATAGGCGGTTTAGCAGGACTCAGCTATGGACCTATTCGCGACAGTTACATGTTAGGAAATATACAAGTCAACAGTGTCGTCAGCAGCGGCGGAGGCGGCTTGACAGCCATGCTGCAAAATTCGCTCCAAAGAAGCTTTGCAGCGGGTACGATTAGCGGACCGAAAGTAGGTGCCTTGCTGAGTGAACACAGACCTGCTCATGGAGCCATTACAAACGCTGTTTGGAACACTACGGCTAATCCGACCTCGCCTGGTGTGCATACGGGGGGAATCGGGGGCAGTGTAGGATTAACAGAAGCTCAAATGAAAACGTCCGCTGCGTATACAGGCTTCGATTTTTCTACGATATGGGGGATCAATGAAGGCAATTCATATCCGTATCTGCGCGTGTTCACTCCCGTTGTTCGGATAGATGCATGGATGCAAACCAAATACCGCCATAATAGCGTATTACTTGTGAATGGTACGATGAGAGACGGCAGTGTGGGAGAGGCCGTATATGTGGATTATAAAATTGTGAACAGGTCTAGTCAGGTTGTAGCCAGCGGATCCCAAAACTTCTCTGCCGCTACCGGAAGCAACCAAAACTACAGCTTTCCTGTAACCCTGGATAGTACACGTTTTCCCGAGGGTACCTATACCGTTAACGTGATGGCAGGGGATGCTTGGGGCAATCAGGCGGTGGTTAGATCGGTAACCTTCATGGTCGACTCTACTCCGCCAGCGATTACCTTGAATGGAACCAACACTTTGCAGCTTGGGGTTGGAAGCATCTTTACCGACCCCGGGGCCACAGCGCTGGATGCGGTGGATGGCGACCTGACCTCGCAGGTCACGGTTAACGGCACGGTAAATACGAATCAAGTCGGCACCTATGCACTGACGTATCAAGTAACGGATGCAGCGGGGAATACCGCAACGAAAACCCGAACTGTTAACGTAGTGGATGGGGTCGCACCGATAATTACGCTTATCGGCTCCAATCCGATGCAGGTAGAGGCCGGAAGCATCTTTACCGATCCCGGGGCTACCGCTTGGGATGCGGTAGATGGCGACCTGACCTCGCAAGTCACAGTTAGTGGCACGGTAAACACGAATCAAGTCGGCACCTATACGCTGACGTATCAGGTGAGTGATGCAGCAGGAAATCCGGCGAGCCTCACTCGTGTAGTAAACGTAGCAGACAACGGAGCGCCCGTCATTACGCTCATGGGTCCGAACCCGATACAGGTAGAGGCCGGAAACACCTTTACCGATCCGGGAGCGATCGCGATGGATGCAGTAGATGGCGACTTAACCGACCGGATTACGGTTAGCGGCACGATAAACACGAATCAAGTCGGCACCTATACACTCAGCTATAACGTTACGGACCGCGGGGGGAACCATGCACCTGATGCTGTGCGCTCCGTTCAGGTTAAGGATACTGTGCCACCTGTGATTACCTTATTGGGTGATGCCTCGCTGACTCTTAGGCAGGGTACTGCATTCCTCGACCCCGGGGCTACGGCCACGGACAGCTTTGATGGAGATCTGACGGGTCAAATTACGGTCACAGGCTCGGTATACAGCGAGATCGCAGGTGCCTATTCGCTGGTGTACAAGGTGCAGGATAGCTCGGGCAATGCAGCGGCAGAACTGGTGCGGACAGTGAATGTGTTGCGTTCCCAGAGTTCCTCCAGCAGCGGCGGATCATCCAGCGCGACCTCGTCAAGCCTTGCAGATCTGGCGAGATTAAACGTGTACATATCCGGCAAGGAGATCGGATTATCTCCTGCTTTCACGCCCGGGACAACGGAGTATACTGCAGAGACGGACGCCGGGCAGGTAGAGCTGCAATTGGGCCCTGCTAACTTCAATGCGATTATGAAGCTGGCTGGCGAACCCTTAGGTGAGTCGAAAACCATTCCTTTGGCGATAGGAACCAATGTACTGGCTATATCGGTTCAAGCCGAGGACGGAACTCTCAAAACGTATACGGTAACAATCCATCGTATTGCCGGTAGTGAACAGCCATCTGCTTCTGCTCCTGTATGTGCCTTTACGGATATCCGGAATCATTGGGCAAAAACAGATATTTGCGAAGCGGCGGGGCTGGGTATAGTTGAGGGAGTGGATGCCCAAACCTTTATGCCGGATAAGTACGTAACACGGACGGAGTTTGCCGTCATGCTGCTGCGGACGCTCCAAGTCGATATTCGCAATGAATCGGGAGCGATGACATTCAGCGACAAAGACAGCATCCCTGAGTGGGCGAGATGGGCGATTCAAACAGCAGTAGTTGAAGGAGTTCTCAATGGATACTCCGACGGCACGTTAAAGCCAATGCAAACGTTAAACCGTACAGAAATGGCTGCGATGGTCGCCAAGGCCATGAAATGGGAGGCTGTCCCTAAGGAAAGTCCCTTCTTCTCTGATGATGTGAGCATTCCAGCCTGGGCCAAGGGTTATGTTGAAGCAACCCGTAAGCAAGGGCTTCTGGAAGGACGGCAAGACAATCAATTTGTACCGGATGGACGGACAACAAGAGCCGAAGCCGCCGTCGTCTTTTTGCGGCTATATAAAACTCTTCATTAGATAGGAACAGGATTCAGACCGGCAGCCAGTGAGTGGAGAAGGAAGGGAGAATACGCTCACAGAAATTGTGAATAGCCTCAGAAGCAGGAGTATAAGTGAGCAAAAGAGGATATTAAATGTTATCGATGCTATACTGGACGAGCCTTCGAATTGAGAGCGAAATGGACATACATGGAAAGAAAGTCCGCAAGGAACCATATCCGTAGTGGCCTCAGGGCAAGCCTGGCTTGTATTGATAGGAATTCATTTAGTTTGAAGCATCGAAAAAATTTTGCATTGATTTTTAATGGAGCAGCCACGGCATGCTCCTTTTGCATTTTTCGCCGATAGTCCCGTTAAGCTGAGCTCTACCATAAATGATGCGAAATTTTTGGTAAGGAGAGGGCAGCTATCGGTGGGTAGTAGAATTGATCAGATTAGGCGGTTATCGACGGCTTGAAAAGTTATTCTCCCTTTGTTCAAGCATTGCACTCTATGTTTTCGTATACTATTATATTAAAATAAAGGAAAATATAGCAAAATTATTTTACGTCAAACAAAAAGGATCTACCTCATGAATCCCACAGTAGAGCTTGTCTTTATGATTGCTTCAGTGATCATGACGGGCATCATTTTCTTCTTTGCATACAGGATTAGAAGAGCGCGCGGAGTAAGTTATTTTATCGGCGTGATCGTGTGCAGGTTTATTTACTCAAGTGGCGTCATTCTGGAGAAAAGCAGCTATTTATTAATGGAGAAGCTGGTTTTTCGCAATGTTCAGTATACGGCGCTTAACTTTATAGTACCTTTCATGATTTTGTTCGTACATGAATTGATCGGTCATGAAAAAATATTAAGGGCACGATGGAAGATCATGCTGTTCGTTGGGTTCGCGCTCTGGTCGCTCCTTATGTGGTTCAACCCTGTACTTCAAGTGACATATCGCACGGTCCAACTCTATGACGGCCATTTAGTCACGACAAGAACTGCCTATTCAATCGCGTTCATTATTATTTGTTATAGTATTCTGGCTATATGTATCTATCTTCTGTTTCAGTATATACGGAATATTCGCAACGATTTTCGTAAGCCGGGAATGTGGGTTTTGTTTCTGTCCTCTTTGCCGCTTCTTCTTGAGATTGTGAAATCTGTTAATCCCGAATGGTCGTCCTGGCTGCTTCCGTTGTCGGTTTACTGTGGATTTACAGGTATGTTAATGCTGGTAATTACACTGAGACTTAAGTTTTTCTCTGCCGTTCCGATTGCCAGGAATATTGTGCTCGATACACTTCAGGAAAGTATTGTGATTGCGAATGCTTCAGGAAAGATTATCGACAGTAATAAACAGGCCTCCCAATGGTTTTCAGAGATGGGATATGCTACTATTTATGGCCGGAATATGACAGAAATATTGGGGTCTTGGCCGGAATGGCATAAGTTGTGCATGTCAACGGAACAGGGCCGTGTCGAGATTGACACTTGGCGGAATGGAGAAAGAAAAATCTACAATGTGAACGTATATCCTTTATCTATACTAGGTAAGCAAGGACAGGGCAGTATTTCTCTTATCTTTGATATTACTGAGAAGCAACAGCATCTGGAACAAATTGCACAGCTCAACCATCTGAAGGATCAACTGTTTACGATCGTGTCACACGATATTCGTAGTCCGCTCGCGCTGCAATTTCAGCTAGTTGAATTGCTGGAAGAAGATAGAGACAGCTTCAGTACGGATCATCGGGAAATCATTGAGAAGCTGGGTGATCAGACTCGTAATACACTCGGAATGACAAATAACTTGTTAGAGTGGTTCCGCAGCCAGAGGGAAGACATGGCTCTTCGTCCACAGTTTCTGGAGTTGGCTGAGGTTGTGGAGGAATGTTGTCATGTGCTGCATATTAAAAGCGAGGCTAAACAGATCAGGGTAATTAATAGCATTGCCTTAGGCGTTCGTGTTTACGCTGACCGGGAAGCGCTTGGATTAATAATTCGAAATTTGTTATCGAACGCGATCAAATTTACCGGATTGGGGGGTTCAGTCGATGTGTATGCCCAGTTATCGGGGGACATGGTGATCATTTCCGTACGCGATAATGGGGTTGGTATGGAAGAGGAGCAGGTTCGTCAGTTATTTGACGAGATGATGCAGCTCAATTCATTGCCAGGTACTATGGGAGAAAAGGGCGCGGGGCTTGGACTTCTCGTAAGCCGACAGTTTGTACAACGAAGCGGCGGGAGTATATGGGCGGAAAGCGAAGTAGGGCAAGGAAGCGTATTTCACTTCACCATGAGAGGGGAGCAACATGATGAAAGTTCTCATCGTTGACGATGAGCCTGCAATGCTATTCGCTATGAGGCGGATGCTATCGACTATGGAAGGCGTGGAGCTTGTTGGAAGCTTTTGCAATGCGGCAGAGGTGCTGGATTTCGTGCGGAACGGGGACGTGGATCTCGCATTTCTGGACATCATGATTGCTGGGGATGACGGATTAGAGCTGGCCCGCTGCCTACGCTCGCTTCGTGCGGAACTTCACATCGTGTTTACGACCTCGCATTCAGAATTTTCACTTGACGCTTACGATGTATATCCATTGGACTACATGGTTAAGCCGATTTCCAGGAAGCGACTCGCACAGACGATTACTCAATCATTTCACAGACGTGGCGCTTCTTCTGATGAAGCTCGCGATCTCATGCTTAATCGGCTGACGGTTCGGGGGCTGGGTTGCTTCGAGGTCAGCAGTAAGCAAGCGGGTGCTGTGAAATGGATTTCTAAAAAAAGTATGGAGCTATTTGCTTATTTGCTCGTTAACCAGGGTCGAAGCGTAACCAAAACCCGAATTTTGGAGGATATTTTTCCAGAGAGGCCTCTTAAGAATGCCGAAATGTACCTCAATACAGCGGTTTATCAGCTTAGGAAAGCATTGTCGCCGCACGGATTCAAGGAGATGATCATTTCAGCGCAAGAACAGTATCGTGTAGACTTGGAACAAGCCGATGTCGATTTTATTCAATTTGAGCTGGACGTGGAGGAATTATCCGATATCAAAGAAGCGAATGTAGCGGTGGCAATTGATCTGGAGAAACAGTTTGCAGGTGATCTGTTCGAGGATTATTCGTTTGAGTGGGTAACTGTGAAACGTGAGCGGTTAGCGGCTAAGTACGATTCCTTTGCCGAGCGTCTTGCCATCTGGCTGCTGGCTCGAAAGCAATTTAGAGAAGCAGCGCAAATTGCGAGAAGAATTGTATACCGTAATGAATTTCAAGAAGAGTCAAGTCTTCTCCTGCTGAATATATACGGGGCTATGGGAGATCGACAGTCGCTACATAACTATTATGAGCACTATACGCAATTGCTGCTTCAAGAGCTTGGTCTGCATCCTTCGTCGATTATTCAACAGCTATATGAACAATATCAGTGATCAGCACTGTCGTAACTATAAATGCACCCATTTGGGTGCATTTTGATTTCGCTTATAACATAAGTGACGGCAAGTTTTTTCGGCGCGTCGAGGGCATAAAACCCTATTATCAGGAAAGTCTTCACTCCAAGTTTGCTCCTCTGAACGGTGAGACTGGTATAGTACTCCATTTAGGAGACGAACCGTTACCGCTATATTTTTACAATTCCGAAACGAAAAGCTCGCCCGAATCTATGGGTGCCGCTGTTTTTTATAGTCGGGGCAAACAAAAATTTACTAAAAAGAGTAATTGACATACCCTACAAGGGTATGGTAATTTAAATACATTATTTTACTACGATGGTTGCAGATGAAAGTCAACATCACAATGGCGAAGTTAGATGACAGATGTTGAAATCACCGCTGCGGTATCAAAGCGAGAAAAAAATAAAGGTTAGAGGAGAATCAAGTATGAAGTTATTATTACGCGTCGTTGTCTATGTAATGACGTTCGTTATCCTTTTCGGTGGGGTCGGTGCGTTTGGGTATATCCGCTCAAATCATGCATATTGGATTCCCACTCGGCAATCACCGATGCCTGCCTTACAAGACGTGAGTATCCCTGAACATAATCCGAAAAAACCAACAGTAGCTGTTCTTTTATCCAATCCGACGACAGAAGTGTTCGATTTTATGGTTCCGTATGAAATGTTCGCCATGACTGAGTCTTATAACGTATACGCAGTTGCCCCGGACAAAAACATGAAAACACTCTCTGGTGGTTTGGATCTGATGCCACACTATTCTTTTGATGAACTGGATCGATTTTTAGGAAAAAGTCCCGACCTTATTGTGATCCCGGCAATGCCTATGGTTGATGAAGCAAAGTATAAACCTGTCCGGGAATGGATACAAAAACATTCGGATACGAAGTTGTTAAGCATTTGCGCTGGAGGGTTGAATCTGGCCGATACAGGTTTATTAAAAGGGAAAGAAGCAATTACCGACTGGAAAAGTTTTGATTATCATGAAATCGATAAATATCCTGAAACAAAATGGAGAAGGGATGTGCGTTATGTCGCAGACGGGAACACAGTCGCTTCAGCAGCTCTCACTTCAGGAATCGATGCCGTCCTCTATGTGATCTCACAGCAATTAGGCGAACCTATGGCGGAGAAAATAGCGAAAGAGATGAAGTACCCTTCCTATCATTTTGTAAAGAATCCGAAGGTAGACCCTTATTATGTGGATCGAACCGAATTGATATTTACGTTTAATCAAGCATTCCAATGGAACAAAAAAAGCGCAGGGGTATTGTTGTATAACGGGATGGATGACGGAGCACTTACAACGATTTTTGATACCTATGCGGCTTCCGGAACAACAAAGGTATACACCATCTCAGACGCTAAGCAACCTATCGTTACGAAGAATCACCTTAACCTTGTCACCCGATATCAAATGTCGAATGCGCCGAAGCTGGATCGTATGTTCGTTCCAGGTGTGGAAGCGGAGTCTTTAACTGCGGAAGATGTCAAACAGTGGAACAAAAAGGGAAATAACGTGGTGCCTGAGTTCATTCACAGCGGCTCTGCTCACAGATTTATCTTTGATGCTCCACTTGAAGATTTAGCCAAGCAAGAGGACGTCCTAACCGCAAAATATGGTGCCAAGCGATTGGAGTACCGTGCGACCAATCTAAACTTCGAAGGCAAACCGTTTTCCTATGAAGCTTTTGGTATTCCGATTTTGCTTAGTTTAGCTGCATTGTTGACTACTTTCTTTCTTGATAAACGATTCATTCGAAAAGGGAGGAGAGGTCCGATGTCCAATGATACAAATGTGCCTAAGTAACATATAGAAAAGCTTTAGGAAATGCAGCATAAGGCCAGTTCGCTGCATTCTTTATTTGAGCTCTGCCATCATTGAAGGTGGATTCGAAACTGGATTCATTTTTCTTATTTCAACCGTATTCACTCTCCATCATTCAATTGTTTAATTGCTTTCATTTAAAATCTATTAACGGATCTGTCCCTCACTATCCCCGGATCACAAGCTCCTTCGCGGCGGCCAGCCCGATGCCGCTGGTAACTCCTGTAATGATGATGCATTTTCCTTTTACTGTCCATCTGGTATTCATTTGCTCCATATTCTCACTCCCTTCAACAAATGAATGATTCATTCATTTGTTGATTGTCAGTGTAATGAATTTTAAGGACGACTATTACTTCCGGTTTCCAATATCCGAGGGGGAAGAACTCGAAAAGGGAGTCAGTGACTGGAAACTTCTCCTACAAATTGATTCTGAAGAGGAAATAGGTATGATGTGGGGAGATGCAGGGCGAATCTATTTTTGGATACGAGAAATTACTTGGAGCTCAAGAAGTGATACTTGTATGGATTAACTATCTTGGCACAGATTCTGCTAAAGTGTCGTTTATGCCGCTCAGGACTTACCTCAGCGGCTCAGGAGTTGGAGAGTGAAGTGCTACCCCGTACATTTTTCCGATACTCCGTCGGTGGAAACCCTGTTTCTTTGCGAAAGCTTTTTGTAAAATGATTCGTATTTTCAAAACCGGTCTGCTCAGCAACTTCTTTCATGCTCAGCGACGTTGTTGTGAGCAGAAATTTAGCTTTATCCATCCGTTTGCGCTGCATATATTTAGCGGGTGGCATGCCGAAGTGCTTTTTGAAATATTTGATCAAGTAATTGGGGTGGAAGTGGACGGATTTTGCGATTTGTTCCACAGTAATGCTTTTATGAAGATTGTGTTCGATGAATGTCTGCAGTTGGTCTAGTCTATCCATTTCTTCGGTGCGCTGCTGCAGCATATGGATGGGGACAGATTCTAAATAGCAGGATATAATTTGCAGCAGGATCGCCTTTTCGCGAAGCCGAGATGTTAACGCAGAATCGTGGAATAGCGCAACAAGCTCTTTAAACCATGTTGTCATCTGCTCAGCATTGCTGACCTTCATATAGAGAGGTTTGTCCAGCCATTGGAATAGATCAAACGAACCGATATGTGCTGTGAAATGGCACCAATATTTATAATAAGGAAGATTGCTGGTAACGGAATAAGACTGCTGCGAATGAGCGGGCAGCAAGCAAAGTTGCCCTGGACGAGGGTGCAGCTCTTGATCGCCTATTTTGATCCAGCCTTCTCCGTTCAGAATCCAATATAGTTTATTGTACGCCGGTGTAAAATTATGCAGTCTCCACGATTCGGTACATTGAGTAAGATGAGCTTCCGTAACATGTATCTGAAGATTTTGAAGAAGATCCGCCAAGAAAGCAGATTGTTGTGCATTCATCATATGTTCACCTGTATAAGTTAATAATGGACGGGTAAAGATTAGTTTCGTACATGTCTATGATACCATAGCCTTGATATACTTAAGTAGTGAACATTCCAATTAAGTATTTTTAAAACAAGGGGGAGCATGAATGTGTGAAGATTTTGAAAAACTCTCAATTGCCAACTTAAAGCTCTTACAGTATTACTTGGCAGATGCTATAGCTCCAAAACTACACATGAATCAGGATTTTATAATTAACATACTAACTACTATAGATAGCTACGCGATTCAAGCAGAGATAGAAGAAATATCTAACATTTTACAGTCTTATTCTTTTATTCTGCGTTACATTTTTTATGTCGACCGTAAATTCGTGACAATCAACGAGGAAATTACTTATATTGAAAAATATTGGCAATTAATGAGCTATCGTGATCAAAATATTAATTTAATTTTGAAAATACCAAAAGAACTGAAAGATATCCAAATCCTAAGGTTAAGCCTTTTTCCGCTAGTTGAAAATTGCATATATCATGGTTTCAAAAATGGAATGGATGAGAATTGCTGCATAGAAATTAAAGCATGCATCCAGCAATCGAATCTAATCATTGAAATTAAAGATAACGGTTTTGGAATACCTGCAGAAATTTTAAATAATATATTCACTCAAATGAAAGAAAGCATTATCAACTCTACATTAAGAAATAAAAAGTCAGGCAATGGAATTATGAATGTACATAACAGGATCCGATTAGCATACGGCAAAAATTATGGTTTAAAAATTAAAACTAAAGAAAAACTTGGGACCAGTATTGCTATGAAATTACCTTCCTGCTGAACCTCCAGGGCCTTATGGCCGTAAACCGTACTCTTGCTAATAACTCTTTTGGATATATTGCCTTGCCAAGATGAGCAATGACCTGTAAATTTTATTTTAGATGATAGTAGTGATCTAAAGAATTGAGGCGTTTAAATATGAAAGAAAACAAGGTTAGGGAAATTCGAGAAACTGATTATCATGCTATTTATTTGCTAAATCAAGCCTTTAACCCGAATCTACATGTATTTTCCGAAGAGAGAGTAAGAGAGAAGATTGAAATCATTACAAAGAAAACTAAAGATATCATCTTTGTTTACGAACAAGACACCGAGGTAATAGGATATATTCATGGAAGCCCGTATGAATTACTTTTTTCCGACTCTTTAGTAAACGTTCTGGGATTTGTTGTTAAAGAAAGCTATAGGAATCAGGGTATAGGCGGTATGTTGATTGATCGCCTTGAACAGTGGGGAAAGGACAATGGATATTCTGGAATAAAATTGTTGTCCCACCCAAGTCGAATACATGCTCACAGGTTCTATGAGAGACGAAGCTATATGTTTACAAAGGATCAAAAGAATTATATAAAAAAATTCGAAGGCTAAACTAACGGATAACGATAATAGAGGGGCCGCTTTGAGCAATTTTCAGAAATTGACGAGCCAAGTAAGAACATGAAAAATAAACCTCCAGTAAAATTTATAATTGTAAAATGTAAGAAAGAACTATAAATACACAATTAGAGTATCAACATTTTCAGTTATGAAGGTTGATGGTTACACTGGGATTGGTATTATCCCCTCATGGTTGACAACGAAAAAATGTCATCTGTTAAGATGGACTTACGTTGTTGACCGGAGGGGATTTTTTGTTATTATGTTGTAAATGCAACAAAAATATTATAATATTTATTAAAGTACTGGAGAGTAAAAAAAGATGGAGTTGCATGTATGAAAGAAATCCTACGTGAAATTGGAATGATTGCCAGGGCATTGGATTCTATAAGCAATATTGAATTTAAAGAATATGACCTTACAAAAGGTCAGTATTTGTACCTTGTCCGAATTTGTGAAAACCCAGGAATAATTCAAGAAAAATTAGCAGAAATGATTAAAGTAGACCGAACAACCGCAGCTCGTGCAATAAAAAACCTTGAAATCAATGGCTTTATTGAAAAGAAAGATGATGAACATAACAAAAAGATAAAAAAACTCTTTCCAACAGAAAAAGGGGAACGTGTATTTTCTTTTATAAAAAGAGAAAATGATTATTCCAATAGTGTCGCATTAGCGGGATTTTCCGAAAGAGAAGCAGAATCTATTTTTCATCTTCTTCAAAGAGTTAGAAAAAATATAGAAATTGACTGGGAATTTGTAAAAAAAGGAAACAAGAGAGATTATTGATTTTATATAAAGGAGCTATAGTTTAAGATGACTGTAAAAGTAAAGAAGTGCAGCCGTGAAGATTTACAAAAACTCCAAGAAATAAGTATTGAAACATTCAACGATACATTTAAAGATCAGAATTCACTTGAAAATATGAAAGCCTACCTGGAAAGATCATTTAACTCTAAACAGTTGGAAAAGGAATTGTCTAATACCTCTTCGGAATTCTTTTTCATCTATTTTAATGAAGAACTTGCTGGATATTTAAAGGTAAATTTTAATGATGCCCAGTCTGAAGAAATGGGTGATGTGTCACTCGAAATTGAGAGGATTTATATTAAATACAACTTTCAAAGAAAAGGGCTTGGAAAATATCTACTAAACAAAGCGATGGAAAAAGCCATAAGACAAAACAAAAAGATTGTCTGGCTAGGTGTTTGGGAAAAGAATGAGAAGGCAATTGACTTTTATAAAAAAAAGGGGTTTGTTCAAACGGGAACGCACGCTTTTTATATGGGTGATGAAAAACAAATTGATTTTATAATGACCAAAACACTGATATAACGACAGATTGATACATTGGTATAGTAAAAATTATTAAAATAGGCCCTTAAACTAGTCCACTCTTTAGCCTATTATTGGTTTATGAATAAAACACTTATAAATTTTAATGGATGAGAGGAGAATACCTTATGTATATACCTTCGCATTTTGAAATTACGGATATATCAATTGCCTATAAGATTATTAGAGAACATAGTTTTGCTACATTGTTTTCTCAACATGATGGGACGCCATATGCTACGCATTTGCCATTAATACTAGATAAAAATCATATGTATCTATACGGTCATTTTGCTCGTCCAAACCCTCAATACAGAGACATAAGGAATCAAATTGTGTTAGCAGTATTTCATGGTCCTCATTGTTATATCTCCCCTTCTTGGTATGAGACAAATAAGGCAGTTCCAACGTGGAACTATGTGACCGTTCATGTATACGGAGAAGTCGAACTTATAGATGACGAAAACGAGTTAATGGTTTCCTTAAATGATATGGTATTGAAATACGAAACCCCTGATAGTTCCTACAGGTTGCAAGATATAGACCCCGACTTTCTAAGTGGTTTGAATAAAGGAGTTCAAGGCTTTAAAATGAAAATTAACAGAATAGAAGGCAAAGTAAAGTTAAGCCAAAATCATTCCATACAACGACAGGAATTGGTTATTCAACAGTTAGAAAAGATCAAAAATACAGACGAGCAACAAATCTCCTCTCTCATGAAACAAAATATTAGGTCATTAAGCTAACAGAAAACGTATAACTCCAAAATAGTTCCCCTGGCCCGAGACAGTAGCATAGCTTAAAACTTTCTTCATATTGCTGTATCTCACTAAAGACGATAAATTTGTTATGTTAAAGTAGGTGAGGTTATGTCGGGCATTCCCGATTATAAAAGTTTCTTACTACCGTTTTTGCACATACTGAGTGATGGACAACCGCATACGCTTGATTCGCTAAATGAAAGCTTGGCTATTGCATTTAACCTCTCTCAAAAAGAAAAGGATGAACTTGTAAAATGCGGGAGGCAGTACAGATATAAAAATCGGATCATTACTGCAAGAACGTTTTAAAAAAGTCAGGATATATCGAATTAGTAACTGATAACAATATTGTTATTACTGAAAGTGGAAAAGAATTTCTTGGTAATTTATTCACCTTTAAATAAGTTTAATGCATATAGATCAGCTACAACTAATAAACAATTCGGCATAAATGCCAAATAATATGAATTACAATTGAACATTCTGACCATATTAACTCTGCTGTAAAACATTAAGGAGGGATATTCAATGACTGACCAACAATCGAACCAACAAGAACAAAGTAAAAGAACGCAAGCTCAAAATTCTCTGAATCATGCACTGCACACGCTGAATGAAGCAACACATAGTAATGTCAATCGAGAGCAAGACGTTCAGGAAGCAAAAGAAGAGCTTTACAAAGCCCAACAAGATCATTTGGAGGCAAAAGTTTCAGATAGTAAAGACACGATTTCCTAAGCACTATAAGCACCTCCAAGAGAGAGTGCAGCAAAAGTCCACCAAAAAAGTATCTGAAGCTCGAAGTGAAACTTCCACGGTAAGAACAAATAAACCACAATTCGGCTAATCGTCGTTTTGTGGTTTTCTTTTGACGCTGCTTGTACCGGGCAACCGGTACAAGCAGTTTACGAATCACTGAGAATGGCGTGATATTTCACGAATCAGGTACCTTGCAACGTTTATTTTTTCGGGGAAAACCGTGTCTTTTCGCACCCCACGCTATAATCAACGCAATAAGAAGCAGAATTACCAGCACGCCCGGGAATGACTGAACTCCAACAAACTCCAGTAAGGTACCGTCTATAATACCTCCTCCGCGATAACCTTTAATTCCATTTAAGCTTTTCCACAATCACAACTTAAACGGAGGCACGCTTTCTCTCAAATTTCTGAATAAAACGAAGAGTAGCACATCATAATGAATAGAGTGTATAGAAAGAAAGCGAGGAAGTTAAAAACCATGAGTGAGCAAAAAAACAGAAGCCGACATTTGATTGATCCAGAAATTATCAGTGCTGTAGATTTATTTCCAACAACTGATCTTTCTGAATCATTGTTAATGGAGTCACGTCAAAACCAATCGAAAATGTTGCCGAAAATAGATGTTACGCAGTTGTTCCCAGTTACTTTTGAAGAGAATATAGTACCAAGTTATTTTGGAGGTCCAGATATACGTATAGAGATTATTTAACCAATCCAGCCAAAGTACAAGAAGATGCCTTTATTTTATTCTATTCACGGCGGCGGAATGGTTATGGGAAGTCCAGTTGGTGATCGTACAGCTAACGCGTCACTTGCTTCCCAGCACGGTTTCTGCTGTGTATCTGTCTATTATCGATTGGCCCCAGAGCATGCTCAGCCAAGTCAGTTACAGGATTGTTATTCCGGCCTAAAATGGTGTATTGAACATGCCGAGGAATTAGCGATAGATACTCAGAAAGTGGCCATAGCTGGCAGCAGCGCTGGTGCAGGATTAGCAGCAGGTTTAGCCCTATACATTCGTGATCAGCAGGAATTTGATATCCATCATCTAAGGCTACGTAATCCAATGCTTGATGACCGTACAAGTATTGTGCCAGAACATCCATATGCTGGTGAGTTTGTTTGGACAAAACGAAGTAATTATTTTGGTTGGAAATCTGTTTTAGGACATGAACCCGGTCATGAAGAGGTTAGTGAGTATTACGTACCTGCGCGTACAAAATCACTGGCCGGTTTACCACCCACTTATATAAGTATAGGTAGCATTGATTTATTCATCGATGAAGTCTTATTATTTACAAAACAACTAGTTTTTGATGGTGTCTTAGTGGAATTACATGTATATCCTGGGTACCATCATTTGTCTCCGATGTTTCCTGATGCCCATTTTTCAATAGAAGGCAACAAATCGAGTGAATGGGCTTTGCTGAAGGCGCTGAATTTACTTTAAAGAGGAATAAATAAAAAAGGATAATATTGTAATTGTACTTATAGCTTGCAAAGAGAGGAGAGAAGCTCTCTTAATAAATTCATGTTTTAGAAGCCGCATAACTGCGGCTATTTTCATTATAACAATATTAGTACTTGTTAAAGTCATGTGGCAAGAGCTTATATCTTTTGCCCATAGGGGGATCACTATGACAACAGCAGAAGTAGTGCGAAATTTTTTTGAGAAGGTTCGTTCCGGCAAAGAGCCCGAAGCTGCACACAGTTTGATGGCGGAGCGCGTACTTGCACACCAGATAACTGCGGAAAATGAGGTGACCGTAGAGCGGTCTCCCGCCAACTATGCGGATCATGTCCGTGAAATGATTGAAGCCTACGGCACTTTTAGTCTAAATATTGAAGAGTTTCTAATTCAAGATGATAGAGTCTATGTACGTTGGAAACAAATTGGAGTCCATGTCGGAGAGGTTGATGGTTTCTCACCAACCGGTAAACCGATTGTAGAGATCGCGAGCGCCGTCTACCGAGTTGAAAATGGCAAAATCGCAGAGTATTGGATTCAGATAGACCGCGAAGGAATCCGTGTTCAATTGGAACGTAATGCAGAGGACTTTTTATCTCCTTGAAAGGGAAACTTTCCTAACAGTTGTTACGTCATATTAATGAACTTATTATTGCCAAAAGGAGGCTTCTCCGCATGAAAATCGGTTACCGAAGCTTGTACGTGACCGCTGGAGTTTTTGTCTGTCTGCTGATCAGCTTCTCTGCCTGTTTGACTGCCTCAGCCGTCGCCCCGTCATCCGCTTTTTATCACAAGTTCGAGCCACCAACACTCCCACCCGTCATCACCTTATTCGAAAATACGCCGTTGTATTCGGATCAGGATGAATCCGTCGATCCTTGGGCTACGCTTACTCCTCAAGATGTGGAAACGGTGGAGGCGGAAAAGGACTGGTATATACCACCTCAGAGCGGCGATCCAGGCAAGAGGTGGATTATGATCAAAACGACGTGGCTCGGAAAGATGTGGATATACTTGGACTACGATCGAATTGGTACGGTGAAACCGGCCGATACGAACATCGCTCTGATATGGCCCGCCGCTTTGTACTCAGAACCTCTGAAGGATGCGTTAACGGACGTCGTTCTCTCTCAACAGACCGTTCACTGCAACGCGATATTTTTTACCCCTAACGGCAGCAGCGCTTACCGGATCGAAACATCCTGGCTCGGAGATCAGTGGCTGGTTAATCCTAACTACATCCTTCTCGACATGGAAATATTGAACCGCGAAATGACCCTGCCGACGGAAACACTACGGATGGAAGACTGGGATGCAGCACATCGAATGCAGAGCCCATCTGAAGCTCATTTCATTCCATCGCAAACCGTATTCGCTCTGGAAAAAACCGTAAACGGCGAATATTATGTCCGTGCCGGAGATGGGAGCACCTTTTGGATCAACCCAGCTTACGCCCAGCCGGTTGGGGCCAAGGAGATTAACGAAACGATTGAGTTAAACAAAAATACGCTGGTACATCTGGTTCCAACCGCATCCCATCCAATTTTCGGATCTCTCACCCCGCAAAAGGTGAAGGCTTTCCAGCAGTGGGACGCTCCCGATGGAAATCGTTGGTTCCGGATTCACAGCTGGAATGGCGATCTATGGATTTTGCCGGATAATTGAAACAGGTAAGAAGCAATAATTGCAGGGGGAGCTTACTATCTTTACTTTAGGGGAGTACCAAAGCTGCTCTACCGTCTCTACCATAATAACGGGCAGAATCGCTTATGCCTGCAGCTTCATTAAGCGATTGGGCAGATTAGCTGAGTAAGAATGGCCTTTATGAGATACAATTAATATACACACGACTTAGTTTTTAATAAAATGTGGAGTCCTGTTGTTAGGAAATAAAGAGATAAAAGGAGTGATGGAATGTCCTATATCGTTGATTTTAATAATGTGTCTACGATTGGTTTAGAGTCTTCACCTGTAGTAGAAGCGCTTGCTGGTTTACGTGCTAATGAAGCCCGTTACTTTATGAACAAATACAAGCATGAATTTACGGTTGTACAAGCTAGCGAAAGCCACGAGACCCTTGATTATGTGAACCGAATTTTGAAAGAAGAACGTGATATTGAGTTTGCGGCCAAACCCTTAGAAACGTCGCGTTTTCAAGTGGAAAATATCAAAATTGCCTACGTCTTTTATGAGGATGGTCTTTCGGTCAACGTTATGTATACGGTTGATGACCCTAAGAAACGGGCCGTTGGTTTTAAGCTTTCTGAGGGGATGGAGATACCAAAGGAGTTAGAAGGGAAGTTTAAGTTTGCTAGGCAGAAGTCTAAACTGGCTGGAACCATTCGGGGCTCGTTTTTTGTAATTAAAGGAGAGTATTGAAGTAAGATAATAAGCGAACAAAGTTTTTTAACCATTCAGAATATGTAAAATGGTAACTGATAGGTTACGCTAACGATAAATGTAATATGATTGAAATCTTATATTCATGTGGCTTTAATGAGTCAAGCTTATAATAAAAATCGACCCTTTTTTTAATATAAATCTTAGACTTACAGCTCTTCGCTGTGGGTCTCTTTTTTCTATTCAACTAAAGGGCAGGATAATTGAGTAGGCATATGGAATATAATGGTGATACAGAGCTTGGGAAGTCAAAAAAGAAGGTAACTTATTAATAGGTTGCGTTAGTTTGCGAGTAGCCAAATTAGATAATCAAGCAGAGTCGGCTTACTGGATGGAAGAAGCAGACTACTTCGCTGAAAGGAGCTATTGCGGCGTGATTGTGATCCCTGACACTTTTATTGAAAGAATGTACGAACTCCACGGCAAGCAAGGCGTAGCATGGTCGGAGGCACTGCCTGGGTTGATTACCGACTGTGCAAACCGCTTCGATTTTAGCCCGGAAGCTCCATTTTCCAATTTATCTTATAATTTCGTGCTACGCGTAAAGCGTAGCAACAGGAAACTAGCCGTTCTTAAATCATCTTTCATGAAGGACGAGCTTTCTAGGGAAGTTAGTGTGCTTCGTGCCTACGAGGGCCGGGGGGCGATTCATGTGCTAGATGCAGACGAGGAGTGGGGCGTGGCCCTACTGGAGGGTGCCGACCCTGGCACACCGTTGTCGACAATTGAGGATGATGCACGTGCGACGGATATCTTTTGCGAAGTATTTCGACGCCTTCACCTTCCTGGAACAACCGGTAGTTTGTACCCGTCCATGAGGCAGCACTTCGCGGCAATCGAGAGATACCGCGAGCGATTCGACGATGTGAACATTGCCGCACCACTGCCTGAGAGCTGGGTGGAAAATGCCGAAGAATGTCTGACGTATCTTATTACGACCACGAGTGAGAATCACCTACTGCATGGTGATCTGCATCATGAAAACATCCTTCTCCAAGGCGAAGAGCAATGGGTTGTCATTGACCCCAAAGGCATCATCGGAGACATCCATTTTGATACTATCCAGTATCTACTTAACTACGAGGATCGTGGCGGTGAATGCGAGCAGGTGCTGCGGGGCCGGATTGCGATTATGGCCGATCGCCTCGGCCTGGACCCTCGCCGAATCGCGATGTGGGGCGTGGCGCGTGGTGTGCTTGAGGCGTGCTGGACGATTGAAGACGGAGGAACGGATTGGCACAGAGGTATCCAAATGACGGAGCGTTTCGCCAAATGTCTGGATTGAGGTACCAGCTAGAAATGAATGACCCTAGAATAAGCAATTATTGGGCGATGATTGGCGTCCTTAATATAGAAATGTAACAGGAAAAATATCCAAACGTTGACATGGAATTTGATATTCAGTTTGTCAAAAAAGCTATAGAATAATAACAAGGAGCAGATCGCCGTGGCCGGCAGCTGCTCCCTTTTTCTTTTAAAGTAACTGGCAGGATAACGCAAAATATAGGTTTAGCAGAGAGGTTACATAGGACCCCACGAAGAATATTAAGTACTACACTATTAATTTAGGAGTTGGTCAAGTGGAGACAATGTTATCAGAAGAAATGATCCGAGATGACCTAATAAAAACATTTCAGCGCCTCTTCGATTTGAATGTACTTGAATATACTCCAATAAAACGAGGTTTGTTAAACTTAAAATGGAAAGTTACAACTGATTCAGGTCAATTTTTACTTAAACAATACAACAAAAAAAGATATAAATTGTATAATCCAGAGGAGCTATTGCTTGCATTCTCTCAACAGGTTAGATTATTTGACCAAGGTCTTGCATGTCCCAATTTGTTATCACACAATGAAAGTATTTTGTTTGCATCTGATAACGGAGAACGCTTCACGGTGATGGAATATTGTCAGGGCAAACTAAATCCACCAGGTAAAACTAATATACATCAAATATACGATTTAGGTCGAGCAACAGGAAAAATGCATCGATTGTTAAACGATGGGACACTTAGTATTAATAAGAGTCCGCAATTTGTTCCTCCAAGGCGCGAGGAGCGTTTAGCCCATTGGAACTCAGTTTGGGAACAGACAAAGGATGCTGGCAAAACTCGGTTGCTTGCTGATATAGAAACTCAACGTAGAGCAACTGAAGATTTTAATATAGAAATACTCGAATTACTTCAATTAGGGTGGGCTCATCGTGACCTGTGGGTCGATAATCTTTTATTTAATGATAATCGATTAACTGCAATTCTTGATTTTGATCGGCTAAAATATGACTATCCGCAGCTTGATGTTGCTCGAGCTGTTATATCATGTGCGTTAGATGATAATTTAGATGTCTCCCTTGCTTCAGCATTTATGGATGGGTACAGCGAAGAACGCACCGTGGTAAAGGGTTACTTAACAAATTCATTAAAGTTGTTGTGGTATATGGAAAGCACATGGTGGATAAATGCTAGCATGGATCAACATAGTGTTCCTCCCGCTCGCTTCGCAAAGGAAATGATTTGGCTTGCTGAAAATCAAAAGAATCTATCCGCTTTGTTAGGAAATATTTAGATATTGCTGAACAATAATGTAAATTACAAAAATAATTCAAATATTGTAGAAATCCGCATCCTTGAAACGACATTATTTCGTGAGAAAAAATCACGAACCCAAAATATGAGAGGAGTCAATATCATGCATTTCACACTTATGTTTTTCGAAACTCCGGAGGATTTCGCCGCTCGCAAGGATCCAGAAAGACAGCAGGAATACCTGGCAGGTTGGTCACATTATGTGCATGCCTTGCGTGATTCTGGAGTTGTTGTCAGCGGATTTGGCCTTCATGCTCCTGAGACGGCTGCGACCATACAACGAAGTGACGGAAAAATGTTTGTACAGGATGGGCCTTTTACTGAGACAAAAGAGCAACTCGGCGGTTTATTCGTTATTGACGTACCGGATCTGGACACCGCGCTGGAGTGGGCGGCCCGAGCCCCTGTAAACGCAATTGAGGTGAGACAAAATCTCCCGAGCATGAAGTAGGATATCGATGAATACTCATCATGTTGTAGAAAATACCGTGCGCGATTCTTACGGCCGGATAATTTCATATCTAGCAGTAAACTGGCGTGACCTAGAAGCGGTTGAGGATGCGCTTGTGGATGCCCTTGTCTCTGCTTTGGAATCATGGCCGCAGACTGGCATTCCAGACAAGCCGGAGGCATGGCTACTAAAGGTAGCTCGACGGCGGCTTATGGATCGCGCCCGCCGTGACCGTGTTACCGAAAGAGCTTTGCCGGTTCTACTCACCATGTCGGAGGAAGCCCAGAGAATGGATTCCACTGAAGCTTCATTTCCCGATGAGCGGTTAAAGATGCTGTTTCTTTGCTCGCATCCAGAGATTGATCCGTCGATTCACACTCCGCTAATGTTGCAAACCGTACTTGGCATTGATGCATCTCGCATCGCGACTGCATTTGTTGTAAAGCCCTCTACCATGGGGCAGCGGCTTACTCGTGCTAAAGCCAAAATGCGAACTGACCGTTTGACGTTCACCATGCCCGATGTCGAAGAATTGCCTAAGCGCTTGGAAGCCGTTCTGGAGGCTATTTATGCGGCTTATGGCAGTGGTTGGGATGATCTGGCGGGAGTTGATCCGCGTCGTAGGGGTTTAGTCGATGAGGCGATTTACCTAGGAAGACTCCTCTCTAAATATATGCCTGACGAACCCGAAGTTCAGGGACTTCTTTCATTAATGCTGCATTGTGTGGCACGACGGGAAGCTCGCCGCGATGCCACGGGGAGCTATGTGCCTCTCTCTGAGCAGGATTCGTCACGCTGGTCAACCCCCCTGATGATGGAGGCAGAACGTTGTCTTCATACAGCTGCGCGATCGAGCCGAATAGGACGATTCCAGCTCTTGGCGGCCATTCAATCGGTTCATTCCCAACGAGCACGGACTGGACGTATTGAATGGGAAGAAATCGCATTGTTATATGAGGGACTCACCCGCTTGAGTCCCACTCTCGGGGGGGTGGTCGGACGAGCAGCCGCTGTTGCAGAGGCCTATGGGACTGAAAAAGGGTTAGCCCTGCTTGAAGCTATTCCTCAGGCTAAAATCGTGAACTACCAGCCTTATTGGGCGCTTGCTGCCCATTTGTACAAGAAAATGGAAAAAATCGAAGAAGCTCGAACGGCTTATAACCGCGCTATTGGACTTTGTGAAGATTTTTCCGTAAAACAATTCTTACATAAACGAGCGAAGGAGAGGTGAGAAGTCCAATGAAAACAAATGAAATCCAAGGCGGATTCGAAATCGAAAATGTGAAGGCGCTCAACGTCCAGTCCCGCTTCCCGTTCCTAACGAAGTCCTCTTCAAGATGCTGAAGGTTTCGCTTAACTCTCGCGAACAGGGCGTGATCGACGGATCGTATGACCCAAACATGAAGCTACCACTTATATCCCTGTATCTGACGGCACCCGGGTATGGGCACGTATGGCGGAGCATATCGTGGAGCAATACTCAGCTTATCCTGTGTTGATCGCAATGTTCGCCGAGAAAACCAACTCGGATGAATATCACCAGTATACTCAATCTATGTTAGGTATAGTAAGGTAACGAATGACAGGCTTCCGGAATGTTCCGGAAGCCTGTCATTTTGTACGTTTCAAGTTTTCGCGTTGGTTCCATTTCGTTTATTGCGGATATGATAGTTTCTAGATTTGATTTATAAATACCCCAATATTTTAGACGCAAGAGCAATGAACTGGGAGCGTTCATACTCACTAAGAGTTCCAGTTACTGTTTTAATTTGACGTTCGATCTCACTACTAGCCACTTGGATGATTTTTTGACCTTCAGGCGTCACTCTTACATTAATTACACGCCGATCGTAGAGAGAGTTCGTACGTTCGACAAGTCCTCGGCGTTCCGCTCGATTGATCAGACCGGTAATGCTGGATTTGTCGAGGTTGAGGTACTCTGCTAATTGTAACATACTTAGTTCTCGATCCCGTAGAATTCCGAATAACCGAATTTGTATGATAGAGACATCGTGTTCGGCACCTACACGGTTAAGTATTGCATGAACAAGGAAGGATAATTGTACCAAACTATCCATAATCGATAAGTTGCTTTGAAGATTAGAGTAGTTGTCGTTCACCAGTATTCACTCCAGATTAGCTTTTCTAAACAAATGCTGTTTTAGTTTGGCTTGTAAGCTTTATACAATTTATCTATATTGTATCACAAAAGCTATTGACATTGTATGTGTCGCGAACTAATATTGTTTGTGACACATACTTTGTGACACATACTAAATGATATGCGAGATCAAAAGGAGGTTTTTTATATGTATGCAGCAGTTGTGCGTTCTTTTGATTCAATACCAAAATACGAAAAGTTCGAAATACCCAATCCTACAGGAAAGTATGAGGTTCTTCTCGACGTTATTGCTGCGGGTTTACATCCTCGAGTGCGGTCACAGGCGAATGACTCTCATTACACAAGCGATGGGGAACTGCCTCTGATTCCTGGTATCGACGGAGTTGGACGATTGGAGGATGGTCGGCTGGTTTATTTCGTAGCACCTGACACTCCTTTTGGGACTTTCGCTGAAAAAACCGTTGTCGATCTTCGTCGTAGTATTCCTCTTCCAGAAGGTGCTGATGCTGTTCAAATCGCTGCAGCAATGAATCCGGCGATGTCGTCTTGGGTTGCTCTTCGTCGGCGAGTTGATTTTCAGCAGGGACAAAAGATTTTAGTTCTTGGTGCAACCGGTAATTCTGGACAAATGGCTATTCAGATTGCTAAGTTTCTTGGCGCAAGTCAAGTAATCGGAGCCGGACGCGACCAGGATCGTTTAAATTCACTTCCTGCGCTTGGTGCCGACGTGATCGTTTCACTTGTTGGTGAACCGGAAGAGGTTGCGGAACGACTGGCTGAAGCATCATCTGAAGTCGATATCGTTATTGACTACTTATGGGGAAAGCCAGCAGAGTCTGTGATGGTTCCGTTACTGATGAAAAGATCGGATCGAAGCAAAAAGTTATCTTGGGTTCAGATTGGTTCAATTGCAGGTCCAACCGCTGCCGTACCATCTGTTGCTCTTCGATCTGCGAATTTTCAAGTACTGGGTAGCGGACAAGGGTCGGTTACCGCCACTGGATATATTGCCAAATTTCCTGTATTAATAGATACTATTGCGTCTGGCAAGCTGAATGTGAACGCAGTAACTTTCTCTCTTTCCGAAGTTGAGGACGTTTGGAATACCTCATTTGCCCCTGGGCAGCGGGCTGTATTCGTCACGAAATGAGGAGAAATGAACAAGAGTTTACGAGTCTGGATTCCATCCATTATTGCAGTAGTCATGGCAGTACTATTCCTAGGTTATTTTTGTTACTACATATCCTGGTACGGAAACGATGATAGTGATCTAAGACGGCTGGCAATGGAGCAGCTAGCAAAAGGCGAAATCGCTCTTCGTATAAGAATAGGTATTTTATTTAACGACATGGGAACGATAGCGGTTTATCTAGGAGCAGTTTGTATTTCCTTGTTATGGTTAAAGAGAAAATTAAGGTCTCCTTCCAAAATCGTCCGCCGAATTGGAAAGTTGTTTCTTACTCTTCACAACTATTCGGGCTGGGCAGCCTTAATCTTCGTTTGCGCGCATGGTATTTACTTTATGCTCGTAGAGATTCATGACCAGCATATCTACTCCGGTATTGCCAGTTTTATAATCATGCTAACCATCGCCGGTTACGGATATTCAATTAGAAAAATTCGAAATAAATGGATGAGAGTTATCCATCGTTGTTTGTCTATTGTTTGGATTCCTGTACTTTGGATACATGCCGGTTGGGATTTAATTTTTGCAGCTATTTTGTCCCTTGTGGTTTTGGTTCTGGTTATTATGGTTGAAAAAGCTATGGAACGCTCGCATAGCAAAGGTGCTTGGATACCGATAAGTAATTTAAATAACTATAGACGACTTGAGATGAGGGGCTTTTCCGGACAAAGGAAAAGCCCCTTCCTACATGTTGTCAGGGGCTACGCTTGAAAAATGTTTCTCGGTCTCCTCAACGAGACATGTCGCCCGAGAAGGCAAGTCAAAGGGAGAAAGAGCTAAGAAAATGAAAATAAGTCAAATAGCTAAACAGACCGGTGCTAGTATTCGATCTTGAAGACATATGAAAAAAAAGGACTAATAACCGTTTCTCGTCTTGATAATAATTATCGCGAATTTGATGATTCCATAAAGTGCTGACGATACCAGAGAAAGTTCGTACGATTAGTGCAGCAATCGGAAAGGATATCCGTTTCGTCGAACTCACCGAAGATCAAGCGCGCGAACGCATGCGGCATAAGGGAGCCCAAGAGGACGTTATTGATTTTGTAATAGGTTGGCATGCCAACCCTCTTAAATCTGCGTATACAGTGGTTCCTACCGTCGAGCAGGTCACTGGCCGCCCAGCACGCACCTTTGCCCAATGGGTGTCTGAACACGTGCAATATTTTATAAACCCATAAATCAAAGTGTTACAAAGTAGCAACTAAAGATTAAACGAAGAACTATAGCATAAAAAACTACTAAAACGCGGCTGCCGGCATGGATCGGCAGCCGCGTTGTTCTAACTGGCAGGATAGTGGAAATAACTACAGAAATTATAAGGATGAAATTATTCCTGAGGGGTGTTTGGGTTGAACGAAAATGAAAAATGGCATCGACATTTAGGTGCGTACGGGATTTGCATTTACGAAGAGAAGCTATTAGTCATCCAGAAGGGGAGTGGTCCGTACATTGGGCGGTACGATCTTCCTGGAGGCACAGTTGAAGCCAATGAGTCATTAACAGAAGCTCTAAAGAGGGAGTTCATTGAAGAAGCGGGAATCAACGTTGGCATTAAAAGGAATGTCGGTGTTTGTGATTATTTAATTCCTTATGAATTACCTAAAAGAGGCACGTCGCATATCCATCATGTAGCTGTATTATATTTGGTTCACTATATTGATGGAATGTTGACAATGAATCCAGATCAATTTGAAGGGCAAGATTCTTTAGGTGCATTATGGGTATCAATTAATGATATCGGAGCTACTAATTCCTCACCCCTTGTTATTCAAGTAATAGAATGGTTAAAAACGGAGCGGTTATCGCTTGAAGTCCAACGATTGGATGATTGGGTCGTATTGGAGAAATAAACACTTTCTAACGGGAAATAGGTTCGCATTGTGCCTCTCGGGAAGCATTTGAGGAGGCATGTGTTAGCTTAATAAGGTAGGTAGTTACAAAAAAAGGAAAGTTATATTTCTAACGAATATTTAAATATCTGCAAATTTCATGTAAAAGCAGTTAATTATCATAACAGAGATAAATGAAAGGGAGATGCTAAATGAAAACGATAGCCATAGTTGGAGCAGGACCAGGAATAGGAATGTCCATTGCGAAGAAGTTTGGAAAAAATGGATTTCGTGTAGCGCTTATAGCCCGTAATGAAGATAAGTTGAGCCAACTGGTTATTGAACTGGAACAATTAGGCATTGAAGCGGCGGCGTTTCAAGCGGATATATTAAATAAAGCCCAAATAGTTTTAACTTTCGCAGCCATCAAAGAGAAATACGGATTTATTGATGTACTTGAATACAGTCCAACGCCGGGTATCGATACATTAGCAAACCCATTGGACATAACAGAAGAAAATGCGTTATTCCAATTTCAGTTCAACGTTTTAGGCGCGATATCCAGTGTTCGGGAAGTGCTTCCGGATATGCTGGATAAACGAAGCGGAGCTCTGTTATTTACGACAGGCAGATCGGCAATTCATCCGGTGCCGATGATGGGTAATATCGGAATTGCAATGTCCGGTCTTCGTAATTACATCTTAAATTTGAACAGCGAATTAAAGGACAAAGGGATTTATGCAGGGCACCTTTCGATCGGAATCTGGATGCAGCCAAACTCGGGAGTTCAAGACAAAATCGCCGACATCTGGTACGACATGTATACTAAAAGAGATCGAGTAGAAGAATTAATAACGGAAGATAATGTATAAATTGGAGGGGAAGAGGACCAGGCATATGACCATTTTTGTGGCAAGCAGTGAAATCGGTCCCCTTCTAACATAAAGACAATGGAGATTTCGTAACAACTATCCATTCACTTGAACCGCATGTATGTTGGCGGTTTTTAATATATACGCGTTTGCAACTAACAGTACATTGGCTTCGTCAAATGGATAGAAGAATTTACATTTGACGGGGAGATGATGAATTGAAGAAACATTTTATTGCAGGTGTGTTGTGTGGTGCCTTCTTAATGGCAACAACTTCTGTATTGGCTTCGAGTGTAATTGAAGCAACAATCTTTCCAAGTAAAGTTACTTTTTTTCTAGCTAACGGACTTTCCAAAGAAGTACAACTGCAGGAAGGTGAAGAGGTGCTTAACTATAATAATAAGGCATATGTACCTCTTCGTTTATTCGCTGAGAGCAGTGGTGCTCTTGTAAAATACACACAAGCCTCTCCTGAGACGGATAACAAACATAAGTTAGATGTTCACTATGTTGCTGCTGAGGCTCTTTCAGAGCAAACTTCAAATGCAGCTGGTAATAAGCCACTTGAGGACTCAAGGGAACTGCAGCTACAAGATATGCTTGTTTTAATTCTACTTCCGCATATGAAAGAGAAACTTGCTGAGGTATACTCAGATGTAATTACAATACCACCAGTTGTTTATCCAGACTCTGTAAATGTGAAGAGCATTGAAAGGGTAGCTGCTTTCCGTGGTTTTGATTTTTTAGTCACAATAGATGCTCAACCAATAGTCGGCCCTCATATACCTGTCGGCGAGGATGTACTTACATATCGGATCTCGCCGGCTGGAGTTGAGCTTAAAAATTTTGAACATCTTAGAGGTCCCGATAAAGATGACTTCCTCCCCAATTACCAAAATCTTTTGAAGTAACTGGAAACGATAGTGCAATGGGCAAACTAATGTAATCGGATAGTTAAAAATTTGATGACAGACAGGAGTTAGATACGATGATAAAAGGTTTCGGAGGAATATTTTGGAGAACTAAGAATCTTGAAGTTATAAAAAACTGGTACAGTGAAGTGTTGAAGATTGAAATAGAAAATTGGAATGGGACTGTGATAAAACCCCAATTAGGAAATGAGACTATCTTTTCTTTCTTTACCGAGAATGACAGTTATTTTCCAACAGAACAACAAGTGATGTTAAATTTCCAAGTACATAATCTAAACGAGACTATTAAGCATCTTGAACATATTGGTGTACCTCTTGCAAAGAAAAAAGAGATTAGTGAATTTGGGAAGTTTATTTGGATTGAAGATCCTGATGGTCGACTGATTGAGCTTTGGGAGAAATAACGAGTGGTAATTCATTTGCTATTGAGCAAACTAGAAACGATAATTCAACGCATCTTTGGGGCAGTTTGCCAGCGCAAACTGCTCCATTTTTCGTTATGCTATTGGGCAGGCATGTAATCAAAAATAGAAGGTGATTAACAAGTGAACATTGAAGGCGATTGGCTCGGACAGGCGGCGTTTAAGATGAAACGCTGGCCTAAAGATACCATAGCGGCGGGTCGTCGTCATACCGTTGGGCTTAAATCGGACGGCACGATGGTTGCTGTGGGTGATAATGAATATGGCCAGTGCGATGTAGGTGGCTGGAGCGGCATCCAACTACCAGGCAATTAGTTCGGCCTTATAGTTCTTCCAAGCAGCAGGATGATGGTATGTCAATGCTATCCGAGCGGGAAAAAGAAGTCGTGGGACCACTGGAGAAGGGTTATACGAATCAAGAAATTGCGGTGGACCTGTATATTACAGAATTAACGGTCAAGAAGCATTTGACAACAGTATTTCGGATACCCGAATTCGACTATTTTGCTATGTTCGGATAATAGAATGCGCGAAAGCAAGATAGTGTTTTTATTTTTAATGGAAGAGACAAATAAAGACCTCTCACTTCCGTTTTTTTATTCAACTGAACAATGAAAATAATTATATACTGCCAACCGCATTAACGGAAAACGATAGTTCAAACACCAGGAAAAGGCTGCGGATCAACTCCAATTTTGACAGCCTTTCTGTATACATGATACTGTAACTTTGAAGTTTGACATTGTGAAAAGTAAGGGAGGTACATCTTACCTATGTATGAACAAAAAACAAAGGAGACCGACAGCAGTGTCATAGAGTTTATTGAGAATGTCAAAAATCTTAAGATGCGAGAGGACGCCTTCAAATTATTAGATATATTCTCCGAAACGACAGGTTACCCAGCGAAGATGTGGGGTCCGAGTATCATTGGCTTTGGTTCCTATCACTACAAATATGAATCTGGTCACGAAGGTGATGCACCGCTAGTTGGCTTTTCACCTAGAAAAGCCAAGATCAGTCTGTATTTTGCGACGGGTGATATGGAGCGAGATGTGTTATTGCAGGAGTTCGGAAAACATACGTCAGGGAAAGGTTGCGTCTACATCAACAAAGTTGCTGACATTGATGTTGATGTATTGAAGGCGTTGATTAATCAATCTGTAAAGTTTCTGAATAAAACTTACCCGAATTGATTGTCGGGAATGGGATAAAGTTCCTGTCAATTATGACAAGAGCTTATATCGTTTGCCACAATTGGGGAAAATGATCAGTTATTCATTCTTTGAGCTTAAGGGCAGGATAGCGCAGAAATGCACCACTCGGATGTCTTAATTGTCGGAGGACACAAATATTATCCTATAAGTTGGCCAGGAGAAGTTACCCATAGTGTTAAAGGATAATGTTCGTGTCGTCAGCTTACCACACAAACCATATTCGTTTTTATAAATTAATTAATGCTCTAACCGAAAATAAGGTACAAATTTTTTTTATTCGAAACCATATCATCCGTAACCTTTATGACCTCTCGTGACACTTCTATAACATAAAGAAGAAAGAGTGGGGAGAGCATGGTTCAATATGTGGAAGACGCGAAACAAGGGGATCGGCAGGCCTTTGAGCATATTGTTCGGCATTATTCAGCGATGGCGAATGCGGTTGCCTATGAAAAGCTGCATGATTTTCAATTAGCGGAAGATGCGGTTCAAGAGGCATTTACAGAAGCATTTCTGCATTTGTGCAAGCTGCGAACGGCAGAAGCATTCCCAGGTTGGTTCAAAACCATTGTTGTACGGCAATGTTATCGGATCATCCGCAAAAAGAAGCACCGTGCAGTTCCCTATACGGAAGACCGGCCATCGATAGAGGCTACGGCAAGTCCAGCGGACATTTCGGACATTATTGAGAAAAAAGAAATGCAGCAGATGGTTCACGACTCTATTGCAGGATTAACGTCCAAAATGCGAATTGCTGTGCAATTATTTTATTTTCAAGGGTATTCTCTCCAGGAAATCTCCAATCTTCTCGGCACTTCGATTCCGGTGTTGAAAAAGCGCCTTTTTGATGCTCGCCGTAAGCTGAAGGGATCGCTGCCTGTAGCTGATCTGATTTCGGTTTTCAACCATTTGTACGAAGGAGGAAAAGGAATGCTGCACATTGTAAACGGGGATTCAGTGGCGGAGAAGCTGCGGCAAGGAATCGTACACGGAGATGTTCTAGTGTGGAGGGAGGTATACCCTCATGGTCCTGTAAGTTTATATTCTGCTGATTGGAACGATCGCTCTGTCAGGGCTCAATATCTGGAGCAAACGATGGGAATTCCTCAAGCGGAATTTATCCAAGGCAGCGAGGCACAAGAGAAATCCTTGGCTGATTTTCATAAATATGAGGAGATTGTGTTATGGTTTGAGCATGATTTATTCGATCAGACGATGTTATGCTATTTGCTGCATTGGTTCTCGGGACAGTCTTTGTTAAAAACGAAGCTGAGCTTATTGTGCATAGGCGAATATCCGGGAATTGAGTTGTTTCGAGGGCTAGGGCAGCTATCATTGGAGCAAATGGAAACTTTGTCGGGAACATGGAAGACTATTGGGGCAAAGGAATTGGAGTTAGGCAAAGCATTTTGGCAGGCTTACACTTCTCCAGATCCAAGCTTGCTGCAACAATTGCTAAGTAGAGATACCTCCGCACTGCCATTCGCGAATGAAGCATTTCAATTGCATTTATCGCGGTTTCCTTCTACAGTCAATGGACTTGGCATCGTAGAGCAGACAACGCTGGAGATGATTCAAGCTGGAATAAGCAGTCCATTAGAATTGTTTCAGGATGTGGGAAATAAGCTGAACGCTTTAGGTATGGGGGATCTGGAATACTGGCATATTCTAATGAAAATATCACAAGCTCCTTATCCCTTGCTACAAATTCACGGATTAAGGGCTTTTCCTGCCTATAACGAATCCTCTATAGCACTTCATGACTGTGAAGCTGTTTTGACAGAGCTGGGTAAGAAAGTTTTGAATGGGGAAGAGGACTGGATCGCGAAGAAAGGAATAGACCAGTGGTATGGTGGTGTGCATCTGCAAGGGAATTTTCCAAGATGGCGTTGGGATATGTACGGACAAGCGCTATATGAAGTAAGCGGTGAGGATTAAGTTTGCTGCAGCACAAAGTAAGTCATTGAATAAGGTTTTCCGCAGGATTTTAAAAAGGATTATGGACAGAATTTTGTATGAAACTTGGGACTCAAAACCAAACATAGTGCTTGGAAAATAGAAAAATATCTGAAGATCCCGTAGGATGGTTGTGCGACCAATCCAACTTAGAGCCGTTAAATGGAATGGGGCAAAGTTTGTGTCGGACGATGTCAGATGACAAGAACATATATGCTTAAAAGTCGCGTAGTTGCGGCTTTTTTTGTTTTAACGATATATGTTTTTGTAAAAGTCATGATGTATCTTAATGTTAACTCTTGCAAATTTCCTACAAACGGATTAGGTATGTACATAATCTCTATTAAATCAATATAGTTCCTATCTATAGGAATGATAGAAACAACGATATTGATCACCTTTAGTGACAAGGTTAAAATAAGGAAACTCGTTGGAAGACGTAGTTTAGACTCCCAACGTATGTGTTGTTTTCCATCTTTGCGTTTTCCTAGTTTGTTAAAGAAGTTCATCAGAATATAGATACAGTTCGTCTAGTCGAACTAGTAGGGTGTGTTTTGATAGATTTCGTATAAAGCCTCTTCGATTATTGCTTCATCTGCGATTTGGGTCCGAAATAAAAGGAAAGTAGTGGATTTCTATGCAAACATCAGCTGCCATACAGAAACAAAGAAGCATCGGTTCAGTGCAATTCTTGCCGGTTAATTTATTCGCGTCAGTTATGGGAATTTCAGGTTTATCTTTGGCTTGGCGACAAGCGAGCAAGCTATTCGGTACTTCGCCTGTCATCGCTGATTTTATTGGAATCGTTGCGGTTCTTATGTTTATCGCGTTAAGCATTGGATATATTTCAAAATGGATTCTATACCCTCAGAAAGTGGTAAGCGAATTTACGCATCCTATCCTAGGGAACTTTTTTGCCACAATCGCGATTGCGCTTCTGTTGCTTTCTTCCGTGCTTGGTACCTACAGTCAAGTATTAGCCCAAGCTGTTTGGATCATAGGTACAGCGTCCGCTTTAGCGCTTAGTTTTGTCTTCGTCTCACGATTGTTAAAAGGAAATCAAGAACCAGAAAATGCGGTTCCTCCATTGATTATTCCTGGGGTGGCTACACTAGACGTGGGTGTTGCCGGCGGAACGATGCCGTTCCCTTGGGCGCATGAAATCAATCTGATGTGCCTAGCGATCGGCGGAATTGTTGCTTTAGTTTTCTTCATCATGGTCGTATCCAGATTGATCCATCATGCTCCAATGCCAGCCGGATTAACGCCTTCCATGATCATCATGATTGCACCGTTTGAGGTTGGTTTTCTTAGCTATACGAACTTCATGCAACAAATTGATCAATTCGCATCTATCTTATTTTACTTTGGCTTGTTTTTATTCATCGTCCTGTTCTTTAAAGTTTTCAAAAAATCTGTACCGTTCGGAGCTTCTTGGTGGGGGGTAAGCTTTCCGATGGCTGCGCTTAGCAATGCTGCTTTGAAGTATGCTATGTTCATGCAATCCTGGCTGTTAATCGCCATCGCCGCGGTCATTCTGGCATTGCTCAGCATCATTCTGATCGTTTTGTTTATTCGAACGCTGAACATTTTGTTCAATGGCAAGTTGCTTAGAGGATAGTTCATTTTCAAATAATCATACACAGATTAGTTAGTTTTAGAAGCCGCGTAACTGCGGTTTTTTTCATTTTAACGATATAGGTTCTTATCAAAAGTCAGTGACAAGAACATATATTATTTCCCACAATTGAGGAATCTTCTCAAAAATGATCCGGTATTCATTGAGCTGACGGGCAGGATAGTTCAAATCATTTCACGAATACCTCAATAGGCAATTGTGAAGTTCAAAAATAAGAGGAGGGCTTACATGATAGGTCAAACGTTTCAGTCGGAGAAAAAGAGCTATAAGGATGAGAAAACAGGCAGGCTGGTGTGGCAGTTGACGTCAAACGGCTCCAACAATTACCACCTTTACTTTACGGATAACTCCTTTACGCTTGGCGATCAAGAGATTTACTTTCTGTCGGACCGGTCCTCGGAAAGTCCGGAGGTTTACAATTTTTTTAAAATGGATATAGCCTCAGGGCTCATAACGCAAGTGACGGACGAAAAGCAAGGGATCAAAACACATACAAAATGCCCGGACAGCGAGCTGCTGGTCTATACAACCGGTAATACCTTGAAAAAGGTGAATACGAGAACGCTGCAATCGGAAGTGATTTACGAAGAAAGAGGAAACGTCCGATTAGGCTCCCCATTTATTAGTCCGTGCAAAAAATATACCGGCGTGATCCGCAACGAAAACGTCAACATTGAGCGGGGGGCAAACTATTCTGGGTTTAAGGAATCGATGTATTCTGTGAAAAAGGCGTGGATCACCCTCGTGAATATGGATGGCTCCGCTGCGGTCAACGTGTGGGAGGATACCCATTATCTCGGTCATTTTCAATTTTCCCCGGACGACAGCACGATCGCAATGTTTTGTCATGAGGGCCCTTGGAACTTGGTGCACCAGCGGATGTGGCTGCTTGATACCGTCTCACGATCGGTGACCCCATGCTTTCGTCAGGGGGAGGATGATTGTGTAGGCCACGAATTTTGGACCCGTGACGGCATGATTTTCTTTGATAATAGGAAAAAAGGCCACGACGGTACGATCACCTCCGATCGCACCCAAGCTACTGTACATGCAGAGCCGGAACAGAATCAGGTACCGTATGTCGGGTTGGCTAACAAGAAAGGCGAAGTCATACGCACAATAGAGCTGCCTTATTATTGTAACCATTACCACGCCAATAACGACAATTCCCTGCTTGTTGGCGACGACGTCGATGATCTGGTGCTAATCAGACTTGATGAAGAAAAGCCGGCACCGGTTCCGCTTTGCACGCACAAGACGTCCTGGTACAACAACCGCAGGCACGCCCACCCGACCTTCAGCTGGACAGGTAGGCAGATCTTGTTCGCTTCCGATCGGGAGAACAGGAACAATAATTTGTATTTAATCGATCTGGATTAAACCAAACTTCGGTGGGCAGACTTCCCTTTATAATATATAAAATTATGACCCACAGCCCGTTGCTGTGGGTCTCCTTGTGTTCGAACATCCACATCCTCATAAAATAGGGTATTTGATACTGATGTACTGGCAGGCGCAATGCCGAGACACCTGCTCTTTTGGTTGCTTGATGTGAAAAGAGAGAAGCACAAGCTAGCAGGTTGCATCAGTGGGGAAAGGAAAGTGGATATTCTGGAATAAAATTATTATCCCACCCAAGTCTAAATTAACAGGAAACGAGAGCTCAATAACAGCAGGCTGCCGGTTAGCCGACAGCCAGTTGAAGTAACTGGCAGTTATTTGCAATAGTTATTTGTGGTAAAATAAGGAATGTATCTTTGCTAACGGAGGTTTATGAAAAACCACGGAGGGCTTTATGAAAAAGATAATGCTTATAGGTTCTGGCGGTTCAGGAAAGTCATCATTAGCTCGTCAGTTAGGCAACATTCTAGGAATTAAAGTTTACCACCTAGACGCAATATTTTGGAAACCAGGGTGGGTAGGCACGCCCAAAGAAGAACAACGAAAGGTTCAAGAGGAACTTATAAGTCGTGAGAATTGGATTATCGATGGTAATTACGGAGGTACAATTGATATTAGATTGCAATCTGCGGATACGATAATTTTTATCGACCTTTCTAAATGGTTATGTCTGTACCGTGTGTTGAAGAGAAGAATTCAGTACCATAAGAAAAATAGGATAGACATGGCAGAAGGTTGTGAAGAAAGACTCGATCTCCAATTTTTGAAGTGGGTGTGGGAATATCCTGAAAAACAGAAGCCTAAGATATTAGAAAAACTTCATAGACTTTCACAAGAAAAGGAAATTATCATTCTGGGCTCCCCTAAGGCAGCTAGGCAGTTTATAGAGAAAATGAAATCATTAAAATTAACGCAGAACTAATAGTTCAATCACAACACGACGGTAGCCGGTATATGATGGGCTGCCGTCGTCCGTTGAAGTAAAGGGCAGTAATCTTGGAAAAGAGTTATTAAGGAGTTATTAGATAATTCCGATCAGAATGAAACCGGGTGATTATTTGATGAATCGAAACCGTCATGAAGCTGCCATTGGGTATCTGAAGGAAGCTATTGTTTCCGAAAGAAATTTACAATTTAGAGAAGCTATAAGTGATTTGGATTATCATTATATAAAAGAAAATGATGTTCATGTTTTAAAAAATATTTATTTTATAATAAAAGACAATGCTTTACGAAATAAAATACTCGGAAGTCTAATGTATAAAGAGATTGGACTAAAGCAATTTTTTTGGGATGCATATAAAAAAGAACGATATTTGGACATGAAATTGAAAGCAGTTCGTGGGTTAGCGAAAAGCCTAACTAATGATTAAACTAAGGCAGAACGTTGCTTGATACACGTCGATGTGCCTTTCAAGTCGTATCCATTTGGTGCTTTCCTGCAAGATATGCGCATTTGCATAGGTTCTCCGCCCATTGTTGAACAGGCTACCGATGATGCCAGCAGTCTGTTTGTCATGGTACTAAGGCGTGCAATCAAGGGAATAGGTATTCACACATATTTGCTAAGTGAGTATCTTATTCTTGAAGCCACGTTAGTTATTTGGGGGAATCGATGTGGGATACTTAAACGCGGAATTTCATTGAGAATATGAATAGTATATTTGGAAAACATAAGCTCATATATTGAATAATCTTATGATAAAGAAGCCTTGTGAAAAAAGAACAAGCTTGGGTGGAGGAAGTCTTCCACCCAAGCTTGTTTTTAGTTTAAATTTCACTAGATTGGATAATGGATCATTTGCTCCCTTCTTAGACTGTAAGCTATATATCTGGATAAAATGCAAAGAAATCGGACAATCCGATAATGACTCATAGATTCCTTTAACCGTATATTTAATATACCGCTTTATATTCAAATAATTAAGGAAGCATCATATTAAACGGGAGGGTCTGGTCGAATGAAAAAAAAGCCGCATATTATTTTATTTAACCCTGATCAATGGAGGGGCGACGTATTGGGCCATATGGGTAATCCTGCAGCAATAACGCCACATTTGGACCATATCGTTGCTAACGATGCCGTTTCTTTTCAAAATGCCTTCTGTCAAAACCCTGTATGCACGCCAAGCCGTTGCTCATTTATGTCCGGATGGTATCCACATGTTAGAGGACATCGCACCATGTATAATATGATGAAGCCGGATGAGCCGGTATTACTAAAAACGTTAAAGGATGAAGGGTATTTTGTCTGGTGGGGCGGCAAAAATGATCTAGTTCCAGGTGAAAACGGATTTGATGCCTACTGCAATGTGAAATACAAACCTGAACGTTCGCCCAAGCCTATGTTTGGCGGGGATTTAAGACGCGGACAACCGGACAGCGATACATTTTACTCATTTTATGTGGGTAAGATGGAAAATGAAAGTGATGAAGAGTTGTATTACGACTCCGACTGGGCTAATGTTTTAGGAGCCATCGAGCTAATAAAGAATGCCCCTACGGACCAGCCCTTATGTATTTATTTGCCAATTATTTACCCGCATCCGCCATATGCTGTAGAAGACCCTTGGTTTAATCTTATCGACCGATCCCTTATTCCGAAGCGGATTTCACCGGACATGCTCTCAAGCGACAAGTCGTCCATGATGTCGGGACTGCGAGAGAAGCAACATATGCAGGACTGGACAGAGGAACGATGGACTGAGCTTCGAGCCACCTATTACGGCATGTGTTCGCGCGTTGACCATCAATTCGGCATGTTAATGGATGCGCTTAAAGAAGCCGGGATTTATGATGATACTGCTGTTTTCTTCTTTTCAGACCATGGGGATTTCACAGGGGATTACGGGCTGGTTGAAAAAGCACAAAACACGTTTGAGGATTGCTTGACCCGGGTTCCGTTTATCGTAAAGCCCCCGTTACATAACAAGGTCAAACCAAGAATCAGTGAGGCGCTTGTAGAGCTTGTAGACTTGTCAGCCACCGTGCATCATTATGCAGGAATCACTCCTGATTATACGCATTTCGGCCATTCCCTTGCTCCTCTCATTGCAGGAGAAAGGGATGAACATCGAGATGCTGTATTTTGCGAAGGCGGCCGATTGCACGATGAACTCCACTGCAACGAGTCGGCCCCGGCTAACGAAAATACCTCCATGTTGTATTGGCCTAGAGGCGAGATGCAGCGAAGCGAAGGCCCGGAGCACACCAAGGCCACGATGATCCGTACAAAAAACTTTAAATATGTACGGAGATTTTACGAAACAGACGAATTATACGACTTAAACCAAGATCCTGGTGAAACGCAAAATAAAATTAACGATAGCTCTTTAGCAGGCGAGCTGCTTCTTCTAAAAGAGAGAATGTTAGATTTCTATCAAGAAACCTGTGACGTGGTCCCTCATCATAGAGATTCAAGAGGTCTGCAGATATCGTGACTAAATGAGGGAGCCTGATCATTGTGGATAAAATGCAAACAAATCGGAAGATCCGTTAACGACACTTGGATCGGTTTACTGATATATTCAAAGTATCCATTAGTGGAGAAAAATTGGGGGAGGTTTTATAGATATGAAAAAAAAGATAGCGCTTACCGTAAGTTGCTTGTTGCTAACAGGGACCATCGCGGGATGTTCGGGGGGACAAGTCGTTGATAAGAAAGAAGCGGCGGGCGGCAAGGCAGTAGCTAACGATCTTGGAGAAAAAATGACAATTAACCTAATGACACGAAGCTACGCCGGAGGGGGATGGCCGCCTAATCATCCTATCATAGAGGAACTGAACAAAAAGCTTAATATTGACCTCAAGATTGAATGGGTTCCCTCTGCCAACTATCCAGAGAAGCTGAATGTTTTGGCAGCAGCTAACAATTTCCCGGATGTATTTTATATGACGAACACAGAGTATGTGAAGTGGCAGGAAAGAAATGTGTTTATGGATGTTAAACCCGAATTGAGCAAGTATCCCAACATTACCAAGTATATTCCGGAAGTGTCGTTACAACACTTTAACCCGAAAGATAAATATTACGGCATTCCCTTCTACTATCAAGAAGCAAGGGACTCGCTCGCCATGCGCAAGGATTGGCTTGATAAACTAGGACTTAAGGCGCCGGAGACGATCGATGAATTCTATGAGGTGACAAAAGCATTTGCTACAAAAGACCCAGATGGCAACGGAAAACAGGATACGGTAGGCTTTTCGATGGAAATTAGTCCAGGAGGTGCTTTCGGCTTTAAGGGTACCGCAAATTACTTGACTGCCAGCTTTGGGCTTGCGAACAAATGGAAGTTGGATAACGGTAAACTTGTCCCGATGCAGGTACAAAGTAAAGAGTTGAAGGATTTCATAGGGTTTATGCGTAAGGCGTATGCAGAGGGTGTATTAGATAAAGATTTTCCGATCTTAAAGTCACGTGATTCACTTAATAAGCTGGAGGCAGGAAAATCCGGAGTTGCAAATGTAAATCCTCAGCAGCTTTATATCGAAACCTTACCTCCTTTGATGAAAGTGGATCCTAAGGCTGAACTCGTTCAGATCTTACCGCCCAAAGGACCATCAGGCAAGAGCGGAATGCCGGGCGACCCTACGTCGGATAAAATTGTCATTAATTCGAAGCTCGACCCTAAGAAGCAGCAAAGAATACTGAAAATGATGGACTATTTGTTATCGGATGAAGGTTATGATTTGGTTAAGCATGGCATTGAAGGCGTCCATTATAAGAAAATCTCTGACACCAAATACGAACAGTTGGAGGCATCGACGAAGGACAGACAATTTTTGCTTGTCGGCTGGTTTTTCAAGCGGTTTGATCCGATGTTTTTAATTTATAAATGGATGGATCCTAAGGAGATAGCCACGATCAAATCGTATTTCGATAATAATGAGAAAGTAAAAATAGCAAATGATGGCTTTGGCTTTGTTTCCGAAACGGCAACGAAGGTTGGAACGACCATAGACAAAAAATGGATGGATTCAATGGTCAAAATTATTGTAGGTCAAGAGCCCATAGATGGCATTGATAAAGTGATCGCCGATTGGAAAGCAGCTGGGGGCGATGCCATCATTAAGGAAATGAATGAACAATATCAGAAGCAAAAATAATTCGAACAAAAAGGAGTTAACGCAGTGAGTCAGCCTAATATATTATTGATTATGGTCGACCAATTCCGTTTCGATTGGATGAGCTGCTCGGGTACGTGGTTTGTGGAAACCCCTCATATCGATCGCATCGCTGCGAGGGGCATTCGATTTCAACAGGCGGCCTGCAACAGTCCTGTTTGCGGGCCGAGCCGCTGCTCTTTGGCGGCAGGTGTGTATCCTCATCGAGTAGGAAACCTCGAAAATTTCATAAACTATCCTTTGGAGCAGCCCACCTACTATCAAGCTTTGAGACAAGCGGGCTATCGAGTGGCTGTAGTCGGAAAAACAGACTTTCATAAGGGGGATCATTTTTATGGGATGAATGGGGATCTTCCGTTGATGTATCACCTTGGTTTTACGGATCCCCATCAAACCGAAGGTAAAATGAACGCGGCGTTTCGACGAAGCCAATTGACCAATTTTGATATGGATCCAGATAACGATAATCATATCGCCGGGCCGTATCAATTCTATTTACGTGAACACGGTTTATTAACCGCTTTCGTAGAAGATTATCGTCTACGTTTGGCGAAGTCGAAGGTATGGAAAGCATGGCCGTCGCCTCTTCCGGCGGAACACTTTCATGATAGTTATATCGGCCGTAAATCATGTGAATTTCTGGAGCAAGTCACATCGGAAGTGCCGTGGCATTTATTCGTAAGCTTCGTCGGGCCGCATGATCCATGGGACGCTCCAGCCCAATACGTGGATGCCTTCCTGGATAAGACATTTCCCGATTCCATTAAGGATACTCTTGACAATAAGCCAGAGTGGATTAAGAAAAAGGTTAAAAAGCAGACAGAAGGGATGTCTGAGCAGGATGTAAACCAGGTTAAGCGGCATTATGGAGCTGCAATCAAGTTAATTGACGACTGGGTAGGGAATATGTTAAATAGCTTGGAACAGAGGGGATTATCGGATAATACCGTGGTCATCTTCTGCGCGGATCATGGAGAGATGATGGGGGACCACGGTTTATTTCAGAAAAGCACGATGGATGAGGGAGCTTTACGCATTCCCCTTATTATTGCCGACCCGCGGGAAACTAAGACCGGAACAAGTGGAGCACTTGCGGAATTAATGGATCTGCACCCAACTATTTTGGATTTAGCCGGTGTGGAGTACATGCAGAGTCGTTTAGATGGTAAATCACTGGTTCCGCAAATTAAATTTGAAACCGAGCATCATAAAGAATATCAATTTAGCGAACTGAATAATGTCCGTATGATTTTTGATGGCAGGTACAAGTTTATCGAGAATCATAACGACTTAAATGAATTATACGATCTTCAGAACGATCCGCATGAGCTAGTAAATATCATACAAGATTGTCCTGAGCTGGCGAAACGCCTAGTGATTAGTATGATGCTGCTAAGAAAATAGGGAGGTGCTGATCATGAGTGTTTCTTTGGTAACCAAAGCAGCAAACAAAAAGAACGAGTGGAAAGATTGGAAGCGTGGTTTACCGATATACTTGATGATTATACCCGGGTTGCTGTTCTTTATCATTTTTAAATATATTCCCATGGGCGGTATTCTCATTGCTTTTCAAAATTATGATCCGTTTGATGGTTTTCTCAAGAGCAAGTGGGTAGGCTTTGAGCACTTTCAACGGCTATTTCAAGATCCTGATTTCTGGCAAATATTCAGCAATACGTTAATTATAAGCGCCTTGAACCTATTCTTTTTTTTCCCTGTACCCATTATCCTGGCGCTGCTTTTAAATGAGGTCCGGCATAGCTGGTTCAAGAAAGGGGCTCAAACTCTAGTTTATGTCCCGCATTTTTTAAGCTGGGTAGTCATTGTAAGTATGACCGCGTTGTTATTTTCCACTCAAGATGGGGGAATTAACAATCTGCTTTCGACTTGGGGTTATGAACGGATCGAATTGATGACTAATCCCGCTTATTTTCGCATGTTGTATTTATTTCAAGTGATATGGAAAGAAGCTGGCTGGAGTGCGATCATTTTTCTTGCAGCGCTTGCCTCAGTAGACCCGACTTTGTATGAAGCGGCACGTGTTGACGGCGCAAGTCGACTAAGGCAAATCTGGCATATCAATTTACCGGCACTTCGTTCTACTATTGTTATTCTTTTTATTTTAAGATTGGGACATGTAATGGATACTGGATTCGAGCACATTTTACTCCTTCAGAATTCGCTGAATGTCGACATTTCTGAGGTTTTTGATACTTATGTATATCATGTCGGCATTGTGCAGGGAGAATATAGCTATACAACCGCTGTAGGTCTATTTAAAGCGTTTATCGGATTAGGGCTTGTCTATTTGGCAAATCGAGCTTCCCGTAAACTGGGTGAGGAAGGGGTATATTAAAAATGAAAAGAAATTCAAGCATTAAGTCGTACCCATCATTTGATATCTTAATATACCTACTACTCTCTTTAATTTTGCTATGCATTTTGCTTCCATGTATCTATATCGTTCTAAGTTCATTTTCTACTAAGCATGAGATGCTAACAAGAGGCTTTTTCCTTATTCCTTATCAATGGACATTGAATTCATATGGTTATTTGTTCAGCAGTCACAATTTTACTACTTCTTATTGGAATGCTCTGCAAATTACTGTGGGCGGGACGGCTGTCAGTATTTCAGCCACCACTCTAATGGCCTACGGATTATCCCGAACTTGGTTGAAGGGAAGAAAAGCTTTAAACATCATGGTTATGTTTACGCTGCTATTTAGTGGAGGAATTATTCCCCAGTATTTGCTGACTAGTCAACTCGGCCTGTTGAATAGCTACTGGTCCTTGTTTTTGAATAATGCCATATTACCTTTTAATTTGATCGTAATGAGAAGTTTTTTTCAGAATACACCGAAAGAGCTGGAGGAATCAGCGCGAATTGACGGTTGTGGAGAGTGGAGATTGTTTTTCCGAGTTATTTTGCCTTTGTCCATGACTTCTGTAGCTACATTTATTATGTTTTACGCGGTGTACTACTGGAATAGTTATTTCCAAGCCATCCTGTTCATTAGTGATTCTCAAAAAATGCCATTACAAGTATTTTTAAGACAAATTATTTTGGAGTCGAGCAATTCTCTCGAAACAACAATAAATGGGTATGAGTATGGACAGCCCGTGCAGATGGCAGTTGTTGTCGCAGCTTCAATCCCGATGCTGATCATGTATCCATTTTTCCAAAAATATTTCGATAAAGGCATGCTGGTCGGCTCCGTAAAAGGATGATCCATAGAGAGCCAATGACATGACATGGTATACTTAAATTGCGTGTTCAAAAGAGTTTTTTTGAACAACCTCTAAACATATAGTGTCGGAGGTCACGGAGCCAATTCATTAAATTACTGGATGGTGTATCTATGTATCAGATCATGGTTGTCGAGGACGAGCACTGGATTCGAGCTGCAGTCGGAAAAATGGTTGAACAAAAAGGGGAAGCCTATCAAGTAGTGGCGGAAGCTGGAAATGGGGAAGAGGCTCTTGAGCTTATTTATACGGTTTGGCCAACCATTGTTATTACCGATATTAAAATGCCTGTTCAAGACGGGCTCTGGCTGGTTCAAGAGATCTTCGAGAGGCAACTGCCGATCATATCCATCATTCTATCTGGTTACAATGAATTTGAATATGCCCGACAAGCAATAAGGTATAACGTAAGTGATTATTTACTTAAACCTGTATTGGAGGAAGAGCTTAGCAAGGCGTTGGATCAAGCTCGAGAAAGGGTTCCGCAATTCGAAAATTTAAGAAGCTTCTTTTTAATGATTCAGCAGTTTTTCGACAAAATTCAGGACATGGGTCCCCAGACGGTTTTTCAAGAGCAAGCTGAAATCGTACAACTGATATCTTGCGCTCCTACATTACAAGACAGTGAGAAGATCATTTTATTCAAAACGTTTTCCAATAAATATAATGATTTGATTCAAAGTATGAATCCTTCTTATGAACGCCTAACAATCGCTCAAAATAGAATGGAGCATGTAAACCTTCATTTTCTTAGTTTGACGGAGCACTGGCTGACATGCTTTAAGACTCTATTAAATGGAGGGATGCGTCAGATCATCCGTAAAGCATGCGAATACATGCAATCCCATTTTTTTGAAGATTTATCTGTCTCCGATATGACAAGTCGCTTCCACATTAGCGTTTCTCAGTTTAGCTTGCTATTTAAAAAATATACAGGACAATCATTTATCATTTATTTAAATACGTTGAGGATAGAAAAAGCTAAGCATCTATTGATGAACGGTGACCTGAAGATCTATGAAGTAGCGGAGAAGGTTGGGTTTAATTCACTGCCACACTTTAATCGTGTGTTCAAACAATTCGCAGGAGTTTCGCCTAATGAATACAGAAAGTGTATGAGTATATGAGACTGACCATGAAACAAAGAATAGCTAATATTCACTCCCGATTTTCAATCAAAACAAAGTTGACAGTTGCTTTTCTTCTGGTGGGTCTTCTCACCATTTTAATAATGGGTTATTTATCATACACCTATTACACCATTGGTATTAAGCGAGATTTTTACCGCATCTCTCAAGAAGCAACGATTCGTCTTAATCATCATATCGAGTTTTATATTTATCAGCTGGCGAAATCGACCTCGTCCGTTGCAAAAGATGAATTAATTCAGAAGTGGCTGCAAGGCGAACAGGCGCTTTCCCTGGAACAAATAGCGGATGTTCAAAATCTACTGCGAAAACATGTGGCGCTTAATTACTCCGAGATCGTTGGGATTTTTCTTCTGACTCCGGATGGACGCAAGTTGGCTATGTCTACTTTGGCATCGACATCCATGGATCTATTTAACGATGAACCTTGGTTTAATAATGGATTTCCGGAAAAAATTTCGGTTCTTTCGACACATACGGTAAAGTATTATCCCGGTGACGTGCGTGTCCTTTCGTTAGAGCTACCGATATATAGTATCGCAAATATGGATTTTTTAGGGAAGATGGTCATTGATTTTCATTTAGACGAAATTCAACGTACATTCGAAAAGACTAACTTGGCTCCAAAGGGCCAATTCTTTATCGTCTCAGATCAGGACTCGATCGTCTATCATCGAGAATATAAATGGCTAGGGGTTGCCCGCAATGAAACAGAGCTTGGGAAATTGGATCTTTCGGATAATGAAAGTGCATCTATCCAACAATGGGACGGTAAAAAGACCCTAGTTGCTGTGACAAAATCGGCTGAAATCGGCTGGAATTTCGTGTCTATCGTTCCATTTGACGAGATGGCGTCAGCCACAAAAAATACCCCTAATGCTATGCTAATTGCTTTTATGATTATTGCTGTATGTATTATTTCGACCGTTCCGTTTTTATCTGGAGCTTTCATGAAGCCGATTGTCCATCTTCGACAAGTCATGGGAAGTGTGGAGCGGGGGGATCTAACCGTTCGGGCTTCCTATATATCGGGTCAAGATGAATTTCAATATTTAAACCGCAGTTTTAACAATATGATTGATAGAATCAATGACTTGCTGGAGACTGTTTCCACCCTGAAGTTGAAAGAAGTAAGCCTTCAGCTCAGGGAAAAGGAAGCTCTGGTTAAAGCGTTACGAAACCAAATTAATCCTCATTTTTTATATAATTCGTTGGATATTATTAAAAGCATGGCTTATTTGGAGGATATGCCGGAAATTGTAAAGATGGCCCGCAGTCTAGCTGATTTTTATAGGTATACCGCACAGGATACGAATGGGATTGTAAAACTTGAAGAGGAATTATCTCAATTAAAAGATTACTTATCGATTATCCACATTCGTTTTCCAGGGACTTTCCGGAGTAAATTTAGTGTAAATGAAAAATTCATGAATTGCCTGATACCCAAATTAATCATTCAACCTATTGTAGAAAATGCCGTTAAGTATGCAATCGAACCTAAAGAGGGACAAGGGACTATTATTATTAATGCATTTGATGACCGCTCCGATCTTGTCATAGAAATAGCAGACAACGGGCCGGGGATCGAAAATAATCGGCTGATCGAGATTGAAAAATCACTTTCTCAGTTTAATGAAGGCTCTCATTTCGTAAATGGAATACAGCAATCACTGGGTATAGCTAATGTGCATGCACGTATAGTTTTAATGCATGGAACAGATTATGGCTTGAGGTTGGATTCTTTCGAGGGTCGCGGGACCGTTGTGTCCATTCGTTTGCCGTTAAATTTCATTAAATAATATAATTGGAGGTAGAACTTTATGCGCGCTATCATGGTCATGTTTGATTCACTGAATCGCCATATGCTCCCAAATTACGGATGTGACTGGACACATGCACCGAATTTTAAACGACTGGCAGAGAAAACGGTAACCTTTGATAATTGCTACGTCGGCAGTATGCCCTGCATGCCAGCTCGAAGAGATTTGCAGACAGGACGTTACAATTTCTTACATCGGAGCTGGGGACCGATTGAGCCTTTCGATGACTGTATGCCTGAGAGGCTTAAGAATAACCAGGTGTATACACATCTTGTGACCGACCATCAGCACTACTGGGAAGACGGGGGGGCTACTTACCATACTCGGTACAGCTCCGTGGAATTCGTCCGTGGACAGGAAGGCGATCCTTGGAAAGGTGAGGTTAAGGACCCTGATATGGCAGAAACGGAAATTCCCCGTCTCAAGGCTCCTGTGTTTCAGAAAATGGCTCGGCAGGATACGATTAACCGCAAGTATATAGAGGCGGAGGAAAACTTCCCTCAGGCGATGACCTTTAATCTGGGTTTGGAATTTATGGAGAAGAACAAGGAGGAGGACAAGTGGTTTTTGCAAATCGAAACGTTCGATCCGCATGAGCCTTTCTTCAGCTGCCAGCATTACAAGGATTTATATCCTCACCCCTATAATGGGAAGCATTTCGACTGGCCGCCTTATTATTTTGTACAAGAATCCGAGGATGTCGTTCAGCATGGCAAATATCAATATGCGGCACTGCTTAGTATGTGCGATCATTACTTAGGACGTGTACTCGATCTGATGGATCAACATGATATGTGGAAGGATACCATGCTGATTGTCAATACTGATCACGGCTATCTACTCGGTGAACATGGCTGGTGGTCAAAGTCGGTGATGCCGCTGTATCAGGAAATTGCCTACATACCGTTTTTTGCTTGGGATCCTCGATTGGGTATTAAAGGGGAGAGAAGATCGGCTCTTGTCCAAAATGTCGATGTAGCCCCAACGCTGCTTGAATTTTTCGGGGTACCGCTTCCGGAAGGGATGAGTGGAAAGCCGTTGAAGGATACGATCCTGACGGATGCTAAAATCCGGGATGCAGCTCTGTTCGGCTTCCACGGCAGCAGTGTTAACATTACAGACGGACGGTATGTGTATATGAGAGGCCCGGTATCTCCGGACAATGGTCCTTTATTCGAATATACGCTTATGCCTACGACCATGAGGAGCTTTTTTGCCTTGCAGCAGCTTCAAAATATTGAACTGCAGGAGCCATTTGCTTTTACCAATGGCTGCCAAACCATGAAAATTCGTGCAGGGTCAGGCAGGGTGAGTCCTTTTCAATACGGTTCGAAACTGTTCGATCTAGCGAGTGATCCGCAACAAATCCAAGAAGTGGAAGATAGCGACACCGAATTGCGACTGATTCACAGGATGGCCGAGCTGATGAGTGAAAATGATGCTCCGCTGGAACAATATGAGCGGTTGGGCATACCTAGGGATGGAATCTTGAGCGTCTCCCAATTAACAGAGCAGAAACAAGAAGTAGAGCAAGCCATCGAGATTCCGGTCCTACAGGAGCGTTCTTGGACGCGGGGGGCTCAGCTTCAAATGTGGACGCTTCTTAATACGATACCAAAGGAAATGCGAGATCAGACTCTAGAGAGCTTCAAGCAATATGTAACCGGTTTAGCCCTTATGAACATTGAAGAAGAAGCTATTCTTGGCTTTATCAACGTGATGCTGCCTTCTGAAAGAAGAGAAATGGCCTTATACTTTATCAGGCTGGCGGGGCGAACTAGTTAGGTTAATTATGGGATTAAAGGGATAATCTAGGTTAAAGTCGTGTAGATGGTCTGTCGTACGAGTTGATATTGCTAAACATGGAGTAGTTTGCTGTAGCAGCGGACTGCTCCTATTTTATTGAATATACGAGCGCATTGTCTTCAATAGATCATTCTGCAAAACTCGTACTAGCGACAAAGGCTCTGATTCAGGGCTAAGCGAGCTTCTAAACTATGAGGATAAGTACTAGTTGCATTGCCACGACGCTTTTTACCCCATCGTACGGTACGAAAACGCCGTTCAAATAGTTGTTCAATTTCTCATTCATAACATCAAACCTCCCTATAATAAGTTTTCAAGCACGCGTTTTGTATACCCCAATTGCTATTGTTGCGGGAGTAAGTCGCCTTACCCTTTTCGGTAATCGTAAAATATTTATGCCATCCGCCTTGAGATTCATCGCCCCAATACCACTCGATATCACCGTCCACCTCAAGCCGCCGGACACTGGAGTACATCGTGGCTTCCTTTAATTCATACTCGTCGCCCGGGCGCTCGGCAATCAGTTTGACAATCTCGTACCCGTAGCGGTCACCTCCGCATTTTTATAATACGAAAGCTACTATGACTATCTAGGTAGTGTGTCAAATGAAATAGTTTGTTTGAAAATTATAGTATCTATTTATAATGATATCTAATAAATTCGGTCTATAATGATTATATTTCTGCTCCATATGGACAAAGGTTAATATATGTATATTGTTTGCAACGACCTAACCCCATATATTTATCTGTGTAAGTGCTTTCATTTTTGCTATGAAGGGGGATGCAATTGCTCGTTATTGGTTATTGATTTTTCCCGAACGTGTTTTCCTACAACAGACAGCCGCAACTGGTGCACTGCCAGATAAAAGACTGCCTAGCTGAGTTTTTATTCTGGTGCCGCCAGTCCACCCGCAGCCACGGCGCCATACGGAAGGGGGAAGCATTTATTATTGCGGGTGTGAAGGGACAGCCTTCAAATATAAAAATATAAGAGGTGTATGTATGATTGTAGTAAAGAGAGTAGTCAACATTCTGATCAGCGTTCTTCTTGTGCTCAGTATGTTCCCGGCAATCGGGTTTGCAGAGACAGGCGACGGTGTAGCTGCACCCACAGGTACTGCGCGCGCAGGCACTTGGTTTGAAACTGCGTATGCCACTTGGACAGGTAAATCCGTCGGTGGATACCGGGCTTACGTCCGGACTTTGGGCGCTAAAGACTGGAGAGATAACAGCCCAATCACAGGCTGGCTTGTGGACTGGAAAGAAGTGGACGCCCAGCTTGTCCGCAAGGTGGATCCTGCCCGCAACACCTGGCGTGTGGATATTCCCGGCCTTCCCAGAGGAGAATACGAAATCCAAGTCAGGGCGACTGACGGGACGACCGTTCTTCACTCATTCACCGAACTTAAAACTTCGTCTTTCCCGCGTAATGGCGCAGCATTTGTGCCTTCCAACGTAAATACTTTCCCTGGAACCCACAATTTTGCTCTCAATGGGGCCATAGGGGGATATTTGCCGGATGGCAGAGAAGATCCTAATGCTAAAATAATCTATGTAACCCATGAAAATGTAAAGACTTCCCTTCCGGCGGATGTATTCACAGCAGGCAGAGGATCTACTGCAAATGCGAGAACACCTCTTGTCATTCGCTTCTTGGGTACTGTCGGCTCTTTTAATGCGGTCACCACAAAAGTTGCCGACTCAGGCCAGGTTGGACCTTCGTGGATGAATGACAGCCGTGAGATTTTGATCGGAGCGGGTAACGGCAATGTAACCTTCGAAGGTATTGGCCCCGACGCTACGATCTTTGGCTGGGGCATATCCACCAACGGTGCCCATAACTTGGAATTCCGCAACCTTCATTTCGACCAGTTTTATGAAGACGCCATAGAGATTCACGGTGGCGGTACAAGTGTAAGGGCTTCTAATGTATGGGTACATCACAATACATTTGGATACGGGCAGAACAAGTATCTCAATCTGAATCAAGACCCAGACCAGGCAAAGGGTGACGGTGCTACAGACATAACCAACCACGCAAGAAACTATACGGTTTCTTACAATAAATATGTCGAAAGCAGCAAGGTCTTGCTGATTGGCGGCGGCACCACTTCTATGAGCAATCACTATGGAACCATAGATCACAACTGGTTCTCTGGCACGGGGGAAAGAACCCCTCGTGTGCGAAACGGCAGGGTGCACGTGTTTAACAACCTGTATGAAGATGTCCAGGGGACAGCATATCATAATCAGCTCTTGGACAGAAGCACGGGGTATGGTATTGGCGGGGCCCACAACGCCACCATATGGGCGGAAGGCAATATCTTTGTCAACGTAAACTACCCTTTCCTTAGAAGCCGCCAGGGCCATGCGAGGGGCTCTCAAGCCATTGATTATATGCCCGGGCCCGGCGAAACCAGCACCGCTAACGCCGGATTTAACCATTTCTTTGGAGACGCTCCCGGCTTTATTATCGCAAAAGAGGATGTAACTGACGGCGACTTTCCTAGTAGTATAGCTGGCTTTAGAAATACCTCAGATTATATGCCCGGTCTTACAGATCAAGGTCTTCAGGACCTTAAGACTGCTGTGCAAAGCCTTCAGCCAAATATTCTTGATGAGTCTTCTCGTATGAACTTTGACCCGAAGCTGGATATTGGCGTTGTAGTTGCTGCGGGTTCGACCACTACGAATCCGGCTATGACCACAAGCCCCGCATCGCAATTGGATTGGTCATTCAGGCCAGCAGATAATAATGTCGTATGGCCGACAGGAACCGTGGAACAAGCGGATGCTTTGAAGAACGAAATTAAGGCCTATGCAGGCGCATTGCATGCAGTAACTCCCGATTCGGCTCCCGCAGCCCCTGTAATTTCAAACGTCAAAGTCAACGACGAAAAGCGTTCTGCTTTCAGCGATGCTGCTGGTACATTTATACCTTCACCCGGAAAGATTGTTGTCTACAAAGACACCTTTACAATCGGTTGGGTCAACAAGGATGTTACGACAGACCATTATGAAATTCAGTGGGATAAGGGAAGTAACAATTGGGAAACCCTTGGAACCGTTACAGCGAATTCCAGGCCAACTACCTTTATCACTCAGAGTATTGACCAATTCGCCAACTTGAAAAGCATTTTGGCACAGGCCGACAACAGGAACGCAACATATGCCTTTAGGATAAAGGCGGGCAATTCCTTCGGAGAAAGTGATTGGTCTAATATTTACGCGATAAGCGGCGATGATCTGTTGGTGACGTTTAACACCGACGGCGGCAGCACGGTTGCTCCGCAACGCGTGCGTGTCGGTGACGCAATCACTGTTCCAGCGCGTCCTAAAAAGGACGGTTGGGTATTTGTGGGCTGGTACACGGATAAAACCACCAGTGTCCATATGTGGGACTTTTTGAACGAAAAAGTGGCTGGTTCCACGGAGCTGCACGCCAAGTGGGTCAAGGTGGACGCGACGCATCGCCTGCTGAACGCCTACGCCTCGGCTGAAGAGCTTGAAAGCCCTTACGTCGCGGCGACGCTGCAGACCTTGGGAACGTTGTCCACAAACGGACGCGATCTGACGCTGCCCGCGGGCACGACAGTGTACGTTGCCCCCGGCGTGTACTGGACAGATTTGACGTATAAGGAAGGCGGCGTGATTGCATCTCCGAATATCGGGCTCAGCATTCAGGGCCAAAACATATCTTTCATCGGCCTTACCGCGGATGCTACTGAGACGATCATCTGCGGCAACCGCGGTGAGGGGGGCGAAACCGGCTTAGGCGCGAATGGCAGCTGGTATTCGCTTGGTATCTCATCTGGCTTCCACAGTGAGAACATCACAATCGCAAACTACGCGCAGCAGGATTTGGTTTATCCGCGCGATCCGTCACAAAATATCAGTAAGCGCATAGACTCCAAAAACCACGCCGAGGTTTTAACGAGAGCCAACGGCACGGGCGCGCCAGACAAGCTGTACTTTAAAAACACGCGGTTCGTCGGCTATTTGAACATGATGCTTAACCTTGCGCCCACCCGCGCGTATTTCTTAGACAGCTTTTTCCAACAGACCGACGACTCCATTTTCGCCGGCGGTGTCAATGTGTACGAGAACAGTACCTTCAACTTCTTCGGCAACCACCCGTCTGTCAGCGGCGCCGGTAGCGGCGGCATCAACGCCCTGCTGGGCAGCACAATCGTCGGAATGCCGCAAATGACGAGTACGGATGTTTATCTTGCGAAGACGTCCAACGCAATCGGCTCTAGCGCGACCGGTATCTACGCCATCATCGATACCAAGTTCACCGGTCGTATTCAATCCGTCGAATGGGAAAACGTGGTGCGCGAGGACGCCCGACACTTTGTGTCGAACAACACAATCGGCGAAGGAAGAACGCCGCTCGTAATCAGCCCGTCCCAGCCGCAAACCTCCGTTTCGCTTTCTGGAGACGCCCTTAAGGCCTTTAAGGTAGGCGAGGAATACAACGTGTATAACCTCTTAAAGGGTACTGACGGTTGGGACCCTAAAGGCCAGAACAACGCTGATTGGGCACCTTACACCAACCTGCCGTATCGATTCTTAATCGGAGCAACGGGTAAAACGATGTATTCCGACAAAACAGACGCCACCAATAAGGCCGTATTGACGCCCGCACCGGCACCGGCGAATTCTGTCGACGTAAAAAATACCGCTTGGTCGTACGATACGAATCTATTGAACGGCACAGTCAATGCCACGACCGGCGTAATTACGCTGACTGCCAAGCCCAACAATACCGGCGCTATCGTTAAGACGATTGTGACAGGCACGCTTCCGAGCGGTATGTCGGCCGGCGCTACGCTGTACATTCGCCCGCTACCCGTCCCTGCGCCTGTAGTTGCAGTGACTGCGATCAATATCAGCGAAAACCTTGCGAAGCTCAGCTATACGCTGGATCAGCTTGGATACAAGGATACGTCCGTCATCGAATGGTACCGCGAGACGGGTCCCGATACTACAAATGGCATTCATATCGGCACGATGCGCAACGACGCTAACGAATTGTTCGTAGACGATCCGTTTAAAAATTACGCTCTTAATAAGTACGACGTAGGTTACTACTTGCGCGCCGTTATCACACCGAAGTATGAGTTCAGCTCCACCGGCGCTCCCATCACGGTATACACTACACGTGCAGTCACGTCGGCCGACGTAACGGAAAAGTCGCTCTATACCGACTTTAAGAATTTGTATGTTACCAATGAAAACAATACCACCACGAAGGGCAGATGGTTCTTTGACCGCGTGAGCGGTACAGCAGTGCCGTGGGGATGGGGTATCGGCAGCAACGGCACGGATAAGATTTGGGGTCTTCAGAACAATTCCGGCGGTACGAGCACCAGATTCGTGTTCGGTCAAACCGGCAGCTACGGTGACATGTCGCTAATCCTGAACTACTCCACAAGCAAGGTAGAGGGCCAGGGCTTCGGCGGCAACACCCAGTTCATGGATATCTATGTTAAATACGATCCGGCGACCCGCACGGGATACTACCTGCACGTAGAACGTACCGCTGCCGGCGGCTCTAATGCTACGATATGGACGCTGTATAAAGATGACGGCACCACTCAGACCGCGTTGAGCGAGCCACTTAAGACAGCCGCGATGATGCCGAAGAGCACCATTACCGTTTCCGTAACGGGCAGCACCCTTCGCGTACAGGCTTCTACACTGTCCGAGAAGACGCCGCTGCAAACCGAACAAAATCTGCCCAATTCGGTTGACATCTCGTGGACGGATACTACCGGCGCATTGGGTAATAACATGTTCGGCGGATTCGGTATCCGCATTAACAACACTGGCAACTCCGCTTACGACTATGGCAACACGGGTACCAATAACACAGTCATGCTGCACAACGTGCGTGTAAACACCACCGAACGTGCTGCAATTGATACGACAGCACCAGTTTGGCCAGTTGGAAGTACTCTTGCCTCAAGTAATACGACACAAACAGGTACAACGCTTACATGGACTACAGCAACAGATAATGTAGGTATTACAGGCTACAAAATATATAATGGTACATCCCTTTTGCAGACAGTAACATCAAATGTATATTCATATGCAGTAACAGGGCTCACCGCAGGTACATCCTATACCTTCAGTGTAAAGGCTGTAGATGATGGTAATAATTTGTCAGAAGCAAAAACGGTTAATCTTACCACACTTGCTTCAACTGATACGACAGCACCGGTTTGGCCTGCTGGAAGTACGTTCACTGCAAGTAACACAACCCAAACAGGGACAACACTTACATGGACTACAGCAACAGATAATGTAGGGGTTACAGGCTACAAAATATATAACGGTTCGTCCCTTTTGCAGACAGTAACATCAAACGTATATTCATATGCAGTAACAGGGCTCACCGCAGGTACATCCTATACCTTCAGTGTAAAGGCTGTAGATAATGTAAATAATTTGTCAGAAGCAAAAACGGTTAATGTTACGACTCTTGCTTCAGTTGATGCGACAGCACCGGTTTGGCCTGCTGGAAGTACGTTCACTGCAAGTAACACAACCCAAACAGGGACAACACTTACATGGACTGCGGCAACAGATAATGTAGGGGTTACAGGCTACAAAATATATAACGGTTCGTCCCTTTTGCAGACAGTAACATCAAACGTATATTCATATGCAGTAACAGGGCTCACCGCAGGTACATCCTATACCTTCAGTGTAAAGGCTGTAGATAATGTAAATAATTTGTCAGAAGCAAAAACGGTTAATGTAACGACTCTTGCTTCAGCTGATACGACAGCACCGGATTGGCCTGCTGGAAGTACTCTTGCTGCAAGTAATACGACACAAACAGGTACAACGCTTACATGGACTGCAGCAACAGACAATGTAGGAGTAACTGGCTTTAAGGTATACCAGGGCTCAACACTGCTTACAACAGTAACGAGCGCAGTAAACAGCTTTAATGTAACAGGGCTCACGGCAGGAACCACCTATACTTTCGCAGTACAGGCAGGGGATGCGGCAGGCAACTGGACTACCAGCGGGCCGAACGTGACAGTGACAACAGAGGTGATCCACCGATCGGGAGGCAGTTCCACAACGTCAGCATCACCATCTTCACCAGGAACACCGGCAGAACCGACAACGCCAGCATCACCATCTTCGCCAGAAACACCGGCATCAGTGGTATCGACTACCCCTGGCCAACCGGTATTCGATCTGAGCAAACCCGAGTCGGTTTCCGTATTGAAGGAGGTTTTGAAAGAAAAATTAAAATCTTCTAATGAGTCTGTAACGTTCAAAGATGTATCCGAACATTGGTCAGCCGAAAGTATAAATGTGTTCTCGAAGCTTGGGCTTGTTAATGGTTACGAGGATGGCACATTTAAGCCGAATGCTCCTATTACTCGCGGAGAGTTTGCTGCTATCGTTGCCAAAACCTTCAATATCGGTACTGGCGAATTGAAGACTGCTCAGTTTAGTGATATCAACGGAAGCTGGGCTAAAGAAGCGATCTTGGCACTTGCATCAAATGGTATCATCAACGGATATGAAGATGGCACATTCTACCCTGAATCTAATATCACCCGTGCAGAAATGATCGCCATTATCGCCAGAATCATTAACCTGACTACAGTTCAAGGAACAAGCAGCACTGCGTTTACCGATATTGGAAATTCATGGAATAAAGGCCAGATCGAAGCAGCAACAAAGGCCGGCATTATTAACGGTACGGGTGAAGGTTCTTTTGCTCCAGACAAAAACTCGACTCGTGCCGAAGCATTGACCGTATTGCTTCGCTCCTTAAAATTGAATCCTGAAATTGCTTCTTTGATTAATTCTTTGAAATAGAAACAAAACAAAAAAGGTGTTGGGGCATTTCATCCCAACACCTTTTTTAAGTACGTCCAGTATGGACGTGAGGAGATGACTTTCGAATCATGGTTGAAACAAGATTTATCATGAGAAGTCAACAGAAGCCGTATTACCTCATAATATTTTTCGCCATTTCATATTACAGAAATAAGTTTAAGATTCCATTTAATGGTATTATTTATCAGGAGAGAAATTTAGCAGTTTACCATGCATGATTCTCGAGCAAAAGTTTTTCCTCAATGTTGAGACCAGCAACATCTGAATGAAAGCGCTTATAATTAAGTTTACATACAAAAAAACGTTTGCTATAATCATATTATCTTAATCATTAAAGTATATAGTGAAGTACGGGAAGCACATCCTTGAAATGCTTGAATTCAATGTTGCTGACTGAGAAGAAGTTGGAGAGACGGATTACGGAAGTGCAGCAATACGGAGTTGGACTGGATGGTTGCACTCGTTGATGTGATTGGTGTCATTGATCAAGTCGATAACGGGGGCGTGAATGACTTAATATTGGAAAGTTTGTAATATTAGTCGGTTCAAGGGAAGCTGATTGTCGTCAATAGCCGCAACAGAATTAGCTTATTTCACGGATTGATTGTAAAAACCAATGAAGTCTAGGTCATGCGAAGTATAAATAAGAATTTCTCTCTCCTACAAGAAAGTCAACACGAATAGTTACAGCAGGGTTCAATTGTCGGATCAAGTGGGCAAACCCTGCTGTATTTGTTTAGGTGATAAAGGCGCAATGTGGATTGAAATTCAATTGTGTACATTTGTTCCGACAGAAGCTGTTGCGCCACCCATCGATATCACTGAAGCCGGAGATTTGTTCAATGCAGCTGTTGGCCGTCCGATTTTGCCGCTTGGCGGAAAAAATCAGAAGCGATAGGTACTTTGATGAATTGCATTTTGTGGTGAGAAACTTTGTTCCTTATTTTTTCAAGGGGGAATTGAAATGAAAGCTGTTGTCAACTATCAATCCGGACCGGGAATGGTTAAAGTATGTGACGTCCCGGCACCTCTCGAACTGAAGCCGAAAGACATATTGATTCAAGTGAAAGCTGCAGGTGTCTGCGGTAGCGATCTGCATATGTATCACGATATACAGGGCTTTCCAGTTAAAAGGCCGGTTACGCTCGGTCACGAATATTCCGGTATTGTATCAGCCGTAGGCTCCGAGGTCACCCAATTTAAACAGGGAGACCGCGTCGTTAGTGAAACTCCTGCCTATATATGTGAAACATGCATTTATTGCCGTACCGGTCAATACAATCTTTGTCCGGATCGTCGGGGGTTTGGCGTACTCGAAGACGGTGCAATGGCTGAATATGTAAAAACAAGAGAAGCCATCGTTCATCATGTGCCTGACAATGTTTCTTTTGAGAAAGCGGCTATGACAGAACCTACCTGCGTTGCTTATAACGCGGTGGCCCATCATTCCCACATTCGCCCCGGCGACTATGTTGTCGTATTCGGGCCGGGACCGATAGGTTTAATGTGTGTCCAAATCGCTAAACTGTTTTCGCCCGGGAGACTGACCGTCGTTGGAACCAGCAAGGATAAAAATCGTCTGGAAATCGCGAAGCAATTCGGAGCGGATACGGTTATTGTCGGCGATGAACAGGATGTGGTCAAAGAAATTCTCTCATTCGGAGACGGATTCGGTCCTGATCTGGTGCTTGATGCTGTGGGCATATCCACAACGCTAAAGCAAAGTATTGAAGTCGTTCGGCCAGCCGGACAAATAACAAAGATTGGATGGGGCCCGGCTCCGATTGGATTTTCCCTGGATTCATTAATTCAAAAAGCGGCTCGTCTTCAGGGCTCCTTCAGCCATAATTATCCGATGTGGGAAAAAGTGCTGTTGATGATGGGCACTGGAGAGATTGATCCGCTGCCTATGACGAAGTCGTATGGTATCGATCAATGGAAAGCAGCCTTTGATGAAATGGATTCCCTAGTACATGCCAAGTCCATCATTTTACCCCATTCATAAAACTTAGGAGTGAAGCAAATGGAGCCTATTGTACAAATTTCACTGGATCTAACCAACATTAAGGATGCACTTGAAATGGCCAAAATCGCCGTGGAAGCCGGTATCGATTGGATTGAAGCCGGCACCCCGCTGCTCCTTGGCGAAGGACTTCACGCCGTAGAGGCACTGAGGAAAGCGTTCCCAAATCACCCAATCGTTGCAGACTTAAAAACGATGGACGGAGGCTATTTGGAAGCGGAGATGATGGCAAAAGCAGGTGCAACCCACGTCGTGGTAATGGGAGTTGCCCATCCAGCTACAATCCGAGCGGTGGTGAAAGCAGCCAGAGATTATAACATCCAAGTAATGGGGGACATCATGGCTAGCCCGGATAAAGTGGCTTGTGCCAAAATGCTTGAAGCGAACGGTGTTGATTATATCATCGTTCATACCGGCTTCGACGAAAGAGGAGAAGACCCAGAACGAAATCCGTTTGATCATCTTCATGAGGTGGTAAATGCCGTCTCCATTCCTGTTCAGGCTGTAGGCGGTCTTTCCGTTGCACAAGCGGCTGAAATGCCTAAACACGGTGCCCCATTGGTAGTTGTCGGTGCTCCTCTTGTCATCGATAAGAAAGAGTTCCGCCCAAGTACAGACAAATCCGAATTAAAAGCCATATTACAGGACCTTGTAGCCAAAGTGAAGACCGCCTAAGAAAAGAGGGGTTGGAAATGAACGCGGGAGATCGAGCGAAAATAGCTGTATTTCCAAAAGGATATATCGAAGAATTATCCAACGGATCCATGTCATTGGAAGAGTGGATTGAAATGGCCGGCACACTCGGTGCAGACGGCTTGGAATTATATCCGCTATTTCTGAAGCGACAAGATGAGGACTATTTGCAATCCGTAAAGGAAGCGGCGGCAAAACAAGGTTTGGACATTCCGATGATGTGTGCCTCACCAGATTTTACCCATCACGATGCCTCATTTCGGACGCAAGAAATCGTCAAAATGAAGCAAATGATCGATGTAATAGCTATTCTCGGTCCGAAGCAATTCCGAAGCTGCCGGGTACTGTCAGGGCAAAAACGGCCTGAAGTGTCTAGAGAAGATGGGATTCGTTGGACAGTTGGGTGCATCGAACAACTGATTCCATATGCTGAAGAGAAACAGGTTTTCTTGGTGATGGAGAACCATTACAAGGACGGATTTTGGATTTATCCCGAGTTTGCCCAACAATCCGATATATATTTGGCGATCATACGGCAAATATCTTCTCCATGGTTCGGCGTCAACTATGACCCTTCCAACGCGATTTTCGCCGGAGAAGATCCATTAAAGCTATTGAATGAAGTTAAACACAGGATGATTACGATGCATGCGAGCGATCGCTACCTGAAGGCAGGGTATACCCTGGAAGATTTGAAGGAGTATTCCTTGCAGGGCTATTCCGAAGCATTGGCTCATGGGGTGATCGGGAAGGGCATGAACGATTACGATGCCATATTCACAGAGTTGCAAAGCGTTCGTTTTCGAGGCTGGATTTCGATTGAAGACGGAGTAAACGGTCTAGAGGATTTGCGCAAATCTGTTATTTTCTTGAGGGAAAAAGTTGCCGAATATTTGATGTAATAACAGTAATCGAGATTGAAAAGGAGAGCAACCATGAAGGCATTTATGATACATGAGCCCCATAAATATTCCATTGTGGAAACACCTGTCCCCGAACCGGGGGATGGAGAGGTGCTTGTTCGTTCCATGTATGCCGGCATATGCGGGACGGATGTGGAGTTGGCTAAAGGGATGGTTCGCGCTGATGCAGTTAACTACCCGTGCATACCTGGACATGAATGGAGTGGAATCATTGAGAAAGTCGGATCTGGTATCACCGGCCTCAAGCGCGGGGACAGAGTCGTTTCTGAAGGCGTGCAGCATTGTGGATATTGCAGGTATTGCAGGCAGGGGCAAAGCAACCTTTGCGAGAATATGAAGGAATTGGGCTTCACCATTCCGGGCGGGTTATCGGAGTTTGTGGTTGCAAATTCCAGGATGGTTCATTGTCTGCCGGATGATTTTCCTTTGGATATGGCCGCTTTAATTGAGCCGACAGCAGTAGTCACCCGAGGGGTGTGGCGCGCAAAACCAAAACCGGGTGAGACGATTGCGGTGATCGGTCCCGGTACCGTCGGTCTCTTGGCAGTTATGATTTCTAAGTTGTTTTCACCGCGTAAAATAATTCTGATCGGGGTTACCGACGAAACCTTAAAGCTTGGCCAAAGTCTGGGTGCTACAGATATCGTAAATTTAACACATGAGGAAGCAGCAGACAGGGTGTCCCAGTTGGAAGATGGATTGGGAGCCGATATCGTGTATGAATGTGCGGGAAAAAGTAGTGCTGTGGGTATGGCCTTCTCCATTGTTCGCAGGGGCGGGAAAGTCGTTCTACTTGGTGCAGCCGGCAAGGATGCGAAAATGGAGCTTTTCAGTGACTTATTTCATGTAAAGGATCTCGAAATCCACGGGATTCTATCTTACACCAAAGAGACCTGGCAGGATGCTGTTAATCTCGTTAGCAATCGCCTGATCCCCGTAGATAAATTGATTCAGCATCGATTTTCGCTTGGAGAGGTTGACAAAGCACTTGATGTTTTGGATTCCGGGAAAGGCATCGGGAAAACGCTGATCGAGCTTACCTAATAATTGAATGATAAATTTGAATCGAGGAGACAGAACCGTGACAAAAACAATTCGTGTTGGAATTATAGGCAGCGGAAGCGTCGCTAGAGCGCATGCGGCCAATTACAAAGCACTTCCAGGAGTAGAGATAGTCGGGGTGGCGGATATTGTTCCCGGCAAAGCGAAGGAATTTATCGAGGTTAGACAGTTGAACGGTGCTTCAGCGTTCGAAAATCATCTCGATCTACTGAACGAAGATATTGATGCTGTCAGCGTATGTACGCCGCATGTCGCGCATCATCGTACAACAGTCGATGCACTTCTCGCAGGTAAACACGTGCTTGTTGAAAAACCGATGTGCTCATCTTTGGAGCAAGCGGTGGAAATGGTTGAGGCCGGCAAAAAGTCCGGGAAAATATTAACGGTTGGCTTCCAACCACGTTATGACCCTAACCATAAGGCAATGAAAGAGATCGTAGAATCGGGGCAGCTCGGTAAAGTGTATTATGTTCAGACTGGTGCCGGTCGCAGACGCGGTTTGCCTGGCGGAACGTTTATAAGCAAAGAAATATCGGGTGCTGGAGCAATATTCGACATTGGCTGTTATTCCCTTGATATGGCACTGAACACGATTGGTTATCCGAAACCGATCACTGTTTCGGCCTATACGTCTAATTACTTCGGAACTAATCCGAAATATCACAATCAATCGGAAAAATTCGAAGTCGATGATTTCGGCGTTGCAATGATCCGTCTTGAAGGAGACATCCTTCTCAACTTCAAAATATCTTGGGCGATGCATGCCGATTCCTTTGGGCCGACTTTGTTCCTTGGTACGGAAGGCGGTTTGAAAGCGAATCCATCGGGGCAGACATGGGATAGTCCGGTTGCAAGCATGACTTTGTTCCACGACCTGCTAGGACACCAAACAGACACTTCGATTCCGGTTAAACAGCATAAAATTGATGTATTCCATGAAAAAATTCGCGATTTTGTAGAGGCAATTCGTGAAAACCGTTCTGCTCCGATCCCGGGTGAACAAATTATGATCAACCAAGCGATTCTTGACGGTATTCTCCGTTCTTCTAAACAGGGCCGGGAAGTTGAAGTTCATATCCCCAATTTTTAATGGCTATTCGATTCGAGTATTTCACATCAAGACGGGATCGCCACGGGCTGAAACCGCTATTCAAATATGACAGATAGGAATGGGTGACCATATGAAATGGAAAATCGGTATGCGTATTCCTAGGATGATTGGGGAGCAAGGTTTTGATAATACCGCGAAATGGGCTGCAGGTGTAGGGCTCGATGTACTGGATATCGGGGGGACCGAATTGGCTGCAAAGAAGGAAATATGCGATCGATACGGTCTGGAGATCGGTTCCGTAGACGCGAGCCTTGTCGGCCATTTGCTGAGCGCGGACGAGAGTAAGCGAGAAAACGCTCTCGAGTCCATCAAGAGACAAATGGATGACATGGCATCTATCGGGGCAAGCGTCATGTTTATGTGCCTCGTTCCAGAAGACCGTAAAATGCCGCGTCACGAAACATTTGCCATTTGGAAGGAAACCTTTCCTGAGGTCATCCGGTATGCAGAACAGAAGGGTGTGTACATTGCCATCGAAGGATGGCCGGGCCCGAGTCCGGAACTTCCTACGATTGGTTGTACTCCGGAGATGTGGCGCGCCATGTTCGAAGCGATCCCTTCCAAGCATTTCGGACTGAACTACGACCCTTCTCATCTCGTTTGGCTTCGCATCGACTATTTGCGGGCTTTGTCGGAATTCGGGGAGCGGGTAAATCACTGCCATGGCAAGGATACGGAAATTTTGTACGAGGAGTTATACAATTCCGGTGTTATATCGCCAACCTTAGGCTCTAAATATCACTATAGCGGCGGCTCCTGGAGGTATACCATTCCGGGCCACGGAACGGTGGAGTGGGATAAAGTAGCGGTTCGACTCGATCGTCTCGGCTACAAAGGAGCGATTTGCATCGAACTTGAGGATCATCGGTTTCATGGTACCATCGAGAACGAACAGCAAGGCATTGTGAAGGCCTACGAACATTTGACGAAATACTTTAAGTGATTTTTATAAAAAGACTCCTAGGTTTTGACATGGTGAGTGTTTTCACATGAAATTATCTTATTGATTAAGTAGAAAGAGTGAAACGAGGCGCGCCTGTGTACAAAATGGAGCAAACCTACGATTTGGAACGATTAATCCAACAAAACCTGCATATTCACACTACGTATTCGCCTTGTGCCAAACCTGAAATGCATGCTCGCGATATCGTGAACATGGCAGTGAAGGACGACATTCGGGTTATCGCGTTCACCGACCATTATAACAGTGTAGATTTTCCGATACTGGATACGAATCGCAAGTTAAAGAAACAAGTGGAGGAATGCGGTACGGATCTAAAAGTTTTGTACGCTGCCGAGTTATCTGCATACGGTGTCGGCAAATTTCTCGATACGCCTGACATTAATGAAGCTTTGGATTACCGCCTTTATGCCTACAATCATTATCACCTCCATTACTGGGAGCACCCCGAAGACAAGTCACCGCGAGGGTATGTGCAGCATGCATTACAAGTACTGGATTCGTTATTTGCTACGAGTCGGGCTGATTGCATCGCCCATCCTTTTATCGGCCGATTTATTCATTGTTTCGAAGACAAGACACTCGTTACGAAGGAAATCACTGATAACGAACTGGGGGATATACTGGAAAAGGGGAAACGAAGCCAGGTTGCCTGGGAATTGAACGTGCCGGCTTTGTTCGCCGATCCGGAATTTTCAAAGCGGTACTGGCGTATAGGCAAAGAGGTTGGCGTTGTGTTCCATTTGGGTACTGACGCCCATTCGATGGCCGCCGTCTCGACGTCCCAGCACTTGGAGCGATTGAAACAGTTATTGGAGTAGACCGAATCAAGCCTCCAGATACGTTGCTCCAGGGGTGGATCATACTGCGTTGAGTGGCTTACTCTAAATAAATTAACTTAATGAATAAGATTACAATGTGGCGACTGAGTAAGAACTATAGGCTGTAACGCGTATATCGGACCGTTTGAAATGAATACGTCCCGAAATGAATTGGATCGTAGCCCGCCAAAGGAGAATCTTTTCTATGTTTATCTGACTTCAGTCAGCTTAACGGGCGGGCGGAGATGCACTTTGCAAGTTAAATTTCGAATATTGAGGGAGTGTTAGTATGTCGAACGTTCATAAATTGAAACATAACCATCCATTCTCCGGTGTATATTCATTGCTTCTTACCCCTTTTCTGCAAGACGGAAGTATAGATTGGAACTGCTACGATAAATATGTTGATTGGCAGCTCTCTATGCAGCCAAACGGCCTATTTGCCGTTTGCGGCAGCAGCGAGATGGGGATGCTGACCTTGGATGAACGGTTGTCCCTTGCGGAAATTGCTGTAAAGCGAGCAGGCAAGATGCCGGTTGTCGCTACTGCCAACGTCAGCCCCGACACCGGCAGCCACGCTGAAGAACTGCTCCGTATGGAGAATGCTGGTGTGTCAGGTGTGGTTTTTATTCCTCCAAAAGGAATGGGTGAAAATCAGGAACGGCTTGGTGCATATTTTGCGGATCTGGCCGACCGATCTTCGGTTCCCGTCGTTTTATACGAGTGTCCGTCAAATAAGCCGCATCTTATCGATCCGCATGTATACAGCAGCCTTGTTGTTAATCATGGAGTTGTAGGGATAAAAGACACGACTTGTACGATCGAAGGTATAGAGGCGAAAATAAAAGGTGCTCCAGATAGTATCGTCTACCAAGCAAATACGCAGCACATGTTGGATGCAATTCATCTCGGTGCAGGAGGCATTATGGCCATTACGGCAACAGCTGCGGCTGACGTCGTGATACAGCTATGGCGCGAAGCGTCATGCCAATCTGACGAGGCTGTCAAGACACATGAGAAGCTTGTAGCTTTAGATAGCGCGCTTGGCTTGGGCTATACAGCAACCGCGAAATATCTTGCAGCCTTACGTGGAATACCCATGAGTAATGTAACAAGGACAAACAAGAGCCTGAGTGAAGAAGCAGCAGCAGCGATACGCGCATGGCACAGTTCAACCATGAACCTATGAAGAAATGGCAAGATGTCATTCGCAGAAAAGTAGGAAAGGTTCGTGAAGGAGTATGACCATAAGGATGTATATAGTCAGGCATGCACAGCCTGCTAATCAAGAGCTGGGCTATACAGGCGGGCCTAATTACCCGCTGGGCAAGCTTGGAATGGAGCAGGCGGCGTGTGTAGGAGAACAATTCGCCAATTGGCTGCCACTGGATGTTATGTATTCCAGCTCCCTACAAAGAGCACTTCAGACCGCAGAAGCAATCCATAAAAGGAGGAGCGTACCTTGGTATGTGTATCCGGCGTTGTCTGAAACCGATCGCAGAGGCTGGCCACTGATGCGTGAATTGGTAGGTGCAGGGAGCTATCAGGTCCATGCTGAAGAAGCGGCTGCCAACAAAGCCGCCCAAAGCGAGCATTACCCGTTATTATCTAAAGTAGGAGAGCTTTTCCCCGGTGTACAAACAGGACGGGATTTCGATTGGCCGGATATTTGGCAGCCTGCGCTAGAAGCGGAAACGAGAGAGAAAACCTATGATCGTGCGAGACGTGTGATGACGACAATCAGGAAAATTCATGAAGGCACAGATGTCACGATTGCTATTGTCTGTCATGCGGCGTTTGGCTCCGTTATGCTAAACGACCTGCTGGGATGCGATCCGTGCGACCATAACCGGTTCAGCTTCTCACATGCAGCCATTGCCAGGGTTGATATCGAGGATGACGATACGGTAAGCCTCCGACTGTTAAATTATGTTGGGCATCTTCGGCCGGAAATGGTCACTGAAGGTCTGGAATTGTAGATGTAAGACGGTTTCAGGAGCCATTGGGAGTAAGTCAAAACAATCGTCAAGCTATAACAAATATATTACTGGAGGAATCAAAATGAGTAAGTATTTCAATTTATTTGGTAAAGTGGCTACGGTTGGATTAACCGTTGCTATGATGACATCATGTTCAAGCTCAGGAGGTACTACAGCTTCACCTGCACCTTCTGGATCATCTTCAACGCCTGCAGGGCCTGCGCCAACAATCAATATAGGTTTCAAAGGGGTGTTTACAGAGGGAGACAGAACCAAAAACCCGGTATTAGACGAATGGATGAAAAAAACCAACACGGTCATTAAAGTTCAAGAGATGCCGGATGACGGTTATGTTCAAAAAATCACTTTGCAATTCAACAGCGGAACCGCGCCTGATGTCGTTCATTCCAGCACTGATACGACAACGATCGGGATGATTAACAATTTTGGTGCCAACGGTTTGTTAAAGAAAATGTCTGATCTATTACCTAAAATGCCTAATGTTCAAAAGTTTTATGACAAAGAGATGCAAAGCAAATTTGTAAATGCTGACGGCAGTTTATATATATTACCTACACCAAGAGATGTTGGTTATGGAGCAGTATTTATTAGACAAGACTGGTTGGATAACTTAGGTTTGAAAACTCCAAAAACATTTGATGAATATAAGGAAGTTTTAAAACAGTTTGCAACAAAAGATCCTGACAAAAATGGCAAAGACGGTGATACTTACGGCGCTGTATTTGATAAATCAGGCAGTTTGGAACCGGCATTAGCACCTTTCGGTGTTCCTACCGCAGATTGGATGAAAACGGCTGACAACAAATTAGTTTGGTCGCAGATCACTCCCGAATATAAGAAAGCTATCGGGTTTGCAAGAGAACTGGTTACAGCCAAAATAGTTGACCCTGAATTTGTGACCTATCAACCCAACAATGGTAAATCTCAACTTATAAGAAACAGCAAAGTTGGGGTGTATCAAGGGGTTTCCTCTGGTGCTGCTGCTGACTTAGCTATTATCCAGGAAAAGGCACCTAATGCTAAAGTCGTTGTTTTAGAGGTTCCACCTGCGCCTGGAATTGCAAAAAGTGTATCAGCTTATGGAAACATTATTAAAAAAAATAAAGATGGTTTGCCTGTTGGCTTCTCTAGCATCTGGGCTGTGAATTCAAAAGTAAATGCCGAAGTTTTAGATGGTATTACAAGAATTTTTGACTTTACAACTAAAGACCAATTAATGACAGTTGGTGTTGAAGGTAAAGATTACACAAAATCAGGTAATGAATATAAATTATCTAAAGACTTAAAAGGTTTAAGACAAGATGGTGCTTGGGACGTATACACCATCGGCAATATGGAGGGGCAAAGAGAGTTCTGGAAAGACCTGTGGCCAGCAGAAACTGCTGCTAACATGGCTAATACAGGATTATCCACTCAGCCAAGGGTCATCTATTTCTCAACTCCTACAACGGATGCACAATTAACACAAATTACAGCAAAGGCAACTGAATTATTTACACAAATTATTTCAGGTAAAGTGGAATTAGAAGCAGGTTGGGCTGAATGGGAAAAACAATTTAAGTTGTTAAAAGGCGATGTCATGACTCAGGAAATAAACGAAAGATATGCTAAAAATGCTAAATAAAGCAAGCGTATTATTTTAAATATTACAAGTGCAAGGATAAGGAATTTCTTTTCCTTGCACTTATTGACAAGATATTAAACTCCGTTTAGTAAAGAGGAGATGCCGAAATGTTTGTTCAAAATATCAAGAAACACTTTTCATTATATATGCTTTTATTGCCTGGGCTTGCATTTTATATCATTTTTAAATACGTGCCTATTGTTGGTTATTTGATGGCTTTCCAAGATTTCAAAATAGGTAAAGGTCTATTCGGGAGTCCGTGGATTGGCTTAGATAACTTTCGCTTTATGTTTCAAGACAATAATTTTGTAAACGCTTTAAATAACACGCTCATAATTAGTGTATATAAACTTATTTTCGGAACTGTCGGACCCATTATTTTAGCATTGTTATTAAATGAAGTAATAAGTACTAAATTTAAAAAAGTAATCCAAACCATATCTTATTTGCCTCATTTTATTTCATGGGTCATCATTGCCGGTATATTGACAGGGATCCTATCTTCTAAAGGTATAATAAATTATGTTTTAGTTGAAATGCTTCATCAAGATAAAATTATATTTTTGGCAGACCCCAATTATTTTAGAAGCATTATGGTCATTACTGAAGTATGGAAAAACCTGGGCTGGGGTACCATTATTTATTTGGCTGCCATATCCGGAATAGATACAGAAATGTATGAAGCGGCAATTGTTGATGGGTGTTCCAGATTTAAACAAGCCCTGTATATAACATTACCTTGTATGATCCCAACGATTATTATACTGTTGATTTTGCATTTAGGAGGTATTCTTAACGCAGGGTTTGAGCAAATTTACTTGTTCTATACTCCACCTGTATATCCTGTTGCGGATATTCTGGATACACTCGCTTTACGTATTGGTATCCAAAATAACTTTAACTATGGAGTTGCAACCGCTATAACCATATTTAAATCAGTTGTAGGTTTACTCTTGATTATTGCAGTAAATAAAATAGTCAAATACGTGGATAAAGATCATGGCATATGGTAGGAGGATAAGATGACAAGACGTACAACAGGTGAGAAAATATTCGGTTACGTTAATGGGTTGCTACTAATCATTTTCAGTATAACAATTTTATATCCATTTATTAATATTATTGCCATATCTTTTAGTTCTACGGCTGCTGCTAACACAGGATCAATAACTATATTTCCTATAGGCTTTAATATAGCAGCATATAAATATCTGGCTAATTACAGTCAACTTTTGACTGGTTTTAATGTAACTATGTTTGTGACGGTTGTAGGTACAGCTTTAAATTTGATTTTTACAGTAGTTACGGCGTATCCGTTATCAAGAAAAGATTTACCTTACAGAAAACCTGTTAAATTTTTCTTATTACTTACTATGCTTTTTCCACCAGGTATTGTGCAGCTCTATATTCTTTATATAAATTTAAACTTAATCGATTCGATATGGGTTTTAATTATACCGGGACTTATTAATACATTTAACGTCATTGTTATGATTAGCTTCTTCGAAACTATTCCACAAGAAATTATTGATGCTTCCAGAATTGATGGGTTATCAGAGATACAAATGATTTTCAGAATTATATTTCCGCTATCAATGGCAGCTATAAGCACAATTGGCTTGTTCTATGCTGTAGATCACTGGAATGCTTGGTTTAATGGATCTATTTTTATAAACACCAAAGACAAATGGCCTTTACAGCTAGTGTTGAAAAATATTTTAAGTACTACGATAGCCGCCGACTCTAATGTTGATACGGGTACAATTCCTCCAGCCTATCAAATTCAAATGGCCATGGTGTTTATTACAACATTACCTATTTTGCTTGTATATCCATTTATCCAAAAATACTTTGTAAAAGGCGTTATGATTGGTGGTATAAAAGGCTAATCTCCATAGTCTATTTCTTAGTGTCTAATTCAGGAGGTACTTATGATAGAAGTGAGAAATCTAACGAAACATTACGGAAAACATGTAGCGGTAGATCATGTAAGTTTTACAATAGCCGATGGAGAAATTGTAGGCTTTCTTGGACCCAATGGAGCAGGCAAATCTACTACAATGAATATAATGACCGGATACATGGCTTCAACAGAAGGAGAGGTTATCATATCGGGACATAATATTTTGGATGAGCCGGAAAAAGCAAAATCCAAAATAGGATATTTGCCTGAACAACCACCGCTCTATTCTGACATGAAAGTAGATGAATATTTAAATTTTGTAGCTGATATAAAAAAAGTCAAGTCAAGTCAAAAAAAGGCAATGATCGAAGAAATAAAAGAAATGGTACGGATTACGGATGTGTCTAATAGGTTAATAAAAAATTTATCTAAAGGATATAAGCAACGAGTTGGTTTAGCACAAGCTATGATAGGTAATCCCGAAATCATTATTTTAGATGAGCCTACAGTAGGTTTAGACCCTAAACAAATTATTGAAATGCGTGACGTTATTAAAACATTAGGTAATAAACATACCGTCATATTAAGCTCACACATACTTTCAGAAGTTAGTGCAGTTTGTGACAGAGTTATAATTATTAATAAAGGCAAAATTGTTACTAGCGAGACTCCTGACAAATTGTCAAACAACTTGATACAAGGGTCTAAATTGTTGTCTCGTATTAAAGGGACAGAAGCAGAAATTAAAAATGCGGTTACTAGTTTTCCATTAATAAAGCATGTAACAATAGTGGGAAGCAAAGAATGCGATACGATAGATGTTCTTTTTGAGGGAGACGGTCACACGGATATAAGAGAATCTATTTTTAATGCTATGTCAAAAAGTAATTTACCGATATTAACACAACAACCTCTTAATCTTTCCTTGGAAGAAATTTTCTTAGAAGCAACAGGGGAAAGGAACAATTATGACAAGCATAATTAAGAAAGAATTAAGAACCTATTTCACTACTATGTCAGGATATATTTTCTTGTCATTTTTATTATTACTTTCAGCGGTATATTTTGTAATTGGAAATATAAGTGCACAATCAGCAGATTTTTCGGGAGTACTAACAAGTATTGCTGTTTATTATTTGTTTTTAATTCCCATATTGACCATGAGGTTATTTTCGGAAGAGGCTAAATTAAAAACAGACCAATTATTATACACATCGCCTGTTTCAATAACGGATATAACTGTAGGCAAATTTATAGCTGCTTCAATTGTATTATGTATAGGTACGGTATTTACATTCATCTTTCCTATAATATTATTACTATTTTCAGATATTAACCTGATGCTCATCGTTGTTAGTTATTTGGGATTTATATTGTTTGGTTTAAGCTTAGTTAGTGTTGGAATGTTTGTATCGTCTTTAACAGAAAACCAAATCATAGCTGCAGTTATAACTTTTGCTACGGCATTTTCGTTCTTTATAATGGACGGTTTAGCAAGAGCGCTGCCAGCTGATAAAATGAGCTCCCTATTTTTTATTACAGCAATAGTAGGTTTATTTGGCATCATCGTGTACGACAGTACGAAAAATAAAGCAGTGGCCGTTTTTATTAGCCTTTTATTCATAGTAGTAGAAGCGGTTTTATATTTCATAAAGCCAACCTTTTTTGAGGGTACAATTGCTTATGCTCTACAATGGTTTTCTGTGTTTAACAGATTTACAAATTTTCAACGCGGCGTTTTAAATATATCTGACATTATTTATAACCTTACATTTATTATTGCGTTCACCTATCTAACCATAAATGGAATTGAAAAGAGAAGATGGAGGTAATAATGAGTAATTTAATTCATGCCCTGAATAGTAAAAAATTTAGATATGGAGCATTTTCAACATTAACAGCAATTGTTGTTATAGCGGTGTTGATCGTTGTAAACTTAATTTTTTCCAGTTTAAATTTAAGCTATGATGTTAGTAAAAACAAATCGTATTCCATATCAAAATATTCAATAGATATTATTAAAAAAGTACAAGATCCAATAAATATTTATGTTTTGGCTAAGACTGGGAGTGAAAATCCTGATTTTAAAGCTATTATCCTCGATTATACAAAATATAACCGTAATATTAAGGTTGAAGTAAAAGATCCCAATTTATATCCGCAGCTTGTGGACAAATTTAAATCGGACCCTTCGCAATCGGTTTCAAGTAACAGTGTTGTGGTGGAAAATGAAAAAACAAAAAAGTTCAAATTAATAGATGCCGGGCAAATGATTACAATAGGATTTGACCAGCAATCATATAAAGAATATGTGCAGTCAATCGATGTTGAGCCTCAAATTACTAATGCTATTGAAAATGTTACAGGTGATAAAACACATAACATTTATAGTATAACGGGTAATGGAGAGCTATCTTTGCCAGAAAAACTCATTCATGCTATTAAACTTGCCAATTATGAGATGAAAGATATAAATGTATTAACAGAAGAGGTTCCAAAAGAGACAAACTTAATATTTGCAACAACACCTGCTAAAGACTGGACACCAGAGATGGCAAATAAAGTGAAAAACTATTTGCAAAATGGCGGACATGCGGTTTTTGCACTTAATTTTACTACTTCTGGTTTTCCTAATTTAATGTCAGTGTTGGGTGCTTATGGAGTGTCTGTAGATAATAAAGTAATAATAGAAGCAAATACAAATAATTCTTTACCAAATCAACCTACGGTATTGCTACCTAACCTGGAAGCAAATGAAATTACAAAAAATTTAGCAGACAAACAATACAAAGTATTGTTGCCGGTAGCAACTGGCATAAAACAAAATAATATTAAAAGAAATTCATTAAGAGTTAATCCGTTATTAACCAGTTCAGCCAAGTCATATGCTAAAAATAGTTCAGCCCAAAGTGTTGAAAAAGTGAATGGCGATATTTCTGGGCCCTTTAATTTGGCAGTAATGATTACGGATTATACGAATACGAAAACTTATTTCGAAACAAAATTAGTCGTTATTGGTACAGATACGTTAATTTCACCTGAATCAAATTCGGTATCCGGAGGAACAAATTATAATTTTATAGTAAATTCAATAAACTGGACTCAAGGCAAAGAAAGCGGAAGCTACATCCCTCCTAAAGCTCCTAATGCTGCTACTCAGTTACAATTAAGTGGCGGACAAGCGGTTATCATAACATTAGTGACCGTAATTATAATTCCTTTGACAATATTAGTTATTGGTATTGTGGTTTGGGCTAGAAGGAGAAATAGCTAAATGAAAAAAAAAATCATATTTTTAAACGCGGTAGTAGTAGTTTTGATAATCCTGCTGATTATTCAATTTGCAATTCAAAATAACAAAATCGAAGGCACTCACGCAGCGGAAACAACCGTATCAACACCTGCATTTTCGATTAGTAGTAGTGAAAGCGAAGTAAAAAAAATCAAAATCGTTAACACAGCTGGTAGGTTTGAATTGGTACCTACTAAGGGAATTTCGGGTAGCGAGAGTATAGATTGGGTTTTGGAAACCAAGCCTGACTTTCCGGTTGACCCGAATTTGTTAAACAATATTGCTGGAAGTGCTACATTAACCAAATTCAATTTGCTTGACGAACATGCAACAAATTTAGAACAATTCGGGTTAAACCCTGCAAATGCTGAAGTGATTGTTACTCTTAATAATGGTAGAGAACATACAATAAGAATTGGTAATCCAACTCCGGATCAGGCGAATTTTTATGTTGCTATTAACAATGAAAAAGCAATTTATTTAATGAATAGCGGCATTGCAAAAAGATTATTGGTAAGTTCAAACGAGTTGTTTGACAACAAAATTCCTGAAATTAATTTGAAAAACTTAAAATCGATTGAGATCCTTAAATCAGGAAAACTTTTTTTAGATCTTAAAGCAAAACAAAATAAAGAGTCTGTACCTGCATCTTTACCTGGAGCACATCTTTTGCCAAGTAACAATTTAGTTATGAAGTATCCTGTACCTGACAGAGATGTTTATATGGAGGATTTTGCTAAAAGTACTTTTGGATTGCCTAAGGGCACTTTCAATTTAACTAATAATACGATAAAAGTATTATCCATAGTTGATGAGAAGCCGTTAGACATGGGACATTACGGACTTTCGGTGCCTGCATTAGAGCTTAAAATTCAAGATGATAAAAAAGATTACCATCTAATGTTAGGTAATGCTAGTGGTGATATCATTTATGCTAAATTTGCTGACAAGAACTATATATTTTCGATAAACAGAGAAAGTATCCATTCAATACTTACATTTGAGCCCATTCAGTTTATAGATCGCTTTTTAGCTTTAATCAATATTGTTGATTGTGATCAAATCTCAATAGAAGCTTCATCTTCGAAATTCAACGTAAAAATTAATCATAAAGAATTACCCTTAGCAAGTGGACAATTAACTCAAAGAGAAGAACAAAGCGGAACATTGAACGGTAAAATGGTCGAGGTTGATCAATTAAGAAAGTTTTATGAAATGATAATAGGACTAAGTTTTGATGCGGTAATAGAACCTGTAGAAAAGCCCGGAAATCCATTAACTACGATAAAATATACAACTAAAAAAGGAGAAAAGACAGTAACTTTCTATACATATAATGATAACTTCTATTTAGTAAAAGTAGGTGATGGACCTGCTCAATATTTAATAAATGAACAAGCAGTTGATGAAGCAATAATGGCCTGCAATGATATTATGTCAGATAGATTTATCAAATAATTAGGAGATGACGCTCGTGAAGGCACTGATTATTTCTGATATCCACGCCAATATTTATGCATTAGAAAACATATGGAAACAAGAAAAAGATAGTGATGTCATTTATTGTGCTGGAGATTTGGTAGATTACGGACCTTTTCCCAAAGAAGTACTACAGTGGATTAGGGAGCATAAGGCTTTGTGCGTGAAAGGTAACCATGACGAGCGTGTAGCTGCCTTATATCGCAACAAAGATCAATTGTGGAATGTTTCACTTGAGGAGCGAACTTGGGCGCATGACAATGCTCAAAAGCTTAGTGAGATGGATATTGAATTTTTGGAAAACCTGCCTTATTCTATGGCATTCACTATGGATTCTATTGGCTATAGCATGCAGCATATGTATAACAATTACGAGACCATTCCTAGTCTCCATCATTATTACAGCTTCTGGGAACAGCAGACCAAGGAACCGATTACGAGCATGAAACATAAACGAATGATATTTGGTCACACACATCGGAGAGCTATTCATTATCTCAGCAACCATGAACTGTGGATGAATCCCGGAAGTATCTCGTATCGCAGACCTGACGATCCATGTAAAGAAGCACATTATATGACGATTACAGATGGACGTATCGATATGAAGAGCTTACAGTACGATCGCGCACCCCTGCTGCAGGCAACCTTGTCCACAACACTTAAGAAAAGAGGAGAACTAGATGTAGCTCTTGTCTTTTTCGGGGAAAACTAGAGGGTAGACAGGTTCTGGAATCTGATCGGGTGACTTGGAAATGGTTAGTCGTCATTGGTCCGATTTGTTCTACTGATCCTCAAGCATTTCAATAGATGCGAACAAACGTTTGATCAACTTTTAATGTGAACACTAGATGTATCCACTTCATGTGAAGAAAACTAAATAACAGAATTTGGAACGGGGAGACCTTTAGTCATAGGGCCTCCTTAGTTTTGGAATATTTTAACATATTTATTGGAGTTGCAGTAGTCAGTAACAGTGAAAATGTTGAATTTGAATGGCGATGTATTAAAAATTTGCTAGTCAAGTCATAATTATGCTATCGGATACTATAGTTTTCTTGCTTTGACTACAAAAGTTACAGGAAGCATCTTTGCTTTTTTTGCAAAATCACTGTTTTCATCCCGCGATTGCATAATTTCATCATCAGATTGCTCAATCATTTGCTCAATTACAAATCCTGCTTTTGCCAACGCATTCACATATGTTGATAGTTTACGATCCGACAATGTTAGCGCGCCTTCATCAAGAGATACCGAATACCAAGATTCATCGAAATAACATTTTTTAAAAGCAAGCATATTATTTTCTGCAACAACACATTTGTGTATAGGATGAGACCAACTGAAAATAAATACACCGTCTTTTTTAAGATAAGAAGCGATTCGGCAAAAAGTACCCTCAAGGTCGGTGGTCCAGCCTATGGCATAAATAGAATAAACAAAGTCAAAATAATCCACGGGTATGCCACATTCTTCTTCCATGGGAGAACAGATTATTTTTGCTGAAAGACCGCATGCCTTCAAATGTTGCGTTGCCTTTTCGATTTGTTTTTCTGATATATCCACAGCCCATAGTTCAGATGCTTTGCGTTCCCCCTGATATTGCAAGGATTGACCATTTCCACAGCCTATTTCCAGCATCTTTTTCCCTGATACATCGCCAAAAAGCTGGCATTTTTCTTCTGAGACAAATGCTCCATAAAAAGGAAGCACGATTGCACCTAAAAAGTCGTTTCCTTTTGTATCCCAATAGAAGCTGTTTGTTTTATAAACAGAATTCTTGTCCATGCCGACGCCCTCCCCAAATATAAATAATATGAGCCTAAACGTATATCCCGACTTGCGCGTTATCTCAATAACACATATCGAACACGAACACTCTGCGCTATTACTCCCCAAATAATATACCGTTTTTCTATAAACAAATCCACCTAAAATCTTCCATCCAGCATCCATTTGATCTCGTAGACATGACCGACCCGGCCTGTGGCATGGTACCGGCCTGCGAGGCGTCCAGCGCCACATGCTGGTAATATGCCATATCGTATTTTTTATCCGATATTAGTCTTTGCTAAGCATTTGTGGCAGAGCGGTGATAGATTGGGAGTTTCAGCCATCCCGCGGCCATAAATAACACGATCATTACCCGTTATTTTACGGCTACAGAGCGGAAGAAAATGTTCGGGTTGTTACATCGGCATTTTCTTTTGGCGTTCTTTTTTTATTATTCATAATTAATGACAATTGCTGTCACTATTATTGGCTAAGCTAAAGTCAGGAACAAATAAAATAAACCTCGAAGGAGAGATCTACATGACAGTGCAGTTGATTCCCTTTTTAATGTTTAACGGTAACGCCAGTGAAGCAATTTCGTTTTATGAAACGGCTCTGGAAGCCACGGTGCTTTTTAAGCAAACGGTTGACGAAGGCCCCCTGAGTCCTGAAGTTCAATTAACAGAAGAAGAGAAGGCACAAATTTCCCATTCCATTCTAAAAATTGGGGAAACTAATGTGTATGCCTCCGATATAATTCCGGGTCAAAAGTTGCAATTTGGCAATCAAGTTACAATATGCATTACCACCAATGATGCTGGAAAGGCTCGCCAATATTATGAAGCTCTGCTGCCAGGCGGGGAGGTGCTGCAGCAGTTAGGAGAAGTTCATTTTAGTCCAGCTTATGGTATGCTAACGGACCAATTTGGTATCACATTTCAAATATTTACTACAAGACATTAAAAAAGCCATGATTTCCAGGGGGAATGGCTCCCTCAAAGGGTTGTTGAGAGTCTGTAGCTGTTCGTTACATGGAAACAGGCATTTTTGTACAAGATACTCGATGCGACCGGTGGAGCGCATTTGTAAACTTGCCGTTACAGACAGCGCGGAGAAGCGTATTGTAGGTTAAAGAATGACGCTCGCTCAACTAACGGAGACTTTAGTAACATGGCAAACAGGCTGCCGGCATCATCGGTAGCCTGTTCAATTTGGGCGGAAATCCTATGCGAATGCGCATATTTTGCAGGAAAGCACGAAAAATGCCCAAGATTGGACAACGGTGTCTAGTATATGTGAGATAAACTTTTAAAACCGTGGGATGGGCAGGATTCTTCTAGGGTTATATTGAAATATTAAAATGAATATTTAGAAGTAGTATGCTAGGAAGGTGAAGAAATGGAGCTATCCAAAGAAATACTAGATTCATTTATTCTTAGTGGGGATATTGTGTCATTGAGTGGTGGTCAAAATACATCAGTAAGAATTAGTAACGCTGTATTAAAGACTGTGGATGACATACATCATTCTGAATGGTTACTGAATATTCTTTACAATTTAAACCCTAAAGGTTATAGGGTATCTAAGCCTATAAGAGTAAATACGGTACTTTTGTAAGCGGAGGATGGGCTTGCACTCAGTATGAGATAGGTAAGGATACAAAAGGGCGAATAGAAGAAAAACTTCAGGTATCGAGGTTATTTCATCGCGATTTATCTTCCATTAATTTTAGGGACTTCCCTCATACGGATAATCCTTGGTCAAAGGGTCATCGTATAGCATGGCAAATAGATGAATTGCCCGGGGAATTGCCAAGAGAGACACAAGAAATAATTAATAATTTACTTAATTGTGTAAGCCTAAAAGAGCAAATATAAGGTACAGATTGTTCATAGCGATTTGTCGGGAAACATTCTTTTTGACCAAGTTTTGAGTCCTTTAGTAATTGATTTTTCTCCAACAATTGCCCCAGTAGAATATGCAGAAGCCATTTTAGTTTGTGATTGTATAGCATGGCAAGGAAGCAAAGTATCTGAGATAGACCTGCTTCCAGATAATGAACTATATAAAGAAATGATTATACGAGCTATTATTTTCCGTTTAGCGGTTTCCGGTATATTTTCAAAAGGCGATTATAATAAATTTTTCCAAGAGTATCAGGCATTCAAACCCATAATAGAATATATAAAGTAGCATTCATGTATTCAGCTAACGGAGAATGATAATGGAGGGGCTTGCTTCGCGGCAGTGAACTTTCCTGTAGGACCTAAAAAATGGTCTTTGTCAAAAAAGGAGCACCTCGATATGATGGGTTTGTCCAAGGGTTTGAACCCCAACACCATCAAGGAGGTGCACTTATTATGAAGTTTTAAGCAATCAGATGAACAAAATTAACGGATAGAACGTAAGAAATGTGCAGATGGAGTAGCTGTTACATACGGAGAATGGGAAAAATTGAACACCCGAGAGTATTAAAATGCCTAGCTTATAAAACTTTGATGTATGAAGCTTATGAAGCACGATGGCAGGTAGCCTACGTACTTGGAGAAATTGATGATACAGGCTTAATAAGAATATAGTTTGGCATGTTGAGGGTTCTTCGTAAGTTATGATAAGATAATAAGATATCAAGAGAGAAATTGAGGTGAGAAGCTTGGATAGACTTTATGATATTTTACACTTTAACTCGGAATTTGTAGAGAAGAAGGAATTTGAAAAATATAAAACATCTAGATTTAAAGATAGAAAGATGGTTGTTGTAACTTGTATGGACTCAAGGCTTACCGACCTTCTTCCCCGAGCATTAAATATAAAGGATGGGAATTCTAAAATAATCAAAGATGCTGGAGCGATTGTTTTGCATCCATTTGGCAGCGTTATGCGCAGCATTATTGTCGCTGTATATGAATTAAATGCCGATGAAGTGTTTGTGGTCGGACATCATGATTGCGGGATGAGCTGTATTGACCCTGGCGAAACCATTAATAAAATGAAGGAGAAAGGCATATCTTCCGAAACTATCGACACCCTCGAAAGTGCCGGAATTAATTTGCAACAGTGGCTACACGGTTTCGATAGTGTTGAAGATTCCGTCAATGGAAGCGTGCAAACGGTCAAGAACCATCCCCTCCTGCCAAAAGACATTCCAGTTCATGGCCTTGTAATCGATCCTGAAACAGGAAAGTTGGATTTAATAGTTGACGGTTATAAACATAAGGAATCGTAGGGAAACCCGAATTGATTGAAGCCTTCCTGGATCACGAAGCGCTATTCAGAGGAATACTTATCTATCGAGAAACTATAGCTCAATGAAGACACGAAGGCAGCCGATAGACGATTGGCTGCCGTTTCCTTTGAAGTGACGGGCAGTTTAGTTAAATATTAAATTCGGTGAACCGTATCACAAATATCGGCAACTTTTTAATGAACAGCGAACGAGTGGGGCGTGTAAGCGAGCCTTTTGGAAATATATGGTGGGTACATCAGCAGCTAGAAGAACTAGATTACGGAGAAATGTCCAAACGTGCTGGGCAAAAAGAATAGATCGAGGCAATAAAGTATGTTCAAGGATCCTAAAAATTGCTTTAAAGGAACACGATATTGAAATTGAGCAGACTGCCGGGGTCCGGGGTGGTCTGCTTCGTCGTTGAAGTAACTGGCACGATAACGTAGGGAAGTGGAATAAAATAAAGGAAAACCTGACTCAGACTGAAACAGATCTTGCAAGACATCAGGGGACTTTCTTGCTGTTAACAAAATCAGGCAAGATCAGACAGTTAAAACAGTAGGGCGCACGTCCCCTTGTGAAACTTCTATTCTCTACTTTACTATATCAAATAAGCATAAATCCTAGTAGGAGAGTTGTGATTCAGCAGTTGCCTTTGCAGTTATTGTAGATGGCTTCTGCTTCCCGCAAACATTCCAGAGCGGGTCTCCCCCTGAGCCTGCAGGCTACGATGTATTGGGAGTATGTCAAGCGGCATAGCGGGATCCTAATAAAGCAAGGCAGTCTTAGCGTAACCGATTTTTTCTTTTCGAATGCGATCAACTCTTTTCTCAGCTTGCCAAAGGCCCGAGCCAAATCTTCGCTAAGTTCGTTAACCTTGTCGCCATCGTAGACTTTGAATTGCTGCTGGATAATTTTCGATTTGCCCTCATATGATTTCGGCATAACGCTGCTCGAAGTGATAAGCAAAGGTTTTCCATTCAAGGAAATCTGCATTACTCCGTTCAAATTTCCGTTAGGAATACGCTGAGTTTCCACGAAACTGACCTCCAGGACGCCATCTTTAGTCTTGACTTCGGCATCCGCGGAGAGTATAGCCGTCTCCTCCACTTTTTTGAAAATAACCGCCATCCTAGTTCCCCTCCCTTATTCATCCATACTTTCATATAATGCAGGACAAGGCGGGAAGAAAACTGGTAAATGATCTATTTTTAAGAGAAAAGGCTTACAACCAGGAGCTATCAATTCCAATCAAGAGGATTCCACAAGTCGTTTAACCAGGTAATAGAAATATGCTGGAATACATTGATGGAAGAAACTATAGTAAAGGGTCATTCCGCTAACTGGTAACGTTAGTTCAACCATATAAATAGGCTACTGGCGTGATCGGCAGCCTATGGGAGTAATTATTAGTTAAGGGGCTAGCTTCGCAGTAAGCTCTCTTTTTGTTTCAAGTAACGGCTAGATTAACGCAACAAGGACAATAACAATCTAATCCATTATTATAGTAAAATAGATGCATACCGTTAAAGTCTGGAGTGGTGCCTAATGTTTGAAATTATAACAGGAACTATGAACCCGGGGACCAAAGTGCATCAAGTATTTCATTAACTGCAGTAGTTTTATTCTGAAGTTTGCGCTTTCTCATAAAACTATTAGGAGGATGTTTTGTGAAAGTTGGATACGGAAACTATGGGATGCCTAAGACACCATACCCGACGGTCGTTCAGCAGGTGAAAGAAATTGGATTCGATGGATTAGAAATTTGTGTGAAGCCCGAGTGGCCTACATCACCTCAAAGATTGACGAAAATGGATCGCACGCAGTTCAGTAGCATGTTAAACGATATTGATCTGGACATCATCGCGTTTATGGGTACACCAGGCAAGCTGACGGAAACAGACCCTGCACAGCACTCCGCCAATCTGGATGGACTGCGGCGGGTTCTGGAGTTAAGCGCGGATATGGGAGTGGAGCGAGCGGTTGTAATCAAAACGGACGATGGAAAAATCGGCGATTGGGATCAGTTACGTAGTCGCACAGCGGAGAATTTATTCGAATGGGTTCAAATATGTTATGAGGCAGGGGCGGTACTTGCACTTGAGCCTCACGTAGGTCAAATGTTGTATAACCCTAATCGATCATTATGGATGTTAAAGGAGGTCAATCATCCCGCTCTTAGGTTGAACTTTGACTTCAGTCACTTTGAGGCTATTGGTGAGTCCTTACAAGAGTCGATTGATAAATTGATCCAATATACGGATGCCACACACCTCAAAGATGTAGTGGGACGTTACCCGAACTCGCGCTTTGCACTCCCAGGTGAGACCGCGTTTGATTATGCTGATTTTGCCCTGCGAATGTATAGAGCAGGCTATAACGGCTATCTTACCTCGGAAGTGTCTATGTTAGTTTCTAAGTCTCCAAACTATGATGCTCTTATAAGTGCTGAGTTCTGTTACAAAACGATTAGTATAGCATTGACCAATGCTGGTATTCCGCGTGGATAGAAACTTGAGACCTTAATGACGCCCAAAGAATCGTCTTGCCCGTATTTTGTTGAGTAGTCACCTAAGACGAGGGATCAAAATCTTAATTTTCAGTCACGGTAAACTACCATTTAGCTTAATGGCCATGTGGATAATACATTACAAATCCAACCTTACTATCACCGCGATTATGCGCATATGTTTGTGTCGGGCCTCGCGACACATGGGAGAGAAACGGTCAGGAAGTCGATTTGTTAAGGCCGTTGAGAATTTAAGAAAACAAAGCAGAATGTGATTTTCAAGTTAAAGTGATGTATTGAAGGGAAGACATTCGTGTTAGAAGCTATGCAATCGAAGATATTGAAAATTGCTACATTATCTTGAAAGTAAAACTTACTGGAGACATGAAACTCTTTAAGAAAAAGCAAGGTAAACAGAAAACATTAGTGTTAAATAAATAATAGCGGCGACAGTCTAGGACTTTATTTCTCGTCCCAGACTGTCGTTGTGTTTTGTCTAAAACTGTATGTTAGGTCAACACTCGACACTAAATTTTTGTAAACAATTCTAATAAATATCTTCGTATTTGGTTGTTCAAACAAAATATCGCCATCTATATTGCTCGTTGAAATAACGCAGTAGTAAGATTTTATTAGTACGTAATGATAATTGACACTAAAATGATTCTTAACCATACGAATGGACAGTGAGGTGAGCTCGATGATGATATCTGAAAACAAGAAAATGAGCGTATAATCCCAACTTCCCCGAGACTGTACGTTCACTCCTCAGGATTGGCATGTGCTGGCCCAATATTGGTATCAAATTGCTCGAGCAAGCGAAGTCACAGAAAAGCCGATTGGTGTAAAGCTATTGGATGTGAAACTCGTTTGTTACCGTAGCAACGATAGAGTGGTCATTGCTCGTGATCTTTGTTTTCATCGAGGTGCTCCCCTTAGTAAGGGCTGGGTTGAGAACGGGGAAATCGTTTGTCCTTACCACGGATTCCGTTACAACTGCGAAGGCAAGTGTACGTCCGTTCCGGCGCATCCAGATGCTAAAATTTCGCCCAAATTAAAATTAATTGTCTATCCGGCAGTTGAAAAATATGGCTTGATTTGGACATCTATTCTATCCAGTGAAGAACAGATACCAGAGTTTCCTGGATGGGATGATCCAGACTATTTAAATGTATTACCCCCGAGTTTCGACATTGCCGGTTCGGCGGGGCGTCAGATGGAAGGCTTTTTAGATGTATCGCACTTTGCTTATGTTCATACAGAAACATTCGGAGATCGTAATAACACCGAAGTACCGCAATACAAAGTCAAGCGGGAAGGGAATGAATTACTTGCCGAGTATTGGAGTACGGTTAGCAATTACGGAAAAGGTCAGGATAATCCTGCACCCGAGGGATTTGAATGGCTTAGAGAATTCCGTGTTTTTCCTCCGTTTGCGGCTTCACTAAGCGTATACTTTCCAAACGATGGAAGGCTGATGATCTTGAATTGTGCAACGCCGGTATCCGCTCGCTATACACGTTTGTTTTGTCCGATTTCACGGAATTTCGATAAAGATGTTCCTATTGAAGATACCATCAAATTTAATTTGCAAGTGTTTCAAGAGGATCGCGAAATGGTCGAAGCACAGACTCCGGAAGATTTACCGCTTGATCTGCAGGCCGAAGCTCATATTCCGGCTGATCGCACATCTATTGCTTATCGGCAACTTCTTAACGAGATAGGACTGGGAAGATCCTACACGGCATAAGGTGCTGCTTCTAGTCGAGAGAGATGCGGTTGCTGATCCTATCATTCAGATTTAGGTTGTGTATAAGTGATAACTTCTGGGAAAATCCTAAAGAAGAGTAAATGAGCTCATTCATAAACTAAGTGATCAAAACTAACTAGCTGCCTTGTATCGGGCAGCTTTTTTAGCTTATGGAAAGTAACTTTTAATGAGTAGGTTTCAGTATCCGAAATAGAGTCTTGAAAAGGGATGCAAATCGAAGTAGTATCATGCTTGTTTCCAGTTATTGAAATATATCATTAAACGATATATATTGTTATAAATAGATTGATTTAGATATAATTGGTACCAAAGAAATCGCAGAAATGATGAAGAGAAACTTGAGATAACCAATAAAATCTATAAAATACATTTAGTACAAAGGATAAGAAAGGGAAAATGAAATGAAATTTGTTTTTGATTTGGATGGTACGATTTGCTTTAAAGGACAGCCGATTTCAGATAGATTGGTACAATGTTTAGAAAAACTAATAGAAGCAGGACATGAAGTTATATTTGCTTCGGCTCGCCCGATCCGGGACATGCTCCCAGTCATTGATGAAAAGTTTCACAATTTCTGTTTAATTGGAGGTAACGGTTCACTTGTAACAATTGATGGTGCTAATGTACAAGTTAATTCTTTTTCAGACGATCAAGTTCAAGCAGTTATAGGACTTATTCAAGAATATCAAGCTACCTATTTAATTGATAGTGATTGGGATTATGCTTACACAGGGCCATCAAATCATCCTATTTTAAATAATGTAGACCCTATGAAATTGGCAAACAGTGTAACACTCGAAACACTTAAACGAATTGTTAAAATACTCATTCTCTCCAGTACAAACATGGAACGAATGTCTGAGCAACTAGTTTCATTAGATTGTGTTGTTCACAGGCATGTAAATGAGAATGTTCTTGACGTCAGCCCCCAAAATATTCATAAGTGGAGTGCTTTGCAAAAAGTAGGCCTCAAAGGAAAAGAGTTCATCGTATTTGGGAACGATGCGAATGATATAAGCATGTTTAAAGAAGTACTTCATTCCGTTAGAATCGGCAATCATACAGAACTGGAGAAATATTGTACTGAGAGCATACCACTAGAAGGTGACTATGAAACCAGCATTATTTGTAAAATAGGTCAATTGTCAAACGTATATCGTCCTAAAGCAATTTAGGCAATCGAGTAGGAGGGGGCGATTAACCCCGGTCCTCTCACACCACCGTACATGCGGATCCGCAATAGGAAGTCGGAAGGGCATTATTTATGTTTCAACATTTGATGCCGAATCAAACCAAGACGCGGCTGCCAGCATTGTTCTGCAGCCGCGTTTCGCTTAAGATTAAATAATCACTCCTACTTCCTAATTTTTGATGGAATCACGACCCTTACTGTTGTCCCTTCTCCCAGTTGGGATTGAATAGCGACACCATATTCCTTGCCGTAATATAGCTTTAAACGATCGTCTACATTGTTGATGCCGACACCACCCAGTTTCGGCAGGGAAGATGGCTGTTCGGGAGCCAAGGCTTGCGAGTGCGAGTCAGGCTCGAATCCGACACCATCATCCTTCACGACGAACATGATGTCACCGCCATCTGTCTTTCCGCACGTAATCTCCAGAAAGCCGGAGCCTTCCTTTTCCCGAATTCCGTGATAAATCGCATTTTCTACAAGAGGTTGCAAAATGATTTTGGGTATCACTTCTGTGGAAAGCAGCGGATCAAAATGGATTTGATAATGAAGCTTTTCTCCATAACGTTCCTTTTGGATATATAAATATTGGGATACATGGTTCATTTCATTTTCAACCGTCGTTAACTCACTTCCGCCACTCAAAGACAATTGAAAAAATTTGGCCAGCGCTTTGGTCATAGAAATGACGCGTTCACTCTCGTTAAATTCTGCCATCCAGACAATTGCGTCCAATGTATTATACAAAAAATGAGGATTGATTTGGCTGTGCAGTACACTTAATTCATAGGTGTGCAGCGCTTTCTCCTTCGTTTCTATCTCCTGCATCAACCTCCGTATCTCTGACACCATCGTATTGAAATGCTGCGCAAGCCCTTGCACCTCCGCCACGCCGGTTTCCGAAACACTGACTTCCAATGTGCCTGTTTTCACCTTTTGCATCGCCTGTTCCAATTGATGGATCGGACGCGTAATACTTTTGGCTATGAAGGGAGACACCACCATAATAAGCAACAGCAGCCCTAAACCGACTACAGCGAACGATTGGAGCAATTGGTAGCGAATTTGCTGTAGGCCATCCAATGAGCTGACACCGACCAGCGACCAATCGGAATTTTTCAGTTCTGTTTTGTACACAAGCAAATTTTGCGAATTGTCGAAGCCTTCCTTCGTCAAGCTTATTTTCCTTAATTGCTCTTGCTTAGCAGGATCGGTAAAATAAGCAGGATCTTTATGGTAAACAATGTTTCCCTTACTATTAATAATAAAAGCAAAACCTTTGCTTCCAAGCTCCAAATCGTTCAAGTAATCCTCGATGCCTTTATATTCGATGTCCAACAGAACAACGCCAAGATTGCGGTTGTCTGCATCTTTAATTTCCTGGCTCATGGAGATGACCCAATTATCTTTGTCCATCGAAAATTTTTGCATCCGGGCAGAGGTCAACACCGGGTTGGTACTATTGATCGCTGCCACATACCAAGGCTCATCCATCATTTTGGAAGAACGCCTCATGTTCAGTTCCTTCTCATTGGAAAGCACATATCCATCTTTGCCGATGACCACAACGGATTTAATATAGGGATCGGACAGCAGCACATTATTGATAAATTGCAGCTCGTCTTTCTCACCGGCCTTCGTTGGAGAGGAGAGGGTTTGGATCGTCTGGGGATTACGGGCAAGCAGGGTGGTTAGAACTTTCAGCCGATCAATATACATTTCAACTAACGTCCCGCTTTTTGATATCGCCATATTGGATGATTGGATCGAATCCTCTAGCACCACTCGGGAAATCCCGACATACAGGACAGCGCCGATGATTCCGATCATTACAAAGCTGATCAGCATATAGATCCATGAAATCCTAGATTGGAGGGAGTGGGTAAATCGTTTCACGAGTGTTTGGTCCTTTCTCTGTATTGCAGGGGGGAGAGCCCGAATTTCTTCTTGAAAGCGGCGCTGAAATAATTCGGATTGTCGAAGCCTACGGCCGATGAGATTTCATATACTTTCAAGTCGGACATCAGGAGCTGAAGCTTTGAGCGCTCCAAACGGGCAGCCAACAAGTAGTCCTGGAACGACACATTGAACAATCTTTTAAACAAGACACTCATGTACCCTGAACTAAACCCTTTCTGACTCGCAAGAATGGCCAGCGAGAAATCCGGATTGGCTATGTTTTCCTCAATGATTTGTGCTATGGATGCCTTATTGCCAGATTCGTCCGTTACTTGCAGCGCAGTTTTATATTCGCTAAAAAGATGCTGCAGCTCTGATTGCTGCAGCTCGCCCTGGAGCTTTTCCACTAATTTCTTCAGCACTTCATACACGTCATTTTTGGAAACCGGTTTTAGAACATAGTCATCGATACCGATTTTCAAGGCAGTAACAGCATAATCATAATAGTCATATCCGGTAATGACGGCAATCTTGACATTTGGCTTCAGTTCTTTGACTTTTCTAGCAAAATCCAACCCGTTCATCCTCGGTATATTAATATCCAGCAGCACGATATCGGGACGGTGGGTGAGGAAAAGCGTGAGCCCTTCCTCACCATTGCCAGCTTCCATGATATTCGTAATGTTAAACGCCTCGAAAGGCACAAACTTTTTGATTCCCTTCCGGACCAGTTCCTCATCCTCTACAATCAGTAATGTGTACATCGGTTTAGGCCCCTTAACATTTATTTGACCGCTGATTGTAAATATCCGTAGCCTTCCCGCTGCATATCGTTTAACGGAACAAATCGGATGGAAGCACTGTTAATGCAAAATCTTTTACCAGTCGAATCTGCAGGTCCGTCATCGAACACATGGCCCAGATGAATATCACCTACACGGCTCCTGACCTCCGTACGGATCATATTATAGCTGGTATCTTTCTTGTACGTCACTACAGCCGGATCGATTGGCTTCGTGAAACTAGGCCACCCGCAGCCGGCATCATATTTATCGCGGCTGGAGAAAAGCGGTTCGCCTGTTGTGACATCGACGTAGATGCCTGGATTGAACGTATCCCAGTATTCATTGGAATAGGCAGTTTCCGTATCTTGAAGGACTGCCACTTTGTATTGGATATCCGTTAATTTCGTTTTCAGTACCTGGTCAGTCGGTCGGGAATACAGGGCAGGGTCAACTTTTGTTGGCTGATCCAGTATCGTGAGATCGACATGGCAGTACCCATCCGGATTTTTTTTCAAATAATCCTGGTGGTATTCCTCAGCCAGATAGTAATTCGTTAACGGCAGCACTTCGGTGACGATCTTTTTTGTATATTTTTTCTGTTGATTGGCCACCACTGCATTAATAACGGAGGCATCGTTGCCATTTACATAATAAATGCCTGTCCGGTAATTGATACCTTCATCATTTCCTTGTTTGTTCACACTAGTTGGGTTGATCACTTTAAAGAAATCGGTCAACAGGTCGGTCAGTTGGATGCGTTCCGGGTCGTATTTCACCTCAACGGTTTCGGCAAACCCCCGGTCTCCGCGAACTACATCTTCATAGGTTGGGTTCACTCCTGTCCCGTTAGCATATCCGGAGGTTACATCCTGTACACCATAAATCCGCGAAATGTAGGCTTCGATCCCCCAGAAGCAGCCCCCCGCCAAATAGATCGTTTGCAAGTTGCTGTGTGAGTAATCTACCTTGTCATTTGGGTTTTCGGATCTCGTAGTCGTGTGTCCCGCGCCAGCAGCTGTTGTCAGGTTGCTTTTGTTAACGATCCCATTTTGACCGCTATAGGCTATAACAAGCAGAAAAAATAGCAAGGAACCTGCATATAAAAGTCGCTTCAAGTCATTCCCTTCCTCTCGGTTAGTAATACTTAAGAAATCACTTTAAATGTATCTTTTATGACATCATTGGGATTGTGGCCTGGCACAGAATTAACCAAAACGCCATCAGAGCCGATGTAAAGCGAGGTAGGATATCCTCTTATTCCGAATTTCTGGGCGAAGGTTCCATTTTCATCTAACAATACTTTTATGTTATTACCTGTATGATCAGCCTGAAGCGCCTTAAACCACTGTACAAAATCTTCTGATGATTGTTCCCCCTTAAAATTAGGACTGACGATCGTGATCACCTTGAACCCATTGCTTTGACCGGCTAATGTGTTTAATTCATCCATCCCGGCCAAACAAATCGGACACCAGGAGGCCCAGTACTTCACATATACCTTTTCACCGGCAAGACTGGCCAATGTGACCTTGTTACCATCCAGATCTTTGAGGTCGAACATCGGGGCAGCAGATCCTTTGTTCAGTGTAGTTTGTCCTGCCTGTGCTGTCAGAGCTGTCTCCTTATTCCCGCAAGCTGCGAGGATCAACAGCAGGGAGAACAAGGTAATAATGGCTATGGGCCATTTTCTTATAAGCATGGGAAACCTCCTTTTATCTTTGCAATTTGCCACTAAAACGCAGGTGTAATCATGTTCAAATTATTCGTCATAAGGAGTACCCCCATAACAACAAGCAGGATACCGGAGATCACTTTTAACATAGGCATATGCCTATTGAATGCTCTCAGACGTCCGATCAAAAGATCTGAAAAGAGCGAAAGGAGCAGGAAGGGAATAGCTAGACCGCTCGCATAAATGAGCATAAAGCCACCGCCCTGTACCGACGAACCTTCACTGGCAGAAAGGCTGAGCACAGCAGCGAGTATCGGACCGATACATGGCGTCCAACCAAAGCTGAACGTGAAACCGAGCAAAAATGAGGCTACAAAGCCCTTTTTTCCCTCCCATTCTATCGTCATTTTTTTCTCTCGTTGCATGAAAAGCAGCTTAACTACACCCGTTTGAAAGATCCCCAATAAAACTACGACTACCCCGCAAATAACGATAAACCAAGAGTTGTTAATAATGCTCCCTAATGCACCCGCACCAAATCCGAGCAACACAAAAACAAAGGATAATCCGAGAATAAAAAACAACGTGTTGCCAATAAGGGACGGATGAATCCGTATTTTTCCTAATTGGATTGCTTTCAACTCACTCCCCGGGGTCGCGCCGCCGAGATGGGCGACATATACAGGCAATAATGGAAAAATACACGGGGAGAAGAAGGAGAGCAGACCTGCAATAAACACGCTTCCAACGAAGACCTGCTCCGTCAACATAGCAACGACCTCCTTGACTACTTCTATTTTACGATTTTTCCGGCAAAAAGAGTATGTACTTTGATGATCAGTTTCTATGAAATGATGATGCCTTGTTATAAAGCTTGAGTAAAAATTAAAAAACTTCAAATGAAGCGGATTATTTGACTAAATAGATCCTTTATCTAGAATTCGCTTTGGGTAAATATAAAAGAAGCCTTTAATCAGCCGATGCAACATTCAATTCGAAGAAGATTTCCTTTGTTTTTTGACGGAACCTTTGAAATTGAATTACATAGGAATCAGGACGATAATCTTTGTCACGTATTTGACAGAAAACAAATCTTATATCATAATAGAATGAACATTCGATCTAAACCATTTAATTGTTATAAATAACGTTCAATTTATAATTTGGAGGTATTAACATGAGTAAAACAGTTTTTATTACGGGAACGAGTTCAGGTTTGGGAAAACTTACGGCGATTCGATTTGCTGAAATGGGCTGGAACGTAGCCGCAACCATGCGTACACCCAATAAAGAAACCGAGCTTACAGGTTACGATAATATCAAAATTTTCAAACTGGACGTCACCAATGTGCATGAAGTTCAAACATCGGTAGATCAAGCCATAGCCGCGTTCGGTAAGATCGACGTCGTCATCAATAATGCCGGTATGGGGACTTATGGTCCGTTGGAATTAGCCCAAGAAGAAGCGATTGACTGGCAATTCGCCGTTAATACGCGAGGACCGATCAATGTCATTCGTAAATTTATACCACATTTCAGAGCCAATGGCGGAGGCATGTTCATCAATATCAGCTCTTTCATGGGAATCACGACAGCGGTGCCACTCGGATCTCTCTATAATATGTCTAAATTTGCTTTGGAAGGACTGACGGAAGGTCTTTATTACGAACTGAAGCCGTTGAATATCGAGCTTAGATTGATCGAGCAGGGAGGTTCTACAGGAAATAATTTCAAGAACAGTATCACTTGGAACCGAGATGATAACATACAGGATTACGAAAATCTGATGACGAAAGTGCAGAATTTAATGAATCATGCAGAATCCAGCTCTTCATTGGATGATCCTCAAATTATCGTGGATGCCATAGCCGCTTTGGCGACTGGAGAGAGCAATAAATTTCGCACTGTCATCGGAACAGCAGGCAATGATCTGATGGCGCTTAGAAATTCTGTGTCCATTGAAGAATATTTGGAGACCATTGCTAAGAATTATATGTAAGCCCATTATGAAACGCTTCGTCATAACGACAGGTCGATCTGACAATCTTGACTACGGATTGCATAAGGTGTATGTTAGATTAGAATGATCATTCGATCTTATGGTGGGAGCGGGATAACCAAATGTTTGAGAACTATAACAGGGTGCAGCAGGCTGTCCTTGAAACAACACTTAATATCATCATCCGAAAGGAATTACAAGCTACCTCAATGGCGCTTATCGCCAAGGAGTCTGGTGTATCGACCGGGAATATTTATCATTATTTCAAAAGTAAAGAAGATATCGTTAACGAATTGTACAAAGCCATTGTTACGTTTAACGGAGAGTATGTGCGAGTAGGCTTGCTAAAGGGCACAACGATTCGTGAAAAGTTTGAATTTGGTTGGAATCGGGTTATCGAATTGGGGAAAAAATATCCTCAGGGCTTTCAATTTATAGAGCAGTATTCGTTCTCGCCTTACATTTACGAAGAGGTAAAGCAAGAAGTTTATACCGGCGGATGGTGTGGGCCAATGAACGAGTTATATCGAGAAGCCATTCAGGAGAAGCTGTTTATACCGATGAATCCGAAAATTATGGTGCAGATGCATTACGGCACATTTGTTTACATGCTGAAGGCCCACCTGCACGGAATCTTCGAGTTAAGCAATGAGAGCGTCAGCGATGCAATCCGTTCGTGTTGGAATGCTGTAACTCTTAGAGATGTAACGTAGATAGATTGCCATAAGCCGCCCTCAAAGGAAGTTCGATAACAACCTTTGAGGCGGCTACTTTTTTATGGGTGAGGGAACGGGAGACCATAGTTGAACAATAATAAGGTTACACAAGATGATTCTATAACCTGATTAAACGAAAAAAGCCCTTAATCCCGAAGGAATGAGGGCATAGCTCTTAGGATATTATGAGGTGTGGGTGGCGAGTCTAATATCCAAAATTAATAGTTACCAAATACGCAGAAAATAATATAATCTTGAGTCCAAGCATAATTCTTTTGGACAATACTAGATAAATGAACGAGAAACAATGACCAACAAAATGAAAAGTACAAGAATCACACCAGTAGATGTAAAAAATCCACCGCAGCTACCTACACCACCAAGTCCTCCAACTCCAAGTCCCATGGTTTCTGCCTCCTTTCGTTTAACCTTCTGTATTTTATGAACAGGTCGAGTTAAAAGATTGGGCTGTCCCAAAATTAGACACTTGCAAGGGAAATATGTCGTTCCAATTTTAATAGAATTTCATATGATATGATGTGGAGCATTCTCCAAGTAATTCCACATCCCATAGTTCTCCTTCTGAATAGACGGTTGCATTTATTGCGCCGTCTATTGTTATTAGGGCCAAGCCCTAGACAACAAGGAGCTCCGGAAGATGTAGTTGATGGTAAAGAGGGTGGGACGTTTGGTAGAAACTTGCGGTGGAGGAACTCACTAGATTTAAGAAATAAGGAAAGTATTAATATTCAGCAAAAGGACGAGCTGGTGTACATAAGGCTTCAAATCGCTGACGGTATCTAAAAAGGTGATGTACACTCTTAAAAGGGTGCCATTCGGCTCAGGTTGCTCAAGCTCACGCTGCAGTAGATCGATTACCTCGAGCAGCTCATTCCGAATACGTTCTGGCTGGGGCAATTCCTCAATCTTAACGACAAAGAATTTTAGAAACTCTTTGAGGTTGGTCTGTCTGGTCTCGTCATTCAATGGGCTGATGTCGTTGAAATAAGCACTCGAAGCCTTGAGTATTGGCTCTGCACTGCTTGTGATCAAATCCCCGACGATCACATCCATCCGATCCACGAGAAATCCGGCCAATTCAGATGTGGGGACCGCAATTACGGCTTGGACCAAATGAGTTAAATATTCTTTCAGCATGCCGCGGAAGATAGCCACCGTATCTCCAAGATAGGGGACAATGGGCTCGCCATACGCTTCATGGAAGCAGTCATGGTGCATGGCTAGCAAAGTAGCTCGTTTTTTACGCCATTCATTCAGGAAGTTCTCGTTGCTTGTAATTGGCAAGTCTTTGAATTCACTGGTGAAAAAGTAGTTTTCGAGCATAAATTGCAGCTGAAAAGCAATCTTGCGACGCAAATTTTCCTTAGGTGGATGACCTTCTAACCTAAGCGTGCGTTCCAGCGAGCGGGATTCTTCGAACAGTGTCCGGTGAACCTCGACGAAGATTCCAGTAAACAAATCCTCCTTCGAGGGAAATACTTTGTAGATGCTCGCTTTGGCCATGCTGCAAGCTTCTGCGATGTCCTGCATGGAGGCTGCGAAATAACCTTTTTCCTTGAAAATGTGCATTGCCGTATCGACGATTTGTTGTCTTTTGAATTGTTCCATCTTTTATCACCTCTACACATTCTGACATGCCCCAGCCTGATGGTCAATAAAGGAATTTACACAAAAAACTTATAAGTCATATAATGAACTCGTGAGTTTTATAAATTATTAAATATGAAGGAGGTGTGCCAGAGCACTAAGCTTTGGCGTAACATGAAAATTAATGAACATATTGAAATGCTGGAGGTCACCATTCAAGTAGGTGCAAACCAAATGGTCATCAACCCTACGGTCATCCGTGACGAACACGCTTACGTATTGGTAGATACCGGAATGCCTGGAAGTTACGGTCTCATTAAGAAGCTCTTGACCCAAGCGGGAATCGATCCGAAGGCACCTTATTCCATTATTCTTACCCATCAGGATATCGATCATGTGGGCGGCCTGCCGGAATTTAAAGGCGAAAGCGTGGACGTATACGCGCACACAGATGACCAACCTTATATCGATGGATTGAAGCCGATGATCAAGTTAAATGAAGAGTTTAAGGAGAGGTTGATTGCTTCTTTGCCGCGTGACCTTGCTTCCGCATTTGAGACCAACTTTTCGGGAAAAGTAAAAAATGTAACTCGCCTTCTGGCTGACAGAGAGAAGCTGCCTTTCGGCGGAGGTCTTACGGTCATTCATACGCCTGGACATACGCCGGGTCATATTTGCTTGTACCATGAGCTAAGCAAAACTCTCATTGCCGGAGATGCGATGGTCATCGAGAAAGGGAAACTCCACGGTCCCAACTCAGCAGTTACGCCTGACATGAAGACAGCCCTTGCATCGCTTCGCAAATTCAAGGATTATTCAATCGACAATGTGATTTGCTATCACGGAGGCGTATTTCAAGGTGATGTCCGAGCAGCAATTGACGAATTGACGGAGAGCCTGTAATGGATGGCACAGAGTATTCACACCAGAGTTCATCCTGGAAAGAGAGCAAGTGGATCCGCTTCTTGACGGCTTGCACCATTGCAGTTTTGGGGGGCTTCTTCTTTCAACTGATCCACATGCCGCTTCCATGGCTATTGGGCTCGATGGTTTTCGTCTTAATTGGCTCCAAAATATTTAGGGGAATAACGTTCTTCTGGCCCGTACAAATCCGCAATACCGGGATGATTATTATCGGTTACACGCTGGGGCTGTCGTTCACCGCTTCGACCTTGGCGCAAATTGGACAACAGTTGCCGACGATGGTTCTGTTTACGGCACTTTTGCTCGTGTGCGCCGGAGGCATTGCATTCATCATCTCGTTGTTGTCTGGCATTCCTTTTCCGACCATCCTTATGGGAAGCATTCCCGGCGGGCTCAGTCAAATGGTCTCGCTGGCTGAGGAAATGAAGGGAATCGATCTGACGATTGTTACCTTTTTGCAGGTATCCCGGCTGATCATGATCATGTTTTGCGTACCACTGCTCATTTTTAGCCCGCTGTTTCACGTTACAATCAACCACAGCGCCGCAATCGCAGCTACCGGATCCAGTGGTGGGTATGCAGCGTTGTTCCCACATATCTGGCTATTCGCTGTCGTATGCGTGCTGTTAGCGCTCATTGGGCAAAAAATCAGGTTCCCGACGGCATTTCTGCTTGGGCCGATGATCGGCACAATGCTGCTGAATTTGTCTGGTTATGAAGGCCATTCGTTACCGATACTCGTACTTGACTTGTCGCAGATCATGATGGGGAGCTACATCGGTCTGCTACTGAAGCCGGAAAACTTGAAGCATAAGCTCAAAATCATTTTGCTGGCGCTATTTAACGGGGTGGCGCTGATTGGGTGCTCGATCTTGTTGAGCCTGCTGTTGACTAGGCTGCATGATATAACTGTAGTCACTTCATTTCTAAGTCTATCGCCAGGTGGCATGGATCAGATGGCATTCATTGCCAAAGATGTGAATGGAGATTTATCGGTGATTACCTGTTATCAGTTGTTCCGAACTTTGTTTATCTTTTTTGCGGTGCCGCCTTTACTTAGGGTAATCTTCCAGTCGGTGATGAGGGAAAAAAGAATGGCCCAGTAGTTGCATGCAAGCCAACGCTTAAATGCCTTCAGACTGTTTAGAAAAGCCATTTTTTCGCCGCTGATTGACAAAGAGAGAAAATAAAATTAAGTCCAAAGCGATTTTCTAAACAACAATCGCCCTTTAATCGGCCTTCTTGGCCAAGTGGAGGGCGATCTTCTTTATGTTTTTGCCGTTGTCAAGTTGTTCTTTAAGATTGGATGGAATTATGAATGAAAAACGGATAAACAGGGACGATTTTTGCCTGTTCAGCCTAAAGACGGTTACCTGTGGTGGTTTGAAAATGATACTTTTTTAGTTATGTAGTTATGAAGTAATTAAATCAACAATCAAAGGGACTCGATAGTCAATGGTCGAATAAGCAAGTAACAGAAACGAGGCTGCCGGAATCAATGGGCATACTTGTTACGTGGGCAGGATAGCGTGGTAACATTCTTGAATAATTGAAGTTTGGAATCAGTACGGTTATTTCAAACAAGGTCGAGAGCAGTTTAAGGTTTAAAGTGGACATGTTTCCAATTCCTGTTTCTATTCATAACTTACATTAGGCATTTACCCAGTCACGATTATGAAGTGAATAGATCGAGGGGAGTAAATAATTATGAAAAACGAAACACGGAATGGAAATATACCACAACCGATAAGAAATGATGGTGCCGGTTGGTGGGATTTAGGACCACGCGACATCATGCGAGACATTGAGAACCCTGACATGCTAGTATCGCCTGCCACCGATGCCGGGTCGTTGTCCAATATGAAGTTCTCTTTCTCCGACACTCATATGCAGTTAAATCATGGTGGCTGGTCGCGGGAAATTACGGTTAGAGAACTGCCGATTTCAACCACGATTGCGGGGGTGAATATGGCTTTGACTCCGGGTGGTGTTCGCGAGTTACATTGGCATCAGCAAGCGGAATGGGCTATCATGCTTGTGGGGCGAGCACGCATTACATCAGTTGACCAGAACGGGAGGAACTTCATTGCCGACGTAGGTGTAGGCGACTTGTGGTACTTCCCTCCCGGAATTCCGCATTCTATTCAAGGGTTGGAAGAAGGTAGCGAGTTTTTGCTCGTCTTCCCTGACGGTAATTTCTCTGACCTCAATACTATAACTATCTCCGATTGGTTCGCACATACACCAATGGACGTACTATCGACGAATTTCGGTGTGCCAACAAGCACTTTTGCCCATATCCCGAACCATCAACTATACATTTATCAGGGAACTGTTCCCGGTCCAATCGAAAGTCAGCAGGTACCAGACCCGCAAGGTACGATACCATTATCCTTTACACATCGACTACTCGCACAAAAGCCGATTGTAACTCCGGGCGGCACTGTGCGTATAGTCGATTCTACCAACTTTCCGATTTCCACTCAAATTGCCGCATCGTTATTGGAAATCAAACCAGGAGCGATGAGAGAAATGCATTGGCATCCAAATAATGATGAATGGCAATATTATATCTCAGGTACGGCTCGTATGACGGTATTCGCAGCCAATGGCACTGCTCGCACTTTCGATTATCGAGCTGGGGATGTAGGATATGTACCGCGTGCATTTGGTCACTATATTGAGAATACCGGTGATAAAACCCTTTGGGCTATGGAGATATTTAAGAGTGACCGCTTTGAAGATGTTTCGCTTAATCAGTGGATGGCACTTACACCTCATCAATTAGTACAGGGGAATCTTAATGTAGGACCAGAATTAATAAACGCATTGACAAAAGAAAAACAATATATAGTAAAAAATCCGGAATTTTCTTACTACCCAAAAACTGATAAATAGATACATCAGCATTGCTAGGCTCCTCAACGAGTACGATAGCTTAATAAAACACCTACCTAAAGGAAACATCACAAAGCTGATATCGGTGTGACCTAGTGAAATATTTCCCTTTATCCAACAATGGGCACACGAATATTTAGACGAAGCTTATTTTTTGGGTTCATGTCGGGTGACAAAAACATTATCATATTAATAGCCGCGAATATCGCGGCTATAATGTTTTATGGGATCAAGCAAGGAGCCGGTAGCCTTTTTATAGCCCGCACATGAGGCATAGATTATAACCGACACCGGTTAACCGTTGGCTGTTGGTATAGAACGGGTCGCGATAACGCCGGAGCGCCCGCTCATTGTCTTTGGCGTTTGCATCGGCCCAGATGCGAATCATGCCTTCCGGGTAGAAGCAGAGCAGCTGCTCACCCGGCAAATCCATGAACCGTGACGCCATGGCCACGGTTCCGCCGACGTGCCCGCAGGAGCGTCCGCTGCGGTCGAGCACTTCGCCGTCGCCGCCAGGCACGCCGCGGACGAGCTCATGGAACCCGTCGCCATTCAGGTCGACGGGGATGGTTTGGTACACGCTGAAGGGCAGCGTGTAGGGCTGGCCGTCTGCGGTATCGAAGACGAATTCATCGCGGTCCTGATGAAAGCGGCCGTCCGGCCCGCAGGTTTTTTTCCCGATGCGGATCGCCATCGCGACATGCCCGCCGTCGTCTTTCAGACGAGCGGTCCAGCCCATGTCCATGTGGCCGTAATCGACGTCGCCCCACAGCCTTTCACCCGCGGTGTCGTACAGAAGCACGCGCGGCGATGCTTCAGGGTCTCCCTCTCGGATCGTATAAAAACTCCATTCACCCGTAATTGGATTGCGCATCGGCTGGATAATATCGGAATGCCCGCGGTAGGTATCGCGGTCGGCGCAGAACAGCTCTTGGCCGGTATCGAGTTCGATACAGCGTTCCCCCCAGAAAATCTCATCAATCCCATCCTGATTGATATCCACCACAGGGCACAGATGGCTCCCTCTGGCACCTGCTTCGTCTTTACCTACCTTGAATTTCCAACGAAGGCTCATGTCCTTATTCCAGCCTTGAAGGTACATATTGCCATAGGTTCCCTGCGCTGTTACTAATATAGGGTCACCGTTCACGTGCCCGCCTGCAATAAAATTGCGGAATTGGGTGGATAACGTTTGCTGGACATCCTGATAGATCCACGGATATTGTCCGATTGTTTCACCAGTCCGTCCATCGAGCCGTTCCAGACAGCTGTTTTGCAGGCTTAGCTGATGCTGCTGGTTCAGGTTGTTGACATACCAGATTTCATCCACACCATCGCCGTCCAGATCGAAAGGAAAGACAGGGCAAAACCAGATGCCCGGAATAACCGTTTTGCCGAAATCACGAGTCCATAATAGATCCCCCTCCTGCGTGAATAGCGTCAGCTTCAAGGTATCCGTTGGAAAGAAAAACATTTCATAATATGGGTCAATATCGAAATCAGCACTGTAAACTACCGCAATGGCATGGTTACCTTCGCCAAGCCGCACTGGGAAAGCACGTAGCATACCGATAGGGGACCCCAGCGAAAGCTCCAGGACTTGCTTTAATTCGATTTCTTTGGTCATTGATTAAACCTCCTACATTTTTTATAAGAGCTAAGAAAGCATAACCTCACCTAAAGTGCATGTTGAGCTTTCTGCTAGCAAGAAAATCTGCATTTGATCTGCGGTCCTTCATCCTTGAGAGATCTCGATATAGCTTTTCTTTACTGCCCGCTTGAATCTTCTATCCTTTAACTGCTCCCACCATGACCCCTTTTACGAAAAACCGTTGGATAAATGGATAAATCACAATGATTGGCAGTGATGCCAGAAAGATTGATGCCGTGCGGATAGAAAGAGATGAAACCTCGCTCATGGCCGACATGTCTCCCATTAAAGCTGCCATTTCCATCTGGATAACCATATCCCGCAGAAAGAGCTGCAGCACTTTGAGATCGGCGGAGCTAGTATAAATGACCGCATCCATAAAAGCATTCCAATGATGGACAGCTATGAACAGACCGATGGTCATAATGGCTGGCAGGGACAAGGGTAAATAAATTTTGGCGAAAATAAAAATGTCGTTAGCTCCATCCATTTTGGCGGATTCTTCTAGGCTGTCCGGTACGTTCTCGAAAAAGGTGCGAAGCAGTATAACGTTCCACGTACTGATAGCTGTTGGAATGACGAGAGCCCAGATCGTATCCATTAATCCAGTTGCTTTGACAATCAGAAAGGTGGGCACGATGCCGCCATTAAACATCATCGTAATGATGATGTAGATCATAAATACTTTTCGGCCCGGCAAATACCTCTTGGAAAGCGCATAGGCTATCGTTAGCTGCAGCAGCAAATTGACTGCAAGCCCAAGCACGGTACGTGTTACCGTCACCATAAAGGAATGCAGAAACTGCGGATTATCGAAAATCAGGCCGTAGGCCTTCAGATTGAAGCCTCTGGGCAGCAGCATAAGCTCGCCTTCTCGAATTAGATTGGAATCACTGATGGACGCCAACATAACGTAATAAAAGGGGAGGAAGGTCAGGATAGCAAAACCGATAAGCACAGCACCGATTCCTGCATTCGCAGATAGCTTCATGGACATGGTGGTTGCTCCTTTCTGTTTACCATAAGGAAACTTCGCTGAATTTTTTTGCCAACCGGTTGGTGCTCCAAATCAGGAAGAAGCCAATGACCGACTGGAACAGCCCGATTGCGGCGGTAATGCTGAATTGGGCGCTTTGCAAGCCGACTCGGTAAATATAGGTGCTTAATACATCGCCGACATCGTACACAGACGGATTGTACAAGATGTAAATTTGCTCAAAGCCTACATCGAGCAGATAGCCGATTTTCAAAATGAGCATGATGAGAATCGTATTGCGTATGCCCGGCAGAGTGATGTAAACCAGCTTTTGCCAACGGTTGGCTCCATCGATGGTTGCAGCCTCGTATTGCTCGGTGTCGATGGAGCTTAATGCTGCTAAATAAATGATAGCCCCCCAGCCCGATTCCTTCAGAATGGATGAGATAACAACAATAGGGCGAAAAAATTCGGACTTGCTCAGAAAAAAGATCGGCTCCATCCCTAAGGAACGCAGCATGTTGTTGACCAAGCCTTCATTCGGGGACAGCAGTTGGATAACAATGCCTCCAAATACAACCCACGACAAGAAATGCGGGAAATAAACGACCGTTTGAATAGCTCTTTTGAACAGCAGATTTTTCATTTCATTCAGTAATAGGGCAAGGATGATGGGGACGGGAAAAGCGAACGCTAGCTCGTATAAATTGATGACCAGCGTATTTCGGACAATGGCATAAAAATCCTGATTGCGAAATAAAAACTCAAAATGCTTAAGTCCCACCCAGGGGCTGCCCCAAATGCCTTTGGAAAAATTGTAATCCTTGAACGCGATCATGACTCCATACATAGGCATATAACGAAAAATGAAATACCACAGCAGCCCGGGAAGCAGCAGTACGTACAAATACTTATGTTTCGTTACGGTCAGCCAAGCGGCCGTTAGCTTCTTGCGTTTAGCTGTTTGCATGACGCGGCTCTGTGACTCCGTCCAAGCTCTCATGATCTATCGCCTCCCTCATTTGATATTGGCTTTATTATAGGAGCGCAGCGGCACCTGGAAAACTTACATTATAACGGATCGTGTATATATTTCTAGCTTTGGACTGAACAAATTTTTGAGTCAAAGAAATGTACCTTAACCGGCATGTATAAAATGTTATAATCGGCATGACAGCGTTTACTTTTAAAAGGACAACATTATCGGGGGGATAGTCAAATGAGGCTCGCAAGGCTGAAGCTGCCGAAAAAGAAGCTTGTGCTGTTACTAATGGTTGTCGTGCTGATGATTGTGCTTTCCTATGGGGTGAATCTGATTAAGGTCCATAGAGATACTTCGGAACGGTTCGTGGAATCGTTTCATGTGACCCATGAGAACCTGGTTTCCCTTTCATTGGTTTTGGAAAAGCAGATTAACTCTATTTATTACCAGCTGACCTTGGAACGCGTCCTCAGAGACTGGTTATCCCAGCCCAAGCCCCTCATTACAAATATGTACATGTTGGGTGAGGTGCAGGAAAACTCGCTCAAAATTATTAACAGTAACCCACTAATCGTTTCCGTGTATATATACAGCAAAGTAAACCGAATGGTACTGGCTTCCAACCATGAATTCACAACCCTTGATCATTTTCCCGAAAAGGAGCTGTTCTCCGAGTTTAATGAAAGAGAAGGTCATTGGGTCGGCAAACGTGAGGAGAAGGCCGGGTATGTCAACAAAAAGAATATTATTACGTTTGTCGGTCCATTAGGGGATACAGGGCTTGTAGCCATTAATGTGGATGAGCAGAAGCTGTTTGCTACAACACCGGATAATTACGCTATGTTTCTGATGGGCAAAGGGGACCGCATTCTTACAATAAGAGCCGGCAAGGATGTGAATGTGGACACACTGCCGCTCGGTCAACTGCCTGATCTGAACAAGATATCGGATAAACCGGTCCAATGGGGGGCCTATTACATGTCCGTTTCCGGGCAGCCGGGCGGCGAATGGAAAATGGTTTCGTTCACACCGCAGATTGAGCTGTCCTCCTCCTGGAAAAACCGCAGGAATATGATATTAGTTGTAGCTGTTTTATTAATAGGATTAATTATTATTATTTACGGATATATTCGAAGATCCTATTTTCAACCGATCGAGAGGCTGGAAGTCTCATTTAATAAAAATCTGGAGGATCTCAAGCATCATCTGGTGCTGAATGTAGTGACTGGAAAGCTGAAGGAAGCCGATATTCGGGATAAAATGACGGAGATGGGGCTGAGATTTCCGACCGATCGGTTTATGGTGATCGTGTTCCAGATTGATGACTTTTACAATTACCTTCTCAGCATGAAGCAGGATGAACGCTTTTTCATGGACAAAACGATCTATAATGCCATTAAGTGGACATTCATGACAACCTATGCCTGCTATCCGGTTAAAGCTGAGCTGGAGAAGATCGCCATTCTTGTTGCTGTCCCGCGGGATGTGGAGGAAAGCGCGATGCTCCAGCGTTTGGAAGGAACGGTAAGATATTTGCAGAATGAAATCCGGGACAGCTGTAATTTAACGATTTGTGCTGGGATCAGCCGGATTCAGGATGGGCTTAATCGTGTGCACCACGGGTATTATGAGGGGCTCCAGGCCGTTGGGTTCAAAACCATATATGGAAAGCACAGCATCATTCATTATCGGGACATTGCCGCCAAAAAGACGGAGGAATCTGCATATGGGGTAGACGATATAAGCAAGCTGTGTCTGCTTCTTAAAGAGGGGCTGACGAACGAATTTGAAGCGCAGCTGCAGCAAATGCTGGATGGACTGGTAAATGAGGAAAGGTTCTCGTTGGATCGTGTAAATGCATTTTTTTCCAATGTTCTGTACGGAATTGTGAAAATGATGCTGGAGCTTAGACTTGAAATGAATGAAATTGTTCAAGGCGATATTTTTATGAATATGTACAGCTATGAATTTGTACAGGATAAAACGGAGTACGTAAAGCAGGTGGCTGGTAAGGTATCGGCTTGCGTGATGTCACGAAAAAATTCCAATAATAAGACACTCCAGCTGATTGTCGACTACATTCATGCCAATTATGACAAGACGATATCGCTGACGACCATATCGGATTCGCTCGGCATTAACTCTTCCTACATTAGTACGCTTATGAAGCACGAGTTTGGCTGTGGTTTTGTTGAGTATTTGAATCAGCTCAGGATCAAAAAGGCTCAGCTTCTGCTGGAAAATCCTGATCTGGCCATTAAGCTCATATCAGAAATGTGCGGCTATGATACGGTTCATTCATTTATTCGCAATTTTAAGAAGCTGAATCTGTTTACGCCTAGTGAATACCGCAGTAAATTGTTGGCCAAGAGGAATGTATAAAAAAATGAACAGAGCTGGTTTCAAAAGTTTATACATGACTCGAAATATTGTAAATTGCGATTCTTTCCAAGGCATTCAACAATAAGGATAACGTTCAGCACTTGTTGACGGACGGATGCATCCTACACTTTTGAAGGAGGAAGTCGCATGAAAAGGAAAAGGGTCTCTTGGCAATCTATCTCGGTCCCCATGCTGCTGATTACCGCTGCGTGCACGGCTATAGCCGGCTGCAGCGCAGGTGGATCAACTACTGGAGGAACAGCCGATACCCCAGACAAAGCAAAGAGCGCGGGGCCGGCCAAGTTCAAGGTTATGTTCGATTATAATGTAGATCCGAAGGGAATGTCTTTGACAGATAACGAATACATTCGGTTTCTTAAAGAAAAGACGGGTGTCGAGGTTGTGCTCGATTCGCCCGGGACCGCCGGATATGTCGATAAGCTGAATGTTCTCATGGCTTCTGGCAGCTACCCGGATGCTTTTGCCGTAGGGGACCGGGACTTAATAATGAAATATGCCAAAGACGATCTGTTGGCTGATCTGAGTCCTTACATCAATGACACCTCCAAGTATCCTAATTTGAAAAAGGTTATGCCTGCTGACTCGTGGCTGCCGGTTACAGAGAAAGGGAAGGTGTTCGCCATTCCTTACAGCCGCCCAGACGGCTTGAGCCAGGTTGTTTATATCAACAAAGTGTGGCTGGATAAGCTGAAGCTGCCCATTCCGAAAACGATAGATGATTTTTATAACGTAATGAAAGCATTTACATTAAATGACCCTGACGGCAACGGCAAGAATGATACCTTCGGCTTACTGACCACTAACAATATAGATAATGGGGCCAGAGCTTTCAAGGCGGCTTATAATGCAGAGGCTTATTCAATTAGAGATGGCAAGGTAACGCCTCCGGAAATTACTACGGAATACAAAGATTTCTTGAAGTTTATGAACAAGCTGGTGAATGAGAAAATTTTAGATCCTGAGTTTCCTACCGTGACGTCGCCGATTTTTCAGCAAAAGTTTAAGTCGCTCAAGTACGGTGTGATCTCCGGCTTTTGGCATTATCCGTCCGGACTTGAAATTCCGAAAGAAGTAATGAGCCAGTATATAGCTTTACCACTGCCACTGCAGCCGGATGGCAAGCCTGCCAGCTTCTCGTACCCGAGCTTGAACCGACATTACGTGGCCATTCCTAAAACAACTAAAAATATCGATCAATTAATGAAGTTTATGGATTGGGCTGTGTCGCCTGAGGGGATGAAATTCTCATTTATCGGCGTACCTGATTTCAACTATAAGGAAGTGGGCGGCAAAATTGAGCTGACCCAGCAGCAGCTGGCTCCTATCCACTGGTCGTTCTCGCTGGTGAGAACAGGACAATTGACCGATGATGTAAAGAAATACATTGGGGTCGTTTATCCGAAGGAAGCGGTAGATAATCTGGAAATGGCGGCCAAAATCGGTAAGGCCGATCTGCTTCGTGCGGCATTGCCATACTACCCGGATTTGATAGGGTTTAATCTAGGTAAAATTACAAGCGAGTATACGACCAAAGCGATTCTTGGCAACGCTGATGTGGATAAAACATGGGACGATTACGTAAAACGGTACAATTCAGCCGGAGGAGACAAAGCCATTCAATTCTGGACCAATTGGTATAACACGGAAGGAAAGACCGTTCTTAAATAGGGCTGCAGCAAATCACGCTATTATAATCGAGGAGGCTTATTAAATGACCAATTCTACAAAACAAGTTAAGCTGGAGAAAATAATACAATTTTCGGTTGGCCAAAAGCTTGGACAGCTTAGAGCTATTCCCGTTCAATTAGGAGGAGGCAAGCAAGCCTTTCTCGCCGTATATTCGGCTGACTTCGATGTGGATCCATCGGTTAATATGTTTTTTTATCCTACGGACACGTTGAAAATGATGTTGTTCGATGAAACAGGGGAAGTGCTGTGGAAGCGGGAGCTGGGGAAGACGGTCGTACCCGGTATTTGGTTTTGTCCGGTGTATCCGTTTGACCTCGATGGAGATGGTGTCGATGAGCTGTGGTTCGTCAACAATTTAAATGAGCAGCATCCGTTTGCCCTTCCTTTTTATCGGCTGGAGCGGTTGGATGCAACGAATGGGGAAACGACCGGACAATGGCAATGGCCAAATGATGGAGGTAAGGAGGAGCCGCTCAGCTGCACCTTCCGTAACTTTATTGTTGGGGGCTATGCCAACGGCGAGCCTGTACTGGTGACGGCACAAGGCACCTATTGGGGCATGCATCTGCAAGGCTGGAAGCCGGATATGTCATCGCGATGGGAATTGAACATCAAGAAGGAGGATCCGGGGGCTCGGGGCAGCCATGTCACTCCGGTCATTGATTTGAACGGAGACGGTGTCGACGAATTAATGTGGGGAGAACGCTGCATCGAGCTCGATACAGGAAAAGAGCTGTTCTGCGCTGACCGGGATGTATATGCGGGCCACTCGGATGTGGTTCAGCCGGTGCTTAATCGGAATAATAACGAGTGGTCTCTGTTTACAGTTCGGGAATCCGAACCGACTGCTACTCCACGTGTGGCCACGTTTGATGATCAAGGGAACCGCAAATGGGGAGATGTGGAGGCAGGACACATGGACATCGGATGGGCGGCCCGGCTTCAGGATGACCGAAGTCACGTGACCATGGCTATTCGGATCGGCGCCAAAACATGTGGACCTGATGGACGTTTTCATCAGAATATGGACGAATTTATATATGATGCGGAGTCAGGCGAGTCTTATGAGCTGCCATTTAGCGTTTATCGCACGATACCAGTTGACATTAATGGTGACGGCTACCATGAGCTTGTACGGGGGATGCCTGCCGGTGATGGAGAGGTGTTCGATCGTCATGGTGTTTCCTATGGGAACGTGGGAGGTACCGTGGCTATGGCATCGAAGCTATTGGATTTGCCTGGCGAGCAAATATTATCGTTCAGTCCTGATGGTACGATCACCCTATGGGCTGACCGAAATGCAGAGGATGGCCCGGAGGCGATGGCCCGGTATAAGGATCCTTATTACAAGGCATGCCAAAGATTGTATGCAGTGGGTTATAATTTATATATTATTGCCGGCTTGTAAGGTGCGGCAAAACACCAAACACCGCGTTCCCAGCCTTGGGCTGAGAACACGGTGTTTGGTTTAGTTTGTTGGACACAAATGTGCCAACATAACATATGGAAGAAAAGCTTGAGGAATCAGGCTTTTTATTTTTTATGTAGTTAGCGGGCGGATTAGTTGAAAATGTAAAATCTGTGTCAGAGCAAACGCTATTGAAAAAGCAGCTATTTAGTGTTACTATATAGCAGTAGTCAGTATTACTGCATACCAGTCATACTAAATAGATAAGGAGGTATTGTTCTGGAAAACCTAACGGAAATGCTCAAAGGCGTGCTTGAGGGTTGTGTCCTTGAAATTTTAAGCCGCAAAGAAGCCTACGGCTACGAAATCACGCGGCAGCTGAACGCCCTCGGCTTCACCGATGTGGTAGAAGGAACGGTATACACCATTCTGCTCCGGCTAGAAAAAAACAAGCTAGTACATGTCGCCAAGAAGCCATCCGACAAGGGGCCAGCACGAAACTTTTTCACTCTCAACGACGCGGGGCACGAGGAACTGCGTCGGTTCTGGAAAAAGTGGGACTTCGTCGCGTCGAAAATTAATCAATTGAGGGAGGAATAATCAAATGTCTGAGTTCTTCGATAATTATTTGAATATCAAAAAAATGATTGAGAGCAAGCGTGAATACAAGCAACAGATGGCAAGGGTGGAGGCTCTGCCGAAAGACTATCAATATGTATTTAAGAAAATACAGGGACACATGTGGATGTTCGCGGCGGGATCCGGATATGACATGATGAAGATCCATTATGGCCTAATAGAACTGTTTGAGGCTGGTGCGGCGGACGGCAAGCATGTTTTGGAGATTACTGGCGAGGACGTGGCCGCGTTCTGCGACGAGCTTTTACGCAGCGCCAGCACATACACGGAAAACTGGCGCGAGGCGTTCAACCGCGACATTCTAAAAAAACTCGGAAAGTAAAAGGATTTAACATGGCAGAAACCGCAATTCAACTTTATGGGAGTAGTTTAGTGTCATTTATTAATGACATTAAATTACTCCCATTCTCCGTTATTGACAACAAAATCCCCCCTTTTCCGCAGCGGAGATTTATTGCTTGAATCCTGAGTTTAAAGCTGAGCTTGATAGCTTAAAGACAGAATATTATGGAAATTCTGATGAAATTAATGCAATGCTAGTCCCTGAATATATATTTTTCGGGGTGGGAGCAATTTGTTTCAAAAAATATACTAGAATACAAGAATACAAGAGGGTTTACATCGGTTAAAATCTGAACTACAATTAGGGTATGAAAACGTAAACAACCCCTCCATAGAATAGGAGGGTGGGCATAGCCTCTGCCATTTAGTTTATTCATTGAATTAACCAAGTGAACTGCGAGAGCGTGATGTCCGTGTCAAACATTCAATATCCGGTACTGGGGGGGAATCCCGATCAGAACTTTTGTAGGGTTGAAGAAGATTATTACATAGCCGTTTTGACTTTCTTCCCGGGTTATGGGCGCGCAGCCACTCTGGCCAGGTCGAAAACGAATGATGATCCTTATGAACTGCATCCGGACAATCCCTCCCTTACGTCATGGCACGTCCCGAGAAATCCGCTGAAAAAGTGCGGGTATGATTCGATTGTGCAAACGCATACAGGAGAATAGTGTTTGGCACATTTTACAGACAGACAGTGGGTGGAAGCCCCTGATATGGAGGAAGTCAATTGCTATCGATTTTTCATAGATCGACCATTCGCGTTCAAAAACTGCAAGGTCAACGATGGCCTGCTCAATGTACTGAAGAAATATACAAATTGAAATAGTCAGGTTGAAAAATGTGCAACCTTAGTTCGTATCGTACCGAGCTAAAACCCATGAAAAAAGACGGTTCATTACCATCCGTTGAACATAACTTTAGTTACGAAGTATAGCGAAGAGCCGTAAATGGAGGTTGTAGTTTATGAACGCAATGAATAGTAGTGTTGCTCTGGATAAAAAGCATAGTGTTGGAAAGCCGCTGAAAAAAAAGAAAGGATTTTTTTACTATATAAAATATGATTTTATACTTTACCTTATGTTGATTATCCCTGTTGCATATTTATTGACATTTAAATATGCTCCCATGTATGGCATACAGATTGCTTTTAAGGATTACAACATTTTTCAGGGAGTCAACATGAGTCCCTGGAATAATTTTGAAACATTCAAGCAAATTTTTGCATCACCACAATTCTTTCAGGTTGTTAGAAACACTTTGATGCTTAACGGTTTGGATTTGCTTGTGGGATTTCCAGCACCGATTATTTTGGCTATTTTAATAAATGAACTGGTATGGAATAAGTTTAAGAAGGTAAGTCAGACAATACTGTATCTGCCGCATTTCCTTTCCTGGGTTATTATCGGCGGGATTGTTGCTCAGTTACTTTCTCCTACAGGGATGTTAAATACATTAATTAGCCATATGGGTGGACAACCGTTACCGTTCCTCACGGACAAATATGCATGGGTTGCAACTTATGCTTTAGTTGGAGTATGGCAGAATGCAGGATGGGGTACAATTTTGTATCTTGCTGCTATGACGGGAATTGACAAGCAGTTGTATGAAGCAGCTGACGCAGATGGTGCAGGAAGATTCAGGAAGATTTGGCATGTTACGCTGCCAGGTATCAGACCAACCATTGCGATCCTTCTGATACTGCAGCTCGGTAATATTATGGCTATTAACTTCGACCGTCCATTTACCATTCAAAACAACCTTGTTATGGACTTTGGTGACGTTATCAGCACCTATGTTTATCGTGTAGGTATCCAATCTGCGAACTTTTCTGTTGGTGCAGCTGTCGGCCTGTTCCAGTCTGTAATTTGCTTAATATTTCTGGTAACTTCCAACTTTATTACACGCAAATTAGGCGAAAATGGAATATGGTAAGGAGGAACTGACAATGTCACAAAATATAAAAAATAGAATTGTTGATTATACAGCAGCATTTGTAGTTTTAATTGCGGTTTTTATATGCCTGGTTCCTTTTCTCTATATTCTTTCGCAATCACTGAGCTCAAATAGGGCAATTATATCCCAGGCAGTTACCATCTATCCTATAGACTTTAATATAGAAGCTTATAAAGTTGTTTTCGGTGATGCCGGTATGTTGTACTCATTGTTTTATACGGTGATCCTGACAGTTGCATTTGTGCTCCTTTCATTGACGGTTACAATATTGGCGGCTTACCCGCTGACTAAAAAAAGACTCAAGGGCAGAAATACTTTATTGCTAATGATGCTGTTTACCATGTATTTTAGCGGTGGTTTAATTCCGGATTATCTGAATGTAAAGAATCTGAATCTTTTAAATACTCCATTTGCACTTATTCTTCCGGGTATGTTGAGCGTTTACTATATGATCATTTTGAAATCGTTCTTCCAGAGCTTACCTGATAGCTTGGAGGAAGCTGCACACCTGGACGGATGCAACGAACTGCAGATTCTGCTTAAGATTGTGCTGCCTCTTTCTAAGCCAGCACTTGCCACAGTCAGTTTACTATATGCGGTATTCAGGTGGAATTATTTTCAGGATGCTCTTTTCTACATTACAGACCAAAATCTGTATACGATACAGCTTAAGCTGTATAATGTCATCAATATTTCGCAGCAAATGTCGGGCGAGAATGTCAATGTAAATCTGCCTTCAGAGGCATTGAAAGCGGCAAGTATTATGTTTGGTACAGTTCCGATTCTTTTAGTATATCCGTGGCTCCAGAAGTACTTTGTATCTGGCATTATGATTGGTGCCGTTAAAGGTTGATGTAGGTAAGTGAAATGGAGTATTTAATCTATTTCGCGAATTTATATAAATTGCTAAATTACAAATTTACAAAAGGAGTGGTTTCTTTGAAGGTAACGGCACAAAGATCTATCTGTGTTTCTTTGGCAGCGCTAACAATTGCGTTGGCCGGCTGTCAGAGTAATTCATCAAGCGGCACACAAAATGGGGCAGCAGTCACTACAAAAGAACATCGAACATTAACTGTCGAAGTTTTCGACAGAGGCAAACCTGGTCAGCCGGATTTGAATAATAACTTCTGGACAAAGTATATCAACGATAATTTCGGCAAGCAGTTTAATGCCACAGTAAACTTTGTTTCAGTACCTAGAGCCCAGGAAGTAGACAAGTTGAACGTATTGATGGCAGCAGGCCAGGCACCTGACATTTCCTACACATACAACCAGGGTGTTGTTTATAATTATGTACAGCAGGGTGGTTTGGCAGAGCTTGATTCAGTACTCAAGCAGCATGGACCTATTCTTACAAAGTATCTTGGCGATGATGTATTAAAGTATGGCAAATTTAATGGCAAGCAGTATTCTGTACCGGGCAAGAGAACTGTTCTCGCAGGTTCAAATACTTTTATCCGTAAAGACTGGCTCGATAAACTGGGTCTTCCTGTTCCCACTACACCGGAACAGTTCTATAACACCATGGTTGCATTCAAAGAGAAAAACCCTGGAAATGTAACCGGTGTTATTCCTTATGGTTATTCCCTACAACCTTTAAATCCCGGATTGAGCTATATCCCAGAAGCCTTTAGACCATCTAACCTTACTGAAGAACAGTTTGCTACACTTCAACCACAACCTATCTGGTTAGCAAACTGGAATATGCCAGGGTTTGATAAAGCTGTTCAATATACGAACAAGATGTATAATGCAGGCTTGGTTAGCCCGAATTTCGCAACTGACAAGGATGGAAAACTGTTGGATGCAGATATTTCCAATGGAAAAGTCGGAGCATTCCAGACTAACTGGGATGGTCCGTACAGGACAGCTCCCGGCACCTATGCCAACCTTGTAAAGAACGTTCCTGGTGCTCAGCTTATTCCTATCGATCCATGGCAGAATGATGCAGGCAAACATCCTAAAAACGGGTACAGCCCAAATGGTGTTTATATGATTATTCCTAAAACAAGCAAGAATATTGACCTTGCAATACAGTACCTCAACTGGATGGCTGACCCAAAGGTAACCCTATTCCTCCAGAACGGTCAAGAAGGCGTGGACTACAACATGGTTAATGGTGTTCCAAAACAGACAGGAACAACAAATACAGGCGATAAGATGATGACTGTTGCAAACAACCTCGACTATGATATTCTTACAAACGGTATCGAACTTGGTGATCAGCAGAAGAATAATGCTGCAATTTCTGCAGGATATCCTGGATATGAAAAGGATGCTGAGAATGCTTTAAAGGTAGGTATGGTGGACTATTATACTCAATACTTCTATTCATTACCGAATGCAGCTGATGCAAAAAACAATGCAGCACTTAAGAATCTTTCAGCTCAAATGCTTGCAAAACTAATTGTTGCTAAGCCAGCCGAAGTGGATAGCCTGTACAAAACATTAGTACAACAGTACATGGATCAGGGTGGCAAGGCAGTTCAAGACGAGTATGTAAAAAATTACAAGGCTCAGAATGGTAAATAATAAGGGCTCTTCGCTATACCTCGTAATTAATAAATACTTTCAATAAATGAATAAGTGATAATAAAGTGGCAGCCAGGGTTTTAATTCCAAGGCTGCCACTGTTTTTTGCTTTCTGCGGAGGTATGCAATTAACTAATTATTTGTCCAATGACACAATTTAGTACAAACTACTCAGTTAATGTGTTGACAATATAGGTAACGGGGGTATACTATATTTAATGTTAATACATGGTTGGAGAGTTGATTAATGGGCTCGGCAGGACGGCCGTCACGAGACTCTGTTGTAAACTCGTAACCCCGTATTGATAAGAAAAGGAGGTAATTATTATGGCGAATCAAGCGCAAGCAGCGGGATTACCTGATCCACGGCGTTGGAGTGCTTTGGCGTTATTATGTCTGGCTAATTTCATGGTTATTATGGATACGTCCATCATCGGGGTTGCATTACCTGCTATTAAAGATGCTCTAGGATATACACAAGCAAGTCTTCAATGGGTTTTCAACGCCTACGTTATTTTCTTTGGCGGATTTCTGTTACTTGGCGGAAGGCTATCGGATTTATTCGGACAACGGCGCATCTTTATGCTCGGCTTCCTGATTCTTACGGTAGCGTCACTATTAGCAGGTGTCGCATGGAATGAAGGATCATTAAATGTAGGGCGTGCTTTGCAAGGATTCGGATCCGCATTGATTGCGCCAGCAGCGCTTACCATTGTGATGATTCTATTTAATGGTAACCCGAAGGAACTAGGTAAAGCTTTAGGGTTTTGGGGTGCTTCGGCAGCAGCAGGAGGAACAGCGGGTGTGTTTTTAGGAGGTATCATCACAGAATGGTTAAGCTGGCAGTGGACTTTCTTAATCAACGTCCCAGTTGGACTTATCGTTCTTTTGATGTCATCCAGACTCTTGTCTGCGGGTGTACGCAGAAAGGGCACTGTTGATATGACCGGAGCTTTATCGGTTACAGGTGCTTTAGTCATGGCGGTATACGGTATTGTTACTGCAGAGCATAATGGATGGAGCTCCTCAACAACCGTTTGGTTCTTAGGGATATCAGTTGTTTTATTCATATTGTTCCTTATTATTCAATCAATAAAAAAAGAACCATTAGTACCTCTCCGTATTTTCTCCGTTCCGAATTTATTGGCGGGTAATCTTGCATTAATCGCACTATCGGGTGCCTGGATCCCGTTATGGTTTTTTCTGAATTTATACTTACAGCAAGTATTAAAGTATTCTGCATTTGCTGGGGGACTCGGTTTACTCCCCATGACGGTCTTCATTATGATTCTCATGGTTGGACTCATGGGCAAAATGATTGCAAAATTCGGATTTAAAATGAACATGGTGTTAGGATTAATTGCACTCTCCGTTTCCTTGTTCATTTTCGCCGGAAATACACCGGTAGGCGGGAATTTTGTTTCTCATGTGTTACTTGCATCATTGCTTGGTGCATTAGGAATGTCGCTTGCTTATATCCCGGCGACGATAGCTGCCATGTCGGGTGCAAAACCGGAGGAAGCCGGTCTTGCTTCAGGTTTGGCGAATACCAGTTATCAAATAGGTTCCGCGATCGGACTGGCAGCTATGGTCGCCATCGCTGGAGCGACTACTGCGACAAACGAAACCTTAGATCAGGTTGTAGCGCTAAACCTCGGATTTCAAGCTGCATTTTTCTGGTCAGGTGTAATAGCAGCAGCAGGAGCCTTGCTTGCCCTATTGTTTATTCGTACTCCGAAACATGCAGATCACAGTACATCCTCAGCGATGTAAGAGTTAACGACTATACTACCGGCCAAACACAAGTTTGGCCGTGTTATAGGATATGGGAGTACACTTGCGGCAATACGAACTCAAAGGAAGGGATGAACGGCATGTGCACCCACTGGAGGAAAAAGCGACGGGGCCTGATGCCAAATTTGCGACATCCTTCCCGAAAACTGGAATTTATAAGATATGGGGACAGTTCCAGCACAATGGGGAAGTTTTCACAGTCAGTTTGTTGTGAATGTGCAATTAATAAATATAAAAAGGAGGATGAACGCATGGGAGAGAAAATAAAAATTGCCGTTTCACCCCCGATTCAAGTCGGAGGAAGCCTGTTTACAGCGGAGCAATTAGCCGCGATTGGTACACTTGCAGGACCCGGCAGCAAGATTGAAATGACTTCATTCAAACAAATGTATGTAGAAGTCGATACCGATAGGGTCGAAGACGTTAAAAATAACCTACAAAAGATCGGATTGGAGATCTACTCTGCAGGTTTTAGTGTTAAAAGTCTAATTGCCTGCAATTTCTGCAGGGGCGCTGAAGAAGCAGGGTTGGAGATGGCACACATACTGAATAAAGCAGTCGCCGGGATCGAAACGCCAATTCCTATCAAAGTAGGCTATGCAGGGTGTGCACTCGGTACAAGCGAACCGATGCTTAAAGATATTGGAGTTGTAAAAATGAAGGAGACCTTTGATGTTTACGTTGGAGGTGAACCTAAGAGCCTAAAAGCATCAGTAGGAAAGCTTCTTTTGTCAGGGATCGCCCAAGAGCAGCTTGTGCAGTCCGTTACCAATATCATTAGTTTTTATAAAGAGAATGCTAAAGGAAAAGAGAAGTTCAGTAAATTTGTGGACCGGGTAACACTGGAGGTCCTTAAGCAAATCGCCGCGTAATCTCAATCTGCTGGAGACGAATTTCGCAATCCGTAAGAAACGTTCGCGCGCATGACGTGATAGGATTGAGGTGATGAACGGCCTTGGCCAGAGGAGGATATTATTATGAATGTTATTGAGGATTGGAGCGGCGAATTGAAAAGGGAAGCCGAATCGACGCGATCGCTTCTCGAAAGGCTCCCAGAAGACAAATTCTCTTGGAGACCGCACCCGAGATCGATGTCTTTAGGACAGCTCGCCCTACACGCAGCAGGCGTGCCCGGAGGGCTGGCTCTATTATTGGACGAGGCGGTCAGCGAAGTTCCGGTCGTTCCGCTGCCGGAGCCGACCACACGGCAAGAACTGCTCGAAGCGCTGGAATGGAGTGTGTCTCTCGCTGAAAGCAAGCTTCGGGAATGGAGAGAAGACGGGCTAAGGGATACCTGGAAGCTCGTCAGCAAGGGGGAGACCGTCTTGGAAGCGCCCCGGATCGACATGGTGCGTACACTGATGTTCAATCACGTTTATCATCATCGGGGTCAGTTGACGGTCTATCTCCGGTTGCTCGGAATACCGGTTCCAGGGATATACGGACCCAGCGCGGACGAACAATAACGGTGATTCAGTGTATGACTCTAAATTAAATCAATAAATCTAAAACTCCTTGCCTAGCAGGGAGTTTTAGATTTATTGATGGCTCGAGAGGTGTCGGACGACTATATATAATACAAGGATTAATTTCATTGGGATTGTCCCGCCAGATGAATATAAAGAAAAAATAGCAGCATATCGTATTCGTTGGCCTAGTAATCGTCTTAACGATGTTGTGGAGCCTCACATTACTGTCAAAGCGCAAGGTACGATAGCACAATCACAGCAGGCTGCCGGTGACAAATCAGTGGCAGTGCATGTTGTTTTTATATTTGCAACTTTGAAGGAGGAGAAGCTTATGAACGGCGAAAGACCCCGAGCATTTGGAGCTATCATCAAAGATAATGATATTCTTATGGTGCAGGAGGTATACAAGGATAGGGAATTTTGGACCCTGCCAGGTGGTGGATTGGAGAACGGTGAGACATTCGAACAAGCCGTTATTCGTGAAGTGAAAGAAGAAGTCAACTTATCTTGTAGAGTAGTGAAGTTTCTATTCACCCATAGATATACTGGAGGAACGGAAAATTGTTATCTGCTTGAATTAATTGATGAAGACGAGTTACCTAGTCTGGGCTTCGACCCCGAATTACCCGTTGATAAGCAAACTCTCAGTGATGTCAGATGGAGATCAATTAATGAATTAAAAGACGACTTGCACGTATCTAAGGTAATCGAAGCTTTAAGCCTTAAAGTCACTTAACTAATGGGACACAGATAGCCTAATTACATCGGTAGCCGCAGGGGGTGTTGACGTTGAAACGGATAGCAATAGATATGGACGAAGTAATCGCAGACTTTCACTTTAAGCATTTGAATTTATACAATAAAGATTTTAGTGAAACTTTGACTAAAGAAGATTTGTATGGAACAAGACTTTGGAACATACGTCCTCATATTTCTAAGGAAATTCTTGCATATGTTGATGACTCAATATTTTTCCGTGATTTGGCCGTCATTGATGGAAGTCAAGAAGTTATCAAAGACCTAAGCGAGCAGTATGAAATTTTTATTGTAACCGCCGCTATGGAACATCCTTCATCGTTTACAGCAAAATATGAATGGCTTAAAGAACACTTTCCCTTTTTAACAGATAGGAATTTCGTGTTCTGCGGTGATAAAAGTATCATTCGTGCGGATTATCTTATTGACGATAGTCCTAAAAATATTGAGCGATTTATTGGACAGGGACTTTTATTTACTGCACCGCATAATATCCATGAAACAAGGTACTTACGAGTTAATAATTGGCAAGAGGTAAAGAAACTTTTGTTAAACGACAAGTCAAAATAGGAGTATGATTCAACTAAACATTCCTGTATAGCCTAAGAAATGGGCTTTGTCAAAAAAGGAGCGCCTCGGTATGATGGGTTTGTCGACGGGTAAATACCCAACACCATTAAGGAGGCGCTCTTATTATGAAGTTTAAACAATCGGATGGACAAAATCAACGGATTGAACGAATTACCACTTCTCATCTTATTGTGGGTATCGATATGGCAAAGGAAACCCATGTCGCTCAAGCAACTAACTACCGTGGAATTGTCCTTACAAACCAGCATCTTTCGCTCAAAAACACAATCCAGGGATTTGAAAAATTACATCGATGGATAGGTGGCTTGCAACAAAAACACCGGCTAAATCGCATCATAATAGGCATGGAACCGACGGGACATTACTGGTATAACTTGGCCAATTGGCTTGCCCAGAAAGGAATACACGTTGTTTTAGTGAATCCTGCAACGACAAAACGAAACAAAGAGAACCGAGATAATTGTCCTTCCAAGAGTGACCCGAAGGATGCTCTTGTTATTGCAGATGTTGTTGGCCGTGGCTACTACTATGAGTACACTCGGCAAGCAACCCATTTTCAACGGTTACGTACCGTTATGAGCGATCGTGAATTTTGGGTCACGAATAGTGTTCGAATGCAGAATCGGATCATCCGATGGCTGGATATTCGCTTTCCTGAGTATGCCTCGGTGTTTAAAGATTGGACTTGTCCGCGATCCATAGCGACACTCAAAGCGTTTCCGTCCCCGTTAGATCTAAAAGGTCAATCAACGGTAGAGACTATTACAGGATGGAGAAAATATATGAAACGAGCTGGTGGATCCACGGGCATTCAGAAGGCAGCAGAACTCCTTGCTAAAGCAGAACAGAGCGTTGGGGAGTCTGTTGCACTCAGTGAGGCCAAGCAGGACCTACAACGCTTACTAGAAGAGTACGAGCGTATTGTCGGTATACTGAACCAGCTAGAACAAGAAATTGCTGGTTTACTTGGTGAGATTCCAATTGCTAGCCAACTTCGATCCGTTAAAGGTCTAGGCACGATTTATATCGCAGCAATTCTGGCTGGTGCAGGGGACTTGAAAAAGTATGTTCACGGTCGTCAGCTTCTACGTAAAGCCGGTTTAAACTTGGCAGAAAGCATGTCGGGAAAGAGGAAAGGGCAGATCGTGCTCTCTAAACGAGGAGATTCCACACTACGAAAATATATGTATCTGGCCACCCTTACATTAGTGGGGACAAACCCAGTTTTTCGGCAATTGCATGAGAATAATGTGCAGATCAAACATATGAGTAAGCAGAAGTCCATATTCAAACTGCTAGGAAAATTGGCACGAATCTTAATCGGAATGGTACAGCATGAGGAATCATTTACTCCAGAAAAAACGGTTCTTACATACGTTCAGGCAGCCTAATATTTTGAAGTAACGTAGATTGATTCATTCGCAGGATTTCGAACAAAGAAAGCACCGAGGACCGAGTTCGTTCTCCAAAAGGGCACAGACCCATCCGCTAAACGCTATCGGTCTCCACACCTTGGATAGGTGTAACGAAGGAATGAAAGGGCAACGACCCGTAGAGCCTTGGGATGGTCAATCTTCAGGGAAATGTGGAGTATGCGTGCAGTAGATTTCTAAAATGGAGAAATGTTCCAACTATTTCTTCTGTTCCCGCATGCCTTAAATGGCCACCTTAGGATCGAATTAGTCCAATTTTATTTCGTTTACGATAACCAAAGTGATGAAATCCTGCGAATGAATGAGTATTCGTGAGATAAATCCTTAATACTGAGGGACGGAGAACTATATCTTAATAAAACAGCGGCATACTTAGACTTTTTTAAAGTCTTAAGTATGCCGCTGTTTTATGTTTGAAGCAAGTCAAATACTACTTTCTAAAGAAACAGATGCCGTTTGTTAATAGGAAAATCTTATCGGTACTATATGATATTAGTACTATACTTGCCGAACAGTTCCCGATATGATATTCCCATCAGAATTTGGAAAATGTCTCAATTAGGGAGAAGATTATTATGAACCGTTATGTGATAGGACTGGCCCCAACTGTATTGGTGGCACTCGGACTGGGGCACAGCGTAGTACTTACGTTTGTGCTCTTTTACAGTTGGTTAGGTACAGTACCGTTTTTAGATTACCTACTGTTTCGAGAACAAAGTCTGACTCATACGATCCGCAGTTGGGGGTTGACTGTAAACGCCCGGCAAACGATAGTCGGACTTGGCTTAGGACTCTCATTTTTGATAGCTCTCCTAATTGGCGCTTATTATTTGCACGACATGTTGTTCGATATCGTGCGATTGAGAAGCTTGTTTGGAGAGTGATTTTTTCGGTGACCAGTCTGTTCTATTGCTGCTCGTATTGGTGTTGCTCAATCCTATTTTGGAAGAAATCTATTGGCGCGGATACTTATACCGCAGGATTGGACAAACCCCAGGTTCTGCGAAAAGCTTGCTTCATGCTTCTTTTTGGTTTACAGCTTATCATCTTGTTGTCATTGTACCGGTTTTCAGTTGGCCGCTTAACGTTATTGCTGCGGTTCCTATTTTTGCAGCAGGTGTACTATGGGGATGGATTCGTCATCGAACGCGATCTATGCTCACCCCAATTGTAAGCCATATGTTTGCCGACCTTGGAATCGTGATTATATATATGCAATACATAAAATAATATCTCTTCAGCAAGCATGATTTGGATCTCAAAGAAGGAGAGTATAGGTATTCGAAGGGCTGAGCGTTCTCCAAACTAGCAGTTTAGTAAAACAATTGGTTAGCGCCGAGCGTCTATTTGAATTATAGAAAGTTGTGTCTATGTCGGTGGAAATGGTTCATCTGAGATAGGTTCGAGCATCACTAAACAGAACTATCTGAAAATCACCCGAACAACACATATAATTAATTATTATTTGCATGAGGGGTGTCTGAGCTATGGGTATTACTGACTTTCATCAGAACTTTAATCTTCTCTTCGACGGTCTTCAAATACACAGGTTTACGTATAACCGGACTGAACTGATGAAGCTCCATTCAAGGATAGGAGTGGGCTCTGTTCACCGATTTGTACCCCGTTCTGATTTAGGGGTGGCTATTGCTGAGTTTAAGCTGCATCACAACAGTAATGTGAATTTTCACACAGATGCACCCATGGTTGAGTTGAGCTACTGCTTAGAAGGTACTAGAGAAATCCAAGTCGCCGGTGTGCAGTACGAGGTAGCCCCTGGTAGCCACACTCTGCAATTTGCTAATCCTGCGGAGGCCAGCATGCATTTTAAAAAAGATCAATCTGTTAAAATGCTGAGTATCGGTATCCCTGTGTCGACCTTTCATCAGTTTATGGAAGAGACTGGCGGTGCTCAATCGGTCGAATTTAATCGAATCATTGGTGAGAAGCCGTACCGCATGTTCCAGGAGACTATAGATCCGGCGACGTTCGTCCTCCTCAAACATATGATGCAGTTCGAAACCTCGAGATAGAGTGTAAAATGCTCGAATTGATGTCTTTAGCCTTCGGCTCCTTCTTAATGGACGATAAGTCAGCATCAACCAAGTTATCCAAGACCGATATGGCAAAAATTGAACAAGCTCGGGCAATAATTTTGGAGCAGATGGTGGAGCCGCCCTCACTTATGGATCTGTCTCGAATGATTGGCCTGAATGACTATAAATTAAAGATTGGCTTCAAAGAAATGTATGGCAAAACGGTGTTCGGTTACTTAAAGGATCAACGTCTGGAAAAAGCGTATCGCTTGCTGCAGAATGGTAGTACCAGCGTGATTGAGGTGTCTTATGCCGTGGGTTATTCGAATCCCAGTTATTTTGCGGAAGTTTTCCGCGAAAAATATGGCGTCAACCCTGGCGAGTTTGTTCGACGTTCGCTAAGTTCTTCCCCTAATCACTCTTTGAAATAGTTTTTTGGATTGTGATGATGCGGATAATCCCGCAAACCAGCACCGGTCTCCGCCCACTGGTAGAGGCTTGGTTATGAGAGTGCTACGATTGTCATATATTAGGGAAGGAGAGATGGACAGTGGCAAACTCGCAATATCTAAAATTACAAGATGAGCTGGATGCACAGGCGAAGCATGGTTTGGAGGTTCTTCCTAAGGAGGTCGTAGAAGCCTTCGTGCATTCGACCCAGGAGCTCCGGGAATCAGGCACTGCTAAAGGTTTGGCTGTTGGAGCAATGGCGCCTGACTTCACCTTGGGTAACCAAATAGGGAATAATATTACCTTGTCGGAAAAAACCGCGAAGGGTCATGTTATCCTTACCTTTTACCGTGGGGGCTGGTGCCCGTTCTGCAATCTAGAATTAAGAGCTTATCAGCGAATCATTGACAACATTCATGAAGCCGGCGCTCAACTGTTGGCTATCAGTCCTCAAACACCGGACCATTCGTTAAGCGTCCATGAAAAGAACGAATTGAGCTTTCATGTCTTGAGTGATTTGCACAATCAGGTAGCGAAGATGTATCAGCTCAAATTCAAGCTCCGGGAAGATCTGCATGATTTTCATCGATCACTTGGAGCTGCATTAGATGAACATAACGGCGACGATTCATGGGAGCTTCCTGTACCTGCAACTTATATTATTGATAAGCAAGGTGTTATCCGTTTTGCGAGCGTTGACCCAGATTACACAAAACGGACGGAGCCAAAAGAAATATTGAACATTCTTCAATCTCTATAACAGCCTGATAATACGAGTTTTCTATGCATCCTTCCAAATAAGTCGGATCGCCTCGGTGTTTAAAGATTGGACTTGTCCGCGATCCATCGCGACACTCATAGAGTTTCCGTCCCCGTTAGATCTAAAAGGTAATCAACGGTAGAGATTATTATAAGATATTTCAGTATTATATAGTTGAGGATCTGCAGCTGTGCAGTTCCTCTTTTCTTTATTGAAGTACATGCAGGATAATTAAGAAAGAATGTGGAAATTGAAACTAGCAAATAAGTAAATACAGGAAATGGAGTGGTATTTCTGATTATCTTATTAGATGATTTAAGTGGACCTGAAGTGGCTTCATTAATCGGCGAACACCTTCAAAGTATGACTCTTCATTCTCCACCAGAAAGTATACACGCCTTAAATCTTGAAGGATTGAAAAAGCCAGATGTTACATTCTGGAGCGCGTGGGAAGAAGATCAATTAGTGGGTTGCGGAGCACTTAAGGAAATTGATGATCAACATGGTGAGGTAAAGTCAATGCGTACTTCTACACAACATCTTAGAAAAGGGGTTGCGAAGGGAATCCTTACACACATCATTGAAGAAGCCAAGCGACGTGGCTACCAACGATTAAGTTTGGAAACGGGATCGATGGAGGCTTTCGAACCGGCTAGAAGACTCTACGAAAGTTTCGGGTTTCAGTATTGTGAACCATTTTCAGATTACATTGAGGACCCCTATAGTGCATTCATGAAATTGGAATTATGAAGTTTGAGGTGACTCTACTGGGAATATTGGCAAACGGTTTGAGTTATAAAATCTACTTCAGTGACAGTAAATTTATTCAAGTTGATTCAGAAGAGAAGAAGAGGTGCTGATTTGAAGAATAAAATCATCGAATACTGTTTAAAGAAGAAAGGAGCGACTAAGGATTATCCCTTCGGACCCGATCCATTGGTGCTAAAAATTTCGGGTAAAATGTTCGCTCTTTTTTTTGAGAATAAAGGGTACTTAAACCTAAAATGTGACCCGGTGATTGCGGAAAACTTAAGAGAGCAACATGAGACCGTTCGACCAGCGTACCACATGAATAAACAGCACTGGAATACAATTACAATCGATGGTTCCTTGCCAGTATCGGATGTCTTTGCAATGATTGATCACTCTTACGATTTGGTTGTTAAAAATCTTCCAAAGAGTCTCCGAGAATCTATATCGAAAATGAACTAGCTGATCAATGGTGTAGCAATCGACCGGGTCTGCAATTGGGTAAGATTACGGAGTACAAAATAGAATTTTTGACTAAGAGGGTCGTTAAGGAACAACTTTCATTTGAAACTGAAATTAGAACTATATTAAACGATGATGGGTATAAGGTATTTGACGCATTGTTTTACTGGGAAGATTAATAAAAAACAATACTGTCTTTTATACAAAAAAAGAAACACAAATTATGGGTTGGTAAGGGATTCTAGCGGGACACGATAGCAGAGGAGCTTGCAGCGATGCGGGGTATTTTTCGATTCTCATTGAAGTAACGGGCAGGATACTTCCAATATTTGTCAATATGGAAATAGATATTTCTTTGTTCAAATTCAGAGAGGCAGGCCTTGGTCTCGTTGGAAACTGAAAATTGGAGGGCGTTATTGAAATGGCTAAACTGATCTACGCTGCTAACGTATCTTTGGACGGTTACATTGAGGACGAGCGCGGCAATTTCGAGTGGACGATCTCTGATGACGAGGTGTTTGCGTTCTGGACTGACTTCGAGCGGCCGATTGGCACCTACCTATTCGGGCGTCGAATGTACGAGTCGATGGTGTACTGGGAGACGGCGAGCGCCAAGCCCGGCGATCAACCGGAGGTAATGCGGGAGTTCGCGCAGATCTGGCGAGCGGCTGAGAAGATCGTGTATTCCAGGACGCTTCAGGCGGTTTCAAGCGCCAGGACTAGGATCGAGCGCGAATTCGATCCTGATGCGATCCGGAGGCTGAAGGAGTCTTCAGGAGCCGACATTACGATTGGCGGCCCCGAGCTTGCTGGGCAGGCGATGAGCGCGGGACTGATCGACGAGTGTCATCTGCTTCTAAATCCGATCGTCTTGGGCGGAGGTAAGCGAGCATTGCCGGACAACCTCCGCATGCGGCTCGAGCTGCTCGGTGAGCGCTGCTTCCGAAGCGGCGTTGTTCATCTTCACTACCGCGTGATCGTCTGAACGCGACGCTAGAGTGAAATTCAGGAGATACATATTCGGGCTTACTATAAACAAGTGAAATTACGGAAGCCGGAAGTTATGAGCCGCTTCCATTTGTTAAAATACATGTGTACCAGTTAACCTCTGAGTCTAATGTGGAGCATTGAAGACTTCTATAAAGTATTTGTAGTGGCATTCTTGGTACTGCACAAATCCATGAATCATTAACCTGTCTAAATGACAGGTTTTTTGCTATATACAAAGAACTTAATAGAAAGAAGGAAATTGTTCAATTCGTCAAACTCCGAAAAATAAGTATTAGACTGACGCGAAAAACGAAACAGCAGTAGCCATGGACGAGAAAATAAAGTCCTAGACTGCTGCTCTTTAATTGAACAAACGTTCCCAGCTGAAACGTAATGCTCAAAGTGATTAAGGTTTTTTTGGCCGATTAACTTTTTTATCGCATTCTACTTCAGGGAGACAAGATAGTCGGCAAGTTGATTGAAAGTACCCTCAAGACCTTGTTGAAGCATTGGAACCATACCGTTGTAGGTTTCTTGTTCCTCAGCGGAAGCGTTCACAGGGCCACCTTTCAGTTTTAAAACAGTTTTACCTTCGTCATCTTCTAGCATGATGATATTCATAATTTCAAGAGGCCAGCTCGCGCTAAAAGGCGCTCGGACCGTATTGCCTTGCTCATCGGAAAAGGATTGGATAAAAGCCACTTTCTCAGGTTCGACAACCTCTTGGTATGCAAATTTTCCCCACATAACGTGATTTCCGTCAGGAGAAGTCTGAAAACCTAAAAACTCGCCACCTGATCGAGCGTCCATTTTAATGACTTCGAGGGTGAACCCCTTTGGTCCCCACCATTTCGCGAAATGCTCGAGCTCTGTCCATGCTTTAAATACGAGTTTGCGAGGGGCATCGAATACACGTGTAAAAGCAATTTCGAATGATTGATTCAGATTGTTATCCATGAAAATCCTCCTTGTTTTTTGAAGGGAACTATTCCCCTAATTTACTACAGAGTGCTTGAAGCCTGAACCAGAAGATCGGCCAGGAGATCGTAATCGGGTGTATCCTCTTTACGGATTTTTAGCCATTTCCTCTCGTCTGGCCCTTCAAATCCTTTCGGAAACGTAAGGCCGGAAGAATTCATGATCATGAATGCAATAGTATCTTTCGATGGTGATATAACCGCCGCATAGTGTCCATTTTTCAGGAAATGGGGCTTCTTGTACTGAATGCGTTCTTCGGCTTCTGGAATAACCTGATGGACCATCTGGCGTAGTTGGTTGCTGACCTCGATTTGCCATGGTTGACTAAGGTTCTCGATAAATGCGGAAACTTCCTGATTCATCATTTCTTTTGCCGCTCCTTTTCACAGCTTGTTTTGGAAAGAGTTAGAGACTGGACGAAGATTATCACGTTCTCTTGTATGAACTGATCGAGACTGATATCAGGATAATTGTTACCAGCTTCCAAATCGTTAATGAACGCGCCATATTGAGCCATCAAGAATGTAAACGCCTGCATGGTGGGGTTCGTACAGACTATTTTTCCTTTTTCGCACATCGTTATAAAGTAATCTGTCAGATACGTCAACAATTGGCGGGGATGTTGCAGTCGACGTTCTTTAAAGCCGGGGATATGGACCTCATCTTTTAAGGCGATCAGAATCAGCTTTCGGTCTCGGTTCATGATGTCATGATATTTTCTGCTGATGGCTAGTAGGTCGACCTCTAACTCCCATACAATCTGCTCGTTGAAGAGTACTCGCATCTCTTCGGCATACTGAAATCGTTCAAGGGCGGCTTCAAGCAAATTTTGCTTGCTACCGAAATGTCGAAAAAGCGTCTTTTCGCTTAAATCGGCATATGAAGCGATTTCCTCTGTCGTGACGCCGTGGTAGCCTTTCTCCGAGATTAGGTCAATCGCAGCCCGTAACAATTTCTCCGCGCTCCCTTGCTTAGTTTGACGCATGATCAACTCCCTCCCTTTCTGTAGAATATGAAATGTCTGTCAGTGGTGACTGACATTATATTATTACAAATTTATCCTCTCGTCAAGAGGCCTGCACCTCGCTTGTAATGAAAAAACCTCCCGCAAATCGTAAAGCTATTAGTAATGGCCTATGTATGCAAGATTTCTCGAAGCATTTGCTGAGAAGGAATAGTGGTAAAGTGGAAAATAGAGTTGAATGTTGAAGTATCGACGTTAGACATTATAGTGGGTGTTTGAGTTTTATGCATTCGACCATGTGGAGACGATAGTGTTGCTACAACGATGAACTATGCAGAAATCCTTAAATTTAGGCACTTTTATAAACATACTGTGTTTATTTTAGATGTTATAAAATACAGATATAAAGTTAAACAAGATTGCATTACCGTTTCTGTAGTAATAGACCTCTTTATCTAGTGGATATATTTTATTTTCTGTATAATAATTCAGTTAGTAGTTAATATTTGAAAATTTATAATTTGAATAGGAAGGAAGTCAATCATGCTGTTTCGAAAAGCTATTACTACCGATATACCGCAGTTAATTAAATTTCGTAAGATATTGCTATGTCATGAGAACAACAGTAGTATGGATGAAACATTTAGAAACTACTTTGATTCTTCATTATCAGACAAGTCACTCGTTGTATGGGTTGCTGATGATGACGGAGTAGTTGTATCAGCAGTATGTTTTTGCTTATGTCGATTTGCACCACGATTTGAAAATCCTTCTGGATTAGTTGCATACATGACTAATGTTTTCACAATCCCAAATTACCGTCGTCAAGGTATAGTATCCAAACTTATTAGTGAAGCAATAGACGATTTGAAGACACAGGGAATTAGAAAAATCCTGCTACATTCGTCTGATATGGCTAAAGCGATGTATGAAAGTCTTGGTTTTGTTGAAGGAAAGAACTATATGTCAATAAATATTTGATCCAGCAGCTCCTTATAGGAATTTAGAGATTCGTCAGAGGAAAATGCTTGCTCAATGGTCTATAAATCATGGATAAGTGGATACCCTTCGGAAAAATAAGACTGAGTTCTAGAAAATAACGTTAAGCTAACAGCTAACGGGAGAACGAGAGTGCAGGAGTTGCTTGTAGTGGCTCCTTTTTTATTTCCGTTGAAGTATGGGCAGGATAGCTGAATGGGAATCGCATGTTTTATGATATATTAATAGAAGATTAGACCCTGAAGAGAATCAGTTGAACGTTGAACATAGAGAGTATTCAATTAACCGGGGGGAAGTGTTTTAGCGTTTCTGTATGGAGTTTTAACGATGGAAGGGATTGAGGAATTTCTCTGAATGACATAGTTATTTTAGGAGGGTACAACGTGGAAGTTTTTTACGAATATTTAGCGCGTATTGATAACTCCGACCATCGCGACCGAACGGAGGAGATTTTGGCGTGGGTCGCCAACAAATTCCCGAATTTGGAAGGGCAAATCAAGTGGAATACGCCAATGTATTCCGATCACGGCACATTTATTATAGGCTTTTCCACAGCGAAGCATCATTTGAGCGTTTCACCCGAAGAAGTATGCATCGCGCACTTTGCCGATAACATTGTACAAGCTGGCTATAGCGCTACCAAAGGATTATTTAGAATACCGTGGAATGAGCCGGTGAAATACGAATTACTTGAGAAAATAATCGAGTTTAATATTTTGGATAAAGCAGACTATTCAACTTTTTGGCGGAAATAAAAAAATGTTATTCAACTAACGAGAAACGGTAGTGGAGGAGTTTGCCGCCAAGCAGCTCCTCTTTTGGTTTATTTAAGTAACGAGTAGTTCTATAACTACATTATGGTACAATTTAGGGATATATATAGAATTCCTGCTCTAATTTTATTGTTCGTGACAGATAGGAGTTTATTTAATATGGAGGTCTTTATGTTTGCAAAACAGCCAAATATGAGTCTTTATTTATTAGCAGTATCCATAGTGATTGTATTATATTTAATCTTCGTAGTAATCCCATATGGGGAACAATATCATTTTTTTAGTGAAGGAGGAGATCCGCAAGAGGATAAAATTTTACCATATTTTTTAATGACTACTCCAATATTAACAGGCTATCTTATCTTAGTAGTTATAAATTTTAAAAAAGTAATATATTTATGTTGTTTGAATTATCCTTTAATTATTTTTAATATATACGTATTCTCATTTATGTGTTTTTCAGTAATAGGCGGTGCAGTTTTATGGCTAATGGTTTTTACAGCTTTAATTCCTTTGATACTGGTTCCTGTTAGTTTTGTATTGGGTTTAATTAAGGATATAAAATATAGCAAGAAAGATTATTAACACTTAGGTGAGCACGGAAACAGTTTAGAGTATTTTGCCCGACAAAAGGATCGTTGTTCTTCTCCACTAAGTATCAGGAATTATAAAGGCAAAGTTTGATGAATTTCATGCACTTTGAGATTGTCCAATGACACAAATAATAACATATGGAAGAAAAGCTTGAGGAATCAGGCTTTTTTTTATGTAGGGAGATTTGTGTCATTTACAAAATGATGATATGGAATTTGCCATAGAATGGCTAGATGAACGCGGTTATGAATGATCAATGGATTTCGATGATGATGTTAACGATGGCTGGAGAAAAGGTGAATTTATACTCAAGTATGATGTGATGGCTGGTAGTTTGGAGTAATAAGCTGCTATTGTTCTGGAGTAAAGGAACTTGGGGTAAGCTCCAGTTTATGCGTTAATTCCAACTAAAGTAGATGAGGTATTTAGGGAGAGAATATCTGATTTAAAAGGATACGATTCAAGCTGCCCTTCATATTACGGCAGCTTTTCAAATTTGTTATCTTGGACATCGATTAACGCCACCTTGTAATTGATCTTTTCCAGTGTTTTCAATAAAAGTGTTATTTGTTCCTCCACTTTGCTTTTCTGGAGTACCAGCAACTTTCTCCTTTCTTGCAATGTACTATCCCCACTCTTATAAAGCTCCACATATTGTTTTATTTCTGCTAGTGGTAAACCTGTTGAACGCAGGGCTTGTACCGTCTCAATACAATCGATGTAGTGTTCACTAAACATGCGGACCCCATTCGCATCTCGTTCAACAATTGGCAACACGCCTTCTTTCTCATAGAAACGAAGTGTATATGGAGTAATGCCCATTTTTTCGGAAATTTCCTTAATAGAATAACCCATAAGATATCATTCACCGCCTGTTTTGATTAGAGTTACTCTAACATATTTTACAATCAGAACTTACATCGAGTCAAATACAATCCTTTACCAATAAGGAGTAGATATATGCAATTGACTTAGAGTCACTTCAACCATGTAAGCTTAGAAAGAAAAACAAAAAATTATTCGAAGGAGATAGTTCTATGACAAAAACCGTATTGATCACCGGGTGTTCGACCGGATTAGGAAATACTACAGCCAGGAAGTTTGCTTATGAGGGATGGAACGTGGTTGCGACGATGCGCAAACCGGACCAGAGCTTGGTAGCGGAAAATCCCGAGCGGATTTTTGTAACGGAGCTCGATGTTACAAATCCTGCGAGCATAGAGGCCGCGATTTCGGCAGGAATTTCCAGGTTTGGCCAGATAGACGCCGTTGTGAACAACGCTGGAATCAGCATCCTCTCGGTGTTTGAAACAACACCTATGAATGCAATCCGCGGGGTTTTCGAGACCAATGTCTTCGGTACCATGAACGTCATTCAGGCGGTTACACCTTATTTTCGCGGGCAAGGCGGCGGAACCATTGTAAATATCACTTCGAACTTGGGCTTTGCGTCAAACCCGCTTCTTACGATCTATGCCGCGACAAAGCATGCAGTCGAAGGGCTTTCGGAATCACTAGCGTACGAGCTTGAATCGCAAAATATTTCCGTCAAACTGGTGGAACCAGGTGCCATGCGAACAACGAGCTTCGCGTCGAACACCATGTCCGCATCCCAAGATGTGTCTGTTCCACAATCGTACAAGCTCTATTTTGATCACATGATGCAATCTATGATGAACTATCCATTTAATAATGCAGATGAAAACCAGGTTGCCGATCAGATTTACGCTGCTGCCAGCGATGAGTCTGAACAACTACGTTTTCTTGCAGGTCCGGATGCGGAAGAAACTGCTAGACTAAGATGGACCACGTCGGAAGAAACGTACATGACTACCATGCGCGAATTGATGGGGCAAACAGCATGGAGAAATATGCAAGGAAAGTAAGGATTTAAATAACCAAAACCAGCACTTGTCCTTAAAATGAAAAGCGATAAATGCCTCAGTGATGTACCACGTGCAGATTCTGAGGGTTTGTTGCTCATTATGAAACATTCGCGTAACAGCAATTTGAGAGTGGACATTTTCAACTATTGCCAACAAGGACAAGGCATGGATCGGACTAAAATTGATGTGTGAAACTATAAACGAAGGATGATTGGATTATGGAGAGTAAACTAAATCCGGAAATTAAAGAAATGTTTTCTTATATACCAGAAGTCATTTATACCCAAGAGAATTTAGGTGCCAAAAGGAACGAGATGAATGAGATGTTTGCTGGTATAGCTGGATCGCTGCCCATTAATGATGCAGTTTTAACATTAGAGAAACATGTTCCAGGAGCAGAAGGGGATTCAGATGTTCGGATCAAAATTTATGAACCAAGAGTGAAGGATGAAACCCTTCCAGGTGTTCTATATATTCATGGCGGTGGCTATATCCTTGGATCTGCTGATATGATGGACCCTGCTTTGCAACAACTAGTAACCGAACTCAATTGCGTCATCGTTTCAGTGGATTATCGGTTGGCTCCAGAACATCCTTTTCCGGCCCCACTCGAAGATTGCTATGCTGCACTCAAATGGTTCTCTGAAAATGCTGAAGAACTGGGGGTTGATTCATCTAGAATCGCAGTAGTTGGTCCCAGTGCCGGAGGTGGATTAACGGCTGCAGTATCCCTTTTGGCAAGAGATCGAAAGGGGCCTTCTATAATATTCCAAATGCCTCTATACCCAATGATTGATGATCGGAACATTACTAAGTCCAGTAATGAAATAACAGATGAAAGAGTATGGAATAAAGCAAAAAACCAATTTGGATGGAAAATGTATTTAGGGGAAATAGATGAAGTATCCCAATATGCTGCTCCAGCACGTGCAAACGATTTGACAGGACTTCCACCCACATACACATGTGTTGGTGACTTAGATCCATTTCGTGATGAAACCATCGATTATGTATTAAGGCTAACGCAGGCTGGTGTGCCAACAGAGTTTCATTTATACCCCGGATGTTTTCACGGCTTTGAAGAATACTTTCCTACTGCTGAAATCAGCCAGAGAATTGTAAAAGGATATACTACGGCTTTAAAGCATGCCTTACACAAATGATCGGTTATCCAATTTATGACTCTTATAGAATTAATATGAACGAAACGACGGTCAATAACTAGTAAAATGATGGAAGGGATGAAGGATAAACAATTCATAGAATAGAAATAAACAGAGTATAGAAATACGTTGCGAAGATAATGATTGAATGAAAGATGATAACCATGAAAAAATATGAAAATCAGATTCCGACCAATATGAGAATGGGTTTAACGAAAATATTCAGTATATTAAGGGATACTCTATTAGGAAGAGCGAAACTAAAGCCTGCAGCTAATGTTGATGTAGAGACTTTTCGGTTAGCTGATGAAATTACTGTTCCGGATGCTGCACGTGTAACGTGGTTTGGCCATTCGGCTTTTCTACTTGAAATAGAGAGTAAAAGACTTCTCTTTGATCCGATGCTAGGCACTCGAATTCCGTGGGCTGGTGCGAAACGATACAGCAAGAATCTGCCTCTTCAGCCAGAGGATTTTCCCGCGATTGATGCGATCATTTTATCCCATGACCACTATGATCATTTGGACTATTCTTCAATTCGTAAACTAAATGACAAAACCCGTCAATTTATCGTGCCATTAGGAGTAGGTCGGCATTTGATTAAATGGGGTGTCGCTCCAGAAAAAATTTCCGAGCACCAATGGTATGAAGAGCTAGTGATCGATGGTCTCACGTTGGCTTGTATGCCGGCGAGGCATTTCTCAGGAAGAGGGTTATTTAATCGTAATTCAACATTGTGGTGCTCATGGGTGATCGTCGGACGTGAGACGAGGGTTTACTTCAGCGGAGATAGCGGCTATGGTCCTCACTTTAAGGAAATCGGTGAAACATACGGACCGTTTGACTTGACCATGATGGAATGTGGGCAATACGACGAGCGGTGGTTGATTCATATGAAGCCTGAAGAAACGGTGCAAGCTCATCTTGATCTTAGAGGACAGCTCTTGATTCCCATTCATTGGGGAGCGTTCACGCTAGCCTTTCACTTATGGACTGATCCTATAGAACGGGTCACGAAAGCGGCTTCAGCACAAAAGGTCATCATTGCAACTCCAAAAATCGGCGAAACTGTTGTGATAGCTTCTAAGGAAATTCCGACGAGCACTTGGTGGAAAAAATAGATCATGTTATGGAACATCACCTTCACATAGCATTTTGTTACGTGGTACTTGTCCACGTACTTGACCAAGCTATTACATATGATACACCATAATTTAATTTAATTAAGAGGGTGTATCAGAATGTCATGTTCGTGTGGATCTTGTGGATGTGGAGGAAGAAAGCGCCGCGAGAAGAGACGGAATAAAATCGTAAAGACTAGTAACATGATTAGTACTCGAATTGGAAATTCAATGCTGTCTGTTCCATCATTTATATGTAAAGGTCGTAAACGTCGTCGCAGAACAGAATTAGATTCTGTAAATTTATTCCACGATCGCCATTTTAGGATCACCCAATTCACAATCACAGGAAGTGCCGAACCATGCACTCCATTAATCACTGTAGGAAAAAGCTTTACCGACGCCAGAAATTATCTGTTGGCAAATGATTTTGTAATACAGGACTCAACAGAAATAAGAATGAGATTTGTAAGATTCCGCTCCAGTATGGGTCGGAAGTGAGATTGAAAACTTGCTGATGCGAATTGGGACCGATCTGACAATCCCATTTACAGAAGTAACGTGGAACCTATGAACGACTACTTTTCGTTCGATGGAGCGCGGAATGCTTTGGAAACTGGCACGCTCCGTGCGGAGCAGGGGAAAAGCTGGCGATTACATCAAAGGATTACCTAAAGCTACAATAACGCAAAAGACTGAATGTATTCATTCAACAAGCATATTGTCCAAAACAAACAATAAACCGACTGCAAACGGCATGCAGCCGGTTTATGTTTTCCAGCAACTACCATGAAAGAACGGACTATCTTTCATGCTCTGTGGTGCAACGCAGAGGATGCATGGGAGGCTAACGGGAGGTTATTCTGCCAATACCTTTTCAAGCGTGCCGCTCATTGCAGCCCAGCCACGCTTCGCGTTTTCGAGTACATACTCATTCGTGATTCCGGATTGTTCGAGATAAAGGTTCACCTTGACGTTCCCCAGGTCCTGCAATGTCCAGGTTACTGTGTTATTCTGTCCACCGCTGACCCAAGTGTAGGACAACCGATTAGGTGCGTCCAAAGTCAGCACTTCGCAGTCAATAATTCCATTCCACCTTTCGGCCGGCTGAGTGCGAAACTGAAACCGATGTCCTACTTCGGGTTTAAAATCATTGTCCATGACCCACTGGGCAAGCTTGTTTGAATCGGTCAAAGCGGACCAAACCTTCTCGATCGATGTGTTGTACTGAAAATCCATGATCAAGGTTTCTCTCATTTTTCTTCATCCTCCAATAATCGTTTCAATCCCAACATGCCTTTGCTCCAGAACTTGTTGTAGGAAGCCACCCAAACCTGAATTTCTTGAAGAGGAGAGGCGTTCAGCCTGAATCGCGTTTCTCTGCCGACTTTTCGATCAAGCAAGCACCAACCTAGCCGCTTTAAGGATTTTAAAATGCTTGGATACCGCAGTACGGCCCATAATAAATTGTGCCGACAATTCATGAAGCGGGATCTCCTCCGCCTCTGCCAGAAAGTATACCGGATACCCTAATATATCCACCGTCTCGAGTGTCCCCCATTGATTGGTTATATCCTCGATTCCTCCGCTCCCAACAACGAATGCAAGCAGCGCCGTTGTAACACAATAAGTGATAACTTTTCCCCGGGAATGGGTTTCTTCTTTCGCGGTTGGTTTCCGCACCGACAATCTCGATCATTTGTTTCCTCCTCACAATAAATATGGATACCATTTGGTGTCGTGTCAATAGTATTTTTTCATCTTCGCATGAAAACGGTTGATTAGCTAAGGAAAGAAGGTGGATGCTTCTTGTTGACAGGACTCTATATAGTGTCATAAAATAAAGACACCATTTGGTGTAATTTCATTTCATGCGAAGGAGTGGATGATGATGAGCGCAGTTGCACAGACACGGGATGTCTATTATGCCGTGGCCGATCCGACCCGGCGTGAAATCATTCGGCTGCTGGCGGATGCCGAAGAATTGCCGCTCAATCGGTTAACTCCGCATTTTGCGATGGGCCGAACCGCAGTCTCCAAGCATTTGACGATTTTGAAGGAAGCCGGCCTCGTGAGTGAGCGTAAAGTTGGCCGTGAGACGCGAAACAGTCTCAATCCCGCACCGCTGAAGGAGCTTCAGGATTGGTTGTCGTACTACGAGAAATTTTGGAAACAAAATATGGTTCGTCTGGATCAACTTCTTAAGGAGGAACAGGAATGAAGCAGGATCTATCGCTCGACTTTCAATTCAAAAGTTCAATCAAGCAGGTGTGGAACGCCTTGACCGACTCCGATAAGCTGGCGAAATGGGTCATGGACAACGATTTCAAACCTATTGTCGGCCACCGTTTTCAGTTCCGAAGGGAGCCGGTCGAAGGGTGGGATGGCATCATCCATTGCGAAGTGCTGGAAGTCGTCGAGCCGCACCGTTTGTCATATACTTGGGACAGCGGCGGAGAGAACACTACGATCATCTGGACATTGCAAGAAAATAAAGACGGAACTGTCCATCTGCATCTTGATCACAACGGCTTCAGCAAAGTTCAAGCGCTCGGAGGTGCAAAATACGGCTGGACGAGCATGTGCGGACAGCTTGAAAAAGTATTGGTTGAATTGTAAAACAATTCTGTTTCAGATATTCAATGCTTTGACTCGAATCAACATAATCCGAACGGCTTAGTTTTTAGTGAAATGTGGATTCCTGTATAAAAAAGTGATAAAAGGAGCGATAAAAATGTCCTATATCGTTGATTTTAAAAATGTGTCTACGGTTGGCTTAGAATCTTCACCTGTAGCAGATGCGCTTGCTGGTTTACGTGCGAATGAAGCTCGTTATTTCATGAACAAATACAAGCATGAATTTACAGTGGTACCAGCTAGTGAAAGCCAGGAGACCCTCGATTATGTGAACCGAATTTTGAAAGAAGAACGTGATATTGAGTTTGCGGCCAAACCTTTAGAAACGACATGTCTTCAAGTGGAAAATATCAAATGGACCTTCGTCTTTTATGAGGATGGTCTAGCGGTCAACGTCCTGTATACCCTTGATAACCCTAAGAAGCGGGCCGTTGGTTTTAAGCTTTCTGAGGGGATGGAGGTACCAAAAGAGTTAGAAGAGAAGAAGTTTAAGTTTGCTAGACAGAAGTCAAAACTAGCTGGAACAATTCGAGGCACGTTTTTTGTAATTAAGCGAGAATATTAAAAGAAGCAAAACGCAAGTGTAGCGGTTGATCCGATATTTCGTTCGCAACGCCGCGCTACACCACATTGCGCTAAACATTCCTGTATAGCCTAAGAAATGGGCTTTGTCAAAAAAAGAGCGCCTCGGTATGATGGGATTGTCGACGGGTAAATACCCAACACCATCAAGGAGGCGCTCTTTATTATGAAGTTTAAACAATCGAATGACGGATTAGACCCTGTTCGATCGACGATGATACGTTTAGCAATAGATGGATTATGGTTTGCTGAAATGTTTGGGCTGGCTCCCCCAAAGGGAGAACTAAGACAAAAAATTATTGATGGACTGAAAGCAAATTTAGAGGAGGAAAAATAATGGCATATTTTTTCTTGGCAATCTCTATCATTGGTGAGTTGATCGATACATCGATGCTTAAGGCATCACAAGGATTCACTAAACTATATCCAACTCTATTCACGCTAGTTGCCTTTGTTACCTCGTTCTATTTTCTCTCGCTTGCACTCAAAGCACTTCCCTTAAACATGACTTACGCTATCTGGTCAGGGGTAGGCGCAGTAGCAACGACGCTTATTTCGGTCCTAATTTGGAAAGAAAAAATAAACACTGGAAGCATTGTAGGTATATCTTTAATCGTAATTGGGGTTGTGATTTTGAACTTGTTCGGTGCAGGACATGGTGAGGCACAAAATGAGAAAGAAACGGTAAGTTCAGTTGTCCAAAAATAAACTCTTGATAGAGTAGATCATTGTGCTAACGGAAAACGATAGTGGAGGACTCGCTTCGCGGCAGTTCCTTTTCCATAGTTGAAAAGTTACCTTTCCGGTACTAATATGACACAAGGTGACATATTTAAGGTCTATAATGAATGGTAGATCAACGAAAGGAGTAACAAATCATGAAACGAAGAATAATTTTAGATTTAGCAGTTACTTTAGATGGTTTTATTGAAGGGAAAAATGGGGAAGTTGATTGGTGCATTATGGACTCTGAGATAGGGTTTATTAATTTCTTGAATCAAATTGATACTATTTTATACGGAAGAAAAAGCTATGATATGTGGGGACAATTTACTCCAGAAATTGAAGATACTGAAACTGAAAAAGAAATGTGGGGATTGGTTCATAGTAAAGAAAAATATGTGTTTTCCAGAACGCAAAAAGGGACTGATACTAAAGCATTATTTATAAATGATAATATTCTTGAAGAAGTAAATAAATTAAAGAATAAGCCTGGTAAAGACATCTGGTTATATGGCGGAGCGAGTCTTATTACAACTTTTATCAATTTAGGGCTTGTTGATGAATTTAGATTATCTGTTCACCCTGTTATTTTGGGAGAAGGAAAACCGTTGTTTATTGATATTAAACAGAGGTTGAATTTAAAAATGGTTAATACAAGAACGTTCTCCTCAGGCGTTGTGCAACTAATCTATCATTTGAATGGGTAATAATGTTAATATGTAATAAATATTTAATTCAGAGGTGTTTAACTATAAAAACAATTGGGCTAATAGGTGGAATGAGTTGGGAGTCATCTTTGCTTTATTACCAAATCATCAATCAGCGTGTAAAGGAAAAATTAGGCGGACACCATTCTGCAAAAAGTCTTATGATTTCGGTGGATTTTCATGAGATCAAGACTCTCCAATATGAGGGAAACTGGGATGAAGCCACAAAAATCATGACTGATTCTGCACAAAAACTCGAATCTGGCGGATCAGATTGCATTGTCATATGCACGAATACCATGCACAAGATGGCAAATGAAGTAGAAGAATCGGTCTCAATACCATTACTGCATATAGCTGATGCAACGGCAAATGAAATTGTTGAATGTGGTATTAAAAAAGTCGCTTTACTCGGTACTGCTTTTACGATGGAACAAGATTTTTACAAGGGTAGACTTATTGAAAAATTTGGACTTGATGTTATCGTTCCAGATGAAGCAGATAGGAAGATTGTACATGATATCATCTATGAGGAACTTTGTCTCGGAATTATTAATGAAAATTCGAAACAGTCCTACTTAGAGATAATTAATAGTCTTGTCCATGACGGGATAGAAGCCGTTATCCTTGGCTGCACAGAAATCACCTTATTAATATCTCAACTGGATTGCAGTGTTCCTATATTTGATACAACGAAAATCCATGCTGAATATGCAGTGGATTTTGCTTTGAAAGATTAAATAGATGATACGTAAAGGAGCAGCGAAGCAGTTTCGTTTTTAGGATTTTGGTTAAAAAATACCTTATATATGTTCCAAGGCAGCCGGCCGGAATTGGATCGGTTGCCTTTTGTGCTAACAGAGGATACTGGTAAACTTTATGCATACTTAATATAGTCATTCGTTCGGTACTGAGTGGAGTCTATTTCCATAGCCACCTCCGACAATATAACAAAGGATAAACCAGATATCTCCATTTCGTGGCTGACTTCGATTATGGATCAGCGACAGGAGGGGTCGTGATTAAGATTGTTCAGGAGATAGCTTACGGTACTATACTTGGCATATGTATTCTTTCAATGGTACAAGAAGGAAAAAGAAGAAGCAGAGGATCCCGAGGACCCTCTGCTTGTATAAGTAAACCTGCTTTGTTATTAAGACAATATTCCGTTACTTGACTGATCCGGCAATTTGCCGGATTTTTTGTAGTATATCCTCATTGTCCATACCTTCGCCCATAGCAAACACTTTTCGAATTTTTCCTGCTCCATCGACGAGAAACAAGGAGGTCACGGTATGGACAAATGAGCCATCCGGCATCTTCTGTACCATGACACCAAAGCTTTTGGCAACCTCTCCGGTTTCTGCCTCAGTCCCAGTCAACAGCTTCCATCCATCATAGTCCATCCCCATACGATCCCCATACTTCTTGAATTCTTCAGGTGTGTCCTTGAGCGGATCAAAGGTAATTGATAAAAATTGTACCTTGTTTCCCCAAATCCCTTCCTTTTTAAGCTCATTCTGCAGCTTCACCATATTGTAAGTGGTCATGGGACAAACGTCCGGGCAACTGGTAAATAAAAACTCGATCAGTCGTACTTTTCCAGCAAAATCGCTTAATTGTACCTTTTCTCCTTTAAGACTGTTTAAAGTAAATGAGGGAGCCTGCTTGATCACGGGCAGCGCGGGACTATCTTGATTAAGCCATGAAATGACACTACCTATAAACAGAGCAAACAGCAATGTAACCAGCAATTTAAATCCATTCTTTCGTAAAAAAGCGTTCATCGTTATCTCCTTAATCGATGTATTCATCGGACTGTTGTAGAATCGGCCTCATTATAGCACAGTCCTTACAGAAGCCCCATAACTCGAAAGGGCTAGATTGTCATTACAAACTTGAAAGTATGTCCAAGAACTCCTTATTTTTGCCATAACTAACCTGGCTTTGACACTTTGTAGTCATTTTAATCATGAAACGTTTGGCTATAATAGGAATGGAGATCGACTATATACATGTCTTGAAGGAGGGTATTAGGATGAATAGAAACATACGACTAAGTCAGGAAGATACGACCGGTAGATCAAAGCGCAAAATAAGAAATACAGATGGTATCAAACAATTCAGCAATCAAAAAACGATACACGCCTTTAAGAAGGCACAAGAAGCTATAGAAAGGCTAATGAAGCGGAATCAAAAAATTAATTTTAATACGGTTTCCCTGGAAGCTGGGGTATCCAAGCCCTTTTTATATACTCAATCAAACCTTCGCCAACAAATCGAAAGCCTTAGAGAACAGACTGATCAAGCACCGCTTCCGGAACTCTCCCTCATGATTTCCTTAAAACAAGAAAATGAGAAGCTAAAACGTGAGGTAGATAAGCTACAGAATCTAGTAAGAAAAACCACAGACATTATCTCTTGACAAAAATATATAGTAAACAGCGTGGCCTGTTCAAATACATTTCATAAATGTAGCTCTAACGAGGCATTTTGAGGAACCACGATTTAGATATAATCATCCTTGTCGTTTACGGCAAGGATTTTTATTTGTTTAAGGAGAGGGGATTGAATGCATTATGGATTTTCCGACAATAGATTTCGGTTGGATCGGAAATGGAAACTTGATTGGTATGATGGCGGTTCTGCACGTCATGATCAATCATGCGGTCGCAATTGGAGGCTCAATACTTATGGTCTCTATCGAATACGTTGCGATTAAACAGCAGAATGAGCGTCTCGAGGCTTTTTCAAGATGGCTTAGCAAATGGGTTTTGATTATTACAACCACACTTGGGGCCATGACGGGGGTAGGCATTTGGTTCACGACGACAATCATTCAGCCTTATGCGATTGGTTCGCTGATCCGTATTTTCCACTGGGCCTGGTTTACGGAATGGCTCGTATTTGTCTCCGAGGTTATTCTGATCCTGATGTATTTCTACACATGGGACCGATGGAGCGGGGATAAGAAGAAGCTGCATTTGCGCACAGGAGTCGCTTTATGCGTAATGTCCTGGTTAACTATGGTACTGATTACGGGTATATTGGCCGCACAAATTAATCCTGGGAATTGGGCCGAAACCTTATCCTTTTGGAGCGCCTTTCTTAACGAGACCTGGATTCCTTCAACTTTGTTCCGAACCTTCACGGCTATAACACTTGGAGTCGCTTTGCTTGCTCCAGTTACGAGATGGTTTGTCAAAAACAGACTGGACCGTGTAACCGTTGCAAAGCTCTTTGGAAAATGGCTGCTCCTTTCAGTTCCTCTTATGCTCGCATCTGGGATCTGGTATCAACGCACTTTACCTGAAAAGGCACAATCGCTCGTTGTGTGGGGCTCCGGTATGAGCGATTTCACCTTCGCAATTATTAACGTAACCGCCTTATTGCTGATTTTTGTGTTAGGGATTATGCTCCTTGATGGAAGAGCGAATTTCCCTATCGGTCTAACTCTATTTACTGCGTTATTTTCCCTGCTGCTGCTGGCCGAATTTGAAATCATCCGCGAAAATATTCGCAAGCCTTATGTCATTTATAATTATATGTATGCCAATGGTGTGTTGAAATCGGACTTGGAACGCTACAAGAAAGAAGGTATGCTAAGAGAGTCTAGATTATCCGGGATTCAAAAGGTAACGGAGACGAACAAGCTGCAGGCGGGTGAGGAGCTGTTTCGGATGCAATGCATTTCTTGTCACAGTATAGACGGAGCACGTCGAAGCAGAGCTATGGCTGTACGTGTCAACGGATGGAGCGAAGACGCCATCGCGTCCTTTATCCCCAATATGCACCAAGTGCGCTCAGCTATGCCTCCGTTTGCCGGCAATGAAGAGGAAGTAAAAGCGTTGGCTGCATATATTCATAGCGTTGTGAATGAGAAACAGGTGCAGGCTGGCAGCAACGCTGCTTCACAAAAATAGAATCAGTAAATGTGAGAGGGGATCATATATGGGGAATCACGCATGGTTACGAATGGAATCGCCTGTACCGAATGATTTGGGTCTGGCTATACCGGGCAATCTGCCGATGTTTGAGGTTATAATCGTTGTAGGCTTTATCCTTCATATCCTGTTTGTCAATCTATTAGTCGCGGGAACCGTATCCGCTGTCTATCTGGAGATTAAAGGAATTGTCAAAAAAGAACGGATCTATGACAGTATGGCTTACAAGCTGGCAACACAAATATCCATCTTTAAAAGCATTGCAGTGGTGCTTGGAGTAGCACCCTTATTAATCATTAGTACGATCTACACGCAGTTCTTTTACCCTTCAACCATATTGATCGGGCATATGTGGCTCATGATGATTCCTCTACTAATCGTCGCTTTTCTGGCCTTGTATGTGTATAAGTTTACATGGGAAGTATGGCGCGATCGTAAAAGGATGCATCTATTTTGGGGTCTGTTAGGTATGGGGATTCTCCTATTTATTCCGCTTTTGTTTATTACTAATGTTGCTTCCATGCTGCAACCAGAGCTATGGGACGTAACAAGAGGTTTCTGGGGGTCGCTGTTTCATTATCCAACTATTTGGCAGCGGTATATGCATTTCATGGCTGCGAGCTTTACCATGACAGGTATGTATATGTATTGGTGGTGGGGAAGATCGCATCGCCATTCCCATGATCCGGTTGCAAGAGAAAACAGACGATTCGGAAAAAGACTTGCAGCGAGCTTTACCTTGCTGCAGGTTGCAGCAGGTCCACTATTGTTATTAAGTATGGATGCCAGTGTCAAGAAGGCTTTCATGGGTGGATCATTATTTCATACAGGTTTGCTCGTTTTGGCAATAGCATTGGCTGTTGTTTTAAGCTGCATGCTTCTCAAATTGATGAAGGCTGATAATCGCCGGCTGTTTGTGTCGTCTTTGGTATTATTGCTAATTGTTTTAAGTTTAATGAGTTGGATCAGGCATGAGGTAAGAGAGCTTTACCTGGCTCCATATGTTAAGGAATCTCCGCGAAATGAACAGAATTAATCAAGCATGTATGTAGATTACAAGTAACAGGCCGCAAAGCTGATAAAGCTTTGCGGCCTGTTTACTTCATGTTATTTTTTCTCGGCCAACCAACGAGCCAGATTGGCTATTTCTTCATCTTTAATCGTTCCTTTAAAAGCAGGCATTCCGCCTCTACCGCTTTGAATGAGCTTGTAGAGCTGTTGATCCGACAGCTTGCCGCCAACCTTCTGGAGGTTGGGACCCATTTTCCCCTCCAAATCCGTTCCATGACATGCGATGCAGGATTGCTTGTAAATCGCCTCTGCCGCCTGGGCATTTAACGGAGCATCCGGCATTGCGGGTGCCGTGGCTGCCTGTTGTATTTCCCCTTGATGGTTGTTCACTTGGATGAACAGTACGCTTATCCCAACCACACAGGCAATGCCGCATAGCAAAGCCATTGTCCACTTGAGCATAGGTAGTCTCCCTTCGGTTTTTTCTCGAATATACTAGCATTTTGCCTGAATGCTTGTATATAGCACTTTTGAGTCAGGTTGAGATGCTATCAGGCCACTTCGTTACAGTCAGGTGAAGAACTCGATAACAGATAGCTCTTACGAGTCATAGGTTTTTATTGAAAATTATGGTTAGATTAAAAAGAAGATTAAGGAAGGAGTAGTACTATGCTGTATAAAAACATTAAAAGTCTTATTCTGATCATACCCACCCTAACGATCGGCTTATGGGAGTATGTACGTCATACGTTTTTATTACCCTATATTTCTATGGAGCTTGGGAACTGGCTGGCTCCCCTGCTTGTATTCGTAGTGACCATGACTTTATTGCGCAAGCTGTTCTGGATGCTGGAGGTTCTTCAAGAAATGTTGCAGCAGGAAAGAAGCGATAAAGCGGCTCTTATGGAACGCGAGAAAATATCTAGGGAGCTTCATGATGGCATTGCTCAATCCCTATTTCTGCTTTCTGTTAAGGTAGACCAAATGGAGCAGGGAAATGAGAAGAGGAAAGAACCGTTAAACAGCTTCCGCAAAACGGTCCATCAAGTTAATGAATATGTCAGACATGCCATTGCCAGCTTGCGTTATCCACCTGTCGCCGATTCCAAGCCATGGGGAGAGTCTATTCACAATCTGGTCCTTGATTTCAAGAAAGATACAGGCATTGCAGCTGAATTGAACTGGCAGCTTCGTGAAGAACGACTTTCATTAAAAGAAAAGGTGGAGCTATACGCAACCTTACGGGAAGCACTCATTAATGTGTACAAGCATGCAAATGCACGACATGCATGGGTAATCGGGGAAGAAGAAGCGGACGGCTGGAGATGCAAGGTTACCGATGATGGAACCGGCATTCAGGTAGACAGCATGGCGAATCCCAAGGGGTTTGGTATTACTATTATGAAGGAGAGAGCACAGGAAATGGGCTGGTTCTTAGCTTTTAAACAAGAGAGTAGTGGAACAACGGTCGAGGTTGGAAGGAGGGGCTAGCTATAATTCAACCCATACGATTGATGTTGGTCGATGATCACGCGCATGCACGTCAAGCCATGCGGGCAATTATTCAGATGGAACCTGAGTTCGATATTGTGTGTGAGGCTACGAATGGTCGGGATGCTATTGCGTTGGCTGAACAGTGGATGCCCGATCTTATATTGATGGATATTAATATGCCGCAGCTAGATGGTTTAGAGGCTACCAAAATTATAAAAGAGCGGTTTCCTTATGTAAAAATTGTAATGGTGACCGTATCTGATGATATTACACACCTTTTTGAAGCCTTGAAGAAGGGAGCACAGGGATATTTATTGAAAAATTTAAATCCTGTATCCTGGCATGAATATCTTCGAGCGGTGGCTATCGATGAAGCTCCCATGTCAAGGGAAGTCGCCGTGCGTCTGCTTCAGGAGTTTTCTTCCATCAAAACAAGCGTTCCCGAGCATTCACCGCTTACAGCGCGTGAAAAGCAAATATTGGAATGTGTGGCCCAAGGCAAAAGCAACCGGGAAATTTCAGAATCACTTGCTATATCAGAGCATACGGTGAAAAATCATTTGAAAAATATTTTACACAAGCTTCACTTGGACAATCGGGTGCAGCTTATGCGATACGCATATGAGAAGGGCTGGTTCAGAGGACGTACCTAAACTAAAGGAGGAAGAGTCTTATGATTAAACAAGTGATGCTAGTTTTAGTCGGATGTATGGTACTTGTCGGAATGACGGCATGTGGTAGCACCCAAGGAAGTACTATGGACAAAAAGCAGACAGCTGCTACTACACAAAGTGGTGCTGCAGATGCAGAGACTATTTACAAAAGCAGTTGTATGGCTTGTCATGGAGTCAATCTGGAGGGCAAAGCTGGACCCGGCTTACAGAAGATAGGGGCCAAGCTTGGTAAAGAGCAAATTGCGACCAAAATTCAAAACGGAGGCGGAGGTATGCCAAGCTATAAAGGCAAATTAAAGGATGAAGAAGTACAGTCGCTCTCGGAGTGGTTGTCGGCGAAAAAATAAGCTCCCATGGCCATGAACGCATTTGCTCATGACGGCTGGACTCAAACCAGCTTACGGGTCAGTAAAGTCCGGATTACTGTCGGGTGACAAGTACTTTATCCCATTCCCGACAATGGTTACATAACGTGGGTATATACTGGCCAAAACAACGCAATCATCAATTGGACAGAGTATTAAGCTAACGGACAGATTTATAAAGGTAAAATAAGGAAATTAAATATTTACATTCACGAACATTTGTTCTAATATTAGATAGACCTATAGTGTGCTCAGAAATAGAATCAACGGTTATGCCATAAATATTGGGAGGTATTTAAAATGAAACGGATTAGCGAGCTTACATTTGTTTTCCCGCAGAACACGGAAGAGGAGCGAGAGTGGGGTACCCATTTTCTCCATCTACTAGAATATATCCCCTCGTTTAGACAGAGCAGTACGGCTTTGCCTAGGGTCGGATTCCGGTGGGACAATGGGACCTTACCCGCCGTATATTGGAGCACTAGTGAAGATTCGGATAGACCTATTCCTCTAGGTTACGGTGTCGAAAGTATCGAGTCCGTACAAGAGGGAGTGCTTTCGATGGAGCAACTGTACAAGATACTTGAAGGTAGGTTGATCGGAATGGATCACGCGGGCGTGAACATCCCTACGGCTTCAATCACACCTTCGGATTGGACGGTATTGTTGTCGGAATTGGCTGAAAGGGCGAATCTTTATCGTTACCCAGGCGAGGACTGGCCGTTCATTCTTCCCGCTGAGGAGGGCGAATTCGAGACTGATATTACCAACTTCTCTGTCAAGAGAACGCCTAAGTTTGAGCTTGTTCACGATAAGTATACGAAAAGTCCGATTTTCCAATTCGCATTGGAGACAGATCTATCGAGGAAGGAGTCCGAGGCGCTTTTCCCTGACCCGATCGGCTTCGCGATCCCAGGGCTGGACGAGATTTTTCGATCATTATTCATTCGTCATCCCTGGGAAAGGGAGATGGCCATCCGGTTCGATTTATACTATAAACCGGCAAGCCTGGAACTGTCGGATTGGGAGACCGGGGAATGGCTGGTTATGAATGGCGGACGAATGGTGGGAGATACCCCTAAGAGCCAATGAATTGGTTAAATCATTTATCGTATTACGCTAACGTGACATTTGTGTGAAAGTGATCATTTAGACTTAACCCAAAAATAAAATCCCATTCCTACTATTGTAAATAATCCTCCAAAGATTTGGAAAGAGCTAACGGCTTCTCCCAAGATAAAGTAAGCAAGAATTATGGCAAGAACAGGTTCACCAATAACACCCACTGAAACAGTAGTTGCACCGATTGATTTTAGCAACAGATTAAATATAAGATGTCCAAATATAGTTGGAATTAAGGCAAGTAATAAAAAGTACATCCAATCAGAGGAACTATAGTCTATTAAAGTAAAATGGTTCATTAGGCTGTATATCAGCATGACGCTACCACCAATGAAAACAATAACGCTGTATACATTAGCTGGAATTTTATGACTCACTTTTTGCCCTGCTAGCATATAAGCAGAAATAGCGACAGTCCCCAATAAGGAAAGTAAATCTCCAGTCAGCGCTTCTCTTGAAACGCCTATATCTCCCCAAGCTATAATGATAGATCCGAAAACAGCAGTTATCATACACAGTACCATTAATTTGTTTACTCGCTCTTTAAATATTAAATAAGATCCAATCATTACGAATAGAGGTTGTAAAGTCAAAATAACCATTGAACTTGCTACCGATGTATAAAATAAAGACTCCATCCAAAATAAAAAATGTAATCCAAGAAAAAAACCAGCCGATAAAACAAGAAGCCAGTCGTACTTAGTTCAAGAATACTGATAAACAGCAAACAATACGGATTGACTGCCACATTTGATTTATTTAGTTTCATGGGTACCTCCACACTTGGATCATGTGTTCAACGTATTCTACAGAGCGGCCTGTCTTCCTTCACCGCAGGGGCAGACCTGGCAACGGTTTTGACAAAATCATAGCAAGCAGAGTCAATTTTTTGCTGCAATACTAGCGAATTCAAAATTGATGAAATTCAACAAATCACATCGGTCATGATAGAAGAGATCGGAACAGTTACTTTCCGCTTGGGGAAAGGGCCGGCTGAGGATAAAGATATTGTTTTAGTTTTGTTTTGTTGATTAAATATTAATTAATATTGTTAAATATTAATCAGACTAAATGCGCATCACTCGTATTGTAGACTAGTAATATTGCCATTTAATGTCGAAGGATGTTTTTCGGTGAAGATACAAAGTAAAAGAGTGATTCGACTTTATAAATATACATATTTATAAAGTATCCAAAGTATGGTATTGTATAAATAAGGAAATTACATTATACCAAGAAATGGAGGCGTTTTCATGAAAGGTTGGATCCAGGCGGGTACAGTAGAGGAACTTCGAGAGCAAGGTCCGAAACTGATCAAGGGGGGCATTGTAGTTTTCTATCACGAGGAGGAAGTGCATGCACTTGACAACCGATGCCCTCACCTCGGTTTTCCCCTCCACATGGGAAGTTTGTGCAACGGAATTTTGACATGTCATTGGCATCACGCGCGATTTGACGTATGCAGCGGTGGAACGCTCGACCCTTGGGCCGACGATGTTCCGGTACACGACATAACCGTTCATGATGGATTAATATGGGTAAACCCGAATTCCCGGAACGGCAATCAAATACAGCTGTATAAAGACCGGCTTCTGAGCGGCCTTGAGCAAAATATCGGCCTTGTCATCGCCAAGGCCATAGTCGGATTAATGGAGGCGGGCGTTCCCGAAACGGAAATCACAGCGATCGGGATCGAATTCGGGGTCAAACAGCGGAGGCAAGGGTGGGGTTCCGGATTAACGATTCTTACCGCGATGGCTAACGTCCTGCCCAAGCTTGATAAACAAGGCCGTATCCTTGCGTTGTTTCAAGGGTTGCTGCGTACGGCGCGTGACTCAGCCGGAAGCGGAACGCGCTACTTGCTCGATCCGCTCCCGAATACGGGCGTCTCCGAAGAACGGTTGTCGGGATGGTACCGCGATTGCATCGAGGTTCGGGATACGCGCGGTGCCGAACGGGTGCTGTTGACCGCCGTTCAGGCGGGGGCGGATGAGAAGCGGTTGTTTTCAATGATGAGCATTGCGGCGACGGAACATTTCTATATTAATGGAGGCCACACACTGGATTTCCATAATAAAGCATTCGAGAGCTTGAAGTATGTCGGGCTTGAGCAGCGAAAATATGTCCTCGCTTCGCTCGTTCCGATGTTTGGAGACGCCTCTCGCAGCGAAGAGCTTCACAGCTGGCAGTCTCCGGTCAATTTGGTTCAACCGTTGAAGGAAGCGTTCGAAGATCTGTCCAATAAGGGTGTTTCGTCAGATAGCGGGGGCTCCGGCTTCGACGACGAGGTGCTTCTCCAAACGCTGCTCGGAGACGAACCGTTGCGGACCGTTCGCGTGCTAAAGGAAGCTTTGCTCGGCGGCGCCTCTCCAGTGCGCATCTCGCAAATTGCAGCATTGGCTGCGGCGGAACGGGTCGTCCGCTTCCATACGCAGAACGATTTCGGGGACTGGATTTCGGTGCTACACACGTTTACACATGCTCACGCCGTTCACGAAGGCTTGATTCGTTCCACCGACCCATGGCTGGTTCGCGGCATTTTCCATACGGCGGCTACGATTTACCTCGACCGGTTTTTGAACATCCCGGCTGCCCCGAGACCGACTGCAACTGGCGCGGCTGAGGAAGTGCCACAGCCCGCGGAGCTGCTTGAGATTCTCGACAAACAGCAGCAGGTGGCACCGGCAGCGGCATGGGTGATCCGCTATCTGCGCAGCGGCGGAAAACCGGAGCCTTTATTTAGCGTATTGGGTCATGCGCTGCTTCGAGAGGATGCGGAATTCCACTCCTTTCAAATGTACGAGGCGGCCGTATCGGAATATGACCGCTGGACTTCCGAGTCGGGTCCGTTCGCTGAGAAAGCCCGGGAAACGCTGATCCTTGCGGTAACCCGTTATTTGGCGGCTCATGCTCCGACTTCCCGCGAGACTCCTCATACGGCGAAAATTGCATGGCGCCTCCATCGCGGCGAGAAACTGTTCGAAGAAGAATAAAGTGAGATAGCCAGGCCGCTGTGATTATTGCAAAAGTATTTTCATTTGTAAAGTGAAATGTTGTCTGTTATTACAATGTAGGGAGATTTGCAAAATAACTGTCCAATGATACAAATGTGCCTACATAACACATGTGCGTGGGCTAACGATCGAGGAGGCTGGATGAGCTGGAGTAGGGATAGCGCTTATGCAGGATGGGCGGGGGCAATGACCTAGCTGACCGACAAACAATACTCCCGGAGCAGCCGCCACAAATAGACGTGCGATGGCTGCAATCGGGAGCGTTTTCTACGAGTTCGAGGTTGTGATATAGACATGAAAATAATTGAAACTCAGTAGTCAATTGTTCGGTGCATAATAACATTGGTTAGAATTTACTGTTACCAGCTAGTAGATTCTAATGAATGGTGGTGATAGAATGGCGATCATTGACGTGTATCCTAACAGTTCGACAGCTATTCAAGATGCTGTTACTTTGTCCAACCCTGGGGACGTTATACGGGTGCATCCAGGTGTTTATCGTGAAGATGTTCAAATTGCTAGTGAGAAAAGCAACATTCGCATCATTTCTAAAATCAGACAGGGTGCGATTTTAGACGGAAGTCATACTCTGCTTGAAGCCTTTGCGCTGAATGACGTGGCAGGTGTCGAAATTGAAGGATTTATAATAAAGAACTATATTTCCGGAGGTATTCGGATCTTTAGTGGAAAATCGAATCGGATTCTTCATAACAAAATCAGTAAGATAGAAGGGACCAGCCAACCAGTTGGTATATTTGTAACGAATTCCGTGGGTAATTTTTTCATGAAGAATACGATCGAGCGAATTGGCAAAGCAGGAACAGGCACTGGGATGAGTTTAAATGTGGTTACAGGAAACTGGGTCATTCAAAACAAACTACAATATAACGCCGCCCACGGGATCGAAGTCCTAGACAGTATTCATGATGCGATAGTAGATAATAAAATTTCCAAAAATAAGGGAGTGGGGATTCAGATCAGAGGATCTGAGAATCACCTAATCCTAAATAATAAGTTATACTCAAATGGATCTAACGCCGTGGATGCACAAAGCACGAATAATTATATTGTGAACAGTAAGATAAAAGGAAATCGCGAGAATGGCTTGTTGCTCTCATTTAATTATAACTTTGCAGGACTTAACGAAATTAAGGATAATCATCAAAGTGGCATTCAAATTGACTCTGATTATAATGACATTCAGGGAAATGAAATTAAGAAAAACATTAACAATGGAGTGATTATTCGAGCATCGCATACTGGGAGCATGGTATTTGGTAATGAGATTAAAAAGAATAAGTCGCATAATATAAAAGACTTAGGGGTAAACAATAACATTTTTCAGAATAGAATCAATTAGCCTCTGAGCGCTCATGTTACTGGTCGGTGAGATTTCACCTTCAGTGACGTGAGCGTTTGGCTGCATAAAGAAGATTTGTGAGAAGCAAGAGATGGTGTCAGGTGACAAGAACATTATTTCATTAATTGCCGCGTAAATCGCGGCTTTTATTAATTTAAGGGATCAAGTTCTTGTCAAAACTGGATTAACTGACATTTCAATTATTGTACAATAACATCCATATTTTACCATATATTTAGACAATAAAATGGCAAATATAAAAACAAGGAGCATCTTGTGAAATGAAATAGGTCTACTCCTTGTTTTTATTGCGTTATTTTTACAAGATTGATTATACTGGACAGTGGAAAGTTCTTGTCGAAAAATAGCTGAATAGAAAATAACCTAATCAAGCGAATAGATGTTTGGCTGACGATGAGAAAGTAATTCCCACCGATGAATTTCTCCGTCGCATTGAACGGGGACACGAGATATTCACTTGGTTTATATAAATCATATCTGTTTCAGGGACATGCTTCCTGTTGTGCTGCATTAGACAGTCTTGGACCCTACCCCATACTGGAAGTACGTAGGGGTACAATGCACATGCAGTTCAATTCCCACTTTAGATGCAATTTGCTGAATATCCTTGTCGCCAAAGAAATTCTTCACTATAATGGCATGATCACCATTGTTAAGTTTCCGAATCATCGTTTGCCCAGATGCCCCCACTACATGAGACTCACGGGTTCCTGCTACTTCTCGATCATCGACAAAGAACATTTTCCCGCCGGTCTTCAAACAGCGTGATACCATGGTGAAGAAGCCAACCAGTCTCTCTCTTGGTAAATGCGATATCCAAAAAGTAAAAGCAACTGAATCATATAACTGATCAGGAGACCAACTGAAAAGGTCAGCAATGATCGTCCTCACATTGGGTTCAGCAACTACCGGATTATGCGAAAGCATTTCTACGGAGCCGTCTACAACTGTCAGTGTCCGGGCTTCTTTTAAAAACAGACAACTCCAAGTGCCGGTCCCCGCCGCAAGTTCAAGGAAGTCACCCTCAAAATGTTCAGCTTTAAAAGATTCCTTAACCATGCTGACCTCATCGAACCAGATTCGGTTGGCTTCGTCTCCGTGATTAAATGTGCCACGACGGTACCACCAGTCGTCATACTCTGGAGCGCGTTCTCGATAATAGTTCAACTGATCTTGAAGCTGCTGATCTGTCACACGTTCGTACGAAGCACCTTCGCGCTCTTTGCTGTTCATGCAAACATCTTTCCTTTCTCTCATCAGGGCCAGAGCCTATGATTTCTCCATTGACCATTATCCCATTAAAATTGAATTCTCACTTGCTTTCGTGGATATCTCCCTACCAAATATACAGCTTCCTATTCGGTAACGGCGTAAAGCGTCCAACTGGAAGCAACCACTTCTGGTTCGAGTTTGATCCGTTCTCTCTGTAACGCTAGCGAATTATCCAGATCACCCTCTTGCTCCAATTCCCTGCTCTGATACTCTGTAAAGCATTGTTATTATTGTAATCTATGTATAATCGTAGATATAATATATCTTTATGAACTATCCATATATTTAATATATAAGTGACCACAGTTGCCGCTCATATTCGCGTAATTTTTGCTTGAATAGTTTTTCATATGGACAAGCATCCGCTCGATCCATAAAAGGGAAGGAACCACTCAAGATCATTTCGTGGAGGTTCACGAACTTACTTCCGCTGTACAGGGAAAGAAAATGGCGGGTTAAACTGATGTAGCTTACTTTTTTGATCTTTTATATTGTATCCCGCAATTGAGGAATCATCTCAAAATGATCAGTTATTCATTGAGCTAACAGGCAGGATCGTTCCAATATGTGGTATATTTGATTAAAATGACATTTTCTAAGCGGAGGTACCTATGAATCCTGCTTTTGACATCTATATCCAATCACTGGCCGGTCGGGACGTAACCGTCATCGGCGCCGGTGTTAGCAATTCACCCCTGATCCGCATGCTGTGCTCGGCAGGGGGGCGCGTCACCGTGCGTGACCGCAATCCGGCCCTGCCCCGGGAGGAGTGGGACAATCTAGGCGTCGTGTTGCACTTAGGGGAAAATTATCTGGATCACGTTGGGGGCGACGTGGTGTTCCGCACTCCGGGCATGCGCCCAGACCATCCGGCGCTGGAATCGGCCCGCGCTGGTGGCAGCCGTGTGACCAGTGAAATGGAGGAGTTCTTTGCGCTGTGTCCTTGTCCTATTTTCGGCGTGACCGGTTCGGACGGTAAGACAACCACCACATCGTTGATTGCAGACATGCTGGCTGACGGAGGGCGTACGGTTCATATGGGCGGCAACATTGGCACTCCACTTCTGACACGCGTGGGAGAGATGTCGTCGTTGGATGCTTGTGCGGTCGAGCTATCCAGTTTCCAGCTGATGGATTTGACGCGCTCTCCCCATGTGGCGGTGATTACCAACCTCTCGCCCAATCACCTCGACTGGCACCGTGACATGGATGAATATACCGCCGCCAAGCGCCGCCTGCTAGATTTTCAGAGTGCTGACGACTTTGCCGTCCTAAACGGCGACAATCCGGCGACCGCCGCACTGCGCGGACGGGGGCAGACCAAGTATTTCGGCAGGCACACTCTCCACGATGGCGTGATCGACGGTCTATTACCCATCAGTGACATTCGTTTGCCGGGTTGGTATAACGTGGAGAACGTTATGGCTGCTATGACCGCCGTGCGGGGGGCCGTGTCTGATGAGGCAATCCTGGAGACGGTGCGCAACTTTGTCGGCGTGGAGCACCGAAACCAGTGGGTGACAACTGTGGGCGGCGTGCATTATTACAACAATTCAATCGGCTCAAGCCCCTCCCGTACCATCGCCACGCTGCATGCGCATGTGGGCCAAGTGCTACTGATCGCCGGCGGGCGAGATAAGAAAGTACCGTTTGACAAGATGGCCAAGCTGCTGCCTGATCATGTCAAGGTGCTGCTGTTGATCGGAGAATCGGCCAGTCAAATCGAGGCAGAGGCGCGCAGAGTACCGAATTGCCCGCCTATTGTCCGCTGTGAAGGCCTGGCCGAGGCAGTGACGCAGGCGCACAAGCTGGCCACACTGGGCGACACTGTGCTGCTGAGTCCTGCATGCACTGCGTTTGACCAATATCGTAACTTTGAAGAGCGCGGGCGTCACTTTGTAGAACTGGTCGGAGCGCTGCACCGGTCAGAGGGAAAGGATTGAACATGACAAGTCGCTTTCCGTGAAAAGCTGATTTCCCTGATGTATTTATAGATAGTTTTTAAGAGAACTGATTGAATGGATTCACTACGCTAATGGAGAAGGGTAGTGAATCCATGAATAGGCTACCGGTGCGATCGGCAGCCTATTCAACTATCGGGCAGAATACTTGAATAAGCTGGAATTATTAAGGAGAAGATTGCAGAGTATAAAATTGAATTTTTGACTAAGAGGGTCGTTAAGGAACAACTTTCATTTGAAACTGAAATTAGAACCATATTAAACAATGATGGGTATAAGGTATTCGACGCATTGTTTTACTGGGAAGATTAATGAAAAACAATACTGTCTTTTATACAAAAAAAGAAGCCACAAATTGTGGCTTGGTAAGAGATTCTAACGGGATACGATAGCAGAGGAGCTTGCAGCGATGCGGCGCCTTTTTGATTCTCATTAGAGTAACGGACAGGTTAGTATCAATGGACGATGTGTTCAAATATAATCATTTTTTATCATGTTAGTTCATACCAAGTGTTGTACTGTTAAGTTATGAATAAGAGTTGAACACTTGTTTTGAAAACGGAGAGCAATTAAAAAAATAAAAAACAAAGGGCTATCCAGTGGATGGCTGCCTTTAAGAAAGAGAGCATTTATGCAAATAGAATCGCTCATTTATAGCGATAAGTTGTGGCAAGTCGTTGCTGAATATGCGCAGAATTGTTCATGGAAGGCAGGATCCAATTTAGCGGAACAAATGAAAAAATGCCATTTTTCAGACTGGGAAAGAGTTTTTACAGCACTTGATGGTGATCACATTGCTGGTTATTGCACTTTAGCAAAAACCGACTGCATACCTGATGTTTCCTATACGCCTTATATCGGGTTTGTGTTTGTGGGAGAGCAGTACAGAGGCAATCGATTAAGTGAAAAGTTGATTTTATCTGCCTTGGCATACGCGAAGGAACTGGGTTTTGATAAAGTATACCTTGTTAGTGACCATGTTAATTTGTACGAAAAATATGGTTTCGTGAAGATAGATGAGAAAGAAGCACCTTGGGGAGCAATGGAGACCATTTTTATGCACCTGACCTAACGTGCTGCTATCTAGCAAAAAAGTGAGAGCCTTAAAACTTGCCGTTACATATAGCACGGTGAACCTTATCGAAAATAAGGTAAAGGTCATTCGGCTAACGGGCAGATTTACGTAGGAATTCCGCTTATCCGGTGACTACCCAATATGGTAATATAAACTAAAGATAAAGTCCGCAAATTGGTAGTAAATCTGTGTGAAATATTGGGGAATTTTCGTGAATGTTAGAAGTATCAGTAAAGGTGATTCCGCTTTTTCAACTTCAAAAAGTGGGATTTTTATGTATTCTAAATATCATTGAAACCATCGTTGGGGTGAATTATTCTTGGAAGAAAAATTGATTTTTGGAGAGAAAGTTAAACACCTTAAATATCAAAGAAGAGATGGCAGTTATGCCGTTATTATAAATGCTAATAAACAACAAGTTGCCGCAATTTTTACGACTAAAGGAAGCTGTTTTTTGCCTGGTGGTGGGATTGAAGAAGGCGAGACACCCGAAGAATGTCTAAGACGAGAACTATTAGAGGAAACAGGTTATGAAATATACATTGGTTCTTGTATCGGCAAGGCACAAAGATATTTTATCAGTCCTCAAAATGAATCTTTATTAAGCAATGGAATTTTCTTTTTAGCAGAGTTTATTGAAAAAGTACAAGAACCGATAGACGACGACCATCATTTAAAATGGATAAACTTAGATGAAGTTGATACTATTTTTTTTCATGAACATCAGTCATGGGCAATAAAAAAAGCAATCACTATATTAGGCCAACCAATGATAAATAAACTCGGCAATAAAGTTGGAGAAGGCGGATGTGCAGAAGTAATTGAATGGGAAAACGATAGCAGGATGTAGCAAAGCCCAACACGAGTACTGCCGCCTAAAAAGTACAAAACAAACAAAGCTGACAAAACCGGCACGATCTGCAGCCTATTCAACTATCGGTCAGATTACCGGTGGTAGCAACAAAGCCCCCCGATATTATTTTCGGGCGGGCTTTTGCTCTTGCTCTTATTTTTAGGCCGTCGGTCCCACGGTGGTGATCATCCACATTACGCCGTATTTGTCTTCGATGTGGCCGTACAAGGCGCCCCAGAATGCCAGCTCCAACGGGCACTTCACATTGCCGCCTTCAGCTAACTTATCGAATGCATCGCGGGCATCGGCTTCTGTTGTGAACTCGAGACTCAGATTTATGGCGTTCCCCCGAATGATCGGCTCAAATACGGAATCGGACATTAAGAAGTTAATTCCTCCGGCCATTAGACTCAAGTTAACGACTTTGTCCTTGAGCTCTTCCTTTGCTTCAGGAAGCTGTCCATGCGTCATAATGGACAGGATCTCTCCGCCTAGCGCATAAGTGTAAAACTCAGCTTGAGCTCTTGCGTCCTCCGACATAATATAAGTTGTTTGTTTTGCCATCTTATAACATCCTTTCATCCCTTGGTTTCGACTGTTCGAACTCAGTCTCTATTAAGTCAACGAATGAGAAATAACTAAATCGACAGATTCAAAAAAATATTTTATCTTTTTTAGCATTTCAATTTGGTCTCGAAGATCGGCCTCCAAGGCACATGTTTATGGATTTCGCACCGATTAGTACCATTCCCTCAATCGTTCAAGGAAATGGGGGCTGGCTATAGCGCTACAAAAGATTGGCTGAAATAAAAAAATGTTATTCAATTAACGGAGAACCATAGCTTAATAAATAATAATAAAGACGCGGCTGCTGGCATGGATAGGCAGCCGCGTTGTGCAAACGGGCAGGGAAATGGAGTAATGATCGAGAACCTTCCTTTTCTTCGTGAAGGTTTGCTGAACCTGAACAAAAGTACAACTTTTACTACAGGTTTGGCGATGTTTTCAATTCTTTTCCATGATACAAATAAGTCAGGACTGGATTCGCTTAAGAAGGGAGACATTTATGCAATCGTCCATGTTCGCCCGTTCGGGTGAAACCATTAGCAGGCTTGGCTTTGGCGGTATGGGTTTAAATGGTATTTTTGGGCAGCAGGATGATGCTGCAATGATCCGTTCCCTTGTATATGCACTTGAGAACGGGATTAATTTTATTGACACGGCAAGAGTCTACGGAAGATCGGAAGAGCTCATAGGCAAGGCTTTAAAGGAGTGGAGCGGCGAAAAACCGTTCATTGCAACGAAAGCGGCCGCGTCGGCACCACCTCATTCGTTACCCGGTGCAGGCTTTCACTTTCCGCTGGATGTACAATCCACCTATCCGCCCGGATCGATTCGGGCAAGTGTTGAGCAATCACTGCAGGCCATGGATATAGAGACACTGGATCTGCTCCAGCTTCATGTGTATTGGCCTCAGTGGGATGCTGTAGATTATTGGATGGAAGAGCTCCTTAGGCTGAAAGAGGAAGGGAAGGTTCGCTATTTGGGTGTTTCCCTGCCAGACCATCGGCATGATCATGCGATTTCATTGGTTAGAGCAGGAGTGATCGATTCAGTGCAGACAATCGTCAATATATTTGACTCGGTGGCGCTTGATTGTCTGGTTCCGATCTGTCAGGAAAATCAAGTGGCAGTCATAGCAAGGGTAATTCTGGACGAAGGAGGACTGACCGGATTTTTGAAGGAAGATACAGCCATTCCCGAGTCCGATTATCGTTACAATTACTTTGACTGTCAGCCTAGAAGCGTTTACCTGGACAAGGTGAATCGTCTTTGCCAATATATTCCTCAATATGCAAGCTCATTAACCGAGCTGGCGATTAAATTCGTGCTGAAGGACCCAGGTGTGACGGTTGCGATTTCTTCGATGCAGGTACTGGAATACGCAGTGGAAAATATTGCAGCATGCGACAAAGAAGCGTTGCCGGATGAGCTGTTTGAGCTTATTAAAATACGAGAGCGCTGGATCCGACATTTCTATCATGCAAGGAGACATTTATGAGCTATGCCTCTAAAGCCATGTCCAAGGTTCTGTGGGCCGAGCTGTTCCCAGCTGAATTCATTGCCCGTCAGCAGGAGTGTCCCATCGTGTATGTACCGTTGGGTTTATGTGAGCCGCATGGTCAGATCAGTGCTTTTGGTTTGGATACTTTCAAGACGGAATATTTATGCGCGAAAGTAGCCCGTCAGGTGGGCGGCATCGTCGCTCCCAGTATGGGCTATCATGTGCACGAGGCAGGGCCTTCGGCCAAATTTCTGGAGGAAAACGTTGGAGAGCATAACCCCTTTATGTCTTCGGTTCCTCCGTACGTATTTTATCATTTCTTTTTATATCAGCTGCGCTCGTTCTATAATGCGGGCTTTCAATCGGCAGTGATTTTGTCCGGACACGGTGGAGCGCATGTGCACGATCTTCGACAAATTTCCCGGATGTTTCAGGAGCAGACTGGGATGAGCATTTGGTATGGAACGGATTTTGATCTGGTCGAGGGTATGTATACCGGAGATCATGCCGGAAAATACGAGATTTCCATGTTGATGCACATTCGTCCCGATCTGATTGATCCTTCAAAGAAAGGATTGGAGGAGCTAGACGGGGCTGGTGGACGACTGGCGGCTGCACATGATGCCAATGAGGCGACTCGGGAGTGTGGTGAACAAATTTGCCATGCATGCGAACTTGCTTTAAGTCGCATCGCAGCTGATCTTGGAGAACGATCCCAAGCTGTAACAAATCGAATGCCGCTTCCCTATGAAGTGGTTGAGGATCTATGGTCACAGATTGTACAATCCGCCGAGATGGGTACTGAGCATTGGGCAGCCTTGCAGCCAAGGGCAGGTCAATCCCCTGTCTCCGAGCAATCCCGATGGAAGCCTTACGAGCATATCCGAATGCGTGACTAGCCTGCAATCATTTATAAGCGCAGCGGTACTTATTCACCGGACGGTGGAATACCATACTTTTCTCAGAACGAATGAATATCTATTCACCCATTTGGTTTCGTCAGACAGACTACTAGGGATGGAAGGTTGAACAAATGTACAACTAATTGATTGAAATGAAGCAGTGAAGAAAATGTTTTTTCGATATAGTTATAGCATACCATCCAAGGAGGGCTAAACCCATGTTAATGACCAACACATCGAATTTTGTATTGACTGAAGATATGATTGAAGAATTTTACCGCGAAGGCTATTTCTACGCACCCGGCTTCTTGACCCAGGAAGCGGTAGATAAAATTAACAAAGAGAATACCGAGTTTGCTACCCAGCAATCCAGTGATGGCAAATGGAAGTCCAACGCTACATTGAACTTGGCCAAAAGTCAGGAACAGTTCCCGGAAACAGTCAATTTCCTCAGCAATACAAGGATCATTGAAACCTTTGAAAGCATTTTGGGTGATAACGTTAAGCTATGGATGGGGATGTATGCAGTCGTTCCTCCGCATGGTGAAGGCTTAGCCTGGCATCAGGATAATATGTACACTCATATTCTGGGGCATATGCTCAATGGTTTTGTCGCTCTGGATCACATCACTCAAGAAAATGCTGGTTTGTGGTTGGCGCCAAGATCCCATCGATTGGGTCGTCAAAAGGATCTGAATGAAGTCGGAGAATCGCATCGCCGTGCAGCAGACCCGGACAATGGAGCACCATGCAGACCGATGGCACCCGGAGATGCTGTCATCTTCCATAGGGAAACATTGCATCATAGTAAAACGAATCATACGGATCGGCCAAGAAGAGCGTATGCCTTTCAGGTGGCATCAGCCGTCTGCCGGTATGCCGAGACTGGCAAGTTGTTGACAGACCGCGAAGATCTGTCATCGTACAAGAAATAATGTATACGGTTTGTGGTTGACACAGGGGTGTTTCCATGAATCGGTAATCAACAAGAACCGGAAGCCAAGCGCTCTCGGTTTTTTTAAAAGCTTATATTTGGATCCGCTTTCATAATACTAGGACGTCTGCTATATTAATGGTTGACAAGTATTCCAGGTTCTGCTGGGGAAGACGGAGGGGCAGCTATGTTTTACGATGATATTCGTTTGGACGATGAACTTAATTTTGTCAAGAAAGTCGGTACCTTAACCGAACATGAGATGCATCTTCATGATGCACTTGAGATTAGCATCGTGCTAAAAAATAATGTGAAATATCATCTGTGTGACCGTGATTATCATGGCAAGCCTGGTGACGTATATGTGTTTCGTCCTTTTGAGCCGCACTATAACCTGGCTGAGGATAGCAATAAACCGGTAGAGTGGACGATGGTGTTATTTGCCCCGTCAATTGCGAGGTCGATCCCGGAAGGACATAAGCTGCTGACGCCGTTCTATGCCGCCGACAAGTTCTCACCATTAATTCCTGCTCATACGACGTTTGCTCAAGCTATACAAAATGCTTCCAAGCTGGCCATTGCAGAAGGGGAGCAGCAGCTTCCTGGATGGAGGGCCAAGCAATTTCTTTATTTTATCGATATTCTGGTCATGATCTTCCGATATTATGAGGCTGTGCAGCAGGATGAGTTATCCAATTCCAAAACCGATCAGGGGATTATTAATGTTATTCAATATATGCTGTCCCATTTCTCCGAAGATATCGATACTAATGAGATGATCGTGATGTCCAATCTGCGAAAAACGATGTTTTTTAAAAAATTCAAAGGCATTACGAGTCTTTCACCGAATGAATTTATAAGCCGTCTTCGACTGCAATCTGCAGTTTATCTGCTGGATCATACGACAAAATCGATTACCGATATCGCTTTTGAGTGCGGATTCCATTCGTTGAGCTACTTTAATAAACAATTCAAGCTGTACAGAGGCATTTCGCCAAGAGATCAACGCAATCATTTAAAAATCAGAAGAGAACTATAGGTCCAAAAACTGTTTTCGGTATTGATAAGGCGTAATACTCATTCTTTTTTTGAAAAACTGGCAAAAGTAAGACAAATTTGCGAAACCGCTTTCTAAACAAATCTCACTGATTGTCTTGGAGGAGGTTTTTAATAATAAGCACGCCTGATTCAGTCGCTTGGCCATCAGATAGTCGGTAATGGTTCCTCCGGTTTTTTGCTTGAACAGTGCAGAGATATGCTTGTGGGACAGATGAACCTCTTTGGCCAGCTCGTGGATCGAAAAGGGCTCCTGATAATGCTCCTCGACCCAATCCATAATGCGCTCCGCATGATTAAGCGATCTGATTGAAGCGCCATCGGAGCTATTATATTCCGACCACAGGGGACGGAGCAAGCAAAGAAACCGAACGAAGAACAATCCATACTCCTCAGCCAACGTGTTTCGGGGAACCTTGCTGCAGCGCTCATGAAGCTCCTTATAGAGCAGGACCAGCGGATGCTCTTCACTCAGCTCGAAAATTTGCTTGGTAAGCTGATCCTTCCACAGATGATGGAAAAAGCTGCGTAATACCGGAAACGGCGCCAAATACGTATCAAATAGAGACGGCTCAAATACAACATAGGAACGAATATAATCTGAAGTGTTGTCCTGTCGGATACAGTGAAGCTGAAAAGGCTGAAAAAAAATCAACTGACCGCTTTTAAACTCATACATACGGCTATCCAGCATCAAATGCCCCTTCCCTTTGTATATATACATAAACTCCATCCCTCTGTGGGCATGAAAATGGTTAACCATCTGTTGATCCGCATGATACTTTAGAACAAAGTGGTTATCGGTCAAATCCAAGTGCTCAATAACTGCCATTCGGCACCTCCCATTATCGTACTTTAACAACATTATAACCGTTATTAATGAAAGTTTAACCCATTTTTTTATGATAAGCTTTATGAGTAGACTCAGTATGATTAAGGGAATGAAATGTACTTTGCAAGCGCGTACATGCCGTGGGGACAATGGAATCGCCTGAACGCTTAAGAGCCTTGCTGCATGAACTAACAGGCTCATAGCTTTCTAAAAGGAGGTTAACAGAATGACGGTGCTAAAGGCTGCATTAATCGGTATCGGTGGCATTGCCAAAGCACTTCATCTTCCTGCACATCAAGCGGTGAATGGTTCCAGACTCAAATGGCTGTGTGATCCTAATATCCATAAAGCGCATGCCGCAGCTCAGCAATTCGGTATCCCGTATTGGACTGACGATCCTGATTCCGTATGGTCCGATCCGGAAGTGGATTGGGTGGATATTGCCGTGCCCAATCGTTTTCACGAGGCTGTAACAATAGCTTGTCTGGAATCCGGTAAGCATGTTTTATGTCAAAAGCCGATGGCAGACACCCTAGATGCCGCACGGAGAATGGTGGATGCATCCATTCGCTGCGGACGTCAGCTGGGCATCTATATGTGCTTTCGAGGTGATCCGGGTATTCAGCAGCTAAGGCGGTTGATCCGGCAAGGAAATTTTGGTGAAATGATTTCACTGCGGGGCAGGATGATCTCTTCCAACGGGTTTCACATTCAGAAGGGTCAATGGCGAATGGAGGAGGCTTCAGGAGCTCTGGATTTGCTTGGAGTCCATATGATTGATCTATTTGCCTGGCTACATAGCGATATCGAATGGGTGCAAGCGTACTCCAATACCTTGCATGCCCCGATGAAAGGCGATGATGTGACAACGGCGATATACGGTTTAGCCGGAGGTGTAACAGCGGTCCTTGAAACGACCTATAGCTCGTTTGTTCACACGGATACTCCCTTATACGTGCTGGAGATCAACGGAACAGCAGGCTGGGCCCGATATGTGCTGGATAGTGGGCAGCTGACGATGCAACTACAAGACAGCTATACAGATGGTCAGCTTGTCTATATAGCAGGAACCGTGTCGGAATCAACATTTCCACACACACTATCTGGTGGCGGTGCACTTCCGAATGTGCATCAATCCTTTGTCGATGCTTTGCGAGAGGATCGACCTTTCGAGATCGATGGTCATTGCGGTGCACGAGCCCTTCACGTTATGTCCTGTACAAGGCAAGCGGCGACTGCACATGCGAGGGTTCTTATATAGCCATAATGTAAGGAGAATTAAACGACTTTGTTGTTCATGAACGTTACGTAAGCGCTATCTTGATACACAAATCATTATGTACACAGGAAAAGGGAGGTTTCAATATGAAGCGAAGTATGGTAGCAATGATGTCCATGATAATATTGGCAGGGGGAGTTGTAGGGTGTAGCTCGGGAGCTAACAGCGGTAACAATGCCTTGGCTCCCAAGGCGGAAGCGCCAAAGGCAGATGCTCCCAAAACAGATGCTCCCAAGGCAGATCCTGCAGCCAAGGCCAAAATTCGTGTTGCCTGGTGGGGTTCTCAGGACCGGAACGATAAAACGCTAAAAGCGATCGATTTATTCATGAAAAAAAATCCGAACATTGAGGTGCAATCTGAATTTATCGGGTTTGATGATTACTGGAATAAAGTCAATACGCAGGCTGCCGGAGGCAACTTGCCGGATCTGATGCAAATTCATGAGGGCGTCATTAACGAGTACGTATCCCGTAAATTGCTTGTCGATTTGAATCCATATGTAGACAAGGGAACGATTAATCTTAAAAATGTCGATGCTAACTATTTGCCGGATAAGGTGAATGGCAAGCTGTGGGGCGTCAATCTGGGTACCAATACGATGACAATGGTCTACGATCCGGCTTTGTTCGAGAAAGCGGGTGTCGAAGAATTAAAGCCGGGCTATACGTATGAAGATCTGGCCATTACTTTACGTAAAATGAAAGCTAAGCTGGGCAAAGATTTTTACGGGATTACTCTTGATAACGGTTATGATGGATTCAAGCATTTTGTCAGACAGAATGGAACGATGTTTTACTCAGAAGATGGGAAAAAGCTCGCCTACCTGGATGATAAGGTATTTGTTGAATACTATACGTATTGGCAGAAGCTGATGAAGGAAGGTTTGGCCCCAGGGCCAGAGATTCAATCTGAATTTAAACAGCTGGAAAACTCACTACTTGTTCACGGTAAAGCAGCGATTCAGCCGGTTCAAAGCAACCAGATTGTCGCCTTAGTGGCGGCCTCCAAGCGTCCCTTGAAAATGACCGTTTACCCTACACACCCCGGCGGTAAGGAAGGGCACTTCCTGAAGGCAGCGATGTCATTCGCGATCACCAGCCATTCGAAAAGCCCGGAAGCCGCAGCGAAGCTGATCGATTTTTTCACCAATGATGCTGAAGGTAACGATATTTTGGCGGCAGAACGGGGAATTCCGATCTCTTCTGAAATCCGTAAATCGGTTTCCGCGAAACTTCCGGATACCTCCAAGCAGATGTTCTCCTATGTTGAAGTCGCACAAAAGTATGCTCGTGAAAGTGAAGCGCCATCTCCTGCAGGAGACAACGAAATCAGAACGCTGCTCGGCAAGCTGCAGGAGCAAATCAACTTTGGCAAGCTGACTCCAGAGGAAGGCGCGAAGCAATTCCGTAAGGATGCTGAGCAAATTCTAGCCAAAAGCGCAAAGTAATTAGCAGTTGTTCTGTTATGATTATTTCAAATTAAGTAAACATCAGCCGTTCGGCATCGGACGGCTCATCTTCATATAGGGGGCAATTCGTGATGCGCCAGACAGTAGCAACAGACCGCCATTCTATCGGGGTGAATAAGCTTGCGGCTATACGGGAATGGAAAAAAACGATCATTGGTTATGCTTTTATTTCACCGTGGCTCATAGGCTTTATCGTATTCATTATCGGCCCGATGCTGGCCTCTTTGTATTTCTCCTTTACGCAATATGACATGCTGTCCAACCCCAAATGGATTGGCCTGGATAATTATATCGAGATGTTCACCAGTGATAAGCGTTTCCTTACTGCACTCAAGGTGACCCTGCTGTTCGTGCTTGTATCGGTTCCGCTTAAATTGATGTTTGCCCTGCTGGTGGCGATGATTTTTAACGTGGATCGAAAAGGAGTTACCGTGTATCGCACCTTGTATTACATTCCTTCGATTCTTGGCGGAAGTGTCGCGGTTGCCGTGATGTGGAAGCAGTTATTTGGCTCCAAGGGAGCAGTTAATTCACTTCTTGGCTTAATCGGGATTAAAGGCATGAGCTGGATTGCGAGTCCCGACTTTGCTTTATGGACGTTGATTCTGCTCGTGGTATGGCAATTTGGCTCGCCGATGCTTATTTTTTTGGCTGGACTTAAGCAGATTCCGACTGAATTGTATGAGGCTGCCAAAATGGATGGAGCCGGAGCGGTCATGCGCTTTTTTCGTGTTACATTGCCCATGCTGACGCCTATCATATTTTTTAATCTGGTGATGCAGACGATAGGAGGCTTTATGACCTTCACCCAAAGCTTTTTAATTACAAGTGGCGGACCGATGGATTCAACTTTATTTTATGCGGTATATTTGTACGAAACGGCATTTACGCACTTCCACATGGGTTATGCATCGGCGATGGCCTGGGTGCTGCTGCTCATTGTAGGCCTGTTTACAGCATTGATTTTCAAATCCTCTTCCTCATGGGTACATTATGAGACCGAAGGAGGGAAATAAGATGAACAGCATAATACGTACCTTTTTATTTCATACAGGTGTTGTGCTGCTGGGGATATTCATGGTTTACCCAATACTGTGGGCGATTTCAAGCTCAGTGAAGCCGGAACCGGAAATTTTCCAGAATGCCTCATCGTTGCTTCCTTCAAGCTTTAGATGGGATAACTATGTGAAAGGATGGGCTGGCTTTGGGAACTTCCATTTTGGACTGTTCTTTCAGAATTCCTTAATCGTGACATCAGCGATTGTTGTCGGGACACTTGTTTCCTCGAGTCTGGTAGCCTTCGGTTTTGCGCGTCTGCAATTTAAGCTGCGCAAGCTGCTGTTTGCTTTGCTGTTGATGGCGATCATGCTGCCTGCTCAAGTCACGCTGATTCCCCAATATATATTATTTCACAAGCTGGATTGGGTGAATACGTTCCTGCCACTGATCGTTCCCGCATTTGTAGGAGGAACTCCGTTTTTCATCTTCCTGCTCATTCAATTCATTAGAGGTATTCCCAAGGAGCTGGATGAGTCGGCAGTGATCGACGGCTGCTCAACCTTCGGGGTGTTTTGGCATATGATACTTCCGTTGATGGCTCCGGCTTTGGCGACGGTGGCGATCTTTTCCTTCTATTGGTCGTGGGATGATTTCCTCGGTCCACTCATTTACTTGAATCAAACGAAGCTCTTTACCGTTTCGCTCGGTCTACGAATGTTTGCAGACCCGTCCTCGATGTCACAGTGGGGTCCGCTGTTCGCCATGTCCGTACTGTCGATTGTTCCGCAGCTGCTCGTATTTTTGTTTTTTCAAAAATATTTGGTTCAGGGACTTGCTACAACGGGCTTGAAAGGATAAGGGAAATGGATGCTTAGGTTTGTTTTAGACAATATCAAACTAAAGGAAAGTATCGCTCAGGAGCTGAATTGATGCAGCTCTTTTTTTGATTTCAATGAAGTAATGTGCAGGATAGCGTAACTTTCCAATACATGGAAACGTCTAAAATATAGACTAACGACAAAAGAGGCAGCAGCTTTTCTAGTATGTTTCTTGGGTCTTTCTTTATTTATGTTGTTAATGCAGAAGAAATAAATGATATTAACCGGCTTGGCATATCGCAAGGAAGATTGTAGTCATTGAAGGGACGGGTAGTAGTGTTTGATGTGTATAGATATTTGATACTTATACCTCACAAAAGGAAACGTATGTTCTAAATTATGGAGCGGTGTTATTTCCATTTTATAGGAGGTTCGAATTTGAAGAAAAAATAACTTTTTGCTCCAAATGGAGTGAACATAATCAATCGTCAGGACGTATTTGAAACCTTATGTACAAAATGATATTCACCTAGAAAGAAGGTGCTCTCGATGGCAAAATGGGATAACATGCTGTCCATGCTTTGGATGCTGCGATCCGGAAGAAAGCTTACCGCCGCGCAGATCGCGGACAGTTTGGAGATCAGCGTCCGGACCGTGTATCGGTATATCGACGCATTGTGCGCCAGCGGCGTGCCGGTCGTGGCGGAATCGGGCCACGACGGCGGCATTCGTATTCTGGAAAGCTTCAAGGAGACGCCATTGTTCTTCAACTCCGTTGAGCTAAAGGCACTTGTGGACGCGTTTAAATTTGCGCGAGGCGCTTGTTACCCGTATACAGAGGAGTTGGAAAGCGCGTTGAAGAAGGTGGAGAACGGGCTACACGAAGAGCAGCGCCATGATCTGTCCCATCAGACGAGCGGCATGGATGTGATTTCTCCGTCGCGTCCGCCTTCCGTCGTACCGTTGTTGCGGGAGCTGGAGCAGTCGGCGAAGGAAGGGCGAACGGTCCGCATCGCCTATCGCAAAGCGAATGTGGAGCAGGCCGACGAACGTGAAGTCGATCCGTACGGGTTGGCTTTCGACCGAAACGAATGGTACGCTGTCGCGTTCTGCCATCAATCACAGACGTTGCGGACGTTTCGCGTGGACCGCATTTCGCGGCTGGAGCCAACCGAAGCGCGGTTCGAAAAGCCGGAGCGTTTTTCCACATCCGCCTATTTCCGCAACCAGTCCGAGCGGGAACGAGAAGCGGACGGACCACTGGCGGTCATCCGCATTGAGGGGGAGCCTGATACGCTGAACGCGCTTTGCGGCCACTGGCATTTGCGCCACTATTTGACGGAACGGACCGACCGGGAAGCGCGGTTTCTGATCGACGTCCCGACGATGAACAAGTACCTTCCGATGTATCTGATGACGTTTGGCACGGCCATTCGCATTCGGGAGCCGCTGGAACTGAAGCGTAGGATCCAAGAAATGGCATACGGAATTGCAAAACATTACGAAAACGATCCCGATTGAACTTCACTGACAGCGGTTGTCAGCAAACCCGGTATACGATATAGACAAGGCTGCGCAGTCAAACGACGAATAAAGGGAAGGTGAATTCATCCATGCTTCAACACCCTCATAAAATGTACGACTATCATGTTTGGGCGAATGATCGGCTATTTGCCCACTTGGATCAGCTTCCGAAAGATGCGTTCCACGCGGAAGTGACGAGCGTGTTTCCGTCCGTGTCGCAAACGTTCGGGCACTTGTACTTGTTCGAACAGCTCTTTATGACAGTGCTCGCGGAAGTTCCGAACGAAGACATTTTTCCGAAGATCCCGGGCTGGACGGAGGAAGCGCAGGGCAAAACAGTGGACGAGATGCGGCAACTGTTCGCCGGTGTTGCCGAACATTTCCGCGATTTACTGAGGCGTACGCCCGACCCGGACAAAACTATGACGATCCAGCATCCGCTGTATGGTCGAATCGATACGCATTTCTCCGAAATCCTGCGGCATATAGTTAACCACGGGACGTATCACCGGGGCAATGTGACCGCCATGCTGAGGCAGCAAGGGTATTTCGGAGTCCCGACCGATTATATGTTTTATTTGGTGGAACGGCAGGAAGGTCAGCGATAAACGGATGTGAGGATGTTTCACTATTTAGCAGATGAGAGAATTGATTCGTTCAACTAGCAGGCACGATGGCAATTAAAACGACCGGGTTTCCTTGATAGTTAAGGGGTTCCGGTCTGATACTTTATTATCACCGATTAAAAAGTCATTCTGATAACGGGAAACGATAGCTCAATAACTAACAGGATGAGGCTGCCAACAAAGATCGGCAGCCTTTTCTCATCTAACGAGCAGGATAGATTTGTAGTATGATAAAATTTGGAAAACACTTAAAAACAGTAGGAGGCAATGGACATGCATTGGAAAGCCAAGCTGTATGCAACCGCGAATCACATTGCAGCAAAATATGTTTCTGATCCACGGGTTCTAGGTGTAGCTTTTGGAGGAAGCATCGGGCGCGGTGTTGCCTGGAAGCATTCTGATCTGGAATTATGCCTACTAGTTGAGGAACGAATCGAGGAGTTCCAGCATTTTAACGTGATCGAAGGAATGGGAGTCGAGATATTTCAGTATACGAAACCTCGTTTGGAGAATTTTTTGGCGCAAGTCAATGAACCGGACGAGTCGGTGCTAGAATTTCGTATTCAAATTTACGGGTGCAGGATTGTCTATGATCCAACTAACCTGCTGACTACTTTCAAAGAAAGATTTGATCGGATCCTGTTTCATGAAAAGGTAACTCATATGAAATCTACCCAGGCGCTGGGGCAAGCTGATACCCGACTTGAAAAGGCGAGAGAAATGCTTGAAAAAGGCTGGTTCCGAACAGCTATAGCTCATTTGCGTATAGGATTAAACGATTTAATTTTGGCAACGTATTGGCAACACCACATGCTACCGAGGAGTCAGAACCGTACTGAATATTTTCTTAAAAAGAATATCGGCGTATTTGGGCATGACCAATTGTACAGAGCATTTATCAGGACTTTTTGTCTTGATCAACCGCTTGAGCAGATGAAAAAGCGTCTATTTGCATCTAAAAGTGAGATTCACATACTGGCTGAATCCCGTATGGGGAGCAATTCACCCCATTTTTTTCATACAGCGGTTGATGGAAACTTAGAGTGGGGATATGAAAAGAGCATTCTTTACGTTTACAAATACTGCCTGCATCGTATGCAAGATTCTGACCTTCAGGTGATCGGTCTGCTTGATGAAGATGTTTATTCTAAACAATATGTTAATCTTTATCGCTTTTTAGATCTGGAGGAGATGAATATTCAAGATGTCGAAGAGATGGTATATCTTTTTGAAAAGGCTAGACATGCTTGATGCCTATTCTTCACTCTCAAATGAAAACTAATTTTGAACTTAGTCCACTGGAGAAAGAGTTGATTAGGGGCACGCGCGCGTAAAAAGCAAGCGAGCGGCTTTTTTGTTGTATTATGCTGTCTGTGCAAGAAGTAAGTAACGGGAAGGTTACTTTAGTACAACCTTTGCAGGAAATAGCAGTGCTTATGAAGAAATTGGTAATAAAATAAAGGGGGAGAAAGCTAAATGTCATTTGTTAATGTGCTTAATGAAAAGTGGTGTCCGAGAATCTGGAATTAGGTAAACATTATAGAATTATATTTGAGAATGGATCGAAGATCTCTGGTGAACTTACGGATATTAAACGGATAGGATCGGAGATATTTTCACTCTGGATTGATATAGGAAGGCAACCTGTGTACATTGCTTATCGTGAAGTTAAAGAATTTATGCTAATTGATAATTACGAAAAAGACAAATAATTTGATCAATCGCTCAGCTAACCGGGAACTATAGCTCAATAAGAACGCGGCTGCCGGTATGGATCGGTAGCCGCGTTGTGCTAATGTTTTTTTAACAATCAAATGGGGGTTGAAATCTTTGGTGAATGGAGCAAAACGTTAGTTCAATAAAAAGAAGGGCTGTCCACGTACTCGGAAACCTCTTCAAGTAACACCACTTATTCATTAAATGAAGTTGGAGCGACGAGGCAAATAAAGGAGGACAGGCACGAATTGAAAATACATTTGATCATCCAAACCTTGATGCTGGTTACCATACTTACTGCAGGTTGTGATAATTCTAAACCGGAAAATGTTCAGTCTTCCCAGAAAACTCCTGCGTCAATCGAAACTCTTAGCCAGGATCCTGTCGAAACTCCTGAGACTATGCCTACCCCAGTCGTGTTGAGTGGTTTTCCCATGCCATTAACAAGCGGAAATCGGATATATTTTTATAATGAAGGCGATTTGACAGGATGGACGGTCGACCGACCACCAAATGCCAGCATCAAGACGGGGCTCCAAGTCTATCGTACGGATAACCATGGGAAAAATTGGAACTCCAATCAACTACCAATCGAGCAGGCATGGGAGGCTGAAGTAGATCAAGATCATATCCTGGCATCACTTCATCAAAATGGACCATCTTGGATCATGCTGCAATCGGAGCCAGAAGGGGATTTAGCCAAAAAAACGCTATATTTATCAAAAGACGGCGGAACAACATGGACCTTAAATTGTGACTTAACATCTAGTATCAGCGGGTATGTCACTTCAATGATGATTCAAGAGAATGGGGTAGGTTATATAACTTCTTCCTACAAGAAGAAAGATGTGATTCCCTTCTATCGTACAACTGACAGCGGGAAGAACTGGAGATTGCAAGAGTTTCCACATAAGAGGGACTTTCAATTCGGGATGGCATATCCACCACAAATTAGTAAGGATGGGATAGGAACGGTCAGGGCCGATTTTATAAAGGAAAAGGAATCAGATACCATTTATTACGAAACAACAGACAACGGCTCAAACTGGCATCTCTTCAAAACGGCATCCATCCTGCGATTTCATGGCGATCCAGCGGCTCTTGACATCATAAAACGCTTTGCCGATCACTGGTTAGCTCAAGATGAGCAGAAAATCGGTAAGCTGTTTGTACAGGGGGCATCCGAATCGTGGATTGAGCCAATGAAGAAGCACAGATATACTTTTATCGGAGCATATCCGCCATCAAACGAAGAAGCTACTCAGGATCAGTTTTGTGTGGGGCTTCGATATCAAACGGATGATAAAGATGATCCAATCGGAACTATAGCGGTCTGTGTACGAAAGCAGCAAAGTAGCAAAGAGTGGAGAATCTACATGTTGGATTGATGGGAATATTCTGACCAAATGAAGATTAAGACGATAATTAAATAAGACATGACGGCAGCCGACACCAAACGATCGGCTGCCATTTTCGTTGAAGTAACTGGCAGGATAATGAAGTAATAATATGGAATATAATGGTGATAAAAAATTTACTTGCTTTGATATACAGTCAGAACAAGTTCATCGCGAAATTTTGATGATGATAAGAAACCGATAGGTGTAGCTACTAGAAGTGAAGTTCATAAAATCGGCTACTGGCATGAAACATTCCATTGTTGGTTCATATATAAAGAGGCAGGTCAAGATTATATTTATTTGCAGATTCGTAGTGATACAAAAAAGGACTATCCATCCCTTTTTGATATTACAGCAGCAGGGCATATTTTAGCTCATGAAACGATAGAAGATGGTGTCCGGGAAGTTCGAGAAGAAATCGGCATTAACGTATCCATAACCGAACTTATATCATTAGGGGTTATAAATTATTGTGTTAAAAGAAAAGAACTCATTGATAAAGAGCTAGCTCATGTTTATCTTTTTGAATCAAAAAATTCATTTGATGATTTTACTTTGCAAAAAGAAGAAGTATCAGGAATTATAAAGGCTAACTTTAATGAATTTCATTCACTTTGGAAAAATGACATAGACGAAATTAATATTGAAGGTTTCGTAATTGATGAGCTCGGAAATAGGGTGTGTTTTGATGAAAATGTGGGGAAAGATCGATTCGTTCCGCATGAAGAATCTTATTATGATAAGGTGTTAAGTTTGATTTACAGTCATTTACAATCTCATGAAAGACAATACAAGTTTAATAGCGTTCAATTGGTGTGGGCGTCGCCAAACAAGGGTTAAAGGTGTTAGGGGAGTAGTTTTATATGTAATTGAGAATAAATGGACACGAGATCTGAATAACAACAAGATGAAGCTGCCGGGAAATGACCGGCAGCTTTATTACGCTATCGGGTAGTTTTGCGTAGTTGAAATTACATAAAAAGGAATTTTTTTCTGGTGTCAAATATAATATTGCTACTGATTTTTATGCAACACATCATTATAGAAGATAAGATCACTGACTCGGGGATTAGCCGAAAAATGAAGTAATCAATAAATAAAATATATGGGAAAGCTAATCGCTCTAGGTACTCATTGGAACATACTGACGATTATCATGGGCTATAACGATCCTAAATACTATTTTACATTACGCTAAACCCATAAGGGGAATTAATGAGTGAGCAATAAAGTAAATATTAACAGCCGTTTTCCGCTTGATACGGGGGGCGGCTGTTTTCATTTTATTTAGGCGCCATAAGGTGTAGCCCGGGAAATTTAATAGGACAAGCAGCAATGAGCTTACTTTACAAAATTTTTCTAAACTGGAAAAGGTGATGCAATTAACGACGTGGAAAGTATTAGTAAGACATGTTTTTCTTATGGAGGTATTATGAGTATGAGTCGGTTCGATGCGCTAAGGCAAAAGAAATATTTAAGCCGGATTATTATTTTTGGATGTATTTCGGCCTGCGTTCCTATCATATTAATTGGAAGCGTTTACTATCATTTTGCGATGAAATCTGCTATGGAGAACATTGTTAACGATGCTAAAGCTTCCTTGTTGATTTCCAAGGATCGGGTAGAACGTATATTTCAGAACCTTGAGCTCGATTCCTATTCAATAGCATCCAGTCCTATCGTAACCAACTCTATGTATGATCAAGATTTCACAAACAATGTGCTAGGCCACGGAGAAATTAATGAAATGCTGGACAAAAAGAAAAACTCCAATGACTTCATTGTGGACATTGTTTATTATAACAGCAAAGCAGAGGGAGCTATCTCTAATAACTACGGATATATCCCCGAGCGTTTCTATAAGGATAATCAAGATTTGAGGACAGCTATGAGCTGGGAAGCATCCTCTAAGTGGGGATATTTGCCTTATTCGGGGAAGAAGGGGTACCTGACCTTTGTGAGGCAGCTGCCCGTGGTTAACGGCAATAATAAAAACTTGGGTGCGCTTTTGATTCATGCCGATACTCGTGAAATAGCCAAATATATCGATAGCCCAACGGTGGAATCTGTACTCATATTAGGCCCGCAGCAAGAGGTGCTTCTCAGGACAGGGGAATATGGCGTATTTGATAATATGAGCGCCGCACACTTCATGCAAACCATCAGGGGAATCGAAGACAGCTCGGGGTCCTTTTTCCAGGATGAAGTGCTATACACCTATTTAAAAACCTCCTTTGATCGAACTTATATTTCTATGATTCCCCAGAAGGAAATTGTCAGCAGCATTAGCTGGATACGTTCCTTTGTCATAATTACGGTCACCTTCTTCTTCGTATTAAGCATTTTACTGACGTTGTTAACCTCATTTAATGTGTATAAGCCGATTCGTCGCCTCATGCATTTGGGCAAATCGTTAAATTCTTCCAATGCGAAGTCTATCCATACGAATGAAATCTCATTTATTGAACAATGCATGTCTTATCTAAAGCAGCAGTCCGACCAATTAATTCATGATGTGGACGAGCTGAAGCCGGTTCTTAAAGAAAGGTTTTTCCAACAGTTGGTTGAAGAGAGCTATGTGAATGACAAGCTGATCCGTTCCCATCATCAAATCCATGAAATTATGTCCCATCGAAGCTATCTCGTGTTGGTGGTGACCATTGGTGATCTGCATAAGGATCGAAGGTTTAGCTCTAACGATCGGGCCATTATTGCTTTCATGATGAAGAATGTGATGAATGAGCTTCTGGTAAAGGTCGATCGGTTTCAAGGGGAAGTTATTCAGGACAGCCAGAATCGAGCTGTGGCCGTTATTTTCTCGGATGAGGAGCTATCGGCTTCTGAGCTTCTTGATAAGGTGATGGAATTTGGCCAATTAATTGTGGAGTCTATTCAACATTATTTGAAGCTGTCTGCTTTTGTAGGAATTGGCAGGGTACATTCTAGCTTTACCGATATTTCGTCATCCTACCGGGAGGCTCTGCTGGCTTTGCAAAACCGCACTTATCTTGAAAGTGTTTCCGTTATAAACGCAGAAGAGGCACAACCGGTAAAAAAGCACGGAAATTATTATTATCCATCTCATCTTAAGCAGTCTGTCGTAACGGCATTGTTAAATGGCGATTTAAGTACGGCAAAATCTAATCTGTCCGAATATGTGCGGGCCTTACGTGCTTCCGAGTCGTATATCGTAATAACCCATGGTTATTTTACTTTATTGCACTCACTTATGGAATCCTTAGAACAGCAAGATACCGTCGCATACGTGGAATTGATCGAGCATGATTTAATCGGTCAATTGAAAGAACGGCAAACCCCGGGCGAGGTGTATGATTGGTATGTGTATGAGCTGTTTCCGCTGTTCCAACAAATCCGAAACCGTAAATCCAATGTAGCAAGTGCCATCCAGCTTGTCGTTCAATATATCCATAACCACATCTACGATGATATTTTGCTTACACATATTGCAGAGATAGTAGACATGAGCCCTTCCTATTTAAGCCGTTTGTTTAAGAAAGAGAAAGGAGTCCAGTTTCTGGAATATGTGCAGGAATGTAAAATTAAGGAAGCCAGCCGATTGATGGATGAAACGGGCATGAGCATTGGAGAAATCGCATCCAAGATCGGATATTCGGAAAGGAATCTAACGCGGATGTTTCAAAAGCATACTCATATGACACCTGGACAATACAGAACCAAGCAAAGAGAGTTCGTTAAATGACAGACAATATTTTCCTGAATGGGTCATTACCCCCTAATATCCAGCTTTGCGAGGACAATTTTTGATAAGTCAATGATTGTCTCTTTTTTTATCTGCTTGGTTGCTTATCATTAGGGATAGGCGCCGACAATCCATTAAGCGGAGGGTTAACATGCTAATTAACTCCTATCGAATAAGAATCTGGGTTATCGTATCCGCTTTGGTGCTCTTGATCGGTGGATGTTCACCGGAGCTGCCGCCGCCGAGGACAACGGCTAATGGGGAAGCCGACAACGGTCCCCTACATGTCAGAATCATAGGAGGATTGTACAGCGAATTGCCGGACATGAACAATGCATTCTGGACGGAGCTGCAAAAGCGCCTCCACATTAAGCTGGATCCGGAATGGATACCTTCAGGGGATTTCAATACCAAGATAGACTTGATTCTCGCTTCCGGAAATTTGCCGGATATCATTGCTTATCCAAGCCAGCAGCTGTCCCCTTCAATGCAGAGCGCCATACAAAACAAAGCATTCTGGGATCTAACGCCGTTTCTAGGCGATCTGAGCCAATTTCCTAACATTAAAAACAATACGCCTCCAAATGCTTTGAAGGGTCTATCCATGGACGGGAAAATCTATGCGCTTCCGCGGTCCCGATCAAGAATCGACCTGTCGCTTAACATCCGTAAAGACTGGCTTGATCAATTAAATATCCCTGTTCCAACTACTTTGGACGAATACCGTGATGCGCTAAAAAAAATAGTCGACCATAATCCTTCGAGAGTCGGTACGATTGGCCTAATCGGACATGGCGTCATCATAAATGATGGCGACGGGGTGTTTGAAGCTGCTTTTGGCGCATTCACAGCAACCTACGACCGTGAAGGGGGGATGATCTGGCATCAATTGACGGACTCCTATACGGAAATGGTCGGCTGGTTCCGTCAATTGTACAGCGATGGTATTCTTGCCAAAGAATTTCCTACCATGAAAATCAGTCAGGCGCAGGAGGCTGTTTCAGCTGGAAGGGCGGCGTCTTACGTTCGCGGCACACGTTATCACTACGACTTTGAGACAGCCGCCAAGAAAGTACAGCCAGAGGCTAAATTTATTGCTCTTCCACCGCTCAAGGGACCCAATGGCTACGCCGTTGAGCTGTCGAGCGGGGTTAACGGCGGCTTCTATATTTCAAAGAAAGTCCCGGAAGCGAAGGTGAAGAGGATCTTGAAGTACTTGGAGGCGAGCGCCTCACAGGAAATTACGGATTATGCCTACAACGGTGTTGAGAACGTCCATTATAAAGTGGTGAATGGCCAAAGAGTTCCAACAGAGCTTGCCAGGAGAGAGATCAATACAACAAGTCTTGGAGTGACCGTCCTGGCTTATACCAAGTGGGGCAAGGTAGATAATCCGGCCGCTCCCAAGGAATACAATGATTCCAAACATCGTGAGGTCGCTGATTATGAAAGCTTTGGCTTTGTAAATCCGTTCACAGGTCTTTATTCAAACGGTTGGACGGAGGTCTGGCCTAAATATGCCGATGAATGGAAATCGAATATGACCAAGGCTATTATTGGCAAGATTTCCATGGACGAGTACAGAGCTTACGTAAGCAAGCTGAACAGCATGCCGGAATTTAAGAAAGCCTATCAAGAGCTGGCGAAAGCTTACGAATATATGAAATAGAGGAGATTTGCGATCATGTCTAACGATGCAGCCCTACCCTGGTACCGAAAAACCTATCGCTGGGGCCAAACCAACCTCACGGAAATGGATCCTGTTTACGGTGACTTATCGTGGTGGAAGGAATATTGGCGCAAGACAAGAGTTCAAGGTGTAATCATTAATGCAGGCGGAATTGTCGCCTATTACCCGAGCTCCCTAAAGCTGCAATATCGGGCGGAGGGCTTGGGCGAGCAAGACTTGTTCGGAGATTGGGCAGCTGCTGCCCGTCAGGAGGGGCTCTCTGTTCTCGCCAGAATGGATATTAACCGGGCAACCAAGGAGTTTTACAATGCCCATCCTGACTGGTTTGTCGTCAACAGCGAGGGTGAGCCTTTGATCGTGGAGGGACGTTATTTTTCCTGTATAAACAGCGACTATTATAAAAAGTACATACCGGAAGTACTGAAGGAGATTATTGTCAATTACAGACCGGATGGTTTTACGGATAACAGCTGGACTGGAGTCTCACGAAAAAGTATTTGTCATTGCCTGAATTGCAGGGCTAAGTTTAAGGCTGAGGTTGGGCTTGAGCTCCCCACAGCCTCTAATTGGAATGATCCGGCTTACCGCAAGTGGATTAAATGGAGCTACAGCTGCCGTACAGAGAACTGGGATTTGTTTAATCAGGTTACGCAAGAACATGGCGGGGCCGATTGCTTGTGGCTGGGAATGGTCAATGCCAATCCGGTAAAAACACATGCATCCTTCTGCGATCTTAAAGAAGTTGGGGAAAGATCGGTCATTATGATGTGTGACCATCAATCGCGGGACACCTTGAACGGTTTCGAGCAGAACAGCCTCAACGGCCATTTGCTGCATGGGGTTGCCGGCTGGGACAGCATCATACCTGAAAGCATGTCTAACTATATTCGAGGCGAGCGAAGCTTTCGTCAGGGGAGCAACCCGGCCAACGAAACCAGACTGTGGATGGTGGAAGGTATTGCAGGGGGAATATCTCCTTGGTACCATCACGTCGGTGCGGTTCAGAAGGATAGACGCCAGTTTGACAACGCGCCTCCGGTCATGCAGTGGCATGAGGAGAATGAACGCTATTTATATAATCGACGGCCCGTTGCCAATGTTGGCTTAATTTGGAGTCAGGAGAATATCGAGTTTTATGGGAATGATGATACGTACGAGAAAGTGGAACTTCCTTGGCATGGCTTTGTTAGAGCATTGACACGTGCAAGAATTCCCTTTATTCCCGTACATGCAGATCATATTGCAAGAGAGGCTGCAAATCTTGAAGTGCTGATCCTACCGGATCTGGCTGCGATGACGGATTCTCAATGTCTGGCTGTGCAGAGGTTTGTAGAGTCCGGAGGTAATCTTGTATTTACCGGCGCTTCCGCAACCTTGAACGAGTGGGGCGAAACGCGAGCCCGGTTTCCTCTCCAATCCATAACCGGAATGGAACATTTGTTTAAAGTTGAAGGCGCCGTTGGTAAGCAATCGTCGGATTGGGCATTTTTTAATGCACATAATTATTTCAATCTTCCGGATAATCGGCATGAGGTGTTAGCCGGCTTCGAGAATACCGAAATCCTCCCATTCGGCGGGCAGGTCCATAGGGTTCAGATAGTGGACGAAAGCTTGACAGAGCTTGCGACGTACATCCCGTCCTATCCCATTTATCCTCCGGAATTTAGCTGGGTGAGAACACCGCAGACGGATATTCCCGTTATGCTTGCCGGTCAGCATTCGTCGGGAGGACGCCTGTTTTACTTTGCCGGAGATGTCGACCGTTGTTACGGCCGCACCCATTTGCCGGACCTGGGCGAACTGTTGGCAAACGCGGTAAAGTGGGCTGCGGCGGATAAGCTCCCATTGAAGGTGGAAGGCCCTGGTTATTTGGATTGCAAACTGTATCGACAAGAGAACAGATTAATTCTCCATATTGTGAATCTTAGCGGTGCTAATCAACATCCTGGTTATTTGGAGGAATACTTACCGGTGGGGCCAATTACAGTTTCACTGAAACTAGAGGGCCTACAGCCGAGCAGTGTGCAGTTAAAAGTAGCTGGCCGTGAAGCTATTCCTACTCTTGATGATTCATGGATAACGGTTCGAGTGGATTCAGTAGCGGATCATGAACTAATTATTATCGAATAGCAGCACAGAATCATGAAAGCGCATTTATTTCCTTGAGATTTAAGATGTTTGCAGTGTGTATGTTATTCATTTAACACGAAGCTCATTAAGTTAAGGAGGAGATTGTATTGAATTCAAAGAGGAATTGGCGGAAAAGAACGAATTGGGCGATCACGTTAAGCTGTGTGCTGGCTTTGGCAGCCAGCGGATGCTCTTCAGGCGGCACGGTGGCAACGGATAACGGTGTCGGATCGAAGGATAAGCCGGGCACGGCCCCTGCGAATGACAGCAAACCGTTGCAAATGCAGATATTCGGCGGATTATACAACGAGATGCCTGACATGAACAATGCGTTCTGGACGGAATGGCAAAAGCGGTTAAATGTGAAGCTCGATGCCAATTGGGTTCCTTCGGGTGACGTCATTACCAAGCTGGATCTGGTTCTTTCCTCCGGAGATATCCCTGAAGTTATCGCTTACCCAAACCAAGGCTTAACGGTCACCATGATTAACGCCATTCGTAATGGAGCATTTTGGGATTTGACTCCCTTCCTAGGAGATATGAGCCAGTATCCGAATTTGAAAAACAACACACCTCCCAACTGGCAGAAGTTTCTTGCTGTAGACGGAAAAACATATGCCTTACCGCGATCCCGCTCGCTTATCGATAATTCGATCAATATTCGGAAGGACTGGCTAGATAAGCTGAATATTCCAGTCCCGACAACGTTAGATGAATACCGAGATGCATTAAGGGCCATTTCCAACGGAGATCCGGACGGCAACGGCAAGAAAGACACCATGGGAATTGTAGGAACCAATGAAGGCGTAAGCCCCTTTGAAGCCGGCTTCGGTGCATACTCTCCGCATTACGATAGCGAGGGAGGACTTATCTGGCATGAGTTGACCAATGAATATACAAATTTGGTTGAGTATTTCAGAGGTCTGTATGCAGACGGAAGTATGCCCAAGGAATATATGACGATGAAAAGAACACAGATGGAAGAAGCTATCGGAACTGGAAAAGCGGCAACCTACATGCGGAGCACCCGCTATCATTATGATTTCGAATTACAGGCTAAAAAGGTGCAGCCCGAAGCGAAAATTATCGCATTGCCTCCTTTAAAAGGGCCGGGCGGCTATGCAGTCGATTTGTCAACAGGCGTTAACGGTGGCATTTTTATCTCGAAGAAGGTACCTGAAGCAAAATTGAAGCAAATGCTGAAATATTTTGAAGCAACGGCGTCCCAAGAGATCACGGATTTCGGTTATAGCGGTGTGGAAGGAATTCACTACAAAATGGTCAACGGTCAGAAGGTGCCTACAGAATTGTCAGTAAAAGAAGTCAATACGACAAGCCTCGGGGCCGGTGTATTCGCCTACGTGAAGTGGGGAAAGGTCGATAATCCGGGTGCGCCTAAGGAGTATGTTGAGCAGAAAAGAAAGGAAGTTGCCGAGTATGAAAAGATTGGCGTATACAATATTTTCACTTGGCTGATATCGAATGAGTGGGTAGACACATGGCCTAAGTATTCCAATGAATGGCAGTCCATGATGACTAAAGCGATTGTCGGACAAATATCAATGGATGAATATAAAACGTATGTGAGCAAGCTTAATAATCTTCCGGAGTTTAAGCAGGCTTATAAGGAATTTGCGAAGGCGTACAGCTTCTATAAATAATCAATCGGGAGGGTTTACTATATGGAAACATCAAGTTTGCAGAACAGATTGACTGAAGAGGAACGACGCGCTTTTAATGAGACAGGGTACATTATAGTAGAGAATGCGCTGTCCCCTGAGCAGGTCACTGCACTAACGGCCGAAGTCGACCGGCTTTACGAGAACAAGCTGCAGGAGGGCCATGATCCCCAGAAAGCCTTATTCTATACTGATTTCGTGAAGGATCATCCATTATTCATGGATCTCGTAGATTATGGAAAAATTCTGCCAAAAGTATGGGATATTCTCGGCTGGAATATTTATATGTACCATACGCACATGATCATTACTCCACCCTCAGGACAGGAGAAAAGCGATAAGACCTTCGGCTGGCACCAGGACAGCGGCAGGGTTAATCTGGAGATGGAGTCCCATCCGCGTCCGAGGCTGTCATTGAAGGTAGCTTATTTCTTGTCGGATCTCTCCGAACCTGGACGAGGCAACTTCTGGATCGTGCCCAACAGCCATGTGCAGGATAAAATACAAATTCCCGACAATGGCCATGGCCAGCCGGAGGGAGCTATTCCTGTATGCGTGAAGCCTGGAACAGCCGTGTTCTTTGACCGTCGTCTATGGCATGCGGCCAGCACCAATTGGTCCGATATTACGCGAAAAGTGCTGTTCTACGGCTACGGGTATCGATGGATTCGGAGAAAAGATGATATGACTATGGATGGTCTCTTGGAGAAGTCAGACCCTATCCGCCGCCAGATGCTGGGAGATGGCTTGAACTGCAACGGCTATTATACACCAACCGACGCAGATGTCCCACTTAAGGTATGGATGAGAGAGCAAGGCCTACCCGTTTAATCATAAATTCGTAAACGCACAAACCCTTAGGCTGTCGAGAAGGCTCGGCAGCCAAGGTGCTTTATACGGAGATTACGGAGAACGCTACTTGGAAATAACAGTTCACAATGAGAAGGCAGGTGCTAGACACAATGCAATCCTCTGTTCTAACTAAAGCTGCGGGCAAAACACGCAGGGAGTCCAAGCTGTGGATCCGTGTGCTGCAGCATAAGTACATGTATGTGCTCGCATTGCCCGGGATCCTTTATTTTATTGTGTTTAAATTTATTCCGATGTCGGGACTCGTTATCGCATTTATGAAATACAATCCCTATGCTGGAATTAGCGGCAGTGAATGGATCGGAATCAAAAATTTTATTGATCTGTTTGCTGACAGTAAATTTTATCTCATGCTTAGAAATACATTTGCCATTAATATCTTTGGGCTCATCTTTATGTTTCCGCTGCCGATTTTCCTAGCTCTAATGCTGAATGAGGTCCGGCATGACGTGTTCAAAAGAGTGAATCAATCGATTGTGTATTTGCCCCACTTTCTTTCATGGGTGGTAGTGGCTAGCATGACGTTCTTTATCCTCTCCTCTGATGTCGGAATCGTTAACAAGCTGATTGCCGAAGCTGGCCGCGAACGCATTACCTTCCTATCCAACCCCAATTACTTCTGGGCGCTGCTGACCTCTCAAAATATGTGGAAGGAAGCAGGATGGGGCACCATTATATTCCTTGCGGCAATGGCTGGCGTTGATCCTCAGCGTTATGAAGCGGCCGTCGTCGATGGAGCCAGCCGTTGGAGACAAATTTGGCATATTACATTGCCGGCGATCCGTCCCACGATCATTATTCTACTCATTCTAAGACTTGGGCATATGGCTGACGTTGGCTTTGAGCAGGTGCTGCTGATGACGAACCCTCTGGTTATGTCGGTAGCGGAAGTGTTTGACACATACGCTTACTCGATCGGTATTCTGAAGGGACAGATCAGTGTCGGAGTTACTGTCGGTATGTTCAAGGGCATCGTAGGCTTGGTACTAGTGATGGCTTCCAATTACATTGTTAAGAAAATGGGACACGAGGGCATCTATTAGGAGAGGGGAGCAAGACATGAGTTTGGTAAGCACTAAAAGAATGACAGTATTCGATTACGTCAATTATTCGCTATTGGTACTGATCTCGCTCGTATGTGTGTTTCCGTTCATTTACGTGTTCAGCGTCTCCTTTACAGATCCTAAAGTGTATATCCCGCTAAAATTTTATTTGTTTCCGGAGCAATGGTCGCTTGCGGCGTATAAATACATTTTATCGACCAACAGCTTCCTGAATGCCTTGAAAAGCACGGTGTTCGTAACCTTTATCGGAACGGCCCTCAGTGTAGTTACTTCTTTCACATTCGCTTATGCATTGACTAAGAAAACGATGCCGGGACGTTCGGTGATGCTGAGCGCGGTTGTATTTACTTTGGTATTCCAAGCAGGTATTTTACCAAGCTATATTCTGGTAAAATCGCTTGGCTTGCTCAACTCTTATTGGTCGCTGATTTGGCCAAGCTTAACAAGTGCCTGGAGCTTAATAGTGATTAAAAGCTTTCTCGAATCACTGCCCTCGGAGTTGGAGGATTCCGCGCGTATGGACGGGTGCTCGGACATGGGGGTGTTCCTGAGAATCATTATTCCTTTGTCTATGCCGGCCATTGCGGCGTTCACGCTGTTTTTCGCTGTGTCTTATTGGAATACGTATTTCAACGCGCTTATTTATATATCCGATTCTAAGAAATGGACGCTGCAGGTTTTGGTCAAAACATTGGTAATCGATTCGGACTCAACGGGAGTCGGTCAAGCGGGAGCCGGCGGAGATGATCGTATAGTGCCTCAGGAAACGATACGAATGGCTTCCATCATGCTCGCCATGGCCCCGATTTTGGCCGTATATCCGTTTCTTCAGAAGCATTTTGCTAAAGGCGTCATGCTTGGCTCTATTAAGGGCTAAGGAGGAAATCGGAGTTACTTCCCTATGGATGCTCCTTTTTGTGAATCTCGGTTAATAGATAGCACATAAACTATGTCGAGCAGATGTTTTCAGTCTCAACGGATGCCATTTTTTATAAAATCAAGATGGTAAAGTAACCCCTAAGGTGAAGCTGCTGCGGAAAAGACCGGCAGCTGGTACAGTGAGAAAATATAATAAGCAGAAGCACTCCATCGTGGGTGCTTTTTTATTGGCATTTCAGCAACCTTCCTTGATGCTCAACGTCTAATCATAATAAATAGCCATAAAGAAATGGGAGAGGTTGTGATATGTGAATAGATTTATTGTTATTGTTTTTATCGCATTAGTTTTCATGATTTCTGCGTGTTCTAATCCTAATTCGCAATTACCTAAGGGATTAATAACTAAAGTGAATGGAGAGTCTACTAACGAGATTGTAAACAATCAAGATAGTTTAGCATTATTGAATATTGTGTTACCTAAAGATTGGAAGCTTGATAAAAGTGAAAATGCTGTATATAAATTTTTAGATGAAAATGGCGAGAATAGAGGAACAGTTAGTGCAATTAACTACATGGATAACTTTAATTTTCTTACACAAATGCCTAATCATAGTAGCGTAACTAATAATGAATATATTGATTTACCTTTGGGTAAATCTGGATTAATTACATTAGATTCCGATAATGGTACTGCTGCCTCAGGTATTGCAGGAACACATGATACTTATTATGCATCATTACCTATAAAAGGAAAGGCTATTTATATGTTAAACTTCACAAAAAATGATAAGAAGCCTGAAACTAAAAGTCAATTTATAGAGATATTAAATAAGTTAAGTTTAAAGTAATTGGAAAAGCATTTATAACTCAATCTCAAACTAAAAAGAACTATTACGCTAACGGAGACAGCCGCATTGCGCTAACTGGTAGTTTTGTTGAACAAGATGTAATAACTTTTTAAAGTAAGAGCATTTCTTTGTAATGAGAAATGCTTTTATTTTTTTGCTTAAAATAAAAAGGATATTCCATTAACAATAACAAAGTAATAAATAACGATATTAATTTATTGTAAAACAATAAATTTTCTGTTAAATTCATTTTATATTAAATTAGCGAGGTGCTCTTAATGAAACGGGGAACAACACTCTTTTTGAAGATGGCTGTTATTTTTATTGGAATCCCAATTCTTGCTTTGTGTATATTTTTAGTGCCTAAGATCGGGAATTTTGCTGGAGAATTGTATCCAGATATCGTTTATATGAAATCTCTCGTTTTAATCGATATGTACGCGGCAGCGATACCTTTTTACTTTGCTCTGTATCAAGCTTTTAAACTTTTAAGCTATATTGATAAGAACCAAGCGTTCTCGGAATTATCCGTAAAGGCTTTAAAGAATATAAAATACTGTGCCATCACAATCAGTACCTTGTACCTGCTAGGTATGCCACTCTGCTATCTCATGGCGAGGAGAGTTGACCCTCCAATTATCACAGTCACCGGATTGATCATTATTTTCGCTTCTATTGTGATTGCAGTTTTTGCTGCTGTTCTCCAAAGACTTTTACAAGATGCTATAAATATAAAATCAGAAAATGATTTAACGATCTGAGGTGAATAATATGGCGATTATCATCAATATTGATGTGATGTTAGCAAAACGAAAAATGAGCGTAACGGAGCTTGCGGAGAGGGTTGGAATTACTATGGCGAATCTTTCCATTCTGAAAAATGGGAAAGCAAAAGCGGTTCGTTTTTCAACATTAGAAGCGATATGTAAGACTTTGGATTGTCAGCCAGGCGATATTTTGGAATACAAAAGCGACGAAGACACTCAATAAAAACAGACAACAAATTTATTTAACTAACGGAACACGAAAGTTCAGGGAGTTAGGAGGGCCACCTCCGGGAAGGGCTAACAGCTTCAGGAACGACCAAGCGAGCTCCCTGTTCTCGCAATAATGTGTAACCATATATTTGTCGGGTGACAAGAACATTGGTTTGGAGTTATGGACACAACCCGGGATTGCCCGTGCACAGCAGCTGCGCATAAGTGGGATCCTGCAGTGCAAGCTCGGTGAAGTAGTTGGCAATTTCGTGATTGGCGGCGACAGAGCCCTTTTGGAAAGGCAGCTCACGGCTTTTTTTGGCGTGTAAATAGGTGTAGGTTTGGCCTGTTTTCGGAGATTTATAGAGAATGGGCGGCAGCTGCGGGACGAGATCGAACGGGTTGTGAATTCGATGCCGGTCGAATATTTGGTTGAAGGTGCCGGAAAATTCAGCGTTCCCCACACGTGGTGAAGCATACGTATAAACGATAGGATCGCTGAAGCCGCTATTCACTGCGGTATCAACGGCGCATAGATGGGCAAGCGCACCGCCAAGGCTATGCCCTGTAATATAAAGCGGCTTATGGTGGGAAAGAGACTGTAAGGCTGACAAAACGGGTTGCCGAGCCGATTCGTAAATCCCGAGAAACCCCTGGTGCACGGAGCCGCTGTTCTTCACATAGGGAAACGCGCTCTGTCTGGCGATTGCATCGGATATCCAGTCCGATTTGGTATTCGTTCCGCGAAACACAAGGACGATCCGGTCCGCTGCCTCGGCGATAAAGCCGAACGGTTCTTTTCTGCCTGTAAATGACGCGGCTTTAAATTCCGTAACCAACTGGTAACGACGCGGCAGAACAAATGTTCCATCGGCGCTTTCAAACTGTTGATAGCTTTGGCTGCAAAGTGCGGACAATAAAATGGCGGTCTGGATATCAAACAGATTCTTGCTCATAGATCTCCCTCTTCTGCTCACACATGTTTTATGTATGTATATGAAAATGATGGGCATACGTCCACGGGCATATGCCTAACTTAGTGACACATTTGATTCAAGCCAGGCCGCGTTACCCGTCCCCTCAGCTCCAGAGGAGGAATTTAATTAACAACTCGAACTGATTATTGTCGACCATAATGATGGTAGATTACTCTTACAGGTTGCTGCCCAAAAGGATGGTACTGTGCAGGTGAAGGGCAGCTATGACGGGTTGTCTTGTTCGAGTACTATAAACAAGTGGATTTTGGGGAAATTAGACTCCAGTTGATCGTATCAAAAGTAAAAGTGTAGCTCACTTAACTAACGGATAACGAGAGAGCAATGGACGTACTTAGGAAGCTACTTCTTCCTTCAGTACTTCGACAATTGTAGAACTTGAGTAAATAGTTAACCTTTTTATTAAAAGATTTATGATAGTTGAAGAAAGAACGCGATAAAGTGAGCTTATAGAACCTTGAACACCAAGTAATCGCTTACATGTGGTAAATATAAGATAATCCACCTTTTTCAATCCATATTTAAATTTTACAGTCACTGACAAAAGGAGTATTATTCATTCTTGTATCTATAACTAAATATAGTTTCCAATTCTAATATCGCTGAGTTTTCAGTAAATGAAAAGCGGGGGAACCAAACAGGTGTAGGGATGCCAGTTGTAAAAACTGTTGTCTGCTCACTTGGGGTGAATCCAAGGATTATTAATCCTGGTAGGGCGACTCTCAACGCCCGAATCCGACAGCTAACTTCGTAAGCGTAAATGGAGAGTGGAGGGTGAAGCTTCTGATCCTAGTGACCACAGGGCTGCATGCACCTGTGTTTTTTGTTGTTTACAATTATCAATCTTAATGAAAGAGCCCGCGAATAGGGTGTGAAATGGTGGTGAACACGAGTGTTATCTGCTCTAAAGAGATTTTTAATTGGCCGACCGTTAAAATCAAATGAATTAGGGGAACAAAAACTTAATAAAACTAAAGCTTTAGCCATCCTTTCTTCAGATGCCTTATCTTCAGTTGCTTATGGCCCAGAGCAAATATTATTAGTCTTAGTAACCGTTAGTGCCGTAGCATTTTGGTATTCCATGCCAATTGCCTTTGGAGTATTAATTCTGTTATTAGCTCTTATTTTATCTTACCGGCAAATTATTTTCGCTTATCCTCACGGTGGTGGGGCGTATGTGGTATCGAAGGAAAATCTGGGTATATATCCTGGGCTGATCGCCGGAGGCTCCTTGTTGGTAGACTACATCTTAACGGTAGCAGTAAGTGTGTCTGCCGGCACGGATGCTATTACGTCTGCATTTCCTAGTTTACATGCTCATAATGTAGTCATTGCTAGTATATTTGTCTTGTTTATTACAATCTTGAACTTAAGAGGCGTAACGGAGTCTGCTTCTATATTAGCCTATCCGGTTTATTTATTTGTTTTAGCTTTATTTATTCTAATTAGCGTGGGTATTTACAACATCCTCACAGGACATGTTTCACCTGCTTTACATACACCAATCGGTACACCAGTGGTTGGAATCAGCTTGTTTCTACTTCTAAGAGCTTTTGCCTCAGGTAGTTCTGCTTTAACAGGAGTTGAGGCCATCTCGAATGCCATTCCGAACTTTAAAAACCCTGCTCCTAATAATGCTGCTAAAACGTTAATTGCGATGGGTACTTTATTGGCTTTGTTATTTTCCGGAATTGTATACTTGGCTTATTATTATGGAATTTCTCCGAGATCCGAGGTAACAGTTGTCTCCCAAATAGCTGAACAGACGTTTGGAAGGAACTTTATGTACTTCTTCATTCAAGGAACAACGGCATTGATCTTAATCCTTGCTGCTAACACTGGGTATTCTGCTTTCCCCTTACTTGCCGTGAATCTTGCAAAAGATAAGTTTATACCTAGAATGTTCACGGTTCGAGGGGACCGACTGGGATACTCCAATGGGATCATCATTCTTGGGATTCTTTCAATCGTCTTAATTATTGTTTTTGAAGGACGGACGGAACAACTCATCCCGCTTTATGCTGTAGGTGTGTTTATCCCATTTACCCTCTCCCAAACAGGAATGGTTGTAAAATGGATACGTGAAAGACCAAAAGGCTGGGTTGCCAAACTCATTATTAACACAACAGGTGCTGGGATCAGCTTTATCGTCACCATTATGTTCTTTTTAACCAAGTTCTCACAGGTTTGGTCTGTATTAGTTTTCTTGCCTTTAATCATTTATCTCTTTCATAGAATTAGAAAGCATTATGAAGCAGTTAGCGACCAATTGAGACTTGCAACCTGTGAGCCTGCTGTGCCGATTGAGGGAAATGTAATCATTCTTCCTGTGGCGGGAATTACTCATGTGGTGGAGTACTCATTAAACTATGCAAAATCTCTTTCACCCCACCAGATTATTGCAGTATACGTCCCGTTTGAAAGAGAGGATGAAGCGGCGTTTGAAGAAAAGTGGAACAAGTGGCAACCTGATGTGAGACTGGTGACACTCCACTCTCCTTACAGAAGTATTATCCAGCCACTGACCAAGTTTATTGATACCGTTCAACGTAAAGCGAATGAGTCGAGCTATCAGGTTACGGTTATTATTCCGCAATTTATTCCTAAAAAAGGCTGGCATAATATCCTGCATAACCAATCCAGTTTACTGATTCGTACACACTTGCTATATCGGAGAGATGTAATTGTAACTACTGTACCGTATCATTTAAAGAAATAGAATCAACTAAGTCATCTAATATTATAAATCCATCTCAATCTGATAGAAAAACAGTTGCCTCCTCCAATGACACAATGTGCCTACATAACATATGGAAGAAAAGCTTGAGGAATCAGGCTTTTTATTTTTTATGTAGGAGATTTGTGTCATTTGAAATGCAACCTACATTGTCGACTAGTGACACAAATTCAACCTACATTGTCGCTAATTATAGTTGCACATGTTAATTGAAAATATTGTTGCTGAGTGAGAAAATAAAATATTAGATTGGCTGAGGCATTAAGCTAACTGGCAGGTTAGTTCAACAATAACAGCGTCATAGATGGAACGTGCAGAACCAGCATTACTTTCACTTTTTGTCATCTCAATGTTCTACTATTAACAATCGTCCTGCATTAGATAATAATGCAAGTCTGTTGGTTACGAATTCTGTATTTACTTCAACATAGATTTGGTTAAAGGTGGATTGAGATAACGGAGATCGCTAGCCGCCCTATTCGAAGTATGACAATTCCCACATTATGATACAACATTGCGAGTGAAATCAGGTTCTTAAAGATTTTATCAAGTATCAAACAAAATAATACAGAAACTAAGAAAGGACAGTACTAACATGGAAAATGTATTAAATGTAGATAAATTTGAATCAATAAAATCTTTACAATCGACAATAAGTAAACTCGAGAATGCCTTGTCCCAGATGACTCAAAATGGCGCAAATACTACTCTAGTAAAGAAACGACTCAAAGCTGTTTCCATCGGCTTAGCCATGCTAGAAAACATTTGGAATCAAAGACCCCATTATTACACACAGGAAGATTTAGCAGAAGCTCGCAATGTTATTACTGGTTTATTTCCATCAATTGAAAACAGTTATGCTAAGTCAAAGGCTGATAGCCCCCAAAGAACGCTTTTAGAAAGAAGAATTAAAGCGTTGGAACTAGCTGTCCAAGCGATTGACGATCTTTCCACTAAATAACTCATATTGTAAACGAAGCGTTAGGAGCAACCTTAGTTCACCTTATTGAACAAAAACTAACTGAAGCCTTTTTTAATCGATTCTGGAGTTGTTAAGCCACTCAACTCACGGAGAACGATAGCTTAATAAAGACCTCGAATTGTCTAGGACAAGAACATATATCTTAGCTGATCCGCGGAATTCGCGGATTTCTTTTCTTTAATGATATATGTTCTTCTCCAAAGCAACGGGCAAGAACATGAGAACCTCACATTTATGCAGAAAGTATAGTATGCGATGCAGAACAAATATTAAAAAAGCTTGAGTACGACGCAGCGTCATACTATAAATTGATGTGGAAAGGAGGATGTGGCTTGGATCAAGGCTATTACCATACGAACGAATTTGCCAAAAAAACGTCCGATACTGTTCGTACGCTTCAATATTACGATAAGAAAGGCGTTCTTTCCCCTTCGGAGTATACACAGGCTGGCTATCGATTGTATTCCAACGAGGATCTGGTCAAGATGCAACACATCCTGGCTCTGAAGTATCTCGGCTTCTCTCTCATCCAAATCAAGAACCTGATTCAAACAGGACCACAGCAATTTCCAGCCGCTTTGCAAACACAAAAAGATATGCTGTTGGAAAAACGTGCGCAGCTCGACTCCATCATACACGCGATCCAGGAAACAGAGAAGATGGTGGAGGGCGGCGAGGTCGACTACTACTCAATCGTCAAAATAATGGAGGTTATGCAGATGAAATTGAGACCGGAATGGGTCAATAAATATTTGACCCCCGACGAACGGAAGACGATGCGCAATCTGGCAGTAAATTCATATTCACGGGAGGCATTGAAGAAGCTAGCGGGCCAGGAGTTCGTCGAAGAATCACATCTCCAATATACCCAGTTCAGGGCTGAGCTCAAGCGGCTCGTGGCAACCGATGCCGATCCGGGTAGCCCGGAATCTCAAAGCCTAGCACGGTCCCTAACGGATAAACGCGCGCCGATCGCAGGGAGACCCAGAAATCCTTAAAGGAATGAAACAGGCCTGGGTAGTTTCAACACGCTGCCCGACGATATGAAGCCACAGATGTACACGCTGTCCATGGAAGAGCGGGAATTCATCAAACAAGCGTGTATCATAATGTACAAGCAGTCCGCTGAATATTGATAGCAAGTGCATCCGAACGGCAACTCTCAAAAACCAGTCTGTAGCCCACCTAGGTGTTACGTCCCCCAGAAATAATTATTTATTTTACGGGAATTCAAACGGAGACCATACTGCAATACAAACATGAAGCAGCCGTCCAAAATCAATCGGCTGCCTTTGTATGGATACCGCTATTGCCTTTAATTCATGTAGTGGTTGTGATTCTAGTGGGCTACTTATGGGGTTTCTTAGAAAAACAACTTTCTTGGCATAAAGTAAAGGTAGGGCAATTGCGCTAACGGGTACGATAGCTCGGCAAACCAGTCCTTTTAAAGGACTGGTTTTTTCGATACATAAGATAAGTTATGTGTTGAATCTCTCGTTATGAGTAATAATGTTTACTTCCATATAAAGGAGACAAGTAAAAGAATGTTGGATTATAATGGTAAAGAGAACATTCCATAAAATGGGGGTGCTAGATATTAACAATCAGATGGGTATTTTAGAAGAAGTTGTTACTGCACGACCACGCCTTAAGCAATTAATTATTAGAAATTTTCGAGCGATAGGTAATAAGCCTGTTACAGTTGAGTTGGATAAGATAGTGGTTCTAGTTGGTCCAAACAACGTGGGTAAGAGTTCTATCCTACGCGCATACGAAGTTGCGATGTCGGAAGGCTCTAATGAAGCTATACTATTGCTGGAAGATTTCCCAGGTGGTAATGTCAAAAGTGATGCTTTACCCGAGATAGAACTGCACACAGTTGTTCATGATAATGCACCTGGATCAAGATGGATTTCGATAGATCCCATTACACATGAGAAGGTAGTGATTGAGAAATGGATATGGGCTTCACCTGGTGCTCCTAAGCGGCAGGGATACGATATAAATAAGAGCGTGTGGGCTGATGATGGTGTTCCTTGGGGAGCTGCGAACATAGCCAATTCCTATCGCCCTAAACCGCATCGTGTTGATGCATTTTCAGATCCAAAATTGCAAGCGGATGCTATTGTTAAATTGCTGTCGGATGTTATTAAAGAGAGAGTGAAAAATGTTCAAGAACAGTCTGAGGAAGAATCTCAGTACAAACAACTTCTAAGAACGATAACAACTTTAAGACAGCAAGTGGTTGTTGAATCTAACATTCATATTGAGAAAATAGAACAACAGGTCTCAGAATTACTGAATGAGGTTTTTCCTGGTTACATAGTTAAATTTGATCCTCGAACTGAGGAAGATGCGGAAAATGACCTTAATTTATTTAATAAACTTAGCAACGCACAGCTGAAAATGGGCTATGCTAATAGCGGCTATTTAAGCACACTAGATCGTCAAGGAAGTGGAGCACGACGTACATTATTATGGAGTGCCCTAAGAATGATTGCAGAATCTAACTTAGCAAAACCAATAAAAAAAGGTACAAAGAAAGAATTACCTGAGAATGGGGCAATTCGACCTCATGTTCTTTTGCTAGATGAACCAGAATTATGCCTTCATCCAAATGCAGTAAGGGAAGCATGTCGTGTATTATATGATTTACCAAACGCAGGTAATTGGCAAGTTATGGTAACAACACACTCGCCTGCTTTTATTGACGTCTCTCGAGATAACACGACAATAATAAGAGTTGAACAAAAAAATGGTGATATTTCAGGAACAACTGTGTTTCGTCCAGAAAGAGCAAAATTAGACAATGAAGATCGAGCACGCTTAAAGCTGCTGAATATATTTGATCCATATGTTGCAGAGTTCTTTTTTGGAGGGCGCTGTATAATCGTTGAGGGTGATACTGAGTATACAGCGTTAAAACATGTAATTGCTTCAAAACTGGGGATGTATAAAGATGTACATATTATTAGGGCAAGAGGTAAGGCGACTATTGTATCTCTGATTAAAATACTTAATCATTTCGGTTCCAGTTATTCCGTTTTACATGATAGTGATACCCCAATTACAATGCGAAAAGGTAAACAAATTAAAAATCCAGCTTGGGCTCTTAATGAGAAGATATACAAAGTTGTTACTGATCGACCGGAGTCTTCAAAAGTAAGGCTTTTATCTTCGTTGGGGAATTTTGAGAAGGCTTATTTTGGGGAAGAAGTAAGTAATGAGAAACCTTATAACGCAATTTTGAACCTTCAGCAAAACAGCAGTGCATTCAAAAAAGTTGAGTTGCTTCTTGAGGCTCTACTTGATCACAGCAAGGAGCCACCTCACGGGGCACTTCAATGGACAAGCATTGATCAATTAGAGGAGTTTGTTTCTGCTTTTACGAGTTCAGATTTAGTTGCAGCAGCAGATGAAATTACGCAGGATGATATTGGTTCTGACAAGTTAAGCTACTGAAAGCATAAATCACCAACGGAAATGATAGTGCAATGATAATATCTGCGAACCAGTCCATTGAGGAGCTGGTTTTTTCAGTACATAAGATAAGGTATGTGTTGAAACTATCGTTACGCTAACGGATAACGATAGTGGAGGAGCTTGCCGCGTGGCAGCTCCTCTTTAGTTTATTAAAGTAATGGGCAGGAAAGTATAATTTACTTCACGAATACCTCAGTAATATAAAAGACTTAGCAATTATTTATGAAACAAATACAAACCGAAAATAAAGCTCTTTAATAAACCATAAGGATGAACGATTATGAGTACTTGGAGAAGAAAGGGATTAGAATTATTCTATGATATAAGATTTAGTTTCGTAGGTAAGGATGACACAGTTTACTCTTTAATATTTGAACTTAGACGCAGGGTTATTAAATCTCATTTGAAAAACGATAATGTAGATCTTGATAAGATCTATAATTTCGCAGAATGGTGTTTTTATCAATATCGAAGAAGTAACTATTTAAATAATGCTATATGTGTTGGGTTTTATGAACATTTAGTTGACGATGAAATTACTCGGAGAGAAATACCTTACAGAGTTAAACCAGATATTTTCGAGAGCGTTAAAACTTTATTTGAATGGATGTTACGAAAAAATAAGGGTCTCTATGAAGAATTAATTGAAGAATATAATAGAATTAATAACACCGATTTTGTTAGTTAATTCGAAGAAGTCTAGCCCTTTATTACCGAGAAATTTCGACGCACCGAAAAGCTCTCGTCGGATCGCTATATCATTTAACTAACGAGGAACTATAGCGCAGGAGCTGAGCAGTTCTTTTTTGATTTCATTGAAGTAGCTGGCAGTGATAGTTTAACTTTAACTTAAGGAACAAAAGACAGAACGAGCGTTCTTTACATATATACAATTGATGGATAAAATTAACATATAACCAAATGAGAAATGGAGGTTAATAAATGAGTAATAAAGCAGCTTTGAATTATGGACAGACAGCAGAAGAAATACTAAAGTATAAAGAATTCGATGAACAACGCCTTCACGAGCCGATAAGTGAAGGTAAGTGGTCAGTTAAGGAAATCATAGGCCATCTATATTATTGGGATAAGTTCATTTTAGAGAAGCATGTTCCATTTATGAATGATGGTACAAACTTGAATGCTTTCCCTAATCATGACCTACATAATAGAGAAGCCATCGAATACATAAGTTTTTTTACAACAACAGGTTCTTTAATAGAGGAATTTGTCCTGAATAGAAGACTGTTAATTGAAACGATATCTGGAATCGACAGTAATGTTAAGTTCACAATTGGTTACGGGAAACGCCAATCTACAGTTGATAATTACTTGAAGATATTTATTGACCACGATATACATCACCTCAAACAGATGAATGAACGACTAAGCTAACGGAAACTATAGTTGAACAAAACAAGGAGCAGTACTGTCTCGGCAGCCGCTCCTTGTTTTTATTAAGCTAAGGGCAGTAAGGTTAATCAGGCCAGAATAAGGAAAATATTAGTATTTATCTGCAACTAAATCAAACCAATCACGTCTAAGAGTATAGACAAAATAAGAGGTGCGTTAATGAAAAAATTTGTGTTGGGCTTATGCTGTGGTTTATTCATTGCATGTTCATCTATTGCATTCGCATCAGATTCTATCCAAGCGTTATTATTTCCTGCCCATTTCGAAATAAATGGAAGTAAAATTTTCATGAACGATGAGTATAAAGTACTTAATGTTGACGGTCATGCGTACGTACCAGTTCGATTCGTAGCCGAGCAATTGGGCGCAACGATCGACTATGATCAGGAGCAGCAAAAGATTTTTGTCAAAAATCGAAAGCTTGACTTATCGGATCCGGATTACAACGGGATATTGGTTGGCAATTTAATCTTAACGAAAAACGGCAGCAACACCAAAGTTACCGGTCAGTTGCAAATCGAAGGTGTAGGGAATACAAAAAATACCGTTGAGACAACCCTTGCTTTTTACAATGATAACAGTGAAAAAATTGGCGAAGTTGCGATTCATGGAGATGATTTTGGGGTAGATGCTCAAACGTTCGTTTCAGAGGGCTTAGGGGATTTTAGAGCTTATTCGACGGTTAACCTCCATGTTGGTCATGTAAATGGACATATCATTCCTGCGGTTCCAAGTATCGTGTATGAAAACAGGAAAAACAACTTCACCCTCGATCTTCCTAAGAGCTGGGAAGGGAAGTATGATGCGGTGGAAACCGTAGATAAAGCCTCCAAGTTCGAAACTATTACTTTTATTGACATAGCAAACAAAGAATATGGTGGAGTTGTTTTTTCTATCGGCATATGGACCAAAGATAATTGGAGCCATGATGGTCAAACAGCTATAGAGGTCGGTCATATATCGAAAATTGGAGAACTCGGAGACAGAGTGTTCACAATAAGCACTCCGAGTGATGTACAATATGATCCACACAATGAGAAGTTAACGGCAGAATATAAATCCATGTCGAAATACATAAATACGATTAAAACCAGTTTTCAAGCAAATGTGAATCTCACTGAAAATGAAGTAAAAGATATTCTCAATCAGCTTATACCGAAGGCAGCAGGCGTTTATGGAATGTTTAACGGATCTTCATGGTTTGCAGAAGATGCGACGAAAACGATTCCGGGTGATGAAGAGTACTTACTTGTAACTGGGCCAAGAGGGAAATCGTCACTGAATACCGAGAACGTCAAATCCATAGCGGATTTAAAAAAAGTAGTAGAGGATGTATTTACAAAAGATATGGCTCAAAAGCTATTTTATAATGGTTATTTGGAAACGAAAGATATACGTCTTCCTCTTTATAAGGATTATGAAGGGCGGCTTTACGTAAATACATATAATGGAGGACACGGGTCGGCATCAAAGTATTTCATTGATACCGCCAAGATCATCAGCCAAGAGGGTAATGTTGTTGTCGTTGAATTTATTACGACTGAATATGATTTTCCGTACAAAATGACCGTAAAAATAGAAAAGGTAAACGGCAAATGGTTGCTTGCATCGGGAGCTAGCTTTAATAATGAAGTGGAAATAAAATATGATTATATTTTGAAATACCAAGGTGAAAGTAGTCTCTGGTCTGCTGCGTTAGAAGATACGGTTTGGGACTTCGGAAATGGAACAAATAAGGTTCACAGCAGGATTGTACTAACTTATAAAGGTTCCGATATCAATAATGTTGGCAAAGTAGACTTTACTTATGGGAACGAAGCGAATCGCAATAAATGGACTTTTATAGGATCTAACTATTCCGAAGGAATAATCATATATGATGAGTTTGATGATAATATCGTATTACCTGCAAAAGATGACGTTGTGAAGGTAACATTGGAATGGGATGGAAAACAAGATTCTTTTGTTATGAGCAATTCTAGGTAAAACAATTTAACTAATTTGGAAAATCAACCGAATATCACTCAATAAATAACGTAAGTCAATCGGTAGGCCGTTGAACTACCATGAAAAAACGGATTAACTTTCATGCTCTGTGGTGCAACGCAGGAGGATGCATGGACGGCTAACGGGAAACGATAGTTCAATAAACAACCACGACGCGGCTGCCGGCATAGATCGGCAGCCGCGTTGTAATAACGGGCAGTTATGTGCAAAGAAACTCAAAAAAAGATTTGTATAAAAATTCAATGTTGTGTATATTTATGATGCGTAGGTACGAAAGGAATCGTCCGTGGGAAAGTGGTGACGACTATCGGAATGAAAAAAGCGCTGAAGGAAATGTTCTGTCATGTTGAGATTCTTCCACATATTGTTTAAGGCCAATTCTACGGCCTAGCCTGAGAGGAGTAATGTACTTTGGTAACTTCCGGTACTTTGATTGCTTTTGCAGTAGTTTCGCTCGGCATGGTTTGTTCTCCGGGTCCTAACATGATTTATCTGATTTCTCGTTCCATTTTGCAAGGACGCGCAGCGGGGGTGATTTCGCTTCTAGGCGTTATTCTTGGATTCTTGATTTACATTGTCGCAACCATGTTCGGTCTTTCAGCGCTCTTCCTAACCGTCCCTTTTCTTTACGTATTAGTAAAATGGGCGGGGGCCGGCTACTTGCTTTGGCTTGCTTGGAAAGCAATCAAACCGGGAGCCGTTCCGATTTTTGCGCCTAAGCAAAGTCTTTCCATTGATCCTCCGAAAAAGCTGTTTTTAATGGGATTGATGACAAATCTGCTAAACCCCAAAATTGCTCTTTTATATGTATCACTATTGCCTCAATTTGTGGATCCTACCCGGGGTTCGGTGCTGCTCCAAAGTGCAGCTTTAGGTCTGACACAAATTACCGTCAGTTTTACGGTAAACCTGCTTATTGTTCTTGCGGCTATCAGAATTGCTGAGTGGTTCGGCACACGCCCAACGTGGCTGAGGCTGCAACGCTGGTTGATGGCAAGTGTGTTAACAGGACTTGCTGCTCGTCTCGCATTTGAGCGCAAATAGCGAATCATTCGCTAAGCTAACGGGACACGATATCGCGGCGATGGAACCGATCCATCGCTTATTTTCTTCGTTTCGGTGGTTTTACACAAACTGGTAGGAAAGTGTAAACAAGCTTGTACTATAAAAAGGAAATCGTCTATTGCTGACGAATAGTTTTGTATGAAGGTAGCCAAATTTCAGTATGAATGAGGGAAGTATATGGAGGAACTAATATCCATTTTAAATAATGAGCAAATTGAATATGAGATCATTGAACATAGCATACCAATTAACACAGCACAGGAAGGTGCAGATTATTTTGGTATTCAGATTGGACAAACTGCCCCAACACTCATACTGAAGACCGAAAAAGGCTATTATTCGTTGATAATTTCTGGAGATTATGGTCGAGTGGAGTTTGATTCGTTGAAAGAGATATTAGAAATTCAAGAAATCAAATTGGCAAAGCCTAAAGAAGTAGAACAAGTAACTGGCTGTAGGATTGGTAATGTGCCATTAATAAATCCAAATATCCCAACAATTTTAGATAGAGAGTTATATCGATTTCCTTTTGTTTATGGTGGTACAGGGTTATCGCAAACGACTTTGAAGATTCAACCACAAGATATAGAAAAATTGTTACTTAAGGTAATGAAGATGAGCTTGATGAAAGGATTTATCGCTAAATGCTCAACTAACGGGACACGAATGTTAAATAGCAACAAAAAGAGCGGGGGCCGGGGCATCCTGTTTTTTTGTTTAAACTAAGGATAATTAAACGCTTATATGGAATATAACTGGAAACGAGGACACTATAGCGCAGAAGCCGCATTGTAGCAACTCTTTTTTAAATTCCATTTAAGTAAAATAGCCACTTTTAAAAATGTCATAATTTGCTATGTAGTGGAAATTTTCATACTTTATTTTGGTGGAGCGTTATTATGTTTAACTTTAAAAACACGACAACAAGGTATCATTTATAAAACTACCTATCTACAAGAAACAAAGTTTGGAAATTTTAGTATAACTAAATGAGAATCTAAAGGGGGGTACGCATTGAAAAAATTAGTGATTGGCATGATTTTGGGTGCCGGTTTGACCCTATCAACGGTAGTATATGCGTCAGATACGATACAAGCTATCAAGTTTCAGGTTAGCTTTTTATTTAATGGTGTCTCTAAACAGGTAGATAGTGAATACACAGTTTTGAACTATAACGGGCATGCTTATGTGCCCATTCGGTTCGTTGCTGAAAGCATGAGAGGGCAAGTCGAGTACGACGAGACGAAGCAGCAAATATCGATTAAGTATGGGACACCGACCGAGCAGAAACAAACAAGAGTCGAAATGACGGCTCTCCAATTATTTGATGTAGCTGGACATGGCGATTTAATAGAAACAAAGAAATACGTAGATGCTATAGCTCCAGAGGATCTTAACCCTATTTTTCTCCAAATTCTAAAAATTGCTCATATGTTTCAAGGGAAGCCGCACGTTGCTGATTTAGTTGATCTATTAATTGGGAAGAAAGTTGACCTCAATATGGTAGATGAATCAAATGGGTATACGCCACTGCATTATGCAGCGGAACGAGCCATTGATTTAACGGGAAATCTATTGGATGCCAAAGCCAACGTGAATGTTAGTGCCAATGGAATGACACCGCTTATGCAAGTAGCAAGCAAAAAAAAACTAGGGTTAGTCAACAAGATGCTTGCTATGGGAGCGGATCCGAATCTAGGTGGAGGGGCTCTGCTTTCAGCGCTTCATCCTTTCGCTCATTCGGGATTAACCGATGAGAGCGTAGAAATTGTAAAGTCTCTACTCGCGAACAAAGCTGATGTGCATACTGCTGGTTTTGAGGGGGAAACGCCGCTGTTAGCAGCTGTAGATATGAGCATGCCGCAAAATCTGCAAATTGTGAGGATACTGATCGAGCACGGGGCAGACCCTAATCAGAAGCCCAAAAGTAATTGGAACGGTACCACTCCATTAATGAGAGCAGTTAATCCTTTCGGATATGACACCCTCCAAGGTGTCTACGAAATGACCGAGTTGTTGATCGATGCGAAGGCGGATGTCAATGCAGTAGATGAGAAAGGAAATACGTCACTCTCCTATGCGGTTGAGTTTAATCAGCATGCGCTAGCAAGTAATGAAGAGGTGACTAAGGTGATTCAATTGTTGTTGAGAAAAGGCGCTAATAAGGAAATGAAAGACAATAATGGCCTCACACCGCTCGATAAAGCGAAGGAAATTGTAGATGAGAAGAAAAGATCAGAAATTCTAAAACTCTTAGAGAAGTAAATGAAGTGGAAACGAGCAAGTATTCTAAATAGAGAGGAGGGGCATGATGGAGTGACATCATGTCTCTTTTGTTTGTCGAGTTTTTTGATTCTGCTAGGCGACATTTATACATATGTCTCATAAATACCCCCTAGTAATTTCGTTCTTGTATTTCAATGTAAGAGGACTAGAACGTATATCTATAGAAATCCACGTGCTGCGCGTTTTTATTATTTTATGAATGTAAGTTCTTGTCCCGCAAGAAAAGAACTTACATCCTTTACTGATACTGGACAAGAACATTATCCTTTGCCATGGTTAGTTCAACACATAATATTTTGCATTTAAAGAGTGTTATGAAAGGAAGTCATTTTCGAGCCGATTGACGGGTAGATCAACAACCTCACAGTTGAGCAAGAAGTTCTTCCGTTGATACAATAACGTGAGCAAACGTAGGCCCATTAACTTCATGCGCCGAGTGCATAGCCTCTTTACTATAAGCCGCTGTAGCATCTTTAACCAGAGTAACATGGTAACCCAACTCCGAGCCGAAGCGTGCGGTCGCTTCGATGCATGTGTTGGCTAACAAACCGATAATGATAACCTTTTGTAAGCCATGCATTTTCAGCTGATAATCCAAGTCTGTGTTCGCAAATCCGCTGCTAGACCAATGCTCTTTGATAATCACGTCGCCCTTTTGAGGTTGAAAATCGGGATGAAATTCCCCACCCCAAGTACCTTTTGCAAATATTTGTGATTTTTTGGCTCTGACCTGATTGGGATTTGGATACAACCAAGTATCGAAATCATCCGGTTCAGATCGGTGATGGGGAACAAAAAAAACACGGATGCCGGCTTTTCGAACCTTATCAACGATCGCTTTTAGATGTTCGAGCAGGTTTACGGATTCCGATATTTCTTTGTGACGAGGATAAGCTTTACCTTCCGTAGATAAGAAATCATTATAGGGGTCAACCAATAATAAGCCCGTAATTCCTTTATCGTAGGTTTTTGTCATCAAGGCAACATTCCACACTTTCCTGTCAGAAGTACATTTCGTTATAAGTTTCGTCAATTTACCATACTTTATGCACTTGACGGCCGTGTGGAGAAACTAGAGTGGCTTTTACTGTATCAAATCGGTATGACCCTCAGTTGAGCCGATAGGCGGCGGTCTCCAAAGGTCCGATTTTAAGCGGGCCTGTTGGAACAGAGAAGTCGTTAACAGCCGATCTTGCTTTCTGAAATGACATGCAATATTATCATTTTGCATAGTAAACAAAGGCTTGCCCGAAAATAATTTAAGGTTCTATATTGTAAAGGAGAGCTGCGAAAATGAATAAAATGGAAAAGAAATTGTCGGGAGATCAGGTGAGTTCGCAGCGTACTCGTTTTTCGTTCAGCTCCTGCAGGTCATGCAGCAACGGGAAGAGGGAGCCAATCAGCTTGTCGAACAGCGCATTTGACTAACTGACCGCTTATGTTATAATTGCGAAATCCAAAGGTGAATAGACGCTTGGGAATGGGGGGAGAGCGAATTGTTTACAATAAAGGAAGCATCGGAAAAATTAAATTGCCCTGCACATACAATACGATTTTATGATAAAGAAGGACTATTGCCGAATATTCGCAGGGATGACAACGGCAACCGCCTGTTTGATAAAAAGGATTTGGACTGGATTCGATTAATGACTTGTTTTCGCGCAACAGGAATGAGCATAGCGGGTATAAGAGAAATTGTCGAGCTTGCCCAGCAGGGAGAAGCGACGATTGCGCAGAGAAGGGCCATATTAGAAGAGCATCAAGCAGAAATCGTAAAAAAGCAGCAGGTGCTGAACGATGCTTTTGAAGCGGTGAGTCAAAAGCTGGAGGTGTATAATAACCTCCAAAATGGCAATCCGGAGGATAGCTTTCTCGAATATATTAATAAGTTGGATGAGCCAACGAATGAAGGTTTCTAGTGAATACGAGCGAAATTCTGCTTTGAAATTGTATAAGCGAAGCCCTGATCCATTATTTCTATCGATAGAAATAATGGATCAGGGCTTCGCCAATTTTATGTAAAGCTATTGACTTAAAGTGGACTTTAACGTTTACAATATAAATGATTTACGCTAAATAATCTGAAAGGATGGGGAGGAAACACTAATGAATGTGTACGATAAGATTTATATAAATGGACAATTTGTCAAACCGGTGGGTACGGAAGAGCTGGAGCTGATCAATCCCGTAAACAAGCAACCAGCCGGCAAAGTCGTGCTCGGAAACGTTGAGGACACTCGCAAGGCAATAGAGGCAGCTAAAGCTGCATTCAAAACGTACTCTAAAACGAGCGTTGAGGAACGCTTGGAAATGCTTTCGCGGCTGCATGAATCGCTGTCGCAACGATTCGACAGATTGACGGAGGCGACTGTTTCGGAATACGGCGCGCCGGTTACAGTGGCTAAAATGCTGACCCAACTTGCGATCAACGCCTTTTTGCATATGAAGGAAACGGCCCAATCGTATCCCTTTATACGAGCGGCCGGCACAGCAAAGGTCCGAATGGAGCCGGTTGGCGTTGTGGGAGTCATTACGCCTTGGAATGCCAATGCAACGCATCTTGCCAATAAAATTGCGCCGTCGCTTGCAGCGGGCTGCACCGTGGTTGTCAAACCGAGCGAGTTTAGCGCGGCGCAAACGGAACTATTTATGGAAGCCGTCCATGCGGCGAATATCCCGGCTGGCGTTATCAATATCGTTAACGGCAAGGGAGAAGTAGTCGGCGAAGAGTTGACTCGCCATCCGGACGTTACCGGCATCACGTTTACAGGCTCCACAGCAATCGGAAAACGAATCGCGGCAGGCGCGGCGGCTAACTTAAAAAGGGTTACGCTCGAGCTTGGAGGAAAATCGCCTACCGTCATTTTGGATGACGCCGATTTAACGAAAGCCGTTCCGCTTGCGGTAAGGGCTGGATTCATCAACAGCGGTCAGGCTTGCCTTGCCGGTACTAGGGTGCTCGTTCCGGAAACGCGTCTAGAGGAGGTCAAACGTTTAATGGCTGCAACCGTCGAGGCGTTAAAAGTGGGCGACCTCTGGAACGAAGCCTCTGTTATTGGGCCAATGGTGAATCAAAAGCAGTTCGAAAGGGTTCAGCACTATATTACCCAGGCGATCAATGACGGAGCTGAAGTGGTTGTTGGCGGCGCAGGCAGTCCTCAAGGGCTCGAAGACGGTTACTATGTTAAGCCGACGGTTTTTTCCAATGTGACGAACGATATGACTATTGCGCAGGAAGAAGTATTTGGTCCTGTCCTATCGATTATTACTTATAAGACGGAAGAGGAGGCTATTGAAATCGCGAACGATACACCATATGGCTTGCAAGCATTCGTCTTTTCCGGAAGCACGGAGCGGGGCAATCCGGTCGCCGAGCAAATCATGGCCGGACGGATATCAGTCAACGGCTTACACGACGAACCGAAAGCGCCGTTTGGAGGGTTTAAAAGCTCAGGCATAGGCAGGGACCACGGCACGTACGGAATCGAAGAGTATTTGGAGCCTAAGGCGATTCTGGGTCACAGTTCCGTTATGTAATGAAGAGAAAGTTGGGAACAAACAGAATGAAATTATTAATTCTAGTCGTTATAGCAGTTCTAGTCATCTTTTTGATGCTGAAATATTATCCTCCGCTTGGCGGCAAAAGCTCGGCGGAAAGTCAGAGAAGAATTCAGGCTTCCCCTCAGTTTATCGACGGGAAGTTTCGCAATCAAATTCCAACGCCGATGGATTACAGTTTAAAAGATACCGCTGATGCGCTGATAAAAACAATAAAAGGGACTCCGAACAGCAGGCCGAAGGGGAGCGTGCCGGTTGATTCTTTTGATTTGAAAGCTTTTAAGGAAAATAAAGAAGATCAAGTGATCTGGTTTGGTCATTCGACGCTATTGCTGAAAGTAAATGGGGTGAAGCTGTTAATAGACCCCGTATTTAGCGATTATGCTTCACCTGTTCCTTTCTTTGGTCCCAAACGTTACAGTGACAAGCTGCCGGCAGAAATACAGGATTTGCCTGAAATAGACGCTGTTATTATATCGCATGATCATTATGATCATCTGGACTATGGATCGATTCGCAAGCTGAAAGGAAAGGTAAAGCAGTTTATAGTTCCCTTGGGGGTTGCCGGTCATCTGACGAAGTGGGGAGTCGAACCTGAGTTCATTAAAGAGCTTGATTGGTGGGATAAGGAGTCCGTTGAAGGACTAACGTTAATCAGCACGCCGGCAAGACACTTCTCTGGTCGGGGCGGAAGCAGCGGCATGTCTACCTTATGGAGCTCCTGGGTCATTGTTAGTGATCAAATGAAAATATATTATAGCGGGGACAGCGGATACGGGCCGCATTTCAAGGAGATTGGCGATAAATACGGACCGTTTGATCTCACGCTTATCGAAACGGGTCAATATGATGAAAAGTGGGCAAATATTCATTTGACTCCTGAAGAGTCGGTGCAAGTTAACCTAGATGTGCAAGGTAAATTGATGATCCCTATACACTGGGGAGCTTTTACGTTAGCGTTGCACAGTTGGACAGACCCTATTGAACGGGCAAAATTAGCGGCAGAGCAGCTGAATGCAGCTTTGGCGACACCTAGAATAGGAGAAACCGTAACAATAGGAGCTACGAAATACCCTTATGGAAACTGGTGGGAATAACTTTTAGGCGTATTGTAAAAGAATGATTTTTTTCTATAAACTAGCACTTGACTTAAAGTCGACTTTAAGATTTAAGATCATTCTCGAGCGACGCTCAAAACACTATCGGGAGGCAATACAGATGAGTAAAACGATTTTAATTACTGGCACGTCAACAGGCTTCGGCAAGGAATTGGCCCTTCAATTCGCCAAGCGTCATTGGAATGTAGTAGCAACCATGCGAGATCCGCAGAAAGCCGGTCCTGCATTTGATCAATACCCTAACATTCAGGTGCTGGCATTAGATATAACGAATCAGGAAATGGTTCATCAGGTTGTCCACACGGTAACGAGTCAATATGGGCGAATTGATGTTTTGCTCAATAATGCGGGATACGCTCAGGCGGGCGTTTTTGAAGAAGTAACAGTCGAACAAGCTCGCTGGCAATATGAAACGAATGTATTTGGCGTCATGGGTACGATTCAAGCTGTGCTTCCGCAAATGAGGAAAAATCGTTCCGGACATATTATCAATATATCATCTATGGGTGGCGTACAAAGCTTGCCGACCTTGCCTATCTATTGCAGTTCAAAAGCGGCTCTTGAAAATCTTAGCGAAGGTCTGGCTGCCGAAGTGAAGGAACTCGGGATCAATATCACGCTTGTCGAGCCGGCAGGCTTCAAAACAGGCTTTCAAGGAAATACGCAAGAAGTTAAAAGCGATATACCCGATTATCAAGCGGCTTATGATTGGTACAATGAGCTTGCCAAAACCGCGCCTTACGGCGATGTAGAAAAAGCAATGTCTGCGGTCGCCGATATTGCCGGCACAGACAATCCGCCAAGAAGACTGGCTTTGGGGAGCATGGGACTCGTAATGGCTCGCACTCAGCTCAATTCCATGCTGGAGGAATATGAAAAGTGGGAGCATATTACCGCAAGCGCAGATTAATTTAAATATTTTCAAGCCTAGGAGAACTTGCTCTTCACACGCAGGAATGAGCAAAATCATGGAAGAATCGCCATGATTTATGGTGATGATAGGCTGCTCACCCAGATTTTGATTTGAATGACAGATATGAGATTATACGGGGTGTAAAAAACGCCGGTGACCTTAAGCAGGTGACCGGCGTTTCCATATTAGCGTTTCGGCATTTTGCTCTCATCCATGTACAGCAGGTTCCAGCGGTGACCGTCCAGGTCGGCAAATCCTGCGCCGTACATCCAGCCGTCAATTTCGCTCGGCTTGCCAAAGATACTTCCTCCGGCAAACTCTACTTTTTTAATAAACGCATCTACTTCTTCTCTGCTTTTCGCACCAATGGAAAATATTACTTCTGCGCTATGGGAAGTATCTGCGGTTTTTGAACCTGTAAATTTCTCAAACGCCGCATCCGGGAACAGTAGAATCGTTGTTTGTCCTATGGCAAGCTTGGCTCTCTCGATACCAAAGCTCACTGCATGGAATCCAATCTCATTGAAAAAAGCAGTTGACCTCTCAACATCTTTGACCGGCAGGTTAATCCAAATTTCCTGTGACATGACTATAGCCTCCTAGAATATATTTTCAACTATTCCTACTATACTCTACTTCTGGCAGCAGAAGCGAATCTTATAAAAGAAACCACAAGGTATGACATTCCTGTCATGCATCCTGCAGTTTCTTAGTAAACTTATTTACTTGCGATACCAGATGATTAATCATTTCAAAGCTCCAATTTTCCATTGACTATCATGGATTTTATGTTACTATAATGTGAAAACGCTTTCTTGAAGGAGGTTGTCAAATGAAACTAAAAAGAAGTATGGCGCTACTATTAGTACTGGTAATGATCGTATCGCTTATACAAGTTCCCGTATTTGCTGGTACGGGCGCACTAAGCGGACATCCGCAACCGAATATCACCATTTCTGGTGGCAACACATTTGTCAAAGGAGGTTCCTTCTCCTTTGGCGTAACCAGTGATATGGGCGGTTCTTTGACCGTATCAGTCGGCGGTTTAGCCGGCATGGCGGTGGAATCACAGCCGATAACGGCTAATTCCGAATTCACAGTCAATGTCCCAGCAATGCCGGATGTTTCCTCGTCTGAAATCGCAGTAATAGTTCGTCCGGACAATCCATTGGATGTTGACCTAGAAAAAGCTGCTGTTACAGGAATGAAGATATTCACTGTGACTGCAAGAAGTGGCGGAGTGGCAAGTAGGTTATTCAGCCTTGCTGCTACTCAAACGGTGGCTTCACTAGTAAAATGGACAAGTATGGTTTTTGGCCAAAGTGTTGAGAATTCTGGTAAAGATGCAGGTAGTGTTACTAGCTCTGTTTACAATCCCAATAATACTCTTGCAATTGATCAAAATACTGGTAATATTACACTTTCTTCATTGAATGACAAAGGCAAGATTCAAAGTGCATCGGATGGTATTAATTATTACTATACGACGGTAGACAGCTCTAAAAATTTCCGTATTTCAGCAATTATGAACGTTAGCGATATAAGCTTGAGTAATCAGAGTGCAGCAGGCTTAATGATACGTGACGCATTTGGGGCTAGTGCTACACCACCTTATGATGGTGCATCAAAGATGTTGATGGGTGGATGGCTCCAATTCAGTACTACAGGTTCAGTATCCGGAGATAATAATTCAGCTAATCCGGCTGTTTACAGGGGTGCCTCATTTGCAAGGGGGTCAACCATTAATATGAAAACAGGTGTAGATTATAGGGTCGAGATTGTCAAGGTTGGCAATAGCTATACTGTTTATGTTTCTTCCGGAAATAAAAAGGATTCAGCAACAATGGTTTCTACTATAGGCCTCCCAAATAGTTCAGGAAAGGACCTATATGTGGGGGCATTTACTTCTCGTACTGCAACAGCAACATTTAAAGGCCTTACATTTGAGGAGTTGACCGATTCAACAACTCCTGCGAGTCTTACTATTACACCTCCAGCAGCAGCATCTTTCATACAGAATACAACACCTGACTGGTCGGATATGGTGGTTAAATACAACACGGTTTCAGATGCAACATACTACGCAGCACCTTCTACTGACTACTTTATCTCCGGATATGATAATCTTGCTGTAGGCACAAACAAAAGTGCAACAGTTTATTATCGTGGGGTATCTGCAATATTAACTTATACAGTTAGATATGACTATAGTGTTAACATGTATGTTTCCATTCCACCTCTGAAAAATACTTATGCTGTTGGAGAGGCATTTGATAGAACCGGACTTGAAATAAGGTCCAATAATGCCTCAGGCATGCAGCCAGTAATGAACGAAGGTTCGGCGCAAGGAAATTACACTTTAAACGTACCTGCCTTCGATACACCTGGAAAGAAAACAATCACTGCTACAAGAAGTGGGGCTAATACCGGTGGTGTTAATCCGTTGACGGTAACCTTCGATGTGGAAGTTAAGGATCTTACCGTAAATAGTCTAGAGATTTCTCAACCGCCATTAAAAGCTTCTTATTATGTAGGTGATACATCATTTGACGCTTCAGGCACTGCAGCTGCAACTAAAAAGCTCCTCTCAGGTATTATTGTCAAAGCGGTTTTATCTGATGGTACAAAGAAAATAATACCTACGGATACTGGAAATGGGGCTGGCTATACTGTCAGTTACACTACCCCAAGTACAGATTTCGTAAAGAATGCCGGCACAAGCAAAGTAACTTTATCCTATGCAGGAAAGAGCATTGATGTAGACTTCAATATAATCAGTGTTGCTAAATCAAAGCTTGTTGCTACTGCCTATCCTAAAACAACCTACAACATTGGTGATACTATAGATCTCACCGGTCTGGTTGTCAAAGCGCAAAATAACGATGGCACCTACGGCTCGGTGCTTGCAGCCGGAGCCGACTACAATGCTGTTACAACGGCGGTAGATATGAGTAAAGCAGGCCTGTACAATATCACTCTTCAGGGAATTGGTTCATACCAAGGCGTAACTGGTACTGTACCGGTTTCTGTGAGGGTGGCGCAGGATTATACAAAAGGCTGGAAGCAGGTTACATTCGGTCAGTCCGCTGGTAAGGGACCTAATAACGTGTATACCGTAACTCCGAAAGCTAATGACGGAACCATTTCACCTGGTACTACTATAGATCTTGAAACTAAAAACGGCGCAGGTAAGGTCGCTGACGGACATGACGGTATAAATTATTATTATCAAAGACTAAGTAAGGATGATAACTTTAAGCTGACCGCGGATGTAAAAGTTATTACGTTCAGTAATCCGGATGGAGTAACTGCCATTTATGGTCAGGAAGCCTTTGGACTTATGGCACGTGACCGAATTGCAACAGATGGCGATACAAGCGTTTGGTCGTCTTCCATGTTTATGGCCGGTGCGAGGGGCAGTACTTCCTGGAATGCTCTCTACCGTGACAATCGGACGGAATATATCGAAGGAGCTACTGCTACTAACCAGAACATGCCAACCGATAACGTCACTCTTAGTCCGTTTGATAGATCAGGGAAGACAGGTACTGGTAATACATCTACTATTACTATTGAGCGTAAGAATAATATCTGGTCTGCAACCATTAAACAAGGTACGAATGTGAAGACCTACTCAAAAGAGAACGACATCCCGCTGGACTATTATGATCCGGATTACATTTATGTTGGATTCTTTACAGCACGTAGCGCTCATATAGAGTTCTCCAACATAGAATTATCAGTAACATCATCAGCAGCTGATATACCAGGTCCGATTATCGCTCAGGCAGCTGTTACTCCTGCGATAACAGTTCGCTCGGCTGCCAGCACTACATCCTCAGACTATAACTTGGTTTATACCTCCACTGCGGAAGGTACAGCTAATATTTATTTGAACAGTAATCTCGTTGCGTCGCAGGAAGTTAAGGCTAATGTTCCAATGACTCAGCCGGTGAAACTAAGCGGTGTAGGTTCTACAAATGGTATTATTGTAGAGTTCTTCCCAAGTACTTCTAAACAATATTCTAGTTATGACAGAATCGTTTCACCAATTCCGGTATCTGTAGTACAGGGCTTTGACACGCTTTATGTCTCACCTGCAGGGGGAGGAAATGGGCAGACCTCAGCAGCGCCTACTACTTTTACAGATGCGGTATCAAAGCTGGCCCCAGGCGGGACCATTTACCTTTTGTCGGGTAATTACGGTGGGTTAACTCTCCCGCGTTACAATGACGGTACAGCGAAGGCCTATAAAAAGGTTATAGGACAGGCTGGAGTTAAAGCTACATCTCTCGCTGTCCAGGCAAACTTCTGGCACGTGAAAAACTTTGAAGTCGCAGGCGGAAGTGTATCTATCAGCGGTAATGACAATATTATTGAAATGATTAGTCAGCACGGCTCAACAAATGCAGGTATACAGATTTCACGTGGAGATGCAGCCACACAGCCTTCACTGGCATATTGGCCTTCACGAAATGTTATATTAAACTGTGAAGCATATGACAACAGGGATGCATCCGAAAACGATGCTGACGGGTTTGCTGCCAAGCTGACCAGCGGAAGTAATAACAGATTTATTGGAGATGTAGCGCACCATAATATTGACGACGGATGGGACTTATATGCTAAGAGTGTTCCCATAGGTCCCTCTATTTTGGACTTCTGTATTGCCTATGCTAACGGGCATACCTTATCGTACCCGGATACAGACGGGGGAGATGGAAACGGATTCAAGCTTGGTGGTGAAGGCGTTCCGGTCGCACACTCCATTTCTAACTCAATAGCTTTTGGAAATAAAAGTGCGGGCTTCACATCTAACTCAAATCCGACGTTGATTGCAACAAATAACGTATCCTTCGACAATAAGGGAGCTAATATTAACTTTGTAAGCTATAGTAATGTCCCAGTACGCGGATATGTCATAAATGGTTTCTACTCATATCGCAAGGACACTGCTTCTACTGTAACTACGAGTGATGTTATTGAGTCAATGAAAGATTCGGCTATTGTAAAAACCGATGGCAGAAAGCAGTATACAAACAATCCCCATTCAATATATTTATGGGATGGAACTACGAAAACATCAACAAACGATATAGGCCGTAAAGCTTCAGATAATTTCTTTGTTAGCTTAACAATGCCGGTTGGTTATCAGACAGCAGCACCGTCAGTGTTTGAAAGAGATAAAAATGTGAAGAATGAGGTTCCGTCGGGAACTTATTCATCCAATCTACTATTTGGGGATTTCTTAAAGCTTACTTCTCTTGCTAAAGACCATACACATGTAGGTGATGTCACATTTGATGCTAATGGTGGTGCCTTTGACGATAGTACAATAAAAGGCAAATCCCTTCCGGCGTATTATGATGAAGCTAGGGCTAATGCTTTTGTAACCCAAATATTGCCTGTTGTGAGTAGACCTGGTTATGCTTTTGCAGGATGGTCTACAAGTCCAGATGGATTAGGAACTCAGTTTACAAGCAGTACACCAGTTAGCAGCAGTGGTCTGGTGGTTTATGCAAACTGGGCACCGGTTGTACCACCACAAGGTCAAGCTCCTACAGCTCCATCGGGACTTACCGCAACTGCAACCGCAGGGAATAATCAGGTTAGCTTAACGTGGAATGCAGTAACTGAGGCGACTGGATATAATGTATATCGATCCGCAAGAAGTGACGGGAATTACGAATTAATCGCTTCTAAAATCAAGAATTTAAATTTCTTGGATACAGGCGTTTCTATCGGGTTGACCTATTATTATGCAGTTACTGCTGATAATGCGTATGGAGAGAGCGCGAAATCCGTTCAGGTAAGTGTAACGCTTCATTCCAACAAAAAGTCGAGTGGAAGCTCTGGGGGGGGCACGACAACACCTGCGACGCCTACAGTACCAACGCCATCGACAGAAACGACACCAACAGAAGCAGCACCATCGAAACCATCGACGAATCCTAGCACACAGCCATCTTCTGAAGGTAAAAAATTCACCGATGTGAGCACAAATTATTCATGGGCAAAAGAAGCGATTGAGTTACTAGCTTCAAAGGGGATCATTCAAGGCACATCTGACACCACCTTTGATCCGGATAAAAAAATAACAAGAGCTGATTTTATCACCTTGTTGGTTAGAGCGCTTGATATGAAAGCTGAGTTTAGCTCTAATTTCAACGATGTGAGCAGTAGTGACTATTATTACCAGCCTCTAGGTATTGCTAAACAACTTGGTATTGCCACTGGAGTAGGGGATAACCTCTTTAATCCAAAACAAGAAATCTCCAGACAAGACATGATGGTACTGTGTGCAAGAGCGCTTCAATTATCAGAGAAGCTCAAGCTTACAGGAAATACCTCGGATCTTGCCAGCTATAGCGATAAAGGATCTGTTGCTTCTTACGCTGAAGAAGGTGTGGCTTCCATGGTGCATCAAGGGATTGTAGAAGGAAATGGAGCTGGCCTCAATCCTCTCGGAAATGCTACAAGAGCGGAAACAGCGGTAATCATCTTTAGAATCCTTAAGAAATTGTAAAAAAGAAAGTTATAAACTGTAAGATTTGTTGTGAATAGGTGTTTGCATGGTTATGGAGGCTGTCCCGCAAGGTTGGTAGGACCTGGGGCAGCCTCTTTGGCTATTTAAAAATAGCAAAGAATTTTATGTGCCGATTTTAGCAAAAATGACTTTTTAATAAAAGAGGATAGCATTGGCCATCTCGATAAAATATTGATGCAAAATTTACTCGACGGGGAACGATAGCTTAATAACTTCGAGCGGCAGCCTAGTTACGATAATTGGAAGTTTAATAAAAAAGTTTCGTTAGGGAGATCCAGTGTAACATTCTTGTTGTATCTGCTATTCACCATAAGGAACATACGTTCTATAATATTGCTATCCATAATTTGTTACAAAATTTTGTTATTAAAAAGGCAGTAGTTGCAGGAGATTATGTATTTATTGGTTTACATCGGGGGTTTTGGGGTAGTTTTACCGAACAAATACATAGTGCATTTTCAGAGTTAAAAGAAACAATAGTTGAATAGTTAAGGTGTGGTATATTATGAAGAGAGGAATTTGTTTCGAGATTCCAAATGAGTACGGAAGTTTTCTTGGAGAGATGTTGGAGCCTTTCGATGTGACAGCATTCAATTGGTATATTGGAGACGAGGAGTCATATTTCGTGGATGACAATACGTTAGGGGAGTCACTTTTTCCTGAAGAGATAAACGGTATGGACGGCTTACTGTTTAAAGGCATTGTAGAAAATAATAAGTATTATGTAATATTTGCAAATTTAAAAGCTTATCCGAAAGACAAGAATGTAATAGATATTGGGACGTATGAGGATTTTTTAATTAGCGACTGTCAACTTGTACTTTTAGTCGTTGATTGTGCCTATGTCACGATTTACTGTAAAAATAAAGACATACTAGAATGCCTGTATCAAAACGCAATAAGGAATGGATATGATGATGTTCAGTTTATTACTGACGAAAATGACGGGCGAACAAGATTATCTGTTTGGTAGAAACGCTGTACTAACGGAGAACTTTAGCTCTATCAATCATATATATTGACAAAGCTAAAAGAAAACCATGGTATGCTCAATCCGGGTTAATTCTTACATTAGATTCTATGTTATCCCCACATCGGGGGCTTCAAGGAGGCGAAAGTGTTGAGTCGCTTTTATTACATCGCATCAAGTGATCCTTTGCCGTTAGGTGCGAGAGGGGAAAAGAAATCGAGTTTAGATCGAAGTGGGGAATTGCCACCAAAAGCTTTTCGATTCCTATCATATGAGTTACCTGATGGGGCAACCTCGTTAGAGGATATCTTTGATCTATCTTCGATCAACGAAGAGGAGACTGCGGTATATGATTCTATGGAGGATGCGGCAGGGATATATATCTACGAGTTGGGGCAGGAATTCGAAGCGATCAGAAGACACTTTTCTCAACCTTCTCAACCGCATGTTTATGGAATTGCCCCTAATTGGGGTAAGTTTTACTTCAGTCCTATGATGAAGGAACAACTACCTGAAGATTATAAAGCATGCGTTAAATGTGTCACTACTCTATTCGATTTACTACGGGAAATTGGCAATGAACACACAAAGTTTGAGTTATACTCTTGTTGGGTTGAAGAAGAACAAGAAGCGAGAAACGACGAGCTTACAATGACGATAAAACTTTCTACCTTTAAATTAGGTGATAGTTTTGAGTTAATGGAACGCCAATACATCTTTATAGAAAAATGATCATAGATAAATTTATTAATGCGGTTATTATATAACAGGCCTTCACCAATTCTAATAGCGGCTGGATTGAAATGAACGCGGCGCGGCCAATGCTCTCGTCGGTGCGGATCGCTCCTTTCCCAGGAGCCTAGCTTGAAGTCGTCTTCTCCTTCAAGCCCCGCTTTTTCACACCCAAACACCCATCGCATAGACGCCAAAAAAACTATTGACGGTTTAAAGAGAACTCGTTACAATAAAACACAGTAACTGGATTGGAATTATAAGCTATCTACATATCCTTGTTGACCGGATCACCGGAGACACGCATGTTTAATTTGCGTAGTCTCCTTTTTTGCGTTTCGGCATCGAAAAGGAAGATGCTACATAGATTAAAATCGAACCGGTTCCAATGTTGCAGCTTTGTTCCATGGAGATTTGACCTCTCGATAGAAACACTCTGTATGCAGTTCTTTTCGCCTTAGCCATCGGCAGCGGAATGAGAAGGAGGCAGCCAGCGGGGGGATTCATATTTTATATTTCAATTTACTGGAGGCGTATTAAAAATGAAGCAGTGGATTCCAATCACTTTAGCTGTTCTGTTCGCGACAGGGGCGGTTGCAGGATGCTCCAGCGGCACAACGGCAAGCCCGGAAGCGGGTAAAGCAGCAGCCGATCAAAGCACCACGGATGATCTGAAGGATAAGCTGGAACTGAATATTATGGCAATCAGCTACGAAGGAGGGGGATGGCCGACCAGCAATCCGATGATCGATTATCTCAATAAGAAATTTAATGTGGATCTTAAGTTCCAGTGGGTTTCACAGGATAACTATAAAGAGAAGATGAACGTGCTGGCCGCCTCAGGGGATTTTCCGGATTCGTTCCTGCTTATGAAAGATGACTTTTTGAAATGGCGGGATAAAGGTGTGTTTCTTGATGTCAAACCGTTTCTCAGCAAATATCCGAACTTGGCCAAACAACTAGGCGGAGAAGAACAGCTGCAGTTTATGAGCCCGAAGGGCAAGTATTACAGCTTTCCTTATTATCAGATCGAAACCCAGACTTCGTTCGGCATTCGAAAAGACTGGCTGGATAAGCTCGGACTCAAAATGCCGACGACGGTCGATGAATTTTACGACGTCACCAAAGCATTCGCCAAGCAGGACCCTGACGGAAACGGGAAGAACGATACGTACGGTTTCTCGGTTTCGCTGGCACCGAATAAAACGGACTTCAAGCATATCGATCCGATTAAGGCGGCATTCGGCCTCGTCAATATTTGGGGGTTGAAGGATGGCAAGCTGATCAGCTGGCATACGCAGAATAAAGAGCTGAAGGACTTTGCCGCCTTTATGAACAAAGCGTATACAGAGGGCGTGATGGACAAAGATTTTGCCATCAATAAGGTGAAGGACCCGCAGGACAAATACGAGGCGGGCAAAGTCGGTATCGATGATGTCGTGCCGAATGTGTTATATCAGACCATTGTACCGAATGTGAAGAAAATTGATCCCAAAGCGGAAACCGTTCAGCTCCTGCCGCCTAAAGGGCCTACGGGACTGCAAGGAACATCGACAAATTCAATAACCCAAAGAATCGTTATTAATTCCAAGATTGATCCGAAGAAACAAGAAAGACTATTGAAGCTGTTTGATTATCTGGTGTCCGATGAAGGGAATATCTTGACGAAGAACGGGATAGAAGGAGTCCACTATAAAAAAGACGGCGACAAATATACGAAGCTGGATGCATTCGATAAGGACCGTCCGATCCTGATTTCAGCATGGTATTTGCGCCGATTCGACCTTAATACGCAAATTCGTCTCTGGGACGATAAAAAGACGGCTGACGACGTCAATCAATGGTTCAAAAATAGCGAACCGTTCAAATGGACGAATGTAGCGGCTGGACTGGAATCACCGACCGATGTCAAAAGCGGAGCGACCATTGATCAGAAATTTATGACCGCTTTAATCAAAGTCATTATGGGCGAGCAGCCGATCGATTCTTTGGATCAAGCTGTGGAACAGTGGAAGAAGGACGGCGGCGACAAGATTGCCCAGGAATATAACGAAGCCTATCAGAAATCTCAGCAATAACATGACATAGTTCAGAGGTAGATGAAATGAGAAGCGTAAAACAAACCAGTGCAGCCTCCCAAGCATATGTCCCCGTTGTAACGAACAGGATTCGGCGGGTGAATTGGAAACGCGGCATTCCTCTATACTTGATGATTTTCCCGGGTTTTTTATACTTTGTTATCTTCAAATACATTCCGATGGGCGGATTGGTGATTGCATTTCAGGAATATGATCCGTTTTCGGGCTTTATTGAAAGTCCCTGGGTCGGTCTGGACCATTTCCAGCGGTTGTTTACGGACGCGGACTTTTGGACGCTGCTCCGCAATACGCTGATGCTGAGCGCGCTGAATTTGTTTTTGTTTTTTCCCGCACCGATCTTGTTCGCCATTCTGTTGAACGAGGTAAGGAAGTCATGGTTCCGAAGGATCGTGCAGACCGTTATTTATATGCCGCACTTTTTATCCTGGGTCGTTGTCGCCAGTATCACGGTGCTGCTGCTTGCCACGCAGGACGGCGCGATCAACAATTTGCTTGCGGATATGGGGTATGAGCGAATCGAATGGCTGACGAGCTCGGATTATTTTCGAGGCGTGTATGTGGCCCAAAATATTTGGAAAGAAAGCGGCTGGAATGCCATTATTTTTCTGGCTGCCCTTGCGGCCGTAGATCCGACACTCTATGAGGCGGCCGTCGTAGACGGGGCAAACCGCTGGAAACAGGTATGGCATATAACGCTGCCGGCGTTAAAATCGACGATTGTCATCCTATTTATTTTGCGTCTGGGGCAGATCATGGATCTTGGCTTCGAACACATTCTGCTGCTACAAAATCCGGTTAATCTGGATGTGGCGGACGTGTTCGATACGTATGTATACCGCAATGGCGTACTGCAGGGCAATTTCAGCTATTCCACGGCGGTAGGCATATTTAAATCGGTGATCGGGCTGCTGTTGATCGTCTTGGCCAACCGTTTGGCCAAAGCGTTCGGTCATGAGGGGGTGTACTAGGATGATGGGCTTTCATATCCGCGATAAAGATCTCATGTTTACCTTCTTATCCAGGGGAATATTGGTGATCAGCCTGATATCCGTGATATTTCCTTTTCTATATGTGGTGCTGACCTCGTTCGCGCCGAGAGAAGAGATCGTTACCCGCGGATTTTTTCTGATCCCTCATCAATGGACGATCAATGCGTACGGCTATCTGATGAACAGCGAGCAATTCATTATATCGTTCAACAATGCGGTATATATCACGCTCGTCGGCACGACAGTGAACATGACGCTGACCTCTCTCATGGCCTATGGGCTTTCCAAGCCATGGCTGGGCGGAAGGCGGGTGCTCAATTTCATGGTGCTGTTCACCATGCTATTCGGGGGAGGAATTATCCCGACTTATCTGGTTGTCAAAAGCTTGCATCTGCTGAACAGCTATTGGGCGCTTTTCTTATCAGGAGCGATCGCGCCGTTTCATTTGATCGTCATGCGCAGTTTTTTTCAGAATATACCGATAGAGCTGGAAGAATCCGCCCGTATCGACGGCTGCGGTGAACTGCGGCTGTTCTGGCAAGTGATCCTGCCGCTTTCTTTACCGGCGGTAGCTACGTTTACGCTCTTCTATGCGGTGCAGAACTGGAACGCCTACTTCAATGCCGTCATGTATTTGAACGATTCGGATAAATGGCCCTTGCAGGTATTCCTGCGGCAAATGATGAACGAAGCTAACGGCAGCATGGAGACTATGGCAACAACCTTTCAGTACAGTCCGGCAGTGAAGATGGCTGCGATTGTTTTGACCGCGTTACCGCTATTGGTCGGCTATCCATTTATGCAAAAATATTTCAACAAAGGGATGCTGATGGGCTCGGTCAAGGGATAGCTCCATCATCATGAATATGAAAATCGAATCGATTCCAAAGCGGGTTCGGGAGGGGGAATGACATTGGAAACTAGACCCAAGGTAACCATTGATGACGTCGCCAGGACGGCGGGGGTTGCCAAATCTACCGTTTCTCGAATTATTAACAACGCCCCCGGGGTAAAACCGGTTACAAGGTTAAAGGTGAACCGGGTGATTGAAGAGCTTGGCTTTACGCCAAATATTGTGGCGCGAAGCTTGAAGACCAAGCTGCGCCGCCAAATTGCGCTCGCCATTGACGATATTCGCAACCCGTATTATCCGGAGCTTGCGTGGGGCGCCGAACAAGTGGCGAAGCAAAACAACTTTCGCTTAGTGCTGATCAATCATTACGGCAACCCGTCCGAGGAGCTGGCAGTCATCAAGGAAGCAAGCGATATGCATGTGGACGGGATCGTCCTGCTGTCGATCAGCCATCCGAAAACGTTAAGCAAGATTATAAAAAAAGCGAACGTTCCCGTTACCCTGATCGGAAATTACGAGGACGATATGCCGGCAGATACGGTGGGGCTGAGAGAAAACGAAGGATACATGGCGATGGATCATCTGATCCGCATCGGCAGAAGGCGCATTGCTTACGCCGGTAACATGACGGTACACCGCGGAGCCCGCTATGCAGCCTACGAGCAGTCGCTTGCCTCCCATTTTATGGAGTTCGACAGCGCTTTAGTTTATACCGGGGAAAGACTGGCCATCGATACCGGCCTCGAAGCAGCCCGTTATTTTTACAATTTGAACGAAATCCCCGATGCGGTGTTCGCAGCCAATGATCTTGTGGCCATCGGTGTCGTTCAAGGTCTGATCGATCTGGGGCTGCGCGTACCGGAGGATGTCGCTGTAGTGGGAATCGATAATATCCCATGGTGTAATTTAACCAGACCTAAAGTGAGTTCGGTTTCCAATTTAGTGGCGGAAATGGGGCGTATTGCAGTAGAGAGGCTGCTGCTCCGTATTGATGATGAGGCTCGAGCCTTTGAGAGAATCACCTTGGAGCCCCGGCTGATTGTCAGGGAATCCACCGTCAAACAGAGGTAGGGCTTACCGCATGGCGGTGGTCGAACCCGCGTTTCCCCAAATCTAACGAGCGAAGGTGAAGTGATTCATGACCATACCAAACGATTACGTAGAAAGAGTGTATGCCAGTTGGCTGGCCAAGGTGATCGGCGTCAGGCACGGCGGAAACATCGAGAACTGGACATATGACCGGATCGAGCGGACGTTCGGCGAAATTACGGAATATTTGCATGAATTTAAAAATTTTGCAGCGGACGACGATACGAACGGTCCGATATTTTTCCTGCGAGCGCTAGAGGATTACGTATGTGGAACGGAGATTACTGCGGAGCAAATGGGGCTGACCTGGCTGAATTACGCCCCGGACGGCCACGGCTTTTATTGGTGGGGGGGCTACGGGAAATCAACCGAGCATACCGCCTACCTTAATTTGAAAAACGGCATCATGGCCCCGCGTTCCGGGTCCATCGAACAAAACGGAATCGCTGTCGCCGAACAGATCGGCGGGCAGATTTTTATCGACTGCTGGGGACTGATCGCCCCTGGAAATCCCCAAATGGCGGCGCACTTTGCGGAGAAAATCGCTTCGGTGTCGCACGATGGGAACGGCAAATTCGGCGGGATGTTCATAGCTGCCTGCATCGCCTCCGCTTTTGTTGAGCGGGATATCGAGCGAATCATCGAGACGGGGCTGGCGCATATCCCTGCGGATTGCGAATATGCGCGAGTGACACGCGACGTCATCGCCTTTTATAAGGCGAGCCCGCACGCTTGGCGGGAAGCGTTTCAATTCGTCAAGGCTCATTACGGCTACGACAAGTACCCCGGACACTGTCACATTATACCAAACTCGGCCGTTATGATTTTATCGCTGCTGTACGGTGAAGGCGACTTTTCCAGGACGATCAACATTTGCAATATGTGCGGCTGGGATACGGATTGTAACGTTGCCAACGTGGCTACCATTATGGGAGTACGCGGGGGGATTGAAGCCATCGATGACAAGTGGCGGAAGCCTATTAATGACTTCCTGTGCTGCTCAAGCGTCATTGGGTCGCTGAATATACTGGATATTCCATGGTGCGCCACCTATATCGCCAGACTTGGCTACAAGCTTGCGGGCGAGGAGGCTCCGGAGCGCTGGTCTGCGATCTTCGCGGAGAAGAGCATGAGGTTCCACTTCGAGTACCCCGGTTCCACGCATGCGTTCCGCCTGGAGCACAACGACCCACTGCCATTGACGGGACGGATCGTGAACACGGATCAGTTTGCCGCTTCCGGCGAAAGGTCCTTAAAGGTGCTTTTTGACTGCGTTCAAGGAGGTTGCGCTTATCGGGTGTATCATCAAACGTATTACCGCCCCGATGATTTCAATGACAGCCGTTATGACCCGAGCTTCTCGCCTATTTTATACCCCGGCCAATCGGTGGAAGCCCAAGTCATGCTGCCCGGTTCCACAAACCAGCGTGTGACGGCTCGACTGTATGTCAAGGATGGGAACAGCGGCACGCGACACTACGGTGACACAGTCTTATTGAGCGCCGGCCAATGGATTCGGCTTGCATTCCAAATTCCCCGATTGAACAATTGCTGCCTGGAGCAGGCGGGGATCGAGTTCATTCCGATGGATGGTAAGGGCGCCAAAGGACCGAGTCTCGTCTGTTATATCGATGACGTAATTTTTGGCGGGAAGCCGGATTATGCTATCGATTTTGCTCAAGAGACGCTCGAAAAGTGGAATGGCTTGCATATCGAAGTCAGCCAAATGACTTATTTGCGAGGCATCTGGACGCTGGAGAACGGCGAATTGAGCGGAAGCTATTTCGGTGAGACGGCGGAAAGCTATACCGGCAGGCTCGATTGGGAGGATTATGCGTTTGAGACGGTTGTCGTTCCACAGCTGGGGGAACACCATCGGATCAATTTTCGCGTGCAGGGAGGCATTCGCTCCTATGCGGTAGGATTTGCCCCGGAAGGCAAGCTGGTGCTGTATAAGAACGATAACGGATACCGGGTGTTGTCCGAGAGCCATTATGATTGGAAATTAGGAATCGCTTCCACCTTATCTGTGAGGACTGAAGGCAATCGATTCCAAGTATCGGTGAATGGCACACCGGTCATCGACTATTCCGATGACGACCGTCCTTATTTGAACGGCATGATCGGGTTTTCGAATGCGGAAGGCAGTCATACCCATTACCGAAGCTTTTCGCTTACGAGTATAGGATCAACCTTGAAAGGGGCATCGACCTATGAGCCAACCTAATATTGTAGTCATTTGCAGCGACCAGCATCATCCTCTGATCATGGGATACCGCGGACATCCGTATATTCAGACGCCGAATCTCGATCAATTGGCTGCAGAGGGGACTTACTTCAGCAGAGCTTACAGCAACTGCCCTGTATGTACGCCAAGCAGAATGAGCTTTGTTACAGGCAAATATCCGAATCAAATCGACAGCTGGTTTCTCGGCTGCCCTCTGGACCGCGAGGAAATGACATGGTCGCGAAAGCTGGATCAGGCTGGAATTCCATCAGCGATGTTCGGAAAGATGGATTTCTGCGGTGACTATCAGGATGGGGGATTCAGCGAGTATAAGATTATCAAGAAACGTCCGGCGTTTACCCCTTATCCGCGGACCACACCGCTGTATTCCAGACTCGAAGGCCATGTAAGGGCTGACAAGCGCAAGACCATTCTCAATGCGGGTATACGCGAAGATATCATCACGGACGGCGACACGGGATACGATAAGGATCTCGGCTTCTACGATCACGACCGGGTGGTCACCGATTGGGCAATCGATTACTTAAAGCGCAAGGGGAAGAACAAGGAACAGAAGCCATGGGCCATGTACGTCGGACTCATGTTCCCTCATTGGCCGTACAGAGTGCCGAAGCCGTATTACGAAAAGTATTTTCCTGACAACGTGGTCATGCCGCATGACGCCCATTTTCCTAACGACCGGCTTCATCCGCAGGTACGCAATATGCAAAATGCTCTCGGTCTCGGGGAAATCACCGAACCTGTGCTGCGCAACCTCCTTGCTTCCTACTACGGGATGATTACTGCATTGGATGACAATATCGGCAGAATTATTGCCGAACTGAAAGCGCAAAATTTGTACGATAACACGTATATCGTCTACATGTCCGACCACGGCGAAAATCTTGGCGAGCACGGGCTCTTCTTTAAACAATGCAGCTACGACGCTTCTGTCGGGGTTCCTCTTATCGTCAAAGGTCCAGGGCTGCCAAGCAGGCAGCGCATCGATCAGCCGGTCACCTTGGTTGATCTGTATCCAACGCTCATGGATATCGCAGGATTGGAGACGGAGCCGGACCGCCCGGGAATGAGCTGGCTTCCTCTAATCAAGGACGGCCGTCAGCAGGGTAGGCACGATTACGCGTTTTCCGAGTATCACGGCAATTTCTTTAAACAGGATTGGTATATGCTCGTGAAGGACGGCTACAAATTTACCTACTACGTCAATGACCGGCCATCGCTGTTTAACCTGGAGGAGGACCCGCAGGAAATGACGGACCTGGCAGGGGAGGAAAGCTACCGGGAGCTTCTCCAACAATTTGAAGCTTTGCTGAGAGAGATTGTCGATCCGGAAGCGGTTTCGCTGAGAGCGAAGCGCGATCTGGGCCTGATCGGCAGCAATGGCGAGGATTATACGCTAACGTTGACGGACCCTGAGTGCAAGGAATGGATTAAGCAGGGCATCTTTCAGGATGAAGCGGAATTTCCGAAGTGGGAAGGGCGTGTGGGGATTCTGCAAAAGGGCGGCGTCTGACGCCGGACTGACTAAGGCTGTGACACTGTGACACGTCCAGCATAAATAAAGGGAGTTTTGGAGGTAATGACATGACCAAAAAGCCGAATTTACTGCTCATTATGTGTGACCAATTGCGTTTTGATGCGCTGGGGTGCTACGGTAATCCACTCGTGAAGACGCCGAACATCGACCGGCTTGCCCGGAGGGGGATATGCTTCGATCAAGCTTACAGCCAAACGCCGGTTTGCGTCCCCGCCCGTCATGGGCTGATTTCCGGTCTCAATCCATTTGAATTGGGCTTGCTCAAAAATGAAAATTTGGCAAAGGAGATCGATCATCCACTGCCCGAGCTCGTTCGTAAGCAGGGATATTTCACATGCGCTGTAGGGAAGATGCATTTTCAGCCGGAAAGAAAGCATTACGGCTTTGACCGCATGCTGCTATCGGAGGAAATTCCTTCCCACTTTGCCGATGATGAGTATTTGCAGTTCTTAAGGGAGCAGGGGTATGGTCATCTGACCGAACCCCACGGCAAACGGAGCGAGCTGTATTACGTTCCTCAAATTTCGGAGCTGCCGGAGCATTTGCATACAACCGCTTGGACGGGGGATACGACGTGCCGCGTCATTCGTCAAAACCAAAACCGGCCGTTTTTCATCTTTTCTTCTTTCATTAAACCTCACCCTCCGTTCGATCCTTGCGTTCCGTACGATACGATGTACGCGCTGGAGCAGGTTCCGCTGCCTGTTCGCAGGGAATTTGAACGTACACCCGACGATTACGCCATCGACGTGATGAACGATTACAAGGTTAACGGCATAGATAGCCTGACGTTGGAAGATGAATTGAAAATGCGGGCCTACTATTATGGCAGCGTATCGCAGGTGGATAAGCAAATCGGGCGCATCCTCGACACACTGGAGTCGTGCGGATTAATCGACGATACCCTCATCGTATTTACATCGGATCACGGAGAGATGCTGGGTGATCATTATTCCTACGGTAAACGCACGTTCTATGAAGCGTCAGCCAAAGTGCCGCTTATTGTCAGCTGGCCGGCGTCGGTGCCACAGGGGGAACGAAGGGAACAGCTGGCGCTGCTTCAGGATATTTACGCTTCCTTCATCGCCGCATCCGGCGGAAGCGTACCGGAAGCTTCTTCGGGATTAAACCTGCTGGCTGCCGCTTCGGACCCGGACCGGCCTTTGCGGGACCGCATCTTCGCTGAGGTCGGCCGCGGCCGAGTGATGAAGATGATGCTGCGCTGGGACAATTACAAATTTATTTACCATACTAATGGCGGCAAGTATAACTTGTTCGATATGGAGAACGATCCGGAGGAATTTACGGATATCTCAGCGGAGCATCCTGAGCTGTGCCTTCAATGCCGCGAAGCCATGGCGCAATATTATCAATCGTATGGATTTACCGAAGCGCTGAACGGCGATCAATTGGTAAGCTATGATGCACAGCGCCACGTGCCGCAGGGCTATCTCGATCAGTCGCCTAAGTGGCCAGGAACCGTTGTTGCTGCAGACGGCGATTGAATGAAACATCCGAGGGGCGTTACTGCATGCTTACATGACGCCTCTCAAGCTTTTTTCTTTTTTATAGTAGGAGGCGAATTTATGTTCAAAAAGTCTTTATGGCTTGCGATGTTCCTATGCATGTTCATGTCAGCTGTGGTTACCGTCAACGCCAATACCTATTCCATAAACGATCATTTTGAAAGTTCCACTTCGGTGGGCGATAGCGGTTGGACAATAACGGGGAATCCTTCTGCGAGTATCACTACGGTTACCGATGGGAGTAATAACGCAGCTAATCATGCGTTAAGTATGGTTCATCCGGCTGGCGGAAGCTTCACTGCCAAAAAAATGTTACCGGCTGCCATTACATCAGGCGAGGCTGTAATCAGCTTCGACATCCAAAGAAGCGCTCAAGTAGCGGATTATTTTTACGTGTATAATTCGGATGGCAGCGAGAATTTTCACATACTCATTCAAGGCTCTAATGGTAAGGGATTTAACATGTCAGCCCCTTCTGCAACAAGAGTAAGTCCAGACGTCACGGCCTTTAGAGATCAGACGAATACCGCTATACAATCCGTGTTTGGAGTGAATACCAATATACCTGCTACATGGATTCATCTGATGTTGAGTATCGATATGACCAACAAGCAGGTTCGAGTATCTGCCAGCATCGGCAATGATCTTACGCCGCATCCGGTGAAGCTGATGACATCCGCCGGTGAGCTTGCCAATGATACCTATCTGCTGAATAGTCAGTCAAGTATAGGCTCCATTGCCTTTAACAGTACAGCAGTCAATGCACATGTATTCCATATAGACAACGTACAAGTCAGTACTCCGGCAGGTCTGTCGATTAGCGGTCCAAGCCCTGTGTTTATCCCTGCTTCAGACACCGCAACATTCCAGTATACAAGCGCCTATACGAGCGGTTCGGGAGCCGTTGACAACTCCCCGTCCGTGACATGGTCTACTATTCCAGCTGTCATAACGGGTGTCACGATGGATTCAAACGGTATGCTGAGTGTGGACAGTACCGCTTCGCCAGGAAACATCACCGTCCAAGCAGCCTTAAATTCAGACCTCACGGTTACGACTGAGAAGACCGTTACCGTATCCGGTTCCGGGGATGCGACCACAAATTATATGGCATTTAGCTATAGTAAAGCAAACGTATTGACGAATATACCGGTCACTTTGACCCCGAACGGCAACACGCTCTTATCGGTTCTTCATGGCTCAACGCCGTTGAATCCAAATACAGATTATACATTTGAAAACAATATAGTAACGTTTTCATCGGCCTATCTGAACAGCTTCCCATCAGGCTCATTTCTTACCTTTACACTGAATATGAGCGGTGGATCTGACCCCACCGTGATAGTTTCGGTACTTGACCCTGGCGCTTCGCCGTCTATGGCAACCATCAGCAATGCTATGGCAGCAGTAGATACGGCCTCAGGTCAAATAAAGCTTACCGGTAACCTAACTTCTGGAAGCGGCGTCGAAGTTACTGCCCGCGGAGTGAATCCGCTAGGTAAGCTTGACTATGCCAATCAAATCACCACGACAACACCAACCGGTGAGATTTCTTTTAGCTATACACCTGCATCCATCCCATCAGGCAAATACAGCTTTGGACTTGGCGGGACCCAAACTTCTGAAGTGACGATACCAGTATATGTACCGTCTATTGACTGGGCGGACATGAAGCTTACCGGTCTTAGCCCGAATACAGTTTACAGTTCCGTATACAACTCCGTGTACAGCTCCGTTTACAATGATAACCTTACGTTACAGATCGATGCATCCGGAAATTTGGCTATACCAACGACTTGGTTCGGTCGAACCGTAACTTTAACTCATGTTGTTGATCCGGCCATAGGCTCGAGCGCTGCCGTTACGATGACAATACCCGCACGTGCGCCAGCCCCTGCGGTTAGCTCAGTGAATGAAACATTGGCAGGAAGCAGACCAGCACGTGCATTGGAACGATCAGACCGAGAGAGGTGACTTTATGAGAAATTTGGCGCAAATCCTTTTCACGTTAACCCTATTTTGTGTTGCAGTTATTTGTTTCGGCAAGACAACGGTGCACGCAAGTGTCGTTACTTACAACCCGAACGATCCTTCAGCACAAGTACAAGTACCTGTACAAATGACAGCCTCCCCTAATTATACGGTGAGTGTCAGTCAAAGCGGAGAAGCTGTCCAAAACAGCTTTGTATATTATTCCAAAAATGATAGAGCAAGCGGTGACGGTGCTTCTGCCATCTACGAAGACGATACTTCATGGAGTACCTTTTCCTTTTCAGGACCCGTTACGGTAACGGTCACCTCACTACTACCCGAAGGCATTAACACGTGCCAGATTTTGCCTGCCAGGTTAGGCATTACGCCAACCTTCACTCCAGGCGGGAATACGGTAACCTTTACGATCGATCATCCTGCGAAATTATCTGTGGAAATGAACGGAATCATGAATCAGAACACCGGTGCAGTATCCATTAAAAATCCTCTGCTTATTTTTGCAGATGAGTTAGAGCAAGATGTACCATCACCCACCGATCCTAATGTCATTTACATTGGTCCGGGATACCATAGTGCCACTACCAATAATGTGGACAGTCTAGGGCGGCCAATTCTGGACACGACGCTGACCCCAGCGGGCCAGCCCAGCGGCCAGCTTCATGTGAACTCGGGACAAACCGTGTATATCGCAGGCGGGGCATTTGTTCACGGTTATATTAACGAAATGGATAAAACCAATATAACCATTCGTGGACGCGGAATACTATCAGGCGCCGGATATAACGGCGATCTCAAGTATCCTCATAAGTATCAGCATTCCATCCAATTTGTTAACGACGGTGATTCCAACCTCAAGATTGAGGGGATTACGATTTCCGACTCCTCATGGACCAACATGCGTTTTACAGGCAATCATAATGAGGTAAGAAACGTAAATGTCATCGGATGGTTTTTTAATACGGACGGTTTGCTTTTAGGAGGTAATTCCACAGCTGAAAACTGCTTCTTCAAAGTCAATGATGATACGATAAAGTTATATTTTTCGAATATGACCATTAACAATATTGTGATTTGGCAGGAAGTAAACGGTGCGCCCATGCAGCTGACATGGAATGTATCTGTTCCCACCTCCAACAATCACGTCAGTAATGTAGATATCATTCGCTGCGAACACATCCTGGGCAATATGACCAACCAGACTAAGGGGATTTTTAACTCTGTCCACGGAGGCATTGGATTGCTTTCCAATTATGTCTTTGAAAATTTCACTATCGATAATTCCGACGGCAGATTATTCCAGCTGTGGTTCGTTAAAACTTCGTATAATACAAACCAGACGGGTGGAGGAAATATTAAAGATATTACCTTCAGAAACATTAAAGTCCTTAACTCGATGACCCAACCCAATCTCGTCAATAATGAAAGCTTAACCAATCTGGATACCGGTATCTACGGCTTCGACCGCATCCGGTTTGAAAATGTTTCAGTACACGGCGTTCCTTTGTCGCTTTCAACATTTAATTTCACACCTAATTCTACACAAAATCCAGGTTATACGACTCCGTCTAACTTTGCTAAAAATTTTGCTGCCTCCAGCTTTATGGCAGGCGGTAACGTGAACCCAACAGCCCTTACACCGGGACAACAGCTAACGGCTCAAGTCAGCCTTCGCAACGGAACGTCAACCTCCCAAGATTATGTTGTCATCTTGGCGCTTTACGACAGCAGCGGCAATATGGTGAATGCTTCACAAGCAACAGCCACGGTAGCCGGCTACAGCGATTCACAAGACCTTTCTCTGACAGGCTTCACATTACCCGCCGATACAACAGGCATGAGTGCAAAGATCATGATTTGGACTGGCAGCGATGCTTCAACGTCGCCGATGATGCCGCCATATGGCGCACCGGCGGTGTTCCCCGCATCGGTATAACCATGCCGGGAGCAGCTTAATCGAACGCATCTGGGTGGATACCACTGCTTATAGGAAACGATCTTAGGTCGATCATTCGGCACAGGGGGGGGCCACAGTGTGCAATGTCTATGGCTTCAAATGGACCCAACCAATAAACCAGCCTAGCCAGCAGGCAGCGAATGCAAGTCCGGCCGGATCAACTAAGAAAAAAGGAGCGGGTAGGGCCGTAAAGAATTAATTGGTTCAGATGAATTCGATGAGAATGACTCAGATTGGGCTTGTACCGACTATTTTAGTATCCAAACATCCTCAAAAATGCATCTACAATTGGAATTGGATTTGAAGATGGGGATATTGATATTCTATTTCGTGCTTAATTAACAGGTGTCGTCGCTAAACTATCGGAGAACGTCAACGTAATAAGCAACCAAGACGCGGCTGCCGACATCGATCGGCAGCCGCGTTACGCTAATGGGCAGTGCACGTTGAAGCAGAATATGCATCTCCGACCAATTCCGCTTGCGCTTCCAGTGTTTGTTATTCCAAAACAGTCTCAATCTCCTCAGGATGTACCAGTCCACTTTCGCAAGGAAGCGGTTTGCCATACTTCGATCCACTTCCTGATGAGCGTAGAAGTTACGCCATCCTTGGATCATAGGATTCAGTATACAGGACTGAAAACATTATGCACATGGAAAAAACCGTACTGCCCTAGATGAAGAACGTCGGAAAGCCGTATGCGGGAAAACCGCACGTCCGGTTTGACGAGGAGGGGCTGGCATTTCCAGCCCTTTACTCTACTTAATTGAAGAATAATTCCGGTAAAGAATGGTACCCCTTTATTACGCATATTAATATTCCTTGACCGGAATATTCTAATTGAGGTATATTTTAATCAAGGGTTTATATTGAGTAATGGAGGAATGGATATGACAGTGAAATCGGAAGGTAAGGAGTTAGTCATAACACGTGTACTCAATGCGCCGCGCAAGCTTGTATTCAAAGCATGGTCCGAAGTCGAACATCTGAAGCGATGGTGGGGACCGAAAGGATTTGAAATAAGTGTCGCGCAATTGGATTTCCGTCCGGGCGGTTTTTTCCACTACAACATGCAATCTCCTGATGGTAATCAAATGTGGGGTAAATTTGTGTATCAGGAAATCGAAGCTTTCGAAAAGATTGTCTGGCTCAACAGCTTTTCAGATGAGGCGGGCAACATTGTCCGGGCTCCATTTAGCGATTTGATCCCGCTGGAAATACGCAATGCGGTAACCTTTAGTGAAAATAACGGTAATACCACAATGACCTTGTGCAGCGGACCGTTCAACGCAACTGAGGAAGAGAGAAGCTTTTTTGAAGGCATGTTCGAATCAATGCATGAGGGCTTCCGAGGAACTTTCGATCAGCTCGAAGAATATTTGTCAGCCCATTCTTAACCAAGATAAGTACGAAGAAGTTGTCACCCAAATCTTAACAAGCATTCGTTCAACTAACGGCGAACGTTTGTTTAATAAAAGAAACTAAGACGAGGCTGCCGGCATGAATCGGCAGCCTTGAACCTTCCTGTAGGACCTAAGAAATGGTCTTTGTCAAAAAAGGATCGCCTCGGTATGATGGGTTTGTCCAAGGGTTTGAAACCCAACACCATCAAGGAGGCGCTCTTATTATGAAGTTTAAGCAATCAGACGAACAAAATCAACGGATAGAACGTATTACTACAACTCACTTAGTAATTGATATCGACATGGCGAAGGATGCCCATGTCGCATAGGCAACGAAATTTTCGCGGAATTGTTCTTTCTAAACGCAAAATTGGAACTGGATATTCTAGCTGTGAATAGTCGAATGATCGTAGCTGATACGGATCCCAATGAGCCTGAAATAGCACTTGGAGATATTGTACAAATTTTTAGGGAATAGATTAAGGAAAAATCCAAAATTAAACATAGTGGGACATTTGTTGTTCATATGCTTTCTTAAGGTATTAACCATGAGGAGGTCTATACTCATATGCCCGTAAAAGTAAGACTCCAAAAATTCGTCGATAAACTGCCGATTCCAAAAACCATTTCCCCGATCAAACGACACAAGAAAGGTTCGTATTATGAAGTGACCATGAGGGAATTTACCCAAAAACTACATCGTGATCTAAAGCCTACCCGTTTATGGGGCTACAACGGAATGTACCCTGGCCCTACTTTCGACGTGATGAAGGATCAAACGACATATGTCAAATGGATAAATGATCTGCCCAAAAAGCATTTTCTCCCCATCGATACGACCATACATGGTGCAGAAAAAACAATTCCACAGGTTAGGACTGTGGTTCATTTACACGGTGGAAAACAGCATGACCATAGTGATGGATACCCTGATGCTTGGTTTACGAGAAATTTTGAACAAACAGGACCCATGTTTCAAAGAAAAGTATGCGAGTATCCCAACCTTGAAGCCACTACGTTATTTTATCATGACCACACAATGGGCATTACAAGATTGAACAATTATGCGGGACTTGGAGGTTTTTTTATCATTCGTGATGAGCATGAACAATCCCTGAATCTACCGACGGGAAAATATGAATTCCCTCTTATGATTCAGGATCGCTCGTTTAACCCGGATGGCTCACTCTTTTACCCCGATACTCCTGATAAAGACAATCATCGTCTTCCTTATCCTTCAATCGTCACACCTTTTGACGCGGATTACATTTTGGTAAACGGCAAAGTCTCCCCCTATCTTGAAGTAGAGCCGAGAAAATACCGATTTCGTATGTTAAATTACTGTAATAGTCGAGCCATGACATTCAAACTGGACTCTGGACAGCCATTTTATCAAATTGGAACCGATCGCGGATTATTGGAGAAACCAGTGATAATGAATGAGATCCTCCTTCTAACGACCGAACGTGCGGATGTGATAGTTGATTTTTCTCGATCCTACGGCAAGACGGTCATTCTTAAAAATGTCTTCAAAGGTGCCTCCCCCGAAACAACCGATGTGTTGCAGTTTAGAGTAACTACTCCGTTAAAAGGCAAAGATACTAGTTCACTTCCGGATCAATTAACGAAAATTGATTTCCTTTCTAGAGAGATGGCAACAAAAACAAGAGATCTAACACTCGTTAGGGTGGAGGATAAGTATGGAAGATCGTTGAATTTACTTGACGGTAAAATGTGGAATGATCGTATATCCGAGAAAATGGACTTAGGAACTGTTGAGATATGGCGATTACTAAATCTGTCGGCTGATGATCACCCCATACATCTACATGTCGTTGATATGCAAATTCTAGAGCGCCAGCCTTTCGACGTTGCTCTTTACCAAGCCTCAGGAGTACTCAAGTTTATAGGACAGGCAACTCCTCCTGATCCGAATGAAAGGGGATTTAAAGATACGATTCGTGCTCCCGCTGGTTACGTTACCTCTTTTATCGCGAAATTTGATCCTTTCGTTGGTCTTTTTGTATGGCATTGTCACATGCTTGAACATGAAGATTACGAGATGATGCGACCATTTGAAATCCTGAAGAAAAAAAATGGACTTAAAAATTTATTAATGAGATTGTTTTACCCTTCACGGTATCAATGATTTGATGTGTTTTTCTTAAACTTTTATTATACATGAGCAATGAGGTTGAGGGGCTTGCTTTCGCGGTAATTCTCTTTTATTTATTTAAGTAATGGGCAGTTTAATGTCATTACCAGTGATGTAGGTTGTCCTAATGATGGAGGTTCGTTCTTTAAAATAAATAATATGGACAACGAGTCCTGTATATATATAGGCTATGAAGAATTTGAACGTTGCAAGATCATTTGGGAAATGGAGGGGGTCAAGATCAGTCAATCGGTTGGGAAAAGCGTTCCCAGAAAGGAAACATGGGAGAAAGTTACAGGGACAGCCAAGTATATGAATGATATCACAAACCCAGGGCTACTACATGCCAAAATCGCTATCAGTCCACATGCTCACGCTAAAATAAAATCAATTGATTCGTCCGAAGCCATGAAAATTCCGGGTGTAAGGGCGGTCATAACTGGACAAAATTACCCGAATTTGACCGGGTCGCCATTGGCTGACCGTCCACCAATTGCAATTGATAAAGTGAGATATTATGGCGAGCCCGTCGCCCTTGTTGTCGCGGAACAAGAGTATATTGCAGAAATGGCGGCTCTCCAAATCAAAGTGGAATATGATCTTTTACCAGCTGTCCTTTCTCCAAGCGATGCATTTCAGAAAAATGCTCCAATCATACATGAGCATCTTGCCGAGTATAAGCGGAGCGAAGATGTTTACCCGGAGCCGGGAACTAATATCGCCAACCGAACAAAAATACGCAAGGGGAATATGGAAGAAGGATGGAAGAATAGCGATCATACCATTGAGGTCGAGGTCACTTTACCGCAATCAGATCACGCTGCAATGGAAGTACGTTGCTGTACGGCACAGATTTTACCTGACGGAAGAGCAGTCATCCATTCCGCCTCACAATCGCCCTTTGTTATCCGAAGAGCAATCAGCCAATCGTTTCATATTCCGCTTCATAAAGTGATCGTTCACACGCCTCTTGTCGGAGGTAGTTTTGGTGGAAAAGCTGCGATTCAAATGGAATTTCTTGCTTTTTTAGCTTCCCGTGCGGTAGGAGGAAGAACTGTAAAATTGGTGAATTCCCGTGAGGTGGACATGATCTCTTCTCCAGTCCATATCGGGTTGGATGCTAAAATCAAGCTTGGCTGCACTCAAGAAGGGAAAATAATGGCCGTCGAAATTTTGCATCTGTTTGATGGCGGGGCATATTCAGATCGAGGTGCGGTTATGAGCCGAGCTGGAGCCGCCGATTGCACGGGACCGTATCGTATCGATAACGTTCATTGCGACTCTTTATGCATGTATACGAACCATCCTTATTCGACTTCATTTCGAGGATTCGGCCATCCGGAACTGACATTCGTCATAGAAAGAGCGATGGATCTATTGGCGGGTCGAGTGGGTATGGATCCTTTGGAATTTCGTTTTTATAATGCGATAGGGGTAGGGGATACATCCCCGACACAAACTTTACTGGATAGAAGTAATCTGGGCGATTTGCCGATGTGCATTGCAAAATTGAAAACATTAATCCATTGGGACGACCATCTGCCACGTGAAATCGAAGGCCATCTCATCAAGGCGAAGGGGATATGCTGTTTCTGGAAAAACTCAAGTACGCCGACAGATGCAGGAGCAGGAGCTGTTATCGCATTTAATCCCGATGGAAGCGTTAATCTGCTTTGTGGTGCAGTAGAAATCGGCCAGGGTACAAGGACGTCGCTGACTCAACTTTTGGCCGAACGGTTGCACATGGATGATCAGATGATACATATCTCTGCGGAAGTCAACACCGGTACCGATCCCTATCATTGGAAAACGGTAGCGAGCCGCAGTACCTTCTTAGTTGGCAATGCGATTCTGAATGCGGCCGACGATGCCATCGTACAGTTAAAAAACATAGCTGCAATCGTATTGCAATGCTCACCGACAGACTTGGACGTCGGAGCGGGCAAGGTTTTCTTTAAAAATCGCCCTGATAGGGGGATAGCAATTGAAAAAATCGCTAACGGCTTCAATTCTCCAAATGGGAATACCATTGGTGGTCAAGTCATCGGACGAGGGAGCTATGCGATGCGTAATTTAACACCATTAGATCCCGAAACCGGTAAAGGAAATCCCGGTCCGGAATGGACGGTAGGCGCTCAAGCGGTAGAAGTGGAATTGAATACGAGAGAATATACATACAAAATCGTTAAAGCGGCAACAGTCATCGATGCCGGCAAGGTGATCAATCCCGAATTGGCCCGCAGCCAAATCACAGGTGCTATGAGTATGGGCTTAAGTTTTGCAAGCCGGGAAGCTTTTTTATTCAATGACAAAGGTGCTGTATTAAATCCACAATTTAGAACCTATAAATTAATTCGTTATGGAGAGCAACCAGAGTACTTGGTTGATTTCGTCGAGACGCCTCATTTGGAAGCGCCTTACGGATTACGCGGAATCGGTGAGCATGGCTTAATAGGAATGCCCGCAGCATTGGCAAATTGCCTGTCCATCGCCGCTGGAATTGAGCTTAATCATCTGCCTCTGACTCCCGAGATGATCTGGAGGACGATCCATGATTCCGTTTGACTTTGAATACTACAAACCTTCTTCCGTTCAGATGGCTGTGGAATTGTTTCAGTTTCTACAAAAACAAGGGAAGAAACCGATGTATTACGCCGGAGGGACGGAGATCATCACATGGGCTCGAACAAACTCCATTCAACCAGGAGCTGTTATCGATTTGAAGTCTATTCCGGAGTGCAGCGTAATGGAAATGCAGAAGGATAAGCTCGTTATCGGATCTTGCATCACGTTATCGGCTTTATCTGCGGCGAACCCGTTCCCGCTGCTCAGTGAAACGGCACAGGGAGTTGCCGACCAAACAGCTCGGAATAAGATCACGCTGGGCGGAAACATTTGCGGAAACATTTATTACAGGGAGGCCGTACTCCCGCTTCTGCTGGCTAACAGTCGTATGGTTATAGCAGGAATACAAGGGATAAGAGAAGCCTCGATTCACCATGTATTTTTACAACAATTGAGACTGGAAAATGGAGAATTTCTTGTACAGACCTTAACAGACCGAGGCTATTTACAGCTGCCGTTCGTTCATTACAAGAAACGGCAAATAGGCAACGTTGGCTATCCTCTCGTAACAGTAGCTGCTTTTAAGAAAGATAATCAGATTCGCTCAGCATACAGTGGCGTCTGCTCATTCCCGTTTCGATCCGCCCAAATCGAGCAGGCGTTGAACGATTCCTCGATACCATTGGCAGCAAGGATGGAGCAGGCGATCGGCAGCCTTCCTGGTCCTTTAGTACATAATGCGGAAGGTTCCGCCTCTTATCGGAAATTTGTACTTAAACAAACGATGGCTGACATGGTACATAAATTGGAAAGAAGGTGAAGCATGTCAGCCAACGATACTGCTATGTATCCTGTTGAATTCGATGTTAACGGTGAGAAGCGAACGATTCGAGTAAGAGCGGCGGATATACTCCTACATATACTACGAGACAAACTCGGACTGACGGGAAGTAAATCCGGTTGCGAGAACGGTGACTGTGGTGCATGTACAATATTGGTAAACCGCCAACCCATGAAATCGTGCCTTATGCTCACCGTGGAAGCCGATGGAAAACAAATCACAACGATCGAGGGGTTGATGAACTCACCGGTACAAAAAGCCTTTGTTCAGAATCAGGCATTCCAATGCGGTTACTGTACCCCCGGCTTTATTGTAAACTGTGAAGGCTTGTGGAATGTTCACCCGCATGCAGATGAAGAAACCATTAGGGTATGGCTGGAATCCAATATATGCAGGTGTACGTCCTATGAAGAAATTCACCATGCAGTGAAGGACGTTTTTACACCGAAATAAGGATGGGGATCCCATGCCCTCTGGCGTTGAGGAGGGGCGAGTTTGGAGGAAATACACCGTATTTTGGAAACCATTCAACGTACCGGCTTAAGAAGTGTGCTTGCGACGATTACCCAAGTGGAAGGGAGTGCTTACCGCAAAGAAGGAACCTCGGTGTTGTTCCTTGAAGATGGTTCACAAATAGGGGTATTAAGCGCTGGCTGTCTGGAGGCTGAACTTTCGGTCAGCGTGCCGAATATTTTGGAAGCAGGCATTGCTCGCAGCTTTGTGTTCGACATGCAATCATCGGATCCACTCTCTTGGGGGGAAGAACCGGGGTGTGGCGGCATTGTTCATGTAACAATGGAACCGGTAAATGATGAGTTTGTGGATCATTTATGTACATTGAAGTATTATTTGGATCATAAAGTCGAGGTTATGCTCATTAAAAGATTCGGCTCGAATGGTTCTGTTACCGATTATAGTTTCTTCACTAGAGATAGGCAATTGTTCGGGGAGTGGAGGGGAGAATTTCCGCAGGCACTCTTAGATTTGATGTCGTCCGAGGATTCGTGCAAGAGTGGAATGAGATTTCTCTCCTCTATTCAATCGGATGTTTTCGTTCATACCTACTATCCCAAACCGCGTCTTCTGATATTTGGTGCAGGACCGGACGCCAGGCCACTTGCCGCATTTGCAACAGCCACCGGTTTTTCCGTTATCGTCTCCGATTGGAGACCAGCCTTATGTGATCGACGTTATTTTCCGGATGCTGAATCTTTTTTATTGGGGTTTCCTGAGGAAACGATAAGGATGATTCATTTTACACCTTACGATTATGCTGTTGTAATGACTCATAATTTTAAGAGGGATCAGCAGTTGGTTCGACTTCTTTCTAAGCAGCAGCTTTGTTATCTCGGCATTCTCGGGTCGAAAAATAGAAGGGAACGTTTACTATCAGGTGAACCGGTTCCGATGCAAGTCCATGCTCCCGTTGGCCTTGCAATTGGGGCAGAGGGACCCGAGGAAATCGCTGTTAGCATTCTTGCAGAACTCATACTTACTTTTAGAAAAAATAGAAAAGCAAGTAGTTGTTATCTATGAGGTGGAATAATATTGTTGGCATTTATTTAGCGGCAGGTCAAAGTACCCGAATGGGTTCGGATAAACTTCGACTTCCAGTGGGGCCTATGAACTTGGGGAACTATGCGTTGGCGGCGGCTTTGAGTTCCAGCTTGGATTATGTTTTGGTAGTATCAAAGGACGCTGAGACAGATTGGATGGACAACAGATTTTACCGGGACCCGATCAAACGGAAATGGTCCGTTATTTACTGTTCTGAAGCGCACTTGGGGCAAGCGCATTCCTTGCGATGCGGTGTACGGGCTGCACAAGTGATGGAAGCGGCAGCCGTGATGATAATACTGGCGGATCAACCTTTCATTACAAAAGAGATGATGAATGAGCTGCTTAATCGTTTTGAAACAAACAGCAGCATTGGTTTCGTAGCTTCAAGTTACGACGGTTTGGCTAGGCCACCGGTTATTTTTGCACAGCGAATGTTTCCGGAGCTCCTGCGATTGCAGAACGATCAGGGGGCGAGACATCTTATTCGAAAAGAAACATCGGGAATTTGCATCGATTTTGCAAATCCGGACCTGTTCATGGATGTGGATACTGCTGAAGATTACAGGATATTATTGGAAAAATCCGCCTTTTGGAAATCTTGAATGACTTGCTCGGCGTGCATATACAACGCAAGCGGGTACTGGTACTGGTAGTTCGCCATATGAGCAGGTGCTTTGATTTGAAGAGCGGATCCGTTAGAAACCAAGGTAAACGTGTCTGGATTATCCAATACGTTGTTCCATTCCTTGATAAGCTTCGCTAACGCGTTTAAGTGATCGGCCCATATTCGTTGATTCTCTTTGGCAAAATTGCCGCTTTCGGACCAATTTGTAAAAACGCGGATCATGTCGGTAAGATTGGCATGGCCAGATCGAAGTCGATGCATTTGCCGGGTTAATTCATTTAAAGCATTGCGTTTTTTGGTCCCTAGTGGATTGTAACGCAAACTTTGCTCCGCTTTATCCAACTCGGTTGTCGTTTGATGAAGTTCCTGGAACAAGGATTCTAATCTTAATTGCAAAGTTTGAGCTTTACTTGAGGAACAGCCCTCTGTCACCCATAGAGCGGTGTTTATAAAATGATTGGATAGATGATCCGCGAATTGGATCATCTTTTTTTTGGCTTTGTTAACGGAATCGGGAGGGAAAATCATAATATGGATCACGATGGCGACGATGGCGCCGATAATAGTATCGCGTATCCGATCCAGGGAGTAACTCGGCATCTTGCTTTGAAAATACATGACCAATAAAATGCTGAGAGCAACTTGGACCATTATTGCATGATCCAATTTCAGCCACGTTACGATAAATGCCCCAACAAGTAGAAGAAGTCCTATACTCCAGCCGTTTAAGCCTACATAAGGTGTTATGGAAACAGTGAAAAGTACGCCGGCTATGGTCCCCACGATGCGCTGCCACGCAAATTGTATGGATTTGTCAACGGTTAATTGGATAGACAAAATGACCGTCAGAGGAGCTAAGTAAGGATGCTTAGATCCGGCCCACTCCGCAAGTTCCCATGACAGTGCTGCAGCTAATGGGGTTTTCCATACAACCCCTTGGTATTTGATAAAATCCATCATTTTATTCGTCATTTTGTTACGCTCCATCTTCATCTTATCCGTTCATAACTACTACGCCAGTGACATGAATAAATTGCCCTGAAACACTTGATCCGCTGGGAAAGAAGTAGGGTTGAGCGGGGTCCAGATTGTTCCGGGAACAACACTATTAATGCGAATGCCCCTGATTTGCAAGGATTTAGACAGGGAGCACGTGAAAGCAACGATCGTACCCTTAGTTGCAGAGTAATCCATCAACTGTTCATTTCCTTCGTATGCCGTCAATGATGCCGCATTAACAACAGTACCTCCTTGCTTCATAAGAGGCAAAACCGCAGACTGACGAACAAAAATAGGAACTCGTTCAATCAACCACGTACACCAATTCATGCTGTGTCCTCTTTTCCACATGCAGTTTAGTTGATTCCATTATTTCCTAGGTGTTGTAGAACTATTCCACATAATAATAAAAAACGCAATTGAACTTTATCTCATTCCCGACGGATGGCAGGGAGGAGGTCACCAAAAAATGAGATGGAAAAATTTCTGACTTGCTGCTGAAACTTATGATATTGTAGTGAAAAGCAAATCAAAAGATTTGGGAGAGGCAGGGCATGTCATGAGTCTTAAGTTTACACTCGTTAATGGAGTGGAAGAAATCGCAGAGGTTGCTCAATTAGCGGCAGAAATATGGCGTGAATATTACGTATCCATTATTACAATCGAGCAGATAGATTACATGATAGGCAAGTATCAAACGGTTCCTGCGATTAAGGATCAGATTCATCATCAGAACTACGAATATTTCTTAATTCAACAAGATGGCTCCACCGTGGTAGGATATTTGTCGGTCAGACAAGAGGGAGTGAAACTTTTTCTGAGCAAGTTTTATATCGGAAAGGAGCACAGGGGACGCGGTTATGCTAGCCAAGCGATGGCATTACTAGAAGAGTTATGCAAAGACCGAAACTTAAGCAATATTTGGCTTACTGTCAATCGGAATAACGAATCCAGTATTGCGGTATATAAGAAAAAGGGCTTTCGAACCATACGAGAAGAAGTTTCAGATATCGGAAATGGATTCATAATGGATGATTATATTATGGAAAAAGAAATTCCGGGTCACTAAACTAACGAGACACGATAGTTTAAATGGACTTACACAGGAAGTAACTGCTTCCTTGAGTACGTTCATTTTTTGTATAGTTTAGCCAAGGATCCTTCGTCCCTTAAAACTAACGAGCAGAATACTTTAATTCATTCCGAAACAAATTTAAAACATTTATCGTTTATTTAGATGGAACATTTTTACATGAAAAATTTAGGGGGATGGATATGTCTAAAAAGCCTGTAGGAGCAGCTGCGGTCATTATGGATTCAGAAGGGCGATTTATTTGAGTAAAACATAACTACGGAAAATACAACTGGGAACTACCTGGTGGGCTATCTGAGCAAAATGAGTCTGCGGAGAATACCGCAAAGAGAGAAGTGCTTGAAGAGACGGGGCTTGAAGCTACTGTAGGTCGTTTGACTGGCGTGTATTATGAACCCATTAATGATATGCATCACTTTGTTTTCGCTTGTAAGGTGGTCGACAATCAGCAACCACAGCCAGATGCGGAGGAAGTAACAGAATGTAAGTTTTTCAATGTGGACGATTTACCTAAGCCAATTAGTGATTTTACAATTTCACGTATAAAGGATGCTTTGAATACTGATAGTGATCATTTATTCCATATCATCGGACCAAAGCAGTGGTTTGAATAATTTATGTTTTTACATAGATCCTTTCATAATATGACTCTTCATTCTCCACCAAAAAGTATACACGCCTTAAATCTTGAAGGTTTGAAAAGCCAGATGTTACATTCTGGAGCACGTGGGAAGAAGATCAATTAGTGGGTTGCGGTGGTAATGTTATTGACTTGGAATCCGTACTGGTACGATTTAGAGCAAACTGTAATAGTTGGAAAGTTGGAAATTAATACTTGTTTTAGTTGAAGAACAAATTAACAGTTGTGATCGGATTTTATTTTCTCTAAGGACAAGCACTTCTCTTAACAAGGAGGTCGTAACGTTGACGAAGAAAAGAATGAACTGGGACAAAGGAACATGGATCAATTTACCTCATTCTGCCCGAGGTGAAGGGGAATTTCTTAAGGTTGTGCCTGAAAAGGGAAAGGATTTCTGGAGAAAGACTTTATATGGTTTTGAATTCGAGGATGGCGCAGCATTATTGGCGGATTGGGATAACAACACTGCGGTGGAGGTTTCATTTCAGCTGGGGTCCTTTACAGAGCTTTACGATCAGGCAGGTATCATGTTGTATCATGGACCTGGAAAATGGATTAAAACCGGGATTGAAATTAACGACGGCATTCCTCATCTTGCGGCAGTCGTAACAGATGGTTATTCCGATTGGTCGCTCGCTGGTGTGCCAGAGTGGGTCGGGGAAGAGGTCACATTACGTGCGTCTATTATGAAGGATGCCGTTATTATTCGGGCAAGGACGGAACATCATGGATGGCGTACAATTCGTGTTGCTCGATTTCCTTACGAAAGCGGAAATCAGGCTGGTCCCTATACTTGTTCCCCAACCCGTGCTGGCTTGGAGGTGACTTTCACTCGATGGGTCTTAACGGAGCGTGATCAAGACCTACATGTGGACCCCCCCGTCGAATAAGCAAATAGTTATGAATCTAAAGGTATTTAGGGGAAAGAATGAGTAAAAGATGCTGGCGGATCTCCATTTATCTCTGAGGAAGGGTCCGCCTACGTCCCATTCCGTCTCGTCAGCGAAATACTGGGGGCGAAGGTGCGGTTGGGCTTGAACTCTGGACGGTGGTTATTGATAAGTTGAACAGCGCGTTATCTCTGCTTATTTTAAGTCATCAAGATGGAGATGATCCTCGAGCAGAGAGGATGTGGCTCTCTATATTAAATCACTCAACGTAGGAGAAATAATTGAATTTGAACCTAAGAATATTGCTAGAGTAATTTTTAAAAAAGACGATCCGCACTGCTTAGAAATCGGGGAGGATAAGGCTCTAATATCAAAGAAGTGTTTGGACGAAGGATGGACAATTCGTTGGTTATATCGCGAGCAAACATACCGGAAGGAAGACAGTGGATGGTGATTGTTCGAAGGAACAGTACCTGAAGAATATAATAATGATCCTTCCAACACAAAAATCATTGATGTCTATTATCTATGTGAAAAAGACCATACTCTAATCTCGATTTTCAAAAATGACTACGGATCAGCATTCGAACGAGAGGATAGAAACAGCCCGTGGATAGAAATAAAAGATTGGCACTTCGATTAGCACTGGCCAAACTTACTAATAGAAAATGCACCTATCTTCTTTAACCGATTAGAACATCATAACTTAACGCATTAGGGGAGACAGGAATGAACTCAAACCTATTTGATGAAGCATTACGTAAAACAAAAATTGCATTAAGAACTCAAGAACCTTCGCAAAAAACGGCTGAATTTCTAAAAAAGTATATTAATAACAAAGATATCTTCAATTTCTTTTTATCCCATTCTTATCACCAAGAAATCAAGTTTAGATACAATGTTTTCTATAAGGTGAATGACTTGTCAGGAGAAAATAGCGCTCACCCTAATGAAAAATGCATCAACGAAAGTTTACTTATTGTTGGTCATGGGCTTAATGGAGATTATATTGTTTTAAATCTTACTACATATACGATGGGATATATTTTCCATGATGAACTATGGGAAAATGATAGTGTTAGTATTAATGAGATTTACATTGACATGAAATATAGTATTGGTGAATTTTATCTGCGATCATTAGAGTACGGATTTCCAGTAGATGGATTTCAAGCAGAAAAGTTCATGGTATGAGAAAGTTCTTTGAGCTAACGTATACAAGAGTTCAATAAACAAGGAAGGCAGCCGATACAGATTGAACGGCTGCCTTTTCTTGTAATCAGGCAGGAGGTCGTGCAAAGTAAGTAAAATAAGTAGTAACTAATAATCATCTCAGTAGAGGGTTGGAATTTGGGGGCACGCAACGACATCAATTATTCTTGGATCAATGCCATAAAACATCCAAAACGCTCCATTCCACCTATAACCTGAGACTTCACCGTACTCTACACGAGTCGGATAAAACCAGAAATTGTCTCCATTCAGCAGCCAGACATATGTGTATTCATATAAACAGTCAACTACATAAGACACCTCAGGTTTTTGGGGGATGAATGCAGGTGGAGGAGATTGCGGTTGTCTCATGTACACCTGTGGTTGTGGGATAAAGAACATTGAATTCCACTTCCTTTTTAGAAGTTTAAATTAAATCGTATTTCATGCTATGTGGGTTAATAACTATTTGACTGCACAGATGCCTAAGATGATGAAGAAGTCATTTGAACACATGTGGTTCGTCCCCCTGTAATTAAACTAACGGATAACTGATTATAGCTCAATGAGCACGGAGCTAAGTGCGGAATTATCGATAAGATTAAGGGGAACCGTAGGTTATGTCCCTCAGGACCCATTCTTATTCCAGTCCACGATTAAAGTAAATTTTTATGCAGCTGCCCCTAGTGCAAAGGATGAAGAAATGTGGGAGGCGCTGCGATTCGCAGCATCTGACGAATTGATACGGCAGCTGCCTGATGGACTGGAAACGGTGATCGGTGAACGTGGCGTACGGTTGTCGGGGGGAGAACGTCAACGAATCGTATTGGCTAGAGCGATACTTCGGAAGCCGACTATTCTTATTCTGGACGAAGCTACAAGTGCACTTGACAGCGATAATGAAACGATTGTTCAAGAATCGATCGAGAGATTGAGAGGAAGCATGACGATTATTGTCATCGCTCATCGATTGTCCACACTTCGACATGCAGATCAGGTTATCGTACTAGATAAGGGCAGACTCATCCAGCAGGGAGGCTATAATCAGCTATCCACGGAGATGGACGGATTGTTTCGGTCAGTTACTGGAAATCCAGAAAGTAAAATAAGGAAGGAGCGATCCAAATAGAAATAGGACGATCAGGGCACTGCCACTGCTTCGTCCTATTTCTATACGCAGTAATTAAGCTGACAGACGTCTTGACTTTGGACCGCGCCTTAGCGAACAATGTACTTCTCCAACACCGTAATCGCCACAAAGAGGTAGTTTGATTACTCCTGAGGACGAGTGCCGAGCACCAAGCCTGTAGAAGTCGCTATCTTGATAAGCCGAAGAAGATGATGATATATATAATAATGATTGTTTTCATATAAGATGAAACGCTGCTGCAGCCCTGAGTGAAGCAGTATAGCATTGACTAGGTATAGTGCGAGTTAAGAGAAAGCAGCCAGCCTCAATTGAAAGAAAAGCTTGAGGAATCAGGCTTTTTATTTTTTATGTAGGGAGATTTGTGTCATTTGAAAATGCACAATTCTCCCTACATTGTCGCGAAGTATAGTTGCAGATGTTAAATGAAAATATTGTTGCAGAGTGAGAAAATAAAGAATTAGACTGGCGGATGGATTAAGCTATCGGGCAGTTATGCTCAATAACAAAACTCCATATTAAAGTCATAAAAATCCATTTATAACCAGTACTAAGAAGAATATAATAAGGTCACTTATTCTATGAATTACGAGGTATAACTATGGCTGATTACATTCAAGATTTACGGCAGTTGGTTGGTCATACAAAAGTGATTATGGTGGTAGCAGGGGCTTTTGTTTTTAATGAAAAATACCATATATTATTACATCGTCGTTCAGACAATGGTTATTGGGGACTTCCAGGTGGTTTCATGGAACTTGGTGAGAAAATTGAAGATACTGCAAGAAGAGAAGTATTCGAGGAAACTGGAATACGGCTTGGAACAATGGAATTGTTCGGCATATATTCAAACACTGAAAAAGTTTTCGGTAATGGTGACCAATCATCACTGGTTCAAATCATGTTTACTTGCAAGGAATTTGAAGGTGAATTACGAACTTCCCATGAATCGTTGGAAACTAAATTTTTTCCGACTCATTCGCTACCAAAGAATCTCTATCCCGACCACAAACTTTTCTTTGAGGATTTATTGTCCGGCGAAAAGCCACCTTTTGTTAAGTAGATGTGTAAGTGATCATTTAGACTTAGCCCCAAAATAAAATCCCATTCCCACTATTGTAAATAATCCTCCAAGGATTTGAAAGGAACTTACAGCTTCTCCCAAAATAAAGTATGCAAGGATTATGGCAAGGACAGGTTCACCGATAACACCGACAGAAACAGTAGTTGCACCGATTGATTTTAGTAACAGATTAAATATAAAATGCCCAAATATAGTTGGAATTAAGGCAAGTAATAAGAAGTACATCCAGTCAGAGGAACTATAGTCTATTAAAGAAAAATGGTTCATTAGGCTGTATATCAGCATGACGCTACCACCAATGAAAAAAGCAATAACGCTATATATATTAGTTGGTATTTTATGGCTAACTTTTTGTCCTGCTAGCATATAAGCAGAAATGGAGATAGTCCCCAATAAGGAAAATGTATCTCCGATTAGCGCTTCTCTTGAGACGCCTATATCTCCCCAAGCTATAATAATAGAACCGAAAATCGCAGTTATCATGCATAGTACCATTAGTTTGTTTACTCGTTCTTTAAAAATAAAATAAGATCCAATCATTACAAATAGAGGTTGTAAAGTCAAAATAACCATCGAACTTGCTACGGATGTATAAGATAAAGACTCCATCCAAAATAGAAAATGTAATCCGAGAAAAAAACCCGCAAATAAAACAAGAAGCCAATCATACTTAGTTAATCGTATTAATCTAAGCTTTTTCCAAGACACAAAAGGAAGCATGATCAATACAGTTATATATAACCTATACATTCCTGCAACAGACGGGGGAGTATTTGATGATTTAATCATAATTGATGATATGGCAATAGCAAGAATACTGATACATAGCAAAAAATACGGATTGACTGCCGCATTTGATTTATTTAGTTTCATGGGTACCTCCACTTGTAGTATTGAAAAGATCTAACGGTATATAATAATATCATCATCCTCAATATAATTCTGTAATAATATCTTTAAAAAATATAGATATATCGTCATATTCGAAAGGGAGAACTATATTTGATTAACAAATTACATGAGATCAATCAATATCCCGATACTTCTTTTCCGTATGCTATGTATACCGTAACCTCTTTAAGCTGTATTCCTAAGGGACGAGGCTTTAATGAATTACACTGGCATGAAGAACTCCAGTTTACATTGGTAACTGAAGGCAAGATTTTTATACAAGTCAATGGTGTAACTCATGAGCTAAAAGCTGGACATGCAATTTTTATAAATAAGGGAGTATTACACGTATCTACGCAAGTTGATAAAAATAGTGAATACGTAAGCTTTAATTTCGCGGAGAAATTACTTGCTTTTTATTCTGATAGCCAAATGGAAAAAAAATATGTACTCCCTTATACCAACTCTTTATTTTTATCACTAGTAATAAGACCTGAAACAACATGGCAAAGCACTATGTTGGAGATCCTCTGGAGGTTAAAAGATAAGTTCAACGTTAAAGGCTGGGGCTGGGAATACGAGGTTTCTATTATGACTGTACAACTATGGTTGACCATGATAACAAATATCTCAATGACTAGCGTAGAATCACCCAAACACATAAAACAGCAGCAAGAACGAATTCAATTGATGATTAGTTATATCCATCAGAACTATGTTAATAACCCATCTCTACAAGAAATAGCTGATGCTGCACACCTTAGTGTTTCTGAGTGCACTCGAAGTTTTAAGAAAACACTTCATACGACTCCTTATGACTATTTAATTAAGTATCGAATCAAAAAAAGTGCTGAGTTATTAAACTCCACTGAATACACAATAACCGAAGTAGCTAGTAAAGTGGGTTTCAATCATGTTAATCACTTCATTCAATCTTTTAAAAAACAATATAATAAGACACCTAAAGAGTATCGGAGTTTAAAGGATTGATTGAAAAAAATAGCGAAGTAGCTTATCAAGCTCCCATGAAAATTAAATTAGCTCAAAACCAGTAAAAGAGCATAGGAAAATAGACCCAGCATTACACTTTTTAAAAAAGGCTGAGCCACGTGAGTAATCATATAAGTTGGAGCAAAACGATTTACTGACAACAAGTAAAGGCAAGGCTGGTGCAACAACCAAAAAAAGATTAATCTCCCATAAGTGCTACCCATATCGGGTGCGACATTCTGTGATGCACCGTGGTGGTCGGAGTCAGACTAACGGTTGGGCTCTATGGCACCATAGCTTATCGACCTTCTTCGCCAGCCCTACAAGCAGTATAGACTAGGGAATCCATTTTCATCCTCTGTGGTGCAGCGCTGATCTTGCGCTGCATGATTGGCTAACGGGAAACGTTAGCTTAATCAACAATAATGACGCGGCTGCTGGCATGGATCGGCAGCCGCGTTGTACGAACGGGCAGGATTGCGTGGTGGCAGTAGGCGGTTTTTTATGGGCTATAGTTCCATGTTAAACTACTTAAAGTGTAGGATTCATCAAAGTGCCGGATAGGGCAAAACTCCAAGTAGAAGGAAGTGTTAAAGAATGAATCTAGAAATGGTTATGCAGGAGCTTGAAGCTCTTGCCAAGGAACGAATCAAGAAAATCTACATATCCAATGGCGCGAGAGAGCCGCTTCTTGGGGTAGCGACAGGCGAGATGAAGCCGATTTTCAAGAAAACTAAGCTCAATCAATCTTTGGCGGAACAGCTTTATGCCACAGGGAATTACGACGCCATGTACTTTGCCGGTATCATTGCTGAACCAAACGCAATGACTGAGGCAGATTATGATCGTTGGATGGATTCAGCGTATTTTTATATGTTGTCCGATTTTGTGGTGGCTGTTACTTTATCGGAAGCGGATATTGCGCAAGATGTTGCCGATAAGTGGATCGTAAGCTTCGAAGATTTGAGGATGTCAGCAGGCTGGAGTTGTTATTGCTGGCTGTTGGGTAGTCGTCCGGACAGTGAATTTTCCGAAAGCAAGCTCGCCTTGATGCTTGAGCAAGTGGAAAATACGGTTCACGAGGCTCCTGAGCGAACGAAATATGCCATGAATAATTTTATATACACAGTGGCGACTTCCTATTTGCCACTCCATGATAAGGCGGTCGCAACTGCGAAGGCAGTATGCCCAGTAGAAGTCAAAAAAGACAAGGGAAAAAGCAAGTATCTAAATGCTTTCGAAAATATTCAAAAGGCAGTAGCTAGAGGGCAACTTGGTTTCAAACGCAAACATGTAAGGTGTTAAAATATTATTTTGCATAATCAGGTGTAAGCCATATTGTCAAAAGATGGTGTCTTTAACAGGCACCACCTTTGTCGAGTGACAAGTGCCCTGTCCTGGGGAATGCTGGTGATTATGATGCATGGCGTAAAAAATGATTGAATTAACGCAGAACGATACTTGAAACTGCTGCCGATCATTATCAGTAGCCCTGGGGGCAAATAAATGGGTTGGAGACCTGATCTTTCCACACCGTTATTAAATCGGAGAGATACTCGCCCAAAAAAGGAGGCGTTTAACATAGAGGATAAGTCTCCAAAAAAAGAACTCCAGGAGGACGTTCGTAGTAATTCCAATAACCACTTTATTACCGGCTGGGAAGGCTATTTGAGATTAAAACAAATATTTTTTTGGAGCTATACGGAAGGCGATAACAAAATATATTTAGACAAAAAGGATCGCGAAATAGATCCATTTCTCAATAAATAATGAAGAACCTAGATAAAATGAAGAGACCATAGCTCGTTGCTATGGTCTCTGGTCTCTTTCTATGAAGCGGTTAGTAAAATTACTAACTATGAAATTTGCCTCACTCACTTCAACTGTCCGTCAACGCCTACCGCTGAACCGTTTGATCGCTTCCTCGGTCACCGGCGCGAAGAGGTTAACCAGGTTGCCGTCGGGATCGCGAAACAGCACAGCACGGTTCCCCCACGGCATTGTGGTTGGTTCCTTTACCCACTGGTCGACAAACGGCTTCAAGCGCTCGTATTCGGCATCGACATCGTGGACGCGGAACTCGATGATGACAGTGTGATTGTCGGCCGCCACTGCGGAACCAGCGCCGAACAGTTGCACCGTCTGGGAGTGGCCGATCGCCAGGGTGCACGATGGCACAATGAGTTCGGCAAAGACGGGCGCGGGGCGTTCCGCCGAAACACCCATGACTTTCTCATAGAACTCGACGAGACGATCCACGTCGTCGGTAATGATGCGTACAGAAGCAAAATTCACGAGATACCATCCTTCCTATAATAAATTATACAATAACGTATCATATCATTTTGGACCAGATACTTCGCATTTATCCCCCACTCCCTTACGGTTACTTACTTCGATTATAAAAAAATGCTACTGACAACAGTATGTCAGTATTGTTTTTAAATTTTTTTGGCTTCCTCCCGAATTCGATTTCGGAATGCGTCAAAGGTTAAAAAATAATGCCTATTGATTAAACTAAACGGGACACGATAGTTCAATAAACAACCAAAACGCGGCTGCCAGCATCGATCGACAGCCGCGGTACGCTAACCGGCAGGATAACGTAACTTCTAGTGCATGAAAACGTATAGATGTTAGTGAAAACATTAATCGGATGTGATTTTATGAAGTATCTTAAAGAGAACTTCGGTGACATATTAATTGGTGGATTTGGGTTATACGCTCTATTTGAAGTGATAATGGGATGAAAGGTCATTAAACTACCATGAAAGAACGGATTAACTTTCATGTTCTGTGGTGCAACGCAGGAGGATGCATGGATGGCTAACGGGCAGTTTAACGCAGCTTAGATTCGGTGTGCCACTGCTAGGAAAATAGTGGTAATATCGTATTATTAATTGGATAACGGGGGCGATAGTGTGGGTTCAAGAATAATGCATTTAATTATTGCAAATAAAATTGCAGCGCGTCTGACGATAGAAGATAGAACGTCTTTTTTACTTGGAAGTATTGCTCCAGATGCTGTTGCAACTAAAAACGAATCGCATTTTTTTATAGGTGAACATCAAGACTATTCTAGAAGTGTTGATTATAAAGGATTTTTGAATAAATATAGTTCGCAAGCAGAAAGTCTTTATATATTGGGATACTATACACATTTGATTGCTGATGAAATATGGCTGAAAGGTTTTTACCTACCTTGGCTGAGAAACAGAATGGATGCCGATAAAGAAATACATGGTTTATACCATAATGATTTCAGATTATTAAACGGAAAATTACTGGAACACTATGGTCTTAGTGATGAATTGAGAAAGACGCTATATTACATCCCAACAATCAATGATTTACAAGAGGTTAAGTCCAAAGATGTAGAAGAGTTTGTTCCTTTTGTATTGGGAGATATGGAGTACGAAAAGGAAGTAATAAACCAGAAACTTAATGTTTTTATGTTTGATCAAATTGTAGGTTACATAGAAACATCAGTTGATATAGGGTTATTAAATTTAAAACAGGCTGCCATCCTACATCGGCTGCACACTGCTCGCGAATGGTTAACCGCTCATCATTAACGACTTTTAGTGTCTCTTATAGTGTAGGTCGCTGAACTAACGGATACGATAGAGGAGGAGCTCGCTTCGGGGCAACTCCTCTTTGGTTTATTGAAGTAGCGGGCAGAATAGTGGAATAACTTGTTGCACTTGTTCGTTACATAAAAAGGTGTTCTTGGTATGTGTCGAGAATATATTTTACAATCCCAATTCGTAATAAAAGAGGAAAAATGAAAATCAAAAAGATTCTTATCCCATCGATTCTTACCCTATTAATTTGCATCATGTTTCTGTTATTTTGGTGGCTTCAGCCAAATAAATCTTTATATGACCAAATTGATAAAGCAGTACTAGAAGCTGATTCAGATTTTAGTAAATTAATACATGTTCATGTGGATAGAGAAAGGACAGTGGCGTTCTACATGACAAACAAGACAGAATTAGGCATAGTTCTACTACAGGAGAAGTTTCGTGGATATAAAGTGAAAGACTACATAGATAAAAGTTTAATGTTTACGGATAAAGGAATTAGTTGGCATGGATCTGAAGTACAAAAGTTGAATATTCATTTGCTATATGGAGTTGTTCAAGATCCAGAAATAACTCAAGTTATTCTAATAAGTGAAGGGAATAAAGCCGCACATATAATAACGGAAGGAAGCCGTATATGGTACGCTTTGATCGATGAAACATTGAAAAATCCGATTACCATTCGAGCAACAAATAAAGCAGGAAAGATATTGTATGAAACAGGTGATGTTGAGTTTTGGAGTAAGTAAGTGTGAAGCCAACAGCGTGCGAATGCTAAGCTACAATGAATTTTAGTTTGTTGTACTAACGGAAAACGATAGCATCATGACGAACAGGCAACCGGCATCACTGGCTACCTGTTCAGGTATCGGTTTTCTTGAAATTTTACATAGATTATTTCGGGGGTGATGAGGCTTGCCAATGTCTGAATACTACACGCAACTGCGTGATAAAATTGGGACTCAACTAATATTTAGCCCAAGTGTTGCTGGAGTAATTCGTAACCAACAGGGTGAGATCTTGTTTCAGCGTCCATCTTTAGAGAGTGCTATTTGGAGTTTGCCAGCTGGTGCAATTGAGATTGGAGAAACTCCTGCAAAAGCAGTCGTTCGAGAGGTTTTTGAAGAAACTGGATTAAAGATCATTCCCAAAAAATTATTAGGTGTCATCGGAGGAGGGGAATTAGAAGCAGTGGACGGGGAATCAGCTCAACTACGTTTTTTTGGGGTTGATTCAATGCCACAATTAGCAATCCCGTATCCGAAAGAAATCTTTTATTCAAATGATTCTGACCTAACATTTTTTCAAGTATGATTTGTCTACTCCGTTGAACTAACGGAAAACTATAGTTGAGGATCTGCAGCTGTGCAGTTCCTCTTTTCTTTATTGAGGTAACGGGAAGATTTGTTTAAGAATATGCGCGCCGCCAACATTTTGATGTTAATGGGAGCCTTTTGAAGTATAAATCTCCACCATTTTATTCAAATAATCTTGAAATTCTTCAACATAGGTTTTGGGCTCTACGATTTTCAGATTTGTACCGAAGCTCGCTAAAAATTGAAATCCATTACTGTTTTGCGGAACATGGATTGTTGCTAATAAATAATTAGAGCTATAGTTTTCAATGCTCTTTCGACCGTATCTTTCAATGAATTGATCTTTTATGCCAGGCGAAATCAACGCCTTGACTGCGACTAGTTCCTGTTGATAACTTGCTTCCTGCTCTTGTTCCAACAAATCATCTCTAGGGCTAAACGTTTGTTCATTTATATTAAGATGATCGATCCGAGATAATTTAAACATTCTATATCCCATACGTTGTAAACAGAATCCTTTCAGATACCAACTCGTTTCGCTAAAATGAAGCTGATAGGGCTCGACAGTTCTTTTCGTCGCAGTGCCATTTTTATCTATATAATCAAATGAAACTAATCTTCTCTTTAATATGGCTTCCTGACATGTCTTCAAGGTTTGACGAATCTCAGACCGACCCTCCCAATCATAAAAAGACAGTTGAATTGAACCTTTCGGAGCCAATGGGCTAACCATGGCTTCTATTTTTTTGATCGTCATTTCAACTCCTTCGCTAATTAGAATTTGTTCCAATCCGCCGAGCGCAGTCAATATATTCTCTAAGTCGGAGCTGCTTAAAAGACGTTTATCAACCTTGTATTCATCCATAATGCCGTAGCCGCCATGAACTCCAATGACCGAATAGATCGGGATGTTTGATAAACTCAAGGTTTCCATATCGCGAAGAATCGTTCTTTTGGAAACGTTAAATAATTGCGCGAATTCTTTGGTGGAAACGACATCTTTTTTCAGCAAGATCATAATGATAGAGATTAGTCTTTCAACCTTTTCCATCGGTTCCCCTCTTTTTTAAAATTTAGTATGAAACGGTGACATATAGCTGTCACCTATTATAGATTATACTACATTTATAACAAGAAGGAGGTTATGCTTTATGTCAGCTATTGCATATTTAAACTTTGATGGAACTGCAGAACAAGTGATTGAATTTTATTCGGAGGCTTTAAACGCAATTGAAGTAAAAAAAGTGAAATTTGGGGATATCCCCCAAGATCCAAACTACCCAATGCCGGAAAATGAGTTAAATATGATCATGGAGTCTTCCATAGAATTCACAGGCGGGAAAATCATGATGTCGGACATTTTGCCTTCAATGAAGGCGGTAACAGGTGAGCTGGTGAAAGGAAATAATATTCTGATTAGTCTAGTGATCGATGATAAGAAAAAACTAAAAGAATACTTTAGTCATTTGTCCCTTGGCGGCCATGTCATCATGCCGTTATCCAATACTCCTTGGTCTTCGTGCTTTGGAATGCTAGTTGATAAATTTGGGATTAACTGGAAATTCAATAGCGATGCAGATCAGTTTCTTGATAACGTAATATCCAACAAACAGTAACTCATTATGAAAAATGGTCTTACAACTGAAGGCCATTTTTTTATACATCGATGGAGGCACGATTTATGAAAAATAGCTGTTCTTCGCTTATCTTTTTTCTGGCTTTAGGTATATTTGGCATCATAACAACTGAAATGGGCATGATCGGAGTTCTTCCCCAAGTCACTCAAAAGTTTCACATAGCGCCCTCGGAGGCCGGGTACCTTGTGAGTGCATTTGCTTTAATCGTTGCCATTACAGGCCCATTCCTAACATTACTCGCTTCCGGCATGAATCGAAAAGCGATCTTACTATCCGCTATCCTGATGTTTGCCATCTCTAATTTGGTGTATGCTTATACTACAAGGTTCGAAGTTATGCTGGCCTTCCGGATTGTTCCTGCGTTTTTTCATCCTGTCTTTTTTTCGATTGCGCTTGCGACCGCTGCCAGCCTTGTTCCTCCCGAAAAGAGCGGCAAAGCGGTCACCCGGGTTATGGCCGGAGTAACCGTTGGATTCGCTTTTGGCGTGCCGATTACATCCTATCTCTCCACAAAAATTTCGCTGGAAGCCGCTTTCCTGTTTGGAGCTATTGTGAGCGTCATTGCCTTTATAGGCATACTGGTCTGGCTGCCTTCGATGCCTGTTAAGAAAAGAATGTCTTTCGGCAAGCAGCTCGGCATATTGCGCAAACCTCAATTGTGGTTAACGATCTTGATCGTGGTGATAATCTTTACAGCGATGAGTTCGGTTTACAGCTACTTTGCCGAATATCTTGGAGAAGTCACCCAAATGAACGGTACCTGGATTAGCGTGATGTTAATGATCTTTGGCGTCACCATGATTGCAGGGAACTTCTTATTCGGGTTCTTTCTGAACAAAAGCATGACAAAAACGGTTATCTTGTTTCCTCTCGGATATGCGGTCATTTACTTATTTATTTATTATTGGGGTTCTCATTTTTGGCCGATGGCGGTCATCGTATTTGTGTGGGGAGCTGTGCATTCCGGGGGGCTTATTCTAAGTCAAGCCTTGTTAATGACTGATGCGAAAGAAGCTCCCGAATTCGGTAACAGCTTATTTGTTTCCTTTTCTAATGTTGGCATTACGGTAGGGACATGGATCGGCGGCTTGTTTATTTCTCAATTGGGCGAGCATCAACTTATCTGGAGCGGTATTATACTTTTGTTGTTTGCTTTCTTATTGATCATGATAAAAGCAGCAATTTTCAAATCACATGTTGAGAAAGTAAGCATGAATTAACGGATATATGATAAATGTAGAAAGGAAATCTTTTTTCAAATATGGAAATGGATAATTTAATTCCCCTAAAATCGAGAGAAGAGTTGATGTTTTGGCTACAGGAAAATAGTAAGACTGGAAAATCTTGTTGGGTATTGGTTAGTATGACACCCAAATCGGATACGCTCTTATATTTGGACGTAGTCGAGGAAGCTTTGTGCTATGGATGGATCGATGGAGTCAAGAAGAAAATATTTGAAACGGAGCTGGCTCAGAGACTGTCCCCTCGAAGCAAAAAAAGCTCATGGACTGAATTGAATAAAGAACGTGTCCGCCGTCTCGAAAAGTTGGGGTTGATGACAGACGAAGGAAGAAAGGTACTTCCTGATATGGATTACGATTCTTTTCGAATCGATCCGGTTATAGAGCAAAGGCTGAAAGAGGAGAAGCAAGTATATGAGAATTTCAAGGCATTTCCGGATCTGTATAAAAGAGTTCGGATCGACACGATACAAAGCATAAAAAATCAACCGGAATTATTTGAGAGCAGATTAGACAAATTCATAGCAAACACGAGAGAAAACAAAATGTACGGTCAATGGAATGATAATGGACGTCTACTAGATTATTAAGATGCTCTGGGGCAATTATCAAACTTTTAAGCCAGCCAGATTATAGCTGAAAGAGATCTCGCCAACACTTTAACAGTTAACGTCACATCCAACCCGTCTTCAACCGCGCGTTCACATGAGAACATAGAGGCAATCCGGTCGAGGAGGTTGCCTGTATGCCTATGAAAGGACACCCCCGTTACAATGGTGCGAGCGCATCGCCATATTCTGCGCAAGGGACTGAAAGAATTCATACCACGCAGTCCTGTTCTCTGATTGGCGTCCACACTGCACCTTCTGCATCCAAGCAGATGCCATCGGCCCCAATCCTCGGGTCGATAAACTGAAGATGCATGAACATGGCTTGTATCTGAGAGGATTTAATGAATGCTGGCCAATGAATGGGAAACTATAACGCAGGGGCTGAACATAAGCAGCTCCTTAAATAGAATGATTGTTGTGAAATCATTGTGGTGTTTTACTAAGGTTCAACTTATGAAAAAAACCAGTGCGACAGCCTGATGTTCAGACTGCTGCACTGGTTATTTAACTATCGTTCTCCGGTTGCCCATTTGATGCCCTACGGCCCTGCGGTAGCAGTTGATAGCCTCCAGTCGTTCAGCTCATTCACAGAAAAGGGTTAATATTCATGATAGCTCCAGTGGATCGGTCCAAAGTTACATGAAACCTGCCATCGCTAGTAAGATTGCCTTCGGAAGAAGGGATAATATCAAATACAATAAGCGAGTCATTGTAGGGATGCGCTGTTGTTGTGATTTGTACTTCTTGAACACTAACGTCGAGGAATGGTTGAGCCAATTGAATCGCTTTCTCTTTACTTTGATCAATTGAAATCCATTGTTCTTTTTGTGTTTCATTTCTATTTTTTAATTCTTTCCATGCCTTCATGTTGTCGAGACCGATTATTTTTTTATTATTACCAACCCATACACGCATACTGTCGTTTGTGGTTACATAAGATGCAGTGGGTACTTCTCTCTCATCTTGCATAAGTGGAAATCCAGTCAGGTTAAAATACTTCTCTAATACCAGAGCAGCTTCTTCCGCAGTATTGACTGTCAGGCTTTGGATTTGACCGCCTCCAGGCTTCGGTAGCTTTGCCACTTCCACTTTTTCCTTTAATTGGGCATTCATTGTTTGATCTGTTATTGCAACACTTCCGGTTGGTGCCCCTTGAGCATTTACTAATGAGAATGAGCAGACAGTTAATACCGTTGCAATTCCTAGTACAGATAAGCCAAAAGAATTTTTCTTAAAATGTTTAATCATGAGTATTCTCCTCTTGAGATGCTTGTAATTGCCCGATAATCCGACCAAACCTGGATATCTCCGGGCTCCTGCATAATGCTCCAATAAATTAATGATCGTCTGGCCGTACGCTACTTTCTGTTCAGCATGGATGTGGGACAAGGCTAATGCATCACAGGCTACCTCTTGATCCGCCCGCATTCGTGCGTTGACAATCCACATAATCGGATTAAACCAATGTAAAATAACCAGAACGTGCATGAGCCAATTCATCGCAACATCTCTGCGCTTGATATGTGCCAGTTCATGATTGAAAATATAACGGAATTGATCGGCATCCATCGAACGAATCAACGAACGGGATAATAAAATCCTTGGTTTCATAAACCCATAAACCGCAGGACTCGGCACTGCATCTGTTACGGTCAGAAGAATCGGTTGTTTGATCGACATTTGGCGCTTGCATTGCTCGAATACTTGTAATACCGCCGGATTGTTTACATTGGGTTGTTTTTTAATTCGTCTATACACGTTGATATTGGCTATAAGGGTTACAAGACTCAAGACTATGACCCCTAGCAACCAACCAAACAACAGGATGTCTCGCAGCGTTATTTTGGATAATAGATCCACAAACGATTGCTTTGCATGGACGTGCTTCTCGGGAACGTTCGCAGCGGATTGAACCGTGACGTCGGATGGACCTTTGAGTGTCCATTCGCTCGGAGAATCCACGTTATTCTTCAACTGATTTCTTCGTTCATAACGATTGGAAATATCATCGAGCGATCCTAAAAGGGATTCATTAGACAACTGCTGCTTAATTGGCAATAGATTGTACACGCTGAACGAGCTCTCTGGTGCCCAGGGTAATACGAGCCGGATGACAACAGGCAACCATAGGAGATAATGCCACTTCGGCAGCAACTTGTTTCTGAGCATCCATTTGATCATGACAATGAGAACAACCAGCACACTTGCCATCAGCGAAGCCCGAATCACCCAGTCGAAAAAAACCTGCAAATACATCTGCACATATGTCATGGCTATATGCCTGTCTTCGATTTGTTATCATCGTTCTTGTTATCATCGAATAATTGTTTCAGCTCATTGATTTCCTGTTCCGTCAGTTTTTTCTCCTGCAGGAAGTTGGCAAGCATCGGTTTAATGGCTCCTCCGTACAATTTTTGCAGAAAAGTTTTGGTTTCACTTTGCAAATACTCATTCTCTGAAACCAATGGATAAAACATTTGGGCTCGTCGCGATTCGTCTTTGTTGATTCCAACCGCTTCTTTCTGCACCAGGCGGTTAAGCAGCGTACGAATCGTCTTCGGACTCCAGTCCATTGTTTCCGTTAGTTGTTTAACAATTTCGCTGGATAGACATTCCTCTCTCGCCCAGAGGATTTTCATAACTTCCCATTCTGCATCTGTGATTTGTGGTAATTTTTTCATGCCCGAAACCTCCTGTTATATTTAAAAGGATCACGATCGTAGTCCTACAACCCATATACTACACGCGTAATCCTATTTTGTCAACGAACGTCTCGTTTCATTTAGATGAAAGAATTAATTGATCTCTCAGAACAAAATGGATTCTGGACCCTACAAGCAGGGATTTTTCCGGAGAATATCCCGAGTATTAAACTGCACTATAAATGTGGATTTCGAGAAGTTGGCAGAAGAGAAAAACTTGGAAAAATGAACGCCAATGGAGAGACGTAATTTTATTAGAAAGTAGAAGTAATACTTTAATATAAGGATCCCAAAGTCAGCGGACAAACCTTTTTGCGGTTCGGAAATTCTAAATTCAAACTCTTAAAGCTTCCAGTGGAAGCTTTAATTTATTTATCGTTTACAAATATTTAATAATATAATCAGTTGTTTATATAAGTGTATTCGTATATATTTATTACATAATTCATTTGGGGAGAGGCGAGTATATGGATAAGCCTTGGCGGATGTATTTCTTATGTGTTCATAATCGGTGTAGAAGTCAAATGGCTAAAGCGTTTGCTAGACATTTTGCAGGAAATAAAGTGATTGCTAATAGTGCGGGCGTAGAAGAAAGTCAGATTCACCCCTTAACGATTGAGGTCATGAAGGAAGTAGGTATCGATATATCGGATCAGCAATCGAAGCGTATTGATATGAAAGTCTTCATTAGCTCCCAAATTGTCATTAAACTTTGCGAGCAAGTGAATGAAAAATGTCCAATTGTGCCATTTGGCATAACGAATGTGCAGTGGGATATCCCTGACCCAACGCCAAAGCAAGGCGGAGGAACCATTGAAGAATTCCGGGTTACACGGGATTTGATTCGAGAAAATGTGTTGCAGCTGTTAAAAGAGCATAAGGTGGTATAGCATTCAAGGGAGGGTTGATATGGAACAAATCAATGAAATGTCAGAAAATTTAAAACTGCTCGGTGACAAGACCCGGCTGACGATGCTGGCCTTATTGAAAGAACGATCCCTTTGCGTTTGTGACATTGTGGATTTATTGGAAACGTCACAGCCCAACGCAAGCCAGCATCTGCGTAAATTAAAATCGGCAGGGCTTGTGAACGAAACGCGTAAAGGTCAATGGATTTATTATTCCTTAAATATTGAAGACAAACCTTACATTCAGGCAGTTTTAGGATATATCCCATCCTTAAAAGGAAAAATCGATCAGTTAAAAAATGACTGTGAATAGTGTGGAGGATTACATGGCTATTACTGCTTTTCTTATTTTTTTAGTAACTCTAACGTTTGTCATTTGGCAACCAAAGGGATTAAATATCGGTTGGTTGGCAAGTGCTGGAGCCATCCTCGCGTTAATTTTCGGCGTGGTCAGCTTCGCAGATGTTGGGACTGTCACCGGCATTGTCTGGAATGCAACCTTGGCGTTTGTGGCCATCATTCTAATCTCATTGGTGCTTGATGAAATTGGATTTTTTGAGTGGGCGGCGTTACATATGGCACGGCTGGCACGTGGGAGCTGTCTACTCATGTTTGTGTTTATTATCCTGCTTGGATCGGCGGTCGCTGCTCTATTTGCCAACGATGGTGCAGCTTTGATCATCACGCCCATTGTATTAGCGATGGTTCGGGCGCTTAGGTTTGATGAAAAGTTGATCCTGCCGTTTATTATGGCTAGTGGATTCATTGCCGATACAGCTTCATTGCCGCTTGTCGTAAGTAACTTGGTGAATATTGTGTCTGCCGATTATTTCGACATCGGATTTGCTGAATACGCGAGTCGTATGATTGTTCCGAATTTCTTTTCGATCATCGCAAGTCTGCTGGTGTTGTATCTGTATTTCCGCAAAAGCCTTCCAAAGAGTTATAATCTCACTCAGCTAAAAAGCCGAGTGAAGCCATTAAGGATATGAGGCTGTTTAAATTATCTTGGGTCATTTTAGCTGCGCTACTTGTTGCGTATTTCGTCAGTGAATTTTTATCCATCCCTGTATCAATTATTGCCGGTGTCGCAGCCATTGCCTTTTTGTTCGCCGCTAGAAAAAGCCCTGCGATTCATACCTGGAAGCTTGTGAAAGGCGCTCCTTGGGCCGTTGTGATTTTCTCCATTGGCATGTATGTGGTCGTTTATGGCTTGCGAAACGCGGGGCTTACCGATGCGTTAGGCAGCGTCATACAAGCTGTCGCAGACAAGGGGCTGTTCGCGGCGACGGTAGGCATGGGCTTCATCGCAGCGATCCTGTCGTCCATTATGAACAACATGCCAACGGTCATGATTGATGCACTGGCCATCAAAGGAACAGAAACCCAAGGATTTATTCGTGAAGCGCTTATTTATGCCAATGTGATCGGGTCAGATTTAGGACCGAAAATTACTCCGATCGGATCATTGGCAACTCTACTTTGGCTTCATGTGCTATCCACGAAAAACGTGAAAATCAGCTGGGGGTATTACTTTAAAATCGGGATTATCTTAACCGTTCCAACGTTATTGTTTACCCTCACCGGTCTTTACTTATGGCTCTATGTCATCCAAACATGGAACGTGAATGTATGGTTATGTATTGTTTCGATTGTCGCTGTGCTCGTTGTTGTTGCGATGATCATTAAGTCTTTTTTGGGAAGTAAACAAACCAAAAGAGGACATCAAGGTGCTTAAATCGTTTCACCATTTGAACGAACAAAGGAGATTTTAATCATGGAGAAAAAAACATTAATTTACTTTTTGTGCACCGGAAATTCTTGCAGAAGCCAAATCGCAGATGGGTTTTTGAACGCTCTTGGCAACGACAAATACGAAGTGAAAAGCGCGGGTCTTGAAGCGCATGGACTCAATCCGCGTGCGGTTCAAGTCATGAACGAAGCTGGAGTGGATATTAGCAAAAACTCCTCCGATGTGATTGATCCGGACATTTTGAATCGTGCGGATTATGTCATTACCCTGTGCGGCCACGCTGACGAGCATTGTCCTGTGATCTCCAACAAGAATGTCACCAAATGGCATTGGGGGTTTGATGATCCAGCAAAGGCGACTGGAACGGAAGACGAAATCATGAATCAGTTCCGCATCGTTCGTGATTCGATTAAGAGGCGGATTGAACAATTCGTCAAAGAAGGGAAATGAGCTGGCTCCTATGATCAAAAGAATGCATGTCGCTTTAAACTGCACCGATCTCAATAAGTCACTCGATTTTTATCGTGCCTTTTTTGGGGCAGAACCAAGTAAAATCAAAGATAATTATGCAAAATTTGAGTTAGAAGAACCGGCGCTTCACTTTTCGTTAAATGTCCGTCCCTTTGAACAGAAGGGTATATTGAATCACTTGGGTTTCCAAGTGAATAACACCGAAGAAGTACTGGCCATGGGTGAGCGGCTACGTCAAAGCGACTTGCTGCTGATTGACGAGATGAATACGACTTGCTGCTATGCGGTACAGGATAAAGTTTGGGTGTATGATCCAGACGGAAACGCTTGGGAGATTTTCTACACAAAAGAAGATTCGGAATTTGAATCGGCCGGAGAAACCAAGGATTTATCCTTGTGCTGCGCTCCACCATCAGCTCCGGTTGCAATTGAATTTGGATCATTTAAAAAAGGAGTTTAGTCCATGTCGTCTGAAAAAAACTATCATGCATTGATTCCGGATAAAATTTTCATGGGCGCGGCCACTGACGTTGAATCTATGGTGAAAAATGAAGGTATTGACGTAATCGTGGATCTTCGCGGCGAAGCAACGGAATGTGCTTCCTTATCGGCGAATGCGAAATGGATTCAAATACCGTTAGCGGACAACTCTGCCGTTCCGCAAGAAAAGGCCTTTGAGCAAGCGATCCAGGCCGTCACCGAAGCTTACCAGCAAAACAAGAAAATTGCTTTTCATTGTGGTGGAGGAAAAGGCAGAACCGGTATGGTAGCCGCTGGCACCTTACTTGCTTTGGGCTTAAGTGATACGCTCGATGAAGCCGAGGCCAAGGCAAAGAGCATTCGCAACATCATTGATATTAAGCCATCACAGAGAGAATCCCTGAACAAATTATATCCCGGTAAATAAATTGCTCAAAAGAACCACTCAGGCCGAGTGGTTTTTCTTTTTGCTGCTATACAATGTAGGGAGATTTGTGTCATTAATGTGGGCACATTTGTGTCTTTAGACAATACGAGTGGTTGCCAAACAAGGAGTTTCATCGATATATAGACATATGTATAAAATACAACGTAATATTAATTTACAAGTTTCGTTGACGAGTCCATAATTCTACTGTATTTTCATATATTGTTACACATCATATGTGGACATCCGTTCAAAGAAACGGACTGTCCACTTTTTTTGTGAAGGGTTTTATAAGACAATGATTCGCTTAAAGAAGTATTCCTATGCCAATCCGCTATCGATTTGGAATTCAAAGATAGTCTTTCTGAGCAGCCGGGGGAAAGGGGAAACCGACCAAGAATGCCAAAGGCAGCCGGTACTGAGGAACCACTCTCCTTTAGAAAGCAAACGGATTCTTACTTTAAGATCATTAATGAAGAATGGGTTCCTGAGATCATCGGTGATGGGATGTGAACTCCGAGCGGCGTCAATCCGCAAACACACAAGCAAAGTTCAACGACTTGCCTGACCGCGAATCATTATTTTTATCAACTAGAGGTACTCCATACACATACTCAGCGTTTTACTCAAATTGGACCACGATCACCAAGCACGCCGGAATCAAACTAAATCCGCATAAAGCAAGGCACTGCTGTAGCCACTTTTTAACGCAAAAAAGCCTCCATCTCTAATAAGAGACGAAGGCCTATAGCACTCGCGGTTATGCAGTTGTAAGGCTCCAATAGAAGTTTTTATTAGCATACCCTCATTTTGGAAAAAATCAACCCGGAATTTCGCCTGTTAGGAAATATAGCAAAAGTATAGCCTGCTTAATGACGGCAAGAGTACATGCAGAGTATTATGAAGATATGCTTTTTTGATAATGCTAGCTTGTATTCACAACTAATAGTTGATGGATAACTAAATGTCTAATAAATGGAGGTATCCATGAAAAGTAAAATTGAATTGCCCAAGATCCCTTTAAATTTACCGGAAGTAACTGAACAATTGCACACTCTCCAATCAAGAGACGAATTCAGCACGGGGTCTGTAGACAATACGACAATAAACAATCAGAAGGCTTCCAAGGTTTCGTTTGAAAAAATGGTTTTTACTAAGGTAACAATTATGGAGTCGTCACTGCCGGAGAGCGAGCTTACAGACATTATTTTTGAAAAATGTGATCTCTCCAATGTTGATTTTTCCGGTTCCTTCGTTCATCGGGTAGAGTTCAGAAATTGCAAGCTCATAGGTACGGACTTTTCCAAAAGCAGATTTCAAAACGTTCGTTTTCTAGAGTGCTTAGGGGACTATTCCCTGTTCCAGCTTGCAAAATTCAAGCAAGTCGGTTTTGAGGATTGTTCATTAATTAGTTCTGATTTTTATCATTCCACGCTGAATCCATTATTTTTTTCCAGATGCAATATGGATCAGGCTGTGCTGTCGGGGACGAAGCTGGAGGGAGTTGATCTGAGTGATTGCGAATTTGACGGATTGCATGTGGAAATAGAGGATTTGCCCGGTTGTATCGTGACACGGCGTCAGGCGGCTTCCTTAGCGGGGCTTTTAGGGCTAGTTATTAAAGGATGAATTGTTTTTGTGTAGTGAAAAAGGAGGCTTCCGGTGGGGGAACTATTAGCTATTCTATCGCTGCTTATGTTTTCTTTAAATGTTATCGTTACCAAGACCGCCAGTGGTCGGCTTAGTTTAGATGTTGGTTTTATGATTTCGATTTCGGTTAACGTGTTATTTTCCTTTGGTTTATTTATTATCCGTCTGGTTGTGGATAGCGATCCTCTCGAATTTCATAGTCTTGGCTTTCTTATGTTTGCAGCATCCGGAGTTTTTGCTTCTTATTTAGGACGTTCCTTGTATTTTGATTCGATTGCCAGGTTAGGGCCGTCTAAAGCCAGTACGTTTATGGTCAGTAGTCCATTGTTCACTTTTCTTATGGCCTGGCTGTTTTTAGATGAGACCTTGTCATATTGGGAATCATTGGGGGTCGTCGTCGTTTTGTTGGGGCTTTTTGCGGTAAGCTACAATCCGTCGCGTAAATATGCCGCTGCAGGACAGCACGGGGAAGTGGCCTTGCCACATAGTGAAGTATCCAAATGGCAAAGATGGCGTGGACTTGTACAGCCGGGAGCTGCGTTAGCTTTGTTAGGGGCAGTATCCTATGCGTTAGGAAATATTACCCGCGGAACCGCTATTCAGGATTGGAACGAGCCTGTGCTTGGGGGCTTGCTGGGGGCGTTGACGGGAGTGATCCTGCAATTCATATTTAACAAAAAAGCGAGACACATCATCTCTTCCTTGCATAATGCGGATTCCAAAGCGGTACGGTTATATGTAATCAGCGGGGTGCTGACCATTTCAGCGCAAATCGCCCATATTGCTGCGATGCACTACATACCGGTTTCAATTGCGACTCTAATTACGACAGCCCAGCCCCTTCTGGTAATTCCACTCAGCTATTTTTTGCTAAAAAATCAGGAGGGCATCAATATCCGAATTATTGCAGGAAGCTTATTAGTGCTTCTCGGAATTAGCACGATCTTATTATTGCCGTAGGTGATGAAAGGGAAGTTATTAAAAAGGCAGTATGCTTTCCCTACCTGGTTTCATAAGCTGGCCGGCTGTCTTTTTACAATATTTAGATTCCATTTTAGCGAAATGATGGTAAAATAATACTATTCTGTCGAATGTAATCGAATAGAGAAGAGGACTATGAATGAAATTGGGGAAGATGCTTCTTGCCGCTGTTGTTTTATTAAGTATTATGAAAGGTCAAGTGTGGGCGGAAGGGGATAGCACCAACAACTCCAAATACAACTGGGTCAAGGGCGATACGACGGTTGATCTTGGTACCACCTCGACCCTCGATCTGGGGAAGGATTTTGTATTTTTGAATGCGGTTGATACAAAGCAACTGCTTTCCGACAGCCATGACAAACCAAACGGCACTGAAATAGGGAGTGTCTATCCAGCTGACACGAAGCAAAACTGGTCACTGTTTCTTGAATATCGGGATTCCGACCATATAAAAGATGAAGAGAAGAAAAATATTGATGCGAATGCTCTATTGCAAAGTTATCGGGATGGAACTGAGCAACGTAATAAGGATCTCCCTGCTGAAGAGCATTTACGAATAACGGGCTGGGACGTGAAGCCGTTCTATGATGGGATCACGCACTATCTCACCTGGTCAATTGCTGCTGCCGACGCCAAAAATCGCCCGCTAGTTAACTATAACGTACGGATTTTAAGCCGAACCGGATACATTTCAGCCATACTGGTTTCCGACCCGGAGCACCGTGCAGAGGATGAGAAGGTTGTGTCCTCTCAAGTACTGAGTGCTATAAAAATGAAGACAGGCCAACGTTATGAGGACTTTGATGAAAGCAAGGATAAGGTATCCGAGTATGGATTAACAGCCCTAATCCTTGGTGGTGCAGGACTGGCCGTTGCCAAAAAGGTTGGGATCTTGGCTGCTCTGGTCGTGTTGCTAAAGAAATTTTGGATCGTGATTGTATTGCTGCTCGGTGGTGGTTGGCGCTGGTTGAAGGGACACCTTGCAAGACGCCGCCTCTTAGCTGAGGATGCTTTGACGCAAGTTTCGCAGCAGGTGCCAACTGCTCAGGATCAATCTATTCCCGAAAAGACAGCGTTACCTGCTACAAAAGACGTTGCTTGAAAATGCTGATAAAGCATACACACCACCAATGCCGACCGTCGATACTTCTAAAACGGGGGTAAAAGAAGTGGCTCTCCAAATAAGTGATTGGGTACGTGGACATATCATCAACTAAGGGACGGAGAACAATAGTTGAATAAGAAACCAGGGACGAGGCTGCCGGCATAATCGGGCAGCCTCGTTTACGTCTTGGGATATGAGGGTGAACCGATCTATTGAGGTGAACGGTCACCAACTGCAGATGAAAATCTCATCTATTCATCTTGGCTTGCGGTTGCAGCGCGCCGGAGCTTGGGGGCCGCGATCCAATTGGGGTTTTTCAGCAATGGATATATGTTCTTGAGGTCTGCGTTTGTGGGGCTATCTAATGGCGTAGGAAATCATCAAAGTCTAATATCGAGCATCCTGACGATGGCGGTTACAGCCTCGGCACGGGTAGCCAATGTTGTGGGTGCAAAGTTGTTTCCAGTCGTACCACCAAGCAGATTGTTCTTACTGGAGATCGAGGCAGCAGGTTTGGCCCAATCGGGAATATCGGCATCGTCGGCATAATCAGTCGTCGCACCGGGAGTGAGAGTTATGCCCAGTCCTTTTACTACCATAGACATCATCTCCTCATGGGTAATGTTCGCAGTGGGACGGAAGGAACCATCAGGGTAGCCGCTAATAATGCCAAGCTTCACGGCTTGCTTAACGGACTTGGCCGCCCAGTCTTGGATCTGACCCGTATCAGTGAACGTGAGATCCGCACCTTCAAACGCCGGCTTCAACCCATTCATTAGCATAACAGTGAATTCTGATCGAGTAATGTTCGCATTCGGCTGAAACGTGAAGTCTGGGTAGCCGCTGGCTACTTTTAACTCATAAGCGCGCAGTATCTCAGGAGTCGCCCAATTTCCCTTGATGTCAATGAACGGGCCGGAGTCTGCGGAAGTTCCTGCCGTGACGACTACCTTGCTCCTGGCAATAAAGTTACCGTCCTGTGTGGTGACTGTAATGTCTGTCGAACCTGGGGAGAGTGCGGTTACTTTTCCATTAAGGTTCACAGTAGCTGCTCCCGGGTTGCTGCTTACCCATGTCACATTCTGATTCGTAGCGTTATCTGGAATTACCTTTGCCATGAGAGAAACGCTATCTCCGGTACGAAGGAATAGTGCAGTTTTGTTCAGGACAACACTGATTACTTCGGTTGTCGTGACCGTTCGAGCTGTGACGGTAATCTTGCACTGTGCTACGGGACCGTCACCAGAAGTTGCCGTAACGGTTACCGTACCGGATATGAGGGCACTCACGTTGCCCTTATTATCCACGGAAGCTATGTTCGGATTGCTGCTTTTCCACGTGACGGTGGAATTGGATGCATAACTTGGCGTAAAAGAAGTCGTAAGCTTGCTCGTCTGCCCCTCAGTTAGGGCTAGAGAAGTTTGATCCAAGGTCATCGTCTTGACAGGTACCTTGAGGGCATACATGTACATCACATAAGTATGTTCCATGTCGTTGGTGTCAACGTTTTTCATATCGGGATAGTTGGTGGATACATCATACAAGGTGCCGTCATTTCCGACTGAAAGGGGTTGCGGGTTGTCTGTTACGAATCTATATTGCCATTGAATGGCGCCATCTGGGTTAAGCGCATAGATTGCCTTATTGGAAGAGGAGTGGGTGTAGACCAGCCCATTCGGCGCCAGCACGGGTGGGACAACGAAGCCGCCTGAGGCAAACTGCCACTTTAGACTGCCGTCAGAACGAATAACGTTCAGTTTGGAGTCCTCTGACCCTATATAGACGTCACCATTCTGCGCGACCGATGGAGCGAAGACGTTGCTCCCTTGATCAAACTTCCATTTGAGCCCCCCGCTAGGCAGGATGGCGTATAAGTTGTGATCGGCCGATCCAGCGAAGATCGTACCGTCTGGTCCTACAGCGGGTGCAGAGCTCACAACCCCGCCGGCTTGGTACGTCCATTTTCTCGTTCCGTTGGGCTTGATCGCATACAGGGATGAAGTGCCGTTGGCCGCATATATAGTCCCGTCAGGAGCCGTCGCTAGGGAGGCTTGACCTCTAACCTCCATATCGTACAACCAGTTTTCGGATCCGTTCTGAGGATTCAGAGCATGGAGGATGCCATCACGGGACGCCGCATACAGGATGCCATCTGATCCGAATACAGGAGTTGATCTAATCTGATCCCCGGCTGCGAATGCCCACTTCTTCGTTCCATCCGGACGAATGGCGATCAACTCACCCGGATTATCGTGTGCATTACTGACATAAATCGTGCCGTCTGGCCCAACGATAGGTGGTGTTAAAAGAATGTCTTTGAGCATGTAGCTCCACATTTTCGTCCCATCGGATTTAAAGGCAGAAACGTATGATACAGAGCCAAGAAAAATAAACGTATGCCCCAAGTAGATTGTCTGATCCGGTCCTATTGCTGGAGCGCCCATATATCGGCTAGCGAGCGTCGGAGCTTTCCATTTCAACTGAACGTCGTTGGAGTTTTGGAAAATAATCAAATCTTTGATAATGGGGAACTCGATAATGTGGCCCGGGGTTAGTATCGTTGAAGGATCAAGCTTGATTTCAGCTGAGACGGATATATTCAGGCACCCGAAGCACATGGATATTCCCAGTAAGCCGGATATCCAACTCCTGTACATCCGCATGGAAAAAACCTCCTGTTTTAATTTGATTATTCCTTTTCCCGTCTTACGATTCAATAGGACTTCTCACTCAATTATGATACGAATCGTGTCGAATCGAATAGGACTTTTATGGCAAAAAAAACATGATGACTTGGAGAAATTTCAGGCAGAGAATTGAGTTTTGTTTAAATGAAGAACATCATCCATTTTATGTTGAATTTTGAATATGTCATTCCGCTAACTTAAAACGATAATTCAATCATTTGGAGAGCAGGTCGCCGTCGGCAGTTGCTCCCTTTTTCATTAATGTAACTGCAGGATAATGCAAAACTAAAAAAAGGCTGTCCCAAAAGTCATGAATATGTCTTTGATATGCTCCCCATACGGTAGACAGGTGAAATAATAAAACCTGTATTCCGTGAGGGGGAGCATTTTTCATGTCTAAAACAGAACATACGGCGTCGGAGAAATTCGCCATACTCCAGCAGATTGAAAGTGGTCATATTGGTGTGAAATCTGCGGCTAGAACTTTCGGCATTTCGAAAACAACCTTGGCTAAGTGGCGACGCCGTTATCGGATTTATGGGTATGAGGGCTTAGAGATCCGCACTCGCAATCGAAGTTATTCTGCGGAGCTTAAGCATCAAGCGGTCAAGGATTACCTTTCCGGAGCATTTTCGCAATACGAGGTTATCGATAAGTACAAGATCGCCAGTAGAACCCAACTATCTCGTTGGGTTGACATGTATAATGGTCATAGCAGCTTAAAAATCTATACAGGGGGAACAACGGCTATGACCAAGGGACGCTCTACAACATTACAAGAACGGATTGACATCGTCCAATACTGCCTATCTCATGGGCGGGACTACAGGAAGACAGCGGAACAGTTTAAGGTTTCCTACCAGCAAGTGTACGGGTGGGTAAACAAGTTCGAAGCAGGTGATCAGGAGGCATTGCGAGACGGTAGAGGGAGATCGAAATCGCCGGAGGAGCTAACAGAAGCGGTTCAACACAAGCTGGCCATGAAGAAACTGGCGTACGAAAATGAGCGCCTTAGAGCGGAGAACGCATTCTTAAAAAAGTTACAAGAGTTCGAAAGGAGGCGTCTCTGAGCCAGCATCGCCAGGAGAATGTCTACCTTTCGATACAAGCCGTTGGGCAGATGGAGTCACTTCCTATACAGCTTCTGTGCGAGATTGCCGGTGTTCCTAGGTCAAGCTATTACAAATGGCTAAACCACAAGCCTAGCTTGCGACAATTGGAGAATCAAGAGCTGACAGTGGTCATGATGTCCTTGTATGAGAAGGTCGAAGGCATTTTCGGCTACCGTCAACTCACCCTACATATGCGCAGTAAAACCAAGAAGCGGATTAACCATAAGCGCGTACAACGCCTTATGAAGCGAAAGGGAATCCAGTCGATTATCCGTAGAAAGAAAAAGCGATATGAACGTTCTACGCCGCAGCAGGTGGCCGAGAACGTATTGAACCGCAAGTTTCAAGCGGAAACGCCAAATGAGAAGTGGGTAACGGATGTTACGGAATTTAAGTATGGCAATGGTCAGAAAGCGTATTTAAGCGCGATTCTCGATCTTCATGATAAATCAGTTATCTCCTATGTACTGGGGCACTCCAATAATAATCTGCTCGTATTTAAGACGTTGGAACTGGCCTTGGAGGCCGCACCAAAGAGCAAGCCACTGCTTCATAGTGACCGGGGCTTCCAGTATACGTCTCTGCGCTTTAAGGAGATGTTGGATGAGGCTAAACTAAAGCAGAGTATGTCTCGAGTTGGACGTTGCATCGATAACGGACCCATGGAATCATTCTGGGGAACGTTGAAATGCGAGAAGTATTATTTGCATACCTACCAAACCTTTGAGCAACTGCAGAGCGACATCGATGACTATATTCACTTCTACAATTACGAACGATTGCAAGCAAAACTAAACGGCCTCAGTCCCATGGAATTCAGGACAAAGGCCGCTTAACTGATTTCATTTTTTATACTGTCTACTTGACGGGGTGCAGTTCACTTTTGGGACAGCCTTGATGTCTTATTTGTAAGTTTCCTCCGATGAATTTAATTTATCTGTACATATGAGCTACTGAAATTTCCTAAAAGCAGGCTGTAAATCTGGATGTGCGTTCATAAGAAGTCATAACACCGTATCAAAAAGTTGAATTTAACGGGCAGTATAGCATGGTTATGATCTCTTAACTTATGGTGTGCCCTATCTTGAAAATCTAAGTACGCACACAATAATTTTTCATGGACACATATTTTGTGGCTTTTTTTAATAATTTTAAACTTGACGGCGGTTTTATTATAGTTCCATAGGATCGAATCGAGGAGGGCGTTAATTGGTATAGGGTGCGCATGGGTTGGCAGTTGAAAAATGTTGTTTTGACTCGAGTAGGAAAAAAAGCATTTTTCATAATGCCTAACACCGGACAAGCCAATTGAAGTCTTTCCAAACGGATCTCGATCCTTTACCCAGGACGGATACGAGGAAGGAAGCTGCCGTTTTTGCTTCTGCATCGCGGATTTGAACGAAACTCTTGCGTATTTTACGGAACGGAACGTAGAGTGCTCGAGTCTTATCATCAACTGCCGGACGGCTCCTTAGCGGCGGATATAAAGCTTTTATATGAGTAAAATTGACAAAATCACAGGTACTCACGCGGCAGGAATTGGCAATTCTGATTGTTAGAGCGAGTGGATGGGGCAATCGGAAGACACCGTCCCCCGAGGGAAGCCGGTGGGCCGATAACTTCCAGCGGAGCTTACCCGAGTTATACGGACTGCGATACAAATAGACTCTTGGGCGCTTGGGCCGTTGATTATGTGAATATAGCCAGCAGCAGCGGTTTGGCAAAAGGTGTAGGTGAAGGCCGCTTTGCCCCGGGTATGGCTGCAACTCGAGCTCAGGGTGCGGTTATTATCCTGCGAGCCTTGGTGAAACTGGAGATGTTGGGCAAGTGATGTCAAGTAATGTTCAAGAAGGGGCGGGGAATAGTTAAAGCTGCTTGAACCTATTCTTGTATGCTGTCAACCAGATGACTCCTGAACTTTATCAGGAGTCATTTGGTTTATGTTCAATGAAGTATGCGCTTCGCCTTAATTATCATCAACTATGAAATGTTTTTCATAGCTGAGATTTTCAGTAGCTGGGGAGGTACCTCTTCCTCATGCAAGAAATACTTCACCCATCCGTTGTCATTTACTTATTGTCCTGAATAATATGATACAGCTAATGCCTAAGCCTAATGGACATAAGAAGAAAGGACGACGATAGATAACAATGAAGAGAACATACAAGCTCACCGAGATCGCCAGTAAAATCGGAAAAACGCGAGCAACTATGGTGGAATGGTCTAATCACTTTCGTGAATTTCTTCCAACCATATCTGTTGGTGGAACCCAAAGATACACAGAAGAAGCCAACGAAATTTTTAAGATTATTTCCAAGATGAGAGATGCCAATAAACCGCATAAGCTAATAAAAGAATATTTACATGAAATGCAGCTGAAGGCAATTATCACATTTACTGAGGAAGAAAAGCCTTTATCACCTACACCTGCATCCTCACCTGACTCCCATTTAGCTTCAGTCATAAACAACTCAACTTTACCTCTAGCTGTGAGCAGCTCCAGCTTACAGTTAAGTAAAGAAACAATTGAATTACGAAACATGGTGCAGCTCCTCACACAAAAGATAGAAGCAAATAAAGCTGCAAGGAACGCAAAGGACAACAACCACTTAGTTGACTTGAATCAAAAGGTGGGTATATCCTCTACAGCAGGCAGCATGCTTTTATCACAATCACCTGATACGGATCAGTCAACCTCTCAGTTTGTTCAGCTAACTAATGAGGTCACGGAGCTATGTAACACAATCCAAGCTCACACGCAAAGGGTTATTGAAGTTTCGGAACAAGCCATTAATGGTGAAAAATTTACGGCAACGGTTGAAGAACTGAACAATCGCTTTAATGGTGTTTCGGAAGAAGTAACAGTACTGCGTAACTTGACCCAGATTCTCACCCAGAAGGTAGTAGAAATATACGAGCATGACATCGGAAGTGAGGTTGCTGAATCGATAGAATTAATGAACAGACAATTTATGAGTATATCTGCAGAAGTTACAGGATTGCAAAAAGCGATCGAAACCGTTCAACACAAGGTAACCGAAGCAACTGAACAAGATATCAAAGGAGAAATACTTACTGCCACAGCGGAGATACTGGATGAACGCTATGAAGTCATTTCGGAAGATATAAAGGAACTAAAAAACGGGATTCATCTCGACACGCAAAAGGTAACAGAAGCAATGGAACAAGAAATCCGAAGTGACATGAATGCCACTGCAGAATCACTGGAGCAACGCTTTGACGCCATTTCGGAAGAAGTAACGAAGCTGCGTAGCTTGATGCAGGTTCTCAGCGAGAAGGCAGATGAGGTTTTCGAACAAGATATCAAGAGTGAGGTTACTGACACAGTAGAATTGCTAAGAAGGCAATTTGAGGGTATATCTGTAGAATTAACATGGCTACAGAAAACGATCCAAACCATTCAACACAAGGTAGCTGAAGCTTCGAAGCAGGATATCAAAGGAGAAATACTTATTGCCACTTCGGAGTTGCTGAGTGAACGTTTCGAAAGCGTTTCGGAGGAAGTAAAGGAACTACGCAATGTGATCCATCTCCATATGCCAAAGGTAACCGATGTGCTGATGAAAGAAATCCAAAGTGAAATGAATGCCACTACAAAATCACTGAGCCAACGATATGACGGCATTTCTGACGAAGTAACAGAACTGCGTAGTGAGATTCGGACACTCAGTCAGAGTGTAGCCGATGTATTCGAACGAGAGAACGAAAATGAAGTTGCTGATACGATAGAATTACTGAGCAATCAATTTGACGGTGTAACTGAAGAAGTTGCCGGATTGTACGAAGCAATCCAAATCATTCAACGCAAGGTAACTGAAGCTTCGGAGCGGGATATCAAAGGAGAAATACTTACTACCACTACGGAGTTACTAAATGAACGCTATGAAAGTGTTTCGGAGGAAGTGAAGGAACTACGCAATGTGATTCATCAACAAACGCCTCTAAAGGCAACCAAGGTTCTGGAACAAGAATTCCGAAGTGACATGAATGCCGCTGCTGAATTAATGGATCAACGATATGACGCGATTTCGGCAGAAGTATCAGAAATGCGTAACGCTATACAGATTCTCACTCAGAAGATAAGTGAAGTAATTGATCGAGAGGTTAGAAATGAAGTTCTTGCAAGAGAAGAATGGCTAAACAAAAGTATTGAGTATTTATCTAAAGAAGTGACCGAGCTGCGTAATATTATCCAAACAATAGAATTACAGAGCAAGCAATATGATGGCATTTCTGAAGAAATGTCCGAGATGCAAAATGTTTTCCATATTCTCAATCAAAAGGTAACTGAAGTTTTAGAACAAGACATCATCAGCAACATTTCTGACAAAGAACAATCACTAAACCAACGATTTGACGACATATCTCAACAATTGACTTCACAGCAACGACTGCTTGACATGATTGCCAAATTGTTAGGGTACCAGGGTATTTATTCATAAACGGCCATGAGAGGGGGCGGCACTGGTCGCCTCTTTTTTGTGGCTGCTGAGCCCGCCCTGAAAAGAAGAAAGATATACTAATACATTAACGCTTTACAGAGACATATGTATAAAATACAATAATTTACAAATGACCGCTAGGGAACTATGCAGTGACGGAGTTCGGCTCGAACCATGGTTTTTGATGGTTGACCGTTTGTGTTGTCATTAGACAATAATAAATCATTAATGTCGGACGACACAAACATTATCCGTTTCAAGGTCGCATATAATGAGGCTTTATTTTGTAATGGGACAATGTTTATGTCGTGAACCGACGACAAGAACATTGTCCCATTCTCAACTCAGGACACAAACATTGTCCGTTTTTCGGAGTCGAAGAAAACTTCACCGTAAACGTCCCTAGATTAGCAGGCAGGATTGTTTACGTGTATGATGAAACGCTGCGGCAGCTCTGAGTGAAGCAGTATAGCATTGACTTGGTATAGTGCGAGTTAAGAGAAGGCAGCCAGCTTCAATTGAAAGAAAAGCTTGAGGAATCAGGCTTTTTATTTTTTATGTAGGGAGGTATAGTGAAAATATTGTTGCAGAGTGAGAAAATAAAGCATTAGACTGGCGGAGGCATTAAGCTATTCCAGCTAATAGCTTGTCAATATTTAATTATTAATCAATATAATAAAGGATGCTATACATTGTGGAGAATGCGTGCAGTGAATGGAATTATGAGGAAATTAAGGCTTATCCTCTATTTGCGTATGCCTTCATGGCCATTCGGTGGTGCCACCACCATTACTAAACCGTTGTATCTTTTTACAAAGAGGGATGTAATCCTGCGAATGAGCGAGTAAACGTGAGAAAATCCCTTAATACCGAGGGAAGTAACGGGCAGGTTAGCTCAATTTCCTGGCGAATACTACAAGTATTGCGATGGAATTGGAAGGGGAGAGAGGAAATGAGAAGTATTATTCTCGTTCAACACTGTCAGTCGGAACATCATGTAAATAATATGTCTGGCGGTTGGACTGATACACCTCTTACTGATCTAGATAATAAACAGGCAGAGTGTATTGGTCAGAAATTGAAAGATAGCATTGATACTGATGAATATGTCATATTTTCATCTGATTTAATGCGAGCAAAGGGAACAGCCGAGATAGTTGGTAAGCATCTAAGCCTAAGTGTCCATGAAGTCACTGATCTGAGAGAGATAAACAATGGAATTTCAGCAGGGAAAACCAAAGAGTGGGCTAAGGAAAATAGAAATCCCAGAACAAGAAGTGGATTTGAACTAGATTACCAAGAGTTCAAAGAAGGTGAAACGTGGAGGCAATTTTATGAACGTGTTTGTAATTGCATGGATAGGATATATAGTACCGAACATAAAAACTTAATAATAGTCACTCATGGCGGGACATTAGCATACATCATCGCTTGGTGGTTGAAACTACAGCCTGCTGCATTAGAAAAAGCTTATTTTTCTGCATCTGTAGGTAGTATCTCATCACTACATGAAAACAAATATCAGCAAAATGTTTTATATAAGTTGAACGATACTTCACATTTATCAGAGTTAGAGTGAATATTTGTGTGAACCGTTGAACTAACGGATACGATAGAGGAGGAGCTCGCTTCGCGGCAACTCCTCTTTGGTTTATTGAACCTTCCTGTAGGACCTAAAAAATGGTCTTTGTCAAAAAAGGAGCACCTCGGTATGATGGGTTTGTCCACGGGTTTGAAACCCAACACCATCAAGGAGGAGCTCTTATTATGAAGTTTAAGCA
>NZ_JANQBD010000082.1 GCF_024722015.1 Paenibacillus radicis (ex Xue et al. 2023) | reverse complement strand
CACACGTTGCTCTATGCTGTTGACAACTGCGATGGTTTCACGCATCGAACAGTTGCAACTACTTGTTTCGGTATCTAGTTTTCAAGGAACAATCTCATAAATAAAGATATGGTGGAGCCAAGCGGGATCGAACCGCTGACCTCCTGCTTGCAAGGCAGGCGCTCTCCCAGCTGAGCTATGGCCCCATAGTAGGATATGCAATTGGTGGGCCCTAGTGGACTCGAACCACCGACCTCACCCTTATCAGGGGTGCGCTCTAACCAGCTGAGCTAAGGGCCCTCATATTCATTTGCAGAAACTTGAAGCTTCCTTCACCCTTAAAAGGGTTCGCTTGGCAACGTCCTACTCTCCCAAGACCCTGCGGTCTAAGTACCATTGGCGCTGGAGGGCTTAACGGTCGTGTTCGAGATGGGAACGCGTGGTTCCCCTCCGCCATCATCACCAAACGAAGTTATTGAGATATGGTTATCGGTCTCTCCTGAAAGTAGTCATAATACGCTTCAGCGTATCACTTCACTTTTAGAAAGATCCGTTTACCCTCTCAAAACTGAGCAACGAGTGAGTGTTGTTTGTATTGCATATTTGTCCGGTGACCTACAGTCACCATGGACTCCATAGAAAGGAGGTGATCCAGCCGCACCTTCCGATACGGCTACCTTGTTACGACTTCACCCCAATCATCTACCCCACCTTCGGCGGCTGGCTCCCTTGCGGGTT
>NZ_JANQBD010000007.1 GCF_024722015.1 Paenibacillus radicis (ex Xue et al. 2023) | reverse complement strand
TTTTACAACCGTAAGAGAATTCATGGTTCTTTGGGCTATGTTTCACCGGATCAATACGAGGCCATGTATTACAAAAAGGTTGTGTGATATCTCTTATTTGAGTGTCTACTTTCTTGACAGAGATCCAAAAATAATATTAAATTGATTTCTGCAATGAAACGTATCTTCTATTTGATACTATTGTTTAGTTTTTGTTCAGTTAGATAGTGTAAAATTAGAAGTTGTGTTATTTAAATATCCATTGGAATGTAGAATTAACTAAAGAGGGGAACGTATGAGCACAAATCAGGCAGAAAAGAAAAAGCATTTGCAGATGCTTTATAAAAACAATGTTGTGGTATCAATGGATGGGGATAGAATTATTGTGGTTCATAGTAAGAGATCACTGAAGCCTTTGGTACCTTTTGAGGTGAGCAAACAAGTATACGGGCAGTGGAAGCAGAGAGATAATAGAATCGAAGTCACGGATAAACCACTTAAAGAATTGTTTGACGTTGATATTCTTGGGACTAATAATCAATTAACACATATTACTGATTTTAATGAGATAGAGTTTAGCGAGGAATAAGTTATTGGGAGTCTGTAGATGCAAGTGAATAGTATACATACGAGTGGCTATTTAGAATTTAAGTAGTCGCTTCTTTGCGTTTGATTTCACATAAATAGGGAGGCACAATCATTAATCTAATAAATATCCATTTACTGGGTTTAAATTAAAATAATTCCACTGTTTTTAGTTTACGGATGGACAATATTAGATGAATTTGTAAAGTGTATCATAAATAAATGCAAATGTCAGTTAGTTCATACTGATAAAATAATTGTTTTCTGGGTTGTATAATACTTATAAGTTATTAACTTATATTTATAACTAGACTAGAATCCTGAAGTATTGGTAAAATGTACTAGGAGAATTTGCCTATACAAAGGAGTTGGTCTTGTGATTAACGTACCAAAATTATTAATTGTCATGATGCTTGTATTTTCTTTAATCTCACCTATGTCTGCACTTGCTGATAAATCAAATTATACTGTTTATATCAATAACAAGAAATTAGATAGTGAGCACAGTCCTTTTGTAGAGAATAATATTATCTATGTGCCACTCTGGAGTGTCTTAGGTCATCTTAATATGTCTGCTGAAGACTATGAAGGGGTTTTAAGGATTAATCATCCTTATAGGATCTTGCTAATTAAAGCAGACCAAAATCTAATGACTTACTTCGGAACAAGTATGGAAGTTAATTCGGTAAGATTAGATTATCCTGTTGTTTCTAAGGATTATGTACTGTATGCACCACTGGTCTTTCTTCAAGATTATGTAGATATGCAAATTGCGTATGGTGAAGATGGTAGAATTGATATCATCGCTGGAGACTATAGCAAGGGTGTGTCTTGGGCTAATACATATGGGAAAAAGCTCACTATAGAGAGATCCGCAAAGCAGTTGAAATTAGATGCTAACGCAGAAGAGTTTTGGAGTAAAAATCCAGTCCTATGGAGCAGCAGTTCATCAATTGGTTATAATTCTTTTGATGAAAAATATACCATGCAAACTGTGGTTAGTTATAGTGGAGCAAAGGTCACATTAGTAAATACTGAAAAGGAATATACCATTAATTTTGATTCTATGGAGACCATAAAAAGAACCTTTTTAACTTATGACCCACTTAGTAGTTTTACTTGGAATGAAAGTATTAAATCTACTATCCGTCAAGGTTATGTAAAGATAGGTATGACAAAAGAAATGGCAACCCTAGCTTGGGGTTCTCCAGATGACATCAACAAGTATTCCAGTAAATATAGTTATAACGAGCAATGGGTATATAGAGGGAGCAATTATAATAATAGTTACCTCTATTTCGATGAAACGGGGAAAGTTACTAGTATTCAAAATTGAGTCAGTTTGGTTATTTATTTATTTAAATTTATCCCTAATAAGAAAAATCATAGAAGAATTCAATATTAATTTAACAATACTTACCTTAGTCAGTATTTGTTTCTATGTTGTAAAATGGCATAAGGTGATGAAAATGTTTATTTCTCCAATGCTATTACAATATGCCAAAAACAATGAACCTTATAATTCCTCCAACCATGTAACTGAACTTAAGTTAGATTGTTGGAGGAATTATCATGTCTCATATGGATAAGCCGCAACTATACACGAAGAAGAAGAATAATGTAACCGATAAGTTTCCCGAATTATTAACTAACTGTCCTGTACAAATAGGTACGATTCTAGATGGTGAGCTAATTGTGACAGATCGGGAAGGCAATCCTGATTTCGAAGGCTTGCAGAAGAAATTTCAGAACAAAAAAGATAAAACTCCAGTTACATTTGTTGCGTTTGATATTATCTGATATAGAGGCATTGATGTAACTGGCGTACCCTTAATGAGACGTAAGGAGTTAGAGGAATCCTATGTTGAAAATGAATACTTTAAGAAAATGAAATAATTTGAGGGTAATTCAACAGATTATTTCAATATAGTACAGCAGAATGGACTAGAAGGAATTGTAATGAAGAATAAGAAACGTTCATGGTCTTGCAAAAGGTTATTAATTGGACATACGCTGATGTGTATATCGCTGGTTATCGCAAGAATGACTTTGGCTGGTTAACTTCAGTGGAGAATGAAGTCGGTTCGTTCTGTTGGAATAATTGAGCTAGGAGTTACACCGAAACATAAAGAGGCATTAAGCAGCCTTAGACAGCGTCTACTATATAAGGGAAACAAGAGTTTGGTGTATATGGAACCAGTGATTAAAGCGAAGGTTAAAACGAAGAACTGGACTAAGAATGGGATGCTGAGAAGTCCTGTGTTTTGCGATTTTGTAAATGAGCATTTTTGCATTGAAAAGACCGCTTTTATGCGGTCTCAAGCAATTCAACAATAAAGATACTAGTCTTGATTATTGTACTATTCTTGTCTAGTTTTACATAAATCCATTCATTTGTTCTGTCCGTAATAGTTCCCTTACCTTCACGAGTTAAAACTCTAGTTTCGTTTGATTTAACAGAAAATGGGTACTCAGCTGACTGACTTCGAAGTATTTTCCGCGGCATTCATACCATCCTTTAGATTTATTTTAATAAGATAATGGTATCATCCGAAGAAATAAATATCTGTTAAATAATTCACAGACAGAAGTACTCCTGATATGTCCAACTGATTAATAATGTGAAACTGGAACACATTCCCTTTGAAATGTAGATTTCATGTATTTGGAAGTAGTCTGTACTATTATTGCGTGGTATCATTTTCTTAAGGGGAGTGATGTCACTTGTTTACAATGGAAGATGTCTACATAAGCAATATTAATACATTAAATCAATCAAGTGATTTATTTCGAGAAGAAATTGAGTTGTATTTATCTGAAAATAATTTGATTATTGAAAATTATTCAATTACTAATAAAATCGGCACAATTGAATTATGTATAGATACTAAAGAAAGCCATAATTATTATTTTACATACAACAAAAGTAATGGGGATTATGGATTAATTAAAGCTACTCAAATAGTGTTCGACTCGTTGAGTGATAATGAAAAGGTATAATTGAATTTTATAGACATAAATCCAACAGAAGAACAAAGGATCTGCTTCACTCTAAAAGAAGAGTGACGGAGGTCTTTTTGTTTTTGAACACACTATGGGAAAAATTAGTATGAGACTTGAAAAAATTATTAAACTGAGGAATTAAGTTTATAGTGTCGCTGCTTCTTTATTAATTATTGCTAAAAATAAGGAGCCAATCTCTACGATTTTCAGAATAATTCCTTAAAATTCTACATATTACGACAAAAGTCCTTATTTTGTGAGGATTTTGAGAGACGAGCCATGTATAATATAGATATTTAGAACTACTTGGCATGGGTTTATATAGAAAGTTCAAATATGATGCCTTGATATATCATTTATTACCCATATGACAGAAATTCGCAAAATGGAGGGAAATTTAATGAATCAAATCTTTTTTAAGGAATTACGGAAGATTAGTTATGAGGATGATATGAGATACAAACTCCTCCTGCGTGGAGTAAAACAAATTCTTGAGAAAAAGAGGGAAGAAGGACTTCTTAAGAGAATGTTTCGCAAGAAAAAACATATTGAGGCAAAAGCTTGGAAATAAGTAACGGATAAAGGTTGTATGAGCGAGTTGGCTTAAGGCTTTCTCGCACCGGAAAATAGCCTATCATGCCCACCTCATTCGCTGGTCCGGTGCAGAAATCCCCTTCTGGCCATGCCTTGTGTTTGTGAAAATTTTGCATGTCATTCACCAATCACAGATTTAGAAGAACTGGAAGAGCTATAAGCTTGAAACAACACAAAAGCCCGACAAACTCCATCAGAGAGGGAGAGTCGGGCTTTTATCTTTTTATATACTACTTTTGTTGAAGCATCATTTTCCACAAATCGGCAGCATCATAACCAAGCCTCCATGCAGCTACTCCTGCAATATCATACTTCTTGGCGATTTCAAGCCGCGCTTTTACGGTTTCCTCATTTTCTAACCAGAACACTCGTTTATTTTCATTATCTTTATACTCAACCTTGTATTGACCGAACTTGTTGTCGAACGTTACTGTTGCCTTCTTGCTCGCGATCAACGCAGGCAAATCCTTCATGAGGAGCGCACGGTTATCAAGAAGATTTCCACTGCTGTCGACCTGCCATTCGCGAACATAGAACGGAATTCCCATAATCAACTTATCTCTTGGAATCCCATAAGCCAGAAACTCCTTAATCCCTTCCTCAACCCAATCCAAGCCTGCAACAGGTCCAGGCTCCGTGCTGCCTTTCCAGTACTGATCATAGGTCATCGTGATAATGTAATCCACAGTTTCCCCAAGCTTCTCATGATCAAACGCCGTTTGAGCATTCCATTTCACGCTTCCACGCGGAAGGTCTATCGAAATGAGCAAGCCTTTGTCATGTGCAGCTGTGGTCAAGTTCTTAATGAAGCTGGTGAAGGCAGCGCGGTCCTTGCCAGAAAGGCTTTCAAAGTCAATATTAAGCCCCTCAACACCTAAGGCAGCGCCTTTATTGACTAAGGTCTGAATAAATTTATTTTGTGCTGCGGTACTCGATAGAAATTGACTGGTAAGTGCGGAATCAAACTGATTGTTTACAAGCGGCATAACCTTATGGCCCTGGGCTTGCAGCCATGCAACTGTATCTTTGTTCGATGTATCCGTTACTGTTCCAGAGCTATCCGCAAGACTGAAGTAAGTAGGGGAAACGACATCAAGTCCTGTTGTATTGTTCACTTGACTTCGAATGGTGTCATTACTGGAGCTTCCGTTCCAACCCCAGAACTGTAAATTTCGGTAATTATCCCAGATAACCGAGCTGTTATCCAACAGACGGATGGAAGCGTTGCTGTAGCCCATAGCATAACTTAATGCGTTGGAGATACTGGAATAATCAGCAATCCATTGATCGCTTTGGTACACTTGATAATAAGGATAATTAGTCCAAATGACGCGTTTGCTTGCTGAGAGGGCAGGGTCTATATTTACGATTTGAGTATGGTCAAACTGTTTGGCATAAGCGATTGCGTCATCCAGATTCAAAAAAGAATTCAAGTTTGCATCGTACTGGTACACTTGATAGTTTTTCACATTGGAAAAAACGATCTGATTATTCATTTGGCTGTTAACAATGGTAGAGTTGCTCCATTTCAAAGATTCATTAACTGCATCCTCGAGATAGGCAAATGACCAAGCGTCACTAGTAGATGTGCCTTGATAGACATGATAGATTCGATCCTGCGATGAACGCAGCTCGGCTTTGCGGGTGTCAGGGATATTGTCCCATACCCACTGGTGGCTGCTTAACTCAATAATATGAGTATTGCCCCACTTTTTTGCTTCTGCCATGGCTTCATTCAGAGTGCTAAACTCCCAGGAATCGAGTGTAGCATCACCTTGATATAGTCGGTACTTCGGGTAATTGTTCCAGACCCAGCCGTCGGACTGAAGGTCACGGACACTGGCGTGTCCCCATTTGGAAGCCTCACGGATAGCTTGATCCAGTGTGGCGAACTCCCATGCGGAGCTGCTTAACCCGCTCTGGTACACCTTATACCGAGGGTAATTGTTCCATAGCCACTTGCGTGTAGAAATTTCTTCGACATGAGTGCTAGTGTATTGCTTGGCGTAGTTTTCAGCCGATTTGTAATCTGGTGTTTCCATCAGAATATGGTTGTCCTGATAAACCCGGTATTTAGATGTTTTGTCCGCGGCCATCGCTGTACCGGTTGAAGAAAGGAACAGTGCCAGAACGGACGCGATTAATAAGGTATTGCGCTTCAACATGCATCAGCCTCTTTCTACTATATCTACTAAATTAAACGCAATAAGGTACTAGTAAGTTGCGTAGGAAAATAGTAGAAAGAAGATTCACTCTATTTTGTTACAATATCTTGAATAACATAAAAATCCCCTGTCCGGTTGACCGGCACAGGGGATTGTCTGCGTAAATAAAAGTATAGATTTCACTAATCGGCTAATCCCAACTTTGGACAAATCGTTCGTCCTTGAGGATGAGAAGTTAGTAATCGATTAAACATTAATATCTGCGACGATTTCCTCTTCCAATTGCAGATGGATTTGGTCACGGAACACACGAACGTTTTGCTGTGTTAACAAGTAACGCTCGATAGCCTCCAGTATATTCGCCGCAATAATAATTTGGCTGCGACCTTCGGCGAGGACTTCTGCAGAGAAGCCGTAGTCCTCATCCCACATCATCTCAACCTCTATCTGATTCGGTTGAAGCCGTTTGCGTTCGGCCATATGCAAGCATATGGCATTAATGATTTCTTGCTCTGATAGTCTCATGTTTAAATGACCTCGTTAATCGACCGGGATTAGTAGCGCTTAGGCTCTTCATTAAATTTACGTTTGTTACGGAAATGCTGCACAATTTTGATTACAACGGCGACCAAAGCCACTACAGCCAATACATTGACCAGTAAGCCTAAGATGTCACCAAGAGCTCCCAAGTTGCCGAATAAGCCGCCGAACAACATACCAGCCAAGCCGCCGATCAACAAGCCTTTCATCAAACCACCGCTAAAAAAGCCAGGCTTCGCAGGTGCAGCAGGATTAGTTGCAGCATTCGGTGTCTTTGTAGCGCTAGTGCTTGGATCCGCTTTGTTGGCACCGCTGTTCTGACTCGGAGTCGTGTTCGAATTAAAGCTTTTCTTACCACCACTGTAAGACTTTGCAGCGTCTACAACGCCTACGGCACTAAACGAAAAGGCAATCGTTAACGCCAGCATAACCATGGATAACTTTTTCCACATACCATTAACCCTCCATCTTAATTTTGAGTAAAATTATACCTCATCCATTTAGTACGAAATATAGGTTCAAAGGTTTCAGTTTTTATCCCTTCTTGATACAATAAGAATATCCATTGTGTGACAAGACTAATCATTTATTAATTTATGTAGATACAAAAGGCGGGAAATCATGTTCAAGTATCCTCAAGCTTATATCGATTATTTAATTTACTTTCATTCACAGAGAGATTTTTTTGAATGCCATGAAGTGCTTGAAGAATATTGGAAGGAGCATCCTGAGGACCCGTTAGCTACGGCTTATGTCGGTTGCATTCAAGTCGCGGTGTCACTTTATCATCAGCGCAGAGGGAATTTGGCGGGTGCGGTGAAAATGCTGCAAAGTTCATTAAATAATCTCACCGATCCTGATCTAAATAAGCTTGGCATAGAGCCAGAAGGATTTCGCAGACTGCTCACGGATCGATTGCTGCAATTGACTTCTCCTGGCTTTCAATATGAGGATTTTAATATTCCATTGGCAGACACTGAGCTGGAGAAAATTTGTATCATGAAGAGTATGGAAAAAAATTTGGTGTGGCAGTGTTCCAGTGATTTTGCGAATACGTATTTGATTAACAAGCATACCTTAAGAGACCGTAGTGAGGTCATAGCGGAGCGGGAACTGAGCCGGCAAATTAAACAAGCAGCAAAGAGGGTAAAAGAATGAGCAGTGTGGCTGAGCTTAAGCTGGGAAAAATCATTGTAGTTGATGACGAACCTAATATTGTGGAAGTGATCAGACTCTATCTTGAGCATGCCTCTTATGAACCGGTTATTACATATCGCGGAGGAGAGGTTATACAACTGCTGAGGTTGCATCAACCAGCTTTGGTATTGCTTGATGTGATGCTGCCGGACTATTCCGGATTTGAGCTTTGTGCTCACATTCGGAGCGAGCCGGGAGCGATTGCTCAAACGCCGATTATCTTTCTCACCGCCAAAGGCGAGTCGATAGATAAGCTGCGGGCTTTTAATCTAGGTGTGGACGATTATATCGTTAAGCCATTTGATCCGAATGAACTGATCGCGAGGATTAAGGCCGTGCTGCGACGTACTCAATCTCAAAGCGTAGCTGTCAGTCCGCAGTCCGAATCCGTTAAGAAGACACTCCGATTTGGCGCGCTGATGGTTGATCCTGCCCAGTACAGGGTTACATTGGCTGGGGAACGTATGGATTTAACTCCCAAAGAAATCGAGCTGCTGCATTTTCTGGCTTCCAATCCCGGGAGAGTGTATTCCCGAGAAGATCTGCTTGGGTACGTGTGGAATTTCGACTTTAGCGGCGGTACTCGAACTGTAGATGCTCATGTCAAAAATTTACGTAAAAAGCTAGGCGCAAGCCCGGATTGGTCGATCCAAACTTTGTGGGGGATAGGGTATTCGTTCGAGGTGCCGCGCCATGCTTAATCATTGGCTAAAAAGCTTTTACATCAAAATATTTTTATCGTTTTTAGTTACTTGTATATTGTTTTTTGTAGGCTTGGCACTGTTTTGGAATTCCTATTTTACGGACTTGTTTTATAAGGATAAAAAAGAACTGCTCTCTTCCAGATTCGGTGAGGTGTCCAAGCTGCTGCCGTCGGTCCAGGAAGGAACCATCTCAACTCGTGAGCTGCGGTTTGGGATTAGGATTATTTCCAGAAGTATAAATGGAAGCGTGTGGTTAGTCGATGCCCATGGCGTGGTGTTAAACGGCTCTTCCGAGAGGGAAGGATCCGTCATTCCCAAAGTGATGGACACTTTGTTTATCGAAGGGTTAAAAGGGAATTCTGGCTTCATTGCCAGTCAATACAGGATTGATGAGCGCGCCAGAGATGGCCTGTTAACTTATTATGGGCCAGCGCAGATGAATGGCAAGCCGATTGTCATTTTCTTGAATGTGCCGGCTGTCGAAGTGAGTGAGGCGCTTGCCGCTGTGCGCTGGAACATTGTTGTACCCTTATTATTTTCGCTGCTGACGGTTGGAATTATTCTTTATATGCTATCCCGCAAACTGGCTGGACCGCTTCAAATGATGAACCGTGCAGCATTGGAACTGGCAGGCGGTGATTTCTCAGCGAGGGTGCCGGTAACTTCAGACGATGAGGTAGGAGAGTTGGCCAAAAGCTTCAACTTTATGGTCGATCAGCTCGTTCAATGGGAGGACGCAAGACAAGAATTTCTGACTAACGTATCTCACGAGCTGCGATCGCCGCTCACTTCATTGCGCGGTTTAATTATTGCGATGAACGATAAGGTCATTCCGGAGGGAAAATACGGTCACTATTTAAAAATTTGCGATTATGAAGTACAGCGTCTGCAAAGGCTTGTTAATGATCTGCTGGACTTAGCCCGAATTCAGAATGGGATGGATGTTTTCCGACTGCGGCCGCTTGTACTCAATGAGAAAATCGAAAAAACGCTGGACCTGCTTAGAACAGCAATGAATGATAAACAGATTATGCTGCATGAGCTGCTGCCGGATGCTAATCATGTGGAAGTGATCGCAGAATTGGATCCTGACAGGTTTGCACAAATTTTGCAAAATTTACTTTATAACGCTATCCAGTTCACCCCTTCTGGTGGGAGCATTTTCGTTGAACTGTACTCGGAGGAGGGGGATGCTGTCATAGTCATTCGAGATACTGGCATTGGAATGGCAGAGGAGGAGCTGAACCGTATTTGGGACCGCTTTTATAAAGTGGAGCATTCCAGGGCCTCCGGATCTGAAGGAACAGGCTTAGGTCTGACAATTGTTAAGCATTTGGTTAACGGAATGAAAGGAACCATAGCTGTTTCAAGCGAAATTGGTGTCGGCACAGAGTTTACTTTGACCTTTCCATTGAGCGAAAATAGATGCTATTAATTTACATATTTTTCACAAATCACTCACAGTTTAATCAAAGTTAACCCTTATTCTGTCTCTAAGAGTTTTCGATAGTGAGAAATGGGGCTGGGTTATGAATGCAAAGCGTCTGTGGATTGCAGTCTGTGTTATAGCAATTACAATGAGCGGCTGTGCAGCTTCTGCGACACCAGTTCCGTCTGTAGCATCACCCGCTAATACTGCTCCTACGAAGGAAAGGCTGGACGACATCCAGAACAGCCGTGAGAGAGAAATGGTACTGTTGTTTCAAAGTTTATTACAAATGAGCAAGCGCGACTATCTGAGTATTAACACTAAGCAGGCGGAGAAGCTGCTTCCCTTAGTTAAAAGTAACAGTAACGACGGAGAGCTCGGATTATGGGATCACGATAAAATTATGGCTATATTGACGGATGAGCAAAAGCACTATGTAAATGATTTTCTGGAAGAAACCAATATCCGTAAGGATCATTATAGAGAGCTTAAGGAGCAGCCGGGGATAAGTGAAGAAGAACGGTATAATATGATTAGTGAATTTATTTCAAAACGAGCCCAAGAAAGAGATGGGCAGACACCTCCCCCTCGGCATAATCCTGATGAAGATACACCAGCTGGAGTTGGGCGCGGATCTGGAGGGAAAAATATTGAACAGCAGCTGATCGATATGCTGGAGGCCAAGCTGCGCAAGGAGTAGAGAAGATAATAAAGAAGGACTGCGGGGATGGTTAGCCAATCCGCGCAGTCCTTTGTTTTCTAATATAAGGTTTTGTTATCTACTGTCAATCACCGCAATCGATGACATCGAGACGACCCGTCTCCGGGTGTATAATCAAGCCATGAACAAGCAGGTTTTTGGGCAGCAGAGGATGTTTTCGGATCAGGTTCACGCTATTTACAACCCCATCATGTACGTAATCGAAGCCGGTAAGGAATTTGTCCAGATTGATGCCCGCATTTCGCAAGGTGGCGATCATGTCGTCGGTGACACCGCGGTTTTGCGCTTTTTCAAGCACATCCTGAGGATTAAGGCCGGTCATTCCGCATTCATAATGTCCTACAACGAATACCTCTTCCGCGCCAAGCTCATAGACGGCCACTATTATACTTCTCATGACGCTTCCGAATGGATGGGTTACTATAGCTCCAGCATTTTTGATAACTTTAGCATCTCCGTTACGTAAGTTCATAGCTCGCGGCAGCAGCTCGGTTAATCTTGTATCCATACATGTCAGGATGACCATCTTCTTATCAGGAAATTTGGTAGTGCGGAACTGCTCATATTCTTTAGTCTCAACAAATTGTTGGTTGTAATCGATAATGTTAGACAATAAGGTTGACATATATTCCCTCCAAAATATTTTATGTAAAATGGGCTCCTACCCTTAAAGCTGCTGTTCTCTTTTGTCTATAAGAAGCATATTGGCATTATAGATTTGTCCACTGCTCTTTAAAACAAAACTCCCGCGGCCAGCTTCATAATCCAAAGTCATTCGGTCCTCAAAATAAACCTCATGCTTTTTCTCATACACCAGTTCAAATGGAGTACCTTCGGCTCGCAACTCTTTATCCTCGGCGTGATTGACGATCCATAAGGTAGGTACACCATTGGCAGCGCAGCCGCAGCCTTCCGAATCATACACAAGCTTTAGCTCCCCGGCACCGGTGGTCATTTTCTTGTTAATTTGTTCAATGGCTTGATTAGTGAATGTGATGTGCATAGGTGTCCACTCCTTTTCTATCTATATATTTTACCATAAATACGTATAGATTTGCTTCTCTTTTCCGTACACAGTATGATCAAAGAAATACGATTAAAGGAGAGTGACGGTTCATGACAACCAACGGGTTTACACAGAAGCTATCTGAGTTTAAAGAGTATTTGAAAATAATGAAAAGCTATGAAGAAGCGGTGGGGTTAATTTACTGGGATATGCGAACCGGTGCACCTAAGAAAGGAATCTCTGCGCGCTCAGAAGTTGTTGGTGTTTTATCTGGAGAATTGTTCAAGATGTCGGTTTCTGAGAAAATGGGAGAGATGCTGGCGTATTTGACTGATAAGGATCATTTCTCCAAGCTGGATCGAATTGAGCAAAGAATTGTAACTGAATCCAAAAAGGATTACGACCGCAGCAAACGAATCCCACCACAAAAATATCAAGATTATGTTGTTCTGACTGCACAAGCAGAGTCCGTATGGGAAGACGCTAAACATGAATCCGATTATGCCAAATTTCAACCTTATCTGGAGAAGATTGTTGCGACAAACCTCGAATTTATAGAGCTGTGGGGCTATGAAGGACATAAATACAATACATTGCTTGACATGTATGAGCCGGGAATGACAGTAGCTAAGCTCGACCAAGTATTCGGAGCGCTTCGTGAGAAAGTAGTTCCGTTGCTTAGTGCCATCCAAGCGTCACCGCATCAACCAAAGACAGATTTCTTGAAACAGACCTTTGATAAAGAGAAGCAGAAGAAATTCAGCCTATACATATTGAAACAAATGGGATATGACTTCGATGCCGGGCGGTTGGATGAGACGGTTCATCCTTTTGCAACGGGGCTCAATCCTGGTGATGTGCGCATTACTACCCGCTACCTGCTTGATGATGTGAACAGTGCGTTGTTTGGTACGATTCATGAGGGCGGTCATGCGTTATATGAGCAAAATATTTCGATGGATTTGATCGGCACACCGCTTTGCACAGGAACATCCATGGGAATACACGAATCGCAATCGCGGTTCTGGGAAAATATGATCGGGCGCAGCCGTCCTTTCTGGAAAAGGTATTATGGCGACTTGCAAAATAACTATGCTGGGCAATTTGACAATGTGCTTGTCGAAGATTTTTATCGTGCCACCAATGAAGTAAAACCATCGTTAATTAGGATAGAAGCAGATGAGCTGACTTATAACTTGCATATTATGGTGCGTTACGAAATTGAGAAAGAGCTGTTCAGTGAATCTATAAGAGTAGCAGATCTGCCTGAGATTTGGAATGAGAAATACAAAGACTACTTGGGAGTAACACCAGCAAATAATGGGGAAGGGGTGCTTCAGGATGTACATTGGTCCGGTGGCGCTTTTGGTTATTTCCCGTCTTATGCACTCGGTAATATGTACGCGGCCCAGATGATGCGCACCATTCGCAAGGAATTACCTAATTTCGACGGGTTGATCGAAGACGGCAATCTGCTGCCGATCAAGGATTGGCTGGCTGAGAAGGTTTATCGCCACGGTAAAGCACTAACTCCAACCGAGATCATCACGTCTGTGACCGGTGAAGAATTGAATCCCGATTATTTGGTTCAATATTTTAACGATAAGTACGGGGATATTTATAAGCTGTAAGCATGGGTATACTCGGAAAAATATTGCAGCCAGTTCAGAACAATTATCGTAATTGAGAAAAGAGCCCCAAGATCAGAAGCGGTGAGTCGCATCTGCTTGGGGCTCTTTGGTTATATGGAGAGTTTGAGAGTAGAAGAAATCTGTGAGTTAAGGCTTCACGTCATAAAGTTTGTAAAGACCGTCAAGCATCAGGTTTGCTGCTTTTACTCCGCCTGCTGTGTTCCAGATCACATCATCCACTCTATGAACATTGCCGCTTTTCACAACGTTCAAGTTTTTCCACAATGGATCATTCAACCATTCTTGCTCCTGTTTAGTTCCTTTGCCATCGCCAGTATCATACGTGAAATAAAGCATCATGTCAGCTTCTGCTTCAGGCAAGCGTTCTTTGCCGATTTCGTCTACAAATGTTTCTTTGCTTTTCGGTGCAGGACGGGCAATTCCGATTTGTTTAAAGATAATACCTGTGAAAGTATCTTGTAAGTAGATTCTAGTTTTTCCAGCCATAAAACGGACTACCGATACGGTTTTGCTCAGTTTTTCTGGACCTGCTTTTGTTTTGAAATCCTCAATGCGTTTATCAAATGCTGCAATAATTTTATCGCCTTCGACTTTTTTATTCACAGCCTCCGCGTACAGGGAGAAGTTGCCTTTCCATTCACCACGCAATGTTTCAGAGAAGACGGTAGGGGCAATAGCATTTAATTGATCATAAATTTTCTCTTGACGCAATTTATTGCCAATGATTAAATCAGGCTTCAATCCAGCAATCAATTCAATATTGGGCTGAGATTCCTCGCCCAGCGGAGTAACGCCTTCCAACTCGGCTTTCGTATGGTCATACCATGGGTTGCCTGTAAATGCTTTGACCGCACCAACGGGTTTGATGCCAAGAGCAAGAAGGGCCTCAGTTCCTTCATTTGTTAAAATGACAACGCGTTTGGGAGTACCCTTCAACTCGGTTTGTCCCATAGCATGCCTAACTGTACGTACTGGCTCGGCTGAACCGGCTGCTCCATTTTCGGGTTTTGCTGTATTTTTGTCACCTGCAGCTGTTTGTCCGCATGCTGCTGTGAGCAGCATAAGAACTAGCATAACGGCGATCGATCCGCTTGTAGTCAGACGCTTGCGAAGAAAGTTACCTAACATAGTTGAATATCCCCCTGTATGTATAATACAAAATTGATAATGATTCTCATTACCATAAAGATTTTAATAAATATTTGAATCGTTGTCAATATCGAATTGAAAATGATTTTCAAAATCATTGACAAGTGATAATGGTTCTCATAGAATAAGAAGAATAATATTAAGGTTTACATACTAGAAATTTTAAACGATCAGAGGTTGTTATGAACGCATTCTTTCGCACAAAACGAACTAAAATCATTGGACTTCTTATTTTTTTCATTATTTGTTTACTGTCCATGATAAGCAGCATTATGTTTGGTCTTTCAACGTATTCACTCTCAACTGTAATCGAAGCCTACAATCACTTCAATGGTTCGAACGAGCATCTCATTATTAAATCTACTCGAGTACCTCGCGCATTAATTGCTGCTGCTGTTGGTGCGAGCCTGGCTGTCGCTGGAGCTCTCATGCAGGCGGTAACTCGAAATCCGCTGGCTTCACCCAGCTTGTTCGGAGTAAACGCGGGAGCAGCCTTTCTGATCGTACTATCAGTAAGCTATATGGAGGCAGCTACCCAGAACATTCCATTTGTATGGATCGCATTCGTGGGGGCTGGAGCCAGTGCGATTATTGTTTACGTATTGGGCTCACTTGGAAGAGATGGAATGACACCGGTCAAAATCACATTGGCTGGAGCTGCGGTAACAGCTTTTTTCTCTTCACTTACACAGGGCATACTGTTGACCAACGGCAAAGCGTTTGATCAAGTATTGGTATGGCTGGTGGGATCTGTTGCCAACAGGGATTTGCAAATGCTGATTACGGTTGCTCCGTATATTGCTGTTGCCCTGATCGGTGCGCTTATTTTATCACCTCATATTAATGTGTTGGCGATGGGGGATGATGTGGCCAAAGGCTTGGGCCAGCGGACCGCATTTATCAAGCTGGGAGCAGCGGTCGTAGTCATTGTACTCGCTGGCGGGTCGGTTGCAGCAGCGGGACCTATCGTATTCGTGGGCATCATTATTCCGCATATTGCACGATTTCTAGTCGGTCCTGATCATCGCTGGATGATCCCTTATTGTGCTGTGCTGGGAGCTCTGTTATTGCTGACTGCCGATATCGGAGCGAGATTCATTGTCATGCCGAAGGAAGTTCCTGTAGGTGTCGTTACGGCATTGATTGGCGTCCCTTTCTTTGTGTATATAGCGCGCAAAGGAGTGGAACGCAAATGAGTAAATATACTACTTTTCGAACAGGGAAGACAGCTTCCTTTTTAATTAGTAAGAAAACATTTTGGAGTATTATTGTTCTAACAGTAATAACCGCTGTTCTTTTTATTATCAGCACTGGGGTTGGCTCGGTTAGAATTCAGCCGTTGGATGTCATAAAAGTGTTTTTTGGGAGCGGCGAACAGACACATTCCATCATTGTCCAAACTCTGCGTCTACCGCGGATGATTGTAGCTGTTTTGGCTGGAAGCGCGTTAGCCGTATCTGGAGCGATTTTGCAGGGGATGATACGTAATCCGCTGGCTTCCCCGGATATTATCGGGATAACCGGTGGTGCCACTCTTGGAGCTGTTAGCTTTTTCTTTTTTCTTGGCGATCGGGTTAGCATTCAGTGGTTACCCGTCTGTGCAATAATTGGAGCTTTTGTTTCTACCTTTCTCATTTACGTACTCGCTTGGAAGCATGGGGTTTCGCCTTTACGTATGGTAATGATCGGAATCGGGATGGCCGCAGCTTACAGCTCCATTTCTTACATGCTGATGATTTCCGGGCCTATTATTTTAGCTAATAAAGCGTTGACGTTTATGACAGGGAGCATCTATGGGGTCTCTTGGGTGAAGGACGTATGGACGCTAATGCCGTGGGTTCTTATTCTAATGCCTATAGCGCTGCTGCTGGCAAGAGAAGTTAATGTGCAGGAGCTGGGGCAGGAGATTGCCGTAGGAGTTGGAAGTGCGGTTCAGAGGAATCGGTTTTTATTATTGATGATTAGTGTAGCATTAGCAGGTGCTGCTGTTGCTATCGGCGGTGCGATAAGCTTTATCGGTTTGATGGCTCCGCATATTGCGCGTAAGCTGGTAGGCCCTGCATTCGGTGGTGTTCTGCCCGTATCAGCGCTTATTGGAGCGCTCATTCTATTGCTTGCTGACTTAGCCGCACGCAGCTTATTCAGCCCGCTTGATATTCCTGCTGGAGTGTTCACAGCTGCAATCGGTGCGCCATTTTTCATTTACTTATTATATCGGAACCGCCAAACATAAATAAACATTGGGAGATGACTAACGGATGCATACATTGGAAGCAAAAAGCCTATGTTTGTCTTACGGTGCAACATCGATTTTTAAAGATCTGAATGTTCTCATACCAAAAGGGAAGATTACCGTATTGATCGGCAGCAACGGCTGCGGCAAATCAACATTGCTTCGCTCCTTAGCTCGTCTTATGAATCCGCAGAAGGGATCCATTGTTCTGGACGGGCAAGAGCTGGCTAAGCTGCCGACGAAGGAAATTGCGAAGCGGCTGTCTATATTACCTCAAGGACCGACTGCTCCGGAGGGGCTGACCGTTCTTCAACTGGTGAAGCAGGGACGCTACCCTTACCAAAGCTGGCTGCAGCAGTGGTCAGAAGAAGATGAGCGCATGGTTCGGTTATCTCTAAAAGCAACAGGAATGGAAGAGTTCACAGAGCGTACGGTAGATGCATTATCCGGTGGACAGCGGCAGCGCGCCTGGATTGCAATGACCTTGGCTCAAGGTACGGAAACGATACTGTTGGATGAACCTACGACCTATTTGGATGTTACTCATCAAATCGAGGTACTGGATTTATTGTATGAGCTAAACGAGAAGGAGCAACGTTCGATTGTCATGGTGCTTCATGATATTAATCTGGCTTGCCGTTATGCCCATCATATGGTTGCTGTTAAGGAAGGGCGTATTTGGGCGGAAGGAGCACCGGAGGAAATCGTGAACGCGGACATGATTCGTGCCGTATTCGATATGGAAAGCCAAGTGCTGCCGGATCCTTTCTATGGGACGCCGATGTGCATTCCTTTTGGCAAAGGCCGGACTGTTAATAATGAAACACAGCATGAGTTCAAGCAGCCCGTTTTGCAGGAAGTATGATTATACTGAAGAAACGTCAAGGTTTGTAAACAGAAAAAAATCGGCATCCATTCACATCATCGTGAATGGATGCCGATTTTTGTATTTTGTAATATCAGACTTCGTAAGTTTTCAGCGGAGCTGAACAAGTCTGATATTGCTTAGAAAAGCTACAGCTTAGAGCGGCGATGAGCCCTAGAGGATTTTGTACGGAACGGAGAGTTCCGTTATTCCATCAGCCGCCTTCAATCTGGGACGATAGTGGAAGTGGGAATTCCGTTATGTTGGCCAGATTGGAGCATTTATGCACAAAATGAGAGCAATAACGGAACTGGCTGTTCCTTTATCACTCTGATTTTTGGACTTTTCAGGTAATAAAGGAACAATTACCTCCATATACCCTTCACTTCCGTGGGTGCAGTGCTGGCGTGTTGTTTAGGGTTATATTCAGAGTGTGTGGAGGGGAGGAGCGTAAGCGTCCGCCCTGGTCGTCACCTCCGGGAACTGCTCGCGTATGCAACCTACCTTTGAAGCTCGTGTTCCTCCCGCTGTAAGCATTCCATTCAAGGAACACGACTTCAACAGCGGCCGTAATCCCACACTCATCGCTCCAAAACGCACAATCGTTGAACGTACACCAAGGACGCCGTAAGGCATTTTTCTTATTGTCAGTTGTGGCTACTTTTTAAACCAGGATAGGAGCTTTTCTACAGTTTCCTTTTCTTCAGGGCTTTTATGATTGAACTGCTCAACCTGCTTGTCGAGTCTGCCAATCTGGAAGCAGTAATCGTACATCGCCGCGGCCACGATAGATAAGCGAAGCAAGCCTTCGCGTTCCTCTGAATAGCCATTAATCATCGTTTTCATAAATTCATCGTTAACCTGCTCCATCCTTTCGTTCTCAGAGCTATCCGGCTTCAGCTTGTCTCCAAATTTCAGCAGCACATGCTCATGATACTTGATGAACTTTTCCAGATGGAGGTCGAAATAGGCATCCATTTCTTCTGTTCTTGCTGCTTGGAAGTAATGCTGCTCCACTGCGTCAAGCACCTCTGCGCCTTTATGTAAAGTCGTTAGCATCTGCTTATATACAACCAAATGTCGGATTTGACTATATTTAGACTTTTTGAGCTTTTTGAGCTCCTCTTCGAATAATGAGTATTTTTGCGCCAGAGATTTGATCTCATTTTCCAAGCTATGCTTCTCCACACGGAACACCGACTCCTTGATTTCATCAGAGACAACAGTTCTTAGCAGCAGTGACAGCTTATTAAATACGGTTTGGATTTGCTTCACAAATTGCTCTTTAGGCTTAGGTGGAAAAAATAAAATGTTAATGATAAAGGCCGAACCAATACCAATTAAGCTTAACAGAAACCGGGTCAATGCAAAATCCCACTGCCCTGAGGCTTCCATGACAGCAATTACAGTAACCAATGTCAGTCCTATAGTTTCCTCCATCTTTAGCTTCAAGCAAATCATAATAACGAGGATGCAAACAATACCAATTGCAAAAGGGTCTTTCGATAAAAACATACCGGCAATTAAAGCCATAGCTGCCCCGAGAGTGTTGGTCTGGATCTGATCCAAGAAATAGCGCCAGGAGCGGTAAATGGAAGGCTGCATCGCAAAAATAGCGGCAACTGCGGCTATGACAGGCATTGAAAAATGCAGAAGAATACTGATGTACAAGGATAAGGTAACTGCGATACCTGTTTTTAATACTCTTGCTCCGAATGACATCGTCGTCACCTCTCTAGTTGGATATAATTACATATCTTATCATACCGAATACTGCCATAGAAAACATCTTGACCGCAAGTTTAAAAGTTTGCTTTCGAAGCTGAGAAGATAAGGTTGAAAGCCTCATTAACCTTTTTCTGGGCTGCTGCATAGACTATTGCAACAATACAACCCAAGATGGAGGGACTGGCCGATGTTCTCAAAAAGATGGGGCACAGCGCTTGCAATGGTTTTAGTCATGATAATGATGGTTACTGCATGTGGACCGAAGAAAGCAGAAGAGGCAGTTAAGGTGCGTATAGGTGAAGTAACAAGGTCGTTGTTCTATGCTCCACAATATGCCGCTATTAATAAAGGATTTTTTAAGGAGCAAGGGATTGATATTGAGTTGACGACTACACCTGGCGGAGATAAGACTATGACGGCGCTCTTGTCAGGCGGAATTGATGTAGCGTTGGTTGGTTCGGAAACGTCAATCTACGTACAGCAGCAAGGCAGTGGAGATCCCGTAATCAATTTTGCTCAACTCACACAAACAGATGGTACGTTCCTTGTTGCACGGAAACCTCTGAGCGGCGGAAAGTTTGATTGGAGTACATTGAAAGGTAGCACATTTTTGGGTCAACGTAAAGGCGGAATGCCGCAAATGGCCGGTGAGTTTACATTGAAGAAGTATGGAATCAATCCGCAAAAGGATTTGAACCTGATTCAAAATATTGAATTTGCCAATATCGCGACAGCTTATGCTTCCGGAACAGGGGAGTATGTACAGCTGTTTGAGCCTCAAGCCACGATCTTTGAAAAGCAAGGAAAAGGCTATGTAGTCGCCTCGTTCGGCGTAGAAAGCGGCAAGCTTCCTTATACAGCATTTATGGCGAAAAAAAGCTACATCGATAAGAATAATGCAACTTTCCAAAAATTCACCAATGCTTTGCAAAAAGGTCAAAATTGGGTGCAGGCTTCGAGTGCGGATGACATAACAGCAGCCATTGTATCCTTCTTCCCCGATACGGATAAAGAAATTTTGAAAGGCTCCATACAGCGTTATAAAGAGCAGGGTTCCTTCTCAACGGACGGAATTATTGATGAGCAAGAATGGAATAACCTGCAAAACGTGATGGAAGCAGCCGGAGAACTGAAGAGCAGGGTGGACTTCAAAACGATCGTCAACAATCAGTTTGCAGAGAAGGCTAAACAAACGGTCAAGTAAACAGCCGATACAGTACAGAGGCATTAAAAATAAGCTATGGAACTTAAAGCGCGGGGGAGGGATTCAACATGCCAATACAAACAGCCGTAGAGCTGGAAGAGGTCTCCCATGTTTATGTGAACAGCCAAGGCGCCTATCTTGCACTAGAGGGTATAGGATTAAAGGTAAACCAGGGGGAGTTTGTCAGCCTGATCGGACCGAGCGGCTGCGGTAAAACAACGCTGCTTTCATTGATAAGCGGGCTTTTAATACCGACTACAGGAACGGTGCGCGTTTCCGGGGAGCTGATTCAAGAGCCGACACCGCGGGTAGGCTATATGCTGCAGCAGGATTATTTGTTCCCTTGGCGTACGATATATGAGAACGCTTCTATCGGACTAGAACTGATGGGCAGGCGCGATTCCGCCTCCAAAGAAATGGTGCTGGAGCTGCTGCATGACATGGGGCTTTCCCAATTTGCCGACCGCTATCCCCATCAGCTCTCAGGAGGGATGCGCCAGCGTGTAGCGTTGGTGCGCACTTTGGCAACGGAACCGGACTTATTGCTGCTGGATGAACCCTTCTCCGCGTTGGATTACCAAACGAAGCTTCAACTTGAGGATTTGGTGGCCGTCACACTCCTTGCACGAAATAAAACAGCTATCCTGGTCACTCATGATATAACTGAGGCTATTGCGATGAGTGACCGGATAATAGTGCTTCAGCCTAACCCTGGGAGGGTCCTGGCAGCCGTTGATGTACCCCTTAACATACGTGAAGCGCTGCCGTTAAAAGCAAGGGAAGAAGCAGGCTTTCATAATTTATTTCATCGATTATGGGGATATTTTGAAGATATGGACGTCGAGAGAGGGGAGCTAGTATGAATCGAACTCAGGGTACGGGATTGAACTCAAACGGACTTTCCTTAAGCGGCCCCTCGACTCCGGCTTCCTTGGCACAGAGCGAATACGGCTTGTTTTTATCGACAGAGCGAAAGGTTACCTGGCAGGTCCGAATTACGCAGCTTGCGATATTGGTCGTTTTATTATTTTCCTGGGAGCTTGCAAGTCGGATGCTGTGGATTGATGCTCTCCTGTTCAGCTCACCTAGCCGCATTGCGATACTGCTGTACACCAAATGGATGGACGGCTCGCTGCTGCTGCATGTAGGTGTAACATTATGGGAAACACTTGTAGGCTTCGTGCTTGGAACGCTGCTCGGTACGGCTGTGGCGGCGCTTATTTGGTGGTTTGGATTTCTATCCCGTGTGCTGGATCCGTACATTGTCGTGTTGAACAGCTTGCCCAAGGTTGCATTAGGCCCGCTTTTTATAGTGGCCTTCGGACCGGGAGCACTATCCATCATCGCCACAACGCTATCGATAACCGTAATCATCACGATCCTTGTCGTTTATAACAGCTTCAAGGAGGTTGACCCGAATTATTCGAAGGTCATCCGTATATTTGGCGGCAGTAAGCGGCAGGTGTTTCAGAAGGCTATATTGCCTGCGACGTATCCGACAATAGTTTCAACTCTCAAAGTTAATGTAGGGCTTTCCTGGGTGGGCGTCATTGTAGGGGAATTTCTTGTTTCCAAGCAGGGGCTTGGCTATTTGATTATCTATGGCTTTCAAGTGTTCAATTTCACGCTTGTTATCGGCAGTGTAATTGTAATTGCTGTGGCAGCTACAATTATGTATCAGGCGGTTGCTTTTCTCGAAAAGAAGCTGACCGGCAAACGATAAGTGGGATGGAAAGCATCTAAGCTGGTGTGCCCTGTTGTGGGCGGAGGATGCCGGCTCTTTTTTTTATGAATAAAATGGACAAGCATTGAGGCAGGATTTAAGATAGGAATAAAATGCTCAAGTTGGAGATCACTCATGGGAATACGGATTATTAAAACAGCGGTTGCTGTAGTTTTGGCCATATATTTGGCGCAAAGTCTTGGACTGCATTCACCCTATTCGACGGGGCTTTTGGCTATATTGGGAGTGGATGTTACAAAACGCAAAGGGGTGCGGACATCGCTTCAGCGGATTGTTGCATCCTTTCTCGGCCTGTTAATAGCAGCGTACTTATTTTGGCTGCTGGGTTTTCATATATGGGTGATCGGAATCTATATTCTTATCTTATTTCCAATACTGGCTCGGTTCCAATTAAAAGAGGGGGTAGTGACCGGTTCTGTAGTTATGTTTCATGTCTTCATAGGCGGGCAAATTAGCAGTGATGTGATCCTTAATGAGGTGGCATTGCTGCTAGTTGGACTAGGTACGGCTACCTTAATCAATATTATATATATGCCAAAAGAGGACCGGCAGCTTTTGGATTTGCGGGAGAGGCTTGAAACATGTTTTTCACATATTTTCAAAGAAATTTCTAATCATCTGAGAGATAATCGATACGTTTGGAGCGGCAGTGAACTATTGGAGTCCAACGATATTTTGCAGCAAGCCATGAATGCGGTCAAACGCTCCAAGGAAAATGCATTATTTCATGATGACACAGTGTGGGCGGTTTATTTCTACATGAGAAAGCAACAGATGGATTCTGTCGATCGAATGGTACAATACGTAGCCCAAGTATACCAGACATTGCCGCATGGTGAGCTGCTAGCATCGGTTTTTGATGAGATAAGCGAGGATGTTAAAGTGGAGCATTATACAGGGCGCTCGGAAAAAAAGCTGGAGCTGTTAGAGCGGAAATTCCAGGAGATGCCCCTGCCAGCAAGCCGTGAGGAATTTGAAGTACGCTCCGCGTTGCTTCAGCTTATGGTGGAGCTGAAATCCTATTTGGCGGTTGCGAAAAGAGAGAAAAAGCAAAGAGAACCGGCAGCCTATGCCGATTCTGAATAAAATACCAAAAAGAGCAGAAAATTTTTGTCACCCTAGACGAATGTCCTGCATACAATTGTAATGAATGATTGTATGGAGGAGGTTGAAAGGATGTCATTAGATAAAGATTTGCACTACAGAGAGATCTATACTAAAGCTGTCTGTGGCAAAGGGCGCAAGTTTTCACAAGTAACGAACACGGTCACTCCGCCTCATGCTCCGACGAGTATATTGGGTGCTTGGATTATCAACAACCAGTACGATGCGGTTAAAGCAGGCGATGGCGTGGAGGTAGTAGGTACTTACGACATCAATATTTGGTATTCTTATGATAGAAATACCAAAACGGATGTTGCGAAAGAAACGGTATCTTACGTTGAAGGGGTTGGGCTTTCTTATCTCGATAAGAAGCATAGACCGTCAACGGCTGAAGTTACAGCTGTCGCTACCCAAGAACCGAACTGCGTGGAAGCGAGCATATCTTCCCGCGGCGACAGTGTGATCATCCGTGTAGAGCGCGAGTTCAAGGTTGAAATGATCGCTGAAACAAAAATTTGGGTTGTGGTGAACCCGAACGGAAGCGATGATTTCGACGACAAGCAAGTGGACTTTGGCAGCTCCGATGACGGTGACTTCGAAGATCTTGATCCGGATCTTTTGGATGACGATTTGAACTAATATCTACTTACAGTATATGACACAATGTTCATTTCGGCAGAGGGCGTGAGCCCTCTTTTTTGTTTCAACAGGGGGTTATTGTAAAAATGGGCTGGGCTGAGGCCCGGAGGTCAAGCGGATGTAGAGGGCTTTGCTGAAGCAGAACACAAGATGCGAGCTTGTGAGGGTATAGGAAGCCCGGACAGGATGCTTACGAATCAGGCTTCAGCAAAGCCCGCAGCAGGTGCTTAAGAAGTAAGCTTTGCATGTGCAAAAGCCCTTGGGAGGTGAAATAATGAGCGTATGGCTGCTTCACTCAAATGAGCCGACCCTCGATTTATTATTGGATCAGCTGGAATTTCCCCATGGAACAAGGCTGCCAACGCATGGTGAATCCACGCATGTTATCCATTGGGGCTGCTTTCATACGGAGAGGCCTGGGCAGCGTTCGCTTCAGCCCGTCAAGAGTCTGCTGCGTTCGTCTACTGCTCGCAAAATGGCGGAGCTGCTCGAAGTGCACGGGATCCTTTTTGATCTGGAGACAAATAAGCGCCGCTATACATATGAGTACCTTGTTCCTGTTTTTCATTTACATGCATTGGGGCTGTTTCAAAAGTCATATGGTGTATTCTATGGAGCTCCTCACCCTCTTCAAAAACAGGAGGAGAGCGAATTTACAGAATTGCTGAATGAAACACCTCCCTATCATGCCGTTAGAGCTAAGCGTGAAGCAGTGAAGGCGGTTTATGCTCTTGGGCTCGATTATGGCGTTGTACGTATTGGTGTACGCCCGGGAGGAGAGCTGGCCGTCCTTGAGCTGCAGGCGATTCCTAAGCTGACTCAGAGGCTTGCTGAGCTGTTTGCCGCCGCCATGCACAGATTTGCCCAGGAGGTTGTGAATGCCCAAACGGATAAACGTGAGATCATGATCGGGGCTGACCCCGAATTTCTGCTTCGCAATGCTCAGGGCAAAGTCACCTTTGCATCACGATTTTTGGAGAAAGAAGGCCCAGTGGGTTGTGATGCCATCGTGCTGCCAGGCTTTCGCAAGGTATATCCTTTGGCGGAGCTTAGGCCTGAACCAAACAGTGACGTGGGCCAATTGATCATTAACCTGCGTCGTACGATGCAGATAGCAACTCGTCAAATTCAAGACGAATCACTGCAATGGCTCGCTGGTGGTATGCCTGTCAAGGGTTTTCCTCTGGGCGGTCATCTCCATTTCAGCGGCACTTGGCTGAATAGCGAATTGCTGCGCGTGATGGATAATTATTTGGCGCTGCCGCTCATCTTGCTTGAGGATGCAACGACAGGCAACAGAAAGCCCAAATACGGCTTTTTGGGTGATTTTCGCCGCAAGAGGTACGGGGGATTCGAATACCGCGTGCTGCCTAGCTGGCTGATTTCCCCAACGGTTGCCAAAGGGGTATTCGCCATGTCAAAATTAATTGCGGACCACTATTCACTGCTTCAGGCTCGCCCCTTAAATGAGCTCTCAATGCAGAAGGCTTATTACGAGGGGGATAAATCCAGTATCCGTCCCCTTATTCCTGGGCTGTGGGGGGACTTGACACGGCTCCCATCCTATCGTAAATATGAGAAGTATTTGACGCCACTCAAGTCGATGTTATTGCGTCAAGAAGGCTGGAATGAACAAGGAGATATACGCCGTGGGTGGAAAATTGGCCCTTTTCGCATAAAAGAAGAATCGTCTATTAATTCATGATATAATAGTCTGTACTAGGCTGGCAGATATAGTAGTTTGGGATTTAGAGTAACTTTGAGCATTGCGAGCTTGTAAGGCGGCTACAGCCGTAGTTGAAAATGGGATATTATTTATATATTTTGCAGAGGTATCCCATTTTCAAAAAAGCGGTACGTAAACTTTCCAGGCTCTACATACAAGTACATCTGGTCTGGGAATGACAAGGAAGAAAGAAGCATGAATATAGTCAAGTAGCTGGAGGTTGGGTAAAAGAATGGCCAATTACACGCCGATGATCGAGCAATACCTAGCCATCAAGGCGGAGGTGCCCGATGCATTTTTGTTTTTCCGATTGGGCGATTTTTATGAAATGTTTTTTGAGGATGCCATACAAGCATCACGCGAATTGGAAATTACGCTGACCGGACGGGGAGGGGGAGCCGAGGAGCGCATTCCTATGTGCGGCATTCCCTATCATTCGGCGGATAACTATATTGCCAGATTAATAGAAAAAGGGTTCAAGGTCGCGATCTGCGAGCAGGTCGAGGACCCGTCATCGGTCAAAGGGATCGTTAGGCGGGAAATCATCCGCATAGTCACTCCTGGAACTGTGATGGATGCCCGATCTCTTGGAGAGACCAATAATTACATGGTTTCCGTAACTGAAGCAGAGGATGGAAGCTACGGCTTTGCAGCTTGCGATATCTCGACAGGCGAGCTGTTCGTTACGCGTTTGGAAGGTACGCTTACGCTTGTTGCCGATGAGATGAATGTGTATCATCCTTCGGAGCTGTTAGCGTCGCCTGATCTCTTAAAACGGCTTAGAGAGTTTTCACCCGCTTGGGCAGGAACTACGGTAATGACGCCGCGCGAGCATGAAGGTGGCAGATCCGCTTTTGAACTTGGCGATTATTTTGCTGAAGCGGAGCTGTCAGGTCTGCCCATTGGGGGCGCATCCTGCGTCAAGTTGTTGATGGCTTATCTGATTGAGACGCAGAAGCGGTCTTTAGGCCATATCAAAAATATTCGCGTATATGAGCAGAATCAATATATGATTATGGACCCTTTTACTCGCCGTAATCTCGAGTTGGTTGAAACGGTTCGCGATCGGACGAAGAAGGGGACATTGCTGTGGCTTATGGACAAAACCGTCACAGCAATGGGCGGCAGGCTGCTGCGCCGCTGGATCGAGAAGCCGCTTATGAACGCAGCGGCTATCGAAGAGAGGCTTGAAGCGGTGGACAGGCTGTACCACCAGCTGATTGTCCGCGACGAGCTGAAGCAGTCGCTCAAGGAAGTTTACGACCTGGAGCGGCTCGTGGCGCGGATTGCCTACGGCAACGCCAACGCTCGCGACCTGGTCGCGCTCAAGAGCTCGCTTCAGCAGGTGCCCCAGCTGAAGCAGATATGTGCTGCGTCGGGCTCTGCGACGCTTGCGACACTGACGGCACGGATGGACCCGTGCCATGATGTGATGGCGTGGATCGAGGACGCCATCACCGAAGAGCCGCCCGTCTCGATTCGTGACGGCGGTATGATCAAGGCGGGTTACCACGCCTATCTGGATCAGCTGCGCGAGGCTAACACGAACGGCAAGCAGTGGATCGCCGAGCTTGAGAAGCAAGAGCGGGAGCGGACCGGCGTCAAGTCGTTGAAGATAGGCTATAACAAAGTGTTCGGCTACTATATAGAAGTTACCAAAGCGAACATAGCTTCACTGGAGGAAGGACGTTACGAGCGCAAACAGACGCTTGCGAATGCGGAACGTTTTATTACACCGGAGCTCAAAGAGAAGGAAGGCTTAATTCTCGAGGCTCAGGAGAAAATGGTCGACCTCGAGTACGAGCTGTTCATGCAGCTGCGGGATAAGCTGTCCGCACATATATTGAGGCTGCAGCAGCTCGCGGAGCAGATTGCTTCCGTTGACGTGTATCAGTCGCTGGCTGCTGTCAGTGCGGCCAACCGTTATACACGGCCCCAGGTTGGGGAGTTCTTCGAGCTTCGTATAGAAGAAGGGCGTCATCCTGTTGTTGAGGCCGTAATGCAGGACGGTGTTTTTATTGCAAATGAAACGGCTCTTAACCAGCAGGAAGGCAGTATGCTGCTAATTACCGGACCTAATATGGCCGGGAAGAGCACCTACATGCGGCAGGTGGCTATCATTTGCTTAATGGCGCAAATCGGCTGCTTCGTTCCGGCAAAGTCAGCTCAGGTGCCCATTATTGACCGAATCTTTACACGGATCGGAGCTGCTGATGATCTGATCGGCGGTCAGAGCACCTTTATGGTAGAAATGATGGATATTCAAGTAATGACTGAGAAGGCAACATCCAGGAGCTTGGTTATCATAGATGAGCTGGGCCGCGGAACTTCTACCGGTGAAGGCATGGCGATTGCTCAGGCTGTGATTGAATATTTGCATGACAAGATTGGCTGCAAAACGCTGGTCTCAACTCACTTTCATGAATTGGCCCATTTGGAGGAAACACTTCAGTCCTTACGCAACTACTGCATGGCTGTCAAAGAAAGCGGCCGGCAGGTGACCTTTCTGAGGAAGCTGATTCCCGGCGCTGCCAGTACCAGTTATGGTATATATTGCGCTCAAATCGCCGGACTTCCGGCCGGAATCATTGATCGTTCCTATGAGCTGCTGAATACTTTCGAAGCACGTGCCGAGCTGTTGATGGGACAAGATCAAGCTGCCCCCAGCCGTACTTCAGCTGCGGACACTCTGGTTCCGTCTCCAATTGCGAATCAACCTGAAGTTGGGGGTACTGTACAGTCTCAGCAGGTGAAGGAAGGCCCGGCAGTTCAATTGAGTTTATTCCAAGAGACAGAGACCCCGTCAGAGCGAACAAAGAAAAAGTCAGATTCTCGTACCGAGCAGTTGCTGGATCAGCTGAAGGGTGCGGATTTAATGAATATGACCCCAATGATGGCTATGAACTTTTTATTTGATTTAAAGAAGCAGCTATCTTAAAGAGGGTAGTTCAAAAAGTCCCCTTTTGATCACGAAGCATTTCAGGAGGCTATTCGACATCGAATCTTGCATTCACCTTCGAAGTCCGGTGCTCATTTAGGTTTTGCCTAAACTCCGCTCCTCCTTCTTCAGGTTCTTGCAACCTCCTCGGTGCTGAAAAGTTGACTTTTTGAACTCTCACTTAAAGAGGACGCTTATACCGAAATGAATATACAACCTTTATACAAATTAGCCTTATATAATGAGAGGATGACTCTACTATGACAACGAACGGCTATCGTGCTATTTGGAGACGAACTGCATCTGTAGTACTTACACTAACGCTTTTATTTCCTGCGGCTTCCGCATCATTGGCAGCAGACCAGACCAGCACGGATTTGGCTAGAATTAAAGAAGCATTTGACTTGATCCAAAAAAATCATGTCAGCAGTCCTAACACTCAGCAATTATCTGATACCGCTATTAAATCAATGGTCACATCGCTAAATGATCCTTATACCGTGTATTTTACAGCGGATGAGCTCAAAAAATTCGAGGGCGCCATTCAGAATAATTACGTTGGAGTAGGTGTTCGAGTCAGTCAGGAAACGGAAGGCGTCTACATTTTCGAGGTGTTTGATGGTCCTGCCAAAAAAGCGGGTATGCAGGAAAACGATTTGATTACTGAGGTGAACGGAGAATCGGTTGCAGGCTTTAAAATCGATGATGTTACCAAAAAAATTATGGGTCCTGAAGGCACGAAGGTATCTGTAACGGTGAAACGCGGAGAGCAAAGCATAGTATTGGATATGACCCGTCAAACGATCCAACTGCCTGTGGTTATCAACAAGAAATTTGATTCTGGTGTTGGCTATATCCGTGTTACAAGCTTCTCAAGTGATGCGGACGAGCTTATGACTTCCCAGCTTGCTGATCTGAAGAAGCAGGGCATTAACAGCTTGATCCTTGACCTGCGCGACAATGGGGGCGGTTTGGTTGATACGGCTCTCAATATGGCGAAGCTGTTTGTTAAGGAAGGCATTTTGATTCATACCAAGGATAAAGATAATGTTGATGATCCGGTAAAATTTTCAAATGGAACGACCCAGCCTTTTCCTTTATACATTTTGGTAAATGAATACAGTGCGAGCGCTTCTGAAGTGTTAACAGGGGCCTTGCAGGATTACAATGCGGTAGCTAAGGTTATTGGAATGAAAACATTCGGCAAAGGCAGCGTTCAGACCTTATTCCCGCTCTCCACTGGTGGAGCATTAAAAATTACAATCGAGGAATATTTGACACCTAAGCTACGCAAGGTCAATAAAGTAGGCTTGAATCCTGATATTGAAATAGATGGCGAGGTTCCGCAGCTGCTAACGGCTCTGCATGAAGCGGGAATCAGCAAATTCACGGTCAGCCACAATAAAAAAGGGGTAACGGTAAACGGAGTTCCTGTCCAAGACAGTTTAGGTATTGTACGTGAAAATGGTGCTGTTTATGTTCCTTCACGTCTCCTTAGCACTATACTAGGCGGTACTATCACATGGAATGGTGATTCACAGGCGGTTGAGCTTACTGTGGGCGGTACAAAGGGTACTTATCAGATTGCAACAAGCGATCTTAAGCTTGATCATGGTACTAGCTATGTAAATATCGGTAAGGTAGCAGAAAGCTTTCCTCAGCTGGAATGGTCTGATAATGGAGAGCAATTTACAGTAACCACGTCCAAATAAGGAGCGGCTTATGGGGAAAATAAAAGTATTAGATGAGCATATCGCCAATCAAATAGCGGCGGGGGAAGTTGTGGAACGACCTTCCTCCGTTGTGAAAGAGCTCGTTGAAAACGCAATTGACGCTGGAAGCACTCGAATTGACGTTTCAATAGAGGAGGGTGGCCTTGAGCTGATCCGTGTCAGTGATAACGGCAGCGGGATGGAACGCGAAGACTGTGAGGTTGCCTTTTATAGGCATGCAACAAGTAAAATTGCTAGCAGTCAGGATTTGTTTTCCATCCGAACTTTGGGATTTCGCGGCGAGGCGCTGCCAAGTATAGCTGCGGTCTCCAAAGTAACCTGCCTGACTTCCACTGAGCAGAGCGGCTTAGGTTACCGCTTTGTCATTGAAGGCGGCACTGTAAAAGCATTGGAGGAAGCAGCAGCACCCAGAGGAACGGATATTCAAGTTCGTGAGCTGTTCTATAATACTCCAGCGCGATTGAAATATATGAAAACCGTGCAAACAGAGCTCGGACATATTTCTGATTTCATATACCGATTGACATTGGCTCATCCAGAGATAGCTTTTACATTGAAACATAATGGAAGCTCATTGATTCAAACACTGGGCAATGGGGATATGCTGCAGGTAATAGCTGCGGTATATGGCACGGCTGTCGCCAAAACGATGCTGCCGATTGAAGGGGAGCATCTGGATTATTCGATCCGTGGTTTCATTGGCAAGCCGGAAACGACTCGGGCTAACCGGAATGGGATATCAACTGTTATCAATGGACGTTATATTCGAAATTACACGGTAATTCATGCGCTTCTGCAAGGTTATCACACACTTCTTCCAATCAACCGGTTTCCTGTAGCCGTGCTTCATATTGAAATGGACCCGGCTTTGGTGGATGTTAATGTGCACCCGGCGAAGTTGGAGGTAAGATTTAGCAAGGAACAGGAACTGATTCAATTTGTGGAACAGCAGGTACGTCGTGTACTAAACCAGCAAGTGCTAATTCCGACGCCTGGCGCATCTAATAAACCGAAGCTTCATGGCATTATTCAGGAGCAAATGGAGTTGTACCGTCCTGAGCAGCGGGGGCTTGCAGCTACCACATCTCCCGGATTGCCACCGTCTGCTGGAACTGGCGCGGGAACTCCATCCGTCTATGGAAATGGCCATAATGCTGGCAATAGCAGCCAAGTTGGAAGCAGCACTATTGGAGGCAATAGTGACCGAGTCAGTACCGGGAGCAATGTTGAAAGCGACTATAGCAGAGCAGTCAGCCGTCTCAACCAAGCCGCTCAAGGTGGGGATCGAGTTAAAACCCAGTCAAACGGTCAACAGTCCGTATATTCAACCATGAATCAAGCTGGGGGAGGCAAAGAGCCCTCCTCGCGATCACATGCGGATCAGGAAAGAAAATCAACGGATCAAGGGGCGTCCAGTCAAGCACTTCTTCGTGCGTTGGCTGTTGGAAGCGAGCAAGAAGCACCTGCGATGCCATCGTTCCCGAGACTATCTTCAATTGGACAAATGCATGGTACTTATATCGTTGCTCAAAACGAGGAAGGCTTGTTCTTGATTGATCAGCATGCGGCTCATGAAAGAATTAATTATGAATACTATTTCGAGAAATTTGGCAGACCAGCCGAAGCTAGCCAAGAACTGCTAGTACCGATTACACTTGAGTTTACTTCAACAGAAGCGGAACGTTTGAAGGAAAAGCTTCCTATGCTTGAGCAAGCCGGTGTCTATATTGAACCGTTCGGCGGCAATGCTTTTCTGGTTCGAGCTTACCCGCATTGGTTTCCAGAGGGTGATGAAAAAGCGCTTGTAGAGGAAATGAGCGAGTGGCTGTTGTCGGAGCGCAAAGGGATTGACCTAAGCAAGCTGCGCGAGAAGGCTGCAATAATGTGTTCCTGCAAAGCCTCCATAAAAGCTAATCAAAGCCTAAGCACATTGGAAATCGAGGGACTGCTGGATAGGCTGGCGGCTTGCCGCAACCCCTATACATGTCCGCACGGGCGCCCTATCATTATTAGCTTTTCCACCTATGAGCTGGAGAAAATGTTTAAACGAGTGATGTAAGTTAAGGCAATTCCCATTGAAATCATGTACATGGGGCTTGTCTTTTTTTTAATAAATAATAAATGGAGGAGTCTTCTATTATGGACAAGCCATTTCACAATAGTGATTACACCATTCTGATTGCCGATGATGATACTTACATAACCGAGCTAATTAACATGTACCTTAAGAGTAAAGGATTTCATGTTTTATGTGCGGCGACAGGATCGGAGGCTCTGGAGCTGGTTCGCAGGCACACCATTCATCTCATAGTATTGGATATTATGATGCCCGATAAGGATGGATGGGCGATCTGTACGAAGATCAGAGAGACAAGCGACCTGCCTATCCTGATGCTAACAGCCAAGGGGGAAAGCGAAGATAAAATAAGAGGCTTTGGTATTGGCGCTGATGATTATATGGTTAAGCCATTTGATCCCAATGAGCTTATTGCCAGAACGGTTTCACTGCTTCGCCGATCCTATTCCTCCTTGAGGCAATTAAAGCTGCCAGCATCGATTAGAGTTGACAATCTGACGATTGAGACAGCCTCTCGTAGCGTGTATTTGGATAACGATATTGTTGAGCTGACTCCCAAGGAGTACAAGCTGCTTGTCAGCTTCGCTCAGCATCCCAATCAAGTGCTCGAAAGACAGCAGCTTCTGGATTTGGTGTGGGGAGAGGATTATTTTGGAGATGACCGCGTCGTGGATGTAACTATCAAACGACTCCGTGAAAAGCTTTCCCAAGAGAAAGAGAAGTCCACTTGGTCAATTGAGACTGTAAGAGGCGCAGGCTACAAGCTGCGAACCGAGGTACAGTAAATGCTTACTTCAGTGTTTCGCAAACAGCTTCTATCCCTGCTTTGTGTACTTTTGGTTGGTTTTACATTGATTGCCCTTGTACTCAATTTTGCGCTTCAGGATTTCCTTGTTAAACAAAAGGAAGCCTTGCTCTTCCGGGAAGGGGAACAGCTTAATGAGCTTCTGCTGGAAGGATTAAGTGCCGACCCCTCAAATCAGAAAACGATATATAACAATGCGGATTCTAGATTAAAGAGAACGCTCAACATTCGGACGAATTTGTTGCTAATTGACGAAAGCGCCGGTGTGAATAAAAAAAGGCTGGAAAAGCGGCTGCTAAAGCAAAGTGAAATTAAGGACCCAGCTCTTCTAAGCCAGGTTTTAAAAGGCGGCCGGGTTACTCAGATAGGCCCCTTTACCTATTCTGATGATACGGTGCTTCTTTCCGTGGGGATGCCTGTCATAGAGAAGGATAAAGTAATCGGAGCGTTATTCCTGCATACACCCGTACAGGAAATTCAGATGGGCAAGGTTACCCGATTGATCATCTTTACAGCTTACTTGATTGCAATTCCATTTTCCCTGCTTGTTTTTGTGCTGTCCAAACGGATGACAGGCCCGTTACTTCGTATGAATCGGGCGGCCAAGAGGCTCGGTAATGGTGATTTTACAGTAAGGGTTCCTGTGGAAAGCCGCGATGAAGTCAGTCAGCTTGCTGATACGTTTAATCAAATGGCGGAGCAGTTGGAACAGCTCGATCGAATGCGTAAAGAATTGATTGCCAATGTCTCTCATGAGCTGCGCACCCCTCTAACTTCTGTTCGCGGATTTGCTCAAGGATTGATGGAAGGGGTCATACCGGAGGAACAGCATCATCGCTATCATCAAATCATTTATGCGGAGCTGTTCAGGCTGACTTCTTTACTAAACACAATGCTCGACTTATCAGCTATTGAGACGGGACGAGTGAATATGGAAATGAAAGCAATTCGTTGGTCCTCCTTGGTTCATACAGTGAGCGAGAGCCTAGCCCCCAGAATAGAGAAAAAAGAGCTGGACGTTGAAATTGTTGAACCTGAGGATGAGATTTTAAAAGCATATGGAGACCCTGAGCGACTTAAGCAAGTGTTATTTAACTTATTAGATAATGCAATACGGCATTCCGAATCAGGCGGCAAGATTACCATTCAATCTTATTATGAACAAGATAGCCTGGTTGTCAAAGTATCAGATACGGGCTCAGGAATCGATCCATCCAAGCTGCCTTATATTTGGGAACGATTTTATACGGAGGATGACTCGCGGCACACACATCGTGAACGCAGCGGTTTGGGGCTGACCATAACCAAGCAGCTGTTAGAGCTTATGAAGGGTTCGATAGAGGTTGATTCTGTCTTGGAAAAAGGGACCACCTTCACAATACGTATACCGACTCCTCCTGAAACTTAGCAGCAATGTATAGGAAAGAGCCGATCTCTTGGTTTGATCCAAGTGAACGGCTCTTTATGATGCAAGTAAATTGATTTACTTAGGTGCTACTTTTTTGGCTTGCAGCTTGGCCTGACGTTTTTCCTCGTGTTTGGCTTGACGTTCAGCTTTATGCTTGGCTTTAAGTTCGGCCGTTTGCTGCTTTCGGTATTGTTGAACCGTAATTCCGAGCTCCTGCGCCTTTTTCACTGCTTCAGCATGCTGAGCCTTCCGCTTTTCTAAATATTGTTCAATCGTGATTCCTTGCTTATCCGCATGCTGTTGAAGTTTCGTTTGCTTGACTTCTTTACGCTGCTGCTTTTCTGTTTTAAGATCCTGTTTATATTGTTCCAATGTTACTCCGGCGGCTTGTGCTTTTTGCTCCAGCTCTGCTTTATGTGCTTGATGTTTTTGAGTCCATTGTTCCAATGTAAGGCCTTTGGCTGCAGCCTTAGCCTCTATCTTTGCTTTATGCGCCTCTTTGGTCTTTGGAGACGCAGCGGTAGTCTCATTTGCTGCAAAAACGGAGCCCATTAACCCTACTGTTAATAATGCGCCTGCTACAGTTCCTACGATTGTTTTTCTTAGCATTAAGCTCAACTCCCAACGATGATATGTTTCTTACAAGCTAATAGTAGCGTTGTATTATGACAGGAATATTACAAAATGAAGCAAAGTTATAAATGCGTTTGTTTAAGTGAATTTTTTGAATATACTTCTATGGTTTTGTTTGTTATAATATCAGAATTCTTCTGCGGAGCAGGATATTGCAACAAAAGCTGCCGAATATACACGGATGTATCGCGGAGCAGATTCTGATATTGCAACATAAGAGAAGATTAGGGTTGGTGCAAACTTACAAATGATAAGAGAATGGATTTCATTTCAGAGGGAGAACGAAGATGTAAGAGTTTTTCTTGATAGAGGCGTAAAAGAAAGAATCGACTACTCTCAGTTTTCAACCCTTCTCAATCTTTCTTTAAATATTTATCACATCGCTGAAAAGAAAGAACAAGTTACACAAATTCAAGAAGAGCTTATAGAGCTTCAGGAGAAGCTGGATTCAAGTATTCTTGAAGCGAACCAAGGGGTGTTTATTGGGAGGATTGATTCTGAGACTCGAATTGAGCTTATTTTTTATGTAAGAGACCCCGAGAAATGTAAAGAAATGATTAAAAATGGCTTAACTCTTTTTGCGAGATTTCGTTATGTCATATCTTCCAGAATAGATGAGCAGTGGGACTTTTACGATTATCTTTCCCCCAATACTATAGAAGCCGAATATTATAATAATTACAATGCGATTCATTCATTTTATTATGAAGGCTACAAAACGGATGTAGAATACAGAGTCCACTATTATTTGCGATTTCAAAATAGCCAGGATCTATTAGAGGCCGCGGAAAGCTTAAAACGACATGATTATACCGTTGAGAACATCGACTATGATGCTGAAGGTATCCATTATAAACATGTTCTGCATCTGAGCCTGGCCTGCTTTTTAAATGAGGATTCACTAAATAAAAATACCTTAATGCTGATTGAAACCGTATCAAAGGTTGACGGGAGATATGAGGGCTGGGGGATTTTTCCCAAAGAAAGACCGATAAGGAAAATCAAGGCTGCTTTTAAAAAGATAAAATATTATGGCTTAGTTGCTTGTTTTATACTCATATTGGCTGCAATTGGCATGTACGTTATGCGAAAAATGTAAGAAAGTTAGATGGAGCGAGCTATCCCAAAAGTCATCTTGAGTCAGCTCATACACTACTTTATCATAAATATAGGGTTGCAAAAGGACCCTCAAACCCGCCTTGGATAGTGGAGTGCACCCTTTAGAATAGACATTGGAATAAACCCCTGGTTTATCCGATGAATTCTAAGGGTGCATTTTTGATGGTGAAAGTTCTTTTGCAATTTCAGTAAAATATCAGGAAAATGTCAGGTTAATTACGCCGAAAAATAGCGTTCGAAGCCCTATAGATGAAATTTCTCATGCTAATTCGAAGTGGTTTGGGCTGATATCATCCATATCACCTATATTAGTCTGAGTTTTTCCAGTTAAATTAATTTCAAACGACATCTAGGCTGGATTAACGTGAGAAATTCCATCTATTTCCTTTCCCTCATGTGGTTGAGTGTCGGATAAACCCTGGACTCCCTTACATATGTAGGCGGTTTGAAGATTGCTAAACAATTTGAACAAAAGTATCAATAATAGCTGGATCAAAGAAAGTACCTTGGTGCTCCCGTAGAAAACCGATTGCTTTTTGTTTATCCCATATTTCTTTGTACGGCCTCCTGGAAGTTAAAGCATCATATACATCGACAACTGAGACGATACGAGCCTCAAATGGGATGTCGTTTGCTTTCAATTGATGCGGGTATCCAGAGCCATCCCATTTCTCGTGATGAGATAAAATAATATTTTTCGCAACATTTAATTCTTCCTTAAAAAAGTCATCATCAAGTTCAGCATTGATCTTTTCAAGAATATCCACTCCGATTAATGGATGCATTTCTATGATGATCCGTTCATAGCTGGTCAAGGGGCCGGGCTTATACAGAATGCCTTCCGGAACTCCCGATTTACCAATATCATGCATAATACTGGCATGGATAATGCTTTGAATATAATCTTGAGACAAGCCTAATTGAAGCCGCTCGTTGTGAGCATGAATTAATTGTCCGGTTAGCTGCTGTACCCTTGTCAAATGCTCCTCAATCGCCGGGTCGCGAATTTCGCAGGATATGGCAAGTACCTTCAACAAAGCCGCTTGTATGCCGCTTCGGCGCCCCTCAGCAATATAAATGCCCTCCTGCAGATGCTCAAGTTCTCTAAAGACCCCAACATAGTAGGTATCTCCATTTATTAGAAACGGAGTGATCGAGATGGATGAGTGCCACAGTTCACCGTTTCTCTTTTTGTTGACAAATACCCCTGACCAGCTTAAGAGCTGATTTAGTGCTTTATGCATCTCGTGGTAAGTAGATTCTGATGTGAGCCTTGTTTTTAAAATACCTGCTCGGAACCCGAGAATTTGTTCACGGGAATATCCAGTAATGTCCTCGTAGGTTTTATTCACATCAAGAATTCGATGGTTAATGTCCGTAATAATTACCGCATCTGACAATAATAAAAATGGCTTCAAAGATTCTTCCATACTTAAGCTCCCTTATGACGACTTTCTTTAGCTTAGTTAACGTGCTTAATAGTATTATAAGGACGATGACCCATGAATGTAAAACGAAGGATCCGTGGACGCAGTAAAGAAAAACTGTTAAAATTCAGTTGTTCCGATTTTTTTTATAAAATTCAAGAGCTAGACGGGTGATGCAGTTGCTGATAACAACCTCTTATGAACCACAGGCGGAGCAGCTGGAACTGACAGCGCATTTGTCAAAGCAAGTCAGGGGACTAACAGGTATACAAGAGGACATTCGGGTTGTTTCACGCCGACAATTTTCAATTGCACAATTGAGGAAACGTTACGGCGCTCAGGATGTCTTGCTTGTATCGCGCGAACGAATAGAGTATTATCAGGATCAGCAGCCTCTGCTGTTCTTTCATCCAAGTACTGCCGCCATCCGGGTCAAACGTCTTATTAATGGAGAACCGGATTCGCTCATGCAGTTATCTGGATTAAAGCCAGGAGACAGGGTGCTGGATTGCACAGCCGGGTTAGGCTCCGATGCGATTGTTTATTCTTTCGCTCTTGCGGGTAATGGACAGGTAACTGCCCTCGAAAGCAGGCCTTTGCCGTACCTACTGTTGAACCAGGGGCTTCACGCTTATCATTCGGACATTCCCGGAATGAATGAAGCGATGCGCAGTATTCAAGTGACTCAGATTGACCATTATGATTTTTTGAAACAGCAGTCAGATAAGTCATTCGATGTGATTTATTTCGATCCCATGTTTCGCAGGCCAATCGAAGAATCCAACTCTATTAGCGCGATTAGGGAATTAGCTGATCCTAGAGCGATTACAGAGGCAACGATTACAGAAGCTATGCGGGTAGCCCGCCGATCTGTAATTTTGAAAGAACATCGTGAAAGTAAAGAATTTGCACGTTTAGGCTTCACGGAAGTACATCGTTCGACCACGAGAATAGCTTACGGAGTGATACGATTGTGACACAGGCTTCTATTAAGCCAAACCTGCTGGTATTGGTTGGACCGACTGCAGTAGGTAAAACGAGGCTTAGCCTTCAACTGGCAGCCGATTATGGCGCTGAAATTATATCTGGGGATTCAATGCAGGTCTATCGTGGAATGGATATCGGGACCGCCAAGGCTTCCTTGCAGGAGCAAGAGCAGGTTCGCCATCATTTGATAGATATTCATAATCCTGATCATCCGTTTTCAGTAGCGGAGTTTCAGGAGCGGGCTAGCCAACTGATCTTTGACATTCATGGCCGCGGCAAGCTGCCTTTTATTGTGGGAGGTACAGGACTGTACGTTGAATCCGTTTGTTACGACTATCAATTTAGCGAGAGCGGCTCAGACGAAGCTTTCCGCAATGAACAAGCTGAATTTGCCTTGACTTATGGAGCTGAAGCCTTGCTGGAGAAGCTGCGACAGATTGATCCTGAGAGTGCTGATCGGCTGCATGCCAACGACCAACGACGCATTATTCGCGCGCTTGAAATCTTTCATTTGACAGGCGAACGTTTATCCGACAGGTTAAAAGTACAGAAAAAACAGTCTCCCTACGAACTATGTATCATCGGGTTGACAATGGATAGAGCTTTACTATATAAACGTATAGAAGAGCGAATCGATCAGATGATCGATGAAGGATTAGTCGAAGAGGTTGAGGGGCTGCTTAAACAGGGTTACGGTAAGCAATACATATCAATGCAGGGTTTGGGATATAAGGAAATGATCGCCTATTTGCAGGGTGAATTATCTTGGGAAGCCTCTGTGGAATTGCTGAAGCGTGATACCCGCCACTTTGCTAAGCGACAGCTCTCATGGTTCCGTCATATGAAAGATATCCATTGGGTGGATATGAGTGATTTGGTAAATTTTTCTGCCCATTTGGACCAGGTTCATGCTATAATATCAGATAGGTTAAAATTCGAACGTTAAACTCATTTGAGGGGGCCCATGATGAACAAATCGATCAATATTCAGGACACATTTTTGAACCAATTGCGCAAGGAAAATATACCGGTAACCGTCTATCTGACTAATGGGTTTCAAATCCGCGGTGTTATCCGTGCGTTCGATAATTTCACGATCATCATTGATAGCGAAGGCCGTCAGCAAATGGTTTATAAGCATGCAATATCAACCTTCACGCCTCAGCGTTCCGTTTCATTAATGCAGCAGGAGAACGCTACAGACAACTAGAATTTTACTAAGAGCAGCATTCTAATGAGCAACATTTAAGTTAAATGTTACGTCTAAATGAATATGAAACATAAGAGCAACCCGTTAGAAGGGTTGTTCTTTTATTGTAACGAAGCTGCTGATCGAAACCCTTACTATAAAGATACATTGGTATTTTAGAGAAAGCAGTTTTTATTGAAAGATCAGGGGAGCCGGGCATCGCTGACGGCTGATTCTTACTGATCTTATATAGAGAAAACAGGGGTGGCTAAAGAGATGGCGACTGTGAAAAAAACCAATGCAGAAAAATCGAAGCCCAAAAAAAAGAAGCGGAAGGTCAGTGTCGGCAGAGCGTTAATGTTCGCATTCGTAGCTGCCGTAGTTGCTCTTATTTGTGCACTAGGCGTCTATATTTTTATTATTATAAACGGAGATAAGATTCTTAAGGAAAATATCGATAAGCTGGACATGGATGAAGCTTCTCAGGTTTATGATGTCAACGGAGCAGAAGCTGCTGTGCTGTATCGTGAAAATCGTGAAATAGTGCAGCCGGAAGACATTCCGGAGAAGCTGCAGCAGGCCTTTATTGCTACGGAAGATAAAAGATTTGGTGAGCACTCGGGTATTGATTTCTTGGGAATTGGCCGGGCCCTGGTTAAGGACGTTATTGCAAGAAGTGCTGTAGAGGGTGGAAGCACAATAACACAGCAGCTTGCCAAAAATCTGTTCTTGAGCTCGAACAAAACCTTTTTCCGAAAAGCGACTGAAATGTCCATTGCTGTAGCCTTGGAAAACAATTACTCCAAAGATAAAATATTAACGATGTATTTAAATCGAATTTTCTTTGGAAACCGGGCTTATGGGGTAAAAGCGGCAGCGAAAAAATATTTTGGAGTATCCGATTTAAAGAAGCTGGAATTGTGGCAGATGGCAACGCTCGCTGCGATACCTAAGGCTCCAAGCACTTATAATCCAATATCTAATCCTGAAAAATCAAAGGATCGCAGAACGGTTGTTTTGAAATTGATGGAAGATCAGAAATATATAACGGCAGATGAAAGAGCCAAAGCCGAGGCTGCGGAATATGTGGCGCCAAAGGAAACAGGCTCGAAGGATTATATCGCTTTTCTTGATTATGTAATTAATGAAGCTAATGACTTGTACGGCTTGTCTGAGGATGAGCTTTTGCGTAATGGCTATAAAATCTACACAACAATGGATATGAATGCTCAAAAAATTATGGAGCAAACATTTGCGAATGAAAAGTTTTTTCAAAAAGACGGTCCTGAGCAGAAAATGCAGGGGGCAATGGCTATCGTTAACAATAAGGATGGCGGATTAGTCGGTATTGTCGGCGGCAGGGATTATGTGCTGCGCGGCTTGAACCGGGCAACTGTAATGCAGCAGCCGGGCTCCTCGATCAAACCTATATTGGTGTATGCACCAGCTCTTGAAAGCGGCAAGTACACGCCATACAGCATGCTACAGGATAACGAAGCTAATTACAATGGGTATACGCCACGCAACTATGACGGGATTTACCGAGGTCAAGTTACGATGTTTGAGGCTGTCAAGAAGTCGATTAATGCTCCTGCTGTTTGGCTGCTGAATGAAATTAAAGTGACTACAGGCATGAAATTTGCTGAAAACTTGGGTATTCCACTGGATCCGGTTAAGGACAGAAATCTGGCCATCTCCCTTGGCGGTATGACAAAGGGGGCTACACCTGTTCAAATGGCCGCTGCATACAGTGCATTTGCTAATAATGGATATTTGAATACTACGCATTCGATTGTGAAAATTTTAAATGATCAAGGAACCGAAGTGGCTACGTTCAAGCAAGAGCGTAAATCACCCGTTATGAGTGCAAAAACAGCGTATTATATGACGCTTCTTATGCAAGGTGTAATTGAGCCTGGCGGTACAGGGACTGCGGCGAAGTTCGAGCGTCCAGTTGCTGGAAAAACAGGTTCTACTCAAAATGTAATTAAGGGTCTTGAAAAGTATAACAGAGATCTATGGTTCACAGGCTATACGCCGGAATGGAGTGCAGCGGTATGGCTCGGCTTCGATAAGCCGGATGCCAAGCACTTCGTATCCATGAGCAGTGGTGCACCTGCGGTGATCTTTAAGGAGGTTATGCAGAAGTCGCTGGCTAAACGTCCTGTCACGCAGTTTACACGACCTGATGGGGTAGCTGATCCTGTAGCACCGCCTAAAGGTGTAGCAGAATTGAAGGCTGAATATGTGATGGAAAGTCGGGCTGTGGTGCTTAGCTGGCCAGCTGTAGGAGAAGGGACATCGTATCAAATATTCCGCAAGGAAGACAAGGATAAGGATTTTGCAGCTGAGCCGCTCCTGTCGACGACAGCTACCGAGGTTAGAGACATAACCGTTAAGCCAGGTGTAACGTATCAATATGCAGTTGCTTCTGTGAATCCGGATAATGCGGCTACCGGCGGGAAGTCAAGTGCGGTAACCGTAGCTGTACCTTTGGACGCTGGAACTGTTCCTGGGCTTAATGGACAGGGCCAAGGACAGGGACAGGGACAGGGCCAAGGTCAGGGTCAAGGACAGGGCCAAGGACAGGGTCAAGGTCAAGGACAGGGACAAGGTCAAGGACAAGGTCAGGGACAAGGGCAAGGTCAAGGACAGGGACAAGGACAGGGACAGGGACAGGGACAGGGACAGGGACAGGGACAAGGTCAGGGTCAAGGTCAGGGTCAAGGTCAAGGTCAAGGACAGGGCCAAGGCCAGGGACAAGGACAAGGACAGGGACAAGGACAAGGTCAGGGACAAGGACAAGGACAGGGACAAGGGCAAACGCCTGGAGGGGGCAAGCCAGGCGCAGGAAGTGGAAGCCCCGGCACAGTGACGCCGGGGCAAGGCACTGGCACAACCGCTCCCGGATCGGGCGGTCAGCAGGGCTCTCCGCCGGGGACGTCGTCCCCCGGCGGGGCAACAAGCGGTACCGGTGCATCCGGTACCGGAACCCCCGCTGCCGGAACGGGCAGCGGGAGCGGAGCCGGAACAGGGGCTGGAAGCCCTGTTCCGACCTCGCCCAGCAGCACCACGGGTGCTGCTGGAGCTGTTGATCCCGCGGCGAAGCCGGGATCAGGCACGCGCTAGGCCGGGGGCTATGCCCGGCCTAGCCTTACGGTTGCGGCAAACAGCCCGCAACCTGCGGGTCCGCGGACGTTTTGTTATAATTTGATTCCCCGTAGTATAATAATGGATATGGCAATGACCATAAATTACAATAATGGAGTTGAAGAGTAGATCATGAAAGCAACATTTACAGCCACTACCGCGAAATGGGCCGCTATTGCAGCCGTTTGTACACTTCTGCTTTCAGCCTGCGGTACGAAGCCCACTGAACAACCAGGAGCTTCAGGAGGAGCAAGCCAAACACCATCCGGTCAACAAACACAGCAGCCTGCTAATAACACCCCAGCTGCGCAGCAGCCAGCAGCCAAAAAAAGCTGGACCACACCACCTGAAATGAAAATTGATGTCAAAAAAACATACCAAGCAACAGTCGCTACAACAAAAGGCACGTTCAAAATCGACCTGTTTGCCAAGGATGCGCCTAAAACCGTAAATAACTTCGTATTTCTAGCCAAAGAAGGATTCTATCAGGATATTATTTTCCATAGGGTTATATCGACTTTCATGATACAAACCGGTGACCCTACCGGTACTGGAAGAGGCGGCCCTGGCTACAAGTTTGAGGATGAGCTGAAAACTCCTTATAAATACGAACCGGGTATTGTAGCTATGGCGAACTCAGGTCCGAATACGAATGGAAGCCAGTTTTTCATCTGCTCAGGTGTGGATTGTCAAGGCTTGAACAAGAAACCGGACTATTCGATTTTTGGAAAAGTATCCGAGGGGATGGACGTTATACAGAAAATTGCAACCACCCCTGTAAACGGTGAAGCTCCCAAAGAAAAAATCGCCATTCAGTCTGTGACCATCACAGAAAAATAATTTTTTTTCAAAATAAGCGACTTTGAGCTTTAACCTTGAATTCGCTCAATCCTTGACAAACACGCTGGTCCTTAAAAAACGGCGGTAACGTTTATCCTTGACTCGGACTAAAAGGGAGGGTTTGCCATGGCATTTCAATTATCCCAAACAGATCGTTACAGGGGGAGTCTGCTAGGGTTAGCTATCGGAGATGCTATAGGAACAACGGTAGAATTTTGTGCTCCGGATTCGTTTGAACCACTTAAGGAACTTGTTGGCGGTGGGCCCTTTGATTTGCAAGCAGGACAATGGACAGACGATACCTCGATGGCGCTTTGTTTGGCTGAGAGCTTACTCGCATGTGGCAAGTTTCATCCGGTAGATCAAATGGAGCGCTACGTGAAATGGTACCGTGAAGGCTACTTGAGCAGCACGGGCGTATGTTTTGATATCGGCAATACCGTTCGAACGGCACTGGAGAGATTTGAGTTGACCGGTGAACCGTTTTGCGGATCATTTAGCCGCATGGCATCAGGAAACGGATCGTTAATGAGGCTTGCTCCTGTTCCCTTGTACTATGCGGCTAATCCTCAGGAAGCTATTGTCAAGTCGGGAGACAGCTCACTGACTACCCATGGATCGATATTGACTGTGGATGCATGCCGATACTACGCAGCATTAATTATAGGTGCATTACAGGGTGTGACCAAAGAGCAGCTGCTTACCGAACGTTTTTCACCGGTAGCCGGCTTCTGGGAGCAGCACTACTTGATTACCGAAATCGATGAGGTTGCGAAAGGCTCGTTTAAAAGACTACAACCTCCTGATATTAAGGGAAGCGGTTATGTTGTAAAATCGCTGGAAGCAGCACTGTGGGCTTTCTATCATAGCAGCAGTTTTGCGGAAGGCTGCCTGCTGGCGGCTAATTTAGGTGATGATGCCGACACAACGGCAGCGATTTACGGGCAACTGGCAGGTGCCTATTATGGCGTTCATGATATACCTGAGCATTGGTTGGATAAGTTAACCATGAAAAGCTTCATCCAAGAAACGGCCGATAGATTGCTTCGGGCGGCAGATGAGGTGAAACGCTGTGGGTGAACGGCATTGCCTGATGCTGCATGGATTCACAGGCGGGCCTTATGAGCTGACGCCGCTTGCAGATCATTTAACCAGGAAGGGCACAGTATGCCACGTGCCTGTCCTGCCGGGACATGATCCTGATCTCCGAACGCTGGGGGAAGTCCGATGGATCGATTGGGTCCATGAAGCATCTGTCGAGGCTGCCAGATTGACTCGGCAGTACGGCACTTTTGATCTTATCGGCTTTTCAATGGGTGGCTTGATCTCAGCCTATATCGCTAATCGGTTTCCGATCCGTAAGCTGGTGCTGTTGAATGCTGCCGTATATTATTTCAGTCCTCTTCGATTTATTAAAAATTTAGCTTTTAGAGCTCAGAGCAATGAGTGGTTTAATTGGAATGAAAAAAAGAGAAAAACACCTTGGAGAGCTACCAGGCAGTTTATTGAATTAAATAAGCAAATGCGGCCAGAGTTGCCCCAGATTACGGTGCCGACTTTTATAGCTCAAGGAGAACAGGATCCTATCATTCATCCCAAAAGCGCTCAGTATTTGTATCGGAAGCTGCGAGGAGAGAAGGAAATTCATTATTATCCGGGTACGCGGCATATGATTTGTTTGGAGCCTGAAGCTCCCTTGTTGTTTAAATCTGTTGAGCAATTTTTGGATAAAAAATGATAAAAGTAACTGGCTTTAATCATTCAACATTGCGTATCTCAAGCCTAGATCGTTCACTTCCGTTTTATACAGATATACTTGGTATGAAGCTGGTACACAAGGGACGAACAGATGTTTACCTGGAGTGGGGAGCCGCTTGGATTTGCCTGATAGAGCTGCATCGGGTTGAACCCGATCTTAAACCATCTGTAGACGAAGCTTCGATTACTGAACTGCCTTGTGAGCCATTTGCCATTCATACAGGTTTGGATCATCTTGCATTCTCGATAGAAGAAGCAGATTTTGCAGAAGCAGTTGAGAGGCTCCGTGCTGCAAATGTACCTATCATACGAGGCCCTTTATATCGTGGAGGGGGCTGGAGCGTCAACTTTCTAGATCCTGACGGTATTCAGCTTGAAATTTTTACTGGTACACTTGCGGATAGAATGAAAAATTGGACATAAATTGAACTTATCCTACATATAAAATCGCAAGTGAAATATCCCCACAAAGTGGTGGCTTGCTTCGAAGTTGATTCAGATACTTTGCGGGGAGCCCCGAAACATATAACTTCTATTAATGCGAAAAAGCCTTCGCCACTCCAAAAAGTGGGAAGGCTCTTTTTTCTTATCCATTTACGATTACGCCGCCATTAACATGCATAATTTGTCCTGCCATATAGGAGGAATCATCACTTGCGAGAAATACATAGCTTGGGGCCAGCTCCTCGGGTTGACCGGCTCGCTTCATTGGTACATCAGCTCCAAATTTGGCTACTTGTTGTTCATTGAAGGTTGACGGAATTAGCGGAGTCCAGATAGGACCTGGAGCAACACCATTTACTCGGATGCCCTTGCTGATTAGAGATTGTGATAGGGAACGTGTAAAGGTGACGATCGCTCCTTTAGTTGCTGAATAGTCCAAGAGCTGGTCATGCCCTTCATAAGCGGTAATGGAGGCGGTATTGATGATCGCACTCCCTTGCTTCATATGGGGAAGGGCCGCTTTAGTTAAATAAAACATGGAAAAGATGTTGGTTCGAAAAGTGCGTTCCAATTGCTCCGCTGTTATGTCTTCAAGCTTCTGCTGGGGATGCTGCTCGGCTGCATTATTGACCAATATATCAAGCTTGCCGAATTGTTTGATGGCCTGCTCTACAACTTGCATGCAAAAGGCCTCAGTGCCAAGGTCTCCTGCCAGGACCAGACATTTGCGGCCTTCTTCTTCAACCTGCCGCTTCGTCTCCTCTGCATCGCTGTGTTCGTTTAAATATACGATTACAACATCAGCGCCTTCTTTGGCATAAGTAACTGCTACAGCTCTGCCAATTCCGCTATCGCCACCTGTTATAATGGCTGTTTTATTCAGGAGTTTACCGGCAGGTTTATACTTCTTATCCTCATAAATCGGGCGTGGGTTCATTTCTGACTCAATTCCGGGCTGATGCTGTTGATGCTGAGGGGGAAACGTCTCACGTGTTGGTGTTGTCGTGCTCATACAAATCGCTCCTTATTTGGAAATGGGCTCTTCTTTAGGATGCGACAGGATGGTTTAATTATTCTTGCAGCGATAATGATACTGATACAATGGAACAAAACCGGCCTTGGTATAGAGCTTTGTTGCAGGTTCATTATCATTTATAACTTGTAGGTAGAGACCTTCTGCTCCATTTACTCGGCTCCACACAGCCAGTTCGTGCAGAATAATATGTCCAAGTCCTCTGCCGCGAAGTTCAGGATTCACAGCAACGTTTATTAAGCCTGCCCAGCCGTCTTGAATGATCGAGGTTCCTACAGCGGCGCACAAGCCATCTGTTCCTAATGTGAAAAACCCTTTCGTTGGTTCGATGTCCGCAAACAGCTTATGATAGAAGGCGCGCCTTTCTTCGCCAAAGCCTTCCATATGCAGAAAATGATTTAGCCAATCATCATTGTGTTGTGAACTAATCGTAATACGGAAGTCATGGCCTGCAGAAGATTGCATCTTCTCAATAACCTTGTCGGCCTGTGCGATCATGACGGTGCATGGGGTTTCTTTCAAATAACCTTGCGTCTCCAGAAAAAGATCCAGTTGCTTAGGCGATGCATCGCTTATATGATAACGGACAGGTAATCCATGTTCACTGTAAAAACGGACCGCTTCCTCAAGCCAATCCCCATGGGGCATAGGTTCTCCAGCGGCAGTCCACACACTATTGGCCCGCTTGGTAATACCACCTGAGGCTCTGTATACCCAATGTTCAGCGGCAACCGTCGATGCAGCGGGCCAAGTATTAAAAGCGAGCTTTTCAAGTTGAATAATGAGTGCGGATGTTCCATTAGACAGATTGTTATTAGAAGGATACATAGTACACCACCTATTTTTGAATACAATAATTTGTATTAATATACATTAAAGTGAATAAAAATACAATTAATTTCTAGGTTTATTTTACTTTAATTTGCAATTTATCAAAAAAACCTTCCATTTTATGTAACATCATTGTACGATCATACTAAACGTAAGTAGAAATAAATCCTGAAAAATAGATGGTGGGGGCGTGTCTTAACATTGATTAAAGCTATAATATTTGATTTTGATGGATTGATTCTTGATACGGAAACACCTGAGTATGAATCGTTTCAGGCGATGTACCGCGATCATGGAATGGAGCTGACTATGGATTTATGGGGGTTATGCATTGGAACGGACGCTTCCGCATTTGAGCCTTATTCTTATTTAGAGCAATGCCTGGGGACGCCTATTGACCGGGAGACGGCTAGAAAATTGCGGAGGCAGCGTTACTCGGAACGTATGAGTGAAGTCCAGCCGAGACCGGGTGTAATCGACTATTTGAGGGAAGCAAGCGAACTGGGATTGCAGATTGGCTTGGCTTCCAGTTCTACACGGGAATGGGTGACAGGGTACTTAAAGCAGTTTGGATTACTAGATTATTTCAGTTGCATCCGGACAAGAGATGACGTAGAGAAGGTTAAGCCTGATCCTGCGCTCTACATGCAAGCATTGAGCTGTCTGGGAGTTCTGCCTGAAGAAGCCATTGCCTTTGAGGATTCGCCCAATGGATCCTTGGCAGCCAAACGGGCTGGAATGCACTGCGTCATTGTTCCTAATGAGCTTACAGGACAGCTAAGATTTGGTGAGCACGATCTTCGCCTACCTTCCATGAGCGCTATGACATTAACAGAAGTTATCTCGCGAGTTACTGCAATTACTTGAAATAACTAATTTGGAGAAAAGGGCGGGTATTTAACAAATGCAAACCATCTATTTGATCCGCCATTGTAAGGCAACGGGCCAGGCAGCTGAAGCTGAGTTAACTGAAGAGGGGTGGTTGCAAGCTCAGAAGCTTGCTTCATTTCTTCATAACTATTCGATCGAATATGCAATTTCAAGTCCCTATGTTCGTGCACAGCAGACGCTAATTCCTTACGCTGAGCTTGCAGGGTTAACCATTCATACAGATGCTAGACTTTCTGAGCGAATCTTAAGTGGTGAACAGCTGGAAAATTGGATGTCATGTCTGGAGCTTACTTTCGAGGATGCTCTGCTCAGCTATCCGGGTGGAGAGTCGAGCTGTGCCGCAGCTGACCGCGCTATTGCTTCACTTACTGAGCTGCTTGCATTGGGGCATTCAGCATATGCGGTGGCTACCCATGGCAATCTGCTGTCTCTGATACTGAAGCGATATGATGATTCTATCGGCTTTGCCGATTGGAAGGGACTAACTAATCCTGATGTGTATCGATTGAGTTTTTCCGAAGGTTCTCTTCAAGCCATGTCACGGATATGGAACGGTTGATTATGCATGTCAAAAAAATATAACTCCATTTCATAGCGCGCAGTCAGATGATTCATGAATGTAGTACTTCACCGCATATGATGAATTAATGGGGTGAAGAGCATGAGTGATCCGATGTTTGGCGCAGAAACGCGAAAGATAACACAGAAAGACCATCAAATAAGTGTTGTATTTCGAACCCAAGATACAGTTGTAAAGCAGCTGCCGGAAGAGTCCAAATTAAACTTTGCAGGCAACCAGGCATTTTCGGATATTTTTAAAACATTGGATGAAATGATTGGGTTAGAAGAAATAAAAGAGCTTATTTTTCAAATTTATGCCATGCTGCAGGTGAAACAGTTTCGCGAGGAAGTTGGATTACAAGGCGGCTCGCAGGTGTTTCATATGATTTTTAAAGGAAATCCGGGGACTGGTAAAACCACTGTGGCGAGAATTGTTTCCAAGCTCTTTAAATCAATGGGTGTACTGAGTAAAGGACATTTAATTGAAGTGGAACGAGCAGATTTAGTTGGCGAATATATTGGACATACGGCTTTGAAAACAAGAGAAATTATGAAGAAAGCAATGGGCGGTATCCTTTTTGTAGATGAAGCTTACAGCTTGGCAAGAGGCGGGGAAAAAGATTTTGGGAAGGAATGTATTGATTGTCTTGTAAAAGGTATGGAGGATTATAAAAATGATTTTATATTAATTTTGGCAGGATACACGGATGAAATCGATAATTTTTTATTGACGAATCCGGGTCTTCCATCACGGTTTCCTATTCAAGTTCACTTTCCGGACTATTCTATTGAGCAGCTGTTGAAAATATCCGAGAAAATGCTTAATGAGCGAGAGTATTCGTTTCTACCGGAAACCTTGAAGAAGCTGAGGGAGCATCTGCATTATGAGACCACGAATTGCTTTCATTTCAGCAATGCCAGATATGTCAGAAATGTTATCGAAAAAGCTATCCGGTATCAAGCCGTACGTCTGTTGAACCGCCGCCATCCCGCAAAACCAAGCAAGGACGATCTCATGAGTATTTATCCTGAAGATATTCAATTCGATAAGAGCAAGGAAACAGCTTTTCCCATGAACGATTTCACCAATTACAGGGTTATGGATTCGTAGAAAAATAGTGGCTGCACAAAGTACACTTAGGGAAAGAATAGATAAGAACCATTCATTAAGTTGTAATTACGCATAGGGACGTTTACAATTACTGTGAACGCCTCTTTTTGCTGTATAGGAAGGAAATCAGCAAAGCAGATTCCTCTGGCTCTTGGGAGGGATTTGTTCCTATTTCTGAACGGATGAGCGAAAAAAATGAGCTGCAGCTGAAATTTGGTTGCTTATAATTGGCTAAACTAAGCTCTGGGCTCATTTAAGCGAATACCTTCAAAGGAGATTTAATACTATGAAATCTAATGTACATATCATTGAACACGAGCAGCCGCGGGCTGTATTAATGAGCTTGATCACGCCAACGCAGAAGAGACAGGAAGCTTTTGTTGCTGAATATTCATTATCTGAGCTTGTAAGCTTGGCTGAAACCGCAGGTGTAGAAGTACTTGCCACCATGACTCAAAACAAAGAATCGGTAGATTCCAAGTGGTTCGTTGGCAAAGGCAAAGCTGAGGAGTTAAAGCAGTTACTCGAAGAGCATGATGCTAATACAGCTATTTTTGATCAAGAATTGTCCGGAGCACAAGTTCGCAATTTGGAACAGTATTTGGATGTAAAAATTATCGACCGGACTCAGCTTATACTGGATATTTTCGCTCAGCGTGCAAAGACACGGGAGGGCATTATTCAAGTCGAGCTCGCTCAACTCAGCTATCTGTTGCCACGTCTTTCCGGCCAAGGCAAAAATTTATCCAGATTAGGTGGCGGGATAGGGACGAGAGGACCCGGGGAAACGAAGCTGGAAACGGACCGCAGACATATCCGTGACCGGATAACCGAGCTTAAGAATCAATTGCAAGAGGTAGTTAAACACCGGACCTTGCATAGAGAGCGTAGAAAGAAATCGGGTGTTTTTCAGGTTGCGCTGGTTGGTTATACAAATGCAGGGAAATCGACACTGCTGCGTCAACTGACTCATGCGGATGTATATGTGGAGAATCAACTGTTCGCGACATTGGACCCTACTTCAAGAAACCTGGAGCTTCCCGGAGGGAAAGAAATTGTGTTGACGGATACGGTTGGGTTTATTCAAAACCTGCCTCATGACTTGGTCGCTGCATTCCGTGCAACGCTGGAGGAAGCTTGTGAAGCCGACCTTATCTTGCATGTTGTGGACAGTGCTTCCGATATGATGGCTACACAAATGTATGTCGTTGACCAAGTTCTTCAAGAGCTGGGGGCTCATCAAACGGAGCAAATCACGTTGTTCAATAAAGTGGATTTGTGCTCGCCTGAGCAAGAGGAAATGTTATCGGACAAAGGGGAGTATTTGCGTATCTCGGCTTATCGTGACGGGGATTTGAAGCGGGTGTGCGATGCGATAGAATCCAAGCTGATGGGGGATTGCAAAACATTCCGGATCCCGGCAGAAAAAGGCGACGTCATATCGCTTGTTTACAGAGTCGGGGAAGTATTGGAGAATGAAGTAGAAGGTAATGATATGCTGATTCAGGTAAGGCTGAATAACAAAGAATATGGTAAATTGGGGTATTTATTAGCAGCTTATGCCTTGGATCAGGCTTACAATGAGGGAGAGAACAGCGAGCATGTTTAATGAAAGGATTACGGCATGGATGGAGAATGCCGAGGAACAAATTGAGGGCAGGATTAAAGAACTGGACCGGATCGTTGACCAGAATCAATGGAAGGTAATCCGAGCTTTTCAGAAGCATAAAGTGAGCGATTATCACTTTTCCGGCTCCACAGGTTATGGATATAATGACCGTGGCCGCGAAGTACTGGATTTAGTTTATGCTGAAGTATTCGGAGCAGAGGCCGCCTTAGTGCGGCCACATTTTGTGTCCGGGACCCATACAATCGGAACAGCTTTATTCGGCGTGTTAAGGCCTGGGGATGAGCTTCTGATGATTACAGGGAGTCCTTATGATACGTTGCATAAAGTAATTGGCAAACCAGGTGATGGAAAAGGCTCACTTCAAGATTGGGGTATCGTTTATAACGAAGTAGCCTTGCTATCGGATGGAAGCCCTGACTATGATTCCATTCGCGAACAGTTATCCGAAAGAACCAAAGTGGTCGGCATTCAACGGTCACGAGGTTATTCCTGGCGTCCATCGTTTACCGTTGCTCAGATAGGCGAAATGGTTCGTTTTGTGAAAAGCTTATACCCTAACGTTATAGTCTTCGTGGATAACTGTTACGGCGAATTTACGGAGCTGCAGGAACCGACAGAGGTTGGTGCAGATTTAATTGCAGGCTCACTGATCAAAAATCCAGGCGGTGGAATAGCTGCTACCGGCGGCTATATTGCCGGGAATAAAGAGTATGTAGAGCTGGCATCCTACCGGCTTACAGCACCTGGTATCGGGGGGGAAGTTGGGGCGATGCTTGGAACTATCCGGTCGATTTATCAAGGATTATTTCTCGCGCCTCATCTTGTTGGACAAGCTGTTAAAGGCTCCATATTTGCTGCGGCGGTATTCGAGCAGCTTGGATTTGTAACTCACCCGCATTGGAGCGATCCCAGAACGGACTTAATACAGGCGATCCAATTTACGAGTGACCGACATCTGATTGCTTTTGTCCAAGGGATTCAGCAAGCAGCAGCTGTTGATGCCCATGTTGTGCCGGAGCCTTGGGATATGCCGGGCTATGAGCATCCTGTCATCATGGCCGCAGGGACGTTCATTCAAGGCGGCAGTCTGGAATTGTCAGCTGATGCGCCGATCCGTGAACCCTATATTGCTTATATGCAGGGCGGGTTGACGTATTCGCACTGCAAGCTTGGAGTGTTGACTGCATTGAGCAATATGATAGAACGGGGACTACTGTAAAATATACTTACATCTTGCATGAACCTAACATAACTTGACATGTTTATGTAGGAGGGGTACAATGAAGGTAGTTTTTAGTCCACAGAGGTGATGGGTAGTGACGGATGACATTCGCCGTAATATGGCACTTTTTCCAATCGGTATTGTAATGAAGCTGACCGATTTAACAGCCAGACAAATCAGATATTATGAACAGCATGAATTAATTATTCCAGCAAGAACAGGTGGCAATCAGCGTCTATATTCTTTTAACGATGTTGAGCGTTTGCTCGAAATCAAGGATTTGATTGAAAAAGGAGTAAATATCGCGGGGATTAAGCAGGTACTCCTGCCGGTTTCCAAAGACTCCGAAGAAGCTACCGTTCTAAGTGAGCAATCGGAAGTTAAGCGTAGAGAATTAACGGATACTCAGCTTCATCGTATGTTGAAGCAACAGCTGCTCGGCGGAGGCAAGCGGGGTCAGGTTTCACTGATTCAAGGCGAGCTTTCGAGATTTTTCAAGAAGTAAAATGCTAGTTTGTGCATGTTCGGGAGACGTAGTATTTCAGAACATGCGCTGTCAATTTTTCATATTTAAAGGAGGAGTTTCACAGTGACGGAAAAGAACTACAAAAAAGAGGATATTACGCGCATTGCGAAGGAAGAAAATGTGCGGTTTATTCGCCTGCAGTTTACTGACTTGCTCGGTACGATCAAGAATGTGGAAATTCCTGTTAGCCAGCTTGAAAAGGCGCTTGATAACAAAATGATGTTTGATGGTTCTTCAATCGAAGGATATGTTCGTATCGAAGAATCCGACATGTACTTATATCCTGATTTAAATACTTGGGTTGTGTTTCCTTGGGTTGCTGAAGACCGCATAGCCCGGTTAATTTGTGATATTTATTTGCCTGATGGCAGACCTTTCCCAGGAGATCCACGTGGAATTCTTAAACAAGCATTGAAGGAAGCTGAGGAAATGGGCTTCACTGCAATGAACGTAGGTCCTGAACCGGAATTTTTCTTATTTAAAACCGATGAGAACGGCAATCCATCCATGGAGCTTAATGACCAAGGCGGTTACTTCGACTTGGCACCAATGGATTTAGGTGAAAACTGCCGTCGTGAAATTGTGTTGACCTTGGAGGAAATGGGATTTGAAATCGAAGCATCCCACCATGAAGTAGCTCCAGGACAGCATGAGATTGACTTCAAATATGAGAATGCAATCAAAGCGGCCGATCAGATCCAAACGTTCAAGCTTGTGGTCAAAACAGTAGCAAGACAACATGGATTGCATGCAACTTTCATGCCAAAACCATTGTTTGGCGTGAACGGCTCCGGTATGCATTGCCATCAATCACTGTTTACTGGCAAATCCAACGCGTTCTATGATGAAAGCGACAAATTGGGACTTAGCACAACTGCGAGACATTATATGGCGGGTATATTGCGTCATGCACGCGCATTTGCAGCCATTACGAATCCAACTGTCAACTCGTATAAACGTTTGGTACCTGGGTATGAAGCACCTTGTTATGTTGCTTGGTCCGCGAGCAACCGCAGTCCGATGATACGTATTCCAGCATCCCGCGGCTTAAGCACGCGTGTTGAGGTCCGCAACCCGGATCCTGCTGCTAATCCATATTTGGCATTGGCCGTTATGTTGAAGGCCGGTTTGGACGGTATTAAGCATAAAATGCAGCTTCCGCCTCCTGTGGATCGCAATATTTATGTGATGACAGAAGATGAGCGTGAAGATCAAGGTATCCCAAGCCTTCCAGTCAATCTGAAAACAGCTATCGATGAGCTGCTTCGTGACGATGTCATTTGCGATGCGCTGGGCGATCATGCTCTGGCTCATTTTGTGGAGTTGAAGGAAATTGAGTGGGATATTTACCGAACTCAAGTTCATGCTTGGGAACGCGAGCAGTATTTGACGCTTTATTAATAAGCATAACCCTTGACGCTCCAAGCGTTGAGGGTTTTTCTTTTTGTGGGCGATTGAAAGGTTTCTGAATAGCATGAGTAGCATGAGGAATAGCGTTTTCGGCTGCTTATTTAAATAAGCTCTGAATCCATCTTTTCTTCTTTCTATGACGCATTGAACGAGGTGGGTAAGGTGTGTCAAGCGGTTTATTGGACTCGACCTTGCTGTCTTTATCATCTTCATTAGAAAGTAACATTCTAAGTTCTTCATCAGACAAGATGTTATGTTTATTCAACAAATCGCTCACCTCAGAGATTGGTTTTTGCTTGTTGTATGATCAAACTATGTATATTAAAGAATACCATATTGAGGCTGTACTTGAAACGATTCTGGGCATAACTTTGCTTAGATGGCAGGTAATATTTTAAATGATGAAAAAACTTGATTTAACGCATTCCTTATTAAATGAAACTCTTGACGCTCCAAGTGTTGAGGTTTTTTTGTTTGTGGTCGTGATTAGAATTTTGTGATAAAGAGCACGGTTAGGTATGGTGTTTTTTAGGCAATCGCCTGTACATCAATTGGTGGATTATCTGTATCACGTCTTATGAAAAGCAAACAGAGTGGAAGCGACTTCCCTATTTTTTTCCTGTGAAAGCGCCTATTTTTCGAAACTGTCCAATCAGGTAAGGGCCGACATTCATAAGATGCAGAAGTTAAAGCGGAAGGAGGCGGAAACTATGGGATTAGGAGTAGGAACAAGTTGTGGTAGTTTTTTTACTAGCACAGGTACAATCCTTGTTTTATTCATTTTGCTTGTTATCGTTTCTCGTTCCTTTATCTAACAAATATGTTCCCTCTTTCCTTCGGAATTGAGGGACATTCTTTGTTTGTCAGAAAAATTCTCCGTACCCCGCCAGCTCTTCGCTGGCGGGGCTTTTTCGTGGTGAAGGGTTAGTACCCATTCGCCCATCAATTTTTAATTACTTGTCAACTTTTATTGCTGTCATTCTCCGAGGGTTGAAAAATGATACCCCTCTTGATCAACTCTTTTTCCAGAAGTTCAATAAATGCTTTGTCCAATTCCAGTTCTCGAGCCAAGTTGTAGGATGCAAGTAAATGATTGTCATTAAGCTTCAATAGAAGACCAATCTCCTTGTAGCGAACGGGACCTAACTCCTCACCTATATAATGATTTACACTATTTCCTTTATTATCCTGTATGCCGATGTTTATGTTCGCTATCAAAATTCACGAAGGTGGTTAATAGAAGCAGCTTGAGAATAAATAAAGCCAAGAATCAGATCGAGCGACCGAATTCTTGGCTTTATAAATTTGTAATCTTACATCATATTGAATGGAGACTTGCATGGATTAATGGATATCCCGGAATACGCCCACGACTCGACCTAAGATGGTAACTTGATTCAATAGTATCGGCTCCATAGTGACGTTCTCTGGTTGTAGCCGGAAATGATCTTTTTCTTTGTAAAAGCGCTTAACAGTAGCTTCATCATCTTCTGTCATAGCTACAACGATCTCTCCATTGTTCGCAGACTGCTGCTGACGGACGATTACATAGTCTCCATCATGAATGCCAGCGTCAATCATACTCTCACCGACTACGCTAAGCATGAAAACGTTATAGTCTCCTACATAATGGCTAGGCAACGGGAAATAATCTTCGATGTTTTCAGTTGCCGTAATGGGAACACCTGCAGTTACACGTCCGATTAAAGGTACACGTGCTACCGAGAGAGCGAACTGGGTACCTTCTGCTGAAGAGCCGTCGGTAATTTCGATCGCCCTTGGTTTGGTGGGGTCGCGACGAATAAGCCCTTTTTTCTCCAGTCGTTCCAAATGTCCGTGAACCGTAGAGCTGGATGCAAGTCCGACTGCCTCACCGATCTCACGAACGGAAGGCGGGTAACCTTTATCCTTGACTTCGTTCTTAATAAAATCCAAAATCGCCAACTGACGATTGGATAGTTTACTCATCTGAATCACTCCCGTATGGGTAATTATTGAAAAAAGTATAACATAGAACCGGAGTTCGTACAAACATAAGTTCGAAAATATATTGACACAAACAAGTGTTCGTGTTAAATTGAGAACAGAACAAATGTTTGGGAGTGATTAATAATGTATATGAATGAACAATTATTTGATCGTTCGGCTGGTTCCACTAATTCTAAGCCTGGTGCATACAGTAACAGCAACAATTCGAAATTATCCAAATTTTTTGTTTTGCTTGCTGCTGTTGTACTTGTTTTAGTTTTCAGCTTATGTGCTCCCATGCTTGGTGGAGATCAGGATGCTCTTGCTGCTTCAAGCGGCAGCCATCTGAAACAAACTTTTGAAATTGAAAAAGGGGACACCCTTTGGAAGATAGCAAATCAATATGCGCCTAAAGGACAGGATGTCCGTGAATATATGTATGAGATTAAATTGTTAAATGGATTGAAGTCGAATTTACTGCAAGAAGGTCAACTTCTTCAATTGCCTTAATAGGGAACTGTTAAGCTCACACTCTTGACAATCGAAACCTGTAATGTCAAAGTAGAGATTGATGTATTCACTGAGTTGGTGAAACTTTTAATGACACAGGCTGGACATACTGGGAGGATTGGCATGAGTAGTGAAGCAGGGCACGAACAGGACATCAAGCGAATCAATGAGCTTGCCCGTAAAGCCAAGACGGTCGGGTTGACTGATGAAGAAATTGACGAACGCAACATATTACGCAAGCGATATATTGATGCGTTCAAAAGCTCACTCCGCAATCAATTGGATAACATTACATTGGTTGATAAAGAGGACAAGCAATAAGAACAATTAATCTTTAGATTAATTGTTCTTAAGCAGTTCTCTGCTCTGGAGAATGAATACATGCATGTTTGATCTGGAAGTTCAGGATTCAATTGTAAGCTCGTTGAAAACATCCTTTGAGGAGAAATGCTATGTCACGTAAGTGGGAACGAATGGTTCAGAAAAACACGAAAATAACGAATAAGGTTAGAGCAAAGCAAGGTAAGCCATTGGTAAGCGAAGCTGTTGCAGATGGTACAGTAACGATTAAGGGGCGCAATTGGCTTATGCCGCTTCTTTTTGTTTTTGTCGGCATATTCTGCTATATTGCCTTCCGAAATACTTACCAAGATGATAATCTGTATTGGATTACAGGTGGAAGTTACATATTGCTGGGAATATTTACTTTTCTAGTTAGACGTCCGTTTATTAAAATCGGTAAAAACTTTTTGGGGACACGCCGGTTTACTGGAGATAAAAGGGCTGAGCCATCGCAAATTCAGGAGATCGTGGTTTCCAAGGATGCTGTTGTTATTTCATTACAGGGCAAGGGCGGCAAGTGGGTATTTACGCGTCTTTACCATCGGATTGATATTTCGGAGGCATCCGAGCGTTTGAAAGAGTTTGCAGACCAAAATTCGGTTACTTTTAAAACAGAGTAGTGCCAATATATATATAAACACATAAAAATTTATAAGTTACTTAGGAAAGAGGAAAGAGCGAAGATGACGATTCGAGCCGTATTATTTGATTTAGATGATACCCTGCTGTGGGATGATCGAAGTGTTAAGGAATCTTTTCAAGCAACTTGTGAAGAAGCTGCCAAGCATGTTCAGGTTCAACCTGAAGCACTTGAGGAAGCGGTAAGGAAGGAAGCACGGGAGCTTTACCAAACATTTGAAACATTTCCTTTCACCAAAATGATTGGAATTAATCCTTTTGAAGGTCTCTGGGCTAACTTCACTGAGGGAGAGAACGAAAACTTCCGTAAGCTCGAACAGCTGGCTCCGGGATATCGTACCGAATCATGGACACGTGGATTGAAGGCTCTTGGGGTGGACAATCCAGAGCTTGGATACCGTTTAGGAGAGTTGTTTCCTGCAGAGCGCCGCAGCCGCCCTATTGTGTATGATGAAACTTTCGAGGTTTTGAACCAGCTGAAGGGAAACTACAAGCTGCTCCTGCTAACAAATGGCTCTCCTGATCTGCAGAAAGAAAAGCTAGCTGGAGTACCTGAGCTGGCACCCTATTTTGATCATATTATCATTTCCGGAAATTTCGGAGAAGGAAAGCCAGCCGTCTCTATCTTCCATCATGCAATAGAGCTTCTGGGCATCAGCGCTAATGAGGGAGTTATGATCGGTGATAAGCTGACAACCGACATATTAGGATCGAACCGTATTGGGATGCCGAATATGTGGATCAATCGTCATGGACTGCAGCGCACCAATGAAATTATACCCGCGCACGAAATCGTTAATCTCCGGGAAATTCAAGGCATCATTGATACTATTTCTAAATAAATGACAGGATAAAGTTTCACATCTAACAAGCCGGAATGAAAAACCCGCCAGCTCCTTGAAGGGATCTGACGGGTTTTGATGTATTTTTTATGAATTTTGGAAGGAAGGGTCAGCATAAGGATGTGCAATCCAGCCTTCTGTTTCAATGAATAAGCGTACAGCAACAATTTGACGGTTATCCATTAATGTAAAGAAGTGTGCCTTATGCTCAGGAACGGAAATTACGTCGCCTGCTTCAAGCTCTACATCAAAGTAACCCACATCGTCTGTACCTTTAATAATAAAAATACCTTTTCCAGCTGTAATTGCACGAACTTCATCTTCGGTATGTGTGTGAACTTGCTCAAACTTTTTCAACAACTCATCCAAATTTGGAGTTGCATCGGAGAGTGCAATCAAGTCCCAGGTTTTGTAGCCGCGGCGGCTTGCCAAATCATTGATTTCAGAATCAAATGTGGCTAGAATTTGTGCTTTTTCCTCATCGGAAAGAATGAATTTTTCTTGCAGTGCTTCGGGTAGCTTAGTTGCATCCCAATGCTCGTATAATACTTCTTGCTTATCCAAAAATGCCTTCACATTTTGCTCACCAGATATACGATCATTAGTATTGCGGATTCTAATTTCAGCCATGGCCATCCTTCTTTCATTATGAAATTTACGTTCTTAGATGTATTATAGTGGAAGCAGCTGATTCTGTCGATATCATAACTTGATAAATCCGATAGGAATCATTGTATATAATGGATTGTGATGTATTCTATCTTTTCATGAACATAGCTTTCTGTTACACTTAGTTTTACATTATTCTAAAAAATTCGCGGTATTCCTTTAAGATTTTCAAAATAAATTAACATTTACAAGACTGTTTGTCGGACGGATGTCATTGAAGGGAAGATAAGAATGAGTAAACCAACTCTACAAGAACAGCTAAAGAAAAAAATAATGATTTTAGACGGTGCCATGGGTACAATGATCCAGCAAGAGAATTTAACCGCAGAGGATTTTGGCGGCGATGACCTTGATGGTTGCAACGAATATTTGGCTATTACCCGTCCTGATGTCATTACTAAAATACATGAGGCTTATTTTGCAGCCGGAGCGGATATTATTGAATCCAATACTTTCGGAGCATCGAGTGTGGTATTGGCGGATTATGATTTGCAGGACCGGGCAAGAGAAATCAACCTAGTATTGGCTAAGCTGGCTGTAGATGCAGCTAAAAAATACAGCACTCCTGAATGGCCACGTTATGTAGCTGGAGCAATGGGGCCAACAACCAAGACATTATCCGTCACAGGCGGGGTCACGTTTGATGAACTGGTGGACAGCTATTATGAGCAGGCTTTAGCACTAATTGAGGGTGGAGTCGATGCTTTACTTCTGGAAACTTCTCAGGATGCACTGAATGTGAAAGCCGGTAGTATTGGTATCCGCAAAGCTTTTGAAACATTGGGCATTAAACTGCCGATTATGATCTCCGGTACGATTGAACCGATGGGTACGACATTAGCAGGTCAAAATATAGAGTCCTTCTACATCTCGATGGAGCATCTTGAGCCAATAACCTTTGGTCTGAACTGTGCTACAGGACCGGAATTTATGAGAGACCACATTCGGACATTATCTGAGCTGGCCCAAACAGCCGTAAGCTGTTATCCCAATGCAGGGCTTCCAGATGAGAACGGCAAATATCATGAATCTCCTGAATCGCTTGCCAAGAAGATGGCTGGTTTTGCTGAGCAAGGCTGGCTCAATATGGCTGGTGGATGCTGTGGAACCACTCCTGATCATATTCGTGCGATGGCTGAGGCGTTGGCCCCCTACAAGCCACGTGAGCACGCTGCTGCGCATCCTCCCGCGGTTTCAGGTATTGAAACAGTATTTATTGAGGACGCAAACCGCCCATACATGGTAGGTGAAAGAACTAACGTACTGGGTTCCCGTAAGTTCAAACGGTTAATTGCCGAAGGCAAGTACGAAGAAGCTTCCGAGATTGCAAGAGCGCAGGTTAAAGGCGGAGCGGCTGTTGTCGACGTCTGCTTACAGGACCCGGATCGCGATGAAGTCAGCGATATGATTAAGTTCCTGGAGCTTGTTGTTAAAAAGGTTAAGGTTCCTTTAATGCTAGATTCCACCGATACAAAGGTTATCGAGCTGGGTCTTAAATATTCGCAAGGTAAAGCGATCATTAACTCCATCAATTTGGAGGACGGGGAAGAAAAGTTCGAGAGTGTTGTGCCTCTAATTCACCGTTATGGAGCAGCGGCAGTTGTCGGAACCATTGATGAGCGCGGTCAAGCAATTACAGCTCAAGACAAGCTGGAGGTTGCTCAACGTTCACATGATTTACTTGTGCACAAATACGGGATGAATCCCAAGGATATTATTTTTGATCCGCTTGTATTCCCGGTTGGGACGGGCGATCAGCAGTACATTGGTTCTGCCAAAGAAACGATCGAGGGTATTCGCCTTATTAAACAAGCTATGCCGGATACACAGACCATATTAGGATTAAGCAACGTTTCCTTTGGTTTGCCGCCTGCAGGACGCGAAGTGTTGAATGCTGTTTATTTGTACCATTGTACAAAAGCAGGATTGGACTACGCTATCGTTAACACGGAATCGCTGGAGAGATATGCTTCTATACCAGAGGAAGAGCGTCGTCTATCCGAAGAGCTTATTTACAATACGAATGATGACACACTTGCCGAGTTTGTAGCCCATTTCCGTGTCAAAAAAGTTGAGAAGAAAGAAAAGATATCCAATCTAACGCTTGAAGAGCGGCTTGCTTCTTATGTTGTAGAGGGTACGAAGGAAGGATTAATTCCTGATTTGGATGAGGCGAGAGGCAAATATCACCCTCTTGAGATCATTAATGGACCCTTGATGAAAGGGATGGAAGAGGTAGGCCGTTTATTTAACAACAACGAGCTTATTGTTGCGGAGGTGCTTCAAAGTGCCGAGGTCATGAAAGCGTCTGTTTCTCATCTGGAGCAATTTATGGAGAAGGCAGAGAGTGCCGTTAAAGGGAAGATCATTCTTGCAACAGTTAAAGGCGATGTTCATGATATCGGGAAAAACCTGGTGGAGATCATTCTTTCCAACAATGGTTACAAAATCATCAACCTAGGTATTAAGGTTCCGCCTGAACAATTGATTGAAGCGTTCCGCCGGGAAAAAGCGGATGCGATTGGTTTGTCAGGTCTACTGGTAAAATCTGCCCAGCAAATGATCATCACAGCCCAGGATTTGAAGAATGCAGGAATAGATGTTCCAATCCTGGTAGGTGGTGCGGCATTAACTCGTAAGTTTACGAAGACACGTATTGCTCCGGAGTATGAGGGTATGGTGTTATATGCCAAGGATGCGATGGACGGCCTGGATATTGCCAATAAGCTCAGCGATCCAGTTCAAAGGCAGCAATTGATCAAGGAGCTGCGCGAAAGCAAGGAATCCGATGTAATGGAAGCCGGCAAAAAGGAAGAAGCAATGCCTACGTTGACGCGCGTCAAAACATCGTCCATAGACAAAACGCTTCCTGTCCAAGTTCCGCCTGACCTGGAGCGCCGCGTGATCCGTGACTATCCTATCAGTCATATTATGCCTTATGTTAATATGCAAATGCTGTTAGGTCATCACCTGGGCTTAAAAGGGAAAGTAGATAAGCTTCTGGCGGAAAAGGATTCAAAGGCCGTTCAATTGAAGGAAACGGTAGATGACATATTTGCTCAAGCGCAAAAAGAAGGCATTATTCGCGCTCACGGTATGTATCGCTTCTTCCCTGCACAATCTTCAGGGAATGACGTGCTTGTATATGATCCTAATGATACTACAAAGGTGCTTCAAACGTTCTCATTCCCACGTCAGGATAAGGAGCCATTCTTGTGTCTTGCAGATTTTTTGAAGTCTGTTGAGAGCGGGGAAATGGATTATGTTGGTTTCCTGGTGGTTACAGCTGGGCATGGCATCAATGAGAAGGCTAGAGAATGGCGTGATAATGGTGATTATCTGCGCTCCCATGCGCTGCAGTCGTCCGCATTAGAAACAGCCGAGGCACTCGCGGAACGCGTTCACGAAATGATGCGTGATGTGTGGGGTTTCCCTGATCCGGCAGGCATGTCGATGCAGGAGCGCTTTGGCGCTAAGTATCGTGGACAACGTTTCTCATTCGGTTATCCCGCTTGTCCTAATCTGGACGATCAGCAGCAGCTGTTCGCCTTGCTAAATCCTGAGGATATCGGGGTGGAATTGACCGAAGGAAGTATGATGGAGCCGGAAGCGTCCGTATCGGCGATAGTATTTGCACATCCGGAGGCCCGCTATTTTAATGTAGACAAAAGTTAGGCATGCTAGTGTAGAGTGGAGTTGTTATCGACTCCACTCTTTTCCCTATGTTTACATGAAGAAAGCATGAAACGGAGTAGATGAAGTTTGGAAATTTACTTTCTTGGTACAGGTGCCGGCATGCCCTCAAAAGATCGGAATGTCACATCAATCATCCTGAACCTGTTAGCTGAACGGAATACATATTGGATGTTCGATTGCGGCGAGGGAACTCAGCATCAGGCTTTGAGGTCCCCGATCCGCATTGGTAAGCTCGAAAAGCTGTTCATTACTCATCTGCATGGAGATCATATTTACGGGATACCGGGCTTGCTGACCAGCCGTTCTTACCAAGGCGGAGATACACCCTTTACTGTCTATGGGCCAAGGGGAACCGAGCAGTTTATTTTGACTGCTTTGAGCCTGAGTCAGGCTCATTTATCTTATGAGCTTATCATTCAGGAATTTGATGTCACTGAGGAAACGATACTGTTCGAGGATGAGCAGTTTGTAGTCAGCATTGCACCGCTTATACATCGTGTGGACAGCCATGGTTATCGAATCGTCGAAAAACCGCAAAAAGGACGTCTGCTGGTGGAAAAGCTCAAGGAGCTCGGAATCACCTCTGGTCCAGTGTTCGGCAAGCTTAAACAAGGGTTTGACGTAACATTAGAGGATGGCACTTTCTTGATTGCAAATGAGTATATCGGCCCTTCTTATCCCGGACGCATAGTCACTATCTTGGGCGATACACAGCCATGTGAGAATACAAGCAAGCTGGCTAAAGGTGCAAACGTGTTGGTTCATGAGGCTACGTTTGCCGAGCAGAAGAAGCATTTGGCTGTAGAATACGATCATTCCACAGCTATGGATGCTGCACGTGCAGCACGAGAAGCGGGAGTGGAAACATTGATTTTAACTCATATTAGCTCGCGTTATCAGAGGGATGAGGCAGAATTGCTGGTACAGGAAGCGAAGCAAATTCATGATTGTACCTATTTGGCCAGAGATCACTGGAGCTATGAGGTGCCAAGGTCCAAAAGATAAGGGTACGGGCAACATTGGAAAACGAGAAAATGGTTAGTCAAAAGAGTAGAAACCCCATCCTTGGGATGGGGTTTTCGTATGATTACTGGATGCCGCACTATTGATTTTGCTGATTTTCGGATTCATCCTGAATCTCGCTTTGAAAGCCCTGCAAGCTTCGTTCGCGGCGTTGATTTTTTTCTTGAATGGTTTGCTTTTCGCTTGGACTAATTTCATCGGCATGTTCGGATAAATAAGCTTCAGCCTCTTCTTGATTTTCAATAGTGTTATTAATGCTGCTTTGCAGTTTTTCTACGTTATCTGCGCGGTTATCCGGTTTTGCCATTGTAATAAACAGCTCCTTTTTCTAAGTTGTGGGTATGCTTGCTGCACACCAAGTTTACGATCCCACAAAGGGATGAAAAATATGCACAGGTTATTGTGATCGTCCTTTGAGAATGAAAGACACTGAATTTCATATAATTTATAGGTTTATTTATAAAATGATTGTAATGGAGGGAATAAGTTTGCTTGGTTTTTCAATTGTAACCGGTTTCTACTTATTGGGTATGCTTTTGCAGACTGCTTTGCACATTCCAATTCCGGCGAACGTGATAGGACTCATTTTATTTACATTAAGCTTGTTTTTGAAGCTGGTAAAGCTGGAATGGGTGGAGGATGCAGGACAATTCCTCATTAAACATATGCTGCTGTTTTTTACTCCTTTCGTTGTAGGAACGATGGTGTTCTTTCACTATATCGGTGAAAATTCGATGCAGCTGCTAGTCAGTCTTTTTGCAAGCACCTTTGGAGTTCTTATAATAACAGGCTGGTCGGCCAAACTTTTCAAGGGGAAGGAGAAGAGCCGGAATGAGTCTTTATGATATTACGGAGCAGTCGATTTTTGGGTTGGCCTTGTCAGTTATCAGCTATTCGCTAGCGCTCTATTTGTACCGAAGATGGCAATGGCTTCATCCGCTATTCGTAAGCTCGGGGCTTATCATAGCTTTTCTGTTGACCACGGATATACCCTATGAAGCCTATAGGAAGGGCGGCGATACCCTTATTTTATTTCTGGGTCCGGCTACGGTAGCTTTGGGCATTCCTTTCTATAAAAATGCAAAACGTATACGCTCGAGTCTGCTTTCCATTGTGGGGGGCGTTACGGTGGGCTCTGCAAGTGCATTGCTGCTATCCGCTGCTCTAGTATGGAGTTTAGGCGGGTCGAAGGAATTGATGGTGACTATGATGCCGAAGTCGGTAACTTCACCTATTTCTTTGGAAATTTCACGTCAAGCCGGAGGGCTGCCGGAGCTTACTGCGGTATTGACAGTGTTAACAGGGTTGATTGGAAGCATGTTTGGACCCGCTTTACTAAGACTTTGTGGAGTACGTGATGACATTTCGATCGGAACAGCTATTGGTACAGCTGCACATGGCATTGGAACCGCACGTATAATTAAGGATTCCGAGCTTCAAGGCAGTGTAGGTGGCTTTGCGATGGGAGCTGCGGCAATAATAACCTCATTCTTATTTATTCCGTTATATATTTGGCTTCGATAAGCTACAAAAGTGAAAGTTCAATGATTCTGAAAAGAGCCCTTAGAGGCTCTTTTTTTCGTTAAGAGGTGATCCTGTAAAGTAATTTTTTTTGAAATAATCAGGGGAATCAATGGACAAGCCAACCTAATCCTTACAAAACATTAACAACGCGAAAATGCCGGATTAATATTCGTTTGCTACGCTGAAGAAGTAAGAAATACTCCAACTCCGCTAAAGAAAGGTGTGTTGACTTGTGACTCAAACTGCCGTTCAAACAGTACCTCAGCAGACTCGTTTATGTGTCAAGTTGGCTTCAAATAGTGAGGAGATTGAGCAGGCGATGCGCTTGCGGTACCGGGTTTTTGTTGAAGAGGAAAAAAACATGCTGATGTTAAACGATAATGGCTTGGAGCAGGATGAGTATGATGTTTATTGTGATCATTTAATCGTTAAGGATTTAGACAATGACAGAATAATAGGAACGTACCGCCTATTACCGGGAGACCTGGCTATTTTGAACAAAGGGTTTTATTCAGAATCGGAGTTCGATCTGTCTTCTTTTCATAGCTATAAACCTCAGACGTTGGAATTAGGACGCAGCTGTATCGATCGGGCTTATCGCGGCGGTAAAGCTATACAACTATTGTGGGAAGGTATTGCCAGCTATATTACAGAACGCAATTACTCTTATCTAATAGGTTGTGCGAGCGTGCATGTTCCTTCACTGAATGAATTGAATGTGATCTACAGTATGCTCTGCGAAAAGCAAGTGATAACTGACAAATACGGTATTCAACCCCTTGAATCACATAGGGTCAGAGGACTGCAAAAGGTTGAAAGCGGACTTAGCGAAAAGGAAGTGTTCCGCAAGCTGCCCCCGCTCATGAAGGGCTATCAATGGCTTGGAGCAGAAATTGGGGGAGACCCGGCCTACGATTCATTATTCGATACGATTGATTTTTTCATCATTTTAGAAAAAGACAGAGTAACCCGTAGATACAAAAAACATTTTTTGAACAACTAAGATCGGGATACCCAAGACATGAGCAAGGGGAGACCTATAACATTGTACGAATGGATTGGAAAAATAACTGGCAATACCCTAGCAACAAGAAGATTCGCTATGCTATTCAGGTTGCTTCCACAGAGCTTGGTGCTGGTACTTTGTAAGGGAATGGGATGCATATTATACTGCCTGGCAGGCGACAAGCTGAGAAGCAAAATAGGACGTAACATGCTGGAATTGCTGCCAGATCGCAGCGATAAGGACAGGAGCTCCTACAGCCTGCAGTTTTTTCAAAATTTGCTGATCACTTTATACGAGTTGCTATTGGATTCGTATCAGCTGCAGGGAAGTGAAGCGTGGAGGTTCTGTGTCAAAGGGGAAAAGCATCTGGAGGAAGCGTTGAGTATGGGCCGCGGGGCCATTGTATACTCACCTCATGTAGGCAATTTTTTCTATTATTACTGGTATTTATGTCAGAAATATGCCTGCTTGACTATTGCTACTTCGGGGAGCTCCGAATTACGTCCTTTGTATTTGAGATTTAAGGACCTGGGTTGTCCAGGTTTGGATTATGACAGCACGCCTCCATTGGAGCTGCTTCGTAAGCTTCGCAAACATTTATCCGGAAATGGTGTTGTTTATATTTTAGGTGATTTTTGGCGGCCGACGTTTCCTGAATCGTATTTTTTTGGTAAAAAGACCCGCACACCGGAAGGCGCTGCATCATTGGCCATTGAACATCAGGTGCCGTTAGTTCCGTTTTATGGTCGAAGACTCAAAGGCTTCACACATGAACTAATCTTCGAGCAGCCCTTGCAATTGTATGACTTGTATTCGAGGTCGCAGAGGGCAGAAGCAACACTCATGCTAAACCACCATATGGAGAGGGTAATTCGTAAGTATCCTGCTCAATGGTTTTATTGGTTTAATGCAGAGGAGCGATGGGAAAAAGATAAAGCGGCAGACTTGAAGTTAGCGAAAGCTGAATAGAAGGGACACATCAGGAGGGGAACTGGCGATGGACACGGGAAGTCACTTATTATTTGGCGCTACATTAGCTGGTCTTGCAATGCTTGATCCTGTTATTGCCCAGGATCCTGAGCTGTCACATGCGATTTTGACGGCAACCTTGATAGGCTCGCATGCACCGGATTTTGATTCTTTTACAAGATTGCGAGGTTATTCGGCGTATATCCGATTTCATCGTGGTATAACTCATTCGCTCCCGGCCATGCTGTTATGGCCTTTGTTAATCACCGTGCCGGTTGCAGCGATGTTTGGCGTATGGCCGTATGCTTCGTTACTGTTCATATGGTCATTGGCAGCTGTTGTTTTTCACATTGCTTTGGATTGGTTCAATGCTTATGGTGTACAGTGTTTTCGGCCAATATCCAATAAATGGAGCCATTTGGATTTCATGTCGCTGTTTGATCCTTTTTTATTTTCCATCCATGGTATTGGGCTGCTTGTTTGGATAGTTACCGAATTTTCGCCAGGAATGCTGTTTCTATGGATTTATGGGATATCGATAGCTTATATAGTCGTTCGGGCTATTCAACATCGGCAAATGATAGCTAAGGTTCGCAAGAAATTACAGTTAGATGGAAATTGCCAAGTGATACCGGGTCTCAGTTGGTTTCGTTGGCAGTTCGTAATGGAAACCCCATTATTATTTTATATAGGTACTATTCGTGGTAAAGAAATTGTGGTAGAGGATGTTTATAGTAAGGACGAAACCAACGAAGCTATTCGTGCTACTTTATCGACAGATGGTGTGAGAGCGTTTTTGTATTTTGCACAACGGGTTCATGTAAGCTGTAAAGAAAGGCAAGACGGCTATATGGTGGAGTGGCGTGATGTCCGATTTTGGCATAATCATAAGCTCCCATTCGGAGTTGATATACAATTAGATCATAATTTGCAAGTGGTCGATCAATGCTTGGGATGGCGAAAGAAAACGTGGGAGCCTCCCTTTGTTTAGAATCAATAAATGAATGAATTTTGCCTTTTTTGGTTAGAATAGGTCAAGAAGAAAAATTGTTGCTCAGGAGGGGCTGCGGTATGGATTTTACAAGTCACGATATCGCCGTAATCGAACAAGCTTTGCAGTTGGCCATTAATGCCGAAACCAAAGATTCGAAGGTGAATCACTTTCGCGAGGTTCTGAACAAGCTGCAAAAAAATGCGGCTGTGGCTATGCACGGATCGTATCTGCAAACAGCTTCGCAAGACGGAGTTCGATATGATTACGATGATTCCTCGGACTTACTGTAAAAAATCAGAACACAATCCATCCCAGGTTTTGTATCTTAATTCGAATTCTACTTCCCGACAAGTTCCCTTATGTTAATGCAAGAATTAGTTGAAATGAAAAAAATAGATGCTTGGATAAAATGACCCTGATGCAGTGCTGATCAGGGTTTTCTTTTGTTAAATTCACGATTGTAGTGCGAACGTGCATTCGGTATAATGAAGTAGTACTATTAAGCCTAATATTCATTCACTCTGTTCACCAAAAGGCTTCAAGTATAAGCTTCATAATAAGGAGTCTGAGCTTATGAACCGCTTAACTGGAAAAGTTGCTTCCATAGATGAAATGATAGATTTAATTAAAGACACGCCGGAGCTTATGTCTCAAGTAACCTATTGGCGGACGATACCGCCTAGAGATCCTTCATACGAGGCTTTTCCAGAAGGAACACATCCGCTTATCAAGGCGGCTTTGATGGAAAAAGGCATCGACAGGCTTTATACTCACCAAGCTGAATCCTTTCGCGAGGTGCTCGCAGGTCGTCATCTGGTGACCGTGACGCCTACAGCATCAGGTAAGACGTTATGCTATAACCTGCCGGTACTTCAGGGCATATTGGAAAATGACAGTGCACGTGCGCTATATTTGTTCCCGACCAAGGCATTGGCCCAAGATCAGGTAGCGGAGCTGCAGGAAACGGTCAACCGGATGGGCGCGGATATCAAAACTCATACTTATGATGGAGATACTCCGCCAACGGTAAGACAAGCGATCCGTAACGCGGGCCATATTGTGGTTACCAATCCAGATATGCTCCATTCCGCGATATTGCCTCATCATACCAAATGGGTCAAGCTGTTTGAAAATATTAAATACATTGTTGTTGATGAAGTTCATTCGTACCGAGGAGTTTTCGGCAGTCATGTAGCGAATGTGATCCGCCGGCTGAAACGGATTTGTCGTTTTTATGGCTCATCTCCACAATTTATTTGCGCTTCTGCGACCATTGACAATCCACAAGAGCATGCTGAGCGTTTGATTGGCGAGCCCGTGTCACTGGTTGACCGCAACGGGGCTCCGTCTGGAGAAAAGCATTTTGTATTTTACAATCCTCCGGTAGTTAATCAACAGCTTGGAATCCGCAAGAGCAGCGTGCTGGAAACACGAAAAATTGCCGGTTTGCTGCTTAAGCAGGGTGTACAGACGATTGTATTCGCTCGAAGCCGCGTGCGCGTCGAGCTGCTGCTTACCTACTTGCAGGAGCTGGTCAAGCATGAGCTGGGCTCGAAGTCGATCCGCGGCTACCGGGGAGGCTACTTGCCCAAGCTGCGCCGAGAGATTGAGCGTGGCTTGCGCAATGGTGAAATCCGCGGCGTTGTGAGCACAAATGCGCTCGAGCTGGGCATTGATATTGGCCAGCTGCAGGCGTGCGTGTTGAACGGCTACCCGGGTACGGTAGCGAGCACATGGCAGCAGTCCGGCCGAGCGGGCCGTCGCCAGGAAAGCTCGATCACGTTTCTCGTGGCGAGCAGCAACCCGTTGGATCAATACATGATCCAGAATCCGCGCTATTTCTTCGAGCGTCCACCCGAGCAGGCATTGATCCATCCGGATAATCTGATTATCCTCGTGGATCATGTCAAGTGTGCGGCATACGAGCTGCCCTTCGAAGAAGGAGAAAATTTTGGCGGGGAATCGCTAAAGGATATATTGGAGTTTTTGACCGAGGAGCATATTCTTCACAGTGTAAAAAACCGCTACTACTGGATGGACCAATCATTCCCGGCACACGATATATCGCTGCGCTCGGCTGCGCAGGAAAACTTCGTTATTATTGATATAACGAATGGGAGTCGAGTTATCGGTGAGGTCGATCGTTTTAGCGCTCCAACCATGATTCACGAGGAAGCCATCTATATTCATGAGGGAATTCAATTTCAGGTGGAGAAGCTGGATTATGAGGAGAAGAAGGCTTTCATTCGCGAGGTGAACGTGGACTATTATACCGATGCCAGTATGGCGGTCCAGCTCAAAGTACTACATGTTCATAGAGAAGCAGAGGAGGAAGGGCTGCTGCGCCAATATGGAGAAGTGACTCTTAATGCGAAGCCAACGATTTTCAAAAAAATCAGGTTGAGGACACATGAGAATATTGGTTCAGGTCCCATTCACCTGCCGGAGGAGGAACTGCACACAAGCTCTTATTGGATAACATTCTCCGATGAGATTGCCGCATCGACAACGACCAACGACATGCAGTTTGCGCTGCTGGGTGTCTCCAACGTTCTGGTACATATAGCGCCGCTCTATTTGATGTGTGATCCGCAAGACATTCGGGTGGTTCCGCAGGTGAAGGCGGTTCACAATAAGAAGCCGACTATCTTTTTCTACGACCGATACCCGGGCGGCGTAGGATTGAGCGAGCGGCTCTACGATGTGCACGGTGAGCTGATGGATGAGGCAAGACGGCTGATCACGGCTTGCGGCTGCTTGAGCGGCTGCCCGGCCTGCGTCGGGCCGATCGAGGAAGTTGGCCTCACGGGCAAGCAGCTGTCGCTGAAGCTGCTGGATCAGCTGAGGGCCGTGCGATGAGCGGCCTGAGAGAAAGGCTGCTGCGGCACAAGAAGCAGAGTGGCGAAGGGCCTGGAGTGGACGCCGCCGGTGCAGCAGATGGAGCGGACCTTGCGGATGTGAAACAGGGAGAAGCTGCAGCGGACGGGGAATGGGCGCAGATCGGCGCGCGCATGGAGCAGGGCGAGTGGGGCTCTTTCGTAATGCGTCGCCGCGTCTACGATGGCGAAGCGATGCACGGTCGCTACGCGCTCCATGAGCTGATCGGGCAGTCCGATCAGCTGAGGGCAATGCTCGCGCCGGCAGGCACGAAAAAGCGGTCGTCAGTGGCTGCCACTGACGACCGCCCCAGCTGCCTGCCGCACGATCAACTGCTCTACCTCGACACCGAGACGACAGGTCTCGGCATAGGAGCTGGCAATGTGCCGTTTATGATCGGCATCGGATATTATGAACAAGAGCAATTTATCGTTGAGCAGATGTTCATACGCCATCCTGGTGAGGAGCTGGCCATGCTTCATTATTTGCAGATAAAGCTGCAGGAGCATCCGTATCTGGTGTCTTATAATGGAAAAACATTTGATTGGCCGATTATTAAGAATCGGTATATTTTGAATCGTATGCCGTCCGAGCCTGATATTGCCGGGCATCTGGATTTTCTGTATCCTTCGCGCAGCCTTTGGAAGCATACCTTGCCCTCCTGTCGCTTAGGCAAGGTAGAAGAAGAAAGGCTTAACGTGGTCCGACATAATGATGTACCAGGTTCATTAGCGCCTGCCTTGTACTTCCAATACTTGGCGGAGCGGGATGTCTCGATTGTCGAAGGAGTTTTTGTTCATAACGAGCTGGATATTTTATCATTAGCTGGTTTATCGATTCACTTTGCCGATGTGTTGAATGGAAGAAGCAAAATGACCGAGATGGGCTTGGAAGAGCTGTACCGGCTTGGATTATGGCTCGATAAGCTCGATCAGGGGAGGCTTGCTGAGCAAGCATTAGCACTTCTGGAAGAAAGGCTGTACGAATCGGAATCTGAAGAGGCTGCTGATTATTTGCAGCCATTAGCGTTAGTGTACAAGAAGCAGCAGCGTTTTACCGAGGCATGTCGCTTGTGGACCCTATATGTTGAGCGTAAGGGAGACCGCAGCTCTGCATCGGCTGAGCCGTTCATTGAGCTTTCTATGCATTATGAGCATAGGGAGAAGCAGTTGAGCCAGGCGTTGTATTACGCTGAGCAAGCCTTGCTCAGAGCAAGGCAGCGTCAAGCCTTGAAGCATTCCTATGGCATTGGCAGCTTCAGAATGGGGAAGGGACGCGGTGCTGTATCACCAATGGACGCTAAGCAGCTTGAGGAGATCGCAGCACTGGAGAAACGAATTCAGCGTCTGCGTCACAAGTCAGAGCTTGCTGACCAAGCCTTATCATCGAGGCGGTCTTCTGGTATTAAGCGTAATGTCCTTAAAAACAACGCAAGGAAGGTAACAAAAAAGGAAACGGATTATATGATGGATCATTTGATCTAATCGCCGCATTGTAAGCCTGGACAAGCCATAACATAAATAAATGGTTATGGCCCCACAGGATAACTTCACATAAGAGTCAACTATTAAATACCCGCCACTCAAGCTGTGTTTTATGCTTGAGTAGCGGGTATTTCGGCATTTTCTTGGTTGATTCCCGAATTTTGCAGAAAATATTGTTGAAATAATACATTGACAAATGATCACCTGAAAACTTATATTTTAATAAGGAATAATTAAGGAAAAATTCCTATATATATTTTTGGTTCCTTTACGGTTTCATTAGGAGATGATTAGAGTCGGATGGATATCAGTCAGGATGTGCAAGCAATTCAAGACAAGCTTACGCAAAGAAGACGGGATTTCCACATGTTCCCTGAATCGGGTTGGGTGGAGTATCGTACCGCAGCGATTGTCGCGGAGCAATTAAATCAATTGAATTATCAGGTTTATGTGCGGGAGGATGCGAGCAGATCCTCGTCCCGTATGGGCGTTCCCGCAGCCGAAGTACTTCAGTTTCATGAGAATAGGGCAATTTCCGAAGGTGCCGATCCAGTTTGGGTCGAGCAGATGAAGGGTGGACATACAGCTGTTGTCGGTGTCATTCGAACTGGAAAACCGGGTCCAGTTATCGCTCTGCGGTTTGATATGGATTCGAACGATTTGACCGAATCTGCCAGTGAGAGCCATCGTCCGGTACAGGAAGGCTTTTCTTCCCGACATGCAGGTATGATGCATGCCTGCGGACATGATGGGCACACGGCTATCGGACTCGGAGTGGCCGAAATTTTGGCCAAACATAAAGATCGGCTGTGTGGGGAAATTCGCCTGCTGTTCCAACCTGCCGAGGAAGGAAGCCGGGGGGCCAAATCGATGGTCGATGCGGGATGGCTAGACAATGTTGATTACTTTTTCGGCGGGCACATTGCTTTTAAGAGTAAAACATTAGGAGAAATCGTAGCCTCGATAAACGGTTTTTTGGCTACTACCAAAATTAATGTCACTTACACGGGCATAGCTGCACATGCAGGGGCTGCTCCGGAAGAAGGACGCAGTGCGCTGCTCGCGGCTGCTGCCGCTTCGCTGCATTTGAACGGAATTAGCCGTCACAGCGGTGGAGCTACAAGAATTAATGTAGGTACGCTTGAAGCGGGCTCGGGCCGCAACATTGTTGCGGACAAAGCATTGATGAAGCTGGAAACTCGCGGCGGTACGACGGAATTGAACCATTTTGTGAAAAATGAGGCGATCCGCATCATCGAGAATGTGGCAATAATGTACAATGTAGCCTGCGAATGGGAAATTGTCGGTGAAGCTCCCGGGGCAGAAAGCAGTCCTGAGCTTATTCCTGTCATCCGTCAGGCCGTGGAGCAGATGGGCAGCGTGAAATCGTTTATCCCATCCATGGATTTAGGTGGCTCAGAGGATATTGTGTATATGATGAATCGCGTTCAGCAGCAGGGTGGAAAGGCATCATATCTATTATTCGGTTCACCGCTGGAAGATGGACATCATCAGGTAGGCTTCGATTTTGACGAAAATGTGTTGGTTATCGGAACGGAGCTGCTCATCAGACTTGTGCTAGCATGTCAAGAAACGATTTTGTAGGAAAGGGGAGCTGCAGATGAACCCAACCATGACATTTGTTGCAACAGGGGACAGTTTTATTACACGCAGACTGCCGTCTGTGAAGGGGGAGCGGTTTACTGGTGTTTCGAGCCTTATTCAAAAGGCGGATGTTCGTTTTACGAATTTGGAAGTTACTGCGCATCATTTCGAAGGAACGCCTTCAGCTTTAAGCGGGGGCACCTGGGCAATAGCCCAGCCCGAGGTGTTGAAGGATATTAAAGATTATGGGTTTAACATGTTGGCATGGGCCAATAACCATACTTTGGATTACTTGTACGACGGATTGAAGGCTACGGTCAAATATTTGGATCAATACGGCTTTATTCATGCAGGGGTCGGCCAAAATTTGGCGGAGGCTAGTCAAATTAAATACATGGAGACCGCTTCAGGTCGAGTTGCGCTCATCGCGGCGACGTCGACTTTCCATGAATTTTGGCTTGCTGGGGAGCAGCGCCCCGATATGAAGGGCAGGCCTGGTATTAATCCTCTTCGTTATCAAGCGAACCATATCGTTTCTGCAGAAAAAATGGATCAATTAAGAGCGATTGCGGATACGGTGTATATCAATGCCCAGCAAAATATGTCTAAAAAGGAAGGGTTTCTTGCAGCATCGGACTCCAATGTGTTTCAGTTTGGCAAATACTGTTTCCAGACTGGTGAGTCAGAGGGCCTCACAACAACACCTCACGAAGCTGACATGCAGCGGATGCTGGATAGAATTGATGAGGCAAAGCGGCAAGCAGACTACGTCCTTGTAAGCATTCACGCTCATGAAATGGAAGGAGATGCCAAAGATAAACCTGCGGAATTTTTGAAAACGTTTGCTAGAAAGTGTATCGACCAGGGAGCTAATGCCATCATTGGGCATGGACCGCATATTGTGCGCGGGATTGAAATTTATAAAAATCGACCTATTTTCTATAGTTTGGGGAATTTTATTTTCCAAAACGATACGGTGACGCATTTGCCTGCCGATTTTTATGAAAAGTACGGCTTAGGACATGATGACAATATTTCGGATGCTTTTGACAAAAGAAGCGGCAATGAAACAAGAGGGCTGGGAACAGACCCCAAAGTGTGGTCTTCTGTTATACCGTACTGGACGATGGAAAACGGTGATTTAAAGGAACTTGTTTTACATCCAATTGAAATCGGTTACGGGCAACCGAGGTATCGCAGAGGCTGGCCGAATTTGACAGCAGATACTCAGGTATTAGAAAACATACAGCTGTTGTCCGCTCCATTTGGAACAAGAATCGAAATTGAGAGAAACATAGGAAAAGTTATCATTTGTTAATAAGAAAAGGTGGTCTTGCGGAGATGACTATGCAAATGCGAACGGAAAAAGATTTTCTTGGACAAAAGGAAGTTCCGGCAGAGGCATACTATGGGATTCAAACGAAGCGCGCCACGGAAAACTTCCCGATTAGCGGCTATACTATTGACCGTGAACTAATCAGGGCAATGGCTGTGGTTAAGAAAGCTGCTGCGATGGTTAATATGGAAATCCGGCAGCTGCAGCCGACGTTAGGCAATGTGATCGTGCAAGCAGCAGAAGAGATATTGGCAGAGCGATGGCATGACCAGTTTGTTGTGGACCCGATACAAGGCGGAGCAGGCACTTCTATTAATATGAACACCAATGAAGTTATTGCCAATCGGGCCATCGAGCTGCTTGGGGGGACTAAAGGGGATTATTTTACAGTGAGTCCGAACACCCATGTTAACATGGCACAGTCCACGAATGATGCCGTCCCTACAGCTGTACATATCGCTGTCCTTAAGTTGATCGGCAAATTGCTGCAGACAATGGAGGAATTGAGGGGCTCATTGGAAGACAAAGCGGCTAAGTTTGATCATGTAATAAAAATGGGGCGAACACACTTGCAGGATGGGGTGCCGATCCGTCTGGGACAGGAGTTTGGCGCTTATGCCAAAGTACTGCAGCGCGACATTAAACGAGTCATGCAGACGCGTGAGCATCTATATGAGGTGAACATGGGTGCCACTGCGGTTGGCACCGGATTGAACGCAGATCCCCGCTATATTAAACGGGTTGTCGTGCTGCTCGCAGATCTGACAGGGTTGCCGCTTATTAATGCGGACAATCTGGTGGATGCTACACAAAATACCGATGCTTATACGGAGGTGTCGGCAGCTCTCAAGGTTTGTATGATTAACATGTCGAAGATGGCCAACGATCTTCGGCTGATGGCCTCAGGTCCGCGGACAGGCCTTGGAGAAATAAGCTTGCCTGCCAGACAGCCGGGTTCTTCAATCATGCCGGGCAAGGTGAATCCGGTCATGTGCGAAGTTGTCAACCAGGTTGCATTCCAGGTGATCGGCAACGATCATACGATTTGTCTCGCATCTGAAGCAGGACAGCTGGAACTCAATGTCATGGGTCCTGTTCTTGTATTTAATTTAATTCAGTCACTAAGTATGATGAATCAAGCATTCACAGTATTCAGAACCCATTGTCTGGAAGGAATTGAAGCCAATGAGGAGAGATGTGTGGAAAATGTAGAGAAAAGTGTAGGTGTGATAACCGCACTGAATCCTCATCTGGGGTACGAGACCGCGGCAAGAATAGCTCGGGAAGCAACGCTGTCAGGCCGTTCTGTCCGCGAGTTATGCCTTCTGTATAACGTACTCACGGAGGAAGAACTCAATCTCATACTGGATCCTTATGAAATGACACATCCCGGAATAGCAGGGGCGGCATTATTGGATAAATAAAAACATACAGGCCGGGCGCAGTTTTGCGGCGAGCCTGTGAGGTGCGTATGCTTCAAGTGTTGGAGGAACCTCTTAACGATCAGACCGATTGAGTTAGAGGATTGATACGGTATATTTTGCTTGGTCTGCCGCGGTTGGAGGGAGCCTCTTCGCCTATTAGCTCGGCGAGGTTATGCTCTTCCAAATCCGATAGAATACGGCGTGCGTTTCGTTTCGTCATGCTAAGGGATTCAGCGATGAGCGACGCACTGATGGCATTCTGGCCCAAGTTCTTCTGTACCGACAGCATCTTGTTGTAAGTCGTAATGGTTACTCCGGCCTTTTTCAGCAGCTCGAGCATCTGAAGATCTTCCGTGCGGTAATTAAAATTGATGCTTTTGGCCTGTTGCAGCGGCCCTTCAATTTCTCCAGTGTCTTTAACGAGAATGGCGATGAAATTGCCCGATTTTTTAGCGTGCTGGATCGCAAGCTGCGCATTTCGTTCCGCCGCCAGTGCAGTCACACCATAGCCGATTCCGATATTAGTTTTCAAGTCGGTGAGCAGGGCCAGCTTTTCGAGCAAAACGGAGGGATCGGCTATAGAATTAGCAGCTTCAAACGCTCCTCTTGTTGTAAACACGAGGAACTTGCCGTTGCCTAAAGCGATAAATGATCCCGATAACGCCTCCACATGGTCAATAATCATTTCTTGAAATTGGAGGTCGAGACGGCGTATATCATAAGAGCTTTTATTTTCGATGAGCTTTTCCGTTTCTTCGATGTTTATGAGCATGACGGCAATTTGCGATTTTTTAAAATGCATCGTCTCACCCTCGGTGCTGGCCAAATTCAGCATAGTTCGAATGGTCATCCGGTTGGGCTGAATCCGATAGACAGGGATGCCCTTCGCTTTCAGTTTCTCGTAGACGCCGCTCAAGCAAGTTGCACAAGCATCCACTTTTCCTGAGGCAAACAGCTGGCTGTGAAATTCCAGCAGATCTTCCTCCGGCTTGAAGCCGGTATACGATAAAAGATGGATGTGATCACAGGTGAGATCAAGTTCGGTACAGGTTTCGTTGAAATGATGCGGCAATATCGTATCGAAGCTGACCCGATCCAGAATCAAACGATCGCGGTACACGATTTCCATCAGCACCTTGGTGAGGCTGGAGCCGTTTAATTGGGGGAACAGTGCTTTGCGTTTGATTGGCTGCTCCAGGGCGATCGAATAAGGGGCTTGTCCTGAAAATACCCAAATATCTATATCGTGTTCTTCCCGCATGACAATTTCACTCGTTTCGTTCATTGAATTGTAAACGAAAGGAATAACGAACAATTGATTTTGAAACTCTTTGCCGATTTCGGCGATCAACTCAATAGAGTCCTTAGGACCGACGGCTCCAACTCTGGCAATCATGTGTTTTAGACTCCTTTCAGGCATTTTCCGGCATAGTTAAGTTTCGTGATGGATAATATTCGCTTACAATATGGAAATTCCTTCTGTATTATGTGATGTTTTATTACACTTGCTTATTGACACTATCATAACACATGTTTTATATTTATTTAAGGAATAATAAAGGAAATATTCCATTATAAAAGAGGTGGCTGCTTTTGAATGATGTGTTTGAATACGTCGAGCTAAACAGGAACAAATATATCCAATGGCTGCAGGATATTTGCCGACAGCCCAGTGTTGCCGCACAGAATCGCGGAATGACAAAAACGGCTGGCATGGTGGAATCTTTGATTCAACAGCTTGGCGGAAAAGCGGCGCAGGTTCAAACTTCCGGTTATCCGGTTGTGTATGGAGAGTTTCAAAACAATAAAAAGAGTACGCTTTCTTTTTATAATCATTACGACGTTCAACCGGAGGACCCTATTGAATTATGGGACTCACCACCTTTTGCGGCTGAAATAAAAGATGGTCGAATCATTGCCAGAGGGGTTGCTGACAATAAAGGAAACCTTATAGCTCGATTGGCTGCAATTGACGCCTATATGGCAGTAAAGGGTGAGCTTCCGCTCAATATCAAGTTTATCATCGAAGGTGAGGAAGAGATCGGCAGTCTTCATTTGCGGGAGTTTGTGGATGCGAATAGAGAATTGGTTCAAGCTGACGGATGCATTTGGGAATTTGGTTATAAGGATGCGGACGGCAGTTTGCAGGCAAGCTTTGGGGTCAAGGGGATGTGTTATGTTGAGCTGGTTTGCCGGGGAGCGAACACCGATATGCATTCTTCCAATGCGGCTATTATCGAAAATCCGGCTTGGCGTTTAATCTGGGCTTTAAACACATTAAAAACGCCGGATGAGCGAATTCAAATTAAAGGTTTTTACGATCAAGTAGCCTCTTTAACGGAAAAAGACCTTGAAGTATTGAACAACATGGATTACGACGAAGAAAGCACATTGAAGAAGTTTGGACTGGACTCATTCGTTCTCGAGCTGTCGGGCTTGCCGTTGAAAGAAAAGCTGATATATCAGCCTACCTGTACGGTTTGCGGCTTCAAATCCGGTTACATAGCCGAAGGTAAAAAGACGGTCCTGCCATCAGAAGCAAGAGTGAAGATTGATTTCCGTCTCGTACCGAATCAAGACCCGCATACCATTTATGAGCTTTTGCGGAAGCATTTGGACGAGCACGGCTTTTCAGATATGGAAATGATTCCGCATACAATGACTTATCCCGCACGTACGCCGCTTGACGGACCATTGGCTCGCTCGGTTATTAAAACAGCCAAAGAAATTTACGGTTCTGAGCCTACAATCAAGCCTATGTCACCGGCAACGGGGCCTATGTATATTTTGTGCCAACGAATTGGAATTCCTTCCGTATCCGTTGGAGTAGGGCATTTCGCATCCAATAATCATGCTCCCAACGAGAACATTTTTGTGGAAGATTTTATTCAAGGTATTAAACATATAGCGGCAATTATGGATGAGTTTTCCAAACAAACATAGGAATGTGTATGAATAAAATCGAGGGGGAAATTATTAATGAAACGATTTGGGACCACGAGTCTGGCCATTATTATTGCATTATCCGCTGCGCTTGCCGGTTGTGGCAAACCTGATGCAAACGGTTCAAGCCAAGGGGCCGGTATGGGTGGAGAAAAAGTGCTGACGATAGCCAGAAGCAGCGACATTATCGGATTTGATGTGCATAATCATGGCTTCACAGGTACAGAATCGGTCCATGTCAACATGTTCAATTATTTGGTTAAAAAAAGCCCGGACGGCAAATTTCAGCCGGATCTGGCTCTATCCTGGGAAACGACAAACCCGACAACCTGGAGATTCAAGCTGCGGGAAGGCGTGAAATTTCATAATGGCGACTCCTTTACTGCTGCAGATGTGAAGTTTTCACTGGAGCGCGTGGCTAAAGATCAAAAGCTGGTTGAATACGGAAACTACAAGCAAATTAAAGAAGTGAAAATCGTCGACGATTACACGGTTGATATCATTACAAGTGAAACGGAGCCGGTACTGCTATCCAGACTTTCCCGACTGGGCTCAAGCATGCTGCCGTCTAAATATATTCAGGAAAAAGGAATAGAAGCATTTCTCAAAAATCCTGTTGGAACCGGACCTTATAAATTTTTCGAATGGCTGCGCGACGACCGTGTGACTTTAGTAAAAACCGATACTTACTTTGGAGATAAGCCGAAATGGGACAAGCTGGTTTTCCGGTCAATTCCAGAAGAAGCGACAAGGGTTTCCGAGCTGATGACCGGTGGGGTTGATATCGCGGTGCAAATTCCGCCGACTGACATGAAGCGGGTTAATGAGAACAAAACCACTCAATCGTTATCCGGACCGACAACACGTGTGATGATGCTGGCGCTTCGCACGAAAAGCGGACCGACTTCAGATCCGAAGGTTCGTGAAGCGATTGATTTGGCCATTGACAAAAAAGCCATCATCAAAAATCTGTTTGAAGGCGATGGGAAAGAAACGATGACAGCAATTACTCCGGGTATTTTCGGGGCTAAGCCGGATTTGTTCGGCAAATCGCAGTTCGATCCTGATCGAGCCAAGCAATTGTTGAAGGAAGCCGGGTATGAAAAAGGGTTGACGATTAACTTTACAGGTTCGGTTGGAAAAACGTTGAAGGATAAGGAAACTTCGGAGTTTATTGCCGCTATGCTTGGCGAAGTGGGCATTAAAGTGAACCTCGAAATATTGGAAAGCAGCAAGTTTAATGAAAAACGCAACGCGGGCACAACCGGAGATATGTTTCTGGTCGCTTATGCCAATTCTATGTTTGACGCAGCACTTCTTTACAAACGCCTTGCCCCGGATACCGGTTACGACAATCCGGAAGTGCTCAAGCTGTTAAGTGCAGCTGAGAAAAATATGAACGCTCAAGAACGGGAAAAGCAGTTCCAGCAAGTTCAGGATATTCTAGCAAAAGACCGGCCGCAAATCAACTTGCTGCAATTGGTAGCTAACTATGGAACGAACAAACGCCTTAACTTTACACCAAGAATCGATGAAATCACCTATGCAGATGAAATTACTTTGAAGTAGCCGCTTTTACGCTTGGGGTCTCCGAGGTGGGGCCCCTTCTTAATTCAAGGCTTACATTGGGAGGTAAAGCGTGAGGCAATTTTTATTAAAATCGATCATTCAGGTCATCCCGGTATTGTTTATGATTTCCATTATCGTTTTCTTGTTGGTGCATGTTTCAGGTGATCCTGTATCGTTGATGCTCCCGGACACGGCCACCGATGAAGACCGCAGAACATTGAGCATCGCTCTAGGCTTGGATCAGCCGTTAATCAGTCAATATTTCAGTTTTCTTGGCAATTTGCTGCAAGGGGATTTCGGCAAGTCATTTCGTTACAACGAGCCTGCGCTGCCAATCGTGTTAGCCCGGCTTCCGGCTACGTTCGAGCTTGCTTTTTTTGCGATGGTTGTTGCTACAGTTATTGCGATTCCACTTGGCATCATTTCGGCAACGAAACGGAATTCCTTCTGGGACGTGCTAGCAACAGGAGCGGCAGTACTCGGTAAAGCAATGCCCCACTTTTGGCTAGGGATCATGTTTATTTTATTGTTTTCAGTTAAATTGGGCATATTTCCGGTATCTGGTCGAGGAACGTTCGCTCATCTGATCTTGCCTGCGTTTACGCTTGGAACAGGGATAGCTGCAGAGATGACACGTTTGATCCGTTCCAGCATGCTGGAAATATTGGGCCAGGATTATATTCGTACCGCCAGAAGTAAAGGCTTAGGTGAAAAAATTGTTATTTATAAACATGCTTTCCGCAATTCATTAATTCCTGTTGTTACGATCATGGCGCTGCAAATTTCATCTTTAATAAGCGGGGCATTAATTACGGAGGCGATCTTCGCTTGGCCCGGCATGGGACAATTAATTGTTCAAGCGGTCAATACGAGAGATATGGCGATCGTTCAAGCAGCCGTATTTGTGATCGCAATATTGGTTATAGCCAGCAATATGCTAGCTGATCTGGTATACCGGTTATTGGATCCGCGAATTAAATTTAATTAGCAGCAAGGGGGGGAACATATGAGTTCATTGATCGAGACGCAGAGCGGGCAAGTTAACAGGCGAGAAACTACAAAAAGTGTCAGCAAGGCAAGGCGTTTAGCACGCTCACTGTTGAAAAGCAAAACGGGTACGATTGGTTTTATTATCATAGTCGCTATTGTGTTCATGGCGTTGTTTGCCGGTGTTGTTGCTCCGCACGACCCGGTCAAAACTAGTGCGGCAAAGCGGCTGCTGCCGCCGATGTGGATGGATAAAGGCACCGCTGATTATCCGCTTGGCACGGATAATCTTGGGCGGGATGTGCTCAGCCGCATTATTTATGGGTCGCAGATATCGCTGCTCGTAGGAATATGCGCGGTAGCAGTTGCTGGTACGATCGGCGTTATTTTAGGGCTTGTTTCCGGATACTATGGGGGTTGGATCGATAAGGTCATAATGAGAACTGTCGATACATTTTTGGCCATACCGAATATATTATTCATCCTTGTAATTTTAGCTGTTTTGGGGCCGGGATTATCCACGCTGATTTTCGTTATTGGGATAACCAATTGGGTGAAATATGCTCGCATTATCCGAAGTGAAGTGCTTAGTGTTAAAGAGCGTGATTATGTGAGAGCAGCCCGTTCGGTAGGTGCGAAAAATTACCGGATTATAGTCAAGCATATACTTCCTAATGTTATTTCTTCATTTATTGTCGTTTCCACTTTAAGTGTGGCTACAACTATTATTTTGGAAGCGTCCTTAAGCTTCCTAGGTCTGGGCATCCAGCCGCCGACCGTTACGTGGGGCGGTATGCTGAGTGATGGCAGACAATATCTTGCCACTAGCTGGTGGGTCGCTACATTCCCTGGAGTTGCCATTACAATCACAGTTCTGGGCATTATTTTCCTGGGCGACTGGCTGAGGGACGTGCTTGATCCTCGTATGAAAACAAAATAATACTACTATTATGATACGGAACAAAAGAGGTGAGAGTATTGGCACAATTGCTGGAAGTTAAAAACTTGCAAACGCATTTTAAAACCGAAGGCGGGGTCGTTGCTTCTGTCAACGGTATTTCGTTTTCCGTATCCAAAGGGGAAACGTTGGCTATTGTTGGTGAATCCGGTTGCGGTAAAAGCGTTACCTCACTTTCTATCATGGGGCTCGTTGCTGCACCTGGGAAAGTGGTTGGCGGTGAAATTTTGCTAGATGGCGAAAATTTGCTGAACAAAAGCAATTATGAGCTGCGCAAGCTCAGGGGGAATAAACTTTCAATGATTTTCCAGGAGCCGATGACATCGCTTAATCCTGTGTTTACGGTTGGAAACCAGCTTGGTGAAGTATTTGCGCATCATCAGGGGTTGAATAAAAAACAAGCCAAGCTTAAAAGCATACAGATGTTGGATGATGTTGGAATTCCACGTGCAGACAAAGTGGTTGATTACTTCCCGCATCAGCTTTCAGGGGGGATGCGGCAAAGAGTAATGATCGCAATGGCTCTCGCCTGCAACCCAGCTTTATTGATTGCCGACGAGCCGACGACGGCCCTTGATGTGACGATCCAAGCGCAAATACTTGAATTGTTGAAAGCACTATCCAAAGAACGTGATACAGGAGTCGTTCTGATCACTCACGATCTTGGAGTTGTTGCGGAAATGGCTGACAGAGTGATCGTTATGTATGCCGGAGAGATAGTGGAAGAGGCTAATGTATTTGAATTGTTTGCCTCTCCGAAACATCCGTATACAAGAGGGCTTCTGGGCTCATTGCCGAAAATCGATGAACAGCTCGATGAGCTGGATTCCATCTACGGCTCCGTACCGAATCCGCTGCAAATGCCGAGCGGCTGTGCATTCCACCCGCGCTGCCCAATCGCCACGGAACAATGCAAGGCCAATAAACCATTGCTTGAGACGGTGAACGACAGCCATCGGGCACGTTGCTTTTACAGCCAGTAAGGAGTGATTTAGCATGAATCAAACGCCCCTGCCGTTATTGGAGGTTAAAGGGTTAAAAAAACATTTTCCGTTTAAACAAGGCTTATTCAGCACACAAAAAGGTTCCGTACGCGCCGTTGACGGTATTGATTTGTCAGTATACCGCGGAGAGACGCTTGGAATTGTAGGCGAGTCCGGATGCGGTAAGTCTACAGCTGGACAGCTCATTCTGCAGCTCATAGAGCCAACGGAAGGGGAAGTATGGTTTGAGGGAAAACAGATGACCGTCCTATCCAAAGAGGAGCTGCGCAAAGCTCGCCGCAATATGCAAATCATTTTCCAGGATCCGTATTCCTCACTTAACCCGCGGATGAGCGTGGAAGATATCGTGTCTGAGCCTTTGGTGGTACACGGTCTTTATAAGGGTGCAGCATTAAAAGAAAAGGTTATAGAGCTATTGCGGCTGGTCGGTCTCGATACACATCATCTTTCGCGCCATCCCCACGAATTCAGCGGCGGACAGAAACAGCGGATTGGAATAGCCAGAGCGCTTGCGCTTAATCCGAGTCTGATCGTTTGCGATGAAGCGGTATCAGCATTGGACGTATCCATACAATCACAAATTTTGAATTTGCTCAAAAAGCTGCAAAAGGAATTGCAACTGACCTATATTTTTATCGCTCATGGCTTGCCGGCGGTCAAACATATCAGTGACCGTATTGCAGTTATGTATTTGGGCAAAATTGTCGAATTGGCTGATCGCGAATCTTTATTCTCTCATCCGAGACATCCTTATACACAAGCACTGCTTTCAGCTGTTCCAGTCCCTGATCCGACACAACGGAAAGAACGTATCATTTTGCAGGGTGACTTGCCGAGCCCTGCGAATCCGCCCAAAGGCTGCAGCTTTCATACACGCTGCCCTTATGTACAAGAATTGTGCCGCAACATAGCACCCATTTTGCAGGAACAAGCGAGTGGCCATGCAGCTGCCTGCCACTTCCCGCTATAATGGGGTATCGGGGCTTACGCCTAATAACATTCGGTAAGGAGTTCAAAAACGATGGAAAACAATGAACATACAGAAGACAACAGCACGCTCCAAGCTTATTTAAACGTAATATTGGCTTACCAGCCGCAGGTAGTGCCTCATCGAAACCGGGTTACATTTATAACGAAAAAAACGGGATTACCCCAGCTTTGGAGTTGGGATGCAGCTGAGTCGAGCTGTAAGCAGGTCGTACAGCTGCCGGATCGGGTGATGGCCGTCAAGCATTCTTCCTGCGGCTTCAGAACAGTTATAGGCATGGATCACAAAGGAAATGAGAAGCAGCAGCTGTATATGTTGGACAACGAGACGCTGAATGTGCAGGAGCTTGTCTTCTCCCCGGAGCATTTCCACCATCTGGGCAGCTGGTCTCCATGCGGAAAAAAAATCACCTTCTCCAGCAACCGGAGAGGTCCCGGTTTATTTGATCTTTATGTGCTGGATGTGGAGACGAAACAGTTGGAGGTCGTCTACCGGCACGAGAGCAAGTGTGTTCCTCTCAGCTGGCTGCCAGATGGCTCTGGACTATTGTTCGTTACTGACGAGACGAGTATCTCGCAGCATTTGTACGTACTTGATCTTCAAGATGGAGGCACCCGTCGAATTGGTTTGGAGGGAGCGGGGGTTTATACTTCCGTACAGCTCTGTGAGGATGGTACAGGTTACTTTATCACGAATGCCGCTGAAAACACGATGGCGCTGTATTGTTTTTCCGCGGATCGAACAGGAGCGGATTTGCTCTGCCATATTCCCGAGTGGGATATTGAGGAGGCCAAGCTGTCACCCGATAGAAGCCGAATTGCGTATACAGTAAATGAAGGCGGCATGTCGGTTTTATATATGTATAATTTGGAAAGTGGAAGCTCAGAAGCAACTAAAGGGCAGCCGAAGGGCGTTATACAATCTTTGTCCTGGTTAAACGAGGAGCAGCTCGTTTTTGCCCTCAAGAGTCCAATACAGCCAGGAGATGTCTGGTCCTATCGGACAAACGACACATCGTTCCAGCAGCTTACTCATTTCGGTGCGGCGGAGAGTATCGCGCATTTACTGCGTGAACCTGAGCTTTGCACATTCAAATCCTTTGACGGTGTTGAAGTTCCGTATTTTTATTACAGACCCGATTCATCGAGGTATACAATGGGGCAATCCAAATCGGAAGGAGCAGCGCTGACGGCCCAAAAGTCACCAACAGTCGTTTACGTACATGGCGGGCCGGAATCGCAAATTCGCTTCGAGTTTCAACCGGTCATCCAATATTTGGTTGGAAAAGGGTTTAACGTTATTGCACCGAATGTTCGCGGCAGTATGGGCTACGGCAAAAACTATTTGAATCTCGATAACAGACGGAAAAGGATGGACACAGTCGCGGATTTGGCAGAGATGGTGAAGGATCTTGGCCGCTTCGAGGAAATCGATACAGCCAACATTGGCATCATGGGACGGAGCTACGGGGGATTCATGGTACTCGCTGCGCTCACGCATTATCCTGATTTATGGGCAGCGGGAGTGGATATCGTAGGGATAACCCATTTCCGTACCTTTCTGCAAAATACAGGCGAATGGCGCAGAAAGCTGCGCGAATCGGAGTACGGTACGCTCGCTGACGATTCTGACTTTTTTGAGGAAATCGCGCCATTCAATCATTCGCATAAGATCAAGGTACCGCTGCTCATCTTTCACGGACGCAATGATACACGGGTTCCGGTTACGGAGGCCGAGCAGTTGTTCGCGGATATGCAGGCTAGAGGTCAAGAAGCCGAGCTGGTCATTTTCGAGGACGAAGGGCATCAGACAGAGAAAATGGAAAACCACATCGCAATGAATTCGAGAATCATTCGCTTTTTCCGTCGTCATTTAGAAAAATAAAGCTGCATATTGTAAAATGAAAATCCTCTGACGCCTGTATTGGTGCAGAGGATTTTTTGTGAAAGAACGTACGCGGATATGGCTGGAGTTGTTTGTGGAACGATCTATTTCAACGCATACTGGGATAAAGCAGCCAAAAATTGGTTACATATAGAAAGACAAGTGTTACCAATTCACGAAGTTAGGTTAATTGGTACACATAAGAGTCTCTTATTCATTATGATAAGGAGCCGAGATATGTATGCCAGAGCTACCGGAAATGGAAAATTACAGGCTTCTGCTGAACCCGAGAATTACCGGCATACCGATATCAGCAGTTGAAGTCGGTAGAGAAAAATCAATTAATACTTCAGTGGAGTTTTTTCAGCAGCAGCTGATAGGTGCCTCCATTTACACGATTGAACGCAGGGCTAAGCATCTTTTGTTCCATCTTAACACGACTAAGGTGCTTGTGCTTCATCTTATGCTTGGTGGAATGATGTATTACGGAAGCGGCGATGATAGGCCGGAACGGACTGTACAAATAACCATAAGCTGGGGAAACCGTCATTTATTTTTTATTGGATTGAGGTTGGGGTATTTGCATTTATACGATGTATTGGATGTCGAGAGGCTGCTGCTAAAGCTCGGACCTGAACCTTTGGAGCCAGAGTTCTCCTTCAATGATTTCGCCCTATTACTGCAAAGGAATCGGGGAACCTTAAAGTCAACATTAGTTGACCAAAGTGTTATTTCTGGAATTGGCAATTGTTATTCCGATGAAATATGTTTTGAAGCGGGATTGCTTCCGTCACGTCGCTGCCAGCAGCTTCACCAAGAGGAGCTGGAACGTCTATTTCTTTCTATGCTACACGTGCTCCAGACCGCTGCACACCAGGGTGGTTATATGGAAATGCCGCTGTTCTCCGGTGATCATCTGACGGGCGGGTATGATAGCCAATGCAAAGTATACGACCGGGAAGGAGAGCCCTGTGTGCGCTGCGGGCGTCCTTTGGTCCGGCAGGATGTGTCGTCCAAGAAGTCCTTTTGCTGTTTGAACTGTCAGAGCTAGTGATTGAATTGTGTCTGAAAGAGCATTGGGAGGTGGGAAGAAACGATGAAAATAGGCTGTCATATTAGCATACGCAAAGGTTATGAAGAAGCAGCCAAAACTGCGATTAAGCTGCAAGCGGGAGCATTTCAATACTTCTCCAAAAACCCGCGAAGCTTGATCATTAAGCGCTGGAATGCCAAAGATGCCGAAGCTTGCTTCTCGCTGTGCCGTGAGCAGGGCGTTCTTTCGATCGCACATTCACCCTATCCGACCAACCTGGCCTCTGAGGATTCCGAACTTCGTCATGCAACCGTTATGTCATTGCGCAACGATCTGGAGATTGCCGAGGCTTGTGGTTCCGTAGGCGTTGTGGTGCACTTTGGCAAATATAAAGGCGGGGATACGTTACAAGGCTATAAAAATATTATACAATGTTTACATGAAGTGCTTTCAGACTGGCAGGGCCAAGCCAAGCTGCTTATTGAGAATCAAGCTGGAGAAGGCACGAGGATGGGCACCTCTTTGGAGGAGCTTATGCAAATTCGGAATTTGTCGGATTGCCGTGAGCATATCGGTTTTTGCTTCGATACATGCCATGCTTATGCTAGCGGTTTATGGCCATCACACCCGAATGGATGGGGAGAGCTGGCTGCTAAAGCCTCTTCACTTGGGTATTTTGATCATTTAAAAGCCATTCATATTAACGATTCGTTGTATCCCGGAGGTATGGGGAAGGACCGGCATGAGAATATAGGCAAGGGATATATAGGTGAGCTGCGGTTCCGTGAGTTTTTGCAATCACCATCCTTACGTGCTCTTCCACTTGTACTAGAGACTCCGACTCCTGCAAATGGATCACATGCTTCTGAGATTGAATTTATTCTTGAGTTGTCGCGCATCAAGGACGTTCAATGAAGTTAGTTTAATTCCGGTTACATAGTTCCAGACTTCATAATTTATGTGAGAATACGGCTTAATAGAGCTTTCTTTTGAAAAGAGGTGATTTCCATCATTCATGTTTATCTGGACGATATGAGACCTTGTCCCAAAGGATTTGTAGCTGCCCACAGCGCCGAAGAGTGCATTCTTTTGCTTCAGGAATGTGAGGTTGGTATTCTTTCCCTCGATTTTGATTTGGGTTGGGGGCAGCCTGATGGTTTGAATGTCGTACATTATATAGTTGCTGCGGGACGATATCCGGAAGAAATCTACCTGCATACCTCAAGTCTAAGCGGCAAAAAAGCTATGTATCAGCTGTTGTACCAGAACAAACCTGAAGGTGTACAGCTAATTAATGGGCCCATGCTTTATGATACACTACAAAAGATTTCCAATACTGTACAAGAATAGGTTGTGATCCTGCACATGCAAGTTTTATCATTGAAAAATATTCATTTTGTCCGCGAGGAGCGGGCGATTTTATCCGATATTGAAATTCAGGCCAACTTGGGTGAGCACTGGGTTATTCTCGGCAAAAACGGTTCCGGCAAAACGACCATTTTGGAACTGATTAACGGGTATCAATTTCCAAGTCGCGGTCAAGTACAAGTGTTAGAGCATACATACGGTCAATGTGACGTAAGAGAAGTGCGTAAAAAAATTGGCTACATCAGTCAATCCTTATATGAGAAGTTAAATCCGGCGGATCCCGTTTGGGAGGTTGTTGCTACCGGTGAGTATGCATTTTTGCGGTTTTACGAGGAAATTCCTGATGAGGTTCGACAAAAGGCATTGCGTATGCTGGAAGAGGTAAGACTGCCGCATCTAGCTGATCAAGCACTAGGTTCATTATCTCAAGGTGAACGCAAGAAAATCATGCTGGCTCGATCGCTTATGACTAATCCCTCGATTCTTATTATGGACGAGCCCTGCTCAGGCCTTGATTTATTCGAGCGGGAAAGGCTGCTGGAGACGGTGAACCGACTGGGGCAACAAAACATTACAGTTTTATATGTAACCCATCATATCGAAGAAATAATGCCGATGTTTACTCATGTGGCGCTTATAGATGATGGAAAGCTTATCGCCTCGGGCCACAAAGAGGATGTATTGACAGAAGATAATTTACTCAAGGCGTTTCAGGTTCCGGTATCGTTGGAATGGTTCCAGGGACGGCCTTGGATTAAGGTGCTGTAATGATAGTAGATACGGTAAAAAGCAGCGTTTTTATTGGAACAGCGAACCATGGCTTCGGACAGCAGGCACAGGAAGAAATTCGGCGTTTGTTTGGCAACGAGGCTAAATTTAGTCATGTGGTGCCTGCCGAAATATTTCTATATTCCTTGCCTCTTGGAAAATTGGATGCGATAAGCAAGGTGCTGGAGCAGGAGCCTATGTTTCTTCGTCATATGCAGCCTGTGGATACTGAGCTGGACTGGGATGGCTCCATAACGTCGCTTCAGACTTGGATTAGCGACAGCTTTCAACTGGCTGAGGGGACCAAACTCGCGATTCAAATTCGTAAGACGGAGCAGACATCGCAATTGTCAACAGGCGAATGTAAAAAGGCTTTGGACAGTGTTTTGATGGATGCTTATGCAATTGTGCCGGTTGCCAAGGATGCGGAGCTTATCTTGTCGGTCTATTTGACACCGGAGAGAGCGTATGCCGGAATTTCCAAGCCAACAGACAATTTATCCGATTGGTCGGGTGGGGCTATTCGTTTCCGTAAGGAGGATGGTCAAGTATCTCGGGCCAAGTTCAAGCTGCTGGAATCAGAAGTAGCGTTTGGTCTTGATTTCACACAGTATCGATCGGCAATTGATATTGGCGCGGCGCCGGGTGGATGGACGTCCTTATTGCTGGAAAGAGGAGTTAAGGTCACTGCGATTGATCCGGCCAAGCTCGATGCAAGTCTTCTTAAACATCCGAATCTGACATTTCATAAGAAAAATGCAAGTGATGTGTTACTTCAGCCAGATTCTTTTGATCTGCTCGTATGCGATATGAGCTGGAGCCCACGCCAAATGGGCAGACTCGTAAAAGGGCTGCTTCACGCACTTCAAAGTGGAGGAACTGCAATCATTACGGTCAAGCTAATGCATAAAAAGCCGTTTCAAACCGTTCGTGAGCTGCTGGAGGATATTGAGCCTGAGCTGAATTTGCAGAAAGCGAAGCAGTTGTTTCATAATCGGGAGGAACTGACCTTGTTTTTTATCAAATCCTGATGACGGTTGAGGGAGGACTTTATGCAGAAAGAACAAAATTATTGGAACCAAGTATTTGCTGAAATGGATAATGGCAAGCCCGTTTATGATAACTGGCTGGACAAGCATACGTCTCTATTGGAGCTGACACGCAATATTCCTGTTATTGATCTGGGCTGTGGCGTTGGCTGTGACACTCTATATTTAAGCGAGAGGGGATTTCGCGTCATTTCATGCGATTTGTCAGAGGAAGCGCTGCAGAGGGTTCAGCAGTATGTGCCTAATGCGGTAACCATGCAGGTAAATCTGTTGGAAAAGCTTCCATTTGAATCGAATAGTGCTATGACCGTTATCGCCGATCTAAGCTTGCATTATTTTTCCTGGTCTGATACTGGGTCCATCCTTGCGGAGCTGCAGCGTGTGCTGCAGCCTGGCGGGAACCTGCTGTGCAGGCTGAATTCCGTCCATGATGTGGATTTTGGAGCGGGTCAGGGAATTGAGATCGAACTTAATTATTACGAGCATGAGGGGCGCCGGAAGCGATTTTTTAATGAGGATCAAGTTGATCATTTGTTTGAAAAATGGCGTGTCGTTTATAAACAGGAGGCCGTCATGACTCGTTATAGGCTGCCTAAGCAATTATGGGAGATTGTCGTAACTAACACAGATGTATAGTTGAGCAGCAGGAAGCTGAATAAACCATTAACCGATTACATCGGAGAAGGGGAGAATTCAAATGAAAGCCGTTTATGCGGGAAGCTTCGACCCTATTACATTAGGGCATTTATCCGTTATTGAACGTGCCTTAAAGCTGTTTGAAAATGTGCATATTATTATCGCTAATAATCGTTCGAAAAAACATTATTTTTCATTGGAGCAAAGAACGGAATTAGTGAAGTCGTCTGTAGACAGTGAGTTTTTAAATCAGGTAAATATTGTCCCGTTTGAAGGTATTGTTGCTAATTATATAAATGCTCATCAGATTGATGTAGTCATTCGGGGGATTCGAAATGCAACGGATTTGGATTACGAACTCCAGATGGAGCAGTATATTCGAAATACGACTTCCGCGGATACGATATACTTATCACCTTATACGCCTGATATGCTGACAAGCAGCTCGCTGGTGCGCATGTTTTTTCAATCGGCTAAGTCAGAGCTTGCTCAAAGATATATGCATCCGGTAGCGTATCGCAAAGCAATTGGGTATTTGAAGGAAATGAACCAATCATAAACGTTTATGATATTGGCTATCCAAACAGCTCATTCCTCTTAGAGGAACGGGCTGTTTTTGTTTTGTTTATTTTCAAATATACATCTGTTCACAGAAGGAAAGCAGCCAAGATTGTCGAATGTACAATTGACGCATTTTGGAAATGGAAAACAAAAAAATAGCTTAAGCCGGAGGCAAGTCATCTATGTTAAGTTATTTCAAAGATTTTATCGTCAATATATTTTTTATCTTTTCTCCATTAGTCTTTTACCCGTATATATATAGAACCAAAAGCAGAGTGCCGTTATACAAATTTTTATTGTACATCTTGTTTTCCGTTGCCTTAGTAATAACGATGTCTTTCCCGCTCAATATAAATGGAATGGTATATGATTTCCGCTCCATCCCTATTGTGCTTGGTGCACTATATGGAGGCCTTGAGGTCTCTATTTTATTGTTTGTAACCCTTATCACATATCGGCACCTATTGGGAAGTCCAGTCAATCTGCTGTATAGTGTAGCGTCAGTACCCAGTTTTACAATGCTTGCAGTCTCCTATAAAAAATTCGTTAATCTCAAGTTATATCAAAAAATTGCAGCGGCAGTCATTTTATGTACATTTTTTAAATTGATAACGAATCTAATTTATTATCTTCTTACTCATAGGATTCAATTTTTTTTCAATAGTGTGATAACAACTATAGAGACCTATTTGTTGCAGGGGCTCATTATCGGCATATGCGTATATTTAATAGAATTTTTGAATAAATACTTTCACATGCAAGAAGAAGTTGTAAAAAGTGAAAAAATGAAAATCGTTAGCGATATGGCTGCATCTGTAGCTCATGAGATTCGTAATCCGCTTACAACGGTGAGAGGGTTTATCCAATTGTTTGGAGCACAAAATTTAGGAGAGGAAAAGAAGCTCCTTTACCAGAGAATTTGCTTGGAGGAATTAGATCGTGCACAATTAATTATTACAGATTATCTTTCTCTTGCTAAACCGGATCCTGAAATTATTGAGAAGATGAGTATAAAGGACGAAATTAGCTATATGTCAAATGTTCTCCTAACTTATGCAAATTACAATCATATAGAGATAAAAGAAATTTTATCAGAAAATGATGCGCTCTATATTGTTGGAGACCGGTATAAATTTCGACAAGCGTTAATTAATATTGGCAAAAATGCAATTGAGGCCATGGACAGTAAGGGTGTTTTAGAAATAAAGGCCGTTAAAATCAACCATAATGTTGCAATTATCATAACCGATACGGGGGTGGGAATGACGTCTGAACAAATCAAAAGACTCGGAACCCCTTATTATTCAACAAAAGAAAAAGGAACAGGTCTCGGTACTATGGTATCGTTTGGTATTATTAAAAAAATGAATGGAAAAATAGATATTAAAAGCGAAGTCGGTAAAGGCACCCAATATACATTAATATTTGCAGAGGCATAATCAAACATAATATTCCAAAATAGTTGATAATTCCTTATAATGTGCTATAATTCTAAGTAATATTAATAGAACCGCAGGCGGAAGCACCGCTGATCAAGAGTATTTCTTGTTCAGTGAGTGCTTTTTTTGCGTTCCTATTTGAGGAGGCGATAGGTTATTACAAACCAAGTTAAAGCTGCGGTCGTGCTGGCGATACTATCGGCAGTTCTGATAGGCAGTGGACTTTTGCAATTAAAGGGGATGATGTGAGCATCAACGAAAGCATGACCACCGCTTTTAAGGTATAGTGCGGGAGCTTAGGGCTCGTGAGAATGCTGTCAGATAAAGGGGGAGGGGCCGGGAGGATATGTCTAAGATGAAGCTCGTTTTACTGGAGCAGGATAGTTATTTTATCGATATGATTTCTTCGTACATCCGGACTTCAGATTATGCAGAAACTTTTACAATGAGTGTGTTTACAACGAAGGAGCAAGGATTTTCTTATATTGGACGTACTCAGGAGCTATATATATTGCTTGTTAACGAAAGCTTTATGCCGCTCCCGGAGCTTGTGTTTCGTCAACAGCATGGGTGCCTAATCCTATTAAGTAATACACGGGTCCAGGCGGATATTGTAGAGTATCCGGTGCTTTGCAAATATCAACCGTTAAATCAGCTGTTGTCTCATATTGTTTCACATTTCAACGAATTTACTACGAGTAGGATGCTTAAGGGGAACCGAAGCTCCGAGGTTATTGCTGTATATTCTGCTGTGGGAGGCAGCGGTAAAACATTAGCAGCGGTACATCTGGCGAGAGAACTTACTTTTAAGGGAAAGAGGGTCTTTTACTTAAATTTTGAACAATTGCCTTCCCCATCATGGCTTAAGGAGGCAGGCGCAGAGAGTGAGAATTGCTTCTCCAGGATGCTTTATTATGGGAAAACGGATCCTCGTGTGCAGTCGGCGAAGGTAGAGCGTTATAAGCGAAAGCATCAAGCAATGGGATTTGATTTTTTTCCTGGTATATCGGATTCTGCCGAGATGTCTGAAATGACCGAATTGGATACGGAATCCATTATAAAGGCTGTGCTTGCAACAGGAGGGTATGATTGTATTTTGCTTGATCTCGATTCATCGCTTTATCCCAGAACTTTAGCCTCGCTTAAACTAAGTGATTCAGTTCTTTGGCTTGTTATTGATGATCGCATTCACTTGGAAAAAACGATGCTTCAGATACGGCAGTTAGCTGAAAAGGAGGTATTGTCTGCAAAAGAAGTTAGTCAAAAGCTGAGATTAGTAGTCAACAAGTATAGTGGTTCAATGAAGAATGAGGTTGCAGCACTTGAGTTTCCGGTTTTAGGCTATCTTCCTTATATTCCAGAATGGAAAGCGATTGGCACGATGGATGTACTGCAAGCGCGTGGCGTATTTAGCGAAAGCTTGGCTGCTCTTTCATGGCTTGCAGCTCGACAACAGGGAGGACAATCGAATGTGGTCGGATGAAACCGTTATGCTGTTGAAACAAACGATAAAAGAAAAACTGGATGTATCCTTTTCTGTTACAGACGGGCTGTTGATGGAGATGATCGAGCAGGAGGTATTCGGCTATTCGTTCGATGGATATTTAACAGCAGGGCAAAAACATCTGTTAGTTATGCGGCTCTTTAATTCGTTCCGCGGATTGGATGTACTGCAACCGCTAGTGGACAATGCGAAGGTGACGGAAATTATGATTAATCGTCATGATCAAATTTTTATCGAGCAGAATGGCCGCGTCGAGCTAACGGAAGTGAGGTTTGAAAGTAAAGAAAAGCTCGAGGATGTCATTCAGGCAATAGTTGCCCGAGTGAACCGTGCAGTAAATGAGTCCAACCCGATGGTTGATGCAAGGCTGTTGGATGGCTCTCGTGTTAATGTTGTACTTTCGCCGGTTGCCTTGGAGGGTCCGGCCATGACGATTCGTAAGTTTCCTGAATCTCCACTCACTTTGAACGATTTGATTGAGAAAGGCGCACTGACGGATGAAACTGCTTTGTTTTTGACAAAACTGGTAAAGGCTAAATACAACCTTTTTATAGGAGGAGGTACCGGTTCGGGTAAAACTACATTCCTGAATGCTCTATCGCAATATATTCCGGAAGATGAAAGAATCATTACGATTGAGGATTCGGCTGAGCTGCAAATTCGCACAGTCCCGAACCTTGTCCGGCTGGAGACACGTAACGCGAATACGGAGGGGAAAGGAGAGATTACAATTCGTGATTTAATTCGATCCTCCCTTCGTATGAGACCTAATCGAATTATTGTCGGAGAAGTGAGGGGGGCTGAGGCGCTGGACATGCTGCAAGCAATGAACACGGGACATGATGGCAGCCTATCCACGGGTCATGCGAATTCAACTGGCGATATGCTGAGCAGGCTTGAAACGATGGTGCTGAGCGGCGCCCCTCTGCCTGTAGAAGTGATTCGCAAACAAATATGTTCAGCTATAGATGTGATGATTCATTTACATAGGCTGAGGGACAAGTCTCGCAGGGTTACAGAAATTAGCGAAATTATAGGGTTGAAAGGTGGCGAAGTACAGCTAAATCCATTATTTCAATTTATTGAGAGAGGGGAGGACAAGGACGGTAAAGTTATTGGGGAGCTTCAAGCAACAGGAAACAAGCTTTTGTCAGCACATAAATTAGCAATGGCCGGGATGATGTTGTAATCCGATTCCAATAGGACTGTGCTTTGCCAGGGGAGGAAAGTCAGTTGACTGCTGTAGTTTTGATCATTCTGATTGGGGGAGTTTGCTGGATAGGTTTTTCATTCTTGAAAAGGAATCAACAGCCCCGCAGGGAGCTTGTTAATGGGAGTTTGATCCATTACAACGAGTATGTCATGACTTCTGGGCAAATTCTCATTTCGATATTAGCTGCCGGCAGCTGCTTGGGTATTGTCGGCTATATTTTTTACAAACATATCGGTGGCGCTTTGATCCTTTCATTGTTTGGGTTGTATTACCCTGTCATACGCCGAAAGGGATTGATACGCAAGCGCAAAAGCCAACTGCAGCTGCAGTTTAAGCAAGCTCTGGCATCTATATCTTCTGCGCTGGGTGCTGGCAAATCAGTAGAAACTGCATTCCAAGAGGCTTTGCTGGATTTGCGGTTACTTTATCCTGATCCTAGAGCGCTAATAGTTAAAGAGCTTGAAACGATAAACCATCGCATCAACAATGGTGAAACCATTGAAAACGCCTTGAAAGATTTAAGCGAACGTTCGGCTTTGGAGGATATCCAACAGTTTACTGATGTATTTATGACCTGCAAACGAACTGGCGGCAATTTGGTTCATGTAATTCGTCGTACCTCTTCAATCATTCAAGAGAAGCTGGATATTCAGCAGGATATTCAAGTTATGATGTCACAGAAACGGTTTGAATCCAAGGTTCTTGCGTTTGCTCCGCTTATTGTAATTGCTGTATTAAGCTTTAGTTCCCCGGATTATATGGAGCCGATGTACCAAGGCTCAGGTTTTTTAATCATGACAGTGTCTTTGATTATTTTGATCGGATGTTATGCAGTAACCAAAATGATTATGAACATTAAGGTGTGATGCACGGTTGGTGATTCTGATGCTGTTAGGCGTACAACTTGTGATCGGAGGATGGCTGCTGCTGATAGCAACACCTCACTACAGTGCCTTTTTGAAGGAACAAAAGATCTATTTAAAACTATCCTTTGCCGCACCATTGTCGTTGTGGCTGATGGACCGTTTGCGGCTAGCGGATCACCTGTCAGAGCCGTTATCCCGTGTTCATCAAGTAATGGCTGGATTGCATGGAAGTAAAACCGCTGTTATTCGCACTAAATGCTTTGCCGCTAATGTAATTACAATTGAGATTATTGTTTTGTTTGGAAGCACGGTACTATCCTTGGTTTCTGAGGGCGGTGCTGAAATGCTGCTTTACGGGTGCTGTTTGAATGCGCTGCTGCCGTTCATATTTTACAAAGAGCTGGCAGTCAGGCTGCAAAAGAAAAAGAGGCAGATGCTGTTGGAGCTCCCTGAGGTAGTTAATCTAATTGTTCTGCTTGTAAATGCCGGGGAAACTCTGCAAAAGGCTCTGATGAGGTGCATGGAACGCAAGTCGGATATTGAAGCGAGCCCACTGCTTACTGAGCTGGCTAAAGCCGCTTACGAAATCCAGATGAATGCATCCTTTACTAAATCGATGGAGGATTTCAACAAGCGCTGCGGTGTACAGGAGGTGTCTTTATTTACAACCACGCTGCTGCTCAACTATAAAAGGGGCGGTGATGAATTGGTCATGTCCTTAAAGGAACTGTCATCGAGTCTCTGGGAAAAGCGAAAATCGTTGGCTAAAACATTGGGTGAGGAAGCCTCTTCCAAAATGGTTTTTCCAATGGTTGTCATTTTTATGGTTGTGATGGTTGTTGTAGCGGCGCCTGCCATCATGACCATGGGTTAATCGTAATCAAGGATGAGAGGAGAAATAGTCATGAAAAGGATGAGCGAAGCGCTTAGCGGCTTTTGGGAGGATGAGGATGGGTTAGGAACCCTTGAAATATTATTGATCGTAGCTGTGCTTGTTATTATAGCGATCGCTTTTAGAAAATGGATTATGAAATGGGTGGGTGATTTATTTAATTCCGCTAATACGCAAATATCCGGACAATCGGGTTCCATTGTAAACGATGCAAATTCAATTAGTCCATAGAAAATGGCAGATGATTGTGGAGGCGAGGTTGAGCTGTAATAGAATGAAGCTGTGGCTTATGGATACGAATGGAAGCTTTACAATCGAAGCCAGCTTTGTGCTACCCCTTATATTATTGAGTACGATCTCACTGTTGTTTTTAGCGATGTTTGTGTTTCAAACTTCATCTGCCTATCAAACGGCGGGAATTGCTGCAGACCGTGCCGCGTTCGTCTGGGACAATAGCAAAAAGAATCCGATTACAGGCGCTTTTACGGTTGGAGAGGACGATGGTTTGTATTGGAGGTTGAATAGTGATAGTGTATCCGATCTGTTCTCTTTCCTGATCCCGAACGCTGCTTCACAAGTAACGCTGCCTGTCGCAGGACAGAAAGCAAATAACGGCCTCGAGGGGAAGCTGCTGCGGATTGGGGAAGCAGCCTCATCGGAGTGGAGTGGATCGATGCAGTACAAGAATAATGGGATTAGCCGGGAAGTGAGCGTTCATCTGGTCAAACCCTTCCATTCTCCTCGCTACGTAGAGCACAAACTAGAGAGTAAAGTACAAGCTTCAGCGGCCGCTCAAGTGGTCGATCCCGTAGAAACAATCCGGGTCATTGACCTCACTCGAACTTTTATCCAAGAAGTAAAAGGCAGAATAAAGCCAAGCGATGCACTATTAACTTTGATAGAGCCCAAATCAGTACCAGAGAAACCGGTTGTTATTAACAGCCACAAAACAGCAGTCCTATATTTGCAAACTCTCGTAAATGGAAGAGAGCTAACTATTAATGTCAATGTGGATACACAGCGAGTAGTAGATGCAATGGATACAAATCAGGTGGCGCACCAGGCATTCTATACGTTTAGTGAAAGTCAGCTTCGTAATGAACAAATGCCCAAGGACGCTCAACTTCTTCAGAATGGGACAGCAGTCAAAGGAGTGGTCTGGCACTTTTTTAAGCAGTCCCGTAATAGCCAGGTTAAGTTGTCAGCAAGCTTGAGGCAGGAGCTGGAAAGGAGAGGAATCGTGATTGTTATTCATGAATGATTAACGGTCTGCCCGTAAAAAGATTTTGTTATGAGAGGAGCGAGATTATGTGAGACCTTGGAGGGAGCTGATCCGGGAGCAGGATGGAGCAGTTTCATTGTATTTGATAATGATTTTGGTTTCGGTCTTTTTGTTATGCGCCCTCTTGATCGATTTTTCACGTCTTAAAGTGGCAGAGAAGGAAGCGGAGAATGCGGTGAAAACGGGAGTCCGCTCTACTCTGTCTGCTTTTTCCCCTCAGCTGCATAAGTATGGTCTGTATGCTCTGGAGCAGGAACAGGATAAATCCGAGGCATTATTTCTGAAAACCGTCTCAGAAAATATGTCCGGTTCTGTTACAGCGGGGGGCTTCAGCTTCATTGATCAAAAGTTGGAAACGGATGGATCGGGCATAACCTCCATGTATACGCTCGGAAATCATATCTTTTTAAAAAAACAAATTTTGGAGGAAATGAAATATCGTGCGCCAATGATTTATTCCTTGGAGATAGCAGATAAATTTAAGAAAACAGGTTTGGCTGCTACTATGTCGCAGGCCTCCCAATATGCACATAATGCGGTGAAAATTGAAGCTCTGCTCGAAGAACGAGACGGCTATCTTGATCAAGCATGGAAGGAATGGATATCCATCCATCAAAAGGCCACATCTGTACACCCTTACTACAAGGTCCAATTGGAAGCGTTGAACCAGCTTAGCGATAGAGTTGGTATTCATACTGTTACTGAGGTCAAGCAATCCATTCAGAATGCTAAACGGGATTTGACAGATTTAAGGGATCAAGTAAAGAAAATTGATCTTCGAATAAGATCCTTAATAGAATCAGGTTCGGATTCAGCGGCCGCTCTTGATCGATTATACGACACGCAATCAGAATTGAAAGCTCAAATATCAGATTTGAATGATACAATTAGTGATTTGGATCGATTATTGGAGGATGTAATTAAGTACGCAGAGCTGTTGGTTATGTTGAAATTAAAATCGTCCATGGACGTGTCTGAATTAATAGCTTATTTGAAATTATTTGAGGAGGCGCTGGCACAAGCAAATTCAGCAAATGATCAGTTGAATGAACAATTGCGGTCGATAGATACCCAGTCAACTGGCTCCTCTCCTGCTTATCCCGCGAATCAGGCGTTTCAAGGAATTCATATTATTCAAAGGCAGGAGCTGGATGAATATGGTAGTCAGGCAGCGGGAGCTGTGGCGATGTTTTCGGGACTTGAAGCTCAGCTCGCCAGTGTTCTGCTGTTTGATGCTAACAATTATAGGAATGCGGACAATACAAATCAACTTTTTTGGAAGCAGGTACACGAGCTGTATGTGAAGCAAGGGGGCAAGGAAACCGAACGAAATAAGAATAAGAACGTCATAGCCACCTCCAAACGGGAACAGCGCAGTAAAGCGCAGCCCTATTTGGATCAAGTAACGAAGGCAATGGGCAGCTGCAGCCTTGTAAGTACGACAGATCCATTTAAAGAGCATTATGTCACTCTGCAGGGAGATCCAGTTAAAGGAAGTACAGGTCTTTACCAACGCTACATGGGAGCAAACCGCCAAATCGATTTGGCACAGCCTGTGCCTGATCTTAATCTTGTTAATGCAGATAAAGCTGGAATGAGTGCAATGAATCTTATTTCTTCCATTGAATCTGTTCTATCAGAAGTCAGGGATGAGTTTTACTTGGACGAATTTGCTATCAGCAAGTTTAACTATAGAACACTCGGCTTGGAGAAGGACATTTCCGGTCAACCCAAGACCTCCAAAGAGTTGTCTCAGCCTGATAGCCACACCTTATTAAATCAAGAGCTGGAATATTTGCTGTATGGAGCGAATTCCTGTATAGGCAATTATTCAGCTGCGTATGCGGAAATATTTGTTTTCCGGCTTGCGGTGGGGACTGCTGAGGCTCTGACAGAACCGCATATTCAATCCTTGAATGCAGGTTCTCCGCTTCTTGTGTTTTTGGCTGCAGTTGCCGAAGGGGCCGTGAAAGCTCAGATGGATATGATCAAGCTTGTACAGGGAGAGCAGGTTCCGTTGTCTAAAAAATTTGGCAGCGTTGTTACCTTGTCGTACAAAGACTATTTGCGAATGTTCCTGCTTCTTCACAGCCGAGACAAAGTGCTGCTCTCACGGATGCAATCATTGATCGAATTAAACACCGGAATACCTTTAGAGCAAAGCGCAACCTACTTGTCAGGAACGGCTACGACTTCAGTAAAGCTATGGTTTTTACCAGGATTAATGAAGGTTCTGGGGGTTGCAGAATTATACTCGTGCGAGGTAAAAGGGACGCGTTGTCATATCATTAAAACGGGTGTAATGGCGTACTAACATCTCATGGAGGTGGAATATGAAGCTGATCCGAAATCAGGAGGGAGGAATCGTGCTGGAAGCTGCCCTTGTATTACCTTTGTTTCTTTCTTTTGTTCTTATGCTTATTGCCTTTATCCAAATATCGTTAACCGAGATGGCATTGCAGTCTGCTGTTTCGGAGACGACCAAGGTTTTGGCAGTTAATATGTATCCCGTCGACCTGCTTTATGCCGGCGCCAAAAGCCAATGGAATCAAAGCTCAGTAAATGGCTGGATTGATCTTGCGTTAGGGAAAATACAATCGGTGAAGCAGGGTGCAGTTGATACGGAGCAATTTATCGATGAGTATGAAAGATGGATTCCAGATCCAGTAATTGCTCTGATGGGATGGGAGAAAACGAAAAGGCTGCAGCTAGAAGAGCTTGCTCAAGCAGGGACAGATGAAACAAAAAAGAAAATCGAGGCTGTCTACAAGCCTTTACTGAATAATGCATTTGTTCCTGTTGTAGCGCTTTATGCTAATCAGACACGTCTAAAAAAGGATCGGCTCAAAGTCATCAATGTTACATTGCCGGATTTCAACGATAAGGAGAATGTTTTTATTGGTATCGAGGCGGAGTATGAGCTTCAGCTGAATGTTCCCTTTTTCAGAAAGAAGATTTTTATTCGTAAAAAAGCGTTTGAGCGAGCATGGGTAGGTGGAAGCTGATGATCGCTGCTGTATTGAGTGGTGGACTGCTTGCCATTGCATTTGCAACGGATATTGTTCAACAAAAAATACCGAATCGGATTACGGCAGCCGGCTTAATTATAGGTATTGTGCTGCATATTGCGACTGAAGGGTACTCAGGGGCCAGCTTTGCTTTAATAGGTGCGTTACTAGGCTTTATTCCGTTGCTGCTGTTGTATTGGATACATGCGGTAGGAGCGGGTGACGTTAAGTTATTTGCCGCGCTGGGAGCTTTAACGGGGGCGGAATTTGTACTTCAGAGCATTATGTATTCGCTTGTATATGCTGCTTGTATTAGCTGTCTGATTCTACTGTGGAGATGGGAATGGAAGAGGAGAGGTGTACTAATTGCGAGAATGCTGCTGCTCTTTTTTCTTTGGAAGGACACGAAACAATTGAAAGGCTTCGCAAAATCTTCGCAAAATTTCCGATTTCCTTTTATGTGGGCGGTACTTCCTGCCGCTGCGACAGCAGCTTATTTACAAATTTCATAGTGAAAGGAGGAGCAAGGAATGAATTTGCAGTTATATGGCTTGCAAGTAGACTTTGTTACTCGCAATGGACATTATATGGTGCTATCTTCACTTGAAGGTCTTCGCAGGGAGGAACTGTCCGAATTCCAGGTCAACATGCTGCAGATCAATAAAATCCCCCAGCTGCTTGAAATGCAAATAGAGGAAATCAATCAGCATATCAAGCTGTATTACAACATTACAGGCAAACGGATGCTCACACACTGGCTGCGGCTTGAAAGCTTGAATATCAAACAGTTTTTTACATTGCTATACCGAATCGTGGATACTGTTGCCTCAAGCAACATTTACATGCTGCAAGAAGGAAGATATGTTTTAAAGGAGGATTATATTTACTGCAGCGACGATTGGTGTGATATGTACCTTACCTATGTACCTAAAGAGCTTTTAACTGATAAAAATTCGGTATCCGCGGATTTACAGCATTTGGCCTCAAGGCTGATCCATAAAGTAACTGAATTATCGGGCAGCGGTTATCAAGAGCTTATGAATTATTTGATGGATGAATCTTTTAATTTGCCAATGCTTAAGCAACTGCTGCTTAAACATATGAATCAACCTAATAGCAGTGTGAACAGGATTGAATTAGATAAAGGAATGTCTAAGCGACCTTTTGCATCTTCGTTACATGAACCTGAACCCGCTAAAGAACAAAAGCAGTCTTACTCTGAGCAATCTGCGAGGTTTAACCACAAGCATGTGAACAACCTTGAACCTGTCGTTAAGGAGAAGGGCATGCAGGTAAGGCTATCGGCGCCGCTTAGTGTTGGTGTTACTGGGGCATCACAGTTCTCGGTTGCTCCACCTTCACCTTCATCTCTTTTATTGGATAAGGAAGCAGAACAGATGCTTCAGCCAGAACAGCGAAGAAAGCTTCAAATTCCGGTTATGCTGGTTGGCTTTCTTGTTCTATGTTTAATATGGAAGCTGTATTTGGATTATTCAGGTGAGGCCTGGTTAATGATCTGCTCTGGTTTATCGTTGTTAACAGCAGATGTTGTTTATTGCATTCTGTGGATCTGGAAGCCACAATCGCAGGATGATGACACTATGGAAATGGATTTTTGGAAAATTGGACCTAATCAGGATGGAGTGGAGGAGAGCAATAAAAGCGAGGATCAAGCCAGCTTAGTGCCTTTTTTTGTGCCAAAAAGAGAGCAATCAGCACATTCGGGTCCCTCTCTAGAAGACTCGTCTATGCCTCTTGTATCAAGGCTGGAATCTAAACTAGCTGCTGGCAGTTCGACTGAGATAACTAATCCTACACCAGATACATACTACAAGAGCCTCGAGCAGCGGACAACGTTTCTGACACCGTCTGGGGCAACTCAGCTTTTAAAGCAGGCAGCACATCTGCAAAAATCCCAAGCAGCCGCTCCATATCTGGAATGGAATTGTGATGGGTCAGCCAGGAAAGCTCAGATCAACAAGGCTGCTTTTGTAATTGGCAGACCGGGAGGTCAGGTTGATCTTGCTCATGATGAAGAAGGTATTTCACGAATTCATGCGGAAATCGTTCGCGAGAATGAAGCATTTTGGTTGAAGGATCTTGGTTCACGTAACGGAACCCGTGTAAATGGAGAAATTTTGGTGCCTTATCGGATGTATTCTTTGCAAGAAGGTGATATAGTTAAAATAATTAATATCGATTATACGTTTAAAATGGGGTCGTAGGGTTGAAAACAACATTTGCCATTCATTGGCAGTATGGAGTCGCTACCCATTCAGGTTGGTTTCGGATGGTCAATGAGGACCGCTCATTGTTGCGCATCGGTTCCACTGATAAAGGGGAACCGTATGCTGTAGCTGTGATTGCTGACGGTATGGGTGGGAGCGGTGACGGAGGACAAGCCAGCGAGACTGCGCTGGAGACCGTAAAGGTATGGCTGGACGAGCAGCTTCCTTCCTTGCTTCGATCGAAAAATATTTGGTCAGCTCTTGCTCCTTCTACAGATCGTTTATTTCATGATGTGAATAATCAGCTTATCGAATTAGGCAAGCTATTCGGGAGTCGACTCGGCACTACTCTGACTCTTGTTTTCTTGTTTAGTGAAACATACTTTATTTGCCATATAGGTGATTGTCGCATTTACAAGGTCAGTCGTAGAAATCGGCTCTCCCAGCTAACGAAGGATCAATCATGGACAGCTGAACAGATTCGCAAAGGCAGATTAACTCGCCAGCAAGCACGCAAGCATCCGAAACGGCATGTGCTTTTGCAGTGCCTTGGCATGCAAAAAGAATTGAAGCTTATAAAGCGAACAGGCTTCTATACAAAGCACAATACTTTCCTTCTTTGCAGCGATGGCTTTTACAATCGTGTGTCTGATATGGGCATTGAGCGTTTATTACGTGAAGGTGAGCAAATGCAGCCTGATTTGCAAAACATTTGCGATTTGCTGATCGACAAAGCGTTGGACAAGCGGTCAAATGATAATATAAGTCTACTTTTGCTTCGTTCGGTAACATCGACGCAAACACCTTGGAAACGATTGTATTATCGTTGTAAAAATTTGAACCTCCTATTCCCTGTCGAATGGCGAAAGTGATATAATAATATGTCTTGTTTTTATTTCAATTTCTAAAAATATACAATTATTTACAATAGACAGGAGATTATCGAAGAGCAATGAGTTTGTTGACAGTTGAAGATTTAAGCCATACATTTGGTGACAGAGTTTTGTTTAAGCAGGTTTCTTTCAGATTGCTAGCAGGTGAGCATGTCGGTTTAGTTGGAGCTAACGGTGTGGGTAAATCCACGCTAATGAATATTTTGACAGGTCAGTTATTAAAAGACGAAGGCAAAGTGGAATGGACCCCAAGAGTTCAATACAGCTATTTGGATCAACATACTAAGCTGACTCCGGGCAAAACTATTCGTGACGTTCTGAATGATGCATTTCTTCCGCTTTTTGAACAAGAAGCCGAAATGATGCGTATAACCGAGCAAATGGGAGATGCGGACCCGGAGAAGCTGGAGCAGCTGCTAGAGCAAATGGGGGAAATTCAGGACAGGTTGGAAAATAGCGGGTTTTACCTGCTCGATGTCAAAGTTGAAGAGATGGCCAATGGTCTTGGTTTGGACGCGATCGGCTTGGACCGGGATGTAGCACAGCTGAGCGGCGGTCAACGGACCAAGGTTCTATTGGCTAAGCTGCTGCTAGAGCAGCCTACGGCGCTGCTGCTGGATGAGCCGACCAACTATTTGGATGTCGAGCATATTGAATGGTTGACTAACTATTTGCAAAGCTATCCTTATGCCTTTATTTTGATTTCTCATGATACGGAATTTATGAACAAGGTTGTAAGCATTGTTTATCATTTGGAGTTTTCCAAGCTTACACGTTATACAGCTAATTATGAAAAGTTTCTGCAAATGGCAGATATGAATAAACAGCAGCATATTGATGCGTACGAAAAGCAGCAAGAATATATTAAAAAGCAAGAGGATTTTATTCAGCGTAACAAAGCAAGGGCGTCCACCTCAGGCCGCGCAAAAAGCCGTGAGAAGCAGCTGAATAAAGTGGACCGGATAGATCGTCCTGAAACTGCGGTTAAACCGACGTTCCAGTTCAAAGAAGCTAGGGCAAGCGGTAAAACCGTTTTTGAAGGTCAGGACTTGGTAATTGGATACAACTCACCGCTTCTGCCCAAAATGAACATGACCATTGAGCGTGGTGATAAAATTGCTATCGTCGGCTGTAATGGTGTAGGTAAATCCACTCTTCTGAAGACGATCATAGGTAAGGTGCCAGCATATGGCGGTAAAACGTATTTAGGTGATTTTTTATTTCCCGCCTACTTTGAGCAGGAAGTAAAAGCTCCCAATTTGACACCTATCGATGATGTGTGGAATGAGTTTTCGAGTATGAACCAGCATGAGGTAAGGGCCGCTTTAGCCCGTTGCGGACTAAAGAATGAGCATATCACCCGGCCGATGAGCATGCTGAGCGGTGGAGAGCAAGCTAAAGTGCGCCTGTGCAAGCTTTTGATGCGGGAAAGCAACTGGATTTTGTTTGACGAGCCGACGAACCATCTGGATGTTGTTGCCAAGGAGGAGCTTAAGCGTGCATTAAAAGAATTTAAAGGCACGATTCTGCTCGTTTGTCATGAGCCGGATTTTTATGAAGATTGGGTAACTAACGTATGGGATGTCGAAGAATGGTCTAACCAGACAGTCAATAAGTGATTGGTGGTATCAGAGTAAAGGAATATGTGCATTTGCCGCATATTTCTTTTACTGTACATATTGAACTATTATTTTTATTAAAGAGAGGACGTTTATTTGATGATAACTCATGTTGTATTTTTTAAACTGAAAGACCGCAGCCCAGAAGCCGTAAAAGCAACAGCTCAAGTTCTGACCAATATGGAAGGGAAAATTCCAGTCTTAAAATATATTGAAGTAGGACTTGATGTGCTTCATTTGGAACGTTCCTATGACATTGCTCTGATTACTAAGTTCGAATCCCTTGAGGATCTTCAAGCTTATGACGGGCATCCGATTCATTTGGGAGTTAAAGAGCACATGAAACAGGTGCTTGACGGTACAAGTGTTTGTGTTGACTTTCAATCTTAATTTTAGACAGCTGAAAAAACCGGCTCAAGTGAATGGATATTCACCAAAGAGCCGGTTTCATCATCATCATCCATAACATGATAAACAGAATTGACATGTAGTAATATAAAGCGCGTGACAGCTTGTTTACCAAAGCTTTTCGGTCATGCTCGGGCTGCCTAAGTCGACGGATCGTTGGGGAAAAGGCGCGGGCCATAAAAAATAATGAAGCAATAAGTACGATGAACGTCCCTGCAATCCACGGTGTAGTCCACGGCCATCCGCCAAGCCAAAGCAGCAGAAGCCCGGAGAACACCAGGACATGGCCGGAATGTTTAGATAAACGGACAACGAAATGAAATGAATCTAGATAGGAATGCAGCAGTATTCCTTCTGCTGTCCTAAGCTTGGATAACATAGGGATTAGTACAATAAAAGGTCCAATTGAAACTAATGCGCTTACTGCGTGGATAAAGACTAGCCAGGAATACAAGATTAAAGCCTCCAAACTTGAAAAGGTTAATAAAACAGTGTAGCATTCATTTTATTGAAGACTACACTGTTTTTGCTTCGTTGAATATAAAGTACAGCTTGTATGCACAGCCTAGCTTTGACAAATGCTCACATCTCAATGGGATAGTGCAGCCGCTTGTCAAAGGAAGATACAGGCGATAACTCGCTTATACAGCGCGGAACTCGTGCACCCAGACCTTCATGTGCGGAAGCCAAGGCATACCGGCATGCATGGATAATATGTGATTTTTATAGCTTTCCACATTATCGAAGCCTTCAGTTTGAACAGCCTCGTCTGTCAGTTCACCAAGCGATTGCTGGTAAACCTTATATACTTCGAATTTTTGGCCTTTTAATTCCATGATTTCACCGATATCGGCATAACGGCCGTTTCGGCGGGTGGCTGTTTTTTCGCCACGAATTACTTTTTCTACATCATCTTCCTTGGTAACTAATCGTTCGATTGTACAGGTTTTTGGTGGCAAATTTTCAGACATTGGGCAAAAAACCTCCTTCATTTTGTTCATTTGTAAGCTTACATGAAAAATTTGTCGGAAGCAAATACTTAAGAGCTTTCCAGAGGGAAACTCGCTTTGGAAAGCCATACAACAAGAGGAGGATTCCAATGAAATCCAAAATTAACCAAGCTTATGTGCACAACATTCTGGAGCAATTATTGAAATCTCCCAGTCCGAGTGGTTATTGCCATAACATTATGAAGCTGGTTGCTTCGGAAGCTGGAAAGTTAGGTTATCCCATAAGCTATACTAAAAAAGGCTGCGGTGTCATTACCGTACCAGGCAAGCAGACGGAGCGGGTGATCGGATTGTCAGCTCATGTCGATACTTTGGGGGCCATGGTCCGGTCAATCAAATCGACTGGAACCCTTCGCTTTACATCGGTTGGCGGGTATATGATGGGGGCTGTCGAGAATGAATATTGCAAGGTGCATACAAGAGATGGACGCAGCTATGACGGTACCATCTTGACAACGAAGCCTTCTGTTCATGTATATAGCGATGCCAGAGAATTGAAACGGGAAGAATCGGTTATGGAGATTCGACTGGATGAGCCTGTTAAGACTGTAGAGGAAGTTAAGCAGCTAGGAATTGAAGTTGGGGATTTTATCTCATTCGATCCGCGAGCTGAATTTAAGGCAAATGGTTATATTAAATCACGTCATTTGGATGATAAAGCAGGTGTAGCGGCATTATTTGGTTTGCTGGAGCTGTTAAAGCGTGAAAACATAATTCCAGCTTGTACACTTCAACTGTTAATAAGCACCTACGAAGAAGTAGGGCATGGTGCGGCATACCTGCCTCCGGAAATAGATGAGCTGATCGCTGTTGATATGGGTGCAATGGGAGATGACCTGTCCTGCACAGAGTTTGACGTTTCCATTTGCGCCAAAGATTCGTCGGGGCCTTACGATTATGAAATGACCAGTAAGCTGGTGGAGTTAGCCAAAAGAGATCAGTTGTCCTATGCAGTGGACATCTATCCGCAATATGGCTCCGATGCATCCGCTGCTTTGCGTGGAGGAAGCAACATTAGAGCAGCGTTAGTTGGACCGGGAGTGCACGCTTCTCACAGTATGGAGCGTACTCACAGCGAGGCCCTGTGGAATACGATTGCCTTGCTAGCGGCTTATGTAGTGGAGCCTAGTTTTACTAACGAATCAAAGGGGATGTAATCATTGAATTTAGTAGCGATAGAGCATTTTAACAAAAGCTATGGGGAGAAAGTGCTGTTTGATGACATTTCCTTTCATATTAACGAAAAACAGCGGATAGGCCTTGTTGGCGTAAACGGAACAGGTAAATCCTCATTGCTGAAGGCGATTGCTAAACTGGAAAGCGTTGATTCGGGTAAACTGGTGCATGCCAATCATTTTCGCGTTGAATATTTGCCGCAAAATCCTGAGTTTGATTCAAACTCCACCGTATTGGAGCAGGTGTTCTATGGGGATACCCCGCTGATGCAAACATTAAGGGATTATGAGGAAGCACTAACCTTGCTGCAAGAAGCGCCTGAGGACGAAAAGCGGCAATCTCGCTTATTTGCGGTACAGCAGCGGATGGATACGCTTAATGCTTGGGAGGCTAGCACTACTGCCAAAACAGTGCTGACCAAGCTCGGCATACATAATTTCACACAAAAAGTTGGGGTTCTGTCAGGAGGCCAGCGCAAACGTGTAGCAATGGCAAGAGTACTGATCCAACCGGCCGACCTGCTCATTCTGGATGAACCGACTAACCATATTGATCATACAACGGTGGAATGGTTGGAGGAATTCCTGGCGAAGTGGAAGGGTGCTCTCCTCATCGTGACGCATGATCGTTATTTTCTGGATCGTGTTACCAATCGCATTCTCGAATTGGATCATGGTAAGCTGTACAGCTATGAAGGCAACTATGCGACCTTTCTGGAGAAAAAAGCCGAACGCATGGAGCGTGAAGCATCCGAAGAGGACAAGCGTCAGAACCTGCTGCGTCGTGAACTTGCGTGGCTTCGCCGCGGTGCCAAAGCCAGGTCGACTAAACAAAAGGCGCGTATTGACCGGGCTGTTGAGCTGCGGGATCGCAAGGTAGATGGGCCCGCTGAACAGATGGATATGGCGCTTGGGGCAAGCCGGCTTGGTAAGAAGGTCATGGAGCTGGAGCATGTTTCGAAATCTTTCGATGGGCGGAATATGGTTAAAGATTTCAGTTATATTGTAATGCCGGATGACCGAATCGGCATCATTGGACCTAACGGCAGCGGTAAATCCACATTTCTGAACATGCTGGCAGGTCGGCTTCAACCGGATGAAGGTACAATAGAAACAGGCACAACTGTAAAGCTTGCTTACTACACCCAAGAAAATGTAGAAATGAACGAGAAGCAGCGGGTCATCGAATACATTAAGGACGTAGCAGAAGTGATCCGTACAGCGAATGGCGAATCTATCACAGCAGGCCAAATGCTGGAGCGCTTCTTGTTCTCTCCTTCGCTGCAATGGACACCTATCGGTAGACTGTCAGGCGGAGAGCGGCGCAGATTATACTTGCTGAAAACCTTGATGGGAGAGCCGAATGTGCTGCTCCTGGATGAGCCGACCAATGATTTGGATATACAGACATTGACCATTTTAGAAGAATATCTGGATGATTTCCCGGGTGCAGTAATTACCGTTTCGCATGATAGATACTTTTTGGATCGGACATCTGATCATCTATTTGCTTTTGAGAACGGAACTATAAGTCGATTTAATGGCAATTATTCCGAATATTTGGAGTCGGTCCGTGCTGAGGAGCAGGCAGCGGCTAACGTTCGCAAGCAGCAGCAGGCTTCCGCAGCCGGACAGCTTAAGGACAACGCTTCATCCTCCTCGGAAGCAGTTGATTCCAGCCGCAAGGAAAATAACCGACCTCGCAAGCTTTCCTTCAAGGATCAAAAGGAATGGGATGAGATTGAAGGCAAGATTGAGAAAATTGAAAATCGGCTGGCAGAGGTGAAGCAAGGCATAGAGCGGGCAGGCAGCGATTACGGAAAAGTGCAGGAGCTGTTCGCAGAAGAACAGCAGCTAACAGGGCAGCTTGAACAAACTATGGATCGTTGGGCTGAATTGTCGGAGCTCATAGAGCAGATTGAGGCAAATAAATAAAAGCGATTCAATTGTTGGTTTTCTTGCAATATCAGACTGGATCAGCTCCGTTTGAAAACTAGAAAGTCTGATATTGCAAGAAAAGCTTTTATTCGAAGCCTTTTTTATGAAGATACATTAATATTTTGCAATTCCATTGGGAAAAGACGGGCTTCTTATGCTATAATTTATGTTTGGGAGCAATTAAAGCATCAAAGCAATAATTTAAGAGAGTAGGGAATAATTAATGATTACAGTATCAAATGTAACTTTACGATACGGCAAGAGAGCGTTGTTTGAGGATGTTAACATCAAGTTCACTCCAGGAAATTGCTACGGATTGATCGGAGCCAATGGGGCCGGAAAATCAACATTCATTAAAATTTTATCCGGTGAAATGGAAGCCAATAAAGGGGAAGTCAGTATCACTCCTGGCGAACGGATGGCAGTTTTAAAACAAAATCATTTCGAATATGATGAAATAGAAGTGTTGCGTACTGTAATGATGGGCCATTCGCGTCTGTTTGAAATAATGGAAGAAAAGAACGCTCTTTATGCCAAAGAGGATTTTTCCGAAGAGGACGGTATGCGTGCTGCCGATCTGGAGGGTGAATTTCAGGAACTCGATGGCTGGCAAGCGGAGTCGGATGCCGCTGAGCTATTGATCGGTCTCGGTATTAACAAGGATATGCAAGAGCTAAAGATGAAGGAATTAAGCGGTAACGAGAAGGTTCGTGTCCTGCTCGCACAAGCGTTGTTCGGCAACCCGAATATTCTACTGCTCGATGAGCCTACCAACCATTTGGATATTGAATCGATCAACTGGCTGGAAAACTTCCTGGCCCGTTTTGAAGGTACTGTAATTGTAGTATCCCATGACCGTCACTTCTTAAACCAAGTATGTACACATATTGCCGATATTGATTTTAGTAAAATCCAGCTTTATGTGGGCAACTATGATTTCTGGTATGAGTCCAGTCAATTAGCGCTCAAGCTTACCCGGGAATCCAACAAAAAAACCGATGAGAAGCGTAAAGAATTAGAAGCCTTTATACAACGCTTTAGTGCAAATGCTTCCAAATCAAAGCAAGCCACTTCACGGAAAAAGCAGCTCGAAAAGCTTACTTTGGAAGATATCAAGCCATCCACGCGGAAATATCCGTTTATTAAATTTCAACCTGAACGGGAAGCGGGCAAACAGCTGCTAACTGTAGATAAGCTGTCCAAATCAATAGATGGCGAACAAATATTCAGCAATATCAGCTTCACTATTAACAAAGGCGACAAAATTGCTTTTGTCGGACCGAATGGAAACACCAAATCCACATTGTTCCAAGTGCTGATGGGGGAAACACCGGCAGATTCCGGCGAATTCACATGGGGCGTTACGACTACTCAGGCGTATTTCCCTAAGGATAACTCCTCTTACTTCAACACAGATATCAATCTGGTAGATTGGCTGCGTCAATATTCGAAGGAACAGGATGAGTCGTATCTGCGCGGTTTCCTGGGCCGCATGCTGTTCTCCGGGGAAGAGGCGCTGAAAAAAGCGAGTGTATTATCCGGGGGCGAAAAGGTTCGCTGCATGCTGTCCAAAATGATGATGAGCGGCGCCAATGTCCTTATTCTGGATGAACCTACCAACCATTTGGATTTGGAGTCCATCACAGCACTTAACAACGGAATGGTTGATTTTGATGGTACAATGCTCTTCGTATCGCATGACCATCAGTTTATCCAAACTGTAGCCAATCGCATCATGGAAATTACGCCGAATGGCTTGATAGACAAAATGATGACGTACGACGAGTACTTGGCTAGCGATGAAATAAAGAAACAGCGTGAATTGATGTACACTTGATTGTCTTAAACTTGACAAGGATAAACGGCTGCGTCCAGCAAAAGGATGAGTGTGTTAGTCCAGGTTAAGCCAAGTCAACCAATTAACTTTTTATGCTAATTAATCAAAGAAAAAAGGATGAGCTTGGGTTACGTAGCTCATCCTTCTTTTTAACTCCCGCCGGTACGGCGACGCTGATTGTTAGGCTTCTTGTTATTCTGGCTTCTCATTACGGCGCTGTTGCCGCCCCGTTGCTGCGAATTCGCCTTGGCATCGGCTTGCTCTTGCTTTTTTTGCGCAAGCTTGTTCTTAATAGCGTCAGCTAAACTGACTTTTTTCGGTGCTTGTGCTTCTTCATTGCTTGTTTGGTTCACGTCCGACATGTTGTACACCTTCCTTGCTCTAGATGATTACATTGTACTGATTTGTCCAAGAGGAAGCAAGTTAAATATAGAGTTAAATTAACTTAGGAGATAGCCCTCATGTTTGATCCAACTATTTATGATAATCTAAAAGTTGTCTTTGAAGGCGCCATGTATGACATGGATTTAGACGATTTTGTTCAAATTATTCAACGAACGGATCGGGTTGAATTAGCTACGATGTCTCGCAGTTTTGGAATGGAAGCGGTAAGAAAGCAGGGAGGGCAAGTAATTGGCCGTATCCTGTTGACGGCATCCCTTGCAGACTTAGCTGCAGAGCTGCTGTCTCAGTCCGGTGAACAGCCAGGCTGCGGTCTGGAGCTTACATTTATTTTCCCAATTCAAGATATGGAGCGGGATTGTGCATTAGCTGCCAAGCAGATGATTGACATATGGGGAGATAAAGTTAGCATAGCCCAAAGTATTCATATGGAGTATGGCAAACAACCTGTGAAGCTGGAAAACCATCTGACTGTACAGTTTTTGAGAAAGCTTGACGAGAGACAGATAGACGATATTCCTAGCCTGTTAGAGCATTTTCTTCTGAGTCTGGAGCGACTGGATCAACATTTTGCTACAGAATAGCTGTCCCGCCGAGAGAATTGAGCTTGATTTTGCAGCTAATGTATAGTGAGCAAGTCCTATTTTTAAAAAAGGAGGGTCAGACTTTGATAGAATGGACAGAGATGCAGTTGAAGGAGTGGGAGCTGAGTGGAAAGACAGAGCGGCAGTTCATTTATTTCTACACCCCGCTATGCGGCACCTGCAAAATGACAGAACGTATGCTGCAGGTCATTCTGGCCCTTGACCCGAAGCTGCCCATTGTGAAATGCAATATTAACTTTTGTCCGCAGATAGCTTTAGAGTGGCAGATAGAAAGTGTGCCTTGTTTAGCGGGCTTTGGGCCGGACGGAGTTTTACGCAAAAGATACCGAATGCAGGCTGTCGATGACTTGCATCGATGGTTTCAAGAATTCGCATAGGAAGAAGCTAGATCCGTCAATGCTCGTAAGAGGATTGGGATACCCGATTTGCATTCAAAAAAATTCTAGGAGGAAACCCATGAGCGAACAGTTTGAAATTGGAAGTGTAGTTACCGCGGAGTACAAGACAGGTGAGTACGCAGGTGAGGTTGTTGAAGTATCTCCATCGGGAAAAATAGCTGTGAAAATTTTGGCGGTTATCAAGCATCCGACACAGGGGGATTTGCATAACCCTATGGATCCCAACGTTCCGTTCTTTCACCAGCGCCGTGCATTGGCATTTCAGGAGATAGCCTTGATTCCCCGGTACTCCCTTAAGACGTTTCATGGTACCGTACAGGATTACCGTACATCATTGGAACGGGCGCTTCACTCAGAGATTCGACAGCTGAAGCAAACGGTTCATTGGGCGGAACGCAGCTTGCAGGAGCTCGAGCAGCTGCAAAAGGATTATTCCATTTAAAATATTAGGAATTGACTTGGACTAATCGGCTTCAGAAGGTAAAAACTATGAATCACCCTTATTATTCTTTTGAAACGGATGTGTCGGATCGTTATGCTGTTTGTGCTGATAGGATTATGGACGATCGGTTTGCTGCTGCTGGTTACGGACCCGAGAAGGCCAACAACCCGCTGGATAGCCAGCATTGCCTTTACCGGCGGATCCGGCGGCTTATCCGCAGTTATTCATGACCAGTTAACCCCTTACCTGTACGAACAAGGGTGGCTCGCTGAACCTGTAGTGCGCATATTGAGCCATGCTGAAACGATATTCTCACTCATATGTTACTATGGACTTCCGTATACCTTCTGTATGTTTTCATTGATTTACCACCCGAATGCGGATTTATGGCGTTGGAAACGACAGTTAGCATGGCTGCTTATCCTGCCTGCTGCAGTCTCCTTCGCTTTTGATTCTGCACCGGGGGATCCAATTCCATACCGGTACGTTGTATGCTGGACGACTCCATACATTATGATTGGAATAGGGATGCTGCTTCACGGGGCTATTAAAGAGCGGAATACATTTTTGCGGAAGCTCCGGATGCTGACGGCTTTGGCTGCGGCACCGACGTTATTTTTTGCTTTATTCACGATGTATGTGCTGCCAGCCTTGTTCGGAATCTATGAATGGTGGCGCTATAATGCCGCTGTCATCGGCTTCACCTTAGCCGTTATTTTAATATCAAGCTTCCGCTATGGTTTCATGGGTCTGCAAATATCCATCAGGAATCAAAAGCTCGACTATACGTTGCGCGCGATTACTTCTGGAACATCGATATTGAATCATGCCATAAAAAATGATGTAGGTAAAATCAGATTATTCAGTGAAAAAATCAAATCGGAAGCCGAGCAGCCGGATCCTCAGCAGCTTGTTAACGATATTGAAGTGATTATGAATGCTTCCCAGCATATATATGATATGATTTATCGTATTCAGGGCCAAACGCAGGAGGTAGTTTTACATAAAGAGGAGCAGAAGCTTTCGCTGTTGCTTAACCATTGTCTGAAAATGCTGGAGCCAGGCTTCCTTAACATTGAGATTGCCAGAGATTTTCGTTGTGAAGGAGTCATTTGGGCGGACCGGGCTCAGGTGATTGAAGTATTTACGAATGTACTGACAAATGCGTCGGAAGCGATGCCTCAGGGAGGGCTACTGACAGTTAAGCTGACAGAAACGAAACGCAATCTTGCCGTGGAAATTAAAGATACGGGTACAGGAATGGATAAAAGGCAGCTAAAGCGGATATTTGATCCTTTTTATACAACTAAATCGGGCAAGAAGCTTAATTTCGGGCTGGGCTTATCCTACTGCTACACTATCATACAGAAGCATAAAGGCACGATGGAAGTCCACAGCAAGCCTGACCATGGCACCTCGGTATTTATTAATTTTCCTAAAAAGAAAGGCGGCGTTGGAGGATGAACCGGATACGTGTTGTTATCGTGGAGGACGATCAGGATTGGCTTCGGGGCTTAATAAGCTATTTGGGCAAAGAAACGGACTTGGATATAGTCGGCCAAGCTTCGTCAGGCCAAGCTGCTGTGGAGCTGCTTGAGCGTGTGGAAGCAGATGTCGTGTTGATGGATATTATGATGTCTGACAGCCCTGAAGGAATATGGGCCGCTGCGGAAATTGTGCAGTGTACGGGTGCACGAGTGATTATGCTTACCTCTATGGAGGAGAAGGAGCTTATCTTCGAGGCATTCAAGGTTGGGGCTGTCGACTATATGGTGAAATCGAACTTTACAGAGATCCCGCAATCGATTCGCAATGCTTACGCTAACCGCAGCTCCATTCATCCAAGCGTGGCAGCCAAAATGCGTGAAGAATTCCGTCGTCTAAAGGATCTTGAGCATGAGGTTAGAGTAAAAGAGCTGCGCGACCTTCTTACCCCGACAGAAATCCAGGTACTGGATCTCATTGAAAAAGGCCACACACAAACGCAGATCGCCGATAAATTCGTAGTTTCGATCCGCACCATCAAAGTGCATGTCGGGAATATCTTGCGCAAGCTTGGCGGGAAGAGCAGTAAAGAAGCGGCTCAAAAAGCGAAGGATATGGGCATTTTATAGCGGTTCATTCGCTGTTATGGCGATATAACCGTTTTTTTGTATTGGCGAATTTTCAAGGCTTTATGGTATAGTATTTTACAGTTTATACTTAACAGTTAACCTTGGAGGATTAGAGAGATGTCGGAAAACAAAATTATCCAAATAGGCGTTATAGGCGCTGGCAACATTGCCAATGTACACATGAATGAATTTAAAAAAGTACCGGGAGCCGCTATTGCAGCTGTAACCGATGTATATGTTTCATTGGCTGAGTCGAGAGCCAAGGAGCATGGAATTCCGAAGGTCCATGCATCCTACGAAGAGCTGCTTCAGGACCCTAATCTGGATGCGGTTATCATTGCGGTTCCTAATGAAATGCATGCTCCTATTGCTATAAGCGCTTTGGAGGCCGGAAAACACGTATTATTGGAGAAGCCTATGGCTATCAACGCTGCCTCCGCCAAGCAGATCATTAGAGCACACCGGGCTTCTGACAAAATACTGATGATTGCCCATCAAATGCGTTGGGAAGCTATTAACCTTCAAGTCAAAGAGCAAATCGACAAGGGTGCAATAGGGGAAATCTATAATGTGAAGGCAGGCTGGATGAGGCGTAAAGGAATACCAGGCTGGGGTACCTGGTTTACTCAAATGTCGAAATCAGGTGGTGGGCCTTTAATTGATATTGGGGTGCATATGCTTGATTTATCCCTTCATTTGATGGGCAATGCGAGACCGGTTTCTGTTTTTGGCACAACCTATGCTGAATTTGGTCCTAAGCGTAAAGGTATCGGGACATGGGGTAAACCGGACTGGAACGGCACCTATGATGTTGAGGATTTGGCGACGGCTTTAATCAAGCTCGATAATGGGAGCACTCTAACTCTGGATGTCAGCTGGGCGGCGCACACGGATATGCTGGACAATCAGCCTTACCTTTATGTAATGGGCTCAGAGGGAGGAGCGACGCTTCGCGGGAATAAAGGCAAGCTCTTTACGGAGTTGTTTGACCGTACGGCAGAGGTTGAGCTCAGTGTTCCGGATAATGATGAGGGCGCACGGGTAAGGCAAAGCAATCATTTTGTGGATTGTATCCGTGAAGGAAAGGAACCGATCACATCAGGACTATCCGGGCTGGCCAATAATCTTGTATTAGAAGCCATTTACGAATCATCCCGTACAGGCAGTGTAGTTACACTGGATTGGAATATATAATAAAGACATGGAACTGCTTGAGCTTAACCTACAACTATTCAGTATTATCGGTACAATAGCATTTGCAGTGAGCGGTGCGGTTGTGGCGATGGAAGAAGATTATGATATTCTTGGAGTTTTTGTACTTGCTCTAGTAACGGCTTTCGGCGGCGGTGTAGTAAGGAATTTGCTCATCGGCGTTCCTGTAACAACCTTATGGGAGCAAGGGATGTACTTGAAAACAGCACTAATTGCTGCGGGGCTAGTGTTTATTGTGCCGGTCAGTTGGATTCGCCGCTGGAAAACGTGGGAATCGCTCTTTGACGCTATTGGACTCGCAGCTTTTTCCATCCAAGGTGCTCTTTATGCCGCTAATATGAACCATCCGATTAGTGCCATAATGGTTGCTGCTGTAATGACTGGGATAGGCGGAGGCATAATACGGGATGTATTGGCTGGACGCAAGCCGCTCGTACTTCAAGATGAGATATATGCGGTTTGGGGTATGCTAGCCGGATTGATGATAGGTTTGGGCTGGTTTCAAGGTCCTTATCATCTTATAACCTTATTTGTACTGATAGTAGCTCTGCGGATGCTCTCTGTTCTGTTTAAATGGCGTCTGCCGCGCCGTTCCTTAAGGCTGCCAAGTACTAGGGTGATCGGCACGGAAAATGGCGCAAAATCAAAAATCGAAGCCGGATAAAGGCATGCAGAAAGAGGCTCACAGTTATGGAAATGTCATTCAAGGAGTTTAAGCGAATTCCATCGGAATGGCTTCAGCAGCGATTGGAAACAGTCAAGGCGCTTAGCGGCGATGAACTGGAGCTATATGAGGTTGCCAAGGACAAGCTGACTGGGGAGCATTATCTTCATTATGCATACCTGCATAAGCAGGTGGCGGCCATTGGTCCGGAAAGTACAGGTGAAGAGAACTTTCATCATTTAATGCCGTTGGACAGTGACGATGTACTGGGGATTGTTTTCAGTGAACAGTCCTATTTATATCCGGAGGCTTGGAATAAAACGTTTTTGCGCAATGGACCCGATGGAGATTATGTATGGTTTGATCCTTCCTATACCGAGGATGAGGCAGAAAACGAGGAGATCGGCCAAAATATAAAAGAACAATTGCTGCGGTTTAAGCAGGCAGGAGAATTGTCTCCGGAAGCCGTACGCAAATTGCTTGAAGAAATAGACCGGACAGGCGAGTCGGACAAAGATTAATTGTCGTCGTTTGCGCCTGAATTACAGATTAGGGAGTAGGCTTCTAAAGAAGCTTGCTCCTTTTTTGATACAAAGGCAATGTTATCCTTGGACGTTATTTGATTTTCTTTTGGTTGTTCAGGTGAACGCATATTTTCCTGACTTGGAAACCATCCTAAGCATACATCGATGAATTGATTTATGATGCATTCGAAGTAAACTTTCCTGAAGGAAAGTTCTAGGAGGAGAAACCTTTGAGAATGATTCCATTTCGCTGGACGATTTGGAGGGTTGGCATATTGAGCGGACTGCTGGTTATAGCTGCCGGCTGCAGCGGTGGGCAGCATAAAGTATCTGGGGGCGGAGTGGAGTCATCGAACCTGCATGCCCAATTTGACAGGGATAGCCGCAATAACGAAGATAATACACTTGGAGTAAAGTCGAAGTGGTTGAATGAACAGGCCGGAAGATCGAAGCCGGCTAATCCGGGCTCCTTCCAGCAGCTGGATATGACGAACAGCCATTTGACAAAAGCATGGCGTTTTTCACCTGAAATGGCTAAACCATTGGAGAGGAATCAAGGTATACAGGCTGTTACCGTATTGCTGACAGAAACGAACGCATATGTTGCAGTAATACCGGACGGGCATAATCCAGATATTGAAAGCCATCCTGATATGATGGCGAATCAAGTCACTCCCAAGGGCGGAATCGGCTTATTCGGAACGGACAAAGGCAATGCTAGAATTAATTGGGGAGATTCTGGAGGATTAAGTATGACCATGTCATCTCAAATCAAAAGCCAGGTTTTGGCCATGTCTCCGCCCAATATTCAAAGAGTATTCGTATCAGCGAACCCTAATTTTGTTCAGCGAATCCGTTTTTATGAGAAAGAGCAGCAGCGAGGTGTTGACCTGTCGGCATATATGAACGAATTTAACACTTTGGTACAACGTGTTTTCCCGAATGACCATAATACGAGAAGATAAATGCACGGGAAATAAAAACTCCTGCAAGGGATTACGCGGATTATCGCATAGTCACTAGCAGGAGTTTTTGTGTTAAAGTTCAAACTTGTAACCGACGCCCCAAACGGTTTTTATATGCTTCGGTTCTTTGGGATCGGCCTCCACTTTTTTTCGAAGGTTGGTAATATGTACATCTACGGAACGTTCGGTCACAAAGGTATCAATACCACGGATATTATTTAAGAGTTCTTCACGTGAAAAAACTTTACCTGGATGCAGCCAAAAATGACGCATAATCTCGAATTCGGAGAAGGTTGTTTCTACAGCATGATTTTGTAAATAGATGCAGCGTTTTTCCAAGTCCAATTTAATGGTGTGTGGGTACGTTTTCTCAATTACCTCGGCTGCCGGGGCCTTGTCCATGGTTGATCTTCGCAGCAGAGCTCCGGTTCTGGCGGCAAGCTCCCGCATGCTAAAGGGTTTGCATAAATAATCATCCGCACCTATAATTAGCGCTTTGACACGTTCCGATACTTCGCTTTTGGCAGAAATCATCATAATGGGAACTGAAGACTCGGCACGAAATTGCCTGCATAAATCGATGCCATTCGTATCTGGAAGCATAATATCCAAAATGATAACATTCGGTTCAATGGAGTGAAACAGCTCTATGCCTTGTTTTCCATCGGCAGCCCAATGAACAACATACTCTTCCTCTGCTAAATATATGGAAATCATATCCGCGATACTTTGATCATCCTCAATCAGCAATATTTTAGACATGAATTCCCTCCTCTAGATGTTAGTAAAGTGTTAGAAAACTTAATGACTAACAAACGCCAGTCTGCAACTTTTTTAAAATGATTACGAGATAATAGCTGTATTAAATCTAATAAATAACATTATTAATGTAACTTAAAATGTAGCATGAAACAAGCCATTAATTGTAATTTTGTATTGCCGTTATTACGGTAACTCAACACAAGGAGGCAATTATTATGATCATAGCCACCAAATTAGAAAAAAGAATTCATTCCTATGTTGGAGAGTTAAATGAATTAGTAAATGTTCAAGGGTATGAATTATCTAATCCTGTAGTTGTGAAAAAGAGCATGGAGCTGGATTTATTAATACTTAAAGCCATGCGAAGCAGAAAGAAACGTTTTCATCAAAATGAAGCCTCTTAAGGCTTCTGTATATAAGGATATGGACGATTCAATTTGAATCGTCTTTATTGTGTTGTACGGGTAGTGAGCAGAACGAGTCCGGTATCTTGTGAAAGTCCGAAGTGCGGTCAACCATTACTTGTGTTTCCGGTTATCAGTAATGCCGAACCCGTCATGCCTTAAATGAATTTCTACTCTTATTCCTTTGCTTCAGGGCAACTCATATGCATCCAATTATCGCCCCAATGCTGAACAGCTTCCATAACAGGCTGCAGTGCTCTCCCTTTATTCGACAGCTCGTATTCGATACGCACCGGAGTTTCAGGATATACATGGCGCAGGATGAGTCCGGCTGCCTCAAGTTCTTTGAAGCGTTCTGCCAACATTCTGTCGCTCATGCCGGGAATCATTTCCGAAATATCTTTGAAGCGGCGCGGCCCATTCAATAGTGAATGGATGATGAGGCCTGTCCAACGTTTCCCCAAAATTTCGAAAGCTGCTTCAAATTTCGGACAAAGTGAATGATCGCCCATTATTATCATCTCCCTCTATATTTATAGTGTATCATAAGTTACTTGATAAAAGTAAGCCTTTAGTTTTAATCTGTACTGTTTATCCAATATTATACATCCAGCGTAATGATTTGACATACTTTCTCTTAAAAAAAAGTGACATTCTCGACTCGGTCCTCTATTAAAAGGCATAGATGCGAAAAATCAGCAAATAAGCTATAATTTATGGCGATACTTATTACTGAAAGCCGCTATTATCAATTACTTTATTCAATCAATTCTGTAAATACTTACGAAGTCAGCTTTCTTACGGGGAGCTCTTAGGAGGAATAATAATTATGTACGGTTCACCATTATCAGGACAATCGAAGAAAATGATGCTGCTCGGTTCAGGAGAGCTCGGGAAGGAAGTAGTCATCGAAGCTCAGCGGCTAGGGGTGGAGACTATTGCAGTTGACCGTTATGCGAATGCACCGGCTATGCAGGTTGCTCATCGCTCCTATGTGATCAATATGTTGGATGGAGACCAGCTGCGGGAGCTGATTAAAAAGGAACAGCCGGATTGGATCGTGCCTGAGATTGAAGCCATTGCCACCGATGTGCTAGTGGAGCTGGAGCAGGAAGGCTTCAGGGTTGTGCCAACCGCAACCGCAGCCCGACTAACGATGGACCGGGAAGGAATACGACGTTTGGCTTCAGAAACACTGCAGTTGCCGACGGCTAAGTATGCTTTCGCCGATAGCCTGGAAGAGCTGAAGACCGCAGTTGAGTCGATTGGAACTCCTTGTGTCATTAAGCCGATTATGAGTTCATCTGGTAAAGGACAGAGTGTGTGTCGTACTCCGGAGGATGTAGAGACTTCATGGAACTATGCGATGGAAGGCGGACGCGCCAAAAAAACTCGGGTAATCGTCGAGCAGTTTATCCACTTCGAATCAGAAATTACACTGCTCACTGTTCGTTCCGTGTCCGGCACTTCCTACTGTGCTCCTATTGGTCACGTCCAAAAGGATGGTGACTATATCGAATCTTGGCAGCCCCATGATATGAGCTTGAAGCAAATCGAGCAAGCGCAAGCTATTGCGAAAACGATCACCGATGCTCTAGGAGGAACTGGAATTTACGGTGTCGAGCTGTTTTTGGGCAAAGATCAAGTGTATTTCAGTGAAGTTTCACCGCGTCCGCATGATACAGGAATGGTAACGATGGTGACCCAGGATTTATCGGAATTTGCACTTCATGTCAGAGCAATACTCGGTTTCCCGATCCCTACGATCCGTCTGCTGACTCCGGGCGCCTCGCATACTCTTAAAGCATGGGATGAGCAGCAGCAATTCCGGATTGAAGGAATAGAACAAGCATTGGCTCTGCCGAATACGCAAGTGAGAGTGTTTGGTAAGCCAGAGACAAAAGTAGGCCGCCGGATGGCTGTAGCCTTAACTTCAGCAGATGATGTGGAAGAGGCTCGCAGAGTAGCAGCCGATGCAGCTGGATTCTTGAAGCTTAGCTAATGTGAAATTAAGTTAAATCTGTAAAGCATGTTATATTTCATTATAAGGAGGGATTCTTAATATGAATGCACATGAGATTGATTATAAAATTGCCGGCTCCGAAATGCAGTACGTTGAAATCGAGCTTGATCCGACTGAAAGCGTCATTGCCGAAGCAGGAAGCATGATGATGATGAGCGCAAGCATTCAGATGCAGACGATATTCGGGGACGGAAGCGATCAGAATAAAGGATTTGTAGGAAAGCTGTTCGGTGCAGGAAAAAGGCTTCTAACCGGTGAAAGCTTGTTTATGACCGTGTTCACAAACCATGGCTCCAGCAAGGAGCATGTTTCGTTTGCTTCCCCCTACCCGGGACGTATTCTACCCATGGATTTATCCGAGTTAGGCGGGAAATTGATCTGCCAAAAGGATTCGTTTCTATGTGCAGCGAAAGGAGTTTCTATTGGCATTGCCTTTCAGCGCAAGCTGGGTGTTGGTTTCTTCGGCGGCGAAGGCTTCATTATGCAAAAGATCGAGGGAGACGGCTTGGCATTCGTTCATGCCGGAGGCGCTATATGTGAAAGAGTGCTGCAGCCCGGGGAAATGCTGCGAGTCGATACCGGCTGCCTGGTCGCTATGACACAAGATATCGAATACGATATCGAAATGGTAAAAGGCATCAAAAGTGCAGTATTCGGCGGTGAGGGTTTATTCTTTGCTACCCTTCGCGGTCCAGGTCGTGTATGGATTCAATCATTGCCGTTCAGCCGCTTGGCGGACCGCATATTATCAGCTTCCAGAGCGGGTGGACGCAAGGAAGAGGGAGGCATCCTCGGCGGATTGGGCAATTTACTTGACGGCGATAAGTAAAACAAGCTATTATTCAAGAAGAGTGCGAGCAAAATCGTGGGGTTACAGCTTGATTGCTACACGATATGAATGAGGTAACAAGACATTTACATAAAGAGAGGTGCTGAAAACAATGGCTTATCAACCACAGGTTGTCGACGCCAAGATTGTCAGCAACAACCCGAAAAACGGATTGTTTGAAATTGTAGTAAATTTAAAGGACCGCACATCCTGCCGTCTTATTTATGAGAAGGACGCTGCAACCGGCGCTACTGTAGCGACGCATGTTAACCGTTTGTTGAACGAGCCTTGTCCGATTTGCAGAAAAGATTTCTTGTGCAATTGCATGACTCGGTTTAAGGATGAAATTTCATCACAAGCACTGCAAATGGCCGGAACGCCATAATGTCGCTTAGAAACCCATGAGCTTCCGGCTCATGGGTTTTTTAAACTTATAAGTGCCTTAGAGCACTAAAGTGAGCCACCCTTTCTAATATAAGTTTGCTAAGGGTGCCCTTTTTATCTCGAAAAACAAGCTGCTTGTAAGATTGAAATGTATCCTCAATGAAAGAGTTTCGATCAGAAAGCTTTTCGAAGGAATGAAGAATGAGCGAGTAACTTGCCTACCTTGCTTGGATTAGAGCTATATTAGAGCTTAAGATGCATGATCAAGGGGATTTTTAAAGGGATAGCGTCGATGGGCCATGGATGATTTTATACGGAACGGAGAGTTCCGCTATTCCATCTGCCGCCGCCAATCTGGGGTGATAGCGGAAGTGGGAATTCCGTTATGTTGGCCGAATTGGAGCATTTATGCGAAAAACAGAGCAATAACGGAACGGGCTGTTCCGTTATCACTCTGATTTTTGGACTTTTCGGGGGATTGCGGAACAAATACTTCCGAATACCCTTCACTCCCGTAGGTGCAGTACCGGCGTGTTGTTTAGTTTAGGGTTATGTATGTGCAGGTGATCGCTTCGCTAAAAGTATAGTGAAGCTAACTGTACATGGAACACTGTAGAGGAGTTGTTTGCTATCAATCTTCATCGAGAGGGCTTCGAATAGAGGTTTTCTTATAATATCAGACTTATAAGTTTTCAGCGGAGCTGAACAAGTCTGATATTGCAAAAAAAGCTACCGCTTAGACACGAATGTATCTTCATCGAGAGGGCTTCGACAACAGAAGCTTTTCTTATAAAATAAAGCAGCTCCAGGTGGTTATATTCTCATGTTGCGAATGATGCTCTACATTGTTCTGGTTTGTTCAGTTTCTATAACAGGGTCTGTTGTATTCATCTTCTTCCAATCATCGAATCAAGCGAAGCGTGAAGTATCCGGCCATGTGCTTCAGCTGCATGAGCAGGCAATGCAAAGGCTGCAGCAAACGTTCAACGGGCTGGATTATATGGTGAAAACCGTAAGTAATGACTATGCTGTTCAACGCTTGGTTGAAGGAAGAGCATTGCAAGGTTCAGCAGACGAACGAGGCTTAAGAGAGTACGCTGATTTTTTGATCCGCGAGCAAACCGCGAACCTGCCTTACTTAGCGGAAATGTGCATTACATTCGATAGCATGAGTTACTCGATCTGCACAAAGTCGCAGAAAGGTGCCGCTCTTCTGGACCAGCCGCGGCCATCCATGAAGAAGAATGAACGATCCTTAGCCCCTCTTGCCAAGGGGGAAGGACAGCACAGCGGGTATAATGTTGTATATACAGTACCTTTGTCAGACCAGACTCATGTAGTAAAAGGCTCCGTGCAATTAATGATAGAATTGGACAGGATAATGAAGGATATTTACGGGAATATGCCCCTGTTGGTTAATGAGCTTACCGATTCGACGGGTGAGCGGGTCTATGCAAGAACGACTGCGGACCGGTTGAGAACTGCTGATTTGAGAATAGAAACTTTAAGTCAAGAAGGGGCTGCGGTTATCCCTTTGCAGTGGAGGGATGATACTTATATTTTACAAAAAAGATTGGAGCTTCCCGGAGCTGTATGGTTTTCACAAATCATTGTTCCTCAATCGCTTGAGGGTGAGCCAACTATTGGTTTTTCCCAAACTTTACTGCTTATGATCTTGTTGCTTCTGTTTGTGGGCATCGTAAGCGCATTCTTGTTCCTGCATTATTTTGTAAAGCCATTGCAATTGCTGCGCAAGCTAATGAACCGGGCAGAGTTGGGTGATTTTCAAGCTTATTGGGTACGTCACAGCAGTCGGGAATGGAACGAGCTTGGTGAGAGCTACAATCAAATGCTCAACAGACTTGAGGAGCTTATCAAGCAGGTAAAACGTGAGGAGTCCCTAAAAAAAGAAGCCGAAATGGAAGCGCTGCAATACCAGCTAAATCCTCATTTTTTGTATAATACTCTGAACACAATTAAATGGGTAGCCAAAATGCATCATACACCGCAAATTGCAGAGGTTGTTACTTCACTCGTACGGCTGCTGCAGGCGAGCTTGGGAAAAAAAGGCGATTTTATAACGGTGCGCGAGGAAATGGAACTGATTCGTGATTATATGGACATTCAAGCCTTCCGTTATGGGGATAAAATTCGGCTGGAAAGCGAAGTGGATCCACTTGCGAAGGGCTGCTTGGTACCCCGAATGATTTTACAGCCATTGATTGAAAATGCAATTATTCATGGACTGGAGCCAGGACGTCAGGAAGGTTGGATCCGCATTCGCATTTGGCTGGAAATGGAGCGTGAGCTCTTGTATTGTCAGGTTGAAGATAACGGGGTCGGTATGGTTGTTGAAGAGTACGGAGAAATGACAGGAAGTGGCAGCAGCGAAGGCGGGATGCGGGAGCGTATGAGCGGGATAGGACTTCGTCACATCCGCGAGAAAATCAAGCTTTATTATGGAAACGGATACACTATGCATATCACTGGCAAACCGCGGCAGGGGACAACGATCCGATTGACTATGCCGGTGCATCAAAGTGAGGAAGAGTAAACAATGAATGTACTAGTAGTAGATGATGAGCCGATAATTCGGCAAGTGCTGAGAACGATGATCCATTGGGAGGATCACGGCTTGAAATGGGCCGGTGAGGCTGTTGATGGAGAAGAAGCTTGGGAAGCGCTGCAGCTGGGCCGCATAGATCTGGTTGTTACTGATATTCTAATGCCCCGTATGGACGGGCTTGAGCTCGTTAAGCGGCTGAAACAAACCGAGATGGACGTAGGAGTTGTAGTACTTAGCTGTCTTGATGATTTTGCATATGTTAAGGAAGCGATGAAGCAGGGGGCGAGCGACTACATATTGAAGCCGACGATGGAGCCTGAGCAGCTCGTTGCTACGCTCACCGAGGCCAAGCAGGCTCTGCAGAAGCAGCGGGACGAGAGGCGTAAGCAAGAGGAGCTGCAAGAGCAGCTGCAGCAATCCAATCAGGCACAGCGGGGACTAAGGCTGCAGAAGGCCTGGCTCAACCATCAGGTCGATGAGGAGCTGGAGGCCGAGATTTTCACAGGAGAAGCGATGCTCTCCAGTTGGATGATATATGTGACCCCGGCGATGCGGACATCGCTATCCCGTTGGAGCTGGCCTTCAGCAACAGCATTTGTAACGCTGAACGATCATCAACAGCTTCTATTGTTTGCAGATAGAGAGTCGGGGGCTGGCACAGAGGCTTATCTAATGGCGAGTGAAATAAGCGCATTTCTGCGACATGTCGGCGGCTTGACAGCAGATTGTTACTGCATTACAGCCGTGTCACCGATACAGCATCCTGAGCGTCTTCGATCTATTCTTCATGAGCATGCCGGATTGCGCCAGGCATGTTTCTATAGTGGTATTCGAAAGGAACTGTGGATAGCCGATGACTATTATATGAATCCGGCAGCACGCTTCTTGACGGAAGGCCAAATTCCACAGGAGGAAAAGCAAAATTTGCTGCGTGCTATTGCAGGGCGCAATGAGGAAGCCGCCGTTTATTGGTCGGAGCAGGTTGTTGATAAGCTGAAGCAGCTGGAGCTGCCGGTTATGCAGGTTTACAGCTTCATTTATGAGCTGTTGAGTTTAGCGGCAGCTTTCGCAGGCCAGCATAGACCGGATGTGGGTACGGATGAATTTGAACGAAGCTATGTCACTTTGGCAGCTGTGCAGTCGCATCTGTATATGGATTCACTAGGTCAATGGTTTATTCAGGCGATGCGTGTCCTTGCAGGGGGGCTGACTGGAGGAGGCACGGATGCTATGGAGCCATCCTCGCGTAATCCATTCGTACGAAAGGCCGTTTATTATATGCAGCAGAACTATCACCTGCAAATCAGCACCTCGGATATATCCGATTATGTGAAGCTGAGCCGCAGTTATCTAAGTGATTTGTATGGTAAAGAGATGGGTGAAACACTTTCTGAATCATTGACGAGAATCCGTATTCAAGCAGCCAAATGTTTGCTCGAGGCCGGAGCTATGAAAGTTTACGAGATAGCTGAGGCGGTTGGCTTCAGCGATGCGAAAGCCTTCGCCAAAACTTTTAAGAAGGCCGTCGGCTGCACACCCAAGGAATATGAGGAGCAAAAGAACAAATAGACACCAATTTCTAACAAATTGGTGTCTATTTTTATGTTTTGGAAAAGTTTACATTTAACATATAGATAACGCTTTCAGAAAGGGAGGCAGAATTATGTCATCATCTGTCGACAAATTTGCCACGAGGGAACCGATTATTCAAGCGGTCAACGTAACGCGCACATTTGGAAAAGGCATCGCTGCCGTTCATGCGCTCCGCGGAGCCAATTTAAGCATAACCTCCGGACGGCTCGTTGCGCTGAAAGGGCGCTCAGGATCGGGTAAAACGACCTTGTTGAATATGCTTGGTGCCTTAGATCAGCCGTCGGAGGGGGCGGTCTATTTCTTAGGTCAGGATGTTACGGTTATTTCCGACAAAAAGCGCAATGAGCTTCGACGTACGCAGCTTGGATTAATATTTCAATCCTTTGCTTTGGTGCCTTACATGTCTGCGTTCGAGAATGTTGAATTTGGCCTCAGGATCGCAGGAGTTCCCTCTGCTCACTACCGTGATTACTCGGAACAGGCCCTTGATTATGTAGGGTTAAAGCCTCGGATGAAGCATAGGCCTTTCGAATTGTCAGGCGGGGAGCAGCAGCGTGTTGCAATCGCCAGAGCGATTGCCCATAAGCCGAAGCTTCTGCTGGCAGACGAGCCTACCGCTGAATTAGACAGTAGAATGGGGCTGCAGGTGATGAAAGTATTTAAAGATTTGGTGCAGCACGAAGGAATGACGATTATTTTAACAACGCATGATCCGGCAATTATGGAAATTGTGGATCAAGTGTACGCATTGGAGGATGGATACATTGTGGAAGAAAGCTAAAAGCTCTAGGCCATTATTAGGGTCTATCTTGTTCGGGGCTGTCTTTATTTCAATATTGCCAGGCTGTAGTCTGTTGCCTAAGGAGGAGCAAGCCTTAAAACCGCCGCTTGTTAAACCGGTAAAAGAGAATTTTGAGGTTTTTGAAGTGAAGAAGAGTACGGTCACTAAGCAAATCAGCGGAGTCGGAATTTTTGCCTCTGACAAAATGCAATATTTGTATTATTCAGAATCAGGCGGCCGGCTCTCCGAGATCTTAGTCCAGATGGGTGCGGTTGTAAAAAAAGGCGATGTAGTTGCACTATTGGAGAAAGGCGAGATTGAAGGGAAAATACGCCTGCAGGATATTGTTGTGGAAAAAGCCAAGGTTGCGCTGGAGTTGGCCAAGGACGAGCAGCGTGGCAATGCTCTGGCGATTCGCATGAAGGTGCTGGATGTGCAAAAGGAAGAAATTCAGCTGGAGATGCTTAAAGAGCAGCTTGCAAAAACAAAGCTAGTCTCTGAAGTGGACGGAATTGTTACTTACATCGATCCCCTCAAGCAGGGAGATCCGGTAACCGCTTATAGAACGCTGCTAACGGTTTCGGATCCCAGGTCTATGAAGCTTGTGTATGAGACAACGACTCCGAATGATCTGACAGGCGTTCAAGTGGGAATGGAAGCAACGATAAAATACAAATCCAATAGCTATCAGGGTAAAGTGGCGCAAATACCGGCAACTGCTCCGCAGTCTGATGTGAAGGCAATTCAGGATAAAAATGCCAAATCCATTGTGATCGTTACTGAAGGACTTCCGTCGGAAATTGAAATCGGCAACAGCGGGGATATCGTCATAGTTACCGAAAAGAGAGAGAATGTTCTGGTCATTCCGAAGCTCGGGCTGAGGTCTTACCTGGGCCGTGATTATGTACAGGTGCTGGACGGGGAAAGCCGCAAGGAGATCGATGTTGAGAAGGGGATTGTATCCGCAACAGAGGTTGAGATTCGTAAAGGGTTGAAAGAAGGCCAGAAGGTGATTCTAAACAATTGAGGTGATGGCAAGTGGCAATTCTTGTGATGATCATTCGCAAAATGGTCAAAAACAAATGGCTTGAATTCAGCCTGCTGCTTGGCTTGATCATCTCAGTGGGTCTTGTCAGCAGCATGCCGATTTATACTAATGCCATTTTGCAGCGGTTATTAATAAAAGATTTAGAACAGCTGCAGGATGCTAAACAGCAATATCCAGGTATATTTTGGAACTCGATCTACATTACAGGAGAACTGACGGCGGAGCAGGCGAAGCAGGCGATTCAGGATGCGGATCAGTATATGGGCAATGAAGCTCCGAAACGTTTTCAATTACCTATAAAAGAATATGTTATTGAACGATCGACCGATAGGTGGAATATGGTCCCTGTTGATGAAGGCAAAGTAGATTCTTCCATTAGACGGACGGCTGATATTACAGCACTTAGTGGGCTTGCGGAGCATGTTCGATTGGTCGATGGGAAACTGCCCTCGTCAAAGCCTGTTGATGGCGTAATTGAGGCGGTTGTAGTCGATCAGGGGCTGACGAATCTGAAAATGGTGGTAGGCCAGCAGTATACTATTCGGGATGATGAGGTAAAAACGCCAATCCAGTTTAAAATCGTAGGAGTGATCGACCGAAAGGATTATAACGATGTGTACTGGTATAATTCTTTGTCAAGCTACAACTCCAGTTTAATTGTCTCCTATGATTGGTTTGAACAAGAAATAACTAACAATGAGCTGCTTAAGCTGCGTTCCAGCATATGGTACCTGGCTGTGGATTACAGCTACATGAAACTCGATTCGATAGAACGCTTTATTGGGACTTATCAGAATACGGAAAATTTTTTGGCGAATCATTTTCCTAATTACACGCTTAAGGCTCCTGCGCTGCCAACTCTGAATGGGTATTTTGTCAAAGAAGAAAAGCTTCGCTTAATGTTATGGTCGTTGAACGTTCCAGTTATGATCATGCTGGCGTATTATTTGTTCATGGTTTCCAATCTGATCATTGACAGGCAGAAAACCGAAATCGCCGTATTGCGGAGCCGTGGCGCTAGCAGGCTGCAGATCGTGCTCGGTTATGTGTTCGAGGGATTGCTGCTCGGCGGAGTAGCGCTCGCTTGCGGACCGTTCTTCGGTTTGTTTTTAACGAAAATGCTGGGCGCCTCCAACGGGTTTCTGGAGTTTGTGCAGCGGGCCGCTTTAGATGTTAAATTGAATCAAACTGCTTTCCAATACGGAGTAATGGCAGTGCTCTGTTCCTTAGCTATGACACTGCTGCCTGTGCTGTTTGCAACAAGGGCTACAATTGTTGGACATAAGCAGCAGATGGCGAGGCAAACCACGCTTTCCTTTTGGCATAAATATTTCATCGATGTCATCTTGCTGGTCATTTCTTTGTATGGGCTGCATACGTTCCGCACCAAAATGAGCGATATGCAATCGCTGGGCCTGGACATTACAGACCTGCAAATGGACCCTTTGCTGTTCCTTATTCCTGCTTTGTTCATACTAGGGGCAAGCTTTTTACTGCTCCGAATATACCCTTGGTTAGTGAGACTTATTTATCAGGCGGGAAGGAGATGGTGGCCGCCGTCTCTATATTCCACCCTACTGCAGGTTGGCCGCTCCATTACACAATATCAGGCTATTATGGTTTTTTTGAGCGTAACGCTGGCTACAGGACTTTTTAGTGCAAGCGCTGCGCGGACTATAAACAAGAATGCCGATGAAAAAATAATGTACGGCAACGGAGCCGATATTACGATGTCAGTAAAATGGGAAGATGATGCCCCTCCTCCGAGTATGGGGAATGAAGGCGGGGGCGAACCAGATCCGACAGAATTGCTGGTAGCTAAGAAAAAGGTGCAATTTTCGGAGCCGCCGTTTCTTCCCTTTACTCAGCTTCCCGGAGTGGAGCATGCTGCGAAAGTGTTCACGAAGTCCAATGCCGCTTTCACCATCGGGAAGGAGCGGGGATCAGCTACTTTGATGGGAATCGATACGGATGATTTTGGCAATACGGCGTGGCTGCGAAATGGACTCCTGGATCATCATTTTAATGATTACTTGAATGTGCTGGCTTCCAGTCCATCCGCGGTGCTTATTTCCCGCACCTTGGCAGATCAACACAATGTCAAGGTAGGTGACAATTTATACGCGAGCTGGGACGGTGTTGAGAGCACGATGTTCAATGTTTTCGGTATCGTTGATTATTGGCCGTCATGGAATCCGAATCCATTGTTCAGCGATAAATCTGCCGTTTCAACGACTTCTGCTGGAAGTGCGGCCAATGCCAAAAATAAGAAGATAAAGGCGCCTATGCTGATCGTGGGGCACTTGTCTTATATTCATAACAATATGGCGCTGGAGCCTTATGATGTGTGGATGACTCTGAAGCCGAGCGCCAAAAGCCAAGAGCTCTATGATGCACTGGAGGAAAAGAAAATTCCGGTGACCAAGCTTAACGATGCGAAGCAAGAGCTGATCCGTTCCAAAAATGATCCTTTCCTGCTAGCGATCAATGGGGTTATGACATTAGGCTTTATTATTTCGATTGTGATCAGCTTTTTTGGATTTTTGCTTTATTGGGTACTGTCGCTATCAGGGCGAGTATTGCAGTTCGGGATTTTGCGAGCAATGGGGATTTCCTTCCGCCAGCTCATTATGATGCTTATTGGCGAACAACTGCTTACCTCAGGTGCCGCTGTTGCCATTGGTATGCTGACCGGCAACCTGACCAGCCGATTTTTTGTACCTATGTTTCAGCTCTCTATGCAGACATCAAGCCAGGTGCCGCCGTTTCTGGTTACATTTGATCCGCGTGATCAATTGCAGCTGTACATTATAGTCAGCATCATGCTGACTGTAGGGCTGTTCATACTCGGCACGATGCTCTCACGGGTAAAAATTCATCAAGCAGTCAAGCTTGGGGAGGACTGATCATGATTCATTGTGATAACCTCGTAAAAATTTACAAGGTGGCCGATTTGGAGGTTGTAGCTCTGCAAGGATTGGATTTGCATGTTCAGCCCGGCGAGCTGATGGCTATAATCGGCAACAGCGGCAGCGGCAAGTCAACGCTGCTGAACATGCTGGGCGGGTTGGACCGCCCCTCTGCGGGGCAGCTGTATGTGGACGGAAAGGATTTGCTGAAGTTTAACGAGAAGGATCTCGTTAAATACAAGCGTGAAACCGTAGGCTTTGTATGGCAAAATAATGCGCGTAATCTCATCCCCTATTTAACGGCGCTGGAGAATGTGGAGCTGCCAATATTGCTTCAAGGTAAACGCAAGCGTGAACGAGCCCTTGAGCTGCTGGAGGCGGTTGGACTCGGCCATCGGATCAAAAACCGCCTAAACGAGCTGTCCGGCGGTGAACAGCAGCGTGTAGCCATTGCTATTGCATTGGCAAACAGTCCCAAAATGCTGCTTGCCGATGAGCCTACAGGTTCTGTAGACACGAAGATGGCGAATCAAATATTGGATCTGTTTCGCGATTTGAATCGCCGATTGGGATTGACGGTTGTCATTGTTACCCATGATCCGTTACTGGCGAAGAAGGTTGATAGAGTGGTGGCCATCCGCGACGGGAAAACTTCCTCCGAAATTATTAGGCGCAAGTCCTATGCCGATGAGCTGGAGGAGCTGGAGCAAGGCCTTCAGCAGAATGATGAGGATTCACACGTGGAATATGCGGTTCTCGATAAATCCGGGCGCTTGCAGGTACCTGAAGAAATGCTTAAATCAATTGGACTTCGCTCCGCCAATAAAGTCAGGGTTCAAGTGGAGGACGGCCGTATTGTTTTATTGCCACCGGAAGAGAAGGGGGAGCAGTGAGTTGAAGACATTCGTATCGAAGCGACTTTTATTATGGTTCATATTCATCTTTACATCCGTGACTATTTCATATGCTTCTGGCACTACTGCTCATGCAGAAGGCGAAAGCTACCTGAGGGATGAGATTGATCCAACTCTTCAGTTAAACCAGGTTCCAATTGGCAGCGGCAGCTCGTTTGAATTAAAAAGTGCCGTAGTGCTGCCTGCCGATGGAGGAAAAACGCTATATTTTACTATGACCGTAACGAATGGAACGGGAAGTAAACTATCTTTTTTGGATTACTGGGTTAAAATCATAAGTGCCTCGGGAGCCGAATTTAAAGCTGAATTGATCCCTCAGGACAAACTGAAAAAGGAGATTCCTGCCGGACAGCGAGTTGATTATTCGTTCTATGCCCCGGTTAATGATACGACGCTGCTGGAGGAGCTGACTTTTCGAATTACGCAGTGGAATTATTCAAGCTCGGAGCTTGAGACGAGTATTGGCGATATTCGATTCCCTGATCCGGCATCAGCCGTTATGGCCCCCATAGTACGCAGCAGGTCGGTGCTTATAGGCAGTATGCCTGTTGTCCTGGATGTATCCCGTTGGTCGTTGCAGCAAAAGGACAGTACCTTATCTTCCAAGCTACTGCTCAAGCTGACGAATAAGGGGAAAGCCAGCATCCGCATGCCGGCCTATCAGTACACTCTGCGCGCCGCTAACGGTGCTATGTACCCGCTTGAGAGTGTATTGGAAACAGGTGCAGCTTCCATGCTGTTACAGCCTGAAGTGACAGAAGAATTGCAGCTGAAGGCAGTTCATCTGCCGGTGTCAGCGGCTTCAGAGGTATGGGATTTGCTGATTAATCAGACGGTGACTGTAAGCAATGAGCTCAAGCTGAGCTATCCCATGGCCGCGCTTCGAATACCAACGGATTCCTCGGATATTCCCCAATTGGGGGATAGCGTAGAGTACTTGAATTCTCAGGGAACCTATTTGTTAAAGGCTGAGAAGCTAAGCCGTACCCCTTGGGAGGATCAGGATATCCTGACTACAGATTTGGCCGTTTCCCATAATCAAGCGGATGCTCTGCCTTTTCCGGCTTTAAAAGCCTACTATGAGCTGGATGGAGGGGTCGTAGTGGAGGCGAAGGTAATTCAGACTGACAGAGCAGTTGGCGTGCCGCCGGGTGTGCCTGTCCATGTGCAAGTGGTTGCCAAAGTCCCTTATACGTATCCATTTGCCCAAACCAAGCTCGTTATTGAAGAAAAGGTGAATGCAAATCTAACGGAAGAAATGGCACAATTCAAGCTGCCTCCAGCCAGTGTCAAGCTACCCTATCTCTCGTATGGCGAGTCGCAGCCCATTACAGGTGCAGGCCGTGCAGCTCAATACGCTCCGCGCGAATTGAATTTGTATACGGATGGAAACAGTACTTTGCTGGAGGCACAGGTGGAGGTAGTCAACTTGGAGAAACGTTCCAATAGTATTCCGCGGCTGACAGCTTTTTTCAAAACAGAAGAAGACGCCTTGTATCCAACTAAAATACGTGAGGTTAAACAGAAGCTGAATCCACAAGGCAAGGCGCTTCTATCCTTCTCCAGCAAGATTCCTAAGGAGTTAAGCACTAAAGGATTAAGGCTTGTTATTGGTGAATCGGTTACCGAACAAAGACTTAGCGGTGTTGAAGATAAAGCCGATGCTTATATCAATGCTGTAGAAATGGATTTGGCGGTTTTGAACGAAGCAATTAATCCAACACTGAAGGATGTTACCTTTTATCCATATACCATTTCTTTGAGCAATATCCAGACATGGTTGGACAATAAACAGCTTAAGGTTAATTTCACGTATAATTTAAGTAAAGACAGCTATTACGAAACAAGTAACGAAGGCAGCAAGCTGGTTATTCAATTTACGGACAGTAACGGCAAAGTGAATATTGATGAAACCTTTTATCTGGAAACGGCCCCCGAGGATACTGACAAGCGGGTTACTCTGGGTGAACATGATTATAGGATAGTCCGTCAGGATGATACCCTGTTGTTTAAAATCGAGTCATTAAAGCAATTTAAAATGAGTATTTATCATGAGTTTCAAGGCAAACGAAAGCTTCTTGCTTCCCAGGTACTGGATTGGTTCGGAGTAACCAAGTAACCTGATCTGTATCGATGAGATAAGAGCATCCCTGGGTGCTTTTTTCTTTTCCTTTAGTTATGGTAAAATGAAGCAAGTTGCAGTTAATGCTTACGATGCATGTTTTGCTGAAGCAAAACTCTGCGAATGCATCCCATGCAGGCTTTCCATTCGGAAAGCCAATAGAAAGGAGAAGATCTCAGTGCGCTTAGGGATTGTATCCGACACGCATATGTTCGGGCGGGCAAAGCAGCTTCCGAAGGCTCTGGTTGCAGGGCTGCAGGGAGTAGATCAGATTCTGCATGCCGGCGACTGGATGGACGCAGAGGTTGTAGGCTTGTTTGAGCGGATTGCTCCGATCGATGGTATTGCAGGCAATAATGATGGTGCTGATATTGTTGAACGTTTTGGACGCTGTAAGGTGCTGCAAATGGGTAATTATCGAATAGGAATGGTCCACGGGGATGGAGGAAGGAAATCGACGCTGGAGCAAGCATTGGACGTATTTAACGGCATGAGTGTTGATGTGATTATTTTCGGTCACTCTCATACGCCTTACCAAGGTATGCATAATGGCGTTCTTCTGTTCAATCCGGGTTCTCCTACTGATAAACGGCGTCAATCTCAATATTCGTATGGCATTATTCAACTAGGCAAGACAATAGAAGCTGAGATCTTTTATTACAATGACAAATCTTAAAGACATGCATTTCAACTAATGGAGGGAATACCAATGACTCAATGGAAAGAAATTACAAGCCAGGATGAATGGAATGAACTGTTTGAAGGAAGCACACAAAAGCCGGTTGTCGTTCTTAAGCACAGCACTACTTGCCCTGTAAGCTCGAATGCTCTGGATGAATTTGAAAGCTATTTGCAAAAGGAACCGAATACAGGCGTTGAATACGTATTGGTCAAGGTCATCGAATCCCGTCCGGTTTCTAACCAGATTGCCGAGGATACAGGTGTCAAGCACGCTTCCCCACAAATATTGTATGTCAAGAACAAAGAAGCTGTCTGGAATACATCTCACTGGTCAGTTACACGGGCTCATATTACTGCCGTGCTTGACTAGAAGGAGCTTCTTATGACTGTCCGGCCGCATCCCTTTTTCTCCGGGGCATTGTTTGCGCGTAAATCATGTTTCGTCTATTTGCCGGAAGGCTATGAAGATACGGATCAATGTTATCCTGTTATTTATTTGCTGCACGGCATGTATGGCAGTGAATCACATTGGCTGCTTAAGGGAAACGCAGAACAGACTTTGGACCGGATGATATCCACAAGTCAGCTTCGCAAAAGTATTGTGGTTATGCCAAATGATGGCGAATACGGTCTAGGTACGTTTTATATGGATTGGTACGATGGAACCGGTAACTTTGAGCAATATTTCATTTATGATCTGATACCGGATATCGACAAGCATTATCGAACTATCAAGGCGGCTCATTCGCGTGCTGTATGCGGCCTCTCTATGGGAGGATTCGGTGCCTTCTCGCTGTCTTTACGCAACCCTGGTTTGTTCGGCGCGGCTGCCAGCTTATCCGGTGCACTGACATCAACAGCTTATGTTGCTGAGAGATTTTCCCGCAGCGACGTAGCGAGGATGATAGGGCCTCTGCAAGGACCCTATGCACAAGAGTATGATTTGCAAGTATGCGCGAGTAAACGGGTTATGGACGAACAGAGACCAGCCTTGTATTTTGACTGTGGGACAGAGGATTTTCTGTACAACACCAATGCAGATTATCATGAGCATCTCAATCAGATCGGATATGCGCACAGGTATCAGCAATTTCCTGGTGAGCATAACTGGAAATATTGGACGGAGCACTTGCCGGATGCGTTAAGCTTTATCGAAGATTATTTTGCTTCACAAGATAAGTGAAATTGGAAGTCCTGCTATTATCGTTGTGGCGGGGCAGAATAAGCCTTAAGGCCTTGGAAATCAAGGGCTTAAGGCTTTTTTAACTACCTCCGATTACTTTTTCTTGAAATGAACCGTAAATGTTGTACCGGAGCCTTCTACGGAATGACACTCAATGGAGCCCTCATAATGAAGCAAATAATTTTGTGCGATATGCAAGCCCAATCCAGAGTTGGTAGCGCCCGGCTTGGTGGAGAAGCCTTTGTCAAATATATGACTAAGATCCTCCTCTTTAACAATTGACCCTGAGTTGAACACAGAGAGCATATAAGTGTGATTCTGCTCTTCTATTGTCAGCCTCACCGTTCTTAAGAGGTCCTCCTGAGGAATGGCTTCCACAGCATTTTTAAGCAAATTATGCATAATGCTTGAAAAATAGCTGATGGGCAGCGTTAAGCTCTCAAATGTACACTCCAGATGGCCATTGACCTGAAGATCGATTTTATTGGATATGCAGGATAGGCTAATATTGTTCAAGACGACACCTAAAACCGGAAATTTGATAGAGTTTACAACAGACTGCTGAACGATCTCTTTGCACCATACCGAGATATAATCCTTTGCCATGTCGTATTTGTTCATCATTAATAATGCATGGATGGTTTGCACATTATTGATAAGCTCGTGCTGAGACTTTCGAATATTCAGCATAGTGGCTTCGGAAGATTGAACCCACTGCTCCTTCTCATCAAGCTGCAATCGAATATTTTTCTCCTGCTCCTCCAGAAGCTGAAGCTTGTAATCCTTGTATTCCAAATTGGAGTACAGCTTTGCATTTTCAATCGTTACGGCAATTTCAGCCGTCAACAGCTTCAACGTATCCAAGCGCTGCTCGTGAAAAACATGGCTGGCCAAATTGTTTTCTAAATAAAGAAGACCGACCATTTTCCCCAACTTCATAATGGGTACAATTAATAGTGATTTAGGGTGGCAACGCTGGATATAGTCGTCCTTGCTAAACATGTCGGAGCTAGCGGCGTCGTTGAGCAGAACGGTTTGCTCGGTGCGAACAGCATACTGTATAGCGGTAATAGCTGCTTGATTATACCCATCCAAAGAAATCGATTGTAAGGCTCTACAGGCCTGGCCCGGAATTTTCTCCACCTCGATATACATACCTTGTTCCCGCATCAAAAGCAAAAGCCCCTTTTCCGCGCCTGCATTCTCGATCACGATGCTCATAAAGCTTTCCAGCAGCTTATGAAACACCGCTTCATTGGAAAGAGCATGAGAAGCTTTAGCCATTGTAGAAACATCGATAACTGCTTGATCCGCAGGATTTCTGCTAATCAGATAAGGATGCATTTCCTCTAAATGAGCGACTTTTCTTAGAGCTCCCCATTGAGTGTACAACGCTTTAGCTTCATGCCAATATGTCTTGGCTATTTTTAACTTGCCGGTTTGCATGTAAAACTTCGCGGCGCATTCATTGGCAACAGCTTCATGTTGAACAAAGCCTTGTTTATTTGCGTGAAAAATGGCCTGCTCATATTGTTCAGCCGCTAATAGATGATTCCCATAGATTCGATTTATCTCGGCCTCCATCAGTAGTTTGAGATGTAAAAAGTTTTCTGGCGAGTGATCGGCCCACTTTTTCATAAGCTTCAAATATTTGCTCAGCTTTTTATCGTACAGCCTTTGGTCAGATTTGCTTGCAGCAGAATAGAGGGCGGTCATAACAAGCGAACTCATGAAGTAATGAAGATGAACATGAATAAGACCGAATACGGCTTGCAAAGTTTCCTCGGCGGCTTCCATAATTGCTTTGGCTTCCTCAAGACTGTCCAGTAAATAACAACTCATTAGCTGAAGAGCGTAGTAAGTATGTATAGGAGCTTTATTACTGAAGCTTTGCAGCTGCTGCAGCTCATCTTGGTTGATGAATAAATTGGATTTATCCATGAACAAAGGCTGAGGTGAGAGAGGATCCTCATTCATAAATAGCATAAACCTTTGCAGGACCATTAAAATATACATCGTATCCTTATCCTGTGAACGTTGGACAAAAGGTTGATATGTATCCGATTCCTCATAAACATCACGCAAAACATCACCCTTGAACAGCCGCAGGAAGAAGCTGAACGTAATGGAATAGCCGGCATATACAAAATCTCCGCCCTCTACCCCGAATAGATGGGCTTGCTTCAAGTAATCAATTTGGGTTTTAATATGCTGCTTTATGTTGCTCGTGAATGCTCCGTGGCCAAAATACACTTTGCTTTTTATTGGCAGCCAATCATAGGCATCGCTCAACCGAAGTCCGACTTCACCGTATTGTACACCGACATTGAGATTGCCCATAATGGAGCTGGTAATAACGCCGTAGGTTGAATAGGAGAGGGCGGAACCTTCTGAATTACCGTTGCGCAGCGAATAATTAAACATTTTGAGCATTAAAAATACATACAAATTTGAATCTAAATAATAGGTTGGCGGGATCAGGTTAACCATAAGCTTCATTACGGCACGCTGAACATGATCCGTCATTGGAGGCAGATCGAACAGCTGCTCTGGCTTTTTGGAAGTCATATTCCATCTGGCCTTTGCCATTTCCCACAATATGGCTGCCTTGTTAACCTTCGGAGGTATCGAAATTCCGAATAAGTGCAATCCCTCCAGCCCTATATGCATCGCCAGCTCATGCAGTCCCAGATTTGTATAGAGCACTATCATTAAATTGTAGACGTCAGCTTTCTCCAACTGGGTACATGCTTGCTTGAGGATGAGTTGGAAGGAGCGCTTGGCTGCTTCAAAATGTCCGCATAAATATTCCAGCTCAGCGAGCTCCGCATAAACGGCGTAAGATAACTCATACTGGCTAATCCAACTGTTTTTATCCAGCAGCTGTAAACTCTGAGTTGCGTATTTTAAGGCAGTTTCGTATGCCGTGTTTGCTTTGGCTTTTTTACTCGCTTTTAAGTTGAGCTCTATCAGCTGCTCTTTTTCCCGTGTTAGCGTTAGCAGCTCTTTGCCCATATTCAGTTGATTCGTCATGACGAATAAATAGTCGGAATGGTCATCCGGATTTATTGACAGCAGCATTTGTTTGCCAATTTGGTAATGAAGCTCCTGCTTCTGATCTTTGGTAACGAGCGAATACACGGCTTGATGTACACGGTCATGCAAAAACTTGTACGATGCTGCCTTGTCACCCGATTGTGCTGTATTCAACGGAAGGATCAAGCCTTCATGAAAAGCGGCAGCCAAATGAGCTTCTATATACTCAGGTGGGATTGAAGCAGTTAAAGCAAGCAGCTCGACTGAAAATAATCTCCCGATACAGGAAGCATGCATAAGCAAAGCCTGCACCGGATGGGCAAGCCTGCGGATTCTATCAAGCATAAGCTCGACTACATCGTCTGTAATGTGGAGTTCTTTCATCTTACTAATATTCCAGCTCCACTGACTGCTTTCGTAATTAAATTCAAGCAGCTGCTGATCGTAAAGCGAATGCAAAAATTGTTTGGTAAAGAAAGGATTGCCTTTCGTTTTCTGAATCATTAAGGAAGCTAATTCCTCTAGCCCGAGGTCAGAATCAGGCATTAGAATATCCTTAAGCATCTGGATGATTTCATTGATATTCAACGGCTCAAGGTCAAGATGAGTAGAATGGATATTGGACATTCGATCTAGTTTGTCAATCGTCCAGCGAAGCGGGTGTGCATCTGTAATATCATTCCCCCGATAAGCTCCAATGAACATGAGATATGAAGAAGTTGCAAGTGATGCCAGATCTTGAATCAACTGTAAGGAACAATTGTCCGCCCATTGTAAATCATCGATAAAAATAATAAGAGGCTGCTCTTTTACTGCAAAAACGTCTATAAATTGCTGCAAAGTGTGCAGGAAACGATTATGCGTTTCAACTGGAGGCCGCTTTGGAAGCGGAGGCTGCTTGCCGAGTATTTTCTCCATGTCAGGGATCAAATCAATCAGCACTTGACCATTCGGGCTGACAGCATAAGCAAGCTTCTGCTTCCAAACCGCAAATTTTTCTTCCGGCATCGTTAATACGTACTGAATGAGCTGCTGCCCAGCTTGAATGATAGCTTGGAAGGGAGTATCTCGGTTGTACTGTTCGAATTTGCCGGAAATAAACAGTACTCTCTCACGCTGAATTGATTTCTGAAACTGTTGAATAAGGTACGACTTGCCAATCCCCGACATACCTGACACAAGCACCATTTCATTACTGCCGAGCAAGGTTCTCTTGTAAGCCTCGCGAAGCTCCAGCAGTTCTGCTTCCCGGCCGTATATTGCATCAGGAATTCGGAAGCTATCGGAGACAGCAGGGGACAGATCCGGCAAGCTATCGAAGTCTTGGAAGCCTGCTTGAAGGAAGCCTTCTTGACAAGCCTCCAAATCACGTCTTAGTTCAAATACGCTTTGGTAGCGATGCTCAGGCTGTTTGGCTAAGCATTTCATAATGATGTCAGAAATCGGCTTAGGCACGTTAGAAGCGATATGCGACGGAGCATCAGGCTCCATGGCCATATGCTGGTGAACAAGCTCGGAGACATCCCGTGAAAGAAAGGGGAGCCTGCCGGTCAGCAGTTCATAAAATACAACGCCTATAGAATAAATATCGGTCCGATAATCAACCTGCCGATTCATGCGCCCCGTTTGCTCTGGAGCCATATAGGGAAGACGGCTAGATGGAAACATCATTGGCTCGTATGCAGACGGCTTGCTATTTGAAAGATGCAGCAGATCATTGAAATCGGTGAGCTGCACGATCCATTTATCCTGCTCAATGATAAAGGCATGGGAAGTGATGTTTAAATGAATGTTTTTGGATTGATGCAGTTTAAGTAAAACCGAAGTGCAAGCAATGGCCACACGTAAAAACAGTGTAATTTCCAATTGACCCGAAGCTAATAAAAGAGAGAGCGGTCGCCCATTGGAAGTTTCCATGTAAAGGTGGAAGGTCTTATTATAAGGCTCCAAGCGCAGCGGCTTAATCATCTCATCCAAATGAAGCTGCAGACTATTCTCGTATTCAGCTGTTATCCACTGAACTTCTTCTTGCGAGGGGTAATCGGCTTTTAACGCTTTGATCCAACAGTCTTCCTGAGTGGCTGGATTTATGCCTCGGTACATCGTAAAAGGATCGTGATCGTACATTTTCTGTAATTGAAAATCGTTAAATGTTAATGACAAGCAAGTAGCCTCCGATACATTACTAGTGCCTTCATTTTACTTTTTACCCGAAAAGTAATCAATATAAATTTACAGAATGTTACAATAAACGACAAATTCTTCATGTCAATGAGTTCGATTTGAAAGAATAAAACCCGGCTTAGAGGCGTTATTTGTCGGAAATAATTCGATGCGTGCGTTGTGTTTTTTGTTGTGTCCTTTTAAGGGGATTTGTTTAGGGTATAATTTGTTATATAATGCTTTTATATATAGAGATAATCTGAAAGTGAGGAACCAGAGATGAAGATTGCCATTACTGGCGGTTCCGGTTTTGTGGGTCGCCATTTGACTCAATATTTTTTAGAACGCAAACATTCCCTGATCATTATCTCTAGGCAACGTCAAGCATCGAAACATCCATTAATTCGTTATGCTACTTGGTCGGAGCTGGAGAAGGATGTTAAATTGATGGAAGGCACGCATGCTATAGTGAATTTGGCTGGAGAGTCTATAAATCAGCGGTGGACAAAAGCGGCGAAGGAAAGAATTCTTCAATCAAGGCTTGAAACGGTAGGGAAAGTCGCTAATATTGTAGACCGAATGCAGATCAAGCCGTCTGTTGTTGTCAACGCATCAGGGATTTCCATATACGGTACTTCGGAGAAGGCCTCCTTCGTGGAGCACAGCGACCCGAATGTTATGGATTTTTTATCAGGGGTCGTAGAGCAATGGGAGCGGGCTATGGATCAGATTCAGCAGACCCGCGTAGTTAAACTTCGTCTTGGAATCGTGCTGGGGAAAGACGGGGGAGCATTTCCCAAAATGATGACTCCCTATAAGCTTGGAATCGGTGGCCGAATCGGCAGCGGTAAGCAGATAATGTCCTGGATACATATAGAAGATCTATGCAGGTTGATCGAATTTTGTATCGAGAATGAGGATATTATTGAGCAGATAAATGCAACCTCCCCACATCCGGTGACCAATGATGAGTTTGGACGAGCCTTAGCTCAAGCGATGAAAAAGTCACATCGAATACCGGTGCCTGCATTTATGATGAAGCTGATCTTTGGCGAGTTATCTACGCTGCTCCTTGATGGTCAGAAGGTAATGCCTCTGCTGGCGGTTGAATATGAATTTCAATATAAGTATCCGGTTATTGAGCTCGCCTTGAAGGATTTGGTTAAATAACAAACTGCTTATCGGTAAAGCTTGGGCAGAGAATGATTGAAAAGAGGTAGCAGTATGATTCAATATGGGTCAGAGCATAATGCAGATTTGAAGTTTCTACAATTACAAGCCTCAATAGAAGTGCGTGACAGTCAATGGGTTGATGTAGAATTGAGCTTCGAGCTATCCGAGGACAGCTTGATGCCTACAGATTTAACGGATTTGACTGCGCTGCTTGTTTGTACCCGTTCCGGTGAAATTTTTCAAATCGTCCCTCAGGATGAGGGACGTGATTGTGAGTACCAATTCACCGAAGCAGAAAAGGTGCAGCTGCGTCAATTCTATGAAGCTCAGGTGAAATCCAGGCTGCTGCAGGCGGTCAAAGCTGAGGTACAGGTTTAATAAACGTTTAACATAAGCAGCAGCATCCGTTACGTTAGGATGAGAGAAGCAATTGTTAACTACAGATTAAAGAAAAGAGGAGCGGGCGAAATTCGCCTCACTCCTCTTTTTGTTTTTGCAGCGCTGCCTTCAATGCTTCTTCCAAGCTCGAGCCAATAGTAGTGTTATCGCTAAATTGCTTGATCATCTGGGCAGAGTTCCGTTTGGCGGCTTTTCCGCCCTCCCGCGGCCCGTCGGTAAGCATTTCTATAACATTACAATGACGGCATTGCGCGTATTTACCTGCCTTGCCTGTGTGTATTTCCATCTTTTTATGGCACTGAGCACAACGTTTGTTAGACAGCTGAGGCTCAGACGCTCGCTTGTAGCTGCATTCACGATCAATACAAACTAGCATTTTTCCTCGTTTGCCTTTGATCTCCTGCAAGTTTTTGCCGCATTCCGGACATTTGGAATGAGTCAGATTATGCGGCTTATACTCGATGCTGCTTTGCTTCACAAGCCGTACCATATCGGTGGTTTGTCCGCGGATGGCTTGTATGAAATCCTTCATGCTGCCTTTGCCTTTGGAGATGCGCTCCAGCTCTTGCTCCCACTTGGCGGTTAGCTCCGGGGAACGCAGTGCGGGTACTACAAGCTCTATTAACTGCGCACCTTTGCCTGTTGGCTGAAGTGTGTTCATTTTCCGTTCAATAGTATCGGTAGACAGCAGCTTTTCAATGATATCCGCACGAGTTGCTGGAGTACCTAGACTATTCTTTTCCATAACTGACAACAGAGCAGCTTCTGTATAGCGTGACGGCGGCTTAGTTGCGCGCTTATCCAGGCTGCAGCGGGCTTCGCGAAGCACATCTCCAACCTTTAGAACGGGCAGCGCTTGCGTACCGTGCAGCTCATCCTCGGATTGTCCGTCAGCATCGCTATCGGCCGAATCCGATAAGCTGGAAGCAGGCGAGCTATCCTGCCCGTACACAGCCTTCCAGCCGGTATCTTTCGTAACGCGGCCCTTGGCATAGAAGCTTTCTCCAGCCAGCTCAACCGTAACGGATGTTTCATCGTAGCGGAAGGCGGGGTAGAACAAAGCGATAAATCTGCGAGCTATCAGGTCGTACAGCTTGCGCTCATCAGCGCTTAAAGTATGAAGCAACGGTGCCTGCTCAGTAGGGATGATAGCATGATGATCCGATACCTTGCTGTCGTCGACGATCCGCTTGGTGACGGACAAAGGCTTGCGCAGCAGCGGTTTAACAAGGGCTGCATAAGGCTGTACACTGATGCTGTCCAGTCGTCCCTTTAAGGTAGGAATCATATCCGAGGTCAGGTACCTGGAGTCCGTTCTTGGATAGGTGACCAGCTTGTGCTGCTCATACAGCTTTTGCAGTACATTGGATGTCTGCTTGGCAGAAAAGCCATATTTGCGGTTGGCATCCCTCTGCAGCTCCGTCAAGTCGTAGACGAGTGGATGCGGCTCGCTTTTCTCCGTTACTCTCAGCTGTGTAACCTTAGCTTGGGCACCCTGAATCTTCGCAAGCAGTGTATCGGCAGCCGCTTTGTCGAACAAACGACCGTCCGTCTGCTGCTTGCCCCTCCACATTGCTTGAAAGCCTCCTAATTGTGCCTTGAGAAGCCAATAATCTTGCGACTGAAATGATCTGATTTCCTTCTCGCGCTCCATCATCATGGCAAGGGTAGGAGTCTGTACTCTGCCGGCAGCAAGCTGAGCATTGTATTTGCAGGTTAGGGCACGAGTAATGTTCAAACCGATCAGCCAGTCGGCTTCCGCCCGACACACAGCGGCTTGGTACAAGGCATCATAGTCTCGACCCGGCTTGAGCTTGGCAAATCCATCCAGAATGGCTTTGTCCGTCTGTGAGGAAATCCAGAGCCGCTGGAATGGCTTGCGCCACCGGATCAGCTCCATAATCCACCGTGCAACAAGCTCGCCTTCACGTCCAGCATCAGTTGCGATTATCAGCTTGTCTAAATCACTTCGCTGGGCAAGCTGTGAAATGGCGCGAAATTGAGGTGTTGTTTCTTTAATAATTTTAAGCTTCATTCGTTCTGGCAGCAGTGGAAGATCTTCAAGCTCCCAAGTTTTATATTTTGTATCATAATCTTCGGGCTCCGCTAACGTGACTAAATGGCCGAGAGCCCAAGTGACGACATATTTAGGTCCTTCTATAAAGTGCTTTGACTTCTGATGGCAGCCGAGCACGCGTGCTATTTCCTTGGCAACACTCGGTTTTTCTGCAAGTACTAGTGATTTCATACATACTCCTTATATGGTTTTATTTAACATTGTTAAGATCTTTGTCTAAAACTTTTCTAATAAGTTTTTGCTATGATGAAGCTTATATACAGGAGAAGAGGTGGTTCTATGCTGTGGGGATTATTTGTTAATCTTATTGCAAATTTAGCGTTAGTTACAGCGTTTTTATTTTTCTCAGACCGTTTTTTAAAACACAGTGAATCGAACCGGGTCCTGTCCAAATATAAGCTGACGGTGGGGGCTGCGCATGGTTTATTCGGTATTTTGTTAATGTTTTTCAGCGTCCCCATCGATTCAAACACTTTTCTGGATTTCAGGCAAATTGCCATTATTGCAGCAGCACATTTTGGAGGCTTTTACGCTTCATTAATATCAGGAATACTCATTGCAGCAGGCAGAATTTCATTGTTTGGAGGCGTAAATGTATCATCCATGACTGCAACAACAACGGTTCTAATAATGGGCATCGGGAGTGGACTGATCTCACAATATGTTCAAGATTACTGGAAAAAGTGGTATTTGTCCATTTCCTTATGCGTTATCGTTATTTGCGGCAGCATGGTATTCCTTCTGGGGAATGATCGTGTAGTGCAAATAGCGCCTTTTTTTATAGCATTAATCGTTGTTGGAGGTCTGTTCACGGCTTATTTAATTCGCTATTTATGGAAGGCCAATCAGCTTGTGCAGCAGGTGGAGCAGAGTGAAGCACGCTACCGTCAATTGCATATTTTACATGAAGCCATCTTACACTCGGCTACTGAAATGGCGATTGTAGTTACGGATGTGCAGGGGCGAATTACGATATTTAATAGTGGTGCCGAACGGATGCTTGGATACCAGGCTGAAGAACTGATTGGTAAGCATACGCCGGCCCTGTTCCATCTGGCAGACGACCTTCAAGAGCACGTGGAAAAACGGAACATGAGTATGCAACAGGAGGCAAATGCTTTTGAAGTACTTATTGCAGCAGCCAGAAATGGACAAACAACAGAGCGTGAGTGGACCTATGTGCTTAAAAATGGAAATGCCATTAAGGTTGACTTAATCATCAGTCCGGTGAAGGAAAACTATGATCATATCCTCGGGTTTATGTTTATGGCAACTGATATCACATTAAAGAAACAGTCGGAGGAGCGGCTCTTGAGAGCGAACGAAATGCTCCACCAATTAACGCTTTTGGATGGTTTGACCCAAATCCCGAACCGCAGGTCCATGGATGAAAGCTTGTCAGCTTGCTGGGAGTTTGCAGATCGCAGCTCACAGCCGATATCGCTCATTATGATCGATATCGATTGCTTTAAAAGCTATAACGATACATATGGCCATCTTGGGGGAGACCAATGTCTGAAGCAGGTGGCAAAGACCATCCAAAGCACAATTCGAATAAATGATTTGGTTGCACGTTATGGTGGAGAAGAATTTGCCGTAGTGTTACCTTCAACCACTTTGGAGGAAGCAGAAAAGCTGGCGGAAGAAATTCGTGCCCGCGTTGAACAGCTGCATATTCCACACAGCGGCTCTGTATCCTGCGGCTGGGTCACAGTTAGTCTTGGGGTCAGTTCCATTATTCCTCACTCAGGTGTTCAGTCCGAGCAGCTCATTTGTACGGCGGACAAAGCTCTTTACCTGGCCAAACAGGAGGGAAGAAACCGGGTGGCCAAGGATCATACGTTAATTTTTCCAGTATAAATCCCTGTAGTCGGAAGGTGTCATGCCTTCCTGCTCCAGAAACCTCTTGTTAAAATAGCTTGTACTAGGGTAGCCGGAATCCAGTGCAATCTGTCGGATCGTAAGCTCCCGCTTCTCCAGAAGCCATTGTTTGGCTAATTGCAGCCTGCATAGGGTGACAAAGGTCATGGGAGACATTTGAGTTACTTTACGAAAGAGTTTGCAAAAATAATAGGTGCTGACTTCCGCTTTCCCCGCCCAATACTCCAATTCAAAAGGCTTGCAAGCATCCTGCTGGATTTGTGGAAGCAAATGCAGAATTCGATTGAAGGTTTCTTCATTTTTATTGGTAGACAATGGCTCAGCTTGATTGACGAACTCGGCAATGACAGAATAGGTAAGCGTCGAGAGTCGTGTCAGCCTGTAGAACGTGTTCTCCTCCGCTTCCAGCAACAGCTCATGATAGGCTTGCACCAATGGCTTCCACTGACGAACGGTCCACAAATGGGAACGGTGAAGCCCTCTCTCCAGCAAATAATCCTTCAGCTTTGAGCCGTAAAAATGCATCCACCGAACCTCCCAGGGATCATCCTGACTGGAATAATAACGCTGCTTTTGCAGTGGGAAGTATAAAAAGGCATCTCCAGCTTGCAGGCTGTAGGTTTGATTCTCTGCGACTAAAAAGCCTTTGCCTTTTACAACCATATGAAGGCTGAAGTTGTTCAAAGCATTTTCCTGACGGTCCACTGAATGCCAGGGAGCATCCTGATACCAGCCAACGGATTCCGGCAAGCAAAAAAAGGCATGATCTGCCAAGGTCGGGAGTGTGCGCTGGCGCTGCATGATCAAAAGAACCTCCTCCGTATAATGATGACAATATTGTTATATCCTTGCGCAAAAAGCTTCTATATTCATATTAAATATTGTTTTCTATAATAGCAATATAGTCTTACTTAATATATTTCATAAGGAGTTGGAGTTGTAATGGAACAACGGAAGATACGCTGGGGGATCCTTGGCTGCGCAGGAATCGCGAAACGTGCGGTAATCCCGGGTACCAAGCAGTCGGAGACAGGCGAGGTTGCGGCTATTGCGAGCCGAGATGAGAGCAAAGCGATCCAGACGGCACAAGAATTAGACATCCCGGTTGCTTATGGAAGCTATGAAGCGCTGTTAAGCGATGACAGTATTGATGCCATTTATATCCCTTTGCCTAATCACTTACATAAAGAATGGACAATTAAAGCAGCGGAAGCTGGCAAGCATGTGCTATGTGAAAAACCGATTGGCTTAAACGCTGCGGAAGCTGAAGAGATGAAAGCAGCTTGTGAGAAGGCGGGTGTTAAGCTTGCAGAGGCCTTCATGCACCGGCATCATCCCAGATATGCCATGATTAAAGAAATTATTAAGTCTGGCGAAATAGGCCAGATTCGCGGAATTCACGGAGCATTTACATTTAACAGCTCACAAAATCATGGCAATGTCAGATTTAACGAGTCCATGGGTGGAGGCTCGCTCTATGATGTTGGTGTATATCCGATCAGCGCAGCACGGTTTCTGCTTGAACAAGAGCCGGAAGCTGCTACTGTACACGCCTTTTTCTCACCGGAACATGATAATGTCGACATGATGGCTTCTGGTCTGCTGGAATTTCCAGGTGGTGTAGCGCTGACTTTCGACTGCGGTATGTGGGCCGCGGGCCGCAATATACTTGAGGTTCTTGGCACAGAAGGGCGTATTGAATTGCCATGCGCGTATGTATCCCGATTGAATGAGGAAGATCATTTCTTTGTAACTGTGAAAGGTGAGCGCAGGGAAGTAAAGGTGCCATATATTAATCAATACTCTCTTCAGGCGGATAATTTTGGACGCAGCATTCTGGAAGGTGCTCCACAGTTATTTGACGGGTCCGATGCAATTCTTAATATGAAGGTAATTGATGCTTGCCTCAAATCCGCTAAAGAACGCAAACGTGTAGAAATCTAAGAATCCTTTGAGCATATAGAATGCTCGCTATTATACCAACCCAACTTAAAGGAGTGTTGAAACAATGAATACAATTCGTGTACAAGGCTTGGAAAAAACGGTAAGCTGTCTTATTCAAGGCTCAGACTTCTTTACACATGAGGTTTATGACAAAGTATGTACGGTATTGGATCAATTTTTTGCAATGGGTGGAAATACCATTGATACTGCCTTTAATTACCGCGGAGGCCAGAGTGAAGAGACAATCGGAAGATGGATGCAGGAGCGGGGCAATCGCAAGGATGTTGTCATCTTGACCAAAGGTGCGCATCACGATGCAACCGGACCGCGTGTTAATCCAACAGCTATCGCAAGCGATCTTGCAACAAGTTTAGGTAGGCTACAAACCGATTATGTGGATTTGTATGCCCTGCACCGCGATGACGTCAATATTCCGGTAAGTGTCATTATAGATGCGCTGAATGAACATATCCGCGCTGGCCGCATTATTGCAATTGGAGCTTCCAATTGGTCACATACAAGATTGCAGGAAGCTAATGACTATGCAGCAGCGAATGGGTTAACCGGCTTCTCTTTCAGCAGCCCTAACTTAAGCTTGGCGAAACCAAATGAGGCAAGATGGGCAGGCTGCATATCTGCTGATACAGAAACCTGCGCATGGCATGAGAAAACTCAATTGCCGCTGCTTTCATGGTCATCACAAGCAGGCGGCTTTTTCACCGGCAACTTTGCCCCGGATAAGCTGGAGAACGCAGAAATGGTTCGTGTCTATTACAGTGACGCTAACTGGGAGCGTTTGCGCCGCGCTGAAGAGCTTGCCAAGAAGAAGGGAGTCAGCCCTATTCAGATCGCGCTTGCTTATGTTTTGAATCAGTCATTCCCTAGCGCTGCCTTAATTGGTGCCCAAAACAAAGCAGAGCAGGAGTCCTGCCTGGAAGGCTCTCAAATTAAGCTGAGCCCTGAAGAGGTGCAATGGTTGGAAAATGTACAGCTTGTTTAACCCTATTCGTATTGGAGTAAAACGAAAGGTTATAAGCTGCTGAACGCTCATTCTTGATACAAAACGCCATTCTCAATCATAGACTGCATGTTGCAGTTTAGAATTGAAAATGGCGTTTTTTTGGGATGGATTCTAACTTGATGAATTCCAGCTATTAGCGGCGTTTACGATTCAGCCATAATAAACTAATGGTGAGAACCACTATAAGCAGAAAAGTGATGGGAAATACATAGGGATTAAAGCTGCCGCCACTGTTATTGAAGAAGATTCCCGTGTTTGGATTTTGAGACTTAGGGGGAAGAGGTTCTTCTTTGACTGGAAATGCATGCACTTTATTTTGACTATCGATTATTACAAATTTACCGGTTATTTTGTTGCTTTCGACTGGGCTTGTAAGAGCAGTGGTAATGGATGCTCCACGCTCAGCAGATGCAGCAGACATAATCAATAAGCTGTTGTTCGGATTAAGCGGTGATTGTGTTATTTGAATAACCGCTGAGTTGTTTTGCAGCTCACTCAATAATTGGACATCACTCTCATGAGAAAGGATTTGATCATCCTTAAATTGAACCTGGCTGCCAGAAAAGCCATTCATAAAGTCAGGCAAGCTTTTGGATGTACCCAAGTAAATAATGTTAAGGTCTTTAAGAAGTTCTTTTAGACCGGGTGTTGAAGTTTTAATCAACACTAATTGATTATTATTTATTTGTGCGTTTCTTCCAATCATTCCAGCCAGCGTCAAGGCCATGCTTAATTCGGTCGTTCCTGCTTGCTCCGGCAGCAGCAGAGCTGTTTGATCCCAGTGCCCATTTACAACAAATGGGTAAGGGAGTGATTCCAGTCTCGGGGTTTGCCTCTGAGCTGGGATATAAGTCAAAGTAGAGTTCTTATCAATTACTGCCCAGTTTCCAAGGTTGCTAGTACTGGAGCAGTAATCTTTAACGTTCTGATTTTGCGCATCGTTACTATTACCTTTGGCATTTATAAATTGAAACATTACGTCAATTTCGAGTGTCCTGCGAGAGCCGATTACACTTGGCTCCAATACCAACTCAAGCAGCCCTGAATCAGCTGTAGTTTCGGTCAGACGTTGACTTTCAACAGGAATGCCATTGAGTTTCACCGATACAACGGATTGTTTCAAATCAATGGATCTGGAATGTTTGAACAGCAGCTTAAGTCCGGCTCCGTTATCTATGTCCCAATTACCTGGAATGGGATAATTGATCCGTACATTTCCTTGCTCTGTTCCTTCTATCGTAATATTGGTATAACCCATCTTCTCCAAGGTTACGGTGTAAGGATTTCCAATCTTCCAATCAGCAGGAGCTTCTTTTTTGCTCACCTTTGCTGGAATGACAGAAACATTGCCTTGTAGTTGAGAAAATAAGGTTTCGTCTGTTAAGATGGTCGCAGCATTGGATAGTTCCTCGGCATTTCCTGTAACTGTCAGCTGCGTATTTGCGGAATTCCAAGGAGAAGGCGCTACACCGATTACCCCTTGCCATTGGTTAGCCGGAGAGCCTGTGAGCTTGCGCAATGCTTCTATTGCAGCTTGCCCGCGTTCCTTCCAGTGGTCCGATCGTCCAAACCAGATCACATTATTATCGCGTAAAAGCGTGTCTGTAAGCTCTGATTCGGAATATACAGGAAACTTAATCCGCTTATCCGATGCTAGGGAGGAGAAATACTGCGCTAGCTGGGCGACTGATGTGAACTCGTTCTGATCTATATTATCAGGTACTGCAATAATGGACTGCAGCGGGTTCGTGCTCCCCTTTTCCAAGAAAGGACTTGGGTATGTAGTCAGGTCTGCTTTATCATAGCTTGGAATTAAATTCAGGTTGACTCTGCTGTTTTTAAGGATAACCATCCAATTTGCTGTATTTTGAGGATCCACACAAACATTGTTTGCTATTTCCATGTGCGTCTGTAAAGTTACTTTGTGAAAGCCCGATTTAAGTCCCAGCTTGGAAAAATCAACCCGCCAAAGCGTTTGTTCTTTATTAGACTCATCGAGGGTAACACTGCCGATTGGAAGATCATCAATCAATACGGTTAAGGAGGAAGCTTTAGGAAGAAGCGTTGGTGAATGGCCATAATATAAATCCAAGTAGGAGCCCGCGGCAGCGGCACGCCCTTTGCCAATTTCAAAATAGGATTCGTCCCGGGCATTCTCTCCTCTTATGACTCGATCGTCAGCAAATAGGGGGAAGTTTTCCGGGGTGGCCTGTGCTTGTCCATACACACTAATGGCATGAATAGGAGTGGCGAGCATCAAACAAGCCATAAGAATACATAAGCGTGCTAGCAGCTTTAGCTTCATTTATAAGTCCCTTCCTTATAACTTTTTACGAAATGGGTACGGTCCAGGCCGCTGTAATGTAACACTAAACACTTATTATTAAATCAAGCTTGGCCTTATCGTAAATCTCTTGAAAGTTCATACCGTCCTGCGGACAAACGGATCGCCCATAGCGCAGTCTGGCCCTGACTGTTCCTTCGCGCCGAGGTCTGGACAACAGTAAGGAATTAAATTTATCATCCATCCATTCAATGGAGATGCTTATATTCATCTGCTCGGATCCGGTTAAGATAACTCCGAACAGGCCATCGCCCAAATATCCTTTACAATCTACATCGCGCATGACATCACGGATCAGCTCAGCAATTCTGTGCACCAGCATCTGTGATTGCTCATGGCCGTATTCATTTTTAAACTCTTGAAAGTATTGAACTTCAATAAGCATTAAAGTTAACGGGCGCTTAGCGCGCAACCCGCGAAATACTTCTTCTTGCAGCTTTCCCATAAACCTGGTGGAGTCTGCAAAGCCCATCATCGTATCCAATTCAATGGTTCCGTCAAAGGGGTGCTGCTCATCAAATTCGCCTTCAGCATGGTTGGCCCCGGTAGTTCTCATCGCATTTGATTTTGAGCGGACATCATTCCTGCTAATTCCACCCACAAGCGCGTAGAAAGGAAAGATGATTAGCCAGACGATATCATTCCATCCGATTTGGTAATGAGTTTTGCCCATGTAAAGCAAGTACAATGTGTAGCACCCGTATAGGAGAACTACTACCAGACAAGCGATCAAAGCTTCATTGATTATACGGAGATAACCGAATACTCCTAATGATAGAGCTAGTATAAACCACACGTAGTTGACCGGGTATAAATGGCGTGTGAAATATACATAAAGAGTCAGAAATATAACAGCCAGCAGTTGAACAAAAATATTCGCATACATCCGCCCCGACAAATTCATCTTTGTTGATCCTCTCCACTTATAATAACTGTTTCTCCATAGTTATTCCTATTTCGACATAACTAATATTCCCCGTTATCTTATCAATTCCTTTTTATAGAAATCAAGCTATAGTCAAATTTATTAGTCAATTTTCGTACTTTTTAACATGTTTTATGTATAGGTGCCCATTAAATGCCTATGGTATGATAATTGAACAAATAATGAAAACGGTTACTCTATCCTTGGGGGCTGAAAAAATGAAAATGAATCCTTTGACCGTGTTGGTTGTTGACGATGAACTGCCTCTGAGGGAGGAACTGCGTTTATTTCCGTGGTCTGCTTGTTCGGCTGAGCTCGTTGGAGAGGCGGAGAACGGGGCGGAAGCATTGGAGCTGTGCCGCAAGCTATCTCCTGATGTGGTCATTACAGACATAACGATGCCCATAATGGATGGAATGGAACTGTTTAGGATCATTAAGAGTGAATTTCCGCAAACCCAGGTTATTCTGCTTACTTGTCATAGCGATTTCGAATACGCGAGGGATGCAATAAAGCTTGGAGCTTTGGAGTATCTCATTAAAATTTCACTGTTGGACAGTGAGCTGGAGCAAGCACTGGATAGAGCCAGGCAGGCGATCGACCGTGACAGAAACCATCGTCGAAGCGAATTGGATAAGCAGCGCTGGCAGCTGTCTATGCTGCTTTCTCAGCCTGGAGCAGGAGCTATGGTACCCGATATATTGGGTCCTCTATTTAAAACCTGGAAGCTTGAATTTCCGCTGCGTTTTATTCGTATTCATCTCAATGTAAGAGCAGAGAACGAGATGTATGTGCATCATGAGCTGCAGCTTGCATTAAGTGAGTGGGAGACCGCTACACGTACTTTTTATCGCTGGCTTCCTTTAGGAAATACGGATTATTTGTTATTGTGTCATTCACCTATTCACGAGCAAGCTCCTCTCCTGCATGAACAAGTTAAAAGCATACTTGCAAGTTTACAAGACGAATTGGATCACCGATTATCCTTTGTAAGCGAAGCGGTGCGCTTGTTTGCAGTAATTAGTGAGGCGATACAGGAACCCTCGAGTTTATTGCCGGAAATAAACCGTGTCCGGCTGCCTTCGGCAGCATTTTTCTATGATAGTACTGAAATTTTGTATAACGATACGTTGGAGGGAAGCGGAGCCAATGCTCCAATGAGCGAGCAGATAAAGAACATGCTGCTGGCCCAAATTCGCGAAGCTGCAGCCTGCGGCAGAGATGAGCTTATTCATTTTGTGAGGACCGGGTTCACCGATTGGGCCAATGGATATCGTCCTGATCCCGAGGAACTGAAGCAATGGCTACTGGAATCATCCAAAGAACTATTTAAGACTAAAGGAAGCGAGCATGGGACTTATGACAAGGTGCTGCAAAGGATCGCTGTGTCAAGAACTCTGGCTGAATTGACGGCAAGCATGATCCGTGAGCTGGAGACGGCTGATGGAGCGAAGAGCAGATGCCGCAAGGAGGTTGTGATGGCCAAACAGATGATTGCCCAGCGGTTGGCGGAGCCGATAACTTTGACATTGATTTCCGAGGAAGTTGGGCTGAGCTCCTTCTATCTAAGCCGGTTGTTTCGTGAGGAAGTAGGGGAATCGTTTAACGAATACATTACTCGTCTGAGGATAGCTAAAGCGATAAGCCTTCTGCAAACAACTTCAATGAAGGTTTATGAGGTCGCAGAGCAGGTAGGAATACCAAGCTACCGTTACTTTTCCGTGTTGTTCCGCAATCGAACTGGTGTCTCGCCAACTGATTTCAAGAAAGGTTGAACGGTATGATAAAAAAAGCTTCCAAATGGTTTAAGAGCCGCAGTATTGCGATCAAGTATTTTATATTTTTATTTACGGGCTCACTTGTTTTATTCGGTCTGCTGGCTTGGAATAATTTGCAGGATGCCGAGCAGCTGTTCCGTAAGCAGGTGCTTACAGATGCAAAAGTCATAATTGATCGTACAAACTTATATTTGGATGCCTACCTTGATAATGTTCAAAATATATTGCTGCTTCTTTCCACTCGGGATGATCTGCTGGACGAAGGGAAGGAGCAGGAAGCTATCGAAGTGCTCCGCAAATATGCAGAGAAAAACAGTACTTTGTATAAAACCTTATATTTGGTCCGGGCGGATGGCAAGGTTATGTCTAATACTCAGGTTTACTTTGATATCATTGGAAATCCTCACTTATCAGCGCTATATAAGCAAGCTAAGAGCAGTTACGGCATTATGATCAGCGAGCCCTATGACTCTCCCCTCTCAGGAAAAACCGTTGCCTTCATACTGCCTATAACATCTAAATCAGACGATGAAGTAAAAGGAATGGCTGTCATAGAAATCGATTTGATCAGGCTTACTAATATGCTGGCACAATTTATGAATACGCGGAATCAGACGTTCACCATTGTCACCAATAAAAACAATGTTGTCAACACGTTCGATGCAAGCTGGCCGCTGTATTATTATGCGCTGCTACCATATAATACGGCCGTGTTTCCTCCTGAATTGGAAAGCAGCTTTGTTTCCCGGATCAGTGAGCTGCCTGTTGGCATTACCGAGTTGAATGGAGCTAAGGGGAAGCTTGTTGCAGTAAAATCTGGAATGAACAAGCTGGGCTGGTACTTCATTGCATTTATTGAGGATGGTTATTTTTATCAAAATATTATCAGTCTGTACAACAACTACAAGACAGCTGCATTTGTGTGGGTTGTCATATTGTTGATCAGCACTTATATGATGAGTCGCTATGTTACGTATCCGGTACGTACGCTGGTTGCTAAAATGGACCGAGTGCGCGATATGGAGGTACTCCCAAGCATTTCGGTTCAACGTGAGGATGAGATTGGCCGTCTGGCCAAAAGCTATAACGCTATGATGGAGCGTATTCATCATTTGCTTACCGAGACGAAGGAAATGGAAATGCGCAAAAATCAGTATGAGCTAAAAATGCTGCAAAGCCAGATTGCGCCTCATTTTCTATACAATACGTTGGCATGCATAAGCAGTTTGGCGAAACAGCATAAAACAGATGCGGTCCGGGATACTATTCGCTCACTTGTCGGACTGTTGTCATTCAGCTTCGACAAAAGCAGCGAATTTGTCACATTGGAGGATGAGCTTGAAGGCTTGAAGATGTATACACATATTCAAAAGGTGCGGTATGGCGATAAATTCAATATTGAAATGGACGTGGCTCCAGATGCATTGTCATGCAAAATATTAAAACTCACCTTGCAGCCATTAGTGGAAAATGCAATTTTCCATGGTTTGGCGCCTCAAAAGGTTCAGGGACTCATTCGTATCCGCGCCTTTGTACGCCGCGGAAAATTAATGATAATAATTCGGGACAATGGCCTTGGGATGAGCTCTCTACAGCTGGAGAGCGTATTCTCCGAACGAAGAAAGGCGCCAAGCAAACATCGGTTCACAGGTATCGGTATTATGAACGTGCAGGAGCGTATACGCCTTCATTTTGGTGCAGAATATGGGCTTCGTATTGCCAGTGTACCGGAGGTTGGTACCCTGATTCGTATTGAACTGCCTGAACTCTCATTCAAAGAATAAAGCGTTTACAAAAATTGATACACTTTCGCAAGATCACTGTATAGAACCCTGTGAGAGCGCTTGCTAAAATAAAGTTATAGTAATGACCCACCCAAACCCTCTTACACCAACCCACCCAAACCCTCCCTGAGAGGGAGGGCCCCAAGGGCTGCCGCCCTCTGGACACCCTAAAAGGCTGGGGGGAGAGTTACGCGATATGCTCCTTGGGTACGTTAGTGTAGGATCGCTTTCGTCCCTGCGGGACACACTTTCAGTTGATGCTCCAGCCTTTTAAATGTTCTTATCTCCCGAGATGCGTCAGCGATTCGATTGAATAAGCTTCAGGGCGCACTATTTCTTTGCTAATGGTGACATCCTATCGGCTCAGATGCTTATGAACACTATCCCGTTAACTCAGTGACTTATATGCACTCCCAATGTCACAGTGACTTATGGGCATTATCCCAATAGCTCAGTGACCTATGGGCACTATGCCAATGAGTCAGTCACTTATGGACACTATCCCAATGTCTCAGGATAAGAGGATCAATTGCAATGTGCCGGAAAACCCAAGGTAAAGTGTGTCCCGTAGGGACGAAAACGCTGTACGTACTTCGTTTGCAAAGGAGCGTCAACCGAAATTCCATCCCCAGCACTTAGAGGGTGTCCAGAGGGCAGAGCCCTTGGAGCCCTCCCTATAGGGAGGGTTTGGGAGGGTAAAAAGAAAAGAGGGTTTGGGTGGGTAAAAAGTTAAAAGAAATGGTTTGGTAAGAAAAGAGATTTTAGATTGAAAGAAGAGGGGAGCAAACCAATGAGAATGAATCAGCAGTTGACGATGGATAGTTTATCGGCAGCTAAGCATAAGGAATCGAAATATAAGCTCCTCGGCAAAAATGTTTGGGCACATCGAGCTTTTTACTTCATGCTGCTGCCTGGTGTTCTGTATTACATTCTTTTCCGTTACTTACCTATGTATGGGGTCATTATTGCATTTAAAGATTTTAGTATTTTGGATGGAATTTTAAGCAGTCCGTGGGCAGATCCTTGGTATAAGCATTTCACAACCTTTTTTAACTCACCTTATTTTAGCCAACTAATGATCAACACCTGTTTAATCTCGATCTACAAATTGGTTTTTGGCATGGTGCCGCCGATTGTAATGGCCTTACTTCTTAATGAATGCCGCAATCGTTGGTTCAAAACAGTGATTCAAACGTTGACTTACATGCCGCATTTCCTCTCTTGGGTCATTATTTACGGTATTTTGATTGCCTTGCTGTCCCAAAGCTCTGGGTTATTCAATCGGTGGATTGAAGAAAGCGGTGGCAACGCCATTGGCTTTATGACCTCTTTGGATTATTTTCGGGGCATTCTGGTCGGCTCAGAAATCTGGAAGGATCTCGGTTGGGGAGCTATCATTTATTTGGCTGCTATGACTGGAATTGATCCGACCCTATTTGAGGCAGCAAGAGTGGATGGGGCAAGCCGCGTGAGAATGATTTGGCATATCACTTTGCCAGGAATTCGTAATGTCATTGTGCTGCTGCTGATATTAAAGCTTGGTCACATCATGGATGCGGGCTTCGATCAAATCTATATTTTGTACAATATTCAAGTGTATCAAGTAGCGGATATTTTAGACACATGGGTGTTCCGTACCGGTCTGCAGCAGTTGAACTTCAGTCTGGGTGCGGCAGTAGGCTTATTCAAGTCGGCAATAGGCTTATTCCTGGTGTTAGGCTCTAATCATCTGTCTAAAAGATGGGGGGATGAGGGAGTATGGTAAGAGGCATGGAGGACCGTTTAATCAATACGGTTGTTTATATAGTACTAGGAATAGCGGGGTTAGCTGCAATTTTTCCACTGATGTATGTTGTATCCGTTTCCATCACACCTTTTTCCGAGGTGTTAAAAAATGGCGGTTTCCTATTGATACCGAAATCTGTGACATTCACTGCTTACCATAAGCTGTTTAGCGAATCGAACATTCCACAAGCGTTCTGGATTACCATTTTCATTACGATCGTTGGAACAATTATCAATCTGATATTGACAGCGCTGATGGCTTATCCGCTTAGTCGCAAGAAGCTGCCGGGGCGTAAATGGTTCCTTCTCCTTGTAGTGTTTACGATGTTGTTTAGTGGCGGCATTATTCCGACTTATTTAATTGTTAAAGCTTTAGGATTAATTGACTCGGTTTGGGCGATGATTTTACCTAATGCGGTGTGGAGCTTTAATGTGCTCATTATGAAAAGCTTTTTTGAAAATCTTCCTGACGAGCTGTTCGAATCCGCAAGAATGGACGGTGCGAAGGAGTTTCGCATATTGCTGCAAATTGTTATTCCATTGTCTGTACCTTCATTGCTAACGATAGGCTTGTTTTATTTGGTTGGGCATTGGAATGAATTTTTTCAAGCCGTTATGTATGTGACTGACCGCACTTTGTTCCCGCTTCAGGTTGTTATTCGTGAGATATTAATGCTCACCCAGCAGCCAATGGATAATGCGGAGAATATGCTGCCCACCGAGACGATGCAGATGGCATCCGTAGTTATCGCCAGCTTGCCGGTCATAATGATCTATCCGTTTATTCAGAAGCATTTTACAAAAGGTATGCTGTTAGGCTCTGTGAAGGGTTGAACGACGGAACCGTCGCTCCGGACTGCAGCTGGAGCCAAGGCACCGCTTCAATATATAAAATGAAATATAGGGAAGGGGATTCCAATGAAACAAAAAAAAGCAATTACGCTTTCAATGGCGTTTCTTATGATTGGGGGTACACTGCTTGCAGGCTGCGGCGGCGCAAGCACTGGGACTACGCCTGGACCTGCGGCAGCACCGGCTTCCAAGGATACACCGGCTCCAGCTCCGGCTGCTGCCAAAAGCACAGGCCCCGTGAAGCTGAACATTATCGAAACCGGAGGTGGCCTGCCTTCACCGGATCAAGATATTATTAAGCAAGAGCTGGACAAAGCACTGGGAACCGATATTAATCTGACTGTGTATGCGTCTCAGGATGACTACAAAAATCAATTGAACGTGCGTATGGCGTCAGCCAATTTCCCTGATCTGTTTGCTGTCGACAGACAACAATTGAAGCAATTTACCGATCAGGGGCTTCTATTAGATCTTACATCCTATATGGATAAGCTGAAGCCAGTTAAGGATTTTATCGGTGAGGATAGCTTGAAAAAAGGGACGATGAACGGTAAAGTGTACGCCATAGCGAAGTCCCCGCAAATCCCTTATGATACGTATTTTATCCGCAAGGATTGGTTGGATAAGTTGGGTATGAAGGTTCCTGCTACAACCGACGAGCTTCTGGAAGTGGCCAAAGCATTTGCTGACAAGGACCCGGATGGTAATGGCAAGAAGGATACTTTCGGTATTACAGGAGGCAAGTTAGGCGCGTTCTATACGATTTTCGGCGCTTACGGGGTTGGCTTTGATGCAGGCTTCCCGAGTCTTTATGTTAGGGATAATAAGCTGGTTAACGCCTTATTCGATCCGGGTATGAAGGATGCACTCGCATTTATTAAGAAGCTGACCGATTCAGGTGCTGTCGACCCTGAGCTATTGGCGAACTCAGGGCTGCAGCATCAGCAAAAAGCTATTAAAGGGCAAGCAGGCATCATTTATATTGACTGGCCGAACATGACCAAAGAGCAGTTTGATGAGCAGATTAAAGCCGTTAATCCGAAGGCTGAATGGATTCAAGTGGATGCAGTTAAAGGTCCGGGAGGGCTGAAGTTCGCAAGCGCTTGGGATATTGGCAAGACGCCTGCTTTATATGCCATTCCAAAGGCTTTGGAGAAAAATCCTGAAAAGCTGCAAAAAGTGTTCGAGCTGCTAAATTACGTTTCTGGTAAAGACGGCTCTCCATTGGTGCAGTATGGAGTGAAAGGCAAGCATTATAATCTGGACGGAAATAAAGTGATTCCAACAGATTTAATGGGAAAAGAAGGCGGATATTTCTGGCTATACCAATTTACTGGACGCCCGGAAATGGAGTATTTGCAAGTGAAGTTCGCGAAGCAGACGCCGTTCATTGAATTTGCTAACAAACAGCCAAGGATTCAAGCTTTAAACGGATTTGTCGATTATCCTAACGGGTATAACGCAGCCGACGCTACACGATATATCGAAGAAGAGCTGGCTAAGTTTATTTATGGCAAGCGGCCCTTGTCCGAGTACGACAGCTTCTTGAAAACATTGGAGACCTCGATGAATTATAAAGCTTATTTGGACGCAGCTGAGAAGCAATTGAAGGATCTGGGTTATTTAAAATAAGTATGTAAACGAAGATGAAATTCAATCATACAATGATAGCAAAGGGGAGGTTACCTCCCCTTACTCAGAAAGTATAGAAGGCTGAAGCGGGAATTAGGATAAGATTGGAAGAACATTTATGAGGAAGCCAAATTTTTTTGAAATTTATTTTACACGAGTAAATTATTATTAATATTAACAGAGGAGAGATGTTCCTATGACCACAAACACGCCCGGATTCAATATCCCTGAATTAATGAAAGAGTTTAATGAGCAAGGCTATTTACTGCTTCGTAATGTATTGACTCCAGAGAAGGTGGATCGGCTTAATGAGGCTATTGATGAGGTTATAGAACAGGAGCCGGAATCGTTAGCGCATAATATTTACAACAGCGTGGAGCGTCATGCGGAGATTGCTTCTTTAATTGATGAACCGACGCTGTTGCCGCTGATGGTGAACCTGCTTGGGTTTAACATTCAACTGCATATTTCCCATCTTACGATCCGCAAACCTAACCCGCAGGATGTTGCTACTGAATCGCACAGCTTTATTAATTGGCATCAGGATGGGCCTCACCCGCAATTTCCGCGCATTCATGACATTACCTCAAACTATTATATCAAGACCTGCTATATTTTAAGCGATATGTCTGAGCCGAACCGCGGCAATACGAAAATTATTCCGGGCTCCCATAATAAGCCTTTTACGCCTGACAAGCAGGATGTGCGAGATTCGGTATCAGGGGAGGTGCAGGTGTGTGGCAAGCCTGGTGACGTGTTTGTATTCGCACAAAATTTATGGCATGCCGGTGCGCCTAATCATTCAAGCTTCACCCGTAGGCAGCTGTTTCTCGGCTACAGCCCAATATGGATGCGTCCAATTGACTATCGAACTGCTTCAGAAAACCTGTTAAAGAATGCGACTCCTATTCGCAAGCAGCTATTAGGTGTGATAGATGACAATCCGTTTAAATATTATGTTCCGAATGAATCTATGGTACCATTAAAGCAGTTGTATCTCGGGGATGCAGGTAAAGGTGGCTATGCACATTAACATCTGATAAAGCCTGCTTTTTCGTCCCGTCCTGCCAGTTTATGAAGTATTGTAAGAGCTTACTAAAGGAGCGTATTAGAGGAATGGGCTATCATAATGAAAAAGCTGGAAAATGTGTTGGCAAACTGGCATTGGTTACAGGTGGTTCACGAGGTTTGGGCCGCTGGATATCTGTTGAACTGGCACGGCAGGGAGCGCTAGTGGCCGTGAATTATGCCAACAACAGTAAGGATGCTGAAGATACGGTACGGCTAATTGCCGAAGCAGGTGGTATTGCACAGGCGTTTCGCGCCGACATAACCGATGAGACAGAAGTAGACCGACTTATAAAGCATGCTGAGGAGCAATTTGACCGCTCTGTTGATGTGCTGGTGAACAACGCGACTGGACCCCAGCCAATGGTTCCAATCGAAGAGGAATCTTGGGAAACTTATTTGGCTCAGCTGGAGTTTTTCGTTAAGGCTCCGCTGCTGTTAACCAAAGCCGTGCTTCCTGGCATGAAAGCTAAGACGGCAGGCAGTATCATTAACATCGGGAGTGAGGTGGTACAGCTGGGAAATGAACGGTTTTCCAGCTATGTTACCGCCAAATCCGCGATGATCGGTATGACGCGCTCATGGTCTAATGAGCTAGGCTCCTTTGGCATTCGCGTCAACCTGGTAGCACCCGGCTGGATTCCGGTGGAACGCCATGAAGGAGCAGATACGGAAGGCTACCAAAGCAGCGTGCCGTTAAAACGAATGGGTGAGCCCTCCGACATCGCTGCAGCCGTAGCCTTCCTGGCATCTGACGAGGCCAAATTTATAACCGGGCAATGCTTGTCTGTCAATGGCGGTAAAACGTTCGGAATTTAAAAAAGTCAGGTGGCAATAAGTATGGCAACCAGGCAGCAGGTGGCAGACCGCGCCGGAGTATCCGTCGCGGTTGTATCTTATGTATTGAACAACAGGAAGCTGGTCAAGGAAGAAACAAGACAGAAGGTGCTGGAAGCGGTTCGCGAGCTTGGCTATCGGCCTAATCTGGTAGCGCGAAGCTTGAAAACGAAGAAGTCCAACCAAATTGCTGTGCTTGTACGTTTTCTGGGCAATCCGTTTGAGGCAGGCATTCTTCTGGCTATCGAATCAACAGCTAAAGCTAGCGGGTATTTCGTGTTTTTTCAAACCTATGAGGAAGCTCAGGAAGAACAGCTGAAGGAGCTATTTATGGGGCGGGTCGATGGGATTATTTTGTTAGGTCAATTTCTTAGTTCAGAGACATTGGATTATTTTATCTCTAGAGGAATTCCTATCGTTTCTATTACTCGTCCGTATACTGAACTAGATGATCGGGATATGGATATCCGCAGCCAATGGATTGATATTGATTGGCATGGAGCGATGCGTGAGCTAGTTCAGCATTTACGGCAGCAGGGTCATGAACGGATTGCAATCATGGCTGACAGCGCCGGCATACATCATTATGAATGGCGCTTTAGGGCGTGTATCAAGGCATTGAACAGCGAAGGCCTTAGATTCGAGCCAGCCGACAGGCTGAACGGCGGCGGACGCTTTGAGCAGGCCTATGCCGAATTGGCGCAGCGGCTCTCGCTCATAGGCAGCGTTAAGAAGCTGCCTTTCACCGCGCTCATATGCGCCAATGATTTGATGGCCGCAGGCTCCTTAGCTGCATGTCGTGACCATGGCATAGCAGTGCCTGAGCAGCTGACGATTGCAGGCTGCGAGGACATCCTGATGTCAGCGCAAACGAATCCGCCGCTGACCGTGCTCCGCTATCCCCGTCCGGAAGCAGCTGAGGCCGCCACGCGGCACTTGCTAGAGCTGATGGAAGGGAAGAACAGCTGCTCATCATCAACGTCGTTGAAGGCTGAGCTGGTAGTCAGAGGCTCAACAGCCCCATAGATTCAAACAAACGGAACAAACCTTTAAACTTACTCTAAAAGGCTGATTCACAAAGTCAAAGCAGGCTTTATGAACATTTCCTTTTAGCTGGTAGAATAAAGGTTTGTTTTGATTTGTGCGCGCTTGAGCTTAAATCGCTGGTATCCGTTCATTGCCGGAAGCTTGGCGGAGAAAAACTGCGTTGTTGTCCTGTAATTAAGGCAGCAGCATAGTTTTATTCGATTATTGATGGTATACTAGCTGCACAAAATAGTTATGATTTGTAATCGGAAAAGAGCTGATACGCAAGATGAATCCTCGTGAGCTGTTTGGCAATATCGATATTTATTTATTCGATCAGCTGCTTAAAGGTCGAATGAATCCAGAGCAGCGAATCCTTGATGCGGGCTGTGGTACAGGTCGCAATCTTGTTTATTTTTTGCGCAGCGGCTATAAGGTGTATGCTGTTGATCACTCCGAAGAAGCCATATTGGAAGTGAGAAAGCTGGGTGCGAAACTGGCGCCTGAATGGTCAGATGAGCAGGCGCAGGTGGAAAACGTGGAGAAGATGAGCTTTGCTAACGACAGCTTTGATGTTGTAATAAGCAATGCTGTTTTGCATTTTGCAGAGAACGAAGCGAAATTTCAGCTAATGGTTCATGAGCTTTGGCGCGTGCTTCGTCCCGGAGGTCTTTTGTTCGCAAGGCTGGCTTCGACTATCGGCATTGAGGATAAAGTGGAGCCGCTAGGAAATCAACGTTTTAAGCTGCCGGATGGGAGCGAACGTTTTCTTGTGGATGAAGAAAGATTGATGCGAATGACGGATAAGCTTCAAGGTATTTTTCTGGAGCCACTCAAGACAGTGAACGTCAGTAATCAACGTTGCATGACTACCTGGTGTTTGAAAAAACCGCATATTTTATTTTTTGAACCGATTGAAGAACAACGCACAGATGTTCATAAGGAACAGGGATTAAATCTCGAGAAGGATGACGTGAAGGAGCAAGAATTGGAAGGCGAAACAGTTTCGGAAAAAAATATACAATCTACTTAATCCATACTAGCTGATGATAGCAGGAGGCCAAATATGAAATTAAGGGTATCGGCAGTCCAATACCATTTACATACTATTCAAAGCTTTGAGGAATTTGCAGCTCAAGTCACTCATTATGTAAAAACCGCAGAGGAATTTGAAACTGATTTTGTGCTGTTTCCTGAGCTGTTTACGACTCAATTGATGTCGATTGGCGGTGGGAGAAATCATCCGGCTGCATTAACTATTGAGGAATTACCGGAATTTACGGAGCGATATAAGCAGCTTTTTACTGGCCTTGCTCAAAGCACGGGCATTCACTTAATTGGCGGGACGCATATTATTGAAGATCAAGGCAGCTTGTATAATACTGCTTTTCTGTTTTATCCCGATGGTACGGTCGCTGAGCAGCGGAAGCTGCATATTACACCTGCGGAAGTTAAAGGATGGAATATGGCTGCTGGAGAAGCGCTTCAAATATTCGATACGGTCAAAGGTCGAATTGCGGTTCTTATTTGCTATGATATTGAATTTCCTGAGATTGTGCGTATGGCGAGGGCTCGAGGCGCAGACGTCATTTTCTGCCCGTCTTGTACGGATGACCGCCATGGCTTTCATCGAGTCCGGTATACTTGTCATGCACGGACGATTGAAAATCAAGTATATGTGGTGACGACAGGCACGATAGGCTCTTTGCCAACGGTTGATTTTATGAGAGGCAACTATGGTCAAGCGGCTGTCATTACGCCTAATGATGTTCCGTTTCCTCCAGGCGGTATTCTGGCAGCAGGTGAAATCAATCATGATATGATTATTACCGCGGATTTGGATATAAGCTTGCTGCATCAGGTGCGGGATAAAGGCTCTGTTACTACCTGGCGCGATCGTAGGACGGATTTATATACGGATTGGAGCTAAGTCCAATGTCTGAATACTTATATAGTAAGGAATTGTATGTATTTGAGCTGGATCAGCCTGTAAAAGCACGGGTCAGGTCGTATACAAGGGAAGATTTTCCTGATCTTATATCCATTCAGCAGCAAAGCTTTCCGCCTCCATTTCCATCGGAGCTGTGGTGGAACGAAGAACAATTGAACAACCATATCACCCTTTTCCCCGAGGGGGCTTTATGTGTGGAGATCGCTGGCAAGCCGGTTGCCTCCATCACAGGGCTGCTGGTGAATTTTGACCCTGGACATACTGATCATACTTGGGAGGAAATAACAGATAGCGGTTATATTCGGAATCATAATCCAGCTGGCGATACACTGTACATCGTAGATATTTGCGCGATCCCCGCTTACCGGAAGCTGGGACTAGGCAAGCTGCTCATGCAGTCTATGTATGAAGTGGTGATTGCGTTGAATTTGAAGCGTTTGTTGGGAGGCGGGAGAATTCCGGGCTTCAGTAAATATGCCGTTACGATGACGGCCGAACAATATACAGCTGCTGTAGTAGGAGGAAGTCTCAAGGATCCTGTGCTTACTTTCCTGCTGAGATGCGGTCGAATGCCGGTTAAACTGGTACGAGGTTATCTCGACGATGAAGAATCATTGAATTATGCGATGCTTATGGAATGGCGCAATCCTTTTTATAAATGATCTTCGAAGTCATTATTAATTCCAATCAGGTTTAACTCTTCTTCAAAAGGAAACAATGGTAGTTGTTAGTTTGAACCATTACCTTTTGGAGGATTGACAGATGAACAAATTGATAAGTCAAGGGGCTCTAGGCATCAGCTTCATGCTGCTGCTATCATCATGTGAGTGGGGAGCCACTCAGCCTACTGTAGTAACTCGTGGTTCTTCAGCTACAGTACAGCAGCCACAGCATCATGTAAGCGATAGTCAAGGAACTCCAGCTCCCACAGCTTCAGCCGAAGCTGCTGCGAAAGAACCTGCACCCGTTGTGAAACGGATTGACATTATGGACAGCAAGGGAGCCAAGGTTGGTACAGCAGCATTGTCTGAAGCAGTTGAGGGTGTCAGGCTGCAGGTTGAGGTATCGGGTCTCCCGCCAGGTGTTCACGGTATCCACATTCATCAAACCGGGGTTTGTACTGCACCGGATTTTAACTCTGCCGGTGCACATTTTAACCCGGAAGGCAAAAAGCATGGTTTTGAAAATCCCGAAGGCTACCATGCCGGTGATCTTCTTAATCTGGAGATCGGCTCCGACGGCAAGGGAAAGGCGGAATTGATCGACAAGAAAGTTACGCTAGTCAAGGATAAAGCCAATTCACTGTTGAAGCCGGGCGGTACCGCCTTGGTTATTCATGAAGCTGCCGATGATTACAAAACAGATCCCGCAGGAAATTCCGGAGCGCGGATTGCCTGCGGTGTGATTTTGTAGGTCTGAGGGGTAAACCCGTTTTTGCCACCAGCGAATCATTGCCGCTTTTTTGAACCTGTGTTAGGATGAAAGAGAACCCACCTTGGAGGCTGTTCATGGCCTATGGGGTGGGTTTTTACTGTCATTCCAGATATTTTCATACGCATAGGGGAGCTATAAATAATGAAGTTCGCAGTTGAATACATTTCATTTTTCGTTATTCAGGTTGATGGGGAAGAAGGGCAGGGAGGCAAACGCTGCAAGCATTACCAGACCTTGGATGGGGATGACTATACCGAAAGCGAGTTAAGCTCGTTTCTTGGCGGAGAGTTTACGAAGACCGCTAAGCGCGCGGCAGAGCGCAATCCTAAGGCGGAGCAGGTTCCGACCAAGATCGGTCGATTTGCCGTTGAGCCGGGCTATGAGCTGGACAGCAATCCTAACTATAATTTATTTGCGCGTTTGCGCACGGCGGAAACCATGGACTTATACATGGAGTATGCTGATTCGTTAGTACAAGCTTATATGGACACAAGCGCGATACGCGGTGGAGCGGTATTTATCGTTCGGGCCAAGCATGAGAAGCTGTTTGATGAACCTTTTATTTTCGTGCTGAAATGCGACTTTGAACAAAAAATTGCCCGGATCACCGATGAACGAAGTCTGTTAAATAAAGTGGAAATGGCGATTAATGCCAAAAATATGAAATCGATAATGTACCCTCATATGCCTGAAGAAGGCACACTGGAGCCTTGGGAAATCAAAATTCACCAATCTTCGCATGCGCGCTACTTTGAAGACTTTTTGAAATATGTAGAGTATGAAAAATCGATGCCTGAGATCATGAATGAGCAGGTTCTCGGCTTCGTGCATCAATACATTGAGGAAGTTTATGAGAATAATGCGGAAGGGCGGGAGAAGGAGCTGGAGGAAGTGGAGCTGTGGGCTTGCAGCGAGCAGCGGCAGCTTCAAGAAAAGTGGTCTCATGAGCAGGTTATGGAAGCTTCATCCGTAATGATTGAGCAGAAGCCTGACATTGAAATGAAGCTGAAGGTCGGACATATGTCCGTAAAAGCTCTATTGGCGGACTTTGGAGACCGGCTGCATATTGCCAAGGTTGACGATCGTTATGTAGTTGTCATTGAAGGCGAAGATTTGATGTTTGACAAGGGGATTTTGCCCGTAGAGCTGCTTCAACCGGAGCCCTTACAGCAGATTGTGGACAAAATAGTTCGAAAATCCGATGAGGATTAAAAAGGATTCCTTCCAAGATAAGTGGAATTTGTAAAGGGCTAACCAATTATCCATTTGATCGATTTTACGTTGAGAGGGATGACTTGTGTGGGAAATCTGTTTGAAGTGGTAAAAGCGAATTGGGAAACTAAACTGAATGATATTCAGCAACGGATGATTGCGGCAATCAGCCAGTTAAACGATGAGCAGCTGAATTGGCGTCCAAATGAAGAATGCAACAGCATTGCAAATCTTATTTTGCATATAGAAGGAAACATCCAGCAAAGGATCGAAGCTACCGTGTTGGGTGGCGTGGACCGTCGTGACAGGGATGCGGAATTTGATATTCGTCTTCATGCCAGTGGAGAAGAATTGCTTCAACGGTTTAACAAGTCCTTCGATTTATTGAAGCAGATTGTTTCAACTATTAGCGAAGAGCGTCTGTTGGAGACCGTAGAGGTTCGGGCCAGACAAGTGACGGTGTTCGATGTGCTGAACGGATGTGCGACTCATTTCTCGGAGCATTTGGGTCAGGTGATTTATTTGGCGAAAATCCAACTAAGCGAGCGTTATCAGACGAGTTCGATCCCCAGGAAAAAGAGTTAATGCGGAATAAAAAACAGGTGCATATCCCTTGCAGGGAACTGCACCTGTTTTTCTATCTTTTGCGAAAAACATCAAGCAGAAGCTCATTTTTGTCTGTATCCTGCGACTCCCATGTGGCAGCGAAGCGAACTTGATGAGATACGCCAAGGATGTCGTATTGATTCACCAAGTGCCTGCGAGCGCTGCCGATAATAAGCGAGTGCAGCCGCACTTGCTTGCGCGCACCGAGTTCGGCCAATTGCTGCCGAACCGCGACGCTTATGGTCCCGATGCCATCGGTGACCATTACGAAATCGGCATCCGCGAAGCGGGGATGCCCCTCCACAAGCTCGATGCCGCGGCGTATCGGCGCATCGAAGTGAGTGCCGCCGCCGAAGGCGAGCTGCGTGAGCGCGTAGAACGCGGGCCAGTCCGGCTTGCGCCAGTAGAGCGGCTGCTCTACGAGCTCGCCGCGCGCGCCGAACAGCAGCAGCACGAAGTCGCGGCGCTCCAGTAAGCTGAAAGCGGCGAAGGTGGCAACAAAGATTTGCGCGACCCGCAGCTTGCTGCCGCGCATGGAATGGGATGTATCGAGCATACAGATAACCGGACCTCTCTGGGGTTCGTCTGTAAAGCCCGATATGTTGTAAGTGAGCAGCTTGCGGTCCAGCCATTTTACCGCAAAATACATCTCATAGTCTTCATCAGCCAGCAGACTGGCCTCGCTTGCCAGCATATGTGAGATGTCGCCGGATTGGCGAAGATCATCGTAGGCTTCCGGAATATGAGGGGAGCGCATTTTTTTGCGCTGCACCTTTAAGTGCTGCAAGTTGCGGCCAACCTCCTGCAGAAAGGCGACCAGCTCCGGATGCCTTTTCAGCTTGTCTATCCACTGCAAGTAGTTATTGAATTCCTGCCGGTGCAGCCTGCCTAAATCACTTCCCCATTTGCGGTTAGCTATACGCTGGCTCGCTTGCAGCAGCTCATGAACGTTTAAGCTTTCGTGATCCTCACGGCTTAAGCTTTCCTTCAGTGAGCGGCTGAGCCATTGCCCCAGCTGCTCCTCCAATTGGCGGAATGTTTCCCGATCACGCTTCGTAAAGCGTTCAAGCTGCCGTTCGCGCTGCTCCAGCTCGGTCTCCGCTTTCTTAAGCTTCTGCTTCGCTTTATCCCGCTTGAGGAAATCCGTGCGCACCTCCTCCCGGAGAGCCTGGATTCGCTCCTTCATCTGGATGATCTCCGCCTCAACGAGAGGGCGAGAATCCAGTCCAGCCTGTTTATCTTCGACATTCTGCTTTCCCTGCTGGAGAGTATAGCCGACCAGCTTCAGCTTCTCAATCTGCTTCTCAGTCAGATGCTCGTTAATTTGCGAGCTATCCTGGCCCTGCATCTGTTTTTTCTCATTCAGGCCAATAGTTAGCAGCTGCTCATCCTGCTTGCGCCGCGTTACTTCTTCAGAATAGCTGGCAGTCAGCCACATCAGTGCCTTCAATGCTGTTTTAAAGGAGGCATTAACTTCTCCAATCGTTCTCGGGTGAATGGTTAAGTAAAAAAACTGTTTGCGCAGCTGCCCAATCAACCACCGGTGGAAGGGAGCGGCATCCTTCGAACGGTCAATTTCCGGCTTAGGCAAATAGAAGCACATGAAAAAGTCGGCAAACAGCTCTACAGAAAACCAAGCAGTGGATGCTTGCACCTCACGGACCCACTCCTGTGCGGTACGGGAGGAATGGACATAGCCGTCAAAAATGTAGCGGTCAATTCTCGCGCATTGTATGATCATTTTCGTTCACCGCCACTATACTGGATGGGTTCAATTAAAGAGTGTAATCATATTGTATGCCTGGTATCTCCCGGTCAAATAGCGTTCGGTACAGCCCTTGAATAGTTTGCAAAATACGCTCGCCCTGGATACGAAGATGGGTGTATTTAACTGCATATTGGTCCGTGTGCATCAATAAGAAGTTTTGATTACGTATATATCCAGGCAAATCTTTCTCTCGCTGCTGCCACTGTACTAGCTTGCCGCGCAGCTGTCTGGCAGTTTCCTCAAGCTCAGTCCGGCAATCCTCCAGACGCTCCTTGGTCTGTTCTTGTGTGTCCTTGCTCATCCTGGCGCCGACTTCCTTCTTGAATTGAAAGGAATGAAGCTCATCCTCCATATCCAACCATCGTTTGGCAGTCTGATCATAGGTACTTAAAGGAAGCTCTCGCTCTGATTCCTGCTTTAATGCGTCTTGAAACCGTTTCTGAAACATTTCTTGAAGCACGGTCAAGTCCTCTGGGAAATCCCATAGCATATGCGAGGTGTAAACGGTATCCCACACATTCACGTTATTGCGTCCATTTAGAGCTGCTGAAGTTTTCCAGACATGCCCAATCTTGCGCCAGCGACGATCGGAGAGTGCAAATTCCTTGGCTTCCATCTCTGTTTTCAGTTGGTAGAGCATATAAATGAGCGGTTCAGGAATAGTTACCTGTTCGGCTGCTAAACGGACCGCCTGTACATCCTTTGTAGAGATCAGGGCGGGGAGCGGTTCTGTGGGAAGCTGGAACATCCGTTCATAGCTCGACATTTGCTTCAAAACGCCGACCTCATAGCGGATAAGAAAGCGGTCATAGAGTGCGGTCAGCTGTTCGTTTTCCTCAGGCAGCTCATTAGATGCAGCCATGAGGAATACAAGGGGGACGTTTTCCTTTTCACGGCCATTGAAGAAAATGCGTTCATTTAGAATCGACAATAGAGCGTTGAGGATGGCACTGTTAGCCTTGAAAATTTCGTCCAAAAAAGCAAAGTCTGCCGAAGGCAAATAACCGCTTGTTTTCCGAACATATTGATCCTGCTTAAGCTGCTGCAAGGATACCGGTCCGAATAGCTCATCAGGCGTTGTGAAGCGGGTCAGTAAATAGTCGTACCATTGTCCGCCTCCGCATAGCTGGGAAACGGCTCTTGCCAGCTGGGATTTTGCCGTGCCTGGAGGTCCGATTAATAATACATTCTCATTGCTCATCAAGCCAAGCAGCAAAAGTCTGATCAGCTCTTCGCGCTCAAGAAAACGGCTCTCCAGCAGCTTGAAGGCTTGCTCTAATTTATTTTGTATGGTTACAATTTCATTCATAACATGTAATCGCGTAAGCCGGTTCTATATATAAACCGATACGCTAACCCCCTGGTTTCAAAATGAGTAATTTTTAAAGCTATTGTATCAAAATTGATCTGCATATACGAATCGAGGGGGCATTTTTATTACAAACACTTCCATGGTATGCTTAGGAAGCTAAAGGATAGCTTATCTTTCACAAGTCCTTTTTGCTAAGTTGACTCGAATGGCAGTGCAGTGTCAGCTTCATTCCAGCAAAACACGAAGGAGGTTTTTTGATGTCATCTATTTATGATATTTCTGTGCAAACCGCAGACGGTGGAACCAAGGCTTTAAACGACTTTAAAGGGAAGGTTCTGCTGATTGTGAACGTTGCGTCCAAATGCGGCTTTACCCCTCAGTATGCAGGTCTGGAAAAGCTGAATCAGCAGTATAAGGACCAAGGTCTTGTCATTCTGGGAGTTCCTTGCAATGATTTTGGTGGTCAAGAACCTGGCACAGCCGAAGAGATCCAGCAGTTTTGCAGCATGAATTACGGCGTAACCTTTGAGGTTTTAGCCAAGGTTGATATTTTGGGAGACAACAAGCATCCATTGTACAAGCTGTTGACTGAACAGTCAGAGCCTCAAGGCGATGTGAAATGGAATTTTGAGAAATTCCTCATTGCCAAGGATGGTTCGATTGCTGGGCGCTTTTCGAGCAAAGTCACACCTGAGGATGCAGAATTAACAAATGCGATCGAGAAGCTTTTGTAATTGAACGCTGCTATTCATTCTGGGAAAATCAAATAATTTTACAAGTCATTCCAATTAAAAGAACCGTCCGATGGGTAATTGTCGGGCGGTTTTATTCCGTTCAATTAGTTTCAAGTTTAATATGCCATAATTCGACATTTTACTAAATTTTAATTATAAGTTGTGGTATAATATACCAAACAATTATATACTCGTAAACTTAGCATTGCACTAATTGGAGTAGCCACCTTTCGGAGCAGTTGGGGAGAGAACATCATGGATGAATCAGTAATGTTGGCAGCGGTTGCGTCACACCCTTTGTTTATGTTCAGTGGTGATGGTGTCATACTGCTCGACTCACAAGGAAACATACGTCAAATGAATGAAGAATGCTGCAGATTAACAGGAGTGGAGTCAGGTTATTGGTTGAACCATTCGATCAATGAGCTGTTGGATATGCAATATATGGATTCGTTCTCACGTCATCTTGACGGAGCTTTACAAGGGAGATCCAGCAATATGGAAGCGGATATTCGCCATCGCGCCGGGCATACCATTCAACTAAGCCTGCGGTTTATTCCAGAACAGACGGAACAATCGAATTTAGCTTATGTTGTCTTGAGGGATGTTACTGAACTTAAACGATCGGTGCAGCTTATTGAACATATGGCATACCATGATACATTGACAGGCTTACCTAACCGGACGTTGTTTCAAATTCAACTGGCTCAGATGCTTGCTGCCGCGAACGCAAACTCAGAGTCAGCGTCTTTTGCTATTCTGTTGATTGGATTGGATCGGCTTCACATCGTTAATGACTCGCTTGGGCATAACTGGGGGGACCTTCTGCTTAAGCAGGTTGGGGAGCGGCTTCAGCTGATGTTAGGCAGAGACCACTCCGTCAGTCGTATTGGAAACCATGAGTTTGCCGTTATATATAAGCGCTTTGCGGATACATCGGAAATTGTCGAAAAGACGAGGCTGCTTCATCAGCATTTAATGTCACCTTTTACTGTTAGAGACCGGGAATTTGTTGTTGTCGGCAGCATTGGCCTGGCTGTGTTCCCAACAGATGGCACGGACATGGATAGCCTCATGAGACATGCGGCGTTAGTTCAAACAGCAGAGAAAGAAAATGGGCAAGGCATCTACCAATTGCAGCAAGATGATGTTACTACGGATTCGCTCCAGCGACTTGAGCTGGAATATGATTTGCGAAAAGCTTTGAAGCGTGATGAATTTGAACTGTACTATCAGCCTCAATATAATATTCAGACCAATCAGTTGATTGGCATGGAGGCGCTGATTCGTTGGCATCATCCTGAGCAGGGAATGGTGCCGCCTGGGAAATTCATACCGCTCGCTGAAGAGACGGGACTTATCGTACCTATTGGCGATTGGGTGCTTCGCACAGCCTGCTTGCAAAATAAACAGTGGCAGGACGCAGGAATGCCGCCGCTCACGGTCTCTGTTAATTTATCCTTGCGTCAGTTTCAGAAGCATAATTTAATTGGCGATATTGTAAAGACGCTTAAGGAAACAGGCCTGGATCCACGTTATCTGGAGCTGGAGATTACAGAAAGCATGGCGATGGATAATATCGAAAGGGTTATTCGTAAGCTGAACGAACTTAAGGATTTGGGTATTCGCATATCGATGGATGATTTTGGAACTGGCTACAGCTCCTTGCAATATTTAAGGAAAATACCGATACATAAGCTCAAAATCGACCAATCTTTTATTCGCGACATAACTAAAGATCCTGATAACGCAGCAATCGTAAGCACAATCATTGCAATGGCCAATCATCTGAAGCTGGAGGTTGTGGCAGAAGGCGTGGAAACATTGGAGGATCTGAGGTTTTTACTCAATAAGGATTGCCGGCATGCCCAAGGCTACTACTTTAGCAAACCTTTGCCCAAAAATCTATTTGAAGAACATTTTAGACAACAATGATTGTGAGTAATTACTATTTTAGGTTGTTTGGCGAACAGCCTCTTTTTCTATCGGGAAAAAAGGACTATAATGAAAACGTCAATGAAGCAGCACTTAGAAGAAAGCTTCAGGAGGGATATATATGGAAAGTATTGAACAGAAGTATGAAAAGCTAGGTAGCATCCTGAAGTCAATGGACCGGGTTGTCGTTGCTTTTTCAGGCGGAGTGGACAGCGCTTTCCTGTTAAAGGCAGCGTTGGAGTTTCTGGGACCTGAGCGAGTATTGGCTATTACGGCCGATTCCGAAACTTATCCTGTACGGGAAAAGGAAGAAGCTATCGCTTTGGCAAAAGAGCTGGAAGCCCCGCATGTGGTCATTCATACCAGCGAGTTGGACATTCCGGGTTATGCGGAGAATCCAACGAATCGTTGTTATTTTTGTAAAAATTCGCTGTTTGATCATTTGATTCCCATTGCCAAAGAACGCGGCTTCGAGCATGTAATATTTGGCGCCATTGCGGATGATCTCGGTGAGCATCGTCCTGGCTTGCAGGCTGCCCATGAGCAAGGTGTTCGTGCGCCATTGCTTGAGGCTGGTATTAAAAAATCGGAAATCCGCCATTTGTCCCGCCAATTTGGATTGCGGACTTGGGATAAGCCGTCATTTGCTTGTTTATCATCAAGAATACCTTATGGCGAAGCGATCACTGCTCTAAAATTGTCGATGATCGATCAAGCTGAAGATTTCCTTATTCAGCTAGGGTTCCGTCAAGTTCGTGTACGTCAGCATGATAACCTGGCTCGGATCGAAGTTCCTGCAGCAGAGCTGGCGGAAGTTATTGCCGTAGCTGAAACCATACATGCCAAGCTCAAAGAGATTGGATATGCTTACGTTACTATGGATTTAAAGGGTTATCGTTCAGGCAGTCTCAATGAGGTGTTGAGTGCCGAACAGCAAGCGATTAGTGCTGAAGCGGTAAAATAATCATCTACTAGTTGGAGGAATAGACGTGTCGAGTAAACCGAAAGTACTCATTAATCGAAAGTTGCCGGAAGCTATTATTTCTTATTTAAATGAACATTGCGAGTGCACGGTTTGGGATGGCGAGGGAGTGCTTCCACGTCCTCAATTGCTGGAAATGATCAAGGATTATGAAGGCTTGTTTGTAAACAATGAGCAGATTAACGCTGAATTGCTGGAAAGAGCCCCTAAGCTTCGCGCAGTAAGCTCTTCTTCCGTGGGTTATAACCATTTTCACATTGAAGATATGAAAGCAAGAGGGGTAATCGGAACACATACTCCTTATGTTTTGGACGATACGGTTGCAGATCTCGTATTCTCATTAATACTAAGCTCAGCCAGAAGAGTAGCAGAGCTGGATGCCAAAGTGAAGCAGGGCAAATGGCAGCGTGGCACGCTTAAGGAAGATGAATGGTTCGGTATGGACGTTCATCATGCTACTATCGGGATTATTGGGATGGGCAGAATCGGAGAAGCGATTGCCAAACGCGCTGTACATGGCTTTGATATGAATCTTGTCTATTACAACCGCAGCCGCAAGCCGGAGGCGGAGGAGCGCTATGGTGCCCAGTTCCGTTCACTGGAAGATGTACTTAAGGAATCCGACTTCGTCGTCCTTATGACACCGCTCACTCCAGAGACTGTGCAGTACATACGCAAAGAACATTTTGAACTGATGAAGCCGACGGCGTTCTTTATCAACGCTTCACGCGGCCAAACGGTTGACGAGCAAGCGATGATCGAGGCGCTGCAGAATGGAACGATTCGGGGAGCAGGACTTGATGTTTTCGAGCAGGAACCGGTTTCACCCGATAATCCATTGCTTAAGCTGCCAAACGTTGTTACGCTCCCGCATATCGGTTCGGCTACAACGAAAACCCGCTATGACATGGCGATGCTAGCAGCACAAAACCTGGTAGGCGCATTAACAGGCGGCAAAGCTTATGTTGTACAGGAATTGAAGGAATTAGTTAGGTAGATTCTCTTTTAATAAACCCTCGTCTAACGCAAAAGTCTATAACGGACTTGCGGGAGACGGGGGATTTTCGTATATATATCCATAAAAAGGATATGGCAAGTGGTTCACGAATATATAGCATAATTTTATAAAATAATGTAAGAAAATTGAATAATCAAAGATGATCAAAGTGGAGGTGTATACTCATGGAGGAAAATAAATATAAAAATACTGCGCATCTGTATGATCTTGACCCACGTAACATAGTGAATGATGACATAAACTTCTATATTAACTATGCACTTCGAATTAATGGAGAAATTCTTGAAATTGCTTGTGGGACGGGCAGAGTAACTTTGCCGTTAGCTCGCGCCGGATATAAAATTACAGGTATAGATTTATCTGAAGATATGATAGCTGTATTAAACGAGAAGCTGTTGAAGGAAGAGAAAGGTACAAGAGAGCTAGTCGAGGTATTTATTGCTGACATGACCAACTTTGATCTCGGCAAAAAATTTCCGTTAATTATTATACCCTTTCGAGCATTCCAACTACTGACTGAAATGGATCAGCAAAATAGTTTTTTTGATCGGATTAAGGAACACTTGACAATGGACGGTATATTTATAATCAATACCTATAAACTGTCAGGACAATTAGATGATAGCTGGGTACGACCAGAGAAAGAGGACTGGGTAGTTGAAGATCCAAAATCCAATACAAGAGTAAGGAGGACTCATATACAACGAGCTATCGATGTTAGCAAACAAATAAATTACCCAGAATTGATTTATTACGTTGAAGAAGTTAGTGGAAGAATTAATAAATACGTAGAAAAGCTGGCTATGAAATATTATTACGAGGACCAATTAAGAGAACTGCTTCAATTACAAGGATTCAAAATAGAAGAGGAACTTGGATACTATGATGGACGTTCTATAAACGAAGGACCTGAGTTAATTTTTGTATGTAGCCAGGCACTCACTGAAAGTTGTACATAATAAGTAATAATAAGGATGTGAATATTATGAACTCCAAAAAACTTGCCGCTGAGAAAGCTGTTGAATTTATTGAAGACGGCATGACCGTTGGGCTGGGTACGGGATCAACAGCCTATTGGGCGATTCAAAAAATCGGCGAAAGAATTAAGGAAGGGCTAAGTATCCAGGCAGCAGCTAGCTCAGTCGGCTCTGAGGACTTAGCCAAGCAATTAGGAATTCCTTTAATTCCTCTGGCTAATCTAGATTTAATTGATATAACTATTGATGGTGCGGATGAGGTAGATAATAACTTGAACTTAATTAAAGGTGGGGGAGGGGCTTTATTAAGAGAGAAGATTATCGCTTCAAACAGCAAGAAATTTATAGTGATAATTGACGAATCCAAACAAGTAGATCAACTGGGTCGATTTCGACTATCTGTTGAAATAGTCCCGTTTGCGTCCAATTTGACAATAAACAAATTAAGAGAGTTAGAATGCGATCCACAAGTTCGAAGTCTTAACAACAAACCCTATATTACCGATAATGGAAACCTAATTATTGATTGCGACTTCGGTAAAATACCGAATCCTGAGGCTTTAAATGGTCAAATCAACCTGATTCCAGGTGTTGTTGAGAATGGGCTGTTTATTCAAATGGCAAGCTTAGTTGTAGTGGGATTTAACGATGGGGCTGTAAAAGCTTATCCTGGCCAGTCAGCTCGAACTTAAGGCGTGAGTATTTCATACGCTTATAATGCGAAAGGTGCTGTTCCAAAGTAGCTTTAGCTGCTTGAACTGCACCCCGTCAATTAGATAGTATATAAAATGAAATCAGTTAAGCGGTCTTTGTCCTGAATTCCATGGGACTGAGGCCGTTTAGTTTTGTTTGCAATCGTTCGTAATTGTAGAAGTGAATGGTGTCATCGATGTCGCTCTGTCAGCTTGCATAGGTTTCCTCTGCCTGCAAGAACAGATGTCCAAAGTTGCCTCATTCCAGAGGAGAATAGGATTTTCACGGACGGATATCGGAAAGAAAGGGAAATAGATGGAGATCCTCACGTTAAATTCAGCTTGGATATCGTTTGAAAGCAATTTAACTGGAAAAAGTACATCTAAAATAGGTAATATTGGTGGTATTAGCACAAATACGTAGAATTAACATGAGAAATTCCAGTTATAGGGCTAGAAACGCTATTTTCGGAGCAATTAACGTGACATTTTCCTGATAAATGCGGTGGAGTTCTCTAGGCTGCCCTGCCATGCTGTAACCGAACCGCGAACCGCGAGCCCCAAACCGCAAACCCCAAGCCCCATACCCGGGATTAGCACGTGAACGTGACCTTATCTCTGCATTTCACTGTGCATACCCGAGAAGGGGCTGCCTCATACGGGTAAACTCTGTGTAAATCCCATGAAATGTGCAAAAGAACCCTCACCATAAAAAATGCACCCCTAGAATTTCATCGGATAAACCATAGGATAACCATGGGATTATTCCAATGCCTATTCTAACGGGTGCACCCATGGAATGGGCTCGAATAGAAGGCTCTCTTAATGGCCGTGTAAACTAACGAAGTCGCCTTCAATTGAAGCAATTAATGGAGACGGCGTATTTTCGTACCATAGCTGAAGCGAATGCAAGGCCCGGGTACAGCCTACATACAGCAGCTTCGCATCCTGTTCAGTTGCTGTGTAGTTATTTGCGTCAACGTCGGCAACGATTACCCCGTCGAATTCGAGACCCTTGGCCATGAAAGCCGGCACAATAGAGATCCCGCCTTTATAATGCTGCTGGCCCGCAGCAATCAAGTTGACCTGCATCCCTTGGCTGCTCAGCTGCTTATAGAGCGCTTCACAACGCGCTTCTGTGCGGGCAAGAACTGCAACAGTCGAAGCAACGCCTGACTGAAGCTGTTCAACAGCCGCTTTCAGCGAAGAGATCAGCTCGGTTTCTTTCACCTGCACAAGCTGAACAGGGTCGCCGCTGCGGAATACCGGGACTGCCAAGGTGGCAGGCTCCTGAATGCCATTCTTCAGCACTTCATTGGCGAAGTATATAATCTCCATCGTTGAGCGGTAGCTGCGGTTTAACTGGAAATAAGCGGTTTTACCATCCTCGAAAAGGTCGGTAAATTCCGACCAATCGCGAATTCCTTGATAATCGTGAATGCCTTGGGACAAGTCGCCTAATATAGTAAATGATTGATTCCTCGTATGCTGGCTTAACAAGGCAATTTGAAAAGGAGAGAAATCCTGAGCTTCATCAATAACGGTATGATCGAAGGTTAGATCGCCATGGATGCCATGAAATTTGGAACGAATGTAAAGCAGTGGAGCCATATCCTCAGGCTGGACGAGTTTCTTCTTCAAGTAAACCCCTGTAGAAGCTATCAGTTCAGGAGGGAGCTCTGCATGAAGCTGCTCGGATAGAAATGATGGTCGGGCGTTACTTTTGAACAGCTCCTTGTAAAAGCTGAATGGCGTATACTCCGTCCATAGCTTGCCAAAGTCGCGGAGCCGTGCGGAGCCTTTCTTTTTATACTCTTTTTTCACATGCGCTTCCCATACTTTATCCAGTTCCATTTCCATCCAACGTTTAATTCGCGCTATTACTCGCTCACGGCGCTTCATTAACGGTTCATGTTTATTTTCTACATCATGCCATTGACGTATCGTTTGTTTGCTTAGCTTGGCTCCGTCCCATGGGCTAAAGTCCGAATTGGGAACTGCCGTAGCTTCATATTGCACTAGAGCCTCGTTCAGCCAGTGCATGAACTTGATGGAGCCTTTCCAGCGTCCTGGTGCATGATCATCCATCAGTGGGCGGGAGCTCCCGGTTTGAAACCAGTAACGAAGCCTTTCGGCCGGGTCGGCGAGCTTCATTTCGTGATCCAGCAGATCAAGCGCCCAATCGGAGAAGGTTGTTTGTTGAATATGCCCGACACCAAGCTCAGGTAGAACACCGGAAATATAATCAAGGAACATTCGGTTTGGCGCAAATATGATCATTCGTTCAGCCTTAACCTGATCCCGGTATTGATAAAGCAAAAAGGCGAGTCTATGCAGCGCCACTGTTGTTTTACCGCTTCCGGCTACACCTTGAATAATGAGGGCGCTGTTCTTGACCGCCCGGATAATAGCATCCTGCTCAGATTGTATCGTGGATACGATATCGCGCAGCTTGTTGTCCTTATTTTCGCCTAAGCGATATAACAGGAACTCATCAGTGACGGCCATACTGTCGCTGTCCCGGTTAAACGTGTCAACGACACGCTGTAATATTTGCTTCCGGATAACCAAATTTCGTTTTAAATAAACAAGCCCCTCAACTAAACCGTCGGGGGAATCATATTCAACAGGAGCCATGCCACCTGTAAAGGAGTAGAATAAGCTAGCTACAGGCGCGCGCCAATCAATAACCATGAGTTCAAGGGAGGGATCTTTCTCAACGCCAACCTTTCCGATGTAAAGAGGGGAAGGCGCGTTTTGACCTGTTTCATGAAAATCCAGTCTGCCGAAGTAAGGTTCAACTTGTGCTACTGCTAGATTGTGGCGTCGGGTCTCACGAATCGAATCAAGCACCTGTTCGGTATGATCGGTTCCTGTGTAGGGCGGAATGTCTCTAAGCACGGTCAGCTGTCGGTCAATTTCCGAGAACGTTTCTTCTAATCGTTGCATTTCTTCCTTATATGCGGTTTGCACACTGGTTTCCAAGAATAGTACCTCCGTTCATTCTTTAGGTATTAGATTTTGCAGAAGAATAAATATATCATAACAGGATTGGGAATTGCAACCATAAAAAGGGTTTGGAGAGCTTACGAGTTCTGTAGCGTTTATAAATTGTCCTCTGGAGTGCTATTATATTACTATAAGTACTATAGAGAGACTGTTATGTCCAATAAGGAGTGTTTGATATTATGAGAACAGAGAATCAGATTAAAAGAAAGCTGAATGAATTGATTATGTCGAAAAAGTCGTTGGAATCGAGAATAGCGGCTTTACTGGAGTCAGAAGAGCAGCATCATTCAGAGGCGGCTAAATCACTTCGTGTGCAAGCTGAGCAGGTGGAAGAATCCATTACTTTGCTGGAGTGGGTATTGGATGAGCCAATAGGGAAATATCACGCATAGGCTGCTGGAATGGAGTGAAGTGGAATTTATGGATAAGAAGAAAGTTCTGATTATCGAAGATGAAGAAGCCATTGCGGATCTTCTTGCCTATGGTCTGAATAAAGAAGGCTTTCATACGGTAACAGCGAGCAATGGAGCAGAAGGGCTCCGAAGCCTGGAGCAGTTCAAACCAGATCTGCTGCTGCTGGATTGGATGCTTCCCGATTCAAGCGGGCTCGATATTTGTAAGAAAGTTACGTCGACAAACAATATTCCAATCATTATGATAACTGCCAAGTCGGACATTACGGACAAAATATTAGGTTTAGAGTTTGGAGCCGATGATTACATAACCAAACCGTTCGACTTACGGGAAGTCGTTGCCAGAATTCGAACCATCTTCAGAAGAATAACCCAGGCTAACAGCCCTTCTCAGGAGCAGATAGACAATAAAATCCGGTTTCTTGATATTGAAATTACAAAGGATGAACGAGTAGTCAAGAAAAATGAAGAAATCATTGAGCTTACCCCCAAAGAATTTGATCTCCTAATCACTCTTTACTCATATAAAGGTAAAATATTTACCAGAACCGAGCTGCTGGATTTTGTTTGGGGCTATGAATATGCGGGAGATACAAGAACCGTTGATATTCATGTCCAAAGATTGCGTAAGAAATTGGATGCCAATGACTGGATCACAACGGTTTTTGGTGTTGGCTATAAATTTGAAAAACAGGTGGATTAACTTACATGATCCCGACAATTAAAGTTAAATTTCTAGTGGGCTTCTTCATCATTTTTTCCGTATCCCTCCTTCTGCTGAACCATTTCGTCGTCCAAATCATTGAAACGAGCAACGAAAAAATCATTACACAGGACCTGGTTAGTTTAAAGAAGAACAGCAGTGTGTATGTTAAGCAAACTTTTATGATTAATCATTACAATAATGATGAGATCTATTTTCAGCAGATGGCCAAAGAAATGGTAGAGGACTTGCATCATGTAAGTTCCAGTGAAGTCAGTGCTTATACCGTAAGCGGTGATAGGATATATACCTCCAATGACCAGAAATTTATGAGTGGAATTGATGAAGATTTAAAGAATGCTCTCAACGGAAAGACGGCCTATACGATCTACTATACGAACAGCGCGGCTGAAGTTTATTATTCGTATCCTGTTGTGATGGATGGGAAAAAAGTGGGTATATTGCGGTTTGCCAAAGATTTCTCATTACTTCACGAGCAAAGTAAACATATATTAGATTTTATATATTATGTCACTATAGCGATCTTTGCTGTCGCATTTATATTTTCCTATATTTTATCAAGAAACATTACCATACCTATCATTAAGCTTACCCAGGCATCCACCGAAGTGACCAATGGAAATCTGAACATACGTATTGCTTTTAAACGAAAAGATGAAATAGGCAAACTCGCAAATAACTTTAGTAAAATGATTGAAAAAATCAAGATGCAGATTGGTAAAATTGAAAATGACAGGGACCGTTTGGAAGAGCTGAACCGCCACCGAAAGCAGTTTTATGACAATGTTACTCACGAATTAAAAACGCCGCTCACCTCCATATTGGGATATGCAGAGATGATCCAAGAAAATGGACAGGATGACAAGGTTTTTTTCGACAAAGGAATGAATCACATCGTAGACGAGAGTAAAAGGCTGCATGAAATGGTAGTGAACCTGTTGGAGCTTTCCAAGGAAACGACGGCTCAGGAAGCATTTGAATGTATCGAGGCAGGTCGAATTTTGCAAGATGTATGCGAGGGCATGTCCTTTAAAGCCGAGAGGTATAAAAAGACTATTCAATCCACGGTGGAAGAGTCTCTGTACGTTTACGGCAATGCGGACAAGCTTAGACAGGTTTTTATCAACGTTATCGATAATGCTATCAAATACGGTTATTCGCAATCGGATATCCTTGTACAGGCTCATTTTTTGCATGGTTTCGTTCAAATTACAATCATCAATAAGGGGGAGGAAATGAAGTCGGAAGACCTGATTAACGTTTTTGAACCGTTTTATCGGGTGGATAGACGTTTGTCCAAGGAAACGGGAAGCCGCGGCTTAGGTCTTAGCATTTGCAAGGCGATCGTTATCGAGCATGGAGGAAGTATTCATATCATGAGTGAAAATCAGGAAACAAGTGTTCATATACAATTACCGTACAGGGTGCTAAAGAGGGATCCGGTATGATCAAACAGATACTCAAGTTCATTGTACCTTATGTTATTTTCGGCTTAGTGCTGTCAGGTTGTTCTGGAGAGCTAAAAACTAAAACGATTATCATTCCTGATTCAGAGGAAAGCAACCCGATTCAGACAGTAAACGAAGATTTTGTGGTGAATAAAATATATAAGCTTATGGAAGAAGATACTTCAAATGGAGATATACTCGGATGGGCGGATAAGGAACAGGTGCTGGGCGTATTCGGGAGAAAGGATAAGGAGCGCAGCCTGGAGCGTATAGATTATTCCTATAATTCTCGTCAGAAGCTGATTAATATAGCAGCAAATACGGAAGTTGAAAATGTATCTCCGAATGGAGTGTATCTTGTCAAGACAGCTGCAAATGAGGACGGACAACGAAAGCTATTGCTCCATAATCTCACGGATAACAAAGAGGATGTAATAACTGAAATTGTAAAAACCAATATAAGAACGAATCCAGTTACCTGGTCGAATAACAGCAGATTTGTTGCCTCCCTGCAGTGGGATCGGAATAAAGCAGAAACTAAGCTGATAATTTATGATGTGATCAGTCGGAGTGCAAATGAATTATTATTTCCCAATCGTAACGAAAGGGATATGATATACAATGTTAAAGTTTCCGATGATGGAAAAAGCGTATTGCTGATGAAATTTGCGGATGGGCAGACTTATGTTGTATATGGAAAATTGGTCGGCAGCGAAATGGCAAATCAATATGAGCAGCCTGTAAATAGTGAGGGAAGCTTTGATTTTATTAATGATGATCAGATCATGTTTGTCGGGCAAAAGGGTACTCTTTATTTGTATGATATCCGCAATGCCAATACCACGATTTTACTAGATCAAATTGGCAGCTTTGGACTCTCGAGCGACAGGAAATATATCGCTTTTTCCAAGGGGAGGGAAAGTATTTATGTTGCTAAATTACAAGGGAATACGGTCGTAAATGAAATAGAGATTTATAAAGGAATGATTCCTTTTCAAATGAATTGGAGTAAGGATAACAAGAAGATTTTAATATACGGCTGGAGATCCTATGGACCTCTTCCTGTTGCAGTGCCTCGTCCCGCATTAACGACTACTCCGGAAAGAAATGGACCTTTCATCATTGAATTTAAATGAACCAATGGCTGTGATGACTTGGAAAATCATAGCCACACTTCACCTCCGAAGGCAGCCGCTGTAGGCAGCTATAGTTGTTGATGTAATTACAATTACAGGACTTATTCTACCGTAACGGCTAGAATAAGTCCTTTTTCCTATTTGTGGAAAATGGAGTCACTGGAAAGTCATCATTACCATTCTTGTTAGACGTATGACTGAGTCATGACTTTATATGTCTTACAGCTCAATTCAGTCCAAACAGGAAGGTAACGAATATTCCTTCACGAATACGAAGCGAATAAAGGAATATATAAAGACGTAGAAAGTTCCGAATCAAAGGAGGGATAAAAACTTAGGAATCTTGTATGGCTAGCTCTAATCGTTTGTTTTTCGCTATTTTCGAAGAAAGAGGGATAGAATGATGAAACAATTGACGGCCTTTTTACTTGTCGCTAGCCTACTGCTGCAGCTCGTCGTTCCGCCTGGTCAATCCTTTGCAGCAGCTCCTTATACTGAGCCGAAGGATAGCCTGATCGCTGCAAATGGAAGAAGCATAACGGAAAAAGTGGGAGAGCTGGTTTCAGCTGTAACCGGTAGCGTGTACGGAGGAGCTTCCATGCCGGATAAAGCTCCGGAAATAGAGGCAAGTGTAACGAAGGTGGTATACCTTCAATCCGGGCCCTTGCCGCCTGTTTTATTTTCTTTAACGCCGTATGTGACTACTGAATCCGCTGAGGTTGCCGGAACGGCCGCATTGAACGGCATTGTCAGGCTATTTGCAAGCTATGAGGGCACAACTTCCGTGGAGATCGGGGATACGGTTGCATCTGAAGTTTATGGACCGAATATAGGTCGCTTCAAGCTGAACATTCCGTTTCCGCAGGAGGGTAATTACGAATTGACGGCATCCGTTGAGGTGAACGGGGAGGTGAGTGCAGCTTCAGGACCGCAGCGATTTATTGTTGACCGAACCCCGCCTGCAGATCCATGGTCAATTGAATGGTCCAATGTGACATACAACTCCATCGAGCTGAAGTGGGATCACCCGATGATCAATGATCCTAACCATCCCGGCTCCTATATCGAGGATCCTACTGTTGACCATTACATTATCGAGAAAGATGGGCAGGAGGTAAAAACGACTACGGAACGCAACTATTTTGAAGGTAATCTGGGAGAAATGGAAAAGCTCCTATACACAATCCGCACTGTAGATAAGGCTGGAAACAAGTCTCCAGGAACAGACCAATGGGTGGCGACGTTCCACAAAAATGCAGTGCTAATTGCTAAAATTCCTGATCATGCAGAATATGCGCACATGTTTTGGAAACCAACCATTAGCAAGGACGGGAGCACAGTTGCTTATATCGGGTCATTAAATCCTCAGTTTCGCGAATATGAATTATTCGTGTACGATATGAAATCGGGTGAAACGGAACGGATCGCCGCTATGCAAGAATACATGGCCGAAACGGAGCAGCTGTTTGATATAAGTCCGGACGGACGGTATATTGCTTATTCCGAGTTTTTCGAAAAGGAGAATGGAGCAACAGCTTACAACATTGTAATCTATGACCGTGTCACCAAAAGCAAGGAGAGACTGCCTAAATCATTTAGCGGCTCAGCAACCTCTATTTCCATGAGTGACGATACACAATGGATCACGTTCTCTTCCACAGCCGACGACATTGTAAGCGAAGATACGAATGAATACGGCGATGTGTTTCTTTATAACCGCTTCAGCGCAGATAAGAAGATTGTACGGATTTCGGTATCGGCTGATGGAGTTCAAGGGAATGATTCCAGCACGGGATCTGTCATTACTGACAATGGCCGGTATGCTATGTTCCTCTCTTACGCGAATAATTTAACTCCGGAAGCAACAAAAAGTATGGTGAAGCTGTTTATTTATGATACATCAACAGGGAAGCTGGAATATGCCCCCTTCATTAATAATGGACAAGAAAGTATGGTTTGGGATGTGAGTCCTTCTGCGGACGGCAGATACATCGTGTTCACTTCCGCTTGGCAGACGGAGGATAAGAGACTGTATTTCATGGATCGCCAAACCGGAAACAGTGAGATCGTAATTTCATTTCCGAGAAATGAAGATATCGGGATAAGAAATCCTCGATTGAGCAGCGATAACCGTTATATAAGCATGAACTATTACAACTACAACCCTGAGAGCAGACCAGGACCATATGAAGCATTCGACTCTCAATGGGGCTCCGTTCGTTATGACCTTACTAACAAGGAGTTTAAACGAGTGGGCAATCGAGCAGGATCTACATACGATACCAGTATGTCCGGCAACGGCTCTATTGTGGCATTCACATCCGGCCACTCTGATGTATACGCGGTATGTCTGGAGGTCGAGGAGTTATGCAAAACCAAGCCGCAGCAGGAGGATGAGATACTTAGGCCAGGCTGGTCAGCCACGCCGTCAGTCCATGGCTTGCCTGTCATGGGCGGCAGCTTTACTGTACGTGCTTACAGTCAGGCAGGTAAACAGCTTGAAGCTCTTGTCGACTATAAAGTCGAGAACGGCAGCAGCATAGAAACGAAACAATTGACACTTCCGATGAACGAGACTGTTGGAACTCCAGAGCAATATACGGCCAATGTTCAGATTCCGGCTGGTACAGTGGAGCTGTCAGCGATACAAATCAGGTTGAAACAGCAGCCTTCTGTATCTGTCCAGCTTGATTCATTGCCGCAAAAGGTGGCCGGCAGGTTGAAGGTAACCGTAAACTCGGAGTTTTTGGATGCACTTCAAGGAGCTTCGGTACTGCTTTGGAGCAAAGGGAAAAACGTGGGCAACAGCAGCAAACTGACCAAGCCATCGGGGCAATCCGGGTATTTGGAGGCAGTGGTTGATTTGGCCGAAGGTTCCGATTACCGTTTAACGATCGTAGATCCCGCCGGACAGAGCTTGCTTTTACAAGAAGGTGTAGCTGTGGTTAGCGGCAGGGAGATTCGTAAAGAAGTGACGGTAAACCCGCAAGCGGAAGTAAAGGTGAAGCTGCTTTCGGGACAATTAGAGGTTTCCAATCAATATGTTGAATTTTATAATTCGCAGGATCAATTATTATTTACAGGACTAACTGAATACCACGGACATGTAAGTTTGAGAGGGAATTATTATGCAGGCGACATCATTAAAATACGGCCTGCGGTTCGACCGCCTTATGCAGTGCCGCAAACGGCTTCCGTGCGCCTTCAGCCGGGTTTAAATGAACAAACTATCCAGATTGAGAAGCTGACTAAAGGAAGTTTGGCTGGGATCGTTACCGACGCCAAAGGAGCTCCTCTAGGTGGAGTGAAGGTGTTACTGCAAGGGAATAATGCTCAATTCGAAGTGGAAACGGATGAATCGGGAACATACGCAATCGAGGCGGATGTAGGGAGCTATGCGAGCAGCGCCCATACAACAAAAGGCATACCGTTGAAAACGTTGGAGATCAGTTACTTTTATGTAGGAGCAGGAGAACAATTAAGGTATAGTCCGGTTCTTTATAATATTGATGCCGGCATGTTGACGATTGATGCAAAGATGAAGCCTGTGGATGGAGATTGGCAGACTATCAATATTTCCGATTGGAGAGAGGCTGTTCATTACGGCTTCACAATTGAGGGATCAGGCAAAAATACATTCCATTCAGTTGGTCATATAGAAGGAAACCGCGTTAAAGTAAAGGGTTGGGGAGGCTCGGTTGCGAATGTTTGCTTGTCTGGCAATGAGGCTGGACTCTCCAGGTCTTGTGATGAAGTTGTACTGGATGAGCAGGTAAGCGGAACAGCGGAGCTCCGGTTGGTGGAGAAAGGAAGAATCCGGGGTGCGATTGCTGGAGCAACCCCGACTTCCAATTACCGGGGTGAACTTTATCAAAAGCTGGATGGCGGGTATATGAGTTTCCGTCGTTACATCAATTTGGATCAGAACGGGAATTTCTGGACTTCGGTACCGCAAAGCGGCGATTATAGGATCACCCTTGCAGGAGCTAATAGCAATCTTGAGCCGTGGCAAACTTATTCGTTCGATGTCACTGTCAAGGAAGGTGAACTCAAGGATCTTGGACCTGTAGCGATCCCACGGTCCGACGACTTATTTCAAGGAAAGAAGGGCAACGGATTAAGTACAGAAGAGCTGAAAGCTATGCCTGGCGATACAGTCACGCTGCGTGGAAGCTACAGCCTTACGGGTATTAACTCCGTGGACGATGCTGTTCTAGCCATAGGGATTCCTGCTGGAACCCAGCTTTTGGCGGACAGCGTTATGCTAAACGGTATCCAAGTAACGCCAACAGTGAATGGTGGAACAGCAGATGCAAGGGTAGGAAGTATCGTAAATGGCAAGGAAGGCTCGTTCAGTTATAGGCTTAAAATTGACAATGCCGCAGCTTTCGATGTTCACGCAATGGTTCGTATAAATTACAAGCGGGCTGGCAAAGCCGCGGTTGAGCAACTCGGAGCCTCATTTATAAGAATAGGAGACGTGTCGTTGGAAGCACCTGAACGGTCTGTGGGGAACTCCATCAAAGTAACTGGGCGTGCTCCGGCTGGACAAAAGGTAACGGTTCATACAGATGAACAGCTAGTCGGATACGCGGAAGCGACACCGGGCGGGATCTGGTATGCCAACATAACCTTACCGACAAAAGCAGTTGATAAAGTATGGGGAGAAAGCAGCAGGTACAGACTGACTGCACAAATAGAATCGCCTCAAGGTATCAAACAATCCCAACCGGTTATTGTATCGGTTGATTCAAATTATGCCGCCATCACGAAGTTCACAATGAGACAATCCGATGGCAGAGTGCTGAGCTTCGATCCAGGCCAAGGAGTCGCCAGATTTCCCTATGTTATTGTTCCAGGCATGACGATGTATTTTTCGATTGACTTTAATCAGCCGCAGAATGTGTCTAACGTTAAAGTTACAGTGGGAATGATAGAGGCGAAGGCAGCCTGGAATGAATCAACCCAAGCCTTCGAGGCGTTGTTCGTTCCGCCCTATTCACTAGGCACGGGCATTTTCGTCACTTATGATGAGAAACCGAAGGAATACCAAACAGGACCGGTTCCTTCCCAATCGGACTGGGAGACTTCACGCAGCAATCTTCCGGATGTTTGGCGCAACGCTACTTACGAAGTTATCGAAGATGAAGAAGTCCCGCAATGGAAAGGGGCTGCCGGTACCGATGATGGATTCTATCATTCCAAGCCGATGAAAGTGACGTTGGATAATGAAGGGAAGGATACGCTGTTTGTTCGTTGGAAGATGAAGCCGGTTACCAAGCCGGATCGTGGAAATACGGGACGAATCCCCTATTATGATTATTCGATGGATTGGAATGAAGCGGCTGGCATGATTACCATCAATGCTACAGTGCCTGTATCGCTGTTAAGTCCTCAGCAGCAGATCGAGTTTGCCCAACAATTCGGCTCAAAAGGCAGCCAGGATTATGTAATTAACTCTCTGCAGTTCATCGTTTCCAATGGAAAAGCTGCAAAAGCCCTCCCGATTGGTCCGTTGAACGGTCTAAGGACTTACGTAATGGACGGCTTGTCTTTAGCCAAGTACGCGGACGAATTGATTAAATTTCAGGATTACGTAATCAATAGTGAGTGTCATGTACCGACCGTTAATAATTATATTAAGGCAACCGATCTTCTTTTTGAGCAAGCTTCCAGAAATTTGGTTGTCAAAAATACGATGATGGGTCTAGGATTAATTGCCGGAACCTTAACGTTGGCAATACCGCCTGTAGGTGCTTTTGTGCTTGGAAGTACATTCAAGCTTATCGGTGATATCGGCATGAACAGCTGGAAAGAAAATTTAGACCAATTAAAGGCGGATTTCGAGAAGGACAAAAAATGGCGCGACGACATGGCTGCCGCTGGTGCCATCGATCGCTGCAAGAAGAAAGATGATGACGATAATAAAAAGAAACGTAAAGAAGATGATAAAGTTGCAGAACCGACATGGATTTGGGATCCAAGCGGCTATGTATATGAAACGCTGTCTGAAAACAGAGTGGAAGGTGTGACAGCTACACTGCTGCAGCAGGATAATGACAGCAAACAGTGGCAAGTATGGGATTCAGCATGGTTTGGCCAGCAAAATCCTCTTGTTACCGACCGTCAAGGCCGGTATGGGTGGGATGTTCCGGAAGGCAAATGGAAGGTGCTCTATGAGAAGGAAGGCTATTTACCTGCAGAAAGCGCGGAGCTAACCGTATTGCCTCCACACTTGGATGTGAATATTCCTATGGTATCGCTGCAGGCTCCACAGGTTACCGTTATAGATGCGGTGTACGGGGATGGGGTTCAAGTGAGCTTTACGAAGTATATGTTAGACGATACTCTAACCGATGCTTCAATCCGAGTGCAGACGGCTGACGGGGACATTATTGCCGGTACAGTCGTTCCTGTCGAACCGAAGACAGATGGCATGCAGCAAACCGTGGCCAAACGATTCCGCTTCATCCCGGATCCCAATGATGATAAGTTCAAACAGGGCAATTCCTACAAGGTTGTCATTGCCGCACAATCGCTAAGCTATGCACAAGTGGCGATGAAAGAGGATTACATTGCGGATGCGGTTGTTGTGAAAGCGGCCAACACAGCCCCAACAGAAGCGGCTTCTGGCTTGAGGGCAGCTGGAGGAAGCAGGCAAATAGCGCTGGAATGGCAGGCTGTAGACGGAACCGATTTCAAAGCCTATAAGCTTTATTGGCAGCCTCAAGCAGGCGGGGCAGCAGGCTCGAAGGTAATTGCTGCGAATCAAACCTTTGCCGTTCTAGATGGATTGGAGCGCAGCAAAGCTTATGAACTGAAGCTTGTGACGGTTGGCCGCAACGATGTGGAATCTGCCGGTGTAAGGGTAACAGCTGAAACGGCTCAGGAGGAAGCAGTGGTAGCGGATACTACCGCACCTGGTGCAGTAACGGAGGCCCGAGTAACGGCCGAGTTGACGGCCCTGAACCTTGCATGGGCGGATCCCGCAGATAACGATCTGCGTAAGGTGCTTGTTTCATGGAAGAAGGAGGACGATACTGGCTTTAGCATTCCGGAATATGTAGATAAAGGTGTTCAATCGATCCGTATCAGCGGCTTACTCCCAGGTACCGTGTATAAAATCCATTTAACAGCTGCGGATACGTATTGGAATGAATCGGATGTAGTGGAGCTTACAGCCCGTACCATGGATACTATAGCTCCTGGCAATGTTACCGCGCCTTCAGGTGTTGGATTAGCTAAATCTATTGCACTTAGCTGGAATGATCCGTCCGATGTTGATTTAAAGTATATTCTTGTTTCCTGGAGAAAGCAGGGAACAACTGAGTCGTTTAGCAGTCCGGTTACTATAGCCAAAGGTGTTAACAGCTACATCATTACAGGGCTCGGTGCGGCAACTGAGTATGAAGTCAAGCTTGTGGCTGTCGATGAGAGCGGCAATCAAGCTTCAGGTGTGACAGTAACAGCGCGTACACTTAGCGAAAATAGTTCAAGCTCCGGACGTGGCGGCGGTGGCGGAAGCGTGGTCCCGGTTGAAACGACAAATCCGGTTACAACGGAAAATACAATAATGGTTGATGTTACGGCTGATCCTCAGCAGTGGAAAGGTTTCGACGGCCGTATCGGGTTGGATATTCCTGCGGGTGCGTTTGCTAATGGACATAAGCTGACAGTTCAACAGGTCGGTGAAAATGAAATTGCGAAGCCGGAAACGAATAATCAATACAGCAGCGTATTTCGGTTGATGTTGGATTCTGGAAGCTTGGCGGGGCCGCTTAAGCTGACATTGAAATATGATGCCAATAAGCATCGTGACTTTGATGAACGTAAGCTGGGACTGTACCGTCAGGACGAAGCTGATCCAACGAAGTGGAGCTATGCGGGTGGAATATTCGATTCCAGATCCAGTTCGATTTCAGCAACGATCGGTCGGCTTGGTACCTATGCGGTCATGGATTATAACAAGCCATTTACCGATCTCGTCGGACATTGGTCGAAGCGGGATACCGATGTTCTCATATCCCGCCATATCGTTGATGGAATGACGGCAGATGAATTCCAGCCGGATCGTCCGGTCACGAGAGCACAATTTACGAAGCTTCTCGTGGAGATGACTATGTCCCAAGAGAAAGTCAATCCTTCTGTTGGAAGCTCTATTGAACAAGAGTCATTCGCTGATGTACCGATTGGCGCATGGCACTATCCGTACATTACAGCAGCGAAGAAACAAGGACTTGTTCAGGGTGGTGAGGATGGCATGTTCCGTCCCGAAGATCCATTAACAAGAGAAGAGCTTGCAGTACTGGTTGTACGCGCACTAGGTCTTGAGGCGCAAGTGAAGGAGCTGGAAGCATCGGGTTCATTGCCGGGCTTCAGTGATGGAAGAGCTATCGCATCATGGGCCGCAGCTTATGTCGAGACAGCACGCAGCCACAAGCTGATCGACGGCGTAGCGGAAGGTGTATTCGGACCGCAAGCTACGGCATCACGTGCTCAAGGCAGCGTTCTGATCCTACGGGCTATGAGCAAGCTAGGATTGATAGGTCAATAATACATCTCGAACGGAGACATCCTCTTTCTAAAAGGAGATGTCTCCGTTTGTTTATTTTCTAGTCTGCAAGCTGTCTAATAGGCTGCAGTAAAAAAGAAGCAAGATAAACGGATCTTGTTGTTTATCTTGCCTTCTTTCTTCCATATCAAACGTTATTTTCGGGAGACTGTTCTTTATCATCCATAAGTTCAAGACGATTTAATACAATTTGAACTGCAATGGCATCGTCCAGATAGCCTATCGGAAATACGTAATCAGGTATGATGTCAGTGGATAAAATGAAATAAAGCAAGGCACTTCCGATTATGGCTTGTCTTTCCGATGTAAGCTCACTTTCGCAAAACAATACATACATTTGCTTCAGCCTGTCAATAAAAGGACCGGTACTGTTCACACTTTCCACTTTCGTTCTAAAGTCCTCAAGAATGGTTCTCCGTCCTTCCTCCGTCAACGCATACTGCTCGTATTTGATCAACTCTTTCCGAACAAGCTCAGTTGTAAACTGAGCATCGAACAGGTTGTAAGAAAGGAGAACCTCATTGATGCTGTCTACGGATGCATGAAAGTCCGAATGCTGATCAACCTGCCTAGTACCGATGTCAAATCCTGCGATCTGAAATAATTGTTCCGTTGAAATGCCAAGATGAACAGCAAAAAGCTGTAAATGGTCCAGTTTGGCGTTTTGCTTCCCGCTAATAATTCGTGAAATTGTAGCTGTATCAATTCCGGTAAGCGAGCTCAATTTACGCATTGACAATGAACGTTCTTTTAGTAATGACTTTAGGGTAGCACCAAGGTCTCTTTGCTTTTGATTCTCATATATCATCTATTATTCACTCCTTGTTAGTTATTGTTGATCAAGGGTGTTGAGTTTTCTCAACAATTCTTGAGATGGATATGCACTTTTTCTCAACATCGTCAATACAATGACAGTAACAATACAGAGGAGTGAACAAATATGGCATGGTTTCTGATTCTGGGTTTTGCAGTTTCGTCGAGCCTGGATAATCTTGGTGTTGGCATATCCTATGGAATTAGGGAAATACGCATCCGTTTTTTATCGAATCTGGTTATGGCTATCATTTGTTTTCTTTTTAGCGAAATAGGGATTTTAGGCGGGCAATGGCTTTCCAATGTTCTGCCAGGAATATTTCCTGTCTTGGTGGGGGCATTTTTACTATTCATCATAGGAATTCGTATCATTTTATTAGCAGTTCCACGTAAAAAGAAGATACCTCTCACCAATGACTTGGGGAGGTCCGAAAGCAAATCGTTGAAGGGCATTTTACAAAACCCTGAAACGGCCGATTCTGATAAATCTGGAGAAATTGGAATAGGTGAAGCTCTGATCCTCGGTGTCGCACTATCTGCGAATGCTGTCACAAATGGTTTGGGAGCCGGTTTGCTTGGATTGTCACCATTGGCGATCTCCTTAACCGCTGCTATCGGCAGTTTCATAACCGTGTGGTTTGGTGTTGCTGTAGGCCGTAAAGTGGCGGGAATTCATATTGGTTCTTTCAACTTGGGCCAATTTGGTACGATGTTGAGCGGCATCATCCTTTTATTAATCGCATGTAATTCATTTTTTAATTGAGGTAAGTTCTGTAGTTACTTGTCTAGATATTTTACGATGTTAGGGTGCTCGTTATGACAAAATAGAAGGTGCTCCTCCTGCGGGCACCTTTTTTATTTCTGGATCATCATAAATACTTCCATGAAATCAATGAGCAATGAGGCCTGCAATTACGAATTCATTTGGCTTGAAGCCTTTTAGATACAAATTGTTTACAAGTTAGAGAAGTTTTATTAACATCTATGATCAAAAATAAAAGATGTTCACAAGGAACAAAGAGCTGGATCAAAGATAAGGAGAGAGATGAGCAAATGAGAAGAGCAGTGATTACATTATTGAGTTTTACTTTAGTTATGACTATGGCCGCTTGCAGCAGCAATCCGACTAACAGCGGCGGGGAAAAAGGAGGCAAGGGGAGCGGAAGCTCTGAGATAACGGAACAGCAGAAAGGCGCTCAATCCCAAGCAGACGAAAAGATTTCATCAAGCGGAGCCCAGCAAGGGAATGATCCATCTTCAAAAGATAAAGCATCGCTTGAAGACAAAACTTCACAATCCGTTGGAGCTGCGACTGAGAGCAAATCGCAACCGGAATTAAAGGGTGAAGCAGCAGCTGAGAACAAACAACAATCTCAGGCTGCAGGTGTCACTATTGAAAGCACAGTCCGAACACCGCAACCTGTAGAAGCAACGACACCTAATAAGGCTAGACCAATACCAGCCACAGAACCTGTACCGGAGAGCAGGCTTCGTCAAGCTCAAGTAGTTGAACCTTCGGCAGTGGCAAAGCCCCAGCCCCAGCCGTCTAGAGTGGAAGCTGTGACTCCAGAGATCAAGTCGCTGCCAACTTCACCTGGTGAGCAGCCTGCAGCTGAAGTTAAACCCCAGCCACAGCCTTCACAGTAAGAGACTCTCGCCTTTCTGATGAAAATGGAGTAATCTAGAGGTAAATCAGGAGGGAGTGAGTACATTTGGATTTAGGGTTACAAGGAAAGGTTGCTCTTATTACCGGAGGAAGTAAAGGGATTGGATTTCACACGGCTCTTACATTAGCGAAGGAAGGTGCCAATGTAGCCATTTGCGCTCGCAATGAGGATGATTTGCAGAAAGCTGCCGCGTACATTACCGAGAATACAGGTAAGGAGGCATTGGTTATTCAGGCGGATATGACCTCGCAGGAGGAATGTGAGCGGGCCGTAGCCGAGACTGCGGCTAGGTTTGGCCGATTGGATATTTTGGTCAACAATGCAGGTACCGCTGCCGCTGACTCGTTTGAAAAAGTAGAAACAGGAACATGGACACATGATCTTGATTTGAAATTATTCGGTGCGATCCATTGTTCTCGTGCGGCGATCCCTCATTTTCGTAAGGCAGGCGGAGGGGCTATTGTTAACTTGGCTACTTCTGCAGCCAAAACACCAGCGGCCTCATCCTTACCTACTTCTGTAAGCCGTGCTGCCGGTTTGGCGCTTACCAATGCTATGAGCAAAGATTTGGCGGCTGACGGTATAAGAGTTAATGCTGTATGTATAGGTACGATTCGAAGTGATCAGATTGAGAAAATGTGGAAGAAGATGGCGCCGGATATGACTTGGGAGCAATTCGCCACGGATCCGAAGCATGCTATTCCACTTGGTCGAATAGGAAATACAGAGGAAGCGGCTAATGTTATCGCTTTTCTAGTATCTGATGCAGCCTCCTATGTAACAGGAACCTCTGTGAATGTTGATGGAGGAAAAGGCGCGGCTCTATAAGCCGGATAAATTTTATTGCTGGCAGGCTTTCTGCTAGAGGTTACATATAAACAGACAAAAACCTTGCCGTTTGACGACAGGGTTTTTGTCTGTTTATATGTAACAAGCAAGGTAATTAAATCGGCAAGCTTTCTTGGATTGAACAGTTCAAGTACTGCTGATATGATTGAGATAGACCAGACTACCCATTGACATAACCGGGGATTAGATTAAGCTATAGCATACATGGATTGAATTGAAATCAAATAAGCGGTATTTTTTTGTATGAGGGGCGAATGTATTATTGAAGACATTAATTATTGCTGAAAAGCCTGATATGGGGCGCAATATTGCGGCCGCTATTGATCCTAAGGCCAAAAATTTCCGGACATATATAGAAGGAGAGCAATATATTATTACATGGGCTATTGGGCATCTGATTGGCTTGGCCGAGCCGGATGCTTATGCCGAGAAGTATAAGAAATGGAATTTTCAAGATTTACCGATCATTCCAGATCACTTCAAGCTGGTGCCCAATGCCAAAACGAAGGATCAATTAAAGGTGATAGCCGATTTGGCCAAGCGTAGTGAAAGGCTTGTTAATGCCTGTGATGCGGGACGAGAGGGGCAGCATATTTTTTCGCTCATTCAAAGGCATTTGAAATTACCGCAACCGGTAAAAAGGCTGTGGATTTCCGATTTGACACCGGAGACTATCCGCAAAGGTTTTGCCGAGCTTCGGGAAGGTGCGGAGTACGAGAATTTAACTAAAGCGGCCCGTGCCCGGAGCGAAGCGGATTGGCTAATTGGGATGAATGGCTCGCGGGCTTTTACTACCAAGCATCAGGTGCTGCTGTCAGTTGGCCGTGTGCAAACACCGGTACTGGCGATTTTGTATGATCGTCAAAAGGAAGTCGAAGCGTTTAGCTCCAACAAATTTTATGATGTAGAAGCGATTTTTACACAAGAAGAAACCGAATATAAAGGGATGTGGCAGGGGGATAGATTGACGGATCCTGAGAAGGCCCAGGCCCTTGTAGATAAATGCAAGAAAAAGCCTGGCACTATCGCCAGCTACGAAGTAAAGGATACGAAGGAATATCCTTTTAAGCTGTATGATTTGACACTTTTGCAGCGGGAAGCGAATGCGAAATTCGGGTTTTCAGCAAAAAAGACGCTGGATGTAGCGCAGGCGTTGTATGAGAAGCATAAAGTTATCAGCTACCCGCGGACCAATTCAAATTACGTGAATGAACAAAACATACCCGAGATGCATCGAGCGTTGGATCAGCTTCGCGGTACTTCTTATGACGAGCTGGTGGCTGGGGCGGAGAAACGTTTTGTGCATAAAAATAATAAAGCGGTTTGCAACCCGGCCAAGGTCGAAGATCACCACGCTATACTACCTACACATAAAAAGGCTGGCGGATTATCGGCGGACGAGCAGCATATTTATGACTTAGTTGTAAGAAGGTTTTTATCCCATTTCTATCCAGCAGCGGAATATAAGGTGCATACCGTTCTAACTTCTGTTGAGCAGGAGTCGTTCAAAAGCACGATCAAACAGCTGCTTTCTATCGGTTGGAAGGTTATTTATGCCGATCAGAAGAAGGATAAGCCTAAAGCAAAGGGCAAGGCTGAAAAAAATGAGGATGAAGACCAAGCCGCCGAAGAGGAGATTAGTACGCCCTTTAGCCTGAAGGAAGATGAAGGTGTACAATGCTCTAAAATAGCCGCCAAAGAAAAGGAGACGCAGCCGCCAAAGTCATATACGGAAGGAACTCTGCTGAAAGCTATGGAGGGCGCAGGCAAGCAGGTTGAAGATGAGGAGCTTCGCGATGCGATGAAGGACTCCGGTCTTGGCACACCTGCAACGCGCGCTTCGGTTATCGAGCGGCTCAAGCATGTAGGCTATATTGTGATGCAGGGGAAACGAATTGTCATTACCCAGAAGGGGCGCATGGCAGTGGAGCTGATCCGCCAAGCAGGCGTCGATCTGTTGACATCGCCGGAAATGACCGGCCATTGGGAACGCAGGCTTAATGAAATTGCGCGTGGTTTGGCTTCGGATGACACGTTCATGGCTAACGTGAAGAAGTTCACGAACCTGATCATCGAGAAGGTTCGCATCCAGTCGAGGGCGGCGAAGCAAGCCTTCGAAAGCGAGGCGCAGCCGGCGGCAGCTGCGGCTAAGCGTGCGCCGCGTAAGCGCAGCGCTGCTTCGGCGGATGCCGAAGCAAGCGAGGGCGACGCAGCCGCGCCTGCGAAGCGCACGCGCGCCAAGCGCAGCAGCGCCGGGCGCGTGCCCGAGCCGGGTGCTGCGCAGCGCGTCGGTATCGCGGCTTGCCCACGGTCGGGCTGCGCGGGCAGGATCATAGCCGGCAAGCGCGGCTATGGCTGTACGGAATACAAAGCCGGCTGCGGCTTTGTAATCTGGAAGGACAGCTTCGGCGCAGACCTGTCGGAGCGGGATGCCCGTCAATTGGTAGAGCAAGGAAGCAGCTCTGCAATGACCTTGACCGACGCTGGAGGCGGCGTTGTGCAGGGAAGGCTTATCTTAATAGATAAGAGCACCGGGAAGGTTGCGCTTGAGCAGGCATAAGCGCAGTGATGGACAATCTCATCATTTATGAAGAAGGTTTCAAATCTATAGCGTTTGATCATAATGAAGGAGGAGGCTAAGCAAAAATGCGTGAAATTCCTGTACCGTATGTTCGGGCGAATCAAGCTGGAATTGTGCTTTTTGTTGTTCTGGCCATCGTATTGCAGCAACCGGTGTTTATCGCCGCAATATGGGCAATTCAAGTAATTGGATTATGGAGAGGCTTTCGAGCTAACTTGATTGTCAGATTGGCAACACCGTTTTTAGCCTCACGTGTGGCAGGAGCCCAAACGGAATCAGCCGAGCTGCTGCGATTTAACAACTCCATTGCCGTTATCCTGTTGACCATTTCCTTATTTTGTTTTTGGGTGATTCATTCTGCTGTTGCTGGATACATTGCTGCCGCTATGGTGGCTATTGCCGCACTAATTGCAATTTGTGGCTTCTGTGTCGGCTGTTTTCTTTACTATCAGTTTAAAAAGCGTTTGCGTTGAAAATTCACTAATCGGGAAGGATTGACGATCTGATGACATCACCGATTTGTTTTCCAGACCTTTCATCTAGACCCTTTACTCTGAAAACGGAGCGTCTGATGGCTGCGTCACCTGACGTACTCTTCAAGGCATGGACCAAGCAATTCGACCGTTGGTTTGCAGCACCGGGTTCAGTGATCATGCAGGGTGAAGTCAATACGGTCTTCTTCTTTGAGACCATTTACAAACATGAGGCGCAAAGCGAGGCACAACGTCATCCCCACTATGGAAGATTTCTTAGACTTGAACAAGATCGTCTTGTTGAGATAACATGGGTTACAGGAGCTGGAGGAACAAAGGGAGCTGAGACGGTAGTCACCGTTGAGCTGGAGCCTAATAGCACCGGTACGCTGCTGCGTCTTACACATGCAGGATTCCCTGATGAGGAATCGAGGGACGGTCACGAATATGCTTGGCCGTTTGTGCTTGAACAGCTGGATAAGCAAATGAGCACAAATGCTCAATAAATATTTATCGGAGCCATTTTTTCGCTAAACGATAAAGGAAGAGCCGTTTGAATCTCATTCGGCTCTTCCTTTTGTGAATTAACTGCTCCTTAATCTTACAACACTTTACTCACTCTTCTTCTACAGTTAAATAACAAGGCTGTGCTGCTTCAGTGGCATGTTTACTTGGAAATAACCATAAGTTCGGCGTATCCTCAATATTAGAGATAGAAAGCTGAAATCTCTCAGGGGGGAAATGACTGCTGCGCAGCAGTATGTTGCTTCCGTCAACTCGGATTACTTCAACAGGCAGTGCGTTATCTGGCTTCCCGTTGCGAATAATTTGAACAGCTTTTACTGCATCTGAAACTTTAACGCGCTTTTGAAAATAAATCATAATTTGCTCTGCTCCAATACGTTTGGCACATAATGGAACGGGGGCCTCGTCATACATATATTTGCCCAAATGATATTCGTAAGCAGTCCAGGTTGAATAACCCAGCTTGGCTGCATTGGAGGCAAAGTCATTTAACCAGGTCCGACTGCGCCTCATTCGTTGAAGAGAGCCAATATCTGCCTGCACCCCAATCGGAATATGCGGATGAATGGCTCTAATTTTAGCGGCAAACGGCTCGTAATGCTTGCAGTAATCGGGTTTAAGAAACGGTCGCATCCAATCCGGCCAATGGGTTTGAATAAAATGTACATCAGGTCTTACCGTTGAGATCATTGCTGCAGCATCAAGTCCCTGAAATTCCCGCAGCTTTTCGACCGAATCAGGACCAGCGTGAATACCAAGTGACCAGGTTGCAATTCTAATGTCGGGCCGGGCCTCGCGAACTCCACCTGGAGCATTAAATAGCTCAAACAAGAATCGGTTCACAGTCCAAACTCTGAATTCGATCCATTGACGATACAGAATGGGATTGTTTTTATAATAATTCGGATTGGAGCGATGTTTGAAATCCGGTATCTCGGAGCCATATTGCTGTTTAAAAGCGGCTCTGGCGTAGGGACCCACGTCTCCGTAAACTCCGTTGGCAAGGCCATTCCACTCAGGAAAATAAGGTTCCGCCACTTCCAGGCCATCAAAGGGATACTTCCGTACCAGCTCTGCAAGTGCCTGCTTCTTCCAAGCCGTATATTTATAGCTGAATGGTGAAAAGCGGAAGTAGCCATCGTTTACAGGCTTAAGCAGCACCATCTGCCAGTCCGGCCAGTCCTTTGGCAAATGTTCAGTTGTATAGGCGCCATTGCCTAATACCATCGCCCACACAGCCATACCTCTATCTTGCAGCTGTTCAATCAGCTTCTGATTTACCTTCGTCTCATCGGTCACAAAGTAATGGATTACCCGGTACCCTGCAAGCTCCAGCTCATCAGCAATGCTTTGCTCAGAACGGTTTAGATAATAGGGGAACGACGGGTCGATTTGAATTGAGGGTCCTAGAAGACGGTTCATGGCATCCTCCTGCAATAGTTCATTAATAAAAGCCATTAGAGTTAAAATGCGGCCACCACTATGCATTTATGTTGTATTGTATCAAATTAGAAGGCTGCTGTTTGAATTGAGTATATAATTGTAAAAATTACTTTTAAATTGACATTTGATCAACACAGGACTACAATTTTCTACATATAAGTTATTGTAAATACATGAAGAAGTAAGTTTTGCTAAAAAAGCAAAACTCCAAGGAGAGGACCACAATGAAACAAGCTGTACCTGTGCATATTTTATCCGGTTTCTTGGGTAGCGGCAAAACAACTTTGCTAACACAAGCGCTGGATTACTACAAGCAAAGCGGTAAAAAGCCGGCCGTACTTATGAATGAGCTGGGTGATGTGAATCTGGATGGAATGCTTGTTGAAGAAGGCGTTCCTATGTCAGAAATGCTGAGCGGCTGTATTTGCTGCACGATTCGCGGTGACTTGGGGCTGGAACTGAGAGAATTGATTCAGGAGAATTCACCTGATGTTATTTTTGTTGAATGTACCGGAGCTGCAAATCCTATGGAAATGTTGGATGGGGTCACTGATGCTTCTTTGCTGACTGAGCTTGAACTCAAATCTGTAATTACCGTAGTAGATGCAGCTCAACTACTGGAGCAGCATCGGAAGGGTGCCGGGAAAACATACCGGCTGATGCAGGAGCAGATTCGCTGTGCCACTCATCTTATTTTAAATAAAACAGACTTGATAGCTCCGGCAGATCTAGGCGAGCTCGAAATTGTGATCCGCGGATGGAACGCTGTCGCTCCAATTACTGCAACGGTACGATGCCATATCGATTTGACATTGTTCGACCGATTGGAGGGGGAACCGGGAGATCTTGTTAATCGTTCCAATAATCCGGATCATTCAGAGTCAGACCACACAACCTGTTCGCATGATCATGAGCATGGAGCGGCATGTACAGATCCTGGCCACCATCATGAGCATGAGGGAGATAGTCCTGCAACCCACAAGGAAGCCGTGACGCATCATTCTCACGATCATGTTATGGTGTACACTCACTATTTTAAAGCCCCCATAGATAGTGAGCAGTTTGAAGCACTTGTCGGAAGGCTTCCTGCCAATGTATATCGTGCCAAAGGAATATTGCGCTTCTCAGATACAACAAGCCCATTTATGTTTCAATATGCTTACCGTGAAATGGATTTCGTTAAAATAACGCCTAAGGAAGAGCTCCCTAGCGTGGCTGTTTTTATTGGAGAGCATTTCTCCAAACAGCAGCTGGCATTGGAGTTAGAGGCTCTGGAGAAGGCGGTTGTAGAGCAAAAAGATTGACTCTCATACCTAGATAGGGCATTATTAAACTAAAGAATGCATAAATTGAGGGATAAATGATGGAAAATCATAATCATAATCATGAGCAGAGTATACAAGAAACCGTTCAAGATATGGTCAAAGCAATGGCATCCAAAGGGTGGAGAATAACCGATCAGCGCAAAAGCCTGGCAACCCTCTTTGCAGAAGCCGAAGGGTACTTGTCACCCAAAGACGTATATGATTCGATGCGCCCCAAATATCCGGGAGTCAGCTTTGATACTGTGTACCGTAACTTACGGCTTCTGAGTGAAATGGGTGTGCTGGAGCAGTTTTATTTGAATGATGGACTTAAGTTCCGCGCAAGATGTCAATCTCACCATCATCATCATATGATCTGTATTCAATGTGAAAAAACGGTTACTTTTGAATTTTGTCCAATGAAGCATGTGCCCCATCTGCCTGAAGATTTTGAAATCATGAATCATCGGTTTGAAATTTTTGGTTATTGCAGTGATTGCTCGAAACAGCCTCATCCTGCAAATAACTAGAACAATAGGGTGAGAACCAAGGCCTCCGTCAGGAGGCCTTTTTTTAAGTTTTTGGAGTTCCCCAAAGGAGTATTTTGAGATGAAGCATAAAGTGATCCCGGGAATTATTGCAGGGCTCCATATGTTTGGCTCGCAGCTGAATTTCAACCCGCATATCCATATGCTAGTGACAATGGGGGGAATGAAAAGTAACGGGGAGTAGAAAAAGTATGACTTCATTCCATTTGAAATGCTGCGAAAGCAGTGGCAAACGGTCGTATGGAAGCAGATAAGAAAGCATGTTAATGCCGAAGAAAAGAAAAAAATACAGCCGCTGTTACAGAAGGCCTATTCAGAAAATGAAAAGGGTTTGCCCTGAAGCAAAAGGGGGATGTGAAGATGCAGCTAGGGTATGCTGGCCGTTATATGCGTCGACCTGCGATCACGATAAGTCGGATCGAGGCCTATGATGGACAGTGTGTGACGTTTCGGTATACAGATAAAACAGATGGAGAAGAACAGCGAGAAACCGTTACGGTAGAAGAGTTTATACCGAGGGTGATTCGACATATTCGAGACGAACAATTTAAGACGATCCGACATTACGGTGTCTACTCACGTAGGACGAAAAGCTTGAGTAAAAAGCTTGTTACGGAATGGCAAAAAGAAGCGATGAAATGGATCGTAAAGGCGAAGAAGGGAGGATGGACGACGGGGATCCTGAGGTGCCGCCGCAGTTTAGGTGCGAAGTATGTGATGGAGAGATGTACCCGGAGTACTACCAAGGGGTACATGGCTATGAATACCGCCTGGCCGATAGGTTAGGAGCAGCAAAGAAAGAGGTAGCAGAAAGCAGTAAAGTAGAACCGTATAGAGGGAACGGGTGTGGGATGGAGGAGCGATAGCGTCCGCCTTTGAAGCTCGTGTTCCAACCGCTGCAAGCCATAAATTCAAAAGGAACACGACTTCAACAGCGGCCGGAATCCCATACCCGATTCCCTCCCAACGCACAAACGTAGATTGTACACCAAGGACCTGGCCATCGGCCAGGTTTCTATTATCTACCTTACTTAGATTAAAATATCGTTAAACCTCAGGATCTTTAATGTACTTAACGACGATCAAGGGAAGGGATTCTTATTATTTGTACAGGTGTGAACCCTAGTAAGAGCTTAGAAGGATTGAACGGAACAGTGAGTTCCATTATTTGATTCCATGCTTCAAATAGAAGGCGATAGCGGAAGACCAACTTCCGTTATTTGGATTAAATGGGGTCAATACACGCAAAACCAGAGAGATAACGGAACTAGCGGTTCCTTTGTTTCTCTGGTTTTTGATCTTTTCAGGTGATAACGGAACAAGTACTTCCGCTGATGTGAATAAAATCTGCAACTCCTGGCACAAAGCCTTTTTCTTGCACAACTTAAGTGAGCTGAGTTAAAGCACAGAGTAGAACAAAAGAGGGAATGGGTGTGGAGTGGAGGGTCCCCCCTACCCATCATCGGACACTGCTCGGGTATGTAACCTACCTTTGAAGCTCGTGTTCCAGCCGCTGCAAGCCTGTAATTCAAAGGAACACGACTTCAACAGCGGCTGTAATCCTTACCATACATCCCTCCAAACGCCACAAACATAGATCGTATCCCAAGGACGCCACAAGACGTTGTGTAGATTGTAATTTATTACAAAAAAACGATTGACACCTTTCGAAGGCGATGATAATATACTGTTTATAAAACATAGTAAACACATCGGAATAAGATTAAATCAACCGGACCACCGGAGATCAAACCAGGATTAACATCCTGATTATCGGATGCGAGTACTAGTTATCATGAGAACCGTATATTTGAGGGGAGAAATATTACATGTCAAATACAAGCCTATTGAATTGGAAAAAATGGTCCGTGCTTAGTCTCGTTAGTTTATCCTTATTAGGTCTATCCGCATGCGGCGGTGGAACAACTGCACCGGCAGCATCCGGAACAACTTCAGGAGCTGCTCCTGACGCTAAGCCTGCGACGACTGCTGCAAAGCCTCCAGTTGAACTACTAAATGTATCCTACGATCCTACTCGTGAATTATACCAAGAATACAATAAAGCTTTCTCCGCCTATTGGAAGGATAAAACAGGTCAAACCGTTACGGTAAAAGCGTCTCATGGCGGCTCCGGTAAGCAAGGCCGTTCAATCATCGATGGGTTAGAGGCTGATGTTGCTACTTTGGCGCTTGCCTATGATATTGATGCGATTGAACAAGCGGGATTAATCCAAAAGGATTGGCAAAAGAAATTGAAGCAGAACAGTACACCTTACACATCAACTATCGTTTTTCTAGTTAAAAAAGGAAACCCAAAAGGTATCAAAGATTGGGATGATTTAATTAAACCAGGCGTGGAAGTAATTACTCCGAATCCGAAAACATCAGGCGGAGCTCGTTGGAACTACATAGCGGCTTGGGGCTATGCTGATCAAAAGTTTGGAAAAGATGAAGCAAAGTCGAAAGATTTTGTGACTAAGCTTTTCAAAAATGTACCTGTACTTGATTCCGGGGCTCGTGACTCCACAACAACATTCGTACAGCGTGGTATCGGTGATGTTCTAATTGCGTGGGAGAATGAAGCTTACCTGTCTATTAATGAATTCGGTAAAGACAAATATGAAATTGTAACTCCATCTTTAAGTGTGTTGGCAGAACCACCGGTTGCTATTGTTGATAAGGTAGTTGATAAAAAAGGTACACGTGAAGTAGCGCAAGCCTACCTTGAGTACCTGTACACAGAAGAAGGCCAAACGATTGCTGCAAAAAATTATTACCGTCCGCGTTTGGAATCGGTAGCCAAAAAATATGAAAGCCAGTTTGGTAAAGTAAACCTGTTTACGATTGATGATTTCGGCGGTTGGACAAAAACGCAAAAAACACATTTCAGCGATGGCGGAGTGTTCGATCAAATTTATAAACCTTAAGAGTCAGAGGAGAGAAATCCATGGCAAAGGCTTGGAAAGAGCGCAGCATTTTACCCGGATTTGGTTTGACAATGGGCTTTACCGTGTTGTATCTCAGCTTAATTGTCCTGTTTCCGTTATCCGCCATTTTTATTAAAACCTCGGGACTTACGTGGGCTCAATTCTGGCATACAATCACCGATACCCGTGTAATTGCGTCGTACAAAATCAGCTTCGGTACGGCGCTCGGTGCAGCATTAGTAAATACAGTTTTTGGATTTATCGTGGCTTGGGTTTTGGCGAGATATACGTTTCCGGGTAGACGCTTTATTGATGCGCTTGTGGACCTTCCTTTTGCGCTTCCGACAGCCGTTGCAGGTATCGCCTTAACGACCATATATTCGAAGAATGGATGGATAGGCAGCTTTCTTGAACCACTTGGTATTAAGGTTGCCTATACTCCGCTCGGTATCATGCTGGCACTGACTTTTATTGGTATTCCATTTGTAGTACGGACGCTGCAGCCGGTTGTACAGGAGCTGGAGAAAGAGATCGAGGAAGCGGCAGTCAGTCTCGGCGCTCAGCGCTTGCGAACTTTTGTCCGAGTAATCTTTCCCCAGCTGCTGCCGGCCTTGCTGACAGGATTTACGCTTGCTTTTGCCAGAGCGGTAGGTGAATATGGCTCCGTTGTATTCATATCGGGCAATATGCCAATGAAAACAGAGATTGCCCCGCTGCTTATAATGACAAAGCTTGAGCAATACGATTATGCCGGTGCTACAGCGATTGCGCTTGTCATGCTCGTGATTTCATTCCTCATGCTGCTAGTTATCAATTACTTGCAGTGGCGTGCCAATCGATTCAACGCATCCGTATAGCATATGCTTACTTAGTAAGCTTCGCTAGAGTGTAATTCAGTAAATGCTAAACGCTAAGGAAGTAAACTTTCCTATGGAAAGTTCTCAGGAGGATCCTCAATGGCCGGATATGTGGCGACCGTGAAAGCAGGTTCGGTAGCGGTAGATAGACCCAAACATATTACTGAACCGACGGTAGTAAAATGGATTTTAATAAGTATAGCCTTACTTTTTCTTGGATTATTATTGGTGCTGCCTTTAGTTTCCATCTTTGTGGAGGCATTCAGGAAAGGTACTGAAATTTATTTCAAGGCGTTAGTTGAACCGGATGCTGCTTCAGCAATAAGGCTTACCTTGTTAACAGCAGCAATTGCTGTACCACTTAATGTAGTGTTTGGAGTTTGTGCAGCATGGGCTATCACCAAGTTTAAGTTTAAAGGAAAAAATTTGCTGATAACTTTGATTGATCTGCCTTTTGCCGTATCACCTGTTATATCCGGTCTTGTATATGTTCTGTTATTTGGTGCAAGAGGCTGGTTCGGTCCTTGGCTTGGAGAGCATGACATCAAAATAATTTTTGCTTTACCGGGAATCGTGTTGGCTACGGTGTTCGTTACTTTTCCTTTTGTTGCAAGAGAGCTTCTGCCTTTAATGCAGGCACAGGGAGTGCAAGAAGAGGAAGCTGCCGTAACTTTGGGGGCCAAGGGCTGGAGAATTTTCTGGAAGGTAACTTTGCCTAATATCAAATGGGGTTTATTGTACGGAATCATCCTTTGTAATGCGAGAGCGATGGGTGAGTTTGGAGCTGTATCGGTCGTATCTGGGCACATTAGAGGTTCAACGAACACGATGCCGCTGCACATTCAGATTTTGTATAACGAATATAATTTTGCAGGTGCATTTGCCATTGCTTCTCTTTTGGTTTTACTGGCTGTAGTTACGCTGATTGTAAAGAGTCTTATTGAGTGGAAGCATGAAAGACAGCAGCACCAGTTGGAAGGGGAGTAAGGGAGCATGCATATTATAGCCAAACACTTGATGAAAAGCTTTGGCAGCTTTCAAGCTACCAAAGATGTAAGCTTCGAGATTGAAAAAGGTAAGCTTATCGGTTTGCTTGGACCGAGCGGTGGCGGCAAAACAACCATTTTACGCATGTTAGCCGGGTTGGAGGATGCGGATTCTGGAGAGATTTTATTTCACGGAAATAAAGTGAACCACTTACCGCCGCAGCAGCGTGGAATCGGGTTCGTATTCCAGAACTATGCGCTCTTCAGGCATATGAGTGTTTACGACAACATTGCGTTTGGGTTAACGGTTCAAAAGCGTTCCAAGCAAGAAATTAAATCACGTGTCAGTGAATTGATTGAGCTTACGGGATTGAAGGGCCTGGAGAAGAGGCTGCCGCATCAACTGTCCGGCGGTCAACGTCAGAGGGTAGCTTTTGCCAGAGCGATTGCTCCTGAGCCGCAGCTGCTGCTGCTTGATGAACCTTTTGCCGCTATTGATGCCAAGGTCCGCAAAGAGCTGCGCACATGGTTGAAGGAAATGATAAACCGGGTAGGAATCACCACGATATTTGTTACACATGATCAAGAAGAAGCGGTCGAGGTGGCCGATGAGATTATGATCATTAACCAAGGAATTCTTGAGCAGAAAGGATCGCCGATTGAGATTTACCAGCATCCTGAGACGCCTTTTGTAGCAAGCTTTATTGGGGAATCGAACCAGATAGAACGAATTTCAGATTTTAGAGGCTTTGAACAAACCGAACATTTTAATTCCAAAGCTATCATTCGTCCAGAATTTGTGGAAATTGGGTACAAAAATGAAATAGCCTATCTATCGGCTGCTGAGATCGGTACAGTGAAGAACATCTATTTCCGGGGGACGAATTGGCAGGTAGAGGTTGAAGTCAAAGGGCAAAAGCTGTACGCATACCGTTCATTGGAATTGGAAACGTTAAAGCTGTCTGATCCCGTATATGTGTTAATCCATCGTGTTTACCTGTTCAATGGTCAGAATCACCGAACGATAGAAAATGGCCTGAAAATTGATCCATTACCTGTGCACATATAAACTTTGCTTACGATGCAGGCTTGCACTTGCAAAGCTTAGACGGCCGCTCCTGTGGCAAGCTTGCTTCAAAGCTCTCAGAAAGGAAGAGTTGCTATGGAACACCAGATTACGATAAAAAGCGATGATGCCGAACTTGCTGCGACTCTGCATTATCCCACATCCACGGGCTCTAAAAACCCAATCATTATTATAGCGCATGGCTTTGTCGGGAATAGAATTGGCGTGGACCGGTTGTTTATTAAATCAGCACGTGAATTTAGTGAGCAAGGCTATATGGTTCTTCGCTTCGATTTTGCAGGCTGCGGAGAGAGTACTGGAGACTACGGTTCTGGTGGACTTGATGCATTGATTGATCAAACGAGAAGTGTGATCGACTATGCGTTAGGAATAGATTGCGTGGATCCTGCTCGTGTTATTTTGCTTGGTCATAGTCTGGGTGGTGCTGTAGCCATTCTAACTGCTGCGCGGGACAAGAGAGTCAAAACATTGGTACTTTGGTCGGCAGTTGCCCATCCATTTAATGATATTGTTAAAATTACCGGAAAAAAGCTATATGAGGATGCTGTACAATTCGGGAACGCTGATTACTTGGGATATTCATTTAAGCCGTCCTTTTTCGAATCATTGCCAAGACATCAGCCTTTTGAGCAAACGAGAAGGTTTAGCGGGGATGTCCTGCTCGTGCATGGTACGAATGATGACGTGATTCCTGTCGATTATTGCTTCTTGTATCAAAAGCTTTTTTGGATGAGATCGCAAGGGCAATGCGACAAAGAAATCATTTTCCAAGCGGATCATACGTTTTCAACAAATCAATCTTATCAACAATTAATTGGAACTACAAAAAATTGGCTGAATTCATTAGAAAAGCAAAAGAGCGAGTGGCATGATTGGACGATATAGGCGTTAAAGGAATGACAGCAAATTTTTTTAAGTGTTAATCCGAGTATACACATAGGAAATATAAAAGCGCGGAGGGATCAATATGGCCAAACCATTAGAAGTAGATGAAATTTGGACAAAGAGAATTCTTGGCTCAGTGAATGGCTTGGAATACGGTACGGTTCAAATAGTTGTTCACGATGGAAGAATTGTCCAAATTGAACGTACTGAACGCAAGCGGTTTGAATCGGAGGTTGCGTTGCGTGACCGCGATTCTTTGGACGGCAAACAAGTGAAATCGAAGTAAAACTATAAATCATAATGGAGTGTTGTCAAATGGCTCGTATTGTTATTATTTCCGGCAGTCCTTCGGCTTCTTCAAGACTTCAAGGTGTATTGGATTTTGTCCAGCAAGCGGGTGTTCAAGCAGGTTTGGATGTTGAATGGGTGCAGGTCAGAGACTTGGCTCCAGAGGATTTAGTATATTCCCGCTTCGACAGCCCTGCTATTATTGAAGCTAATCGTGTAATTGCCGAAGCGGACGCGGTAGTAGTTGCGTCACCTATTTACAAAGCTTCCTACACAGGTGTTCTCAAGAGTTTTCTAGATCTGATTCCCCAAAAAGGTTTAGAAGGGAAGGTAGTTCTTCCCCTTGCGATAGGCGGAACGATAGCTCACTTGTTGGCGATAGACCATGCATTTAAACCCGTATTATCGGCATTAGGTGCACATCATATTTTGTCCGGAGCTTTTATTCTGGATACACAGGTGCAGCGTTTGGAAAATGGCAGCTTCCAGCTTAATGAGGAGATTGCACAAAGACTGTCACAAGTAGTAGAAACATTTATTCAAGAAGCTTCATGGCGTGCAGAAAGGAATCAAACTACCGGCCTATCCCAAGACGTTGCGCTTACATAGGGAAGGTCGGGGAAGCCGAATAAGGAATTATAAATAGATTATTGTTATATAAACTGACCGTCTCAACGGAGGTTCTGTATAGCTGGAGCTTGCTCTGGCTTTATAGGACTTTTTTTATACTTTCAGCGGGGCTGAATATTCTGATACTAATTTTAAGGAGCTGATGCAATTGATTCCAAATAATAACGTGGATCCGGCATTATCAGAGTCAGAAGTACAGCATTTGCCTGATATTCAGTTCGTCAATTACTGTTACCAAACATTCGGCCTAAACAGAGGGATCTACAATACAATTGATCAATGGTTATACGATTTTGGATTCCGGGATATAGTGAGCCGGCGTGAATTGACGATTGCTTTTTTGAATGATATTCAGAAAAAGAACGGGAAAGAGCGAACAGGCACTATTTTACGTTTTGGAAAAGGAGGCTTGACTAAACAGCTGTATGATTTTATCCATTTTCCTCAGCGTATTTTTTTTAAGGATTAATCCGACAAAACATATATGAATAAAAGGAGCGATTCGTATGAGCAAAAATGGTAATGGCAATGTTGAATTTGGATGGTTTATTCCAACGACGGGTGATGGCAAATACATTGGCGTAAAGCCTGAGAGGGAATCGACCTCAGAGTATATGATTCAAGTTGCGCAAACGGCGGAGAAAGCAGGATTTACATTTGCATTGATTCCAACAGGGGGGTCATGCATTGATTCTTGGATCGTTGGTTCAGCGATTGCATCCCATACGAAAATATTGAAGCCTCTTGTAGCGATGCGCCCCGGATTAATAGCACCTGTATTGGCGGCAAGAATGGCCGCTTCGTTGGATTATATATCCAATGGACGTGCATTAATCAATGTTGTTACCGGAGGGTCTCCGCAAGATCTAAAAGCAACTGGAGATCCATTGGCCAACTCCCATGACGACCGCTACGAAAGAACTTTGGAATTTTTACAAATTGTTAAGGGTGTATGGAATGGCTCCAAACAGAGCGGTGAGCGATTTCTGGCAGGCAGTCAAAATTATCAGGAGTCGGAGCCGGTTAACTTCAAAGGGAAATATTATGAGATTGAAGGCGGAGCCAGTCTTCCTGCCCCCGTACAGAACCCGCATCCGCCCCTATATTTCGGAGGAAGCTCGCCTGCCGGTAAGCGAACTGCTGTAGAAACAGCTGATGTTTATCTGATGTGGAGCGAACCGCTTGATTGGATTAAGGAACAGATTGCCGAAATGGAGCAGCTGCGGGCTAATTTGAAGACGGAGAAGGGTATCGATCGTGAGCTGAGATATGGCTTGCGGGCTCAGGTGCTCGTGCGTGAAACGGAGGAAGAGGCTTGGCGGGAGGCTTGGGATATTATAAGCAAAATAGACCGCAAGGCGATAGAGCAATCAGGACAGCGGTTTACACAAACAGATGCTACCAACCAGAAGCGTCAGAACGAGCTTCGCGAGCTGTCTAAGGAGAATGATTATATTTTGGGGCCTAATTTATGGGCGGGAATATCCCTTGTTCGCGGCGGTGGCAGTATGCTTCTAGTAGGTACACCGGAGCAAGTATCGGATCGACTCCTTGAATATATTGATGCGGGCATATCTTCGTTCGTCTTGTCCGGTTATCCGAATTTGGAGGAAGCTGAGACGACTGGACGACTGCTGCTGCCGGAGATCAAACGTAGATTATCGGAGCGGGCTGCTGGCTCGCAGCACATAGACTTTGTAGAAACTAATGCCTGACAGGCCTGATAGAGGCAAAGGAAAGGAGCGAAGTTGATGGCGGACTATACGATAGAAATCGACCAATTAAATAAAACATTTCGGACACCACAAGGACCCGTGCAAGCATTAAAGGAAATTCGGCTTCATGTGAAGCCAGGTGAGTTTGTTACAGTAATTGGTCCCAGCGGTTGTGGAAAAAGCACGCTGCTCAAAATTATTGCCGGCCTCGATACGGATCATAATGGCCAGGTGCTGCTGGAGAAGCACCGGATTGATCGGCCCAGCATTGAGAAAGGATTTATTTTTCAGGAGCATCGGTTATTTCCATGGCTAACTGTTGAGAAAAATATTGCGGCAGATTTACCGCTCAAAAATCCGGATGTGCGTAAGCGAGTGGATGAGATGATAGAGCTGGTAAGGCTGCAGGGTTTCGAGAAAGCTTACCCGCGTGAGCTGTCGGGAGGGATGTCGCAGAGGGTAGCGATTGCAAGAGCGCTTATGCGCAACCCGAAGGTGCTGCTGCTGGATGAGCCGTTTGGTGCTCTCGACGCGTTTACACGTTCCCATATGCAGGAAGTATTGCTGGATATTTGGGTAAGAAACAAAACAACGATGATTTTGGTTACCCATGATATTGACGAGGCGATCTTTCTTGCAAACCGTGTGGTCATTATGAATGCGCGACCGGGAACTATTCGTAAACTTGTACCTATTGATTTACCTTATCCAAGGAAGAAGGCAAGCTCGTCATTCCAAGAGCTTCGGCATCTGGTGTTGAGCGAATTTGAAAAGGTCGAGGAGCTCGAGCTAATTGACAGCTCCGGTATATAGGTACTACAACAACTAACCATTATCCCATGAGGTGAAAAAAATGAATAATTCTGAAGTGCTACAAGGGCGGCCTGCTGTAATTGCCAAAGAGACCAAACCGGCAATTTCCGTACCGGAGGAACCGGGGAAATCCAAGCAGCGGGAGAGGATGAGGACCATCATCCGCGGTAGTATACTTCCTGTGACTGTTCTGCTCGTATGGCAAATTATCGGGTCCACCGGTTTGGTTACTAAGACAATTCTTCCGACACCAGTTGAAATTACAAAATCCTTCATTGAACTGCTTGTTAGCGGAGAACTATACAAACATTTACAGATCAGTTTATTTCGAGCGGCACTGGGCTTTCTTCTAGGCGGAGGGCTAGGTTTATTATTCGGAGTACTGGTTGGGCTGTTTAGACGGTTTGAGGATAGCTTAGACCCAAGCATACAAATGCTGCGAACTATCCCTCATCTAGCCATTACGCCATTATTTATATTATGGTTCGGATTCGGGGAATTTTCCAAAATTTTGTTAATTGCTAAAGGTGCCTTTTTTCCCTTGTACGTAAATACGTTTCTGGGTATTCGAGGCGTTGATTCCAAGCTGTTTGATGTCGCACGCGTTCTGGAGTTCAGCAGGTTTAAGCAAATTACGAGATTGGTTTTACCTGCTGCTTTGCCGAATGTGCTGTTGGGACTGCGCCTATCCATAGGGGTTGCTTGGCTCGGATTGGTTGTTGCAGAACTTATGGGCTCGAGCGAAGGGGTAGGTTATCTTATTTTGGATGCTAGACAATTTTCACAGACCTCTATTGTGTTTGTCGGCATTGTGATATTTGCTTTTGTAGGAAAGGGTTCGGATTCAATTGTACGGTACTTTGAGAAAAAATTATTGAAATGGCGGGATAACTTTAACGGATAAACCGATCATAGAGACCGCTCACACTAATGTGAAGCGGTCTTTTTCGGTTGAATCGATGTCTCTTAAGCTGTTGACTTTTGTTTGCCGGGCCGAATGGCTAGTAGAGCCAGCAGAGCAGCAGCAACACCAGTTCCACTGACCGAATAGAACAGTGTACGGCTAGATATATCCATAAGAATTGAGGCGGCAGGGGGGCCAGCCGCAACTCCGATAAAGCGCATGCTGCTGTATAGGGAAGTGATGGTGCCGCGCTGTTCTTTTTCAATACCTTCGGTGATCAACGCGTCCAGACTAGGTAAAGCGGCACCTACGCCAATACCGGTCAAGCTTAATAAGAGCAGCAATAATATCAATGAGGACGGATTCAGCCATCCACACATAATTAAAGCTCCGCTCAATAACACAAGGCTCCCCAGAGTGATCCATTTCATTAAAGGCTTGTTTTCCCCAATGATTTTTCCGGTAATATAAGAGGATAAGCAAAGGGCAGCAAGTGGAACGGCAAGTAAACAACCCTTGTATACACCTTTTATCCCGTATTGATCTTCCAATAAATTGGACAAGTAAAACAGAGCAGAGAACACAACAAACATACAAATACCGCCTATCGCAAATACAGCTATAAGCCAGCGCCCTTTTTCTCTGAATATAGCTTGAATCGACTTCCAGAATTGAGGGAATTTCATAATCGAATTGGAGTTTTCGGTTTTTGGTACTTTTACCAAAAAGCCTACTAACAGGATCGAAATCAGGCACAGCACAGGGATAGCATAAAAAGGAGCGTACCAGCTGATGATCGCGAGTAATGAACCGAGAATAGGGCTAAGAACCTTGCCGAATGTATTGGAAGTTTCGATAATGCCTAAACCGGTGCTAATATCACTTTCCTTCTTAAACAAATCTCCAACTAAGGGTAAAACGATGGGGGCCGCACCTGCAGCGCCTATTCCTTGAAGAAGTCGGCCCCATATAATTAAACTGTACCCATTACCCGAGAAGAAAGAAGCCATCCCGCATATGGCTCCTCCAGCCCCTGCAAGTATTAGGCTTGGAATCATCACTTTTTTGCGTCCAAAACGATCGGATAAGTAGCCTGCAATGGGAATAAGCACTATAGCAACCAGGGAGTACACGGTAATGATGAGGCTTATTTGAAATGAGCTGACCTGCAGCTTATCGGCAAGCGCCGGAAGAATCGGAATGAGCATAGAATTCCCCAATGTCATTATTAAGGGAACGGAGGATAAGGAGACTAGCGCTCCAGTTTTTCCAGTTTCCATACGGAAGTTAACCACCTCTGCTGACTGTTCGGTTTGAAAGTCAATGCTTCCGGTGATCCGGTCAAACATTGTCAATAATCGTAAGATTCTCAAATCGCTGTTTTACTATACAACCTATTTACTTGGAATTATGGTCTGGACGATATTTGCTTAGTGTCAGCATGGGTTCCTTTAGCGTCCATTTGGATAGGAGCCCCGTCAAAAATAGCGGTTCCTTCTGTCTGACCTTCACAGATAGCTTTCATGGCACCTGTCTTGTCGAAATTAAAAACAAATACCGGCAGTTTAAAATCTCTTGCGAGAATAAAAGCCGATTGATCCATAACTTTGAGATTTTTGTTCAATACTTCATTATAGGGGAGAGAAACATAAGTGTTTGCGTGGGGATTCGTTCTGGGATCGCCATCCATCACTCCATCTACTCCTTGTTTGGCTACGAGGATGGCATCGCAGTTCACTTCAAGTGCTCTTTGAACAGAAGGATAATCAGTTGTTACATAGGGCTGTCCATTACCGCCGGCGAAAATTACTATGTATCCTTTTTCTAAATGATGAATAGCGCGCAAGCGTATATAAGGCTCGGCTACAGCACTTACCGGTATGGAGGACATAACCCGGACTTCCTTACCGGTTTTTTGCTTAAGTACACCCCGCAGCATTAAGCTGTTAATAACGGTTGCCAGAGTGCCTATGTTATCAGCTTCTGCTCGTTCTATGCCCCAATAATCTGCCATATTACCACGGAAAATATTTCCTCCGCCAATGACAATCGATACCTCGATGCCCATTTCTATAACCGAGAGTATTTCCTTGGCGATATGTTCCAGGCGTGCCGGATCAAATCCAAATTCATTACTGCCTGCTACAGCTCCACCGCTGAGCTTAATCAATATTCGCTTATACTGAATCATAATTACATTCGCCTCCAGTTCTTATACGTAAAATAAAAAGAACTAAAGCACAAAGTGCCTTAGTTCTTTCATAATAAATAGGAATAGGGGAGAGGGATACGATTGGCTTTGCAGGTATGTTTATGAGCTTCATCGTCCTCACTCCTTGATTACAATTTCATTTATTTCCCTTTAGAATACCGTAAATTGAAAAAACTTACAATATCTAAGAAAAATAATTGATTTTCATTGCCTCCCGTACTTCTTGCATCGTTTCTTTAGCTGCTGATCGTGCCCGTTGTGTACCTGCAATAAGGATTTCGTCTACATACTTGGCATTTCGGCTGAAAGTATCGCGTCTGTCCCGCATGGGATCAAGCAGAGCATTAATTCGGTCGGCGATCTTCTTCTTGCAATCCTTGCAGCCTATTGTGCCCTGTGAGCAGCTATCATAAATTTCGCTAGCCAGCTCAGGAGAAAACGCTTGGTGATAAGAATAGACAGTACAAATTTCGGGATGCCCCGGATCATGCTTTTGAATACGAGCAGGATCTGTTTTGGCCCTTTGAATTTTCTCGCTGACCTCATCGCAAGTTGAATCCAATAAAATGGCATTGTTTAAGCCTTTGCTCATTTTAGAGCTGCCATCTAATCCCAAAAGTCTGGGAGTTTCACTAATTAGCGCCTGAGGTTCGGGGAAAACTGGAGCATACAACTGATGGAAACGTCGAATAATTTTACATGTCTGTTCGATATGGGGCAATTGGTCTTCACCAACCGGGATAAGCTCTGCTTTGCAAATAGCTATATCTGCCGCCTGACTTACCGGATAACCTAGAAAGCCATAATACATTTGAGTATAGCCTCGCTCGGTCGCCTCCGATTTGATGGTTGGATTATGCCTTAGGGAATTGACGGTCACAAACATGGAGAAGTATACCGTTAGCTCAGCAATTTCGGGAATCATGGATTGAATGTACAGGGTTGATTGATTCGGATCGATGCCGCAGGCCAAATAATCCATAGCTACGTTTCGCAAATTTTCACTTACAATTTCAGGCTTTTCATAATGGGTGGTCAATGCTTGCACATCGGCCAATAAGACAAAGCAATCATACTTATGCTGCAGTTCAACGCGTTTTTTTAAACTCCCGACGTAATGTCCAAGGTGCAGCTTGCCGGTAATTCGGTCTCCTGATAAAAGTCTTGGTTTCATGAGATTGCCTCCTGTTAAATGTAAATTTGATATAACGTTTGTAATAACAGTTCCACCACCAGCCATCGTCCATGGACATCACCTCCTTAAAAAAATGCAAAAAAACCTCGCCGCAAAGGACGAGGTTATCGTGGTACCACCTTAATTCATCTCTACCAAGAGAGATGCACTTATATGTACGGAAAGACAGATTGATGCTTTCGATACAGCTCTCTTTGTTAACGGCGAGAGATCCCGGCTTCACCTACTTATCGTTTCGGCAAAGCAACTCCGAAGTCCATTCATACGTCGGCCGGAAAACGGTTTACACCAACCACCGTCTCTCTGAATTCCGGAAACAACGACTACTTACCCTTCATCATCGTCGATTCAATATTTTAATATTATAGGTTATCGGTCAGGACAACGTCAAGCTATTCTCTGTAGAGTATCATTTAGGTTAACTGAGTGAACTCATCTTTGATAGCGCTCAATAAATTTGGATTGACTATGACATCATAAGCTGTGTTGGCGAGCACCTTGGCTCCGAGCAGCATACCTTTGAAAGCACGGTCTGTCATAGCGAAATCGCGAAATTCCTTGGTGTGAAGCAGATGCTTCTCATCTGTAACCTTGATATAAGGATGGATTGTCGGACATCTTCTTGAGACATTGCCAAGGTCAAGCGAGCCGTGATCCTTACCGATTTGAATTTCATCTTCTTTTACACCCATAACCAGAAGATTTCGAGTGAATTGATCAGACAAATGCTCATTGCTTATAAGCTCGTCGTAAGAGTACTCGTAATTGGATGTTTTGACTGTGCACCCGGTTTGAAGCGCAGCTCCTTCGGCACAGCGCAATACCTTTTGTACAGTTTCGTCGGTGTAAGGCCGATTGGCCGAACGAATATAAAATTGGGCGACTGCATAGTCAGGTATAATGTTAGCCGCAGTACCGCCTTCCGTTATGATACCGTGAATACGTACATGGCTTTGCAGCTGCTGCCGCAGATGATTAATCGATTGGAATAGAAGCAGAACAGCATCTAATGCGTTCACTCCTTCATAAGGGCTTGCTGCAGCATGGGCTGCTTTACCAAAAAATTCAAATTGTATGGCGTCCATCGCTAGCGATTGTCCGGATTTTTCATAAGCATAGAATGGATGAGCCATAAGGGCAAAATCAACATCATCGAACAAGCCTGCCGCAGACATAGGCACTTTAGCGCCTTTGGTTTCTTCAGCAGGGGTACCATAAACGCGGATAGTACCGCCAATCTCGTCTATTACTGATTTCAGACCTATCGCAGCCGCTAGACCCATTGTACAAATTAAATGATGTCCACAAGCGTGACCTAGCTCAGGGAGTGCGTCATATTCACACAGAAAGGCCGCCACAGGACCGGGTTTAGCACTTTCATAGGTTGCAATAAAGGCAGTGGGCAAATCCAAAACAGGGCTTTGTATGCTAAAGCCATGGCTTGTAAGCTCCTCTTTGAGTCTGGCTGACGCTAACCACTCTTCGTGACCAAGCTCCGGATTTTCTCCAATAAACCGGGATAGTCCTACTAGTGCCTCTGTATGCTCATCTATGGTAGTCGCAATTCTTTGTTTCATGTTCGATGGACCTCCTAAGGGTAAGCATGGAATATGTTTATTATATACAAAAAAACCGCTACTGCTCAATTTGAGCGGTAGCAGCTGTGTTGTGGCATTTTATTGAATCGTTTTGCGGTTAGCTTCATGTATAATTTGATCTTCTAGAGAACGCTTTATTTTGCTCATGGCGTCAACTTCAAGCTGGTGGTTTTCACGGAAACGGACACCTGTTAAAGCAAGCGCCTCATTTATCGTTAATTCGACTGAAATCGTTTTTCCCTGTTGGTTCTGAGTCTCGTGAGTCATATTATATCGCTCCTTTACATGATCATTCTGCTGCACCAAGATAGGGGATTTGAGCTACGAGTGAAGGGCGTAAGTTGTGAAAAACCTTGATATTGCTTGATTTCAATATAACATACCATGTAATGTATTGCAAGGGCAAAAGCAGTAATTATATGGTTTATTTTTTAATAGTTATCGTATTTCCAAAACCTCATGAGTTCGAGAGGACGAAACAAAAAAAGCCATATCGTTCATGGGTGGAGACTGGGTGGTGGAGTAACGGGGGGAGGATGAAAGGAGAGTACAAGAAGGTTAAGGGGGAGCGGGTTTCTGATCTTGTCCCAAAAAGGATATTGCCAAGACATAAATGCATCTGCATTGAAAACTTCGAATAAAAGCTTTTCTTAAAAGTTAACCATTTACTGATATGGGCAAGTGAAGCTTTGATTAATGTGGGAGCTACATATCCGGGTACTTGTTCAGCATGCGCTGCATGGCAATGACTAAGTTATCAATTTCTTGACTTAATTCGATGACTTCTGGTGCCAGAAAGCTTCCCTTCTGCTCGACTAATTTATATAACTGATTTTGCATCCGTTCCATGTCTAATCGAAGTTCTATATTTTCTTTTATGTAGTTACCCAATTTATACAACTCCATTCAGTACATATTCAACGGTATCAAGCAATTATAATACGAATCAATCATGAAAAATGTAGCTTTTTGTCGAATCAAATGTAAATTTTATGTGACAAATGCCGAATAATAGAATTTTTACCTGAAATACTAAGTTAAGGGGAGGTGATCCAATCGATGGATGTAACAAAAGCAAATTCCAAAAAGAATCCTAATTATAAAGAAAATAAATTTATAGAAGAAGAAGCCGTTATGCATGCAGACAAAGCCGCAGAGCGATCAGCCAGCTTGAATCAAATTCCGAAGCAGTCGAATCGGCAGTAGAGTAAATCCTAACCAAATTGCCATACTACCGCCACTTGTGTGGCGGTTTTTGTCGTCTTTATATAGACTTGTCGATTTATTGCATGGTACTATTTCATAGAGGTATGCCGATTGTTTTCATCATATTAATTATTTATTCCATTAATTATGTACATAAAGGAGACTCAAAATGTATCGATTCCTTAGCGCTTCTGTGAAGCCTGCTATTCTGTTGAGCACAGCGCTGACAGCCTGTTTAATTATGCCTATGTCGTCGGAGGCGGTATCCGTTACTACCAACCAGCTCAAATTGTACGCTGAAAAAGCTCAAGCATCCTTAAATGGGGTACAAATTAATTTGGATGAGCCTGCTTCAATCATCAATGACCGCTTTTATGTGCCGGCGAAGTGGCTTGCGGATACATTGAACTTTTCGTTGGAGTGGGACAGCCAAGAGGAAAAGATCAAGCTGCTGACTCCCCGAGCTTTTATAGAATTCGATGCACCGCATAATACAATCAAAGTAAATGGGATCTCCATTCCTTTTGATACGGTGGCAGTAATACGAAATGACAGGCTAATGATACATTTATCCTGGCTTGCCCAATATGCGGATATACCTTTTCAATATAAGGAAGAGTCCAAAAGTGTGGTTATGAACTATATAGGAAAGCCCTATGCTCCCTATCCGGAATCTATACTTCATAAGGATGATTCTCAGCCTAATTCGAAGCCAGCGGCAGTATTTGCCTTCGGCAAACCAACATACCGTCTTGGAGAGCCCATAGAATATATCGATTTGAGCTATGACCCGGATGCTGAGGGATTGCCCGAATATGACTGGAAAGGCAAACAGGAAGCTTTTTTCCAACCCGGTGTGTATACCGTAACCTTGCAGGTCAGTGATCGACATGGGAACCGCAGCGAACCGTTCTCCAAATCAGTTACGGTGCTGAATGAGCCATTTGTCAGCAAGAATGATTATCCATTTTATTTCAAACCGGCCGGTACATTGGTAGAACTGAAGAAAGATTGGTTGAAGGGACTACAAACAGCTGCGGATTCGAAGATTCCTGTAGTAGTTCGTCAGCCAGAGGACAAGAAGCTCATAGTTGGCAGCAGTGTCAATCCTATAGTACAGAAGGGATTTCTATACCAGGATTCCTTTAAGCAGCGCGCGCGATTATCATTGCAATATACCAATGGGCGGGAGAAGCCAGCTCAGTTTGCGATTGTTCTGAGAAATGACAGCATTGAAAAGTCTGTACATATCACGACAACCCGAAAAGCGGAAACGCAAGCTTCCATCTACACTCCTATTCTTGCGCATAAGACGACAGAACAATTTCTTATCAGTGGTGCTTTAAATGATGAACTGTCAATTGAGCCTGGAAGGGCAGTGTTTTATACTATCAGCTCGGAAATAGCGCCAGGACAAGGCTACAACGGGATTTATGATTTGGAAACCGACGGCGAGGTGACAGTGTCCTACGTGATGATGGAGCCAGGTGAGACCTTGTATAATCTTGGAGCTTACACGAACAGTGGACAAACAACTGCTGGCAGCGGATCTTATCCTGTAGCAGAGGTTTCTTGGCAGGTTGAAGCCAAAGATATGAAATCTCCTACTGCAATAGGGATTGGAGACTCGGCAATTGAGCCCATTATCAAGGGCATTGACGCAAGGACCAGGAAGGAGCTCACAGTCCAGGGACTCGGGAGCATTCGCTATCGTATCCAACTGAATGTTGGTGATAAAACGACGGTAGCCCTTCACCCGCGATCGGGATTTTTTCAGGGAGCTATACGTGTCAATGGCAACACCATTCCTGTTCCAGCCGGTGGTTTAACATCAAATGACATTTTACTCTTGCATAGAACGCAGGGAACAGAGAAAAAGGTCGATATCGAGCTTATGGCCTCAGAGGGCAGCAGTGCTCCACTTGATCTGGTAATGATTCCGCTTAATAAAACCAAGTGATTTGATTTTATTCCAACAAAAAGGAGTATTTGAGCGAATATGTTTTTGTGCAAAAAACTGACTATAGGTTTAACAGCTCTTCTGGTTTGTTTGCTATCCCTATCTACTGCAGCTGCATCAGCGTCAACACCGGTACCGCAAAGTAAATCCTTTCTTTTATATTTTGGGAAGAACGAGGCCTACATTAACGGATCTAGGGTGATTTTAGAGGCTCCAGCAATTGAGTTAAAGGACAAAGCTTATATTCCTGCCGCCATACTGCAAGAAACATTAGGGATTTCTGTCAAGTGGGATTCTCCAAGTGGAAGCGTTCAGGTTACAACTCCGTCTGCTTTTCTTTCCTTTCAGTTATCAGGGAAAAAGCTATTTATTAACGGTGCTGAAGAGGATTATAGTAAAGCTGCCTTTATCCAAAATGATCGTCTGTACATCGGATTGGATTGGTTGAAACAGTATGTCGGTTATAAATTAACCGTTAATAAAGAGCTTCAGCGAGCAGAACTTGTATATGTCACTTTGCCTGGTTATACAGGTTTTTATAACGACACGATGCCTAACGCCAAGCCAATAGCCAAATTTTCAGTAAACAAAGAGCGGTACCGGTTAGGGGAGCCGATCTATTACTCAGATCTTAGCTACGATCCCGATGGTGATGCGATAACGAAGGTTGACTGGACGGGTAAGGCCGATACCATATTTGAGCCGGGTTTATTTAAGGTATCCTTGAAGGTTACTGATAGCAGGGGAACGGAAAGCAACGTTTTTTCACATAATGTTGAGATTATTAATGAACCGTTCCTCGATCCATTTGAACATAAAGTGTACTATGAGCCGGTAGGGACGTTCGTCAAGGATGAGGAGGCGACTCTGCGTAAATATTTACGCGGTATTCCACAGCTGCCGAATGTTACAAGTCTGTCGGTAGAGCGGCCTTTGATTGTAAGCGATAGCCCGGAAACGTTTGAAAAGAAGGGCTTTTTGTATCAGGAAAAAGTAAACGGAAAAGCAAGATTGTACGCGGATCATGTAAACGGTATGAAGGAAAAGGTACAGTTCGCCATTGTCGCTCGCAACGCCAATCCGAATGCGCCTGTACGAATTACAACGACACGACAAGGAGAGGTCTATCCATCGATTTATGCAAATCTGATCGGAAATGAAGCCTCGATTGAATTTCTGCAAAGCGAGATGGCTCCCGAAACGATGGTAGTAGAGCCTGCACAAACTGTTTATTATAAAAAGATGCCTGAATTTTTCCCGGACCAGGGGATGAATGTCATCTATGATGTGGAAACGGACGGTGAGGTTTATTTCTCCTTTGTTGCGATGGACGCAGGGGCTGGACTGGATACAATCGGAACGTATAAACAATTGGAGTATACAGGAAATGTAAGAGGGACGTTCTCTGGTTCAGATGTTAGCTGGAACGTTGATGCCAAGTCGTTTACGAAGCCTTCCAGTTTAGCTATTGGAGATGGTACAAGTGATATGTTTGTAACAGGGAAAGACTTCTTTACCAAACAGGACTCCTTAAACTTAGGTAATTATGGTGTGGTATATAAAATCCATGTGGATCGCCCTCGTAAAATGTCAGTGCTGCTGCTGCCGCGCGGCGGTGTATTCAGAGGACCGGTAGAGGTGAATGGCCAAATTGTTCAAACGCCTCCTTCTGGCGTCATGATGGACTATGAAGGCTATACCATATTGGCCCGGACGGACGGCACGGAGCCATCCTTGGACATTGAATTTACCCCTGCCGCTGGATCGGCATTCCCGGTGGATGTGATTTTCTACCCGCTGGAAGACAAGTAAACATCAAGAGTTGGTGGGAAGGGGCTGTCTCAAAAGTCATTTTTTTGAGACAGCCTCTTCTTGGCTATTCCCAGCGAAATGTGGAGATGTGGTCACTTTTCAACGCGTGCTAAGCCCTCTCTCGGGTTCGGGGATCGTAAATCGGGAATTGGTAATCGAAAATCGGAAATCGAAAATCGGAAATCGGGAACGGTAATCGGGAACGGTAATCGGGAATCGGGAACGGTAATCGGGAATCGGGAACGGGAATCGAGGATCGGTAATCGGAAGTCGGAAGTCGGTAATCTGGGTTCGGAAATCGGTTACGGGAATGGAAGGTGACCTTACGAGCCCCACCCCACACAAATAACAGGAAAACGTCCTGTTAATTGATCAGGAAAATAGCATTCCTAGCCCTATAGATGGAATTTCTCATGCTAATTTGTGCGTATTTTGGCTAATACCGTCCATATCACCTATATTAGAGTTAGTTTTTCCAGTTAAATTGATTTCAAGCGAAATCCAGGCTGGATTAACGTGAGGATTTCCATCTATTTCCTTTGTATAGGAGCTGCCGATTTTAGATTGCTGATGATACTGATACTGCTGCTGAATATGGGCGGCACCTGCAGTTGTTGTTAACAATAAAACGGTTGCGGACAAGGAGAGCAAAGCCTTAAGACCTGGTCGGTGCGTGATGCTGACTCATCCTTTCTGGATCCTTTATAGATTTACTTTGTGTTGTTAGATGGTTTGTATGTATCGATTTTTGCTTCATTTGCTTATTTTGGTTTTTTGTGGAGCCAAGATGTTATATAATACAAGATAGTGACCGATTAAGGCTGGAGAGGAAGAAGCGACCGAATGATTATTGTACGTAATTTATCGAAATCATTTCCGCCGGATCATCAAATTTTATCCCGGCTAAGCTTTCAAGCGGACGAAGGCGAGCTTATCGCTTTGATAGGAGGAAGTGGCAGCGGCAAAACTACTTTGTTTCGTTGTCTGTCTTTGAAGGATAAATGGGATGAAGGCCAGTACATATACGATGGTAAGGATATATCAGGAGTTGGCGGCCTTGAGCAGTTCAAATATCGTAAGGACTGGGCATTTCTTGAGGAGAAGCCGAATTTGAACCCGCGAAAATCTGCATTGAAAAATGTGTTGAGCGGATTGTTCTTCCATAAAGCATGGTGGCGTATTCTGACAGGTACTACTTCGAGTGACGATCATATGACGGCTATGGATTATTTGGACAAGGTGGGCCTGCTGGAGAAAGCTCACGAGCCTATTGAGAAGCTGAGTGGCGGAGAGAAACAACGTGTGGCCGTTGCGAAAGCGTTAATTCGAGGGGCTAAAGTTATTTTTGCCGATGAGCCGGTATCGGGTCTTGATCCTGAAGCGGCAATGCGCGTCCTGGAGGATTTGAAGTCTATTTGTGAGAAGGACAAGGTTATCATCTTTTGCAGCCTTCATCAAATTGAACTGGCCGAAAAATTCGGTTCAAGGATATGGGGATTGTCCGGTGGACGATTGGTAGTAGATATTGCAGGAAGACGTTTGACGCATCGTGAAAAAGAATTAATATTTTAAACTATAGAGGCTGTCCCAAAAGTCGGTTCTGGATTTTCGAACCCTCACTCTAATGGGAAATTATCTACAAAAAGACGCTTCCATCCCCACTTACATAGTGGTTTTGGAGGCGTCTTTGTACATAGTTTGGGATTGACTCATTCACTGACAACCTTTTGGGACAGCTCCTTATTGTGATCCAAACTACAGGGACGTCTTAGTGATATGGCGGGCAATCATGCCGCCGTGGAGCCGTCCGGTTTCGATGAAAACTTCATTGGCATTGCTTCCGGATGCGGCAACTCCTGCGATAAAAAGACCAGGGACGGTTGTTTCCATAGTTTCCGGATTGTGGACAGGTGCTGTAGAAGCTTCGTTCATTAGGGCGCCAGCTTCCAGCAGCATGGTTCTGTCAGGGCGGAACCCGGTTAGAGCAAGAACAAAGTCATTATCGAGCTCCCGTTCATTGCTATCATGTGCTATAGTGACTGTCCGTTGTCCAATCCGTACCACTCGGGAATTGAAGAGCATAGTAATCCGGCCTTTATTTACCATAGCCTCAAACACGGGTAGTACCCAAGGCTTAATATTGGGTGAGTAAGCTTCCCCACGATATACTACTGTTACTTCGGCGCCTGCTCTCAGCAAGTCCATCGCCGCATCGATGGCGGAATTGTTGCCGCCTATTATGGTCGTCCTTGTGCCGCTATAGGGATGTGCCTCACGGTAGTAATGCGTCACCTTGGGCAGCTCTTCTCCCGGTATACCGAGCAGATTAGGGTGATCGAAATAACCGGTAGCTACGACTACATTGCGGGCGTAAGCAACAGAGGCTTGTCCGAATTGATCAGACAGGCTTAACTCGAACGAGCCGTCAGCTTTTTTCTGTATCCGGTGAACCGTATGATAGGGCTTAACTCGGAGCTTGCTGCGCAATGCAGTATTCCGATAGTAATGCAGCGCTTCCAAGCGTGAAGGCTTCTCGTTTGGAGTTGTAAAGGGAATACCACCAATTTCGAGAAGCTCGGGAGTGCTGAAAAATTGCATATAGGTCGGGTATAAATATATCGAATAGGCGACGCATTGCTTTTCGATGATTAATGGATGGACGCCCAGTTTTTCCAGTTCAATAGCTGTAGACAATCCACAGGGCCCGGCCCCGATTATAATTACTTCCTCCAAAAAAACACCTCGTTTGTCGATTACATTAAGGAGCCCACGCTCCTATGTAAATAGTAACCGATTCCTGTCAGGGATTCCACTTTTCCGTGTTTAAAGATCTTTAAGGTTGAATACTTTTCGTGGGGTCTTTCTTCTTGCAAACATATACAAAAGCTGGAGGAACGTTAAGCAATACAAAATGGATCGTTTGGATGTCAAAATGGCGGCTTAACTGCTTCTTCATTTGCAAGGAGTACTGAAAAGCGACAAATAATCCATTAGGTTTAAGAGAGGCTACAACCTGCTCCATAATTTCATCGCGAAGTCGCTGTGGGAAATTAGCGAAAGGAAGACCGCTTATTACGCAGTCCAAATGCTCAAGGCCCAGCTGCTGGACGGAGCTGCTCAAAGCTCTTGCTTCTGAGTACGTGGTATACTCGGGGTACTGCAGCGCCAATTGTTCGCTAAGATGGCTGTCCTTCTCAAATAATAGGACGCGAGTACCCTTAACGGCTGCATGGTTAATTGCTTCTGTAATGACACCCGTTCCAGCGCCTAACTCGGCTACACTACAGGTATCCTGCCAAGAGATGGCTTCAATCATTTTCTTGGCAAGAAACCGTGAGCTCGGGGTTACGCTGCCTATTGTTTTGGGAGTTCTAATAAATTTATATAAAAAAATCATTTTATCCAAGGCTGATGTTTGGTTTAAACTCAAACTAATTTCCCCCTTTTAACAATTATTTTAATTCTATCATAGCGTATATACATTAAAACAACCTAATTTTTTTATAAAAAAATCCTTTTTATGGGATTTCTCATTCTATTTTTATATAAACTCTATCATGATTTTCTGTTATGATTCATAGAAATACTACTAGGATATGAAATGATTTACTACTCAAGAAGGAGGTTCTATCATGTCGGGGCAAAGCATGTTCACTTATTTGAAATCTATGAAATGGTTAGCAAAACCACGTTTCCAGCTCCTGTTGGCAGGATTTTTAATAGGCAATTTGATAGCCGTGTTTCTTACCGCACTACCGCCCTCATCTCCCTATTATTATCCCAAATATTATACATATCACGAAATGAAGGCTTCCAATGGAGTCAAGCTTCATACGCTGAATACCGTCCCGCAAAATATTGCCTTAAAGCCGATAACGAGCAATGTAACCCTTACTGATGAAACAGGCATAAACGGGGGTTTTTTCTGGAATGGAGATTTACTCAGTATTGCGGTTGTAAATGATCAGCCTCTCAAAGGACAACAGGAAGATTACGGCTCCGGCTGGTACAATATCGACTTGCCCAAAGGTACCTTGGTTTGGGACGAGATTACGAGACGGTTTACTGTACAAGTTGTACAAGACGCACATGAGCTCAAGGTCACCGATAAACAGCATTATTGGGCTCAAGGAGGAATCAGCATGTCATTGCAGGATGATTCTCATTGGGATTTGCAGGCAATTTCGGAGGATATGCCGGCCTTTGATGAGCAGCGGCTGCGATCGGGCGTTGTTTATGATAAACAGCAAACGGTTTGGCTTATTGTAACCGATACTCCCAGCACAGCGGAGCAATTTCGAACAGCTGTAGTTGAGATGATTGGCAGAGGGAATGCTGTAGACGGTGTTTTTTTAGATGGAGACGGTTCTTCACAAATGCGGAGTATGCAAAAGCAATTAAAAGGCGATTCACGTGAAGTGTATCAAATGCTTGCTTTGAAGCAAAAATAAACTGTCGTTTAATTAAAGCAAATAAATACATATGTAAAAATAAACGGATTCCTATAGCGAAAAAGGCGAGCTGCTGTCACATTTTCAGCAGTTTTTTGCTGTCCGCGGCATAGGAATTTTAGAAAAAAAGGAAATGATTTGCAACTTTGTCGCTTTATAAAGCGTATAGGTAAGTGTAGTCATAATGTTTTCAGACGGAGGAACGCTCATGCTGGAGCTGTATTGGGGATTATTAATCACGGGAGTGCTGTTTGCAATTGTAACTGTAATTTTCGGTGATTTACTAAGCAATGCGCTTGACGGCATGCTGGATTTCCTGTCAGGTGAACATTTGCATGCCTTTCAGCCGATGGTTCTTCTGAGTGCAATTACGGTTTGCGGAGGCGCAGGTATTTTGTTGACGCGATATACTTCAATGGGAACATATGCTGTGTTGATGATGGCTATTCTTGTTTCATTGGTTGTCGCGGTTCTGGTCTATTTTCTGTATATTAAGCCGATGGAAAACAGCGAGAACTCGCTAGCCTACTCCATGAAGGAGCTGGTTGGTAAAATCGCTGAGGTTTCTGTTCCGATACCGGCGCAGGGCTACGGGGAAGTGGTGGTTAAAGTGGGTGCAGGCAATACAAACCACATTGCTGCCAGCTTTGAACATGTAGATATCCAAACAGGAGCTAAAGTCGTTACTGTCGAAGTGGTGGATGGTACGCTTTACGTGGCTTGTTTAGATAAGCAGGTGTAAGTAAGAGTTCACCCAGAAATTGACTAACTTATAAAGGAGACATGTTGAATGCCGGATTCTTTGCTTATTCCCGCTATTGTGGTGGGGGTTATTATTGTGCTGGGGTTAGCCTTCTGGGCACGCTACAGAACGGTTAGTCCTGATGAAGCGATGATTGTGACGGGAGCGTTCCTGGGCTCAAGAAATGTAATGACCGACGAGTCAGGAAGAAGTATTAAGATTGTCCGTGGAGGTGGAGCATTCATTCTGCCTATTTTCCAGCAATCACAATTTTTATCCTTACTTTCCCATAAGCTGGATGTGTCCACACCTGAGGTTTATACCGAACAAGGAGTTCCAGTAATGGCTGACGGGGTCGCTATTATTAAAATTGGCGGTTCCGTGGAGGATGTTACAACGGCAGCCGAGCAGTTTATGGGCAAGCCAACCGAAGCGCTTAAGGGGGAAGCACAAGAAGTGCTGGAGGGTCATTTGCGCGCTATACTTGGTTCGATGACTGTCGAAGAGGTGTACCGCAACCGCGATAAATTCGCGCAGGAGGTCCAAGGGGTTGCTGCGAAGGATCTGAAGAAAATGGGATTGCAGATTGTCTCATTCACCATTAAGGATTTGCGCGACAAGCATGGCTATCTGGACGCGCTGGGTAAGCCGCGTATAGCTGCCGTCAAGCGTGACGCCGAGATAGCGGAAGCGCAAGCAGTGCGTGATGCGCGTGTGCAGAAAGCGCAGGCCGAGGAAGACGGGCAAAAGGCGGAGCTGCTGCGTGATACGAACATCGCGGAGGCGGGCAAGGATAAGGAGCTGAAGATTGCCTCCTTTAAGAGGGAGCAAGATCAGGCCAAAGCGGAAGCGGACCAGGCCTATCACATCCAGGAAGCACGCTCCAAGCAAAGCGTGGTCGAGGAGCAGATGAAGGTCGAGATCGTGCGCAAGGAGCGGGAAATTGACCTGGAGGCGAAGGAGATTCTACGTCGCGAGAAGCAATATGACTCCGAGGTCAAGAAGAAGGCGGACGCGGACCGTTACGCCGTCGAACAGGCTGCGGAGGCGGATAAGGCGAAGCGTCTGCGCGAAGCCGATGCGATGCAATACCGCATCGAGGCTGAAGCTAAGGCGATGGCCGAGCAGAAGCGCCTCAACGGGTTAGCTGAGGCGGACGCAGAGAGAGCCAGAGGTACGGCCGAGGCGGATGTCATCCGACTGCGCGGCTTGGCGGAAGCCGAAGCGAAGCAGAAGCTTGCCGAAGCATTCGAGAAGTTCGGCGAGGCAGCGGTGTTGGATATCATCGTCAAGATGCTGCCGGAATTGGCGGGGAAAGTGGCAGAGCCGCTTAAATCGATCGATAAGATTACAGTGGTTGACACTGGACATGGAGAAGGTGCTGCGCGCTTAAGTAATTACGTAACTTCTTTAATGGCTACAGCGCCCGAAATGCTGAAAAGTGTAAGCGGAATTGACCTGGATAAGCTGGTTAAAGGTCTCATTAATCGTGGCGATGACAAGCCAACCAAGGCCCCGGCTCCACAAGCTGAAACCATCGTAACACCCATCGTAACACCGTTGAAGCCGGAAGCATAATCAATACATGGCATAAATAAATGAGCCTGGAGCGAAGCAATTGTTTCGTTTTCCAGGCTTATTTTTTTTGCAGCTTTGTGGTTTTCCTTTTTTAACTATACCTCATCAGCCGCTCCCGCATCCATCATTTTTTCCGTAAATTATATGAACAAAATGAGGTTTATGCGCAGTATTCAACTTATGGAAATAAGCTATTCGATAAAAACGGTTTGATGCTACAATGATTTTGCTCGAGATATTGAAAGCGCATTCAAGCTTATATAAAAATTTGGGAGGTCGTTTTATGATCCAATTATTGACTCGTCAATCTCTGAAAGTAGCTCTAACCGGTCTGCTAGCTGTAAGCCTTACTGCCTGTGCCAGCAATGCGCCCAAGACGGATGGTGCTGCCGCACCTAAAGCAAATGATGCACCTGCTGCAAGCGCATCCAAATATCCCGATAAGCCGATTTCCATAGTTGCTCCGTCTGGAGCTGGCGGCGGCTGGGACTTAACGGCCAGAACGATAGCTAAAGTATTGACAGAAACTAAAGCCGTCAATAAACCAATTACAGTTGAGAACAAACCCGGTGGGGGAGGAGCAGTGTTTCTCGCCGAGTATGCAAGCGGTAAAAAGGATGATTATAAATTGTTCGTAAGCTCACCGCCAATTTTAATCAACAACTTGAAAAAAGAAGCTAACAGTCCATACGGCTATAAAAATTCAACGCCTTTGGCGCAGTTGACTAAAGATTTCGGAGCTATCGCTGTATCGGCGAATTCGAAATACAACGACCTGAAATCTTTATTGAACGATTTGAAAGCGGATCCTACGAAATTAACAATTGCAGGAGGCTCCGCTCCGGGCTCCATGGACCACTTGGTGGCCATTCTACCCGCGTATAAATTCGGCATCGATCCGAAAAAAGTGAAATACGTTTCATACGACGGCGGCGGCGAAGCGCTAACAGCACTGCTTGGCGGTAATGTGGATGTAATTGGAACCGACGCTTCTTCCTTGGACCAATATGTAAAAGCGGGCAAAATCAAAGTGCTGGCAGTAGCTTCTGCACAACGGCTTGGAGGCAGCTTGAAGGACGTTCCGACTATGAAGGAACAAGGCGTGGACGCAGAATTCAATATTTGGCGCGGTATTTTCGGTCCTAAGGATATGAGTGCAGACGCCAAGAAATATTGGGACGATACTTTGAAAAAGCTTAACGAAAACGATGTATGGAAAAAAGAGCTGCAAGCGAACAATTGGGAAAGCGACTTTAAAAATTCGAATGATTTCAATACGTTCCTTGGTCAGCAAGAAGTTATGATCAAAGACATGCTAACAGCATTAGGTATGCAGAAGTAAAGCTAGGCAACCACTATGAAAAACAAGGGAGAACAAAGTTTCTCCCTCGTTTTTATTAAGCAGGGAGGATTATCGTGAATAAAACATTTGACCGCTATGCCGGAATTGTATTCTTGGCCCTTGGATCATTGTTCGTGGTCGAAAGTCAAAAGATTACGGCAAGTGCCTATGGAAGTAACGTCGGATCGAACATATTTCCGCTAGGCTTGGGGATTTTCCTGGCACTGATGAGCGTTCGACTTATATATGAGACGTTTCGATACAAAGATACCGGAAGGGATAAGGAGAAGCTGGATTACAAGAGATTCGGTATTATTTTCTCCGCGGCTGTATTATATGCCTATTTCCTTGAGGATATAGGATTTGTCATCGCTACCTTCTTGTTTCTAATGATAGGTTTTCAAACAATGCAAAGAGGGAAAATTTGGCCCTCCATTATTATTTCAGCAGCATTTTCGTTTGGCGTTTACTATCTTTTTGTCCATGTCATGGATGGAACGCTCCCAGGATTTCCATCATGGTTAGGCTTAGAATAGGGGGTAGAACATGAGTACCGTTGATTATTTGTTACATGGATTAGGCACTGCCATGCAATGGCATAACTTATTGTTTGTTTTTTTCGGCGTATTAATCGGAACGGTTGTAGGAGTTCTGCCTGGTATCGGCCCCATGAGCGGGGTCGCACTTCTAATTCCTATTACTGCAACGATGACGTCTGGTTTAAGTCCTGAGGAATCGGCTACAAGCTCCATTATTTTGTTGGCTGGAGTTTATTATGGGGCGATGTATGGGGGCTCAACGACTTCGATTTTATTAAATACACCTGGGGAGTCCTCATCTGTAGTGACAACCCTGGACGGTTATCAAATGGCTAAACAGGGAAGAGCAGGAGCTGCGCTGGCCATCTCTGCAATCGGATCCTTCGTAGCTGGTATTGTGGCTATGGTCGGGCTTATTTTTCTGGCGAATCCTTTATCGGCAATTGCTATCAAGTTCGGTCCGGCCGAATATTTCTCTTTGATGCTGCTGGGACTTTTAGCTATAAGCGGTTTGGCTGGCAAGTCAATGACTAAAGCGTTGATGATGACGGCTTTCGGACTATTATTGGCAACAATAGGGATTGATAATGTTTCGGGCTCAGCGCGTTTTACTTATGATATTCCGGAATTATTTCAAGGGTTGGAATTTTTAACGGTTGCTGTCGGTATGTTTGCTTTGGGCGAAGTGTTCAAAACGATTTTGGAAAAAGATGAAAATGGCGAGGAAGTTGCTAAAATTACGAGGGTCATGCCGACTAAGAAAGACCTTAAAGACAGTGCAGGCCCAATTACAAGGGGCTCACTGCTTGGTTTCTGTATCGGACTTCTGCCAGGGGCAGGTGCGATATTGGCATCGTTCTTCTCCTACATTGTTGAGAAAAAAATTAGCAAAAATCCGGAGAAGTTTGGTAAAGGAGCGATTGAGGGTGTTGCTGCGCCGGAATCGGCTAACAACGCCGCGGCAGGCTCAGCGATGATCCCGCTGCTAACTCTTGGTATTCCCTCTTCAGGCACAACAGCAATCATGATGGGTGCTTTTATTATGTATAATATCCAGCCAGGTCCATTGTTATTTCAGGATCACCCGCAATTAGCGTGGGGTGTTATTGCCAGTATGTTTGTTGGAAACCTGATGCTTTTAATTCTTAACATGCCTATGGTTAGAGTATTTGCGAAAGTAATCGAGACGCCAGCTAAATATTTACTGCCATTAATTATTGTTTTTTCAGTGTTTGGTGTCTATGCCGTTCAGTACTCTACATTTGATTTGATGATGATTATGGGATGCGGAGTTGTAGGTTACTTCCTGTCTAAAAACGATTTTCCGTTAGCTCCTCTAGTTCTGGGACTCATCCTGGGACCCATGATGGAGAACAATATGAGAAGAGCGTTAACTATTTCCAACGGAGACTTTATGATTTTTCTGCAAAAGCCGATATCTCTTGTTTTCCTCATTATTGGCCTCTTGTGGCTGGCTATTCCGTTAATCTTGAAGATGAAAGGCAAAAAAGTACTTGTCAATGAGGAAGCATAACTATAATGCTGCCTGGCCCCGTCTCCGTTATGCTGCGGGGTCGGGTGTTTTCTTGTTCTTGGGGTTCTGCTACAATGTTACCAACATCTGAGTGGGAGGAAATCCGGTGCGTCTGCAAACAAAGCTGATTCTGATCATCTGCTCCTTGTTATTTCTAGTAATTTCCTTGCTGTGGGCAGTGTTTCAATATATGCTGGTTAATGCACTTGAGGAGCAGACCGGCATACGTGCTTTGGCCGTTGCGGAAGCGTTTGCCGCTATGCCCGAAGTAAGCAAAGCATTCTCGGATCCGGATCCTTCCAAAGCCATTCAACCTATCGCCGAAACGGTGAGGGTAAAAACAGGAGCGGAGTATATTGTTGTCGGCAATCGTGAAGGTATTCGTTATTCCCATCCCTTAACGGACCGGATTGGCAAGGAAATGGTAGGGGGCGATAATGGTCCTGTGCTGGAAGGGCAATCCATCGTATCTGAAGCGATGGGCTCCCTGGGATTGTCGCTGCGTGGCAAAGCGCCTATTCGGGGGAATAATGGCGAGGTAATCGGGATCGTGTCTGTCGGCTATTTAATGGATGAGATTGAGAAACGGGACGATGATTACCAGCTGGAAGTAATGCTGATCTCTTTAGTTGCCTTAATTATAGGCAGCAGCGGAGCCATTATAATCTCACGGGGAGTTCGCCGCTCCATTCATGGACTTGAGCCCGAACAAATCGGAATGTTATATATGGAAAAACAAGCGATTCTTGAATCGATCCGCGAGGGAATTCTATCAATTAACAGCAGAGGGTTTATTACGATGGCCAATAAGCAAACGCTGCGAATGCTGGGCCTGCCAGAAGATACAGATATTACAGGCCGATTGATTGATGAAGTTGTCCCGACGACTCGTCTTCATGAAGTAATCCAGACGGGGGAATCCCAATTCGATCATGAGATGATCTTTGGCGAGCATGAAGTTATTGCCAATCGGGTACCTATTATGGATGAGCATCAGCAGGTTATAGGAGCAGTTTCGAGCTTCCGAAGCAAATCAGAGCTGTATCGGCTTGCAGAAGAGCTATCCCAGGTTACCAGGTTTGCCGAGGGGCTTCGCGCTCAAACCCATGAGTATTCTAACAAGCTGTATGTGATTTCCGGGTTGATTCAATTGGAATCATACCAGGAAGCGATAGAAATGATTACCCGTGAATCGGATGTGCATCAAAATTTAATCCAATTCATTATGCGAGAAATTCCCGACCCGGTTATCGGAGGATTATTAATAGGGAAATACAATCGCGCACAAGAGTTGAAGCTGGTTTTGGAAATCGATAACGAAAGTACTTTTCGTGATGTTCCGGCAACAATAGATAGGGATATGCTAGTAACTATAATTGGCAATTTGATCGATAACGCAATGGAAGCTGTAATTGAATGCGAGCGAGCGGTGGAGAAAAAGGTTAAATTGTTTGTGACTGATGCCGGCAACGATCTGATTGTTGAATGTGAGGACAGCGGCTGTGGAATTTCTGATGAGGTGGCCACACGTATTTATGAAAAAGGGTATTCGAGTAAACAAGGCGAGCGGCGCGGCATCGGGTTGGCGCTGGTCCGGCATGCCGTAGATAAGCTTGGAGGCTATATAACTCATCAACCCAGTGAACAAGGTGGAACTGTGTTTACAGTGGTGCTGCCCAAAATGTCGAAAGATCGGGAAGAGGAATCCTGAAATGACAAAAGAATTACTTGAATTGATTCGAGTGTTAATTATTGAAGATGATGAACGAATTGCTGAAATTAACCGCCGATTTGTTGAGAAGGTCTCTGGCTTCACAGTAGTTGGAATAGCAACAGACAGGCCTCAGGCGATAACTCTTCTTGAAGTTCTTGAACCGGATTTAGTTCTTCTTGATATCTATTTCCCTGATGCTAATGGATTGGAGCTTCTCCAGCATATAAGACAGCTCGATCGTCAGCCTGATGTCATTATGATTACTGCAGCGAAAGAAGTGGATGCAGTAAGGGCGGCGATTCGCGGTGGCGTGTTTGATTTCATTATGAAGCCGCTTTTGTTTAATCGTTTGCAAGAAACACTGCTTCGTTTCAAGGAATACCATAGAACGTTGGAGCGGCTGCATACAGGGCCTGGCCAAGTGAACCAGGATGAGGTTGACCAGCTTCTTCAGGGAACAAGCAAGAAGGAAGCCGTGATCACTTATTTACCCAAGGGGATTGATAAGTTGACACTTGATAAAGTAATTCAAGCCATGAATGACATTATTATACCATTAACCGCGGAGCAGGCCGCGGGACTTATTGGAGTAAGTCGTTCAACCGCTCGTCGTTACTTGGAGCATTTGGTGTCGCAAGGCCAGCTGCGCGCTGATTTGTCCTATGGAGATGTGGGGCGTCCGGAGCGTGTATATAGAAAAATGTAATGTTGCTCCCAGCCTTCTTTGGCCGGGAGCATTTTTTTTCCAGCTGATTAAGAAAGTACTAGAAAGATCGATTCAAACAGGCTATCATTGGAGGTGCACAGGTTAGTAGCTTACATAAAATACTAATTGAGATGGTTTTACTATCAGCAGAGAGGGATGAAGGGTCAGATGTCGGTAAATTTTTGTTCGTCCTGCGGTCATTCGATGGAAACACGCAGTATGGACGGCGTCGAACGGCGTGCATGCACAAATTGCACTTCGGTTCATTGGGGCAATTATAGCATTGGTGTAGGTGCTCTTGTTGTTAAGGACAATAAGGTTCTTCTTGTACGCCGTGCGCAAGAGCCCGGTAAGGGGAATTGGACAAATCCAGGCGGGTATATTGAGCAGTTGGAGCCGATAGAAGAGACCATTGTCCGGGAAGTTCTTGAGGAGGCTGGGGTGCATGCCACAGTTAAAGGAATTGTGGCTGTACGTGATCAGCCGCGTGCAATCCACAATGTTTACATTGCATTTGAAATGCAATATGTAAGTGGGGAACCCATTCCTGACGGCTACGAGGTGGATGAAGCGGGCTTCTTCTCACTGGAGGAAATGAAGTCGATGAAAGTGGCGAGCTTCACCCAATGGCTGGTAGATATCGCATTAAATGGTCAAAGTGACGGTTTGTTGGCGGACCGTGAACCCATCGTGCCTTCGCCAGGAAATGGATTTTTCCGGATTCCTTAAGAAAAAAAATTTTTTACTATAGAGGAATTTGTCGCTCAATTCAGAATATAATAATACATTTGGTAAATTACTTATTTGTTTGAGCCTGGGTTGTCCTTATAGGGACGACCGGCTTCTTCAAATAAAGACCAATTACTCGCAGCAGTTTATTCTCGAAAGGAGTTGTGCAATGGTTACATTACCGAAAAAAAATGAGCTCGGTTTTTTTGAAATTCGACTGGAATCCATAGGGGGTCTTGGAGCCAATCTGGCCGGTAAAATGCTGGCAGAGGCCGGAGTCGTTGGTGCCGGGTTAAATGGAGTCAGCTTCTCGTCATATGGATCCGAGAAGAAGGGCTCAGCAGTTAAGGCTCATATCCGTTTTTGTGATATTAACACAAACATTCGCGATACATCGCCTGTTGAAAGACCTCATGTCGTAGGTATTTTTCACGAGTCTTTGTCCAAAACCGTCAATGTAGTCAGCGGTATTTATGAGGATAGCCTGGTGTTGGTCAATTCGACTAAATCTCCCGATGAATTAAAGGAGAAGCTGAAGATGAGAGGCGGCACAATCGCTGTTATCGATGCTATCGGAATCTCTCTGGAAGAGAAGAACCGGGTTAACATGGCTATGTTGGGTGCATTATTCCGGCTTTGTCCTTTCCTTGATCCTGAAATCATGAAAAATGTTATCCGTAAATCATTGGAGAAAAAGTATCCGCAAGCCGTGCAGCCGGCATTGAACACCTTTGAAAGGGGTTACAACGAAGTTAACTTTCAAACCTTCGTGCTTCCAGAGGGTGAAGAAATGCCATCCTTTATTCGTCAAGATACGCCTGTGCTTGGTTTTGCAACGCAACCAATGGGTGGTGTAATCGTAAATCCAGGGAACAGCATTCTAAAGGATTTAAGCATCTCACGCGCTGGGATGATGCCCAAATTCGAGGATGACAAGTGTATTCATTGTGCCGCTTGCGATAATGTATGTCCGGATTTCTGCTTTGTTTGGGACGAGCAAGCAGACAAGAAAGGCCGCCCGCAAATGTTTCTTCAAGGAATCGACTATCAGTATTGCAAAGGCTGTCTTAAGTGCGTGCAGGCCTGTCCAACGGAAGCACTCTCTAGTTTAAGAGAACCAGATGGTTACGCAGATGAACATCGTGTGCCGCACAGATTCGACTTAGCCGTAAAGTAAGAGCCCACAATTCTCAACAAAAGCAAACTGAAAGGTGGAATTCCAGTTGGCAATCGAGATTAATAAAGAGATTTCTCAAGGTACGGTGGAGCAACGTATTGTTTATGAATCCGGTAATGAGATGGCTGCCTATGCAGCGCACCAAATTAATTATCATATAATGGGGTATTTCCCGATTTCTCCATCAACGGAGGTTGCCCAATTTCTGGATCTGATGAAAGCCAATGGACAGCATGATATTAAGCTGATTCCGGCGGATGGAGAGCATGGATCCGCAGGCGTTTGTTACGGAGCCTCGACAGCAGGCGGACGGGTATTTAATGCAACAAGTGCAAATGGGTACTTGTACATGCTTGAGCAGATGCCAGTACAATCCGGCACTCGGTTCCCAATGGTAATGAATCTGGTGTGCCGTTCCGTATCAGGTCCGTTAGACATTCACGGTGACCATTCTGACTTGTATTATGCATTGAATACCGGCTGGCCGATCTTAATGTGCCGTGATCCGCAAGCCGTCTATGATATGAACATTTTAGCGCTGAAGCTGGCTGAAGATCCTGAGGTTCGACTGCCTGTACTGGTCGCTTCAGACGGTTACTTCACGTCACATCAGAAGCGCCGCGTGCAAACGTTTGCAAAACGTGAAGATGTGCAGGCCTTTGTCGGCGCACAGCCTCCGATGGGCTTCCCGGACACATTGGATCGGAACAATCCCATCACCGTAGGCCCTTACATGAATGAGCCGGATTATATTAACAACTGCTACCAACAATCTGTAGCCATGTACAATGCAGAACATGTATACGACCGGATCCGTAAAGAGTATGCCGAATTGACAGGCCGCGACTATCCGATTCTGGATCAATACAGAATGGAAGATGCAGAGGTTGCCGTATTTTTGATGAACTCAGCTTCTGAGATTATTAAAGACGTTGTTGATCAGCTTCGTGAGAAGGGGATCAAAGCAGGGTCGATTGCACCGAATATGATTCGTCCATTCCCGCAAAAAGCGATTGCTGAAGCATTAAAACACGTTAAAGCAGTAACCGTTTGCGATCGTGCGGACTCTTACGGCGGACACGGCGGTAATATGGTTAATGAGATCAAGGCTGCTTTATTCACATTGGGCAACCATACTACGATGGTTATTAGCCGTATTTATGGACTTGGCGGTAAAGACTTCTACAATGAAGACGGTCACCAGATGTTCCAATTTGCAATTGATGCCGTTGAAAAGGGCAAGGTAGAAGTACCCTTTGATTATTACGGACACACGCCAGGCGATCCTGAGAAGAAACCTAAGCGTGTACTGAATCCGATGAAATATGAAGACCTGAACACCGGTTTGATCACCGTTAAAAAGGATGAAGAAACAGGTAAGCTGAACGTTCGCGTTCCGCCACTGAGAGCTTTGACGAAAAAGCCTAAAAGAATTGCGCCAGGACACGGAGCATGTCCGGGCTGCGGTATTTTCTCTGGGCTTGAGCTGTTCTTCAAAGGAATAGAAGGTGATATCGTTGCCTTGTTCCACACGGGATGTGCGATGGTTGTAACTACAGGTTATCCTTATTCAGCTCATAAAGCGACTTATATCCATAACCTGTTCCAGAATGGTGCAGCTACATTGTCTGGCGTTGTGGAAATGTTCTGGGAGCGCAAGCGCAGAGGCGAGTTGGATTCCTTGAATTTGAAGGATGACTTTACATTCGTTATGATTACAGGCGACGGTGGTATGGATATTGGTATGGGACCGGCGATCGGTGCAGCATTGCGTAATCATAAGATGATTATTTTGGAATATGATAATGAAGGATACATGAACACAGGAGCCCAATTATCATACTCAACTCCAATGGGACATAGAACTTCTACCTCCAACGTTGGTTCCAAGCAAGGCGGTAAAGTGTTCCACCATAAGGATACAGCGCAAATTATGGCTGCTACACATATTCCCTATGTATTTACAGGCTCTGAAGCATTTCCGCAGGATTTGGTTCGTAAAGCAGCCAAAGCCCAATGGTACGCTCAGAACGAAGGACTTGTATTCGGAAAAATTTTGATCGCTTGTCCATTGAACTGGTTATCAGAGGATGAACAGGGCTCTAACATCGTGGGTGCTGCAGTTGACTCCTGTTTCTTCCCGCTCTATGAGGTAGAGCATGGTGTAACGAACATAACCTACAATCCGGAAGAGAAGAGCAAGAAGGTACCTCTTTCTGATTGGCTCGTAACGATGGGCAAAACTAAGCATATGACCAAACCGGAACACGAGGAGACTTACAAAATGTTCGAGACGGAAGTTGAACGCCGCTGGAACATGCTAAAAGCAAAGCATGCCAATGAGTTCCTATAAAATTCGGTCAAATAGCAACGGACGCTTGAAATAGAAACAAGGTACCATCTCCGATGGAGAGGGTACCTTTTCACCTTTTTACAGGAAGTGGGGGAAAGCAATTGCCTTTCGTGCTGAAGCATAAGGAATCGAACCAGCTCTTTACTTGTACTTTGGTTAACGGGTATAAGCTTGCTTATTACGGTACTAAATACTGGGATTACGAAGATGATGCGGCAGAAGGACAGCAACCGTTTCTGGAGTCCCAATCCATTGAAGATAGTAAATTATGGGAGCTTCTGGAGCTAACGGAAAATCAACTTAAAATGTGCAATGTTAAGCTTAAGAATGATCCGCGGCTGTCCTTATACTGGGATGAAGCAAATCGTTCGATTCGTGTAGATGCTTCTCAGTCAGAATCGTGAGCAGGTTAATGCCGACTTCATTATGTCCGCCCTCGGGGATGATGATGTCGGCATATTTTTTGGAAGGCTCGATAAAGGCATCGTGCATTGGCTTTACGGTAGACATGTATTGGTCATATACCGATTGAACAGAGCGGCCTCTTTCTTGTATATCACGCAGTACGCGGCGTAAAATCCGTACATCCGGATCCGTGTCCACAAATACCTTTATATCCAGCATACTTCGAATGGGCTCATCCGACAATACATGCAGACCCTCCAAAATAATAATTGGATTTGGAAGAAGCTCGAGGGTCCGGGCAGAACGCGAGTGATTAGAGAAATCATACGTAGGTGACTGTGTGCGGGTCAATTGCTTTAGCTCGATTAACTGCTGCAGCAGCAAATCATTGTCAAAGGCAAGTGGGTGATCATAATTGATTTTCTCACGCTCGCTAAATTCCAAGTTACCATGGTCTTTATAATAATTGTCCTGTGAAATAAAAGTGACCTGATCACTGCCAAGCTTTTCGATGATGGAACGAGCTACGGTAGTTTTACCGGAGCCGGTACCACCTGCAATACCGATAATAAGCATAATTGTTATTTGATCCTCCTGCTAAATGCTGCGATTAAGCTTCAATTCAAGTATTGTAGCATAATCACAGCGGGAACTCTAGATTGGAATTGTGGCGGACAGGCATAGTTTGTGGTATGCTCTTGAACAAGCAATCCCATCCTGCAACTGTATGCCTTACGAAGCCAGCCTTCTATGGAAAGCTCTGTAAAAGCTTATGAGGTTAGTTTCGCTACAACGAAACTCTCAGGAGGTAATCTATCATGAATGAAAATTTCATTGCTATTAAGACCTATCAAGGAGAGCTGAAGCTTTCTCATAAAAAGGGAGACTTCGGCATCACGGTGTCAACTAAGGAATTGATCTATCAAAAGCCTCACGCCAATTATTACATCAAGCTGGAGGATATTATCAGTATTGTTCCGTTCGACAATTCTAATGTAAAAGCTATCACCTTTCATAACCGCCGCTCCTCCGGTGAGGAAATAATTAAAATGTCCTCCGGAAGTTCACATTACCGTATTTATGTTCGCAGTGTAGTCCTTCATAACCGCAGTGGAATATTCGCAATGGGGACAGCTCAATTTATACTTCCTATTCATAACGAACTGCTAATGGCAATCTCCAAATATGGCGGTTTAAGTGCAGTTATCTGAAGAATAGCATCCCAAAGGTACGAATTACGCTTGTTTCCTTCATAGGGCAGGCGTTTTTTATTGTGCACATTTACCAGGAATTATGATAATCTGGATTTATTGCGTGTAAAAAAATTACATATTAGAAACGCAAAAGAAGGGAAGAGGATGTACGATGGCAGTTGAAGCATCATCAGTAGTTCGCGTAGCGGCTAAAAGCAAGCTTCCGGTTATGATCAGTATTGTGCTGGCTATGCTGGTTGCATCAATGGATACAACCATTGCTAATACGACGATGCCTGTAATCGCCAAAGAACTGGGCAATTTCAATTTGTATGCGTGGAGCTTCGCCTCATACATGATTATGTCTACAGTCATTGCACCTGTGGCAGGAAGAATATCGGATTTATTCGGTCGTAAAACTATTTTTGGTGCAGGAATTATTTTATTTTTGCTTGGATCCATATTGTGCGGCTTTGCCAATTCTATGGTGCAGCTAGTTATTTATCGGGCTGTACAAGGGATAGGAGCAGGCGTAATGATGCCGTTTCCTTCAATTATTGCAGGTGATTTGTTTGCTGTAGAGAAGAGAGGCAAGATTCAAGCCCTATTCACAGGAATGTGGGGATTATCAGCTATATTGGCTCCTATGCTTGGCGCGTTTTTCGTTGAATATGCGAATTGGCGTTGGATCTTTTTTATTAACATTCCGATTTGCCTTGTTTCGTTCATTTTGTTGTCGGCTTATAAAGAAGTGTATGAACCGAAAAAATCAAAGGTAGATGTATTGGGGGCATTGATTTTTGCCGTTGGGATCAGTTTGCTTCTGCTAACTACGATTGTGGAGCAATACACTTTTGCTTATGGTATAGCAGGTATTGTCGTAATGGTCGGCTTCTATCTGTATGAGAAAAATCATGAGTCACCTATTGTTCCTTTAACCTTGTTCCAGAACAAGCCCTTTGCTTGGATGAAGGTGAATACCTTTTTGGCTTGTGTCTCCTTGTTTGGAGCTTCCAGCTTTTTACCATTGTTTTTGCAAGAGGAAGGATATTCTTTGTTTATTAGCGGTGTCGCTCTGCTGGGGATGTCATTCGGATGGATGGCTGTATCGGTGCCCGCCGGGAAATGGATTATGCGTTACGGTTATTCAAAGTTAATTATAGCGGGGAATATTCTCTTGGTGGTCTCGGGATCATTTCTGCTTATGTTGAAGCAGGGCTCGGGCTTCTGGTTTGCCTTCTTTGCAATGGTAGTTCAAGGATTAGCCTTTGGCTTGATTTTTACGGTTTCTACCATTGGTTCCCAACAGCTTGTCGAGCCTCATCAAAAAGGGGTTGCGACTTCGATTCAATTGTTCTCCTCCAACATAGGAACGGCAATTGGGGTAACGATTATGGGAGCCATACTGGCTAAAGCAAGCAGCTTTTATGCCGGGTTTGAGCATTTATTTCTATATGGGTTTATCGTCTGCTTGTTTGCTTTCGCTTCATCCTTTATGATTCGTAAAGTTTAATATGCCTGATGTTTGAAGGGCAGCTTCGGCTGTCTTTCATTCTACATAGAGGAGAGATGAGCATGGCCTATAAGATGAACACTTCACTAACAGATGGTCCAATTGGTAAAAAGTTGATTTTATTCGCGCTGCCAGTGTTAATGGGGAATGTTCTGCAGTCGCTAAACGGTACAATCAATGCTATATGGATTGGTAACTTTCTTGGTGAAAGCGCATTCGCGGCTACCTCTAACGCAAATAACATTATGTTTTTTTTGCTGAGTCTTGTGTTCGGTATCGGTATGGCCGCGACAATATTAATTGCTCAAAGCGTGGGAGCGGGGGATGAGCAGCGGGCTAAACGGGTTGTTGGTACGAGTGCGCTCTTTTTTATTGGAATTGCGGTTAGCATTACGGTTTTGGGTTTTATTTTTTCGCCATTGATTCTTGAGGGAATGCACACACCACCAGATGCACTAGCATTCGCAACAGATTATTTACGGATTATATTTATCGGCCTATTGTTTATGTATGGTTATAATTTTGTGATGATGATCATGCGAGGGGCTGGAGATGCGAAGACACCCTTCTACTTTTTACTGATTTCAACCTTCCTGGATATAGTGTTGAATCCGTTATTTATATTCGGTCTTGGTCCTGTTCCTGCTCTCGGAATTGCCGGTTCTGCGGTAGCGACTGTGATTGCGCAATTCGTCAGCTTAGTTTGCTTGATTATATTTCTATATCGCAAAAAGCATTTCCTGCGCTTAACTCGTGCAGATCTGCCCTATGTCCGATTTGATCGCGCGATTATCGGGTCACTTGTAAGAAAAGGTGTTCCAATGGGCTTACAAATGTTAATTGTGTCTACAAGCGCTCTCGCTTTTATTAATTTGGTTAACAGTTTTGGCTCTGTTGCTACAGCAGCCTTCGGTGCAGCTATGCAATTGTCCAGCTATATCCAGATGCCTGCAATGGCGATTGGAGGAGCAGTCTCTACTGTAGCGGCTCAGAATGTGGGTGCCGGCAAATGGGATCGGGTACATAAGACAACAATTATGGGCATTGTGATTAACTTCCTCATGACCGGTGCGCTTGTGGGCTTGATATACTTGTTTAATCGCCAAGCATTAGGATTATTTCTGCAGGATCAAGCGGCAATAGAGATAGGCATGCGAATTAATTCTATAACGCTGTGGGCATTTATACTATTCGGCATTACCTTTGTGGTATCTGGCGTTGTGAGAGCCACCGGAGCTGTAATGGTACCTCTGCTTACAACCTTTCTGTCGCTGTGGTGCATACGGATTCCACTCTCTTATTATTTAAGCGCCAAATATGGTTTGGATGCGGTATGGTGGAGCTTCCCTATTGCTTTCAGCATCGGAATAATGTTATCTATCAGCTATTATGTGTGGGGCAATTGGCGAAATGCCAAGATGCTGGGGGATAAGCCGCAGCAAGCAGCAGGATGAAGGCTGGAGTGAAGATGGAGCTAATTGGTTAGCTAATAAAGGCGATGAGCGAGCATTCTTCGTCTATGCATAATCAGGGAAGAGTTTTATGAGGCTAGCGGCGCGGTGGCGTAACTACTATGAGGCTTTGAGGAGCTGAACGGAACGGAGATTTCCGTTATTGTATCTGCCTCCTCCAATATGAGGCAATAGCGGAAGTTGGAATTCCGTTATTACCGGAGGATAAGGGAATTATGCACAAAAACAGAGGGATAACGGAAAAGCCAGTTCCGTTATCCCTCTGTTTTTGTGGCTTTCCAGGTGATAGCGGATAAGTTCTTCCGCTATTTTCCATCACTTCTATGCGGCATTAGTTACCATTTTATTTACTTTGGATTTTCTGAAGGTGACAAAGGAATAGACAATCAAGGCGAGCCAGATACACGAAAAGCTTATCAATTGGGCTTCGGCAAACGGTTCGTGAAAAATAAAAATAGCTAACAGCAGGCTTGTTGTCGGAGCAATATACTGGATGAATCCAACCATCGATAAAGGCAGCAGCTTGGCAGCCTGAGCAAACCAGAATAAAGGCAAGGCAGTCGCCGCTCCCGATAGTAGAAGAAGTGCAAGCGAATAGCCGGATAAATTAGAGAGTGTGCCTGTACCGGAACCTTGAATGTAAAATAAATAGCCTAATGCAGCGGGAAAAACAATGATGGTTTCCCAAGTCAGGCTCAGCAGCACATCCAAGCCTGCTATTTTTTTGGCAAGGCCATACAGAGCAAAAGAAATGGCTAAAGAAATTGCAACCCACGGGACAGTGCCGTATTGAATGGCCATAATCAGAACACCTAGGCCTGCAAGTAAGATGGCAATCCATTGGCCTGCCGAAAGTCGTTCTTTCAAAAAGATGACAGCGAAAACAACGCTAATAAGCGGATTCATATAATAGCCTAAGCTCGTCTCGATCACATGACCATTATTCACTGCCCAAATGAAAAGAAACCAGTTGCAGCTTATGAAGATGGAGCAAAGCAATACGGCCGCTTTGCTTTTAAGATTGGGAACAACCGATTTAAGCTGCTTCCAGCGTTTGGCTGCAGTCACCAAAATGGCTACAAAAACTAAGGACCATACAATTCGGTGGGCAAGAATCTCCCAAGCCGGCATCGATTCGAAGAGACGCCAATACAAGGGCAATAGTCCCCAAGAAAAATAAGCTAATATTCCATAAATAACTCCTTTTTTCATTTACACCTGACTCCTTCTTTAAAGTAAGTCTTAGTGTATCAAACTTACCGAAAGAAAGTAACCCTACCTTAGTAATTGATTACGAGAAGGCGGAAAATTACGAAAGGCAGAAGCCGCTTGAAGAATTTGTAAAGGAAATGATTACGCAAAATGTATCGGCAGATTTCTTGTTAAATCCGTTGTGTTCGCGTTATACATGTTTAATTTGCGTTATTTCAGGGGATTTTAAAATGGTTTAAGCTATACATAGAGATCGAGCAGACGATCGCAAGCATATACTAGGAGGGTTCTTACTAATGAAAATAAACAAAAAACGTTGGTTAACTGCTGGAGTGGCAACCATTCTTGCCACAAGCATGCTCGCTGGCTGCGGTAGCAGCACAACACCTGCAAAGCCAGATGCAGGCAATGCAGCAGGAGGAGCAGCAGCCAAGCCTTTTGATGGCAAGAAATTGACTGTGGTTACAGCCAATCATCCATGGGGAGAAGCCATTAAGCCGTTAATCCCTGAGTTCGAAGCCAAAACAGGCATGAAGGTAGAACTGCAAAGCTTCTTCGAGGATCAATTAACGCAAAAGCTGACCGTTCAATTCACTTCAAGCTCAGCAACGCCGGATGTATTCATGTACCGACCTTTGCAAGAAGGCAAGCTGTTCTACAAAAACGGTTGGGTAGCAGCATTGGATGAATACCCGCAAAAGGATGCGAGCTATGATTTCAACGATTTCTCCAAATCAGCTATCGGCTCGACAACTGTAGATGGCAAGCTAGCTGGAATCCCTATCATTACGGAACAGGAGATCTTGTATTACCGTAAGGATTTATTGCAAAAAGCAGGAATTGCGGTACCTAAAACATTGGACGAGTTAACAGCGGCTGTCAAAAAGCTTCATGATCCAAAAAATGAAATGTACGGATTTGTAGCACGTGGACAGCGCTCGCCGCTTGTAACACAAGTATCCTCATTCCTGTTCTCTGAAGGCGCTGACTTTACAACGGGAGATAAAGCAACTGTAAATACACCAGAAGCTATCAAAGCTTTCACAACATACAGCTCCTTGCTTAAAGACTATGCTCCTCCAGGAGTATTGAATATGTCTTGGCCGCAAGCTTTCGGTATTTTTGCTCAAGGCAAAGTAGCTTTTCTAACGGATGCAAATTCACTATATAAAAATGTGACCGACAAGGAGAAGTCAACGGTTGCCGATAATGTAGGCTTTGCTTTATTCCCATCCGGGAAAGCAGGCTCGAAGCCGTACAATATCACTTCATGGGGACTGGCTATGAACTCCAAAACTGCCAACAAAGATGCGTCTTGGGAATTCATCAAATGGGCGACAAGCAAAGACGTTGTTCTGAAAACTCAAAAGCTTGGCAACCCTGGCGCACGTGCTTCTGTGTGGGATAATGCTGAAGGCACGTCAGGCTTCCCGGCAGAAATGGTTCAGGTTATTAAAGAATCCGCCAAAGGCGGCGTAGACCATGACCGCCCGGTATTGATCGGAGTTGGTGAAGCGCGTGATGCGGTAGGTGCTATCGTCTTGCAAGGTATGACCGGAGGCGATATTAAAGCAGCCGCAGACAAAGCGAATTCAGAGCTTCAAACGATCATGGATAAAGAAAAGGGCAAGTAAGCGGTGGAGAGAAGGATCGGTGCTCAAGCCGATCCTTTCTTTTTTCCAGAGACCCATTCGCAATAGAGAAAGGTAGGCCAAGGAAATGAATCATAGCTGGTTTGACCGCAACATCAAATGGATTTATACGATGCCGGCGCTGTTATTTGTTTTGATCATGATGGTATTCCCCATCGTTTACACATTTAGAATCAGCTTTTATGAATGGAGCATGTCTGCAACAACACCACCCAAATGGGTAGGATTGAGCAACTACACAACTTTATTAAGTGAAGGACGCTTCTGGGACTCGGTGTTCAACACGTTTTATTTTACCATCGTTGCACTTGTACTGGAGACAGTACTCGCAATTGCAATAGCGATGCTGCTGTACCGGGAATTTCGCGGTAAAAACATTGTAAAAACAATATTTCTGCTTCCTATGGTGGCCACCCCTGTAGCGATGGGTCTTGTGTGGATGTTAATCTATGAACCGACTATTGGTGTTGCCAATTCGCTGTTGAAAGCTATGGGTCTTGAACCATTGTTATGGCTGGCTTCGCCTAATCAAGTAATTCCATCTCTAATTATCGTGGATGTCTGGGAATGGACGCCAATGATTGCTTTAATCGTTATGGCTGGCTTATCTACTTTACCGAGCGATCCGTATGAAGCGGCCGATGTGGATGGAGCATCAACCTGGCAAAAGTTCACCAACATCACACTGCCGTTGTTAAGACCAACGATCGTTGTTGCCGTAATGCTTCGTCTGATTGATGTACTAAAAACGTTTGATATCATCTACGCAACAACTCAAGGCGGACCGAATTTAGCCTCGGAGACATTGAATTTGTACGGGTATGTGCTAGGCTTCCAGTATTTCAAGCTGGGTATGGCGTCCTCTTTGCTCGTAATCTTCTTTGCTATTGTTATGGGTCTTACACTCGCTTTGATTTATGTTCGCAAACGCATGGAGGTGCAGTAACCTTATGAAAAAGAATGGTGCTCTAAGGTGGGTGTATCCTGTTTTGACGCTGCTCGTCATTATGGTGTTTGCATTTCCGTTTATATGGATGCTTCTTGCGTCCTTTAAGACACAGGCTCAGATCATGTCAAAAGGGCAGTTTCTGTTCTTTACACCAACTATGAAAAACTACGTAAACGTCTTCGGTCAATATGAGTTTATGCGTTTTATTGTGAACAGCTTCATTGTAGCGGTAGGTTCTACAGCCGGATCTCTTCTGTTAGGCTTGCCTGCTGCTTATGCGATTGCCAGGTACAGGCTTCAGGGGCTCGGTTTGGTTATTCTCGTGGCGAGAATTGTACCGGGTATTACGTTCCTGATCCCATGGTTCATCTTGTTTTCCAATCTAAAGCTGGTGGACACCTATCTGGCGCTAATATTAAGCCATATGCTGGTCGGGCTGCCTTTTATAATCTGGATCATGATTTCCTTCTTTGAAGGATTGCCTACAGAAATTGAAGAAGCTGGCTTGATTGACGGCTGCACGCGCTCGCAGGTTTTTCTCCGTATTATTTTGCCGATTTCCGGACCTGGAATCATTACGTCGTCACTTTTGTCGTTTATTTTCTCTTGGAACAACTTTATGTTCTCGATCATTCTGGCGGGAGACAAGACCAAAACATTGCCAATCGCTGTATTTAACTTTATGTCGTACTCAGAAATCAATTGGGGCGCCTTGATGGCCGCGGCTTGCATAATAACACTGCCCGTACTTATAATAGCATTGCTGGCACAGCGTTATATCGTAAGTGGATTGGCAGCTGGAGCGGTGAAAGGATAACCATGCAAGGGCAAACTATACGTATACAGCAAGAATGGGGTGGAGTGGTTAAGATGGCAGCTAAAAAAAACACGTTTCGTAAAATGGTGCTGATCATCTTTCTACTTCTGGTCCCTATTGCCTGCGTGTATATGTATTCGCATCAAGTTAGTATTAATGTGCTGCGCAGTGAGATTCAAGGAAATCTGCTGAACCGTCAGCAATTTTTTATATCACAAGTGGATGCGGCCGTCGATCAATTGGCAATGTTCCCAGTTATTGTCGGCCACGATCCTTTTATACGCGAGTATGTAGGGAAGAAGTACAGCACTGCATTAGATAGACTTCTTTTACAATCAAGAGTTATAGAGAAGCTTGGCTATCAAAGCGCATCCAGTGAATGGACGAATGAATTAAACATATACTTGGCGGAAGAGAAGCAGGTTTTGTCGTCCAACATTTTTGTCACTTACAATGATGCCTATATGAAACAGCCGATTAAAGCTAATTGGACTTATGATCAAGGCAGCGGCAAACCATTATACGACTCATTCGTCCGTCAAATCGCAGAGCCTGCTTCAGCATTAGGATTAGAGAAGACCCACGTCATCTATGAGGTCCGGTTTTCCGCAGAAAATCTCCGGCTAATGCTGGATCATTTTAAAGCGGGGGGCAAAGGGGACCCTTTTTTATATATTCCGGGAATGCCAGGTGTTTATAATCATAGCGTTACTTCACCGCTTGCTGCCATTGTTACACAACAGCTGGATAAGCAGAAGATAGAAGCGGATTCTGGCAACCGTATTCTAGAGCTGGATTCCAAAAAATATTTAATTAACTTCGTTAAATCCAATACTTTAGGCTGGTATTTGGTTGATTATGTTCCGTTAGAGCAAACACTGCTGCCTATCAATAAAAGCAGGAACTTCTTCTATGTAGCCATTAGTTTGCTGCTTGTTGCCGGTATGGTTGCAGCATATTTGCTGTATCGCCATGTTCAAAGGCCAATCGCCAAGCTGCTTCAGGGAGTCATGCTGCTCAAAAGAGGGGTTTATTCAGCGCGAATTGATTATAAGCCGAATAATGAGTTTGATTTCTTAATCCGCCGCTTTAACGAGATGGCCGAAGAAATTCAAGAATTAATTGAGAAAGTGTACGCAGAACAGCTGCGGTCACGGGAGGCAACGCTGAAGCAGCTTCAGGCGCAGATTAATCCTCATTTTTTATATAATTGTCTATACTTTATAAGCAATATGGCGATGCTGGAGGATAAGCAATCCGTCGTAGCTATGGCTAACAATCTGGGAGATTATTATCGGTACACGACCCGGGTGGAGAAGCAGCTCGTAAGCGTTCGAGAGGAGCTGCAGCTTATCACCAATTATTTGACGATTCAAAATTTAAGAATGGAACGGGTTTGTTATGAGATAGATGTTCCAGAAGCCATACTCGCTATGACAATACCAAGACTGCTGCTGCAGCCGTTGGTTGAAAATGCCGTTATTCATGGGCTTGAGCGAAAAGCGGGCAAAGGATTGATTCGGATTAGTGGAGAGTCCGACGGTTATGAACATCGGATTATTATAGAAGATAATGGAGTTGGAGTGACGACTGCACAGCTGGCCGAGCTGCGGCAAACATTGGACGAGCCGATGAGTGAGCAGATGGGCTGTGGGGTGTGGAATGTGCACCAGCGGCTGCAGCATTATTTCGGACCTGCTTCCGGACTGGAATTAATGACAGCCGACGACAATGGGGGCTTTAAATCTATCTTAAAATGGAAGGAGCCCATGAATGTATCAGCTGTTGATCGTAGATGATGAAATGCATGTGGTGGAACGGTTATCAACCACAATGGATTGGTTCGCCATGGGTATTGACACTGTGCACAGAGCATACTCTGCTGATGAGGCATTGGCTATTTTGAGTACAACAACCATAGATATACTGATTACCGATATCCAAATGCCTGGAATGACAGGCTTGGAACTGATTGCAATAGTTCGGGAGAAATGGAAGAAGACCAAATGTATTCTGCTATCCGGTTACGCGGATTTCAGCTATGCACAAGAGGCAATTCAGCATGGAACCGTTGATTATTTGTTGAAGCCTGTGTCTGAAGAGCAGGTTCAGGAAACGGTGCAGCGAGTGCTGGATCAAATCCAGTCCGAATGGCAGGTGGTTCTCTCACATCAGCGTATTCAGCATACACTTAAGGAGCATCTGCCGCTGTTGAAGGGAAACCTGTTGAATGAGCTGCTCCAAGGCCGCCGATATGGTGTGGAGCGTTGGCGGCAAAAGATGGAGGAGTTGAATGTCCCCATCTTCGATAATGGAGTTATTGCGCTCGTATTGGTGCGGATGGAAGAGTATTTCCTGCACTATGATGCGCATAGTTTATCGCTATTTGAATATGCGGTCGGCAACATAGCAGAGGAGCTGTTCGCTCCGCAATATGAGCTATGGCATTGCAAGGATGCCCACGATTATCTGGTATTTATGCTGAAGTGGAAAAGTGTATCTGTGGAGGAGGTTCGGACCCCGATATCCACAAACTTATCTTCCGGAGAATTTGAGGAACGGCAGCAGCATTTAGAGCGTACAGCAAGCGAGCTGCAAAAGGCCGTTAACACTTTTTTGAAAGGAAAGGTGTCTGTGCTTGTAAGCGGATGGGGATCCTTCCCGAGCGACGTCTCAGCGATCTATAATCAAGCCTTGTCATTATTCCGTAAACGGATTGGCAGCGAGCATGATATCTTTATGACTACACATGAGAAGCCTGCTGCCGAATCGTACCGGACCTTGCAGCGGCTTTACGAGCTGCCTTCCTTAACTCAGCTGTTAGAAGCAGGGAGATGGAAAGAGGTCGAAGATAAGCTCAGAGCAGTGTATGAGGAAATCAGCGAAGAATGGGCGCAGTCCCAAGAGCATGTCCTGGAAGTTTTTTATGCAATATCCTCAGCCTACTCGTACATTACTCATAAAAATGGCCGCCAGCTTTCTGAATTAATCGGAGTGGATTATTTAAAGCTAACGGAAGGTGTTCCATTCCGCTCGATTGGTTTGTTAAGAGATTGGAGCTTTCGGGTGCTAGGACAATTAAAGGCTGATATGGACAAAGAAGTACAGGATTCCCGTACGTCTGTAGTGCATCGGGTACAGCAGTTTGTAGAGCTTAATCTGAGCGGGGATGTTTCCTTACAGGCAATTGCCGATCATGTCTATCTCCATCCGGTCTACTTGTCCAAAATATACAAGCTTGAAACCAAACAAAACATCACCGACTATGTATTCCATCTACGGATGGAGAAAGCAGCTTATTTGCTCAAAAACAGCCACGATAAAATATATGAAATTGCAGAAAAGCTGGGTTATCAGCGGGCGCATTCGTTTAATCATGTTTTTAAAAAGCATTATGGCATGACACCTCAAGAATACCGCGACCAGAATGCTGGGACTGGGACGGCTGCAACTGTTAATGGATTGCCTCCTACAGTGTAATTAACAGAGGCAACAATACTTTCTGACATTAAATAAACAGCTCCTGAAATGATTTTTCAACGGGGCTGTTTTTGTCTGTATAATCTGTTTATCACAGAATGCTTGTTCGCATTTTGGGTGATCTCATGTTATGATTAAGTGAACTACTACTTGCTTATAACATCATACGTTCATGAAAGGAAGAATAGCGAGCTTATGACGGGAAGAACCCATTTGATTGTTGGTTCGGGTGTAACGTTGTCTGTATTGAGCTTGATAGGACAGCCTATCACTTTGCCTGCAGCTGTTGTTGCTGTTGTCAGTTCACTGCTGCCGGATATTGACGAACCCAATAGTCTGCTTTTGCAGAAGACCATGCCCAAAGCGGTGCTGAATAAGATTAAGCTTGCTCTAGTCGCAGCTGGCGTTGGATTTATGATTTACTGCTATTTTCAATCGTTTTATGTCCCTTATAGCTATGGTGTCGGCGTACTTATGATCGGCGCATTCCTTATTCATCAAAGGCTGTTTAGGCAGCTGCTAATGATTATTTTAGGGGGATTACTGCTCTATCTTGGTGCTGAAGCGGGACCCTGGTGGGGTACCATAGGGGCGCTGCTTATGGTGTGCGCTGTACTTCCGCACCGCGGATTAACCCATTCTGTTTATGGAGTAGCTATCTGGGGAGCTGTGCTATACTTCGCTTCCATCAGGCTGGGGGAATCGATGTGGATTTCTGGTGTAATGGCTTATACGCTGCATCTGTTGTGCGATATGCTGACTAAGCATGGTATTCACCCGCTGCCTCCGTTCAAGTGGAAATTTCGCCTGCCGCTAATGAGCACAGGGAAATTCAGTGGCTTTCTCGTGGAAAGCATATGCATTACGTTGACTTTTGTTTTGGTATGGCATGCCTTTATAGCGCCGATGGGCGATACGATGTTTGGATTTTTTACACATATTAAAGACAGGGTAAGTGCTTTGTGGAATACATAATTCTGAAAGCAAGTAACGTCAAGGTAAGTTTGTGAATGTTTTTTCAGTCATTTTCTATTAGAGGGTTGAAAGCTATAATGAATCTGTATATGTAGTATCTATATAGCACAGCTTAATTGAGTGCAGAACTTAATGAATGGATGGAGGACCACCTTATTATGAATTCGTTTCAATTTCAAAATCCGACTAAATTATTGTTTGGCCCTGATAAGCTGAACCAATTGGGACAAGAAATTTCTGCTTACGGCAAAAAGGTTCTATTGGTCTATGGCGGAGGAAGTATTAAATCAACAGGTCTATATGACCGCATCTTGCAGCAGCTGCAGGAAATTCAAGCAGAGGTGCATGAGCTCGCAGGCGTTGAACCTAACCCGCGTCTTACGACGGTAAAGAAAGGGATTGATCTATGCCGTCAGCATGGCGTCGAATTTATATTGGCAGTCGGTGGAGGAAGCGTGCTTGATGCTGCCAAAGCAGTAGCGGCTGGAGTACCTTATGACGGAGATGTGTGGGACTTCTGCATAAGAAAAGCACAGATTCAAACTGCTTTGCCGCTTGGTACGGTTTTGACGTTATCGGCTACAGGCTCTGAAATGAATGGTAACTCGGTAATAACGAATTGGGAAGAGAACCTGAAGAAATCGTTCGGAAGCATTCACGCGTATCCGAAATTCAGCATTCTTGATCCTACATTAACGTATTCAGTACCTGCAAACCAGACAGTCAATGGTATCGTTGACATGATGTCGCACGTATTCGAACAATATTTTAGTCCGACTACAGATACTCCTTTGCAGGAGAGATTGTGCGAATCTATTCTTCAAACCGTCATTGAAAATGGCGAGCTAGCCTTACAAAATCCGAACGACTATGCTTCGCGTGCAAATATTATGCTCTGTGGTACCTATGCATTGAACGGCGGCATGATCAGTATTGGTATGCAAAATGATTGGGCGACCCATATGATTGAGCATGAGGTCAGCGCTATTTATGACATCGCACACGCTGAGGGGTTGTCGGTCCTATTCCCGAATTGGATGAAATATGTGTATCAAGAACGAATCGACCGTTTCGTACAGTATGCCGTACGGGTGTGGCAGATAGATCCTAATGGTAAGACGGACAATGAAATAGCATTAGCTGGTATTCAAGCAACTCGTGATTACTTTACTAGAATTGGAGCACCGAGTCGTTTAGGTGATTTGAACATTGATGGCAAGGAGCTGGACCGGATGGCGAAGGAAACAGTCAGATTCGGACCTGTAGGCTCTTTCAAGCCACTTAACGAAAGTGATGTTCGCCAAATTCTAGAGATGAGTCTGTAGAAGTTTATGTGAGCCATCCAAATAAAGAGCCCAGCTATATCAATAGCAGGGCTCTTTATTTGGATGGAAATCATTTAAACTATGCAGGAAATATATAATCATTTCCCGGGCAAGCGCATAACTCGCTAAAATCAGAATTCCTTCGACATATATGTGAGGATGCTTGACAGTTGTAAATCTTATTGTGTCGAGGAAGTCGAACTGTGCGTCCGTTAATAGTACCAAGGACACATAGATGGCTATGATCCAACCTCTATGAACATGTTTTGGATTTTTTGCAGTCGAATATACTCGTTTTTCTCAAGTCCAGGACGGAAGTAGCTGAACAAATAAGCGGCATGGTCAAAGGTCAAGCTCGGATGGCATACAACCTCTTGTATCGTATGCGGATTGTCCAGAATGACCTGCCATTCCCCGTTTCTCTCTTCGACTGGAACTGCTTCCATTAATTGAGTCTTTATCGAAACCATCTCGGACAGCTCTTTCCAAATATGCAGCCATGAAGGGCTAAACAGACCAGGATCAGGAAATAGCCGCTCAGCGGTTTGAAGCCATTCCAATACATTCTGAACCTGTGTTTCGTTCATTTCCTTTATCTGCAGCTTAAAGCCCTCCAGAAGCTGATGAAATGCAGAGTAACCTCCATTTTGAATAGAGACTTGAAGCTCAGCAAGCTCCTGTTCGGATTTGGCTTGAACTAACCGCTCCAGTGCATGTTCATTCATTGTTAGCATTCATCCTCCTGAAAAAAATGAAAATGATTAGATTTTCTTTAATTTAGCATAAATGTTGAATTTAAAAAAGCCAATATGTTATTGTTTTTGATCAACCGTATTATTCCTCTGAGCCGTTTTCTGTATCCGATTGGTTAAGTATACTCCAGCTAACACAAGCACAGCGCCGACCCAATGGTATAGGTGTAAACGTTCCCCTGTAAAAACGGTAGCAAAAAGAGCACTGAAAACTACAATTAAATTCAGAAATCCTGCACATCGGGAGGGTCCGATCAATGCTATTGCCTTATTCCAGGCTGTAAAAGCTACGAGAGATGCAAATATCCCTATATACAGCAGGCCCAATATGAGATTGGCTGAACCGTGAATGACAGGCTGACGTACCGCATACTCGATAATAGATGACGGAATCAAAACGATTATTGTAACGACTATTTGCCAAAAAAATAACGCTTGTGCAGGAAATTGTCCAGCTGCTTTTTTCATCCAGACCGAATACAAAGCCCAGCAGATGATCGCAGCTATCATCCACATATCGCCTTTATTGAATGATAAATGAACAATTGCATCCCAGCTGCCGCGGCTAATAATCCATAGAACACCAACCAGCGACAGAGCAATTGCAGGCAGCACTGCAGCTGTAAAAGGCTCACGCAGCACAATGGCTGAAATTAAAACGATAAGAACTGGTGTAGCAGAATTCATTAGAGCTGCATTAATGGATCCCGTATATTGAATCGCTATGTAGGTTAATGTATTGAAGCCGGCAACGCCAGTCAGTGAAAGGAATAAGAGTGGCTTCCACTTGGCAAACATAAGCGAGCGCTGCTTCCACATGTCACGTCCGATAAACGGCAGCATAGCCAGAAGTGCAATACACCATCGAATGGTAGCCAGTAAAATAGGAGGGATTTCTGTAACCAGTACTTTGCCTACAACAAAGTTTCCTCCCCAGAGGCAGGTGGCCAGCACTAAAAGAATGTAGGGGGAACGCCAAAGCATACAACATCGTGCTCCTTTGTATTTAAAGTCAAGTGACATCAGTTTACATGGGATGCGTATAGGTTACAAGGCCATAATGAATTAAATTGATTAAGTATTAATACGATTAACTAAATTCAGCTGCAAATGAAGCAAATCCAGTTTGATATAGAACGTCATCTGTTTTGACATCTTTAACCATTTTGTGTAGCATTAGTAGTGCAGACAAGCTTATAGACATCATGATTCCAATACTGAGAGGAGATATCCCAAATGTACGATATTGTTGTGATTGGAGCAGGTCCGGCAGGAGCAAGCGCTGCATTGTTTGCGGCCAAAGCTGGAAAGAAAACATTAGTTATAGACAGCGATCAAAGCATTACGAAACGGGCGTGGGTAGAGAATCATTATGGAGTATTGGAAATTAGCGGTCCTGATCTCGTAGAGATTGGCAAGAAGCAGGCTGTCAAGTTTGGGGCAGAGCTGGTTCAGGGTAAGGCTGTGCAAATTACTAAAGGCTCCGAGGGTTTCACCGTTTCAACAGATGCAGGCAGCTATGAGGGAACGCATGTGATTCTCGCTACAGGTGTAATGACGGATCTTGCTGAACAGCTTGGAATTAAGACGAAGCCCGCAACTGAGCCACGGATTAAAACTGTATTCGATGTAACGGCTGATGGCAAGACGTCGGTAGAAGGCATATGGGCTGCTGGAACGGCAGCTGGGGTAAGCGTGCATACGATTATTACATCAGGCGATGGAGCGAAAGTTGCGATAAATATCATCAGTGAGCTGAACGGCGAACGTTATGTTGATCACGATATGATGAAGCAATAATAATTCAACAGTTGATAGTATATAAAAGGGTCAACAGCTTCCGCTGTGATCTAGTAGGGTTGATCCATTCAAAAAAAAGAGGGTGTCTCAAAAGATCAGTTTAAAACGATCTTTGAGACATCCTCATTTTTTATAATATCAGGCTTCTTCAGCTCCGCTGAAGAAGCCTGATATTGCAAGAAAAGCTACAACTAATACACGAATGTATCTTCCTCGAAAGGGCTTCGATCAGAAGCTTTTCTTACGCTGGAAAGTCACTTGCTACCACAGACTCGGAAGTACCTTGATTCGTGAATCCAGCTTAGGCAGGAAGGCATAGCTTGGATTAAATGTAAATATACGTTTGATCTGATAGGTGATCATCACTACAGCCGTAACAGCTTCGCTCAGCGATAGCTGTAAATCCGGACAATCCATAATAAGACGTTTGGATTCATTCTCGAACTCGGGTCTACCAGAAATAACAGTCAGCTTTGATTGAGCGGCGGCTGTCTCCATGGTATCAAGAAAAAATTGCGCATGTTCAAATCCATAGCTGTTTCTAAGCCACTGATGGGTATCAAACATTACATAATTCGTTGTAACCAAGTTACGGTCCAGATCATCCAGATCTATAAATATGGACCTGGCTTTGGAATAGTAGGAAGCCTGCGGATCCATAAAGGAAGTAAGGGCTGATTGATCTACGAACACAGCTTGCTCCAAATTAATTTGTTCATGATTATTCATAATTATTCTCCCCGACTCCGAATGGTTTAAAATTTCGGTGGGCTAGCGCATCCAACAGGAATATTGGGTTTCGATCTATATGTTCCCTCGAAATAGGAGTGGAAAGCTCGTTAGTGCGCTGAAGCCAATATTGTTCCAGTATTTGTTGAACCACATCATCCACGGTAGTTTGTTTATCCTCGGCGAGTACTTTGCATTTCTCCAGCATCACCGGACTAAGTTCAATACGTTCATCGATTTCCTCAGTGCCGGAGATCAGATGATTTGCTTTGTGCTTCCAATGCTCCAGCTGTTTTTGCCAAACTCGTTTCGTAGTACTCAAACTTTATTGCACCTCCGTCGCTAATAATCATTTATTGAGTCGGAATAGCAGGACATCCTACATATTTCGAGTCGAAACGACAATTTTGAGGGGATAGCTGGAAATATAGGCAAGGGAGGGCGGTTACCGTCCTCCCTTTCATTGTGGTCGCTTTTTCAAATAAGCCTGCTTCATTTCTTCTACCATCTGTAGAATGCCTGGCTTAATATCGTTTTCCTTTGCGTTAGAAGCCGTGATCTTCAGAATAGGTAACTTAGTAAATGAGGTTAAATAATTTTTATGGACGGATTCAAGCAGAATTGACTTCTTATGAAGCCGGTTAATGAGCTGAGGAATCGAAACTCTGCTGTCTAGTAAGATATGAGCATGAATACACGGTTGTTTAGGTGAAGGGTAAGTTAATAATTCCCCATTAAGCTCGGATTGCTGCTGCAAAGCATCATTCAATAATCGAGATCTACGGGAATAAGAAGAGCGGATCTTAAGTTTGTGGCGCTCAAACATGCCGCTTTTTAAATAAATGTCTAAAGCTGCTTGCGAAAGCATAGAGCTGTCGATATCGAGAAGACGCTTGTAGCGGTTGAACAATTCCATCAGAGCATCAGGGATCACCGCTATTCCTATCCGCAGCCCAGGGAAGATGATTTTGGAATAGCTTTTGAGATAAATAACATGTGACGAATTATCGTAGGCATATAGAGGATCAGCTTTACTATCTTGCTCGAAATCAGCCAAATAGTCATCCTCGACAATATACACATCATAAGCTTGAGCCAGCTCCACAATTTTCTTTTTTTCCTGCTGAGTGAGCGAACTGCCTAACGGGTTATGGAACCGTGGCATCGTGTAAAAGAATTTAATAGATTCCGTACGAAATAGATGCTCCAGCTCGTCTAAATCAATTCCTGCAGCCGTTCGTTGGATTCCTAAGACAGGAAGCTGCCGCGTTTCCAGATGCTCGATGAACAAGTGATAGCCGGGCTGTTCAATCAAAATCTTTGATTTTCCATTTGGAAAAGGAATGGCCGTCAGCAGAGACAGCGCCTGTTGAATGCCGGAAGTGACGATAATATTGCGTTGATCTGCAAAAACTTGATGATTGGCCAATTGTCCTTTTACCGTCTGGATGAGAGAGGGAAGCCCTTTGGGTGTCCCGTAGACGAACAGATCGTTTTTGTACGTATCTATCGCCTTGTTAATGCAGTGCTGGAAATCCAAATAAGGGAACACGTCGGGGTCAGGAGCGTAAGTGGCAAAATCGATGATACCAGTTTCATTATCTTCCTGAAGATTTGTTCTTTTGACCACGTAATATCCACTTTTGGGAACCGAATAAATCAGATGCTGTTTTTCCAACTCACTTAAAGCACGGATTATAGTGCTTTTATTGCAGCTATATTGTTCAGCCAACGCTCGTATGGAAGGAAGCCGCTCTCCCTCTTTGTAAGGGCGGCTATGGATCAAGCTCTCAAGGCCGTTTAATATTTGCAAATACTTATGCACGAATTCACCTCAATCATTTATTTGTACCGGTACAGATCATCTTTTTTAACATTGTATCATACGGATGTGGGGGTTACTATGAGGATACAACTTCCGGTTAGTTATTAACTTTGCATGCATGCATAAAGTTTGGGGGGGAATACAGATGGAGCTCAAAAACAATAAGCAAACTCAGTACGCGTATCTTGCTGCTGGTTTATATTCTCTGTGCATTGGCTTTTCATTTATTTTTGTTAAATTAGCGTTGCTTACTGCTCATCCTATCGACATTCTGGCGCATCGTTTCACTGTTTCATTCGCGGCTGCTTCGATTCCGGTATTAATGGGGTGGGTACGGATAAATATAAAGCCTAAGGCCATATTGCCTATTCTTCCGTTGGCTTTATTATATCCGGTGTTGTTTTTCACATTTCAAACGTTCGGCTTATTCTATATTTCATCTTCAGAAGCAGGGATCATACAAGCTACTGTACCCATCTTTACGATGATAGCAGCCGCTTACTTTCTTAAGGAGCACTCGAGCCGCAGTCAAAAGCTGTTTGTTCTGCTCGCCGTTGCAGGAGTTATTTATATGGTGCTTATGAAAGGAGTCCGGTTTGAATCTGCCAATATGCCGGGAACGATACTTATGCTTTTAACATCACTATCGTTAGCCGGATATACAGTGCTGACCAGAAAAAAAGCAAAGCTCGGAAATGTACTGGAAATCACTTATCTGATGACAGCCTTCGGCTTCGTAATCTTTAATAGCTTATCTGTTATCCGGCATCTATCGGCAGGCACCTTGAACCTGTACTTTGAGCCTTTTACAAGCCCTTCATTTGTTGTATCCATCCTGTACTTGGGTATATGCTCATCACTCGCTTCATCCTTGCTGTCGAATTATGCTTTATTGCAGATTGAAGCTACCAAAATAAGTGTGTTCAACCATATCGCGACATTAATCACGATTGCAGGCGGGTATTTGTTTTTGCAAGAGAGTCTGGAATATTATCATCTAATTGGAGCCATAATGATCATTGCTGGAGTGGCCGGTACGAACAGCCGTTTCTCAAGAGCCAAGCCCACGCCAAAAAACATTCCAGCCGCATAAGCCGAAATGTTGGTTAACTTATTCCTTAGGGTTGTCGATAGCTTCTGCCATCGTCTTGTCTGTCAAATGAGCATAGATTTGTGTAGTTTCCGGTGAAGCATGGCCCAGCTGCTCCTGGGTTTTGTATAGATCGTTACGCATATAATAGTCAGTGGCGAACGAATGGCGCAGCTTGTGAACGGAAAGGTAAGGCTTGCCGAACCGTTTGGCATACTTGATGACCATTTCCTGAATGGCTCGCTTGGTCATACGTTCTCCCTCTTTTTTGCCGTTTGCAATGGCGAGGAAGAGGGCTTTTTCCTTACGAGGAGCTTTATACTGGGACTGCCGCAGCTCCATATATTTTTTCAAAGCTTCAATGGCTTCCTGGCGGAAATAAACCGGCGTTTTGAAAGAATCGTCATTTTTACCTTTTCGATACACATGTGTCAGCCGCTTTTTCATATCGATGTCATCGACATTCAAATTGAAAACCTCCGACACGCGTAACCCGGAGTTGAGAATAAGACTTACGATACAGCAGTCTCTGACCTTATTTCTTTCAAAGGAAAATAAAGCCTGCTTGTTGTTGACAACCTCTTGTCCGTAACCGGTTTGAATATATTCGAGAAATTCGAGAATTTCTTCCTCCTGCAGCAGTTTTCCCTCCAGCTTGGCGGCCGTATCCTTTGGCTTGTGCATGCGCTTAATCTGTACCTTAGCCATTACGTTTCTCTTCAATAAGGGGTAGAATTGCTCATCCTCCGCTATTTGACTCAAGTAATGAAACAAGGAGCGAAGAGAGGACAGCTTACGGGAAATCGTCGTTCGGCTGTTTGTATTTTCGGTCCGCGTCATCAGAAACATCCGGAAATTATCCACGCTTTCCATGTGCAGCTTCTCTAATGCTTCAATTGGGATTTGTCTTATCGAATCCGCTTCTGCCAAGCCTTCGGCAAGCATCCAGGAGAAAAAGATTTCGTAATCGCGTACATATTCCAATAATGAAGAAGGAGAGAGATCCGGCAGCTTGAAATTAATAAATTTTTCCACATACCAGGGCATAGACGGGATTTTCTTATCAAGCTCCTGCCGGTCTTTCACTTTTATTATATTCATGGGTATGCACCTCAAGATAAATTTGGTTGACGCAAGCATTGTAAATTCAAGTATAGTACAGATGTTCGCTTATGGAAAGAGAACGTTGGCGGTACGCGTAGCTTTTTGACCTTGTGCTGTGGTAAAGTGAAATGAAAACGATTGCAATAAAAATGATTTGATCAAATTTCAAAACTGTATGAAAATGGTAATGAGTTCTTATTAAATAATCAATCATTCACGTAAATCGGGTAGAAAGAGGGACCATGATGGAGCTCTTGCAAATTAAAGAACTGGCAATGAAGATTAAAAGCAATGTCAATCAGGTAGTAGTAGGAAAAGATGATGTGATCGATAAGCTGCTAATTGCAATTATTGCTTCCGGACACGTATTACTGGAGGATGTACCAGGTACTGGGAAGACTTTGCTGGCCAAGGCTATGGCGAAGTCAATCAATGGGAGCTTCAAGCGGATACAGTTTACACCGGATTTACTCCCATCCGATTTAAGCGGAATTAATTTTTATAATCAGAAGCTGTCCGAATTCGAATTCCGGCCGGGGCCGCTGTTCACGAATTTTCTGCTTGCCGATGAAATCAACAGGGCAACTCCGCGGACGCAGTCCAGCCTGCTGGAATGTATGGAAGAGAGGCAGGTCAGCATTGATGGAGAAACGCGGCTGTTGAATCGTCCGTTCATAGTGATTGCAACGCAGAATCCGGTGGAGAATCAAGGCACATTTCCATTACCTGAAGCCCAACTGGATCGGTTTTTATTTAAAGTGAATATGGGGTATCCCAGCACCGAAGAAGGTATCAATATCTTGAAAAGGTTTAAGGAACACAACCCTCTGGATGTGATTACCAGTGTAGCTGAAGCAGAGGAGGTGGCTGCGGCTCAGCAGCATTATGCTAAGGTCGCTGTCAGCGACGACTTGCTTTCTTATTTGCTCGCTATTGTTGAGAAGACACGAACACACGCGGATGTAGCGACAGGGGTCAGTCCCCGTGGCAGCCAAGCCTTGCTGAAGGCGGCTCAAGTGCACGCTGTACTGCGTGGAAGAGACTTTGTAACTCCTGATGACGTAAAAGCAATGGCTCCTTCCGTGCTGGCCCATCGTATTATCGTTAAGGGCTCCTACCGTTCCCGCAATGAGGCGGCGGAAGCTGTAGTTGCCGCGGTACTGCGGGAGGTTGCCGTACCCGCTGAAGACAACCTGCTTTACAGATAGGATGTGACGTATGGCGATCCATTGGTTTCTTATTGTTGCATTCATCATTATTGTCATACAAGCAGCGCTGTTTCGTTATTTTGGCCAGCGTGGACTTAGCTACAAGCGTTATTTTAGCAAAACGGCATGTTATCAAGGCGAGGAAGTGGAGCTGGTGGAACGGATTGCGAATCGCAACTTCATTCCGGTGCCGTGGCTTAGACTTGAATCTTTAATACATGCAAGCCTTAAGTTTCAAAGCCAAACAGGCCTCGATATCAATGATGGAGCGATGTTTCAAAACCATAAAAGCCTGTTCAGCTTAATGCCATTTACCCAAATTACTAGAAAGCACCGGATTGCTTGTACAAGAAGAGGCTGTTATAGACTAAATACAGCAGCTTTAACATTCGGTGATTTGCTGGGGCTGTATCGAAATACGCTGCGGCTAACGCTGGATGTCGAGCTGTTGGTATATCCGAAGATAGCGGAGCTTAATCAGATATCGATTCCGTCTCACAGCTGGCAGGGGGATATGACCGTTCGCCGTTGGATTGTAGAAGATCCTTTCATGATTTCAGGAGTCCGGGAGTACCGTTATGGTGATCCATTGAACGGGATCAACTGGAAGGCGACGGCACGAAGCGGCAGGCTGCAGGTTCACCAGCATGATTATACGGCGGATCATCGCCTTATGATTCTTCTCAATGTGGAAGATCATGAGAAGATGTGGAATCAGGTGAACGATGAGGCATTATTCGAGCAAGGTGTTTCCTATGCTGCCGCATTCGCCCAATATGCCATTGGGCAAGGAATGGAAGCAGGTTTTGGTTCGAATGCCTATTTGATCGATATGCCTAAGCAAACGGTTCATATTGAACCGAGAAGCGGCCCTGAGCAGATGACCTTCATTCTGGAAACTATGGCCAGGCTGGTTGTAGCCCGCAGCATTCCTTTTGATGATTTGCTGGAACAATTTGCTGCACATAATCGTGGAGCCTCGCGAATGGATCTGGTCATTATTTCTGCTTATGTGAGTGCGAAGATGCAAACGGCAATTGAACAGCTTGAGTACAATGGGAATGGTATTCAAGTGGTGCTTCTTCAAAAGGAAGAGAATCATTCGGCCTCAGTGGAACAGGCAGGTGCTGGAGCATGAAGCAATCCTTTTGGAAGGGTATGGGCTCGTGTGTCATAAAGGGTGGCGTGGAGCTGCTGATGGGGCTTCCGCTGCTCATTATGATGGCGGTCTATATTGTGCCAGGTGGTATCAGTATGTGGCTGTGGTTTCTTTTATTGCCGCTATGCTATGCGGCCGGTTACACAGGTGGAAGCTTGCTGTCATTGCGGAAAAGATACCAGCTCTTTTTATTCATTGGCATTATTGGCGCCTTGGCATCGTTTGTGGTTTTTGATACATCTTATGGATTTTACTTGGGACTGCCGATTGCTGCATGGCTCGCAGCACGTGGAGTAAAGCTCGTTACAGTACCCTGGTATGTGCTTTTTCCAGTAACCTTTTATGGGATTGCTCTGGTGGTGTACTTTTTATGTTCTTTGATTTGGTCGTATGTCCCGATTCTTCAACCCTATTCATACTTGTTGTTATGGGGAGGGCTCGCATCGCTTGCAATTACATTGCTTATGACGAATCAGTCGAATATGAAGCAGGAAACTTTATCCGGGGATAAAGAGCCGGTGCTTGCGACTGCCGTTGTTTGGCAGAACCGTATCCTTATTTTTATCGTAATGGCTTTGATTCTTATTGTTGTAATGTTCCGTAAGCTGCAGCAGGCGGTTATATGGCTAAAGGAGCTATTGCTAGCATGGCTGCGGGAGCTGCTTGCCCGAAATCCGGAGCCGCCACCTGTCGATAAGGCCGAGCAACCTCCAATGAATCTCAGCGGGCTAGGGGAAGGTGGTCAAGCTGCGCCTTGGCTATTATGGCTGGAGAAGGCATTCATGATTTTGATTGAAACGGCATTAGTTCTGCTGCTGCTGTATATCCTTTATTTGATTGTCAGAAAGCTTCCAGGGCTATTGAAAGCCTTGTACTTAAAGCTGATGGGCATACTGGCGCGAAAGGAAACTCACAAAGGCGCTGGAGGTTATGAGGACGATGTCGAAAGCTTAATGGATTGGAAGTCGCTTCGTGATCAATTGGCTGCTCGGTTGAAGGGCTGGCTGCCGCATAAGTCTGAGCCGCTTGAGAAATGGGAGGAATTAAAAGATAACAAGGAGAAAGTTCGGTATTTATATCGGGCCTGGATACTAAAAGCAGTTGGTGAAGGCTATCAACTCAAGCGTCACCAAACACCTTTGGAGAATACGAAGGACATACAGAAATGGGATCCTATAAAAGGGCAATCACCCGAATCATTGATTTCATTGTATGAACAAGTTCGCTATGGCGGGAAAGCTGCCGAAGATAGGGAAGTTAACGATTTGAAGAAATCAGTTGAGAAGAAGCAATAAAACAGAAGAAGCACGGAAGTGATGCTTAAAAACGATAACGGTATCCTATGATCATTCATAGGCATACCGTTTATTAATTTCTTATTGATAGTTTAATATTTTAACTAAAGGATTTTGAGCGGATAAATAGAATTTTCTATAGTAGAGTGGTGATAGAGAATACACTAATGAAACCGTAGAGGGATAAAACATGGATATCAATGAGCAGTTGCTGAGCGAGGCCGGTCAAATAGTAACAAAGCAGCCTGGAGAAGTTATTTTTCGTTCGGGTGAGCCAGGTGTGGACATGTATGTTGTACTTAACGGGGAAGTCGATGTTTTTTTGGAACAGGACGGAAGGACGATTCCGGTTGCGAAGCTGGGTAAAGGTGATTTCTTTGGCGAGATGTCGCTGCTCGAAGAGATGCCCCGGAGCGGGACGGTTGTAGCTTCCCGTGCATGTACACTTGTGTTGCTCCAACAAGATTCTTTTCGCAAGCTGATGCAGGAGGACAGCATGCTGGCCTGGCGGGTGATGAAGGGGCTCTCGACGCGAATCCGCGGGTTAAACAGAGAACTGGCGCAAAGGATTGGACATGATTTGCAGGAGGTCTCGAAGCTGCTGCATGAGAATGCGCAAGGTTTGTCAGCAAGCATTACCCATATTGCGGCTTCAGCTCAAGAAATTGATACCAATGAGAAGCATTTGGCAGGACAAATTCAAGAGGTACAGACTATTTCCAAAAACATCAGCGAAATGTTACAATTTATTCGCAACGTAGCGAGTCAGACCCATATTCTAGGCCTGAATGCAGCGATAGAAGCAGCACGAAGCGGCGAACACGGCAGGGGCTTTGGAATCATCGCAGAAGAAATCCGTAAGCTGTCTGCGGTGTCTAAACAAAATGCTGAGAAAATTGCTGAGTTAACGGAGCTGATTAGCATCAAGATGGACGCGGTTACAGCGGCTTCACAGGACAGCGCGAGCAAAAGCAACGAGCAGGCTGACGCCACTCAGAAAATGGTAGCCTCAGTAGGTAAAGTTACAGGTTTAGCTGAGCGCTTAACAGGCATTGCGAACTCTTTGGCCTAATAGGTAAAATGATTTGTAAAAGTTGCATGTTTTGTATGATTAGTAAATGAAAGAAGGATGATTTTGTTGATTACCATTTTGGAATCCAGCATGACGCACAGCAAGGAAGATGGCTACGTAGGTAAAGTAGAATTCCGCGTAGATAACCATAAACAGCCTTATGAGATTACCCTGTACAGAAAGAAAGGTAAAGAGTGGAGCTACAGCTTGAATTTCCTGAAAGACTCCGGTGGGGAAGAAGAGATCGAAGCTGTAGAAGAGCTTCTTGAAGAGAATGATGAAATTTACGAGCTGTTGGTTGAGGCTGCAAAAAGCAAGCTGCAGGAATAGCATAACCCCCGAAGATTCTCTGATGCCGGTTGGCTCAGGGAATCTTTTTTTAACATACAAGAAAGTTCACTCAGATTTTTGGACTTTTCAGGTGATAACGGAACAATTACTTCCGCAATGCCCTTCACTTCCGTGTGGAGCAGTACTGGCGCCGTATGACGCAGCTTATCGGAATTATCGAGTTGACTTGAACTGGAGAAACAGCGATGAGCAGAGGAATGGGGTGGAGCGGATAATTTCATTTAAAGAAAATAATAATAAATGGCAGCGGTTTCTTCTACTTCTCATCTGACGAAATCTGTTGTAACATGTGGATAAGCGCTAGCGAATAGTTTAGTTATTCAACAGGAAGTTACGAACGGAGGCATACAGATGAGAGTACATGAGATTCAAATTTGCAATGACTTGCAGCCCCAATACTTGCAGGAGGTCGCTCATCAAGCAGCGAGGTTCAGCTCGGATATCAAAATTAAGTTTGATCATGACAACTTGCAACTGGATGTGAAAAGCATTCTGGGCATGATGATGATTCCATTGCGTTCTGGTACCAAAATCACTATTCAAACGAAGGGCAGAGATGAGAAAGAAGCAATTGACATTATGTCCGACCTGCTCGAAAACAAATCTTAGAAAAAGGTTCATCAATCAACTACAATAAACTTCAATCGGGGTCGATTAGAAGAAACATGCGGAAGCCTGAGCATTCAGGCTTTTTTTGCACCATAAACTTATCAGGAAGGTGAGACAAGGATGAAAATTTCATTTAAGAACACTGATACGGGCAAGTATGTAAAAGATTTCAAGTTTGTTGTAAAGCATGTATATAAGGTCGTTTACACTGACGATTTACAAGAGGCCTATATTTACAATAAGGAAGACTTTGAAACCCCTAAAGGGGATGAAGCGGAAAGCAAAATGCAGGTTCAATTGAAATGGTGCAAAGAAAAACTTAATCAAAATATTGTGCCGCTCGACGTCACGATCAGTCTATAAGAAAAGCTTCTATTCGAAGCCCTTTCGAGGAAGATACATTCGTGTCTAAGTTGTAGCTTTTCTTGCAATATCAGACTTGCTCAGCTCCGCTGAAAACTTATAAAGTCTGGTATTATAAAATAGTCGACGAAGAACAGCCTTCACCTCTTACCTGGCCTTATGTTAGTTACTCTTACTTAACTAGCGTACTTTTTTTTCATTTCTTGTTGACTTTTGGAAACTCTTCTATAATGAATCAGGAAAGAGGAAAATCCAAATGCTGGGCTAAGGAGCTGACGATTCATGAAATATCGCAGACTGGGGAAAACGGAGCTAAAGGTTTCGGTAGTTGGTGTAGGAACATGGCAGTTCGGGGGAGCTTGGGGGAAGGATTTCACTCAGGATGAAGTGGATGCGATTCTTGATAAAGCTTCGGATGTCGGTATTAATCTGATTGACACAGCGGAATGCTATGGTCATCATCTGTCAGAAAGCTTTATTGGGGAATATGTGGCTCGTCGCAAAAGCAGGGCGGAGTGGATTATTGCAACGAAGTTTGGACATAACCACTCGGATCGGAATAATCCAACAAGAAATGATTGGTCGGCACAAGAAGTGCTTAAGCAGCTTGAAGCCTCTTTATCGGCATTGCAAACGGACTATGTAGACTTATATCAATTTCATTCCGGTTCTAATGAAGAGTTTGACAATGATGAGCTGTGGACCATGCTGGACAAGCAGGTGCAGGCAGGCAAAATAAGGCATCTGGGCATTTCCATCGGCAGCAACGATAATCTGCATCAGACAGATGCAGCATCAAGTGTAGACGCAAAAGCGATTCAAGTGGTTTATAACCGGCTTGATCAAACACCTGAAAATCGCGTGTTTCCTTCCTGCGAACGTCAGGACTTGGGCGTGCTGGCCAGAGTTCCACTTGCTAGCGGTTATTTAAGCGGCAAATATAAGCCTGGAGCTCAATTTGCCGATAATGACGTCCGTTCCAGGCATGATAAGGAAGTCACGGCTTTGAAGCTGCAAAAAGTACAGGAGATCCAGCAGAACGAGCTACCGCAAGGCGTTAACATGGCTGAATGGGCTCTGGCTTGGTGCTTGCAGCATTCTGCTGTTGCCACAGTCATACCGGGCTGCAAAAGCCCTGAGCAGGTAGAAGCGAATGCAAGCGCGGCCAACCTGGAGCTGGTGAGCGAGGAACATCCTTCTGCCTGGAAGGATACGAAATAAAGCCCCTTGAATCAACAAACAAACAAGCCTCTATTCCCACTGTCACAGTGGATATAGAGGCTTGTTTATTTAAGATATTGGGACTGTCTTGTTAGTAGCGGTTCAATGACTGGCCTTCTTTTAAGGCTGACGGCGCAATCTTGCATCGAGCACAAAGGTACCGAACGGTAAAAGAGAAGCAATAAGTGCACCAAGCACACGAAGAAAGGACCAGCGGTTCGTAAGTGTTACATGAGCAAGGGTGAGAATGTAAAGAACAAATAGCAAGCCATGGAGCATTCCGATAATTTTAACCGGCTGCGGAAAACCTGCGTAATATTTTAGCGGCATGGCAATTCCAAGGAGAAGAATAAACGAAATTCCTTCGTACAGACCGATAAGACGAAAGCGCCCTAGCGCAGTTTTTAACATAGCATTCACACCTCTTCTAAAATTATCGACTCTATCCGTATACAGTATATATGAAATAATCAATTTACTATACAGGTAGAAGAGTTTGTTCGAAAAAGGTTCACGTTTCTTATGTTCACAATTTATGATTTTACTCCATTTGCCTGCCGTGCTAAGGTGATAGTAGAGCTAATTTAAGAAAAGTTAGGAATGATATTGTTGAGAGACAGGATTGTATATCTAATTGCAGTTTGCGCTACGATAGTTTTAGGCCTTGGTTCAAGAGCTTACTCGGATCTATTGCCTGTTTTTGTTTCAAGAAATTTTGGAGACGGATTATGGGCAAGTATGATCTATTTTGGCATTCGTGTATGGACGGTCAATAAGAAATTATCGTTGGCTTTTATACTCAGCTTCCTATTTTGTTTCGCCATTGAATTTAGCCAGCTATATCAAGCCGAGTGGATAAATGGGATTAGAAGCAGTTTAATAGGTTCTTTAATTTTGGGAAGAGGGTTTTTGGTAGAGGATTTAATAAGGTACAGTATTGGCATTTTAATTTCATTTTTGATAGATAGGTATGGATTTAAGCGTGTTAAATAAATTATATAGAGGTTATTCCGTCAAAGATGGAGTGTGCATAAAAAGTTAAATATCAAAGGGAAAGTGCAATTTATGCAGCGCTTACAAGATGATGTAAGTGCTTCTATAACAGCCGATTAAGCGCTTTACCTAAAATTTACGCAGAGTTTACAAAAATGGGTTGTAAGAATAATAATACGTATGTATAATAGGAAATGTGAACCAGTTAAACCGGTTTAACGATTTGATAAATCGGTGGATTAAACCAGTTGTAGGAACTGGTTTTTATTGGGAAAATCATTAAACCGGTTTAATGATTTCTTAATAATATCAGGCAGTTTAAGTTTCAGCAGGTGAATGAAAGCTTTTCTTACAAATAACTGAAGTGGGGGATCGTGTGGCAACAATTGATGATGTAGCTAAAGTAGCTGGTGTTTCTAAAGGAACGGTCTCCAGTGTATTCAGCAAGAAACGTCCAATCAGCAAGCAAGTAACGGAAAGAGTGCTTGAGGTAGCTAAAGACATGGGGTATTTTCCAAATCATGTAGCACGAAGCTTAGCCATCAAGAAAACGATGATTGTTGGATTGAAAATGCCTATTTCCAAAGACAGCACAATGTCGGGTTTCGAAATTCAAATGATAAATGGTGTGATTAGAGAATGTTCGAAGCAGGGATACCGAGTATTGCTTGATTCGTTGCCTGAGCACGATGATCCGACCCAATTCTCAATTGATCCCATTGATGGCGTTATTATGCTGAATCCGAGGAAGCATGATCCCCGAATTTCTAGATACAATCAAATGAACATTCCACTGGTGCTGATCGGCAGACCCGATCCCGAGGATGCATCCATCTGCTATGTGGATAATGACAACACCAACGTGAGCCTGCAGGTTGGAAACTATTTATTGCAGAACGGCCATACTTCGATTTTGTTCCTCAATGCTGCAGCAGATATGACGGTGTCAACTGACAGGCAGAACGGATTGTATCAGGCCTTTACCCAGCATGGGAAGCCTCTTAGCAACGTACATGTGGTGAATTATTCGAGAAAGCATCATAGCCACGCAACAGATTACGGGTATAGCGCTCTTAAAGCACTATACGGCAAACAGGAGTTTACAGCCGTAATCACTGACACGGACCGAGTTGCACTTGGGGTACTGAGAGCCGCGAGGGAGTTGGGTATCGATATTCCGGAAGACCTCTCGGTGATTGCATTAAGTAATGATGCGACGTTGGCTCAGGAGATTACACCCAAATTGACTTCTGTCGAGCTATCGGCGGAACGGCTTGGTGCAGAAGCAGCGCAAATTCTTATACAAAAAATGAATGACCTCAGCGTCGTAGAGCAAAGGATCATTGAAGCCAGACTGGTGATCCGTGAATCATGCCGCAAGCTGATCTAAAGCCTCATATTGGGGTGGGCACTTTTTGAAAGCGCTTTATTAAGGAATTGTAAAGGCGGTGATGCCTCAGATTGAATTGGGTTATCAGTTTATCATTAGCCATAAAACAGAACTGTCCAAGAGTAATTAATATTGGGAGGTTAATATGATTAAGAAAACTAAAGCGGTTAGTTCGATGGTAGCATTCATGCTTCTTGGTGGAGCACTTGCAGGCTGTTCCGGTGGAGATTCACCAGCAGCCAATAATTCAGGCACCAGCAATAACAACACCACGACCCCTCAGCCTAAGGCGGATGCCAAGAAAGAAGATAGAGCACTGCGTATGATGTCATCCGTAATCGGCGGTAAAAATCCGGATGAGAATACGCTTTTCGAGAAAGAAATCGAACGGTTAACCGGCATTAAAGCCAAGCTTGATAAGCCTGCATCCGATTACGATCAAAAGCTGATGGCCGCTATTTCATCCGGTGAAAAGTTCGACCTGCTGCAAGTAAGTAAAGAAAGAATGAACCTTCTGGTCGATCAGGGTGTATTAACTCCGCTGACGGATCAAGTTAAGGCTTCCAAAGTATTGCAGGATCCGGATGTACTGCCGACACAGGAATGGGATCAGGTAAAGACGAAGGATGGTAAAATATTCGGCGTATTTACTAAATTCCAAGGCGGCACCATGCCCACAGTACGGAATGACTGGTTGAAGAAGCTGAATTTGCCGGAACCGAAAACATTGGATGATTACTATAAAGTACTCAAGGCTTTCACAGAGCAGGATCCTGACGGTAATGGCAAGAAAGACACGTATGGCTTATCAACTGCGGGCATGTATGAACTGCAAGGATTTTTCAGTGCAGCAGGCTTGAAACAGCGATATGTGGAGAAGGATGGCAAGAAGGACGTTCCTTATTCCACAGATGCTGCTATTCCAGTATACGAGTGGCTGAACAAGCTGTATAAGGAAGGTATCCTTGATCCTAACTTTGCAACTAATGATACCGGCAAAATGCGCAATCTGTTCCTGACGGACCGTGTTGGCATGATTACTTATTGGGATGCATGGGTTGGTATGCTGAACAATACGAGATTGGAGCAGGACCCGAAAACAACATTTGAAGCAAAAGGTCTACCGGGTGCTGCTGGCCCCGATGGTAAATATATGCTGCGTCGCGGAGATCCGGATGTATGGGTAATTCCTGTCAATGCAGAGCATCCCAAAACAGCGTTTGAATTTATCGAATGGTGGCATTCCAAAGATGGAATCATTCTGGGCAGCCTTGGTATTAAAGACAATGACTACACAGAAGCTGGGGGCAAATATGAGCTGACCAAAGCAGGTAAGGAACATGCAATGGATCATGGCGTACCGTTCTGGTACAACAAAAAGGTTCAACCGCCATTCGGCTTGCTGCCAGGAGTTAAAGAAGCTCAGGAGCTTGTTATCAAATATGCTACTTTAGAATTGACGCCGCCAAAATGGGCTGACGCAGAAAAAATTATTAATGAATTTTCCTTTAAAGCAATTCTCGGAGAAATGCCTGCTGCTGAAGCAGTTAAGAAAATGCGCGAGCAATTAAAAGCGAAGCAACTTATCGATTAATAGCATTAAATGCATGGACGAACGGATAAGCTGTTATATCAGCATAAGAGGGGGAGTATGGTTAGCATACTCCCTCATCAATCAACTTCGAATCGGATAAGGTGGTGGCTATCGTTTGAAAGCCGTCTGGAAATATAAAACTTTGTATTTAATGATGGTGCCTATTCTCGGTTATTTCTTGCTCTTTTCCTATTATCCGCTTGTTAGAGGGTTCATCATCAGCTTTCAAAACTTTCGATTAATTGGAAATCGGCCATTCGTTGGCTTCGACAATTACATGGAAGTACTTAAAGACAGCTCTTTCTGGGATGCGCTGCAGAATACGCTCATTATCGGCTGCAGCTCGCTAGTTGTTGGATTTATTATGCCAATCGTATTGGCACTGTCATTAAGCGAAATTTTCTCTACCTGGTTTAAAAAAGTGACGCAAATGGTCGTATACCTTCCTCATTTGTTCTCATGGGTCGTCGTGGGCGGTATGTGGATTATGATGCTCTCACCTGATACGGGGATTGTGAATCAGCTGTTAATGGCGTTAGGGGCAGGCAAACCGATCAGCTTTATGTCCAGCACCATCTATGCGCGAGGGATTATGGTATTCACCTCGGTATGGAAAGAGATGGGTTTTACATGTATTTTGTACTTGGCTGCAATCGTTTCGGTCAATCCTTCGCTTTATGAAGCTGCAAGAATAGATGGTGCCAATCGTTGGCAGCTGGTGCGCTTTGTGACGCTTCCTTCTCTGGTATCCACCATGAAGGTTGTCATTATGTTAAATGTGTTAAGCATCCTTCGTATGTTCGATCAGATTTTCGTCATGAGAAACGGGGCTATTGCCAAGAAAGTGGATGTAATCATGATGTATACGTATCAGAAAGGGATTCTTGAATTCAAAGTTGGTCTTGCGACAGCCTCCGGATTTTTGGTTATTTTTGCAACGTTAATCCTGACATTTGTAACCAGAGCGCTAATTCGTTATGACGATGGGGGAGACAAATAAGATGAATAATCAGTATACAAGTTTGTCGAGCCGCGTATTCGACGTTTTCAATATATTATTCCTGCTCCTGCTGGTTTCAACCATGATTATTCCCTTTATGAATACATTTGCGTTAGCCTTTTCCACGAATTTTGCTTCCATGCAGCCAGGCATTGTTTTATGGCCGAAGGAATTGAGCATAGAGGGGTTCAGTACCGTATGGAACCGGATGCAGCTGTATTTACCTTTTACCAATAATGTCATTGTTACCGCAATTGGTACATTTGGTCATGTGCTGCTGTGTGCAATGGCGGGATATGTGCTGGTTCAACCGCTGCTTCCAGGTAAAAAGCTGATGGTATCGCTTATATTGATTACAATGATGGTTCCGGGAGAAGCGATAATGATCCCGCTCTATGTGGTGAACAAAGAGCTTGGCTTATTAAATACATTGTCAGCGCTCATTATTTCAGGTCTCGTCTCGGGCTTCAGTGTGTTATTAATGCGCAACTTTTTTGCTACAGTTCCTATTGAAATGTCGGAATCGGCGCGAATGGACGGGGCTGGAGATATGCGGATATTCGCTACCATGTATTTGCCGCTAGCAAAGGCAGGTCTGGCGACAGTCACCTTATTTGAATTTGTAAGCCGTTGGAATCAATTTACCCCAGCGCTGCTGTACATTAGTGACCATGCCAAATATACGTTACAAATTGCTTTGAAATCGCTTATTATCGATACGGATGCTACCTCCAGTAACTTTATCATCACCACAAATGTACGTATGGCAGGCATTGTTATTGCCCTAGTTCCGCTCATTATTATTTATCCTTACGTTCAGAAGTATTTCGTCAAAGGGATTATGATAGGAGCTAATAAGGAGTAAGGGTCATTATTGCTTATAAGGAGAGAACCATATATGAAAAAGGTTGAGCCGAAACGTACTATATCTATTTTCTCGCTTTTTATAGAACATGCTCAGCAGGGCACTTATGTAGAGCTTCCTTTTGACATGCCGAGCGATGTAGAAGAAATTCGGGTTGGCTACATAGTGGAAGCCAAGGAGGGCTCGGGCGCCGTTATCGATCTGGGAATTCGCGATTCTCATAGAGTCAGGGGCTGGAGCGGTGGCGCACGCACTTATTTTAACTTGGGACTGGAAAAGGCAACGCCAGGATACTTACCCGGTCCATTAAGTGCCGGCAGCTGGGCTGTACTGCATAATGCTTATAAAATACCTCAGGATGGCTGCACAGTTAAAGTAACGATTGAATTCACCTATGCAACGCAGCGTTGGCTCAAAGGCGATTTACACACACATAGCATTAATAGCGACGGGTCATATACATTGGAGGAAAATGCGGGAATCATGGAGCAGCTTGGCTGCGATTTCATTGCAATGACCGATCACAATACATCCAGCCAAAATCTATCTTACCCGCGTGACACAAGTGTGGTTATGATTCCAGGCTATGAGTTTACAACGAACTTTGGCCACAGCAACTTTCTTGGGGTTACAGATCCTCTTGATGATTTTCGCGTTTCCAATCAAGCTGATGTTAATGATAGATTAGGCGTAGCCAGAGAACGTGGAGCCAAGATTGTGTTGAATCATCCGCATTGCGATTATTGTCCATGGGAATGGGATTTTCAGGTGGACCATGATTGGGTTGAGGTTTGGAACGGCCCTTGGACTATGCGTAATGAGCATACCTTAAACTGGTGGCAGCAGCAGCTCGTCTCCGGAAGGCGATTGACCGCGATAGGAGGCAGCGATGTGCATAGGCCTGATCCATTTGTGAAACATGCGATGCCTTGCACATGGGTATTTGCGTCATCCAAGACCGTAGAAGGGATTCTGAATGGTGTTGATAAGGGACATGTATTGATAAGCTATTCCCCTGAGGGTCCGTTTGTAGAGCTGGAATGCGGGAGCTATAAGATCGGTGAGGTTGTACCGGAGTCTGAGCGCAGTAGAACGATCCGGTTGCAGGCAGAGAATCTGAAGGCAGGGGACAAAGTAAAGCTGATCAGCAGCAGAGGGGTTGAGCAGGAAGTGATAGCCCCCGATGGTGAAAATGGAATGGTCGAGCTTAGGTTTGAGGCGGATCATGTGACATTTGTGCGGGCAGAGGTGTGGAGGCATTTTAAAGAGACCGACTCTTTATTGATGGCTGCATTAACGAATCCCATTTATTTTGATTAATAGACTAACTTCTTGAGGTGATTTAGTTGAATATAACGGTCATGTCTTTTAATTTACGATACAATACGCCGAATGACGGAGATAATATTTGGCCTAACCGAGTCGATCGTGTTGCAAGCATCATTAAAGATCATAATCCGCTTATCATCGGTACTCAGGAAGGCTACCACATCATGCTGACCGGACTTAACGAGCGGTTAGAGGATTACGCATGGGTAGGCAATGGGCGGCTGGGGGAGCATGAGAATGAACATTGTGCTGTTTTTTATAAAAAAGCAGAGCTTACCGTACGGCATCATGGGCAGTTTTGGCTGTCGGAAACGCCCTATGAAGTAGGCTCCAAGAGCTGGGACAGTATGCTGCCGAGAATATGCACCTGGGTGCACTTTAAGCATCATGAGAGCGGCAGGGAGTTTCTCGTTTATAATACGCACTTGGACCACTTTGGCCAGACAGCCAGAGATCGGGGTTCCGTACTCATCTGGGATACTATCCGCTCACATAGAACTGAGTTTGGTTTACCGCTTATTCTGACAGGAGACATGAACAGTCATCCCGATCATTTTCCAATCCGCTTTTTGCGGGGGGAAACGGACTATCAAGGCCGCCAAACTTGGCTAAAGGATGCTTATGCAGCACTACCGGGTACTATTGGACTAACCGCTCACGAATTTAAGGGCGGTGATGAGGGAGAGCCGATTGACTATATTTTTGTATCACCCGAAATGGAAGTTATGGAAACACAGGTTGACCGCAGAGAGATCAATGGAGGGTACCCTTCTGATCATTACCCGATTGTGACATTCATTCAGATTAATGATGATGTCTTCAAGCAGCAGGCATATGCCGACAATTAGACCGACAAGAAGACAGACTGGTTCGGTGCTAAGCAGAGAAAAGGAGACAGAGCCCATGAACGATCGTTTGGAAAAAATATATGTGGTTTTTAAAACACATTTTGATATCGGTTTCACGGGTTTGGTATCGGATGTAGTTCACAAATACAAAACCGAGATGTTGAAAGATGTCATTGCAATTTGCGATAAAACGAAAGATAACGAACCGAATGAAAAGTATGTGTGGACAATGTCGGCATGGCCTTTGCTGCAATCCTTGCAGGGAAGCGATGAGCAGGATAAGGCCAGCGCTTTGAAGTTTCTGGAAAGTGGTCAATTAATATGGCATATGCTTCCCTATACGACCCATACCGAATTTTGCGGCCTTGAAGAGTGGATTCGGGGAATGTATGTTTCTCGCGGCTTAAGCGAGAAGTTTGGATACCGACCTATGGATGCAAAAATGACTGATGTTCCAGGACATACCTGGATCGTCCCTTCCTTATTGAAAAAAGCGGGCGTAAACATCTTGCATCTGGGCTGCAACGGGTTCTCAACGCCTCCCGATGTACCGCCGGTATTTTTCTGGGAAGGCCCGGATGGGGAGAGGCTGCTCACCTTTTATTCCAAAGGCGGTTATGGTACCGGCATATTGCCTCCCGAGGAGTGGACGCATCCGATATGGCTCGCTTTGATTCATACAAGCGACAATCATGGGCCGCATGAAGCATCGGTAATCGAAGATATGAAAGCTTCGATTGCCGAAAGCGGGCTGCAAGCTGAGCTGTATATCGGCAGCTTGACCGATTTCGCCGCGGATTTCTTGTCAAGAAATCCGGATCTGCCTGTAATCCGCGGGGATTTAGCGGATGCGTGGATTCACGGCGTTGGCTCGGCGCCGCGTGAGGTTTCCCGCGTGCGGGAGCTGAGAAGCCGCATCGCGGCTGCTGAAAGCGCGCTGGCGCTCAGTATGCTTAGCGGCGAGACAAGCGATGTTGGCGGAGCTGCAGGCCATTCACAGCAGATCAAGGGCAAAATAGACGAGAGCTACGAGCATTCTCTCTTGTTCGGTGAGCATACGTGGGGGATGGATTGCAAGAGCTTCTTATTCCCCAGAACTTATGATAAGAAGTCGTTCCTCAAGGATAAGAGCAGTGAACGGTACCTCAAGATGGAGCACTCCTGGCAGGAGCAGATCGATTATTTGAATAAAGCGGAAGCTGCGCTTGATGCTGCGGTCGAAATGCTTAGCGGCAGCGGCAGTAATATTGTGAGAGAAGCCAGCGATAAAAAAACGTATCGGGTATACAATTATTTGGGCTGGTCACGCGATGCGCTAGTTCTACTGGAGAACCTGGAAAGCCCAGAAGAAGATGAAATCTTTATCGACTGCATCAGCGGTGAGAAGCTTGTTTGGAGCCATGCCAGCAACGGTATTATCTTAGAAGTGAAGCAGCTGCCAGCTCTGGGTTATAAAACGATTGCTTGTATCAGGCAAGCAGAGCTTCAAGCAGCGTTCAAAGGTTCGGCGGTTGAGGTTGCTGCAGCCGTTGATACGCGATCAAACCTGCTAAAGGGGTTCATTAACCATCAGGAGGCTGTAATAGAAAATGCATTTGTCAGGGTGCAGGTAGACTGTCAGACCGGATGGATCACCAGCTTATATGACAAGAAGCAGCAGAAGGAATGGGTAGAAGAAACGTCCTCCTTTGGCTTCGGGCAGTATGAATACAATATTTATTCCAGTGAAGAAATTACCCGGTATATTAAGAAATATGCATACCGGTTTCATGATTGGGGAGTTCATGACTTTGGTAAAACGGATTATCCTGAGCAGCAAAAGCGGTTATCATTTACAACTGAGCTAAGTGAGATACGTCTTATTGAAGAATCGGATTACGTACGATTGGTATGTAAAGCTTCAAGCGTTCCATCATCCGTTAAGGAGTATGGCAATGCCAACGAGACGGTATGGAGCATCACCCTAACAGAGGATTCACCTAATATTGATATGGAGTGGAAGCTGACCGGCAAAGAAGAAACGCCTATGGCTGAATCCGGTCATATCCTGTTTCCATTTAAGCTGGATAATCCAAGCTACCGAATTAACAAAATGGGCAGTGTTATAGATCCCTGCACGGATATTGTACGTTCGTCCAGCACATTGCTGCAATGCTGTGAAAACTTTGTGGATGTGTCGGACGGAACCGTGGGAATGGCAATTGTACCGCTCGATTCACCTTTATTTTTCATTGGACGGAACGGGATGTGGGATTATGAGCATGATTACAAGCCCGAGAAGCCCGAGATCAACTTCAATCTATTCAATAATTGGTGGGGAACCAATTTCCCGCAATGGGTTGGCGGCAGCTTGAGTTATCGATACAGGCTTATCCCGCATAAAGGGGACTGGGTTGAGGGCTCCGTTTGGAAGCAAGCCCAAGAAGCAATGACGCCTGTTTCTGGCGTACCTGTTAGCGAGGAACATTCGCAAACCGCATTTACCGATTTTTTGCCTAATGGATTGGAAGGTATGGCAGTAACATGCTTAAAGCCTGCTGAGGATGGAGACGGATATATTCTACGCCTTCGTGATTGGTTAGGGCAGAGCCGCGAGGTTACAGTTGGTATTGCAGTACAAGCCAATGAGGTTCTTAAAACAGATTTACTAGAATATGAGACCAAGGGAAACAGATGTGTATTAATCGAAAGTGAAGATGCAAGCATGAATCAAATTCGCTTTCAAACACGGCCGTTTGAAATCCATACTTTCCGAATTCGTTAATTTCATAATTTTCCTAAATCTATTAGAACCCTTGTCGAGGCTTGCTAAGCAGGCGGGACAAGGGTTTTTTATAGTAAATATTTGGTTCTGATTGGACTGGTAACGAAAAGCTCTATTGAAATTCCTGCTGTACATGGTATTGTTGTAGTAGTGGAGGTTGATAGTTATGAGCTATATAGTAATAGATCTAGAGTTTAATGGAAGAAAGCATTATGATATTTATCCAATGGAAATTATTGAAATAGGTGCAGTAAAGCTGGACCGTCATTTAAATATTGTAGACACATTCCAAAGCTATGTGAATCCAAATTTTGAGTTGAACCGGTTTGCTTTGAAATTTTGCGGCATTGAGAAAGAGACTTTGCATGCGAGTCCATCGTATCAGGAAGTGATTAGCCGTTTTATAACGTTTTGTGGTGAAGATTATAAGATGTTTGCTTGGGGCGGCAGCGATTTCTTTAATCTATTCGTAGATTGCAAAGTAAATAAAGTTAATAATGAATGGCTTGGCCAGTTGATTGATCTGACACAATTTTTTGACGGGGGTTTACAGCAAGCTTTGGAAGCCCACGAGCTGATACCAATCGGACAACATCATTCTGCACTTGACGATGCCTTAAACGCTGCACAGCTTTTAAAATTGAAGCCGGAAGTCGTAGCATCGGAACAGTATTTTGCACCAAATGAATTTAAAATATGTACAGGCGGTATCAAGAAGTGGATTGCGCTATCGCATGATCATGCTGTTAAAATTGGTAATAAGCTAACTTGGGAGCAATTTACGAATAATGAAAAAACTAAGGCCTATTTTAGAGTGATGAATTTGACTGTCTCAGAGATTGCCATGGTTGAAACCTTATTTCACAAGTATGGCTCTCAGAAGTTTGGACGTAAATACAATAAGCTGCAGCTTGCCTAACGATTAGGAGCTGCGGCTTTTTTTTTGATATGATTGGAGAGGATTGGCTTAATATTCCACTCTATATAGGTTATAATAATAATTAACTTCAATCGACAGCACACATTTTGTAAATCCGTTAATCAATACGTAGGAGGGATTCAAGTATTATGGAAAAACGTCAATTTGGTAAAACCGGTTATGAATTCCCTATTTTAAGCTTCGGCGCTCAACGAATTGTCGATGAGCATAACTGTACAGAGGACGAGGCCATACAAATTGTTAACCGCGCTATTGATGAAGGTATTACTTATTTTGACACTGCACCTACTTATTCCAAAGGTCAATCGGAGGAACGTCTCGGCAAGGCATTAGGTGACCGTCGTGATCAAGTATGGATTGCTACAAAAACCGGTGAGCGCACCAGAGACGGCTCTTGGAGAAAGCTCGAAGAGAGTCTTAAAAGACTTAAAACAGACCACGTAGAGGAATGGAGACTTCACGCGGTAGGTACAATGGATGAGCTGGATCGAATATTTGCTGAAGACGGGGCGCTCAAAGCACTTATTGAAGCTAAAGAGCAGGGAATTATTAAGTATTTAAGTATTAGCGGCCACACTAACCCGCAGGTTCAATTGGAAGCGATTAATCGATTCCCATTCGACAGTGCACTTGTAGCCTTGTCCGCGGCAGATCATTTCATATACAGCTTTGCACATGAATTTCTACCCAAGGCCAATGAAAAGGGAGTAGCCGTTGTCGGTATGAAGCTGCTGGGACTAGGTCGGCTCGCTGACTGGTATGAGCAATCCATTAGATATACATTCAGCTTGCCTGTATCCACATCCATAATTGGCATTTCATCCATGGAAGAGCTGGAGAAAAATTTGGCCGTAGCCCGAAACTTCAAGCCTATGTCGGATGTGGAGATGCTGACCTTCTTGAAGGAAATTATGCATATGTGTACCCCGGAGATATTACGCTGGAAAGCGAAGGATTGGAATAACAAAGAAGAATGGGCAGTTCGATAATCGACTACGATTGCATTACCAAGAGGAGCAGCGGCATTATGAGGCCGGATGCTCCTTATTTTCTGTGGTGGGAGACTAAAACAATCCTTTTTCGAGAAAAGATAGGATAATAGGGGGATAGCTCATCCATACTATTCTAAAGTCGTAATATTGCTTTCAGCGGATATTCGGGGAGTGAGACCTGATATGAATAATGCAGCTTTATTAGAGGGGCCAAAGAAACGCAAACTACTGGTCAGTGTTGGCCTAAGCTGGCTATTTGATGCCATGGATGTGGGTATTATCTCATTCATAGTTGCAGCGCTAGCTGTAGAATGGAAATTAGGGGCAGAACAGATTGGTTTTTTGACCGCGATTAATTCGGTTGGAATGGCTGTAGGGGCAGTGGTTGCGGGCTCGTTAGCCGATCGGTACGGACGACGGTCAGTATTGCTCTGGACCCTTCTTATTTTCTCAGCTTCAAGCGGGCTATCCGCACTGGCTGCAAGCTTCGGCGTATTATGTGTGCTACGCTTCTTTACCGGGTTCGGCCTCGGTGGCGAGCTGCCGGTTGCCTCAACGCTTGTTTCGGAGTCAGTTCCTATTGAGGAGAGAGGACGTACTGTCGTGCTGCTAGAAAGCTTCTGGGCAGCAGGCTGGATTCTTGCGGCCTTGATAGCTTACTTCGTTATTCCTGCATATGGCTGGAGAACCGCCTTTGTTATCGGGGCTTTACCCGCTCTATACGCTTTGTACCTTAGGAGAACCGTTAAGGATTCTCCTCGCTATATGGAGCAGTCGCATGTAAAGCTGACGTTTAGAGAACGTGCAGCCTCCGTATGGTCTGTAAAGTATCGCAAATCCACGATTACACTATGGATTCTATGGTTCACCGTAGTATTCTCCTACTATGGCATGTTCTTGTGGCTGCCGACTGTTATGGTGCTGAAGGGGTTCACTCTTGTCAAAGGCTTTCAATATGTACTTATTATGACTCTGGCACAGCTCCCAGGATATTTTACGGCGGCTTACTTTATTGAGAAATTCGGGCGCAAATTTGTACTCGTCACGTATTTATTACTGACAGCGGTAAGCGCGATCTGGTTCGGTAGTGCGGAAACAGTAGGAATGCTGATTGCTGCAGGGATTAGCCTTTCCTTTTTTAATCTGGGGGCATGGGGGGCGATATATGCTTATACACCAGAGTTATACCCAACCGCGGTACGTTCTACCGGAGTGGGGCTTGCAGCTTCCTTCGGACGACTTGGCGGGGTTATCGGTCCTTACCTTGTAGGGATGCTGGTAGCACGGGAAGCCGCAATAGTTTCGATATTTATTATATTTTTCGTGGCAATCGTTATTGGGGCTCTTGCTGTGTTTTTCTTCGGCAATGAAACCAAAGGTACGGACGTCGGTTGAATTAGTAATTAGCAATGCTGGAAGGTCTGGCAATGAATACATAGTTATATTAAATCAAATAATAATTCGGATGCTTGGACAAACATCTTAACATCTTAACTATTAAAGGAGATTAACTATGTCTAATGTCAAATTAGCAATCGTTTATTACAGCTCAACAGGGACCAACTACCAATTAGCGCAATGGGCTGCAGAAGGCGGTAAAGCAGCAGGGGCAGAGGTCAAAGTGGTGAAAGCTCAAGAACTGGCGCCTCAAGCGGCTATTGACAGCAACCCGGCTTGGAAAGCACATGTGGAAGCAACCAAGGATGTACCGGTAGCTTCACCAGACGATCTGGATTGGGCGGATGCTATTATTCTCAGCGTTCCTACCCGCTTTGGCAATATGCCTTCGCAGATGAAGCAATTTATTGATATAACAGGCGGACTGTGGGCCCAAGGTAAATTAGCCAACAAAGTGGTAAGCTCGATGGCCAGTGCCGGCAATCCTCATGGCGGTCAAGAAGCAACCATACTTGCACTCAATACTACCTTTTATCATTGGGGAGCAATAATTGCAGCACCCGGGTACACCGATCCAGTTCTCTACGGGGCTGGGGGGAACCCATACGGGACCAGCGTAACGGTTGAACAAAATGGCTCTATGCGGGAGCAAGTGAAGGAAGCGGTTATTCATCAGGCCAAGCGGACGGTAACGGTAGCCGGATGGGTGAAAAAAGGGCTTGAGGGCTAATATCCAGGATAGCAAGGAGAGAAGGCCTAGCAGGTGCTTCTTTTTTTTCACATATAAATATTTAACGCACTCCATGATCAAAGGGGATTTTTATAAGGATAGCAGCGAAGCTGCGCTGCGACGAGCTTTGGAGGAAAACGAGCCTTGAAGGAACGAGCTTTGAAGGATTTTGTACGGAACGGAGAGTTCCGTTATTCCATCAGTTGGCCCTAATCTAAGGAGATAGCGGAAGTGAGAATTCCGTTATGCTGGCTGAATTGGACATTTATGCACTAAAACAGAGCAATAACGGAACTAGCGCTTCCGTTATTGCTCTGTTTTTTAGGCTCTCCAGGTGATAGAGGAAGAATTACTTCCGCATTGCCCTTCGCTTCCGTGGATGCAGTACTGGCGGGTTGTATAGGGTCGTATGCAGGTGATCTCTCTGCAAAGGTGTTCATTGTTATGAATAGCGGCTTAGTGGCATAGGGAAGTAAGGAAACGCAAAACACAAAGTAGAACAAAAGCGGGAACGGGTGTGGGTTGGAGGAGCGATAGCGTCCGCCCTGGTCGTGACCTCCGGTGACTGCTCGCAACCTACCTTTGAAGCACATGTTCCAACCGCTGCAAGCATTCTATGTAAAGAAACACGACTTCAACAGCGGCCGAAATTCCATACCCCAATTCTCTCCCAACGCACAAGCGTAGATTGTACACCAAGGACCTGGCCATCGGCAAGGTTTTCTTATTGAATGAGTGAAAACGGTGCATAATACGACGATTTGGTGATATTCAAATGAGAGCCTATACTTTATACTTAGGCTGCCTAATTGTAGCATCTTTACCTAACTACCTTCAGCCAGTCGAGAGGAGCTGCATGAATCATGAAATCATTTCAAATTAGCTCTTATATTCCAATAAAAAATAAATTATTTCTTCGTATCTTGCTTTACTTTTTATCTTTCCTTTTGCCTATTCTTATTATCGGATCGTTTTTGTATATCCATTTCCACGACCAGGCAAAGGATGATTTTAAACAAAAAATTCAGCTCAACCTTCAAGCCTCCGCAGATTTTATTGACGTTTATCTTTTGACGGCACAACGGAGCAGCCTCAGCTTTTATTCGGATAAAAACGTGATGTCTTATTTACTCCCTTACAAACTCTATGCCCCTGCCGATAAAGTAAATTTGCCGAATATTCCTTATACACTGGCCCGTATTTCCAATAACATCGGTGAGTTGATTGATAATATTTTTGTTTTTGTCGATGATGAGAAGGTTTATACGAAGGATGGGCTGGAAAATTTTAATTATTTCTTTAATAGCATTTATCAGTTTGCCGCTTATGATCAAAGCTTTTGGAGAAGTAAAATTAGCACGGATAAATATTTGGAGCAATTGAATCCTTCCAAGGTGACGGTCACTAATTCTATGGAAAAAACCGCGATCCCATTTGTGTTTGCCAGAACGGTCAATGGTCATCAAGCGGCCATGGTAATGACCGTATCTGTAGAAAGAATTGCCCAGACGATCCAGAACAACGGTGGCTATTCATCCACTCATTATCTTATTTTCGATAGCAGCAATGATATTATTTGGACCAGCATTAAAGATCTGGACCCTTGGAAAAGCAGCATAGAAGGATTTACAAAGGAGCAGATCAACAGCGGGGAGCTTCGTATTGACGGCAATAAGTATGTGTTAACAAATGTAAAGTCAGGTACCTATGGATGGACCTATTATGCGGTTACGCCTTATGCCGAGTTTACGGATCAATCCACGCAAATCTTCGCAACAGTTGCTTCGATATGTATCATTTTATTAATCGCAGGTTGTGTATTGTCATTTGTTTTTGCTTATAATCTTTACAGCCCGATCCAAAAAATACGCGATATTTTAATGCAGGATGGATATGAAAGCGATTACACAAATCGTCCGTTAAAGAAGGGTAATGAGCTAGAGTGGATCGGGATGGGAATTCATCAAATCATAGAAAAAAACAATACATTTAAAAGAAGCTGGATATCTTCTCCACAGACTATCTCGATTATGTGCTGCTTAACGCAGTTCTCGGGACCAAGCCGGTTAATGAACAGGAGCTATCCAAGCTTTTGAAGGAGGATCTGCAGTTCAGGAAGGATTCTTTTGTATGCTGCAAAGTGACATTTTCGTATAAACCGGCGTTTTATGAAGAGATCCAGGATGTGGAAAGGCTGCTTATTATTAATAAAATCAAAAAAATTATTGAGGGTTTTATTGCCCAATATGTGCCGGCCTATATTCTTGAATCAAAACAAAATGTATTCATTTGTGTGGTCAATATCGATGAGAGCGAAGGGCTAGATGAGTTGAAAAGCGCCATGCTGAGCATTGTGCAAACCTTCCGGCAAGATTCCAGGTATTGCAGCATTCATATCGGTATCGGTAAAATCTACGCGGGTTTAAGTGGAATTGCAAAGTCTTTTCAAGATGCGGCAACGGCGCTGGAGCATGCGGGTACACGGCAGGATTTTCTTATTACGGAGCTGACGGATATGTCCAAAGAGAAAAATAACTACTCCTATAAAGCGGATCAGCTGGTATCGACTATTGTAACTTATATTGAGGAGAATTACGGGCAAGATCTTTATTTGGAAAAAATAGCGGAGCAAATGGGTGTCTCCTCCAAGTACATATCGAAGGTGTTTAAAGAAAAGAAAGGTATTAATCTGACCGACTATATAAGCTTAATCCGAATTACGAAAGCGAAGGAAATATTGATGAACACCGACCGGAACATTAGTGATATTTCGGAGCAAGTGGGAATTTACAGCAGAACGACTTTCATTCGGTTGTTTAAGAAATTCGAGGGCTTGCCTCCCAATGAATTCAGGAAAACCAAGGGCTACAAGCCGGAAGCGGAAGAATGAAACAGGGGCGGAAAGCTGAAACAAATGCAGCACGTTCCCAAAATGGAACAAACGAAGCGCGGAATGGACGTTTATTTAAGCGCTTGTGCCGTGATACAAATAGAACAGCTTAAGAGAAAGGAGGTTTTGGTATTAAACAGACCGGCTATATGGGTGAAAGAAAAAAATTAATACTGCAGAGCAAATACCTTTATCTGATGTTGATTCTCCCTATGGTGTACTTTGTGATCTTTAAATACGGTCCATTGTTCGGGCTGTTAATAGCATTTAAAGAGTACAATGTGTTTCAAGGCATTTGGAAAAGCGAATGGGCGGGCATCAAATATTTCCAGCAATTTTTAGCGGATCCTTATTTCTGGACTCTGGTGCGAAATACGGTTCTCATGAATGTCTACCTGATCTTTTTCTTTTTTCCTGCTCCTGTTCTATTAGCACTATTATTGAATGAAATGAAAAGCAAGCTGTTCAAGAAATTTGTACAGACGGTCAGCTATTTGCCGCATTTTCTATCGACAGTCGTTATCTGCGGGATGATTATTAATTTCTTAACCAATGAAGGCTTAATTAACCGCATCATTGCCGGTCTTGGTTATGAGCCGATCCAGTTTTTGATGCAGCCCGGATGGTTCAGGACGATCTATGTCAGCTCCGAGATATGGCAAGGGGTGGGTTGGGGCGCTATTATTTATTTGGCCGCACTTACATCCATTGATCCGCAGCTGTATGAAGCGGCTACTATGGACGGTGCGAACCGCTGGAAGCAAATGCTGCATGTGACGCTTCCCGGCATAGCGCCTGTAATTACAATCATGTTCTTACTGAATTTAGGCAACATCATGTCAATCGGTTATGAAAAAATTCTGTTGTTGTACACAGGGCCAACTTATGAAACAGCGGATGTTATATCGACCTTCGTTTACCGCAGGGGCCTTGTTGGCAGTGATTTCAGCTTTGCTACAGCGGTTGAATTTTTCCAATCGATCCTTGTTTTATGCTTTGTGGTCACTGCGAATACCATTGCAAGAAAAGTTAGCCAAACCAGCCTATGGTAGAAATGAGAGTGGCGTTGTGAGAACTAACAAATGCATCGGCCCTTGGCTTTTTGACGGGTTCAATTATTTGCTCTTATCGGTGCTTGTAATAGTGACTTTGTATCCGATTTATTACATGGCGATTATATCTGTGAGCGACGGTTTGCTGGTGTCTCGGGGGGATGTGAGGTTTTTCCCCGCCGGTTTCAATTGGGAAGCTTACAAAACAGTACTCGAGGATCCTGCGATCATCCGCTCCTACGGAAACACCTTCGTCTATACGTTTCTTGGAACGCTGATTAATGTTGGATTGACAGCACTTTGCGCGTATCCCTTATCCAGAAATAAGCTGTATGGGAAATCGGTATTTACCTTTCTAATCATCTTAACGATGTTCTTTCACGGCGGCATTATCCCGAACTATTTGGTTGTAAACAATTTGGGCTTGCTCGATTCGATGTGGGCAATCCTGCTGCCTCCGGCGATTAATGTATGGTATATGATCATGATGCGCACCTTTTTCTCAGGAATTCCTAATGAGCTTCATGAATCCGCTTTCATCGATGGAGCTAATGATGTGCACATTTTCCTGCGTATCGTATTGCCGCTCTCGATGCCTGTATTGGCTACCATGACGATGTTTTATGCGGTGTGGCATTGGAATAGCTTCTTCCCGGCGATGATCTATCTGAATGATCAAAAGCTGTTTCCGGTACAAATCATTATGCGCAAAATTGTCGTAGCAGGACAGATGGGCAATCAGAGCATGGCTGCCAGTGGCTCGGAATTGACTGTACTGGTCTCTGCAGAGAACATCAAATATGCTGTCATTATCATTACGATCTTTCCAATATTGGCCATCTATCCGTTTATCCAGAAATATTTTGTAAAAGGGGTTATGGTGGGGTCTTTAAAGGGATAGCGATGCTTCAATTGCGATTGGAAAAATAGGAAACGGAGTGAAAATATATGGCCGCTAAACAGAAAAAAGTGATCTCCTTAATTTCAAGTATGGTGTTAACCGGGGCCGCGTTAATAGGCTGCAGCACGCAAGGTACGCCCCCCGCAGGGTCACAAAAAGCGGAAGGACCCGGGCAGAAAAGTGCGGAAACCAAAACTCCGAGCGGCGGCAAGCTATTCGACCAGCCCATGACCCTAAAGGTTATGCTGCCCGATGGTGCATCCCAGCCTATCGTAACAGATTCTCCTTCTATACAAGAAATATTTAAGAAGACGAATGTCAAAATCGAGCTTCAGCCTTCCCCTGACACGAATTATGCGGAAAAGGTGCAAACCTTGCTTGCAACCAATAATATTCCGGAAATTATCCGTATTCCCAAAACGAATTTCTTAGACGCGGCTCCTTTGGCTAAAGCGGGTATGTTTGTTGCTGTCACAGACTATTTGGACGTTGCTCCCAACTTTAAAAAGGTGATGGAGCAAAATCCCGAGATCAAAAAATTGATGGTAGATGGAAAGTTGTACGGATTCCCGGTTATGGGGAAATGGAAGGTGCGTTACGGTCAGTTGCCTCTCATCCGTGATGATCTGCTTAAAAAGCTTAATTTGCAGGCTCCTACTACATTCGAAGAGCTGTACCAAGTGCTGAAAAAATTTAAGGAAGCTTATCCCGAAACTTATCCTATTACTTTCCGGAATGGAATTGCGAACTTTTTACCTTATATGGCTTATACGCTTGGTTCGGGGTATCCGACTTACTATGATCCGGATGTTAACGGAGGCAAGTATGTATACGGGCCAGCCCACTCCGCTGATTTCAAACCGGTGTTGACCTATTTGAACAAGCTGTACAGCGAGAAGCTGCTGGATCCGGATTATGCGGTGAATACAGGTCAAACGTGGCAGGAGAAATTAAGCTCCGGTAAGTCTCTGTTCTACTATGATAACAATACCTTTGGGCTCACTTTTACAAAGGCGCTGCAGGCCAAAGATCCTCAGGCTAAATTCGAGCAAATCCGCATTCTGAAAAACGATAAAGGTCAGACGCGTAACTACGAGTATCCGAAGGATTGGTGGCATATGTTTGCTATCAGCTCCAAAGTGAAGGATCCGAAGGCCGTTGTGAAATTTATGGATTGGATGTACAGCGATGAGGGAGTTATGGTAACCAACTTCGGCATAGAAGGCGAGCATTACAAGATGGACAACGGCAAGCCTGTCGTTCTGGACAGTGTCCTGCAAAAATTTACGGATAAAAAAGACCCTTTCCATGCCATGCAGTCAGCTCTCGGTACTGGATTGTTAGCCTTTGCAACCTATGTGGATGAAAAACCGCTGATTGCTATTTCGCCGCCGGAATTGGATAAGTGGAGTAAATTGATGGATCAGGATAAGGGATATTTTCAAAATATAATGGATCCGCCTTTTAACAAAGAAGAGATGGATAAATTGAAGCAGCTGAAAACTCAGGTGGATACACTGGTTCAGCAGGAAATGGATAAGTTCATCATGGGCACAAGAAAGCTCAGTGAATATGAAGATTTTGCCAAGCAGTTGGAAAGCAAAGGCGCTTTGGAAATTGAGAAAATTTATAATGATGCCAACGCACGATTGAAATAAACAGGGAGAAGAGATGAGACAGGATGATTATCGATCATATTAACAATGCTTCGCTGTATTACGGGTTGAACGGGAAATTTGCTGCAGCGTTTCAATATTTACAAGAGCATGCGCTGGATGGAATGGATCCCGGTAAATACGAGATTCAAGGCTCGGAGTTATTTCTTATGATTCAAAGCTACGACACGAGAAGACAGGAGGAGGGCTTCTGGGAAGCGCATCGCAGTTATATCGATATCCAGATTATGCTTGAAGGTACGGAGAGGATGGGATATGCCTATGCCGGACACTTAACTACCACGGAAGACCATCTGGACGAGAAGGATTACAAGGTACTGGAAGGTGACGGAGGCTTCGTGGATGTTAAGGAGCATTGCTTTGTAATCTTTTATCCCGATGATGCCCACATGCCTTGTCTGGCTGCCGCTTACGGTTCGGCTCCTGTAAAAAAAGCAGTTTTTAAAGTGAAAATTTAATGTTAAAAGTTCAATGGCTGGCTTTTGGAATAGCCTTTATAAGGAGATGAAAGGATGAACAGCACTGAATTATTGGCCCATCTGAAAGACGGGGGCAGAGCTTACGGAACGTTGATAATATCAACGTCTCCCCGTTGGCCGGCTGAGGTGAAGAAGCTGGGCTTGGATTTCGTGTTTCTGGATACCGAGCATATGTCCATGGACAGGGATCAGCTTTCCTGGATGTGCCGTACGTATGGAGCCCTCGGAATGGCGCCGATCGTCCGGATTCCGTTTCCGGATCCCCATCAAGCAACCATCGCGTTGGATGCCGGTGCCGAGGGTATTGTAGCACCTTATGTAGAAACGGTGGAGCAAGTGCAGGCTTTGCGAGGGGCAGTGAAAATGAGGCCGCTTAAAGGCCGGAAGCTGCAGAACATGCTGGACGGTACAGAAGCAGCTGAACCGGTTCTAGCTGAATATTTAGAAGAATACAACCGTAAGCATATATTGATCGTGAACATTGAAAGCCAGCCTGCGTTGGATGTACTTGACGATATACTTGCAGTTCCTGGGCTGGACGCTGTACTTATCGGACCGCATGATCTTTCCTGCAGCCTTGGCGTTCCAGAGCAGTACCGGCATCCTGTGTTCGTGCAGGCAGTGGAAACGATTATTAAGAAAGCCCGTGCAGCTGGTGTTGCCGCAGGCATCCATTATTTTTTCGGAGTCGATCAGGAGATTGGATGGGGCAAGGATGGGATGAATCTGTTCATTCATGCTTCTGATATGACGGCATTTATGGAGAGTATGTCCCGTGATCTGTTGACGATCAAAGAAGGACTCGGGGATAAAACAATGAATACCACTAACAGAATCCATATATAAACCTTAACTTATAAAAGGATAGCAGGAGGATGCGAAATGAAACCGGATCAAGAGGCAGTTAATATAAGATTGGATGCATGGGACTTTTCGGATGCTGTACTTTTAGTGCCGGAAGGGCTTGAGGGTGCAGAAGCTAAAGCAATAACCGTGTTAATTGAAGAAACGGAGAAAAGAACCGGGATTGCTTTAGCTGTGACGCATGAATGGCCTGCTGACAATCAACCTGTAATTGTCGCAGGGACGGCAGCTTCCTTACAGGATATGGTTAAGGACTATTCGGTAGAGCTTGAGAAATTGTCCCTTCCAGGGAAAGAAGGGTACAGGCTTCTTGGATGTAAGGACGAAAGAACGGTCGTACTGATCGTGGGCGCAGATTCAAGGGGTATGCTTTATGGGATTGGCAAATTTCTGCGTAAATCAAGCTTGACGAAGCAGTCGCTGCAGGTACCTGCGAACCTATCCATATCCAGTACACCACGTCAATCCTGCAGAGGTCATCAGCTCGGCTATCGCCCCAAAACGAACGCTTATGATGCTTGGTCATCGGCCCAATTTGAACAATATATTCGGGAATTAGCGATATTCGGCGCAAACAGCATCGAAATAATGCCTCCCAGGACGGATGATGATGCGACCGGGCCACTAATGCAGGAGGACCCATTGAAAATGATGATCCGATTATCGGAAATCATCGATTCTTACGGTCTCGACACCTGGGTATGGTATCCTAACATGGCTGAAAATTATGCGGATCCGGCAACGATTCGTGAGGAGCTGCTGGAACGTGAGGAGATTTTCAGCAAGGTTCCCCATATTCATGCTGTGTTTATTCCGGGGAGTGACCCGGGGGAACTCGAGCCGGATCTCTTGTTCGAATGGGCTGCACAAGTAGCGGAGCTGCTTCAGAAATATCATCCTGAAGCCAAGCTATGGATTTCACCGCAGGTGATGTCGCATGAACCAGCGAAGTGGCTGGAAGGCTTTCTTGCCAACGTGGACAAAGAACCGGAATGGTTGGGAGGTTTAGTTTTCGGTCCTCATGTGGATATTACATTGCCGGATTTGCGCCGTCGCATTCCGGACAAATATCCGATACGCCGCTATGAAGATATTACTCATAATTTCCATTGTCAATATCCCGTTGTCAATTGGGATTTGGCGTTTGCACTAACTTTGGGACGGGAGAGCATTAATCCGCGCCCACTGGCTGAGAAGTATATTCATAACCTGCTCGAATCCTATGCTATCGGTAATATCTCATATTCCGAAGGCATTAACGATGATGTGAACAAATTTATATGGAGTGATCAGGACTGGGATTCGAAGACGGAGGCTATAGAAACATTACGAGAATTTGCCCGCTTCTTTATAGCCGATGCTTACACAGAGGGGATTGCGCAAGGATTGCTAGCTCTGGAGAAAAACTGGGAGGGGCCATTAGCGGTCAATGAAGGTGTGGATCAAACTTTTAATCAATGGCGGATGATAGAGCATTCGGCTCCTCCGGAAGTTTTGAACAATTACCGTTTCCAAATGGGGCTTCTCCGTGCTTATTATGATGCTTACATAAAGCGCCGGCTAATCTACGAAACGGAGCTGGAGTTGGAGGCGATGGACGCATTGAAATCGGCTCCTTCTCTAGGCGCACTTGTCACGCTGGAACAGGCGGAAGCCGCCTTATTACGAGCGAAGACCCATCCTGTCGCCGAGTCCTATCGGCAGCGCTGCTGGGAACTGGCTGACGAGCTGTTCAAAAACATCGGAGCACAGTTATCCGTAACCAAGCATCAGGCAATAGCCTTAGGCCGCGGTGCGTTTATGGATGCTATCGATTTTCCGCTGAATGATTCGAGATGGCTATCTGCTCAAAATGCTATTATCCGTGAAATGGATAACGAACAGGATAGGCTGAATGCTATTGATCAAATTGTGAATCGTACCAACCCGGGGCCTGGCGGTTATTATGACAATTTAGGCTCCTATAAGGGATGGCAGAGGGTCGATAAGGGCAAAGGCTGGGAGAATGATCCCGGCTATCTCGAATCCCCGCGAATGGCTCATGGAATTTATTTACTGCAAACCGAACGGGAGATCGATAAGAGCGCTATTCCTCCGATAGCCTCAACACGCCATGTCAATACGTTGGCCGATACACAGTTGACGCTTCAATATGACCATCTGGATCCTGGATCATCTTACAGTGTGAAGGTTACATATGTTGGGGATACCGCAAGTGAATTATCGCGGGATTACAAGGTGACGCTTAGCGCACAAGCTGGAAGCGTCTTACACGAAAATGTGCTGGTCAAACAAGGCCAGTGCACGCAAATTGAATCGCCAATTCCCCAGGAGGCTTTTGCTGATGGGAAACTTAGGCTAACTTTTACAAGAGTCAGCGGTTTCAAACGTTTGAATGTGTCCGAGATTTGGATTATCCGTAATGGAGCATCGTGAATGAAATATTCGGTTATACCGAGTGCATAATAATGTCGTACCTGAAGAGTTCAATGCTACGGGGTATTCATAAAACTAGGAGGTAACACATGAGTACAACTCTCGTCCTTTATGAGGATGGGAGTTTTTTTGTTGTACAGAGGAGGTTCTCCTGCCTAAAGATCTAAGCCTTCTTGAAACTACCACAGTAGTCTGGCTGGGAAATGAATCAAAACACTAACTGTATTTTTATTTCCAAAATATGCAATACCGGATATAATCATTGAAAGGACCAGGGGATAGCATGAATCCAAAATCAAATGAGGGGTGATTTCATAATGGTTAATGATATTAATTTTATTGAATTTGTAAAGCCTTTTTACGAAAAAAAGGATATTATGCATGACTTGTCTCATATTGATAGAATGATGAACTCCGCCCAACGCCTATTAATACATTACCCTGAAATAACGGATCATGAATTAATCAGGTATGGTTGTTATTTTCATGGTTTTATTTATTTGGAGGAGCAGTTGATTAGAGATTATTTATACCAGCAAGGATTAAAGGAGCCCTATGTAGAGAAAATTATCCGGATTTCCTGGGAATCCCAGAAGGATGAGGTTCCCGAATCATTGGAAGGCAAATTATTGCATGATGCTCATATGATTGAAGGCGGCAAAACGTATTTAATCGTCAAATCTTTATGTACGGGTACTGCTAGAGGCCAAAGCTTAGAGCAAACACTGGAATATTTTGAAACTAACGTTCTCGGAAAAGGTGCATGCTATCTGCCTGAAGCCCAGCCTCTATACAAGGAAATGCAGCAATTTGCGAGAGATTTCATTAACGATTTACGGCAAGGACTACATGGAGTATAGTGGGTACTTGATCCCAATTAATTTCAAAACGGAAAGAGTGATCGGGTTTGCTTAAATTATTTTTTTCTTACTACCGACCTTATAAGAAGCTGTTTTTTTTGGATTTTACATGTGCTGTTGTTGCCGGTCTTCTGGAGCTGGGATTTCCCCTTGCAGTGCACCAATTTGTTGACAAGCTGCTGCCGAGTAAAGATTGGTCGTTAATAGTGTGGGCTTGCGCGGGGCTGCTGGCGGTTTATATTTTGAATACCGTGCTGCAGTTTGTTGTAACTTATTGGGGACATATGCTGGGCATAAATATCGAGACGGATATGCGAAAAAAATTGTTCGAGCATATTCAGAAGCTATCGTTCCGTTTCTTCGATAATAATAAAACCGGTCATTTGATTTCCAGAATTACCAATGACCTGAATGAAATTGGGGAAATTGCCCATCATGGACCCGAAGATATTTTTATTGCGATTATGACTTTGGTTGGCGCTTTTATCCTAATGCTCTTTATCAATTGGAAGCTGGCTATCCTAACGTTCCTGATCATTCCGTTTATGGCTTGGCTGGCGATTTTCTTCAGTCGCAAAATGACGACTACATACCGCCGTTTGTTCGGGGATGTTGCTGATTTTAATGCGCGTGTTGAGGATAATGTTGGAGGTATTCGTGTTGTGCAGTCCTTTGCCAATGAAGAATATGAGAAGGAATTGTTTGCGATCAACAATAAGCGGTTTCGTGAAACAAAGCTGCTTGCCTATAAAATTATGGCCAAAAGCATGTCCGTCAGTTATATGATGATGCGCTTGGTATCGATGTTCGTCATGATTTGTGGGACATGGTTCGTTATTCAGGGCGAGCTGAGCTATGGTGGTTTTGTTGGGTTCCTGCTATTGTCCAATGTTTTCTTCCGTCCGATTGAGAAAATTAATGCTGTTATTGAGAGTTATCCCAAAGGTATTGCAGGCTTCAAAAGATATGTGGAGATCCTTCATACAGAACCGGATGTGTCTGATGCTCCGAATGCAATCGAAGTCAAGAAATTAAACGGGGATATTCGGTTTAACTCGGTTACTTTTGGCTATGAAGCTGAAAAGAAAATTATAAGCAATATCGATCTTTCCATTCGAGCTGGAGAAACGGTTGCTTTCGTAGGGCCATCAGGTGCAGGTAAAACTACGATATGCAGCTTGCTGCCGCGCTTTTATGAAGTCAACAGCGGAAGCATCCTGATAGATGGCATTGATATTCGAAACATGACTTTAACCTCACTGCGCAGACAGATTGGCATCGTCCAACAGGATGTTTTTCTATTCTCAGGTACCATTAAAGAAAATATCTCCTATGGCAAGCTGGATGCAACCGACGCAGAAATCTGGGACGCAGCAAAAAGAGCACAATTGGAGGATTTCATTAAACAGCAGCCTCAAGGAATGGAAACGGTTATTGGTGAGCGTGGTGTTAAGCTGTCAGGAGGTCAAAAGCAGCGTCTCGCGATAGCACGGATGTTTCTGAAAAATCCGCCGATATTAATTTTGGACGAAGCAACTTCAGCGCTTGATACAGAAACAGAAGCAGCGATTCAACAATCGCTCGCCGAGCTTTCAGCTGGTAGAACTACCCTAGTTATTGCACATAGACTTGCAACTATTAAGAATGCAGACCGGATAGTAGTTGTCACGGAAAAAGGAGTTACCGAGCAGGGCAGACATCAGGAGCTTATTGCAGCAGGCGGAGTGTACAGTCGGCTTCACAAAGCCCAATTCGGGTCCTGATGAACGGAATTATATAATCGGTTAAACTGTTGCAAAGTACCTTCATTTTGAAGGTGCTTTTATTTTTGTAATCAAAACTTTATAATGGGTGTATCAAAATGCAACGAGGTATAAATGATGAAAATACATGCACTAGTAATAGCGCCCTATAAGGGTTTAATAGAACTTACATCTAGCTTGAAGGAAGAGTTGCAAGATTTCCGGATATCCATGCTGCAAGGTGATCTATCCGAGGTGCTGCCGATGGTCACGCACATTGAAGAGGGAAAATATGATGTAATTATTAGCCGCGGTGGAACTGCAAGGCTATTGCGCCAGCATGTCAGCATTCCGGTTATTGATATTCAAGTCTCTGGTTATGATATCATGCGGATTATTACGTTGGTAAAGGATACCCAATCCAAAGTGGAAATGATCGGATTTCCTAATATTATCGATGGATTTATTGCTGTATCGCGTATTATGGATATCCAGATTCAGCATACCGTTATCGAACATGAGAATGAAGCAGGAAAAGCGTTGGTTAAAGCTAAGGAAACAGGCGTCAGCATGGTGCTGGGAGATACGGTCACAGTAAGAATGGCGCAGGAGCTTGGTCTTGAGGGTGTCCTCATCACTTCGGGAAAGGAATCTGTGCTGGAGGCTTTCGCGCAAGCCCGGTATATGCAGACCATCGTCAAAAGGTATCAGCAGAAATGTTCACTGTATGAACAACTGCTGAATAATCTGGACACAGGCTTTGCTGTTTTTGACGAAAATAACATGTTTCAATATGGAAATAATACGTTCTTCTCGCAATGGGACATATCCCCGGAACATTCAAAAAGAGAGCTTCGCGAACAAAATCCTAACATCACTCGTTTACTCGATTGTTTGAAACAAGGAGTAGTGTTTGATGAGGTTATTACGATTTGCGAACCTTTACAGCCTTTTGTATTGAGTGCAGGTCCGTCTACGACAGAATCAGGGCCGGGTTTTTACATGAAAACGAACTCTCGTCCTTCAATGGATAGTGAACTGAAAGTAAGCTTTTCTATGGGGGACATGCTTAGTTATCCGCTTCTTTTATCACGTGACAATGCTGCAAACACTGGCACTGAGGGAATAGGCAAAGAACATGGCGATTTTCCAATAGCCTTATATGGTGAGAAAGGCACAGGGAAACGGCTGTGGAGTTTAACTCGGATACAAAGCGATCAGCCGGTTAGAGACAAGCTTTTCATTGAAATAGAGCTGTTGAAATCGGGCAAGCGCTCTGTGGAAGGACTTCAAAATATATTGCTGCAGGTGGACGAATCGATTGTACTGTACCTGAATGGGATAGAAAACATGGAGCCTGTTCATCAAAAATCGTTAGCAGCGTGGATAATGGCTTCACATGCCCAAGTAATCTTGTCCTTCGAACAAAATCCGGCCGTCTTATTAGGTGAGGGAAACTTGGAAGCAACCCTGTATGAGCTTATTAAAGACAAAGCTGTATTCTTTCCCCCACTTCGTGAAAGGCGCGAGGATCTGGAGACGCTGATCCGGTCCTTTATAGCTAAATCAAATGAGACGACTGGCAAGCAGATTGTAGGTATGAGGGCCTCTGTGTTGAATGCGCTGCTGCAGCAGCCTTGGACAGGCAATCTCATTGAGCTTAAAGAAACGATTGATTGGCTCGTTCAAATCTCAGATGGAGATTTTATTGAGGAGGAAGCTCTACATCTATTGGCAGCTCAGAAAATTAACCGTGTTGTAAATGGTGCGGATACACAAGAGAACAGCAGTAAAATCAATCTTAATCAAACACTTGAGGAGATAGAGCGGGATATTATTCTAGTTATTATGGAGGAAGAGGAGATGAATCAATCCAAAGCAGCAAAGCGTCTCGGGATTAACCGATCAACTTTATGGCGGAAGCTGAAGCAAACTGAAAGTTAAAGCTAACAATTTTATGAAATGGATCACTTAATTATGCAACACACAACGCTAAGTTATTATATTAAAAATTAATTGTTGCAAAATAAGATGTAATGTACTACATTTTAGAGGGAGTAATGAAAAACAAGTGAGTTTTGAGGTGATATGTTGAAAATTGCAATAATTGCGGATGATTTGACAGGAGCCAATGATACGGGAGTGCAGTTGGCGCGCCGTGGTTTGAAGACATCTGTACTTCTCAAGTTGGAAGAGACCGCTGCAATGAGTGATGCTGGGTTAGAAGCGATTGTTATTGATACAGATAGCAGAGCCGCTAGTCAAGAAGAAGCTTACAATGAGGTCCGAGCAGCTTCTGAGTATATCAGGCGTCGTGGTTGTAAAATCATTTATAAAAAGATGGATTCAACGCTAAGAGGCAATATCGGTGCAGAGCTTAATGCTGTTTATGATGCACTTGCCCCTGATTTGATTATTATTGCACCGGCCTTTCCACAAAGCGGCCGATTGGTTAGAGAGGGCATCCTTTATGTAAACGGTAAACCTGTCCATGAAACAGCTGCAGGAAGGGATCCAAAAACACCAGTGAGCGAATCCCATATTCCGACGCTGCTCCAATCTCAAACAAACCGAACAATTGGACTTGTCGATCACAAGGATATAGCTGAAGGCAGCGACTACATGCAGCAGAAGCTCAGTCTATTTTATGACCAGCAAATTCGTTATGTAGTATTCGATACTACTTCAGATGCGGATTTGAAAGCTATCGCGAATTGTTTAGAGCAAACCCGATATGATGTAGTTTGGGCTGGGTCTGCCGGCTTAGCCAATTATGTGCCGTTCCTCAAGGCAGAGGTTCCATCAATGAGTATTGACCAAAATGATGAGCTTGCTGCGAATCCGAATCATTCGGTACTTCTGGTTGTCGGCAGCGTGAACGAACAGTCCAGAAAGCAGCTGGATTTCCTGTTGGAACATCATGATTCCATTAAGGCGGTCGAGCTTCAATCCTATACTGCGGTTGAAGGAAGCGTGAAGAAAGAGACGGAGGTTGCCCGAATTTGTGCGGAGGCGGAACAAGCCCTGCGGGAAGGCATGGATGTGGTGCTATTCAGTTCAGGCGATAAGGCAGACATCGATCAGGCAAATCAAGTGGGCAAAGGTTTGGGTCTGAATCCCACCGCAGTTAGTCAACGGGTTGCGGATACATTGGGCGAAGCAGCGGTTTACCTGATGAATCACATCCCACTGCAAGGTGTTGTTATGACCGGAGGAGATACAGCCAAGCAAGTATGCTTGCATTGGGGCGCTTTACGATTTGAATTGCTGGATGAGGTAGAAAGTGGTGTGCCCAAAGGGCTGTTGATTGGCAGCAATTCGAGCATTCATGCGATAACAAAAGCAGGCGGGTTTGGTACAGAGCAGGTGCTGCTTCATGCAATCGAACATTTACGACAGGGGGATACAATTGGATGATTAAACCGATCATTGGAATTACGATGGGAGATGGGGCGGGTGTTGGCCCTGAGATTATTGTGAAGGCGCTTCAGCATCAGTCCTTATATGATATTTGTAAGCCGGTAGTAATAGGCGACGCTAAAATGATAGAGAAAGCTATTCGAATCGTCAATAGCAGTGCTATTGTTAGGGTTGTTGATAATGTTTCGGAAGCGAGATATGAGTATGGAGTCATAGAGGTAGTTGATTTGGATTTGCTGCCGGCGGACTTGGTTTTCGGACAGGTACAGGCTGCGGCGGGTAATGCTGCTTTCCATTATTTGGCCAAAGCTATAGAGCTAGCCTTAGGCAATCAGATTGCTGCAATATGCACCGCTCCACTAAACAAGGAAGCACTGCATAAGGGTGGGCATCTATATCCGGGTCATACGGAGATATTGGCCAGCCTGACGGATACTGAGGATTATTCGATGATGCTGTATACACCCAATTTGAAAGTCATTCATTTGACCACTCATGTAGGTTTATTGAAGGCTATCGAAATGATCAATCCAGAAAGAACGTATAAGGTCGTAAAGCTTGCCCACGACACTTTAGTCCGGGCGGGAATGTCAGCACCGCGTATCGCTGTTTGTGGTATTAACCCTCATGCAGGCGAAAATGGATTATTCGGAAATGGCGAAGAAGAAGAGAAGCTCATTCCCGGGATTAAACGCGCAGAAGCGGAAGGCATTTGTGTGACGGGACCTTATCCTGCAGATACTTTGTTCTATCGCGCTGTCCGAGGCGATTTTGACATGGTGGTGGCATGTTATCATGATCAGGGCCATGCGCCGGTGAAGGTGCTTGGTATTGAATCAGGAGTCAACATTACCGCGGGACTTAAAGGAGGCGTTATCAGGACCTCCGTAGATCACGGTACGGCTTTTGATATAGCAGGTCTCAATAAAGCGGATGAACAAAGCTTGTTAACTGCGATTCGAGTGGCGGCCGAAATGGCACCTAAACCAAGTGTGGACAAATCGCTTCTAGGATAACGGGGTGAAACAATGAAAACGTATCAATTTCAGACGGCTGGAAAAGTTGTTGTGGGCAGCCACTCATCGCAGCACACAGTATCTTATGTAAGGGAAACTATCGGTACCGTTAAGTCTGCATTAATTATTTCCCAGCCTTCTATTCTGAAATCAGGCTTTTTGGACAACTTGGTACATGACTTGAAGCAGGCGGGGATTGGCTGTCAGTTGTTTACAAGCATAAAACCTGAGCCGACAGAGGCTCAATTAACTGAGATTTATAATCAATTTTCTGAAGAAAGCTTCGACGTATTGATTGGGGTTGGCGGGGGCAGCGTGCTGGATGCAACTAAGCTGCTTTCCGTAATATTCACAAACTCAAGTGGAATTCGCGATATGTTAGGGGCGGATTTGGTTGGTCAAGCCGGTATTCCGATGGTGCTCATTCCTACGACATCCGGCACAGGCTCCGAGGTTACGCCGAACGCCATCGTCACGCTTCCGGAGGAAGAACTGAAGCTGGCAGTGGTCAGCAGACATCTGTATCCGCAGCTTGTGCTTTTGGATCCCGTGCTGACATTAAGTTTGCCGCCCTCGATCACTGCTGCTACCGGAATGGATGCTTATACGCATGCACTTGAATCTTATATCTCGAATAAAGCTAATCCGATTAGCGATATGTTCGCTCTAGAGTCTATTCGTCTTATTTCTGATAGTTTGGTGGAGGTTTATGAGAATGGTAGTTCTCTTGTGGCCCGTGAAAGGATGCTGCTAGGCTCCATGTATGGAGGAATGGCGTTAGCCTCCTCGGGAACTGCTGCAGTGCATGCACTTGCATACCCATTGGGCGGCAAGTTCGGAATCACTCATGGAGTAGCCAACTCCATGCTGTTAACACATGTAGTGGAATACAATATGGATTCCATTCAAGACCGTCTGGCAGTTGTTGCTTCAGCAATGAAACTGCCTGAGGCTTTGGAGCCGTCGAGCTCCAGGGCGGCGGAAGCGGTTGTTGCGCGTATCGCCGAATGGACGCGCGTGCTCAATATCCCGCAAAATTTGCGGGATTACGGAGTGCAAGAGGAGCATATCGATTCTCTGACACTCGCTGCGTCTAAAGTGACTCGTCTTTTAAATAATAATCCCAAGCCTCTAGGACTGGATGATATTAGTGGGCTGTATCGCAAATTATTGGCTGCTCCTTGCTGAGATAATAACCGTCACGAATGTAAGGTGCGATAACTGAGTCGGGTTTGAGCGGCCTTTAGTGCGCTATCCGTAAGGCGCTCGGGATTTGCGCGCGCTGGAAAGGCTGTAAGCGGGTTTCTGATAATATTAGTATAAGTTTGGGCCGGAGGTTCACCATTCTAATATTGCAAGAAAAGCTACGGCTAAGACACGAATGTATCTTCCTCGAGAGGGCTTCGATCAGAAGCTTTTCTTATTTCTGTTTGAATTGAATAATATCATTTATATAGTAAATAAATGGAAGGAATCCGGGTGGAACTGGTTATCGCATTTAAGAAATAGTGCGGAGAGCTCTTTTTGATCAGCAAGCTTTGATATCTTGGGGGTAAGCCCTTGCTTACCCCTACATAACTTTTTCTCGACATCACACGAGAACTGAGTCTTCAGTTTACTCTTGACATTAAACGTTCTAAAGCTACTCTCAAACTTAAATCCAAAACTCAAACTCCAATTCCCAATTCAATCTAAACTCAAATCCAAATTCAAATCCAAATTCAAATCCAAATTCAAATCCAAGTTCAAATTCCAAAACTCAAACCCCAAACACAAATCCCAATTCAATTTAAACTCAACCTAAACTCATATCCAATTTCAAGCTAAATTCAAATTCAAATCAAACCCAACCCAACCCAACCCAACCCAATTAACGGGACGGAAAAAAGAATTATATAAAACGCACTTAACATTATAACTGAATAAGTAACCGATCGATGGTATCCTGAGGATACTTGTTGATTCTATTCATAAACGCTGTGACATGGAGTCGAATGCGATAAAATTTGTTGAAAAACA
>NZ_JANQBD010000080.1 GCF_024722015.1 Paenibacillus radicis (ex Xue et al. 2023) | reverse complement strand
CTTATTAGCTTAACCATTCCGCTAATAATTTCGATTCAAATGAATCGAGTTACTTGGATTCATGTGCGATCCGAAGATCGACACACGTTGCTCTATGCTGTTGACAACTGCGATGGTTTCACGCATCAAACAGTTGCAACTACTTGTTTCGGTATCTAGTTTTCAAGGAACAATCCTGCAATTGTTACATCCGACATGCGGCATCAATTGTCAGTTTGTGGCACCCACCTCAGCGGCAGGAATCACATCTTAACATATCCTCTTGTTTGTTGCAAGAGGTAAAATATGGTGGGCCCTAGTGGACTCGAACCACCGACCTCACCCTTATCAGGGGTGCGCTCTAACCAGCTGAGCTAAGGGCCCTCGTATAGAACTTAAGGTCCTATCCTTACGAGTTTATACTCGTATTCAAAACAAAAACCCACCCTAGGTGGGCTTGCTTGGCAACGTCCTACTCTCCCAAGACCCTGCGGTCTAAGTACCATTGGCGCTGGAGGGCTTAACGGTCGTGTTCGAGATGGGAACGCGTGGTTCCCCTCCGCCATCATCACCAAACGAAGTTATTGAGATATGGTTATCGGTCTCCTGAAAGTTCGGGAGGTCCTATTACCCTCTCAAAACTGAGCAACGAGTGAGTGTTGTGTTTGCAGCTAAGCTGCTTATTTGTCCGGTGACCTACAGTCACCATGGACTCCATAGAAAGGAGGTGATCCAGCCGCACCTTCCGATACGGCTACCTTGTTACGACTTCACCC
>NZ_JANQBD010000078.1 GCF_024722015.1 Paenibacillus radicis (ex Xue et al. 2023) | reverse complement strand
GAGCGACCGGGCAAGGTCGTGTAATTTAGCAGGTGGAACCCCTGCTTGGTAGAACGTGCAGCCGCGTTGCCAATAGCGAGTCTTGGGCTATCAGCAGTAATGTTGAGTGCTAAGCGTAGACAGTCAGGCAGTAGGCCTGAAAAGTGACGGAGCCCCGAAATTGACTAACATTGAGATAGGCCGACGGTATGCGGAATCTGGAAGGCAACATCTACACAGACGCGAAATGGCGAGTCTGAGCAGACTTCTCCGGGGTCATATTCGAGCCAGGCATGCTGACCAATGGTTACACGGCAACCCGGGAGGCCCTGCCGCTCTTCACCTTAACCAAGTACTCTTTAGGAACGGAGGTGGAGTATGGCAAACAACCGATCAAAAGGGAGAATGCTAGAATGGCGCGCAGGGATTCGGATAGCCCTATAGTACCGAAGAAGCCGGTGTAATGCGGGTGGAGGGAAGGGGGTTACATTTCATTGATCTTGGTAAGGACACATTGGCTACACACAGAGGTAGGAAAACGAATGCAAACAAAATTAGCAAGAATAGCAGAGCTCGCAAGGAGCGACAGGAAACTAAGATTCACCTCTTTGGCACACTTACTTGACAAACAGGCGCTATGGGACTGCCATCTGGAAATGCCGGGAGATAAAGCTACCGGAGTCGATGGCATGACGAAAGCCAAATACGAGGAGAAACTCGAGAGTAATCTAGATGACTTGGTAGCAAGGCTAAAGAGAAAAGGCTATAGACCGCAACCATCGCGGCGAACGTACATCCCCAAGGATGAGAAAAGTGTTCGCCCACTCGGTATACCCGCTCACGAAGACAAAATCGTGCAAAAAGGCATGAGTAAAATCCTAAACGCAATCTACGAGCAAGATTTTCTGGACTGCTCCTATGGGTTTCGACCTAAAAGAGGACAGCATATGGCGCTGCAGGCCCTAGACAAAATACTGATGAAGGAACCTGTGCAGTATGTGGTAGATGCGGATATTCGAGGCTTCTTCAATTATGTAGATCATACA
>NZ_JANQBD010000077.1 GCF_024722015.1 Paenibacillus radicis (ex Xue et al. 2023) | reverse complement strand
CTATATAAAACGCACTTACAATCCTCACTTTGCCATCAAATGGGTAAATAAATAGTAAAACCAACCCAAAGGTGGCATTAAAAATGAATACACAAGAAATCGGAAAACTTAATCAATTGATGAAGGAAACGCATGACAAAAGACTTTACGAACGTTATTTAGCTGTACGTCTGCACTTGGAAGGATACACTTTTACTGAAATTAGTCATCTTCTTAGACTCGTACGCCAAACCATCAGCATCTACTGGCATAGCTACCAGGAAAAGGGGATTGATGGCCTTCCCCTGAAACATTCGCCAGGAAAACCGTGTTTTTTGAATGAAGAACAACACGAACAGTTGGCGTATTTATTGATTCATAAGCAACCTGCAGATGTTGGCTTTGAGGCACGTTACACCTGGACCCTGCCGCTAATCGCGGCCTGGATCAAACAGGAGTTTGGTGTCGAATACAGTGTTCGCGGCGTCAGTAAAATGTTGAAGCGACTTGGGTTCAGTTTTACCAAGGCAACCTATACGTTAGCTAAAGCGGACCCAGAAGCCCAAGCTGCTTTTAAAGACGTGACATTCCCGGAATTGAAACGGCAGTTGGAGGACGGTACGATCGATCATCTGTTGTTTGAAGATGAATCTATGATTCGGGCGTATCAAGCTTTGCAATACAGTTGGTTTCCTAAAGGTCAGCAGCGCAAGGTCAAAACCTATGGCCGACACGAAGGTGCCAAGTTGTTCGGTGCCATTAACTATGAGACAGGACAGGTCCACCATCGCGAAGAAGAAAAAGCAGATCTAACTGCTTGGATTCGTTTCCTCACCCAACTGTTGGACGTTTATTCTGACGGAAAGATTGTCATGATTCTGGACAACAGTCGTATCCATCATGCAGCGGACTTACAATCCTTTCTACACGAACACCCACGATTGAAGCTTGTTTTTCTTCCACCGTACAGTCCTGAACTCAACTTGATGGAAGGTGTATGGAAATGGCTGAAAAGTGATGTCATCAACAACGTGTTTTTCAACAAATTTTATCGCATTCGACTCCATGTCACAGCGTTTATGAATAGAATCAACAAGTATCCTCAGGATACCATCGATCGGTTACTTATTCAGTTATAATGTTAAGTGCGTTTTATATA
>NZ_JANQBD010000076.1 GCF_024722015.1 Paenibacillus radicis (ex Xue et al. 2023) | reverse complement strand
AGCGTACTATGTCAATAAGCTTTAAACTGACTTTTGAGTAACTCAAACACACCTAACCATAAAAATTTTTAAAAATTAGTTAGCAACTGACGAAGAGCAGTGGACTTAACCGTCATATCTCGAACTTGAAAGGGAATAGCCCCGTTTTTCAATCCTGTTATGCAATCTGGCTGAGTGCAGATCATGGGTCTAACGTACAATTCGCATTAACAGGACGAGGTGGATAAGGCTAAATTACGAGGTCTGGCCTCTAGAATTTGATCGGATCTTCTCTCAGTCCCAGATATGCCGGTTAAGCCGTTTGTGCTTAAGCTAAACCGCTCGGAGAGGAAGGAAGCAATTGAAACGGAGCTTCTTGTTTACCTCGACCGCAACATAATGAGCTGGCTTAGACGATGTGAAAGGTAGACGATCTCTTAGCATGGCAAAAGCGATCTTGAGCATCTTGTTGCCCATAGCGACAAAAATAGAGCGCTGGTGCTTGCCACGGCTCTTGAGCCGTTCATAAAACGGTTTGAGATCGTGGTTATGCAGACATAGATTTCGACCGACCAAGTAGGTCACATAACGTAAGTGATGGTTGCCCTGCTTGGAGATCTTGCCGTAAGAGCCGGCGCCTCCTCCTGTTTGCTTCACAATAGGATTTGTCCCAGCCTTCTTGACCAATTGTCCGGCATGGGTATAGTGGGTGACATCCCCAATTTCTGCGTAGAGCTCTGCTGCTGTTGACACACCAACTCCTGGCACCGTGAGTAGAAGTCGTCCATCGGTTTGGAGCAGCAGACTTTCGATCTCATGATCGAGGGTATCTACTTTCGAGTCAAACGCACGAAGGTCTTGGAGCTTCATTCGCAACAGCAGAAGCTCGGGTTTCAATTTCTGTTCGTCAGGCGCCAGAGATTGCTCGGCAACATATAACAACTTGTGAATGGTGGATGTCCTCAACTTCAAATTGTGCTGAATAGATAGCTTTCGAAGTCCTAGTTCACCAAGATTTCGAACGGCTGAAGGATGTGGAAAATGCTCCATGAAAAAGAGAGAAGTTTTGCCCCAAAAGTTGCTGAAAACCTTCACTTTGTGAGCTCGCCCATCCTGATGCTTAGCATAGCATTGAAATTCGCGCCAGATCATATCCATGAGAGTACGTATCTCGATTCGCAGTGTAGAACGTTTGCGGATCTCTGAGCGA
>NZ_JANQBD010000075.1 GCF_024722015.1 Paenibacillus radicis (ex Xue et al. 2023) | reverse complement strand
TGGATCTCTGTCAAGAAAGTAGACACTCAAATAAGAGATATCACACAACCTTTTTGTAATACATGGCCTCGTATTGATCCGGTGAAACATAGCCCAAAGAACCATGAATTCTCTTACGGTTGTAAAAGAGTTCAATATACTCAAACATTTCTTGCTGTGCTTGCGCCTTAGTCCGAAATTTTGTACAGTAAATAAACTCTTTCTTCAGCACACTGTGGAAAGACTCGATGCAGGCGTTATCGTAACAGTTTCCTTTACGGCTCATGCTAGCTTTCATGCGATACTTCTTAAGTCGGGCACGGTATGCTTTCGAGGCATATTGTGAGCCTCGATCAGAATGATGTAGGAGTCGTTTAGGTGGCTTCTTGGACTCATAAGCTTGATCTAGCGCAGCTAGCACCAAGTCTTCTGTCATCCTGTCACCGAGCTTCCAGCCAACGATTTTACGCGTGTATAGATCCATTACACTAGCGAGGTACAAGCGGCCTTCACGACACGGCACGTAAGTGATATCCGTTAACCAGACCTTGTTTGGTGCTGTTGTCTTAAATTTTTGGTTGAGCACGTTTGGTGCGATAGGCTCGTCGTGATTGGAGTCGGTGGTTTGTACCTTAAACTTCTTTGATACACATGATCGCAGCCCACTCTCATTCATGAGAATACCTACCAGGCGCTCTGACACGGCCCATCCTTCTCGTTTAAGCAACTTCGTGATTTTAGGGGCGCCATATCGACTACAATGATCTAGAAAAAGCCAAATAATACGCGCCATTAGTGCTTTCCGACGCTTCTGATAGCTGTTTTCTTTTTCCTTCTCTTGTAGCCATTTGTAGTAACCACTCCGGGATATTTCAAGAACGTTGCACATCTTCTCCAGTCGAAACACGGAGCGGTGCTCTTCGACAAACTGGAACCTTAGTTCCTTTCTTTGCTGAAGATGTGCATGGCCTTTTTTAGAATGGCGATCTCTTCCTTGAGATCCTCAATCTCGGTTGCCTGCTCTTGGATTTGATGATCTTTCTGACGAATGGCTTCCCGATCTACAAGCGGTTCATTTTCAAACTTGCGATGTTTCCCCAACCACTGATGTAACGTTCCTGCTGGGATGTTTAACTCTTCTGCAATCTGCGGAACGCTCTTTGTCTGTTCTTGAATGTACTTTACTGTCTTTTCTTTAAACTCATCACTGAACCTCTGTCTCATCTCACCCACACCGGACACCTCTTCCTCTTTGTAATTTAATTATCTGCATTCTCTTATGAGGTGTCCACTTTTTATTCTAGATCTA
>NZ_JANQBD010000074.1 GCF_024722015.1 Paenibacillus radicis (ex Xue et al. 2023) | reverse complement strand
TAAGGCTGGTCTGTGATGGGGAGCGAAAATTACAGTAGCGAAGGTCATGAGTTCAAGCTGCCAAGAAAAGCCTCTAGCCAGGGAGAAGGTGCCCGTACCGTAAACCGACACAGGTAGGCGAGCAGAGCATGCTAAGGCGCGCGGAAGAACTCTCGTTAAGGAACTCGGCAAAATGACCCCGTAACTTCGGGAGAAGGGGTGCCTCGGTAGGGTGAATAGCCCGAGGGGGCCGCAGTGAAAAGGCCCAAGCGACTGTTTAGCAAAAACACAGGTCTGTGCGAAGCCGCAAGGCGAAGTATACGGGCTGACGCCTGCCCGGTGCTGGAAGGTTAAGAGGAGTGGTTAGGGGCAACCCGAAGCTATGAATTGAAGCCCCAGTAAACGGCGGCCGTAACTATAACGGTCCTAAGGTAGCGAAATTCCTTGTCAGGTAAATTCTGACCCGCACGAATGGCGTAACGACTTGGGCGCTGTCTCAACGAGAGATCCGGTGAAATTTTAATACCTGTGAAGATGCAGGTTACCCGCGACAAGACGGAAAGACCCCATGGAGCTTTACTGCAGCTTGATATTGAACTTTGGTACGGTCTGTACAGGATAGGTGGGAGCCATTGAAGCATGAGCGCCAGCTTGTGTGGAGGCGACGTTGGGATACCACCCTGACCGTATCGGAGTTCTAACTTGGTACCGTAAACCGGTATGAGGACAGTGTCAGGCGGGCAGTTTGACTGGGGCGGTCGCCTCCTAAAATGTAACGGAGGCGCCCCAAGGTTCCCTCAGAATGGTTGGAAATCATTCGAAGAGTGCAAAGGCATAAGGGAGCTTGACTGCGAGACGTACAGGTCGAGCAGGGACGAAAGTCGGGCTTAGTGATCCGGTGGTACCGAATGGAAGGGCCATCGCTCAACGGATAAAAGCTACCCTGGGGATAACAGGCTTATCTCCCCCAAGAGTCCACATCGACGGGGAGGTTTGGCACCTCGATGTCGGCTCATCGCATCCTGGGGCTGAAGTAGGTCCCAAGGGTTGGGCTGTTCGCCCATTAAAGCGGTACGCGAGCTGGGTTCAGAACGTCGTGAGACAGTTCGGTCCCTATCTGTCGTGGGCGTAGGAAATTTGAGAGGAGCTGTCCTTAGTACGAGAGGACCGGGATGGACGTACCGCTGGTGTACCAGTTGTTCCGCCAGGAGCACGGCTGGATAGCTACGTACGGAAGGGATAAGCGCTGAAAGCATCTAAGCGTGAAGCCCCCCTCAAGATGAGATTTCCCAGTATGTAAGACCCCTTGAAGACGACGAGGTTGATAGGTTCGGGGTGGAAGTGCCG
>NZ_JANQBD010000073.1 GCF_024722015.1 Paenibacillus radicis (ex Xue et al. 2023) | reverse complement strand
TCTCCTAGGCCCCCTAATTAAACTGGAGTCTTTCTTCCCAATAAATTAGACTAAAATTAAAGGGGAGGAAGACAAAATGCGTGCGAGAAAAGTTTTTGAAGAGGCGAGACTCAAGATTGTCCAAGAAGCCCTTTCGGGGATCAAGGTTGCGGTACTAGCTAGGAAATATGAGATCCATCCTGAGACCATTCGTACTTGGGTAAAAGAATATCGTGATAGAATTGGAGACGACCAGATCCCTTCAACCGATGAGCAAATTCAGGAACTGAAAAGGCTCCAGGAACTCGAAGAAAAATATGAAAAGGCAATAAAGATGCTCGGTGAAAAAGAGCTTGAAATAGAAATACTACGTGAACTGCTAAAAAAGCCGAACCCCGCTTATCCGAAAAATACGAGATAGCAGATCAATTCATTAGGCGGGGTGAAAAGGCAGCGGTCGTTTTGCGAATGATTGGTTTGTCGGAATCTACTTATTACGATCGTAAGAAACGCGTAGCGTACCCGTTGGTTAACACGTCCAATACTAAGAAAGGTCGTCCTTATCCGGGATACTCACTGACGAAAACGGGACAGAAGGTAAGCGACGAGCAGATTAAAGAATGGCTCTTAGAGCTCGCCGAAGGCGAAGAGCATGTGTATGGGTACAAGCTCCTCGCTCAATGCCTTCGTAACGAGCACGAACTTATTCTGGATAAAAAGAAGTCGTACCGACTTTGTAAAGAGCTTGGCATCCTACACAAACAGCGGGAGAAGAAAAACAAGCACCCGCGTAGACTTGCTAAGAATCGTTTAGTGACCGAACCCAACCAGTTGTGGCAAATCGATATTAAATATGGTTACGTGGCTGGACGTGACCGCTTCTTTTTTGTGCTCAGCATTATTGATGTGTTTGACCGTGTCATCGTTGATTACTACAGAGGTCCTGTTTGTGAAGCCAAGCATGCCTGTCAGACGTTGTGGCGAGCTCTAGAAAAGCGGATAAAGGCTGGAGGAGCGTTGCCAGTGATTCGATCTGATAACGGCCCTCAGTTCGTCAGCACCCTATTCGGAGACACCTGTGAGAGTCTTGAAATAGTGCATGAGCGGATACCGCCAAGGAGCCCAAACATGAATGCTTACATTGAATCGTTCCACAGCCTGCTTGAGCGTGATCTCTTTTCTAAGATGGACTTCATGACCTTTGATGAAGCTTATGAAGCAGTAGACCGTTACATGGATTTCTACAACAATCGTAGAATGCACGGCAGCTTAAAACGAATGCCCCCCAATCCATTTTCGGAGTGGGTCATGCAGCTCGAAGATCGGACGATCTTTCATAAAGCATTATAATTTTTCATTGAAAGTGAGAGGAGAAATTCACATAAAGGAGCAAGCCCAACTGCGAGAAGAAATCCAACAACT
>NZ_JANQBD010000072.1 GCF_024722015.1 Paenibacillus radicis (ex Xue et al. 2023) | reverse complement strand
TCCACTAGCGTTGCATCAGACCTTACACATCATCAACTTAGTAAATCATCGTGTGAAAATTCACAAAGTTTTTCCATGACATAGTTAAAACACAACCCCACCTAAGCGTAGGTACATATTTCCAAAAATTTCTATTTACCTTTACCTTTTCCTCTTCTTCGGTTGGTGAATCTGCACGCCAGGTGTCTCTTTAACTTGCCACGGCTCCGGCGGACCTTTCTTCCGCCTGCCTAGGCTGAATTTACTTGGTCCCCTATGCAGCTCTCTTAAGAAACTCGACCAGCTCTTTGTTGCATACAAACGTATCAGTTCAAGTACATGCCATATCGTTTGCTTTGTTCCAAGCTCCTGTTTAACAAGATAAGACAAACCGTACGCAATCAGCGCTAAGTAAATATGATTCCAAACCGCATCTGGCTGATGGCTGTAGAGTTTTGCAAACTTCAAATGCTGTTTTAGCCATTTGAAGAACAGTTCGATCAGCCAGCGATTGCGGTAAATATCCATAACTTCTTCTACGGACAAATCACACTTCGTCGTTGCCAGACGGTAGAATCGGTTCTGCTCGTCGTAGAACTCAATGAGGCGCAGCGGAGCGCTCATTTTTGTTTTAGGCTGATTCCCCAGCAAAACCATAGCATCTCGAACGACTTCATCATTACCTTCGGGAATTGGCCGCTCTTCAAGGATTTCGGCGAAATGATGATTGGCTAAGCGAACGACAAAATCGATGTTATGGGTCGCCCATTTTTGCATTCTTTTGTAGCAAACATAACCGCGATCCATGACGTAAAGCACACCTGGATCTACAACTAGACTGTCCGAACCGATGTAATCACTGACATTGCCTGTAGACGGAACAATTTGATCCGGATAAGCCGTATGCTCATCGATGACCATGAGTCGCGTATGAACCTTGACGCTATTCTGCTTTTCCGTAACGTAAGCCCAATCTCCAATCATAGGAGGCATCCTCAAACTTGTAGAATCTACGATTCCTAAAGTAAGCTTGTCTTGTTTTTTGCGAGGATGAGCTGTCTTTTGAACAGCATGAACAACGGCAGCGAATAAGGCTTGAGTGACCTCGACAGGAAGAGCATTCATACGGCGCGATAGCTGAGACTTGTTGATGCTATGGATTTGGAATTCTTTCTGAAGCTCAGGGTCTGATCGAATACCTCTTTCGATCGTGTACAGAGAATCCCACTTCAATAGCTGTGCGGAGAGGAATATCTTCAGCAGATTCACTGTTTTAAGCTGTTTGCGATAATCAAGAAAAGGTGCTAAAAAATTTTCCAACGGCAAATAAGAAAGGCATTGACGAACTACCTGTTTATCCGGTACACTCAAAGTCCGAGTTCTCCTTTGTATGAGATGTATGGATAAAGTCCCTACATCTCTACACTGGAGATTTTTTTATGTTTTGTCCATGAAAATATAATATATAATTACAAAAATAGTAAATTATACAATTAATATTTATGTGTTAGCTTCGATGCAACGCTAGTG
>NZ_JANQBD010000071.1 GCF_024722015.1 Paenibacillus radicis (ex Xue et al. 2023) | reverse complement strand
CAATGTCATTAAGTTAAGCTCAAAAACAATAGCGGAATTAAAATGGAATTCGAAACGGTATGGGAAAAATCCCTGTGCCGTTTGTTTTTTGGTGTAAGCCAGAAAAAAGCGTACAGCAAACAAGGCGGAGGGAATATCCGCTTAAAAAATGTTCATATGAAACGAATTATGCTACTCTATAGACGAAGCTAACAGCTGATCTGTAGCGAATTTTGCGTGAATTTTGCTGTCCTGGGCGGATGGGGCGAATCGGCAAAACGTTTTTGCGAATCAGTGCTTCAACATCGGGTGGGGGTCCATCGCCGCGTGAGCGCAGGAAATGTCTACAAACGTGAACGGCAACCGTGAAGTTGACTTGATAGTGGTGCTGTTTATCCATTTGGGAAATGACGACGTGCGAGGTCATCATTTCAACAAAATTGTACATGATCATTCTTGCGAAAATCTCCTGGATGATGGATTCTTGCCTCTTTGCGTGAAAATTCGTCAAACCGACGGTGTATTTTAACGCCCTGAAAGAGGTTTCAATACCCCATCGCATGTGATAAATGGATTTAATTTCATCAGGCGGGAAATCAGCAGCAGAAAGATTCGTCATGATGGTTTCGTAAGCACCACTGGGCAGGATGAAACGAACAACCCGAAAGGAAATCGGGTAAAACATATTCTCGTGTAAATCCAAAAAATCAAGGGTAGACTTGGACGGGATGAACTTGTAAATTTCGGGGAGAGCCTTGACCGCATTGGTTTGTTTTTTGGTAAGTGTCAGATGAACTTCCCGATCAAACTCTCCGCTTGCGGGCAAACGCAAGCCCGCAAGAATCCCATTGGAATCCAAATCCTTTACCCGTATGACGTAGTTCCACCCTTTGCGTTCAAGATGTGCGAAATTGTTATAACTTTCATAGCCCCGATCGGCAGTAACAATGGTTTTGCCTTGGATGGGGGAACGGTCAACCATGTCTGCCAGTGCTCTGCCCTCGTTGCACAACCTTCGTGGCTGAACAATGGCATCCACGTAAAGTCTGTTGCATAAGTCATAGGCTGCGTTCAGATGCAGAAGGTTATAGCCTTTCGTGTTCGGTTGGCTTTGAAAATAGGTGTCCGTGTCCGCAGAGTCCGTTGCGATATGTAGATCCGAACCGTCAATGGCGAGTAATCGATACCCGCGGTAGTCCCTGATATTCGTATACGATTGCGTAAATTTGTGAAACAAGAATTCCACAGCAGATGGCAGGATTTTATTCCTCTGTTGAACAAAAGCGGAAGTGGTTGCGGTGTTTACGTCATAGGCCTGCGATTCCAGCAGTTCCTTATAGATGCTGTTGCCGCCCATGGAGATCAGGAGTTGCATAACTGTTTCAAAGGGCAGCCTTTTCTTTCGGGTAAAATCTTTTTGAGGGTTTTTAACATAAGGGGCTGGAGAGGCTGACATTTCTCGTATGAGGGATGTCAGCGTATTTTTTAGCGAATTTGCGTACTCATTCATTGACGTAACCTCCTCGTTTTTTCAAGGGGCTACGCCACACATTTCCGTTTATTTGTCAAGTCCTATTTTTCATCTTCAGGCAAAAAAAGAGCGGGCTATCTTTTCGATAACCAGCTCTTTTTTGATTTTTAGCCCTATGCCTTAACTTAATGACATTGCCC
>NZ_JANQBD010000006.1 GCF_024722015.1 Paenibacillus radicis (ex Xue et al. 2023) | reverse complement strand
CCATCTATTTTCTTTCCTTCCGCAGCGGCCCCGACAAATCATGGTCTCCTCTAGATTGAAAGCAGCCGCCCCATCACTTAAGTAACATCCAAAAAGCGGCCGGATTCATTTTTGGATTTTCGAACCCTCACTCTGATGAGAATTTCCCTACAAACGCTTCCTTTTCCGCTTACATGGTGGTTTTGGAGGCGTCTTTGTACATAGTTTGGGACTGATTCATTCACTGATACCCTTTTGGGACAGCCTCTTACACTTAAGCTGTGAACAAAAGACAGCATAAGCATGCCTAGTTGAAAATAAGCGAACAGCTAGGACTTTCCTCGGTAAGGCCGGAAGCGGGGCAGCTTCAATGGATTCACTTCTAATAAGAGAGTTAACACAAGCAAGCTGGTAATACCAAGGATGACCAAGCCAATCATAAAAGGTCCAGAAAACCCGCTTACGAACATAAAAACACCCATAACTAGAGTAGGAATTAAAGGTTCTCCGTAAGCCTTCCACCAATTCAAAGGAAAGCCCTCTAAATAAAAGAACCAGATCATAGAGAGTGCGGATACCGCCCAGCCTCCAGTGTAAACCCATACGGACCATATGGGATTGTAAGATATGATGAAGGGGACAATGGCTATTACAAAAATACCTGCGACTACCATTACCCAGAAATTCGCCTTTGTTTTCCCAATACCCGCAAGAATATTACCCCCTAACCGTCCAACGGATGAGAAAAAGCCTCCCAACGCCAGCAATCGGATATAAGCGGCTGAATCCCCTGTGGTATAGCTATTGCCGAACAAGAAGCCGTTAATTTGGTTTGGATATAAACAGATCAATAAGGTGAGCGGGTACATGATCAAATTATTATATCGGACACAAAGCGTGCCTCGACGTTTGCTTTCGGTCAAGTCTCGCGAGACCTCAGCTACAAACGGGAAGGTAACGATCATAAAGGCCCAAGTAACGATGCCGATAAAACCTGTTATTCGAATCCCATTCGCCAAGTACCCAACGGCAATAACCGAGCTGGATCCAATCATCATGACCATAAAAGGCTGTTGGAAAGCCTTCGCAATAGTTCCTGCCCAGAGCGGAACGCCGTACTTCAGCATTTCCTTGATCTGCAAAAAAGAGACAGGTCCCCACCATACGGGATGATGTTCTTTTTCAACCTTCCAGCATATATAGGCTGCAGCGAGTATAGCACCGACTCCCATCCAGAAGGAGACTCCCCATAGAACTGAGTTAGAGCCGAGCGGCCATAATACGCCTAGCAATGTTCCCGATGTAGAGAAAATCGTCGAGACAACCATGAAAAATGCTTGTGTCTTGAAATCACGGCTTCCGGAGAAGGAGGATACCCCAATATTGATAATCGAGTTGAAAACTAACATTACAGAGCTTATTATGAGTGCCCCTTTGAGTTCAGGAAGCTTATATGCATTAGATAAGATGGGTGCCAGAATAGTAAGGAGTAAGCTCAGTACGACTGCAAAAAAAACACTGCCAAGCAATGCCAGCCGAAGTTTGGATTGGATGGCTTCTTTTGCCTGTGTAGAGAAAGTATATACTAGTGAAGAGGTGAAACCGACGTTAAGGAAAAGAGTGACCATCCCGAATACTTGAAGCAGCAGATTCACTTCACCGAATTTGGCGGGATCGTCTAAGACACGTGCGAGAATGATACTTCCTACGGTTTGCAGCAGCTGATTGATAAAAAGGCCTAATACAATGATGGAAAAGCTCCGTATTAAAAAGCGCTGATTGTCCTTTAAAGCAAGCTTGAGTTGCGGCATGTGAAACCATCACCTTCTTAGTTGAAATTACCGCTTTATCGTACCAAAATTGGCAGTAGCTTTTCAATGACTATATTTTGTTGTTGTATGCATATGTGCAAGTCAGTCCATTGACTTCCTGATTTGAGAATGATAATCTTTATCAATAAAGTCTGTTATTGTTGAGGTGTTGAATCTGAAAATATTGGATAAAATTGAAACCTTCATCGTCCTTTCCGAATGTAAGTCATTTACTGATACGGCCAAACGTCTGTATTGCTCCCAACCAACGATCAGCAATCATATTCAGCAGCTAGAGGAACTGTTTAATGCCACCTTGTTTCACCGTTCAGGAAAAACGGTTCAATTGACTAAGCAAGGTGAGGTTTTGCTGGAATATGCCAAGCAAATAACCAAGCTCATTGAAGATGCATCGTTGCAAATGAAGAATATCTCAAGGCAGGACAGTAATTTGTCTATTTATGTGAGCAATTACATTGCCGGTTATTTCTTTTCGGACATCCTTCAACATTTTCATCATGTGTATCCCAAGCAATTATTAGAGATTTATACCCAATGCTATGATGATCTGATACGCTCTTTACGGGAAGGGAAGACGAATTTTGCTTTTTTACCGCTCTATCCAGAGGATGAATATATTCGGGCCGAGTTTGATATAACGGTTCTCTTTGAAGAGGACTTCCTGTTAGTTTTGCCAGTGGGTCATTCGTGGACTAACCGAAAGGTTATTTATTGTCGGGATTTACATAATGAAAATATACTGCTGCCGCAAAGCCTCTATTTACAGCAATATATTTCCGCTCAATTAGAGCAGCAACGGGTGAAGGTGCGTTTTTTACAAATGAGCAATTTTGAAATGATCAAACAAGCGGTCAAGTCGGAGCTTGGAATTGCTTTTCTCCCTTCTCAATCGGTTGTAGAAGACATCAATAATGGAAAGCTTATAACTAGAGCGGTGTCTTCATTAAGTATTAAACGGAAAAATGGCTATGTAACTCGCAAGCATACTCTTCTCAATTCAATCGAAACGGCGTTTTGCAAGGATGTTCAACAATATTTCCATGGGAAGAAACGTTCTCTGACTATGTAGAGGACGTTTTCTAAGTTTTGGGGTTGGGGGTGAGCGAAGCTTACCCCCTATTTGCAACCATGAACCATACCGTACCTCCATATTGGTAGGAACGTAGATGCTCTATTTTGCCATGGACACGTGATCATTCAAGTGGAACGGAAGCAGGGTGCTTTATTTGCATCCAAATGGAGCATTTGTGCAGGTTTGAGTCGAATTAAAGCATCGTAGTTCCGTGAAACCTTAAATTTGATAGGTTGCAAAGCAAATAACGGATTGACGTTCCGTAAGCTGCACAACCCGTTACATCGCTCCGAAAAGCACAACGCAAATATGAAAACAAAAGACGCCACAAAACGTTTTTTATGGCTTTTATCCGTTCTTTTTGCTATTAGAGGATGAATTAATAAATTTTATGATACCGTTTACATTGTGGTTTTGATTAGAGGAATAGTCCTATAGGCTACAATCATTCCATTTATTGATATTGATATTCATTATCATTTACGATAAGCTGTTTTTGTGTTGTTACATGTGCTGCGTATTAGCGGGTACTTCAACCCACAAATCATTTACTTTCATAGGAGGTTTTTTTATGTCCATTATCTACATAAAAGATAACAAGGAATTATTGCACATCGGGTTTCAAGACATTAAGAAATATCACGGTAACTTGGCGCTCATGGCTGTTGCGGTAGGATTTCGCAGCTTGCAGGCGGCATTTCAAGAGCTATTCGGCAGCGGAGCTCCGGATCGTAAAGAAATTTCGATCGTATCCGGTCATGGCGGTCCCGGCTTTAGAGATGCATTCGAATTTGTGACTCGTGCCGTAACACGGGGGGCTTATCAGGTGAATGTTGATTATCCTGCAGCTCAATACGATCCTCACCGGGCCCAATCCTATGCTTATGTTATTTCTACGACTGATGGAAAGTCGGTGGAAGTTTCGTTAAATGATGGTTTTCTGCCAATGGAATTTTACGATTTCTTGAAAAAAGGTCGTGAGAAAACGATGACAGAACAGGATACAGAGCGGTTTACCAAGATCAAGCAAGAGCTGTCGGACCGCGCATTGCTCTTACCTCAGGTCGAGCTGCTTACTGTAAGAAGAATTTCATAAATGCCAATATAAAATAACTAATCACGGAGGTTATAGTGTGTTAAAGCAAAAAATGATGAGGGTCTACATCTATTGTGTTCTTATCTTAACCTTATCCATAACAGGCTGCAGTCAGGCGGCTCAACCGGCAGCTCAGCCAGCTCAGGGCCAGGATTCCAAGTCAAGCGCTCCGGCAGCCATTGCGAGCATTCCTGAATTGAAAATCGGCCTTCCCGGCGATGCGGGCTTATTGAATTTCTATTCAGGCTCCAGCAGCTACGATTATTTGACAGAGCTTGTATATGACAAGCTATTTTCGCCATCACCGTATGTGGAAACTCCACAGCCATGGTTGGCTGAGTCGGCCAAGCAGATTGATCCTCTCACTTGGGTTGTCAAAGTGCGCTCGGGTGTCAAGTGGCATGACGGAAAGCCATTTACCGCTGAAGATGTGAAATTTACGTTTGAGTATTATCGTGATGGTCCTCCTAACCGGTATACCCATCATATGAGTGAGGTTCCACGGGTTGAGAAAATCACTTTGGACGACGCTTCTACAGTTCGCATGACATGCGCATATCCTTGCCCGACTCTAGATAGAATTACTTTGGCGGATTTGCCAATCCTTCCTAAGCATATTTGGGAGAAAGTGGACAATCCAAGAAAAGTGACAGATTTGCCAATCGGTACTGGCCCTTACAAGCTGGTAGATTATAAGACTGATCAATATTTGAAATTCCAAGCCAATGACGAGTTCTTTATGGGCAAGCCAGTTGTAGGCTCGATTGTTATGCCTATTATTAAAGACCCTACAGCTATGTTTAATGCTCTGCGTTCAGGCGAAATTGACGTGGCAGGCAGAAGCGTTTCTCCGGAGCTGCTGGATTCGTTTAAAAAGCTGCCTAACATGAAAGTCATCAAAACGTCGGAGCTGTCACTAGCGGAAATCCGAGTTAATTATGAAAAAGAACCGTTCAATCAGCCTGAGCTTCGACAAACTTTATCTCTGGCAGTTGATCGCAAATCGATAACGGATACGGTTCTCCTTGGAATGGGCAAGCCGGGACTTAAAGGCTACCCGCATCCGGATTCTCCCTGGACGAACCCGAATTTAAGCACGCCGTTCGATGCCGAGAAGTCCAAGGAGCTTCTGGAGAAGCTCGATTATAAGGATCGTGACGGAGACGGTGTAAGGGAAAATCAAGCAGGCAAGCAGCTGGACTTTTCTATTAAAGTAGCATCCACAGAGCCAACATGGATTCGATCGGCTGAAATGCTCAAGCAGCAGTTTGCCAAGGTAGGGATCAAAACTACTGTAGAAGTGTTGGATTCAGGTACTATCGGAACGTTATCACAGTCCAAAAAGTACGATATGTACATTAGCAGCATTGGACCGCATGGTGTGGCCGATCCGGATCAATTCATCATGTCGCATCGTTCCGGCTATTTATGGACGAAGGGACTTGCTTATCCGGAAATGGATAAGCTGACTGAGAAATGGATGGCGGAATCGGATGTGGAGAAACGCAAGAAGGTATCGTTTGAGATGCAGGAGCTGTTTAACCGTCAGCCGACTAGTATTGTATTGTTCTATCCGGATCAGAACTTCGCTTATCGTTCGGATAAATATGATCAGTGGGTAGAGTCGCTCGGCTTCGGTATTATTCACAAATATTCCTTCTTGCCTGCAGAAGCAAGGAAAGCGGCAACGGGAGCCAAATAAGACGGAGAGGAGTGAAGGGCGGATGAACGGCAGCACAGCGCCAAAGCAGACAGCAGGACGTTCCTTCTACGGATGGTTCGGCCGGAAATTCGCGCAGTATATATTGGTGTTGTTGATTGCTTTGTCGATCAACTTTGCTTTACCCCGACTTGCTCCCGGCGATCCGCTTATCTACTTTATGGGTCAGGAGATAAATACGTTGACTCCGGAACAACGTCAGCGTATCAATCGCGAACTGGGTCTTGATCAATCCGTTTGGGAGCAATATGGCAGCTTCATGATGGGCGCTGTGACTATGCAATTAGGCAGCTCAACTAAGTTTGGCAAGCCCGTAACCCAAGTATTGGCCGAAAGAATGCCGTGGACATTTCTGCTAGTGTTGCCGGCCATTATCATCAGCCCCATCATAGGCGTCATTTGCGGCGCCTTCGCGGCATGGAATAGAGGGAAGCGGCGCGATCTGGTGCTGCTGACCTCCATGCTGGCGGTAGAATCGATGCCGGGCTTTTGGGTCGGGATGCTCTTGATTGCTATTTTTGCCGTTAATCTGGGTTGGCTGCCCTCTTATGGAGCGGTGCCCTTGGTTAAGGCGGATACGGTTACCTATATAATCGAGATCGTACGACGGATGATCCTTCCTGTTGCTACGATTACGATTTCTACAGTCGGAACCTACTTCTTGTTAACCCGGTCCTCGATGCTTGACACATTGGGTCAAGATTATATTCTCATGGCAGAAGCCAAAGGTGTAAGCAAAAGGAGAGTCATCTACAGGCATGCTCTTCGCAATGCCCTGCTGCCGGTTTATACCCATATTACGATGAGCCTTGGCATTCTCGTAAGCGGGGCGGTAGTCGTGGAGACGGTATTTTCCTATCCCGGGATCGGTCGGCTGCTGTTCGAAAGCGTCACGGCCAGGGATTTTCCGATGATGCAAGGTGTTTTTCTAATGATTACGGTTGGTGTTATTGCAGCGAACCTGCTTGCCGATTTGACTTATCCATTGGTTGATCCTCGTGCGCGGTTTAGAAAGACGTTGGAGGGATCAGCATGAATCACACAATGGCCAAAAAGATTGGCATTGCCGGCATTCTTATGTTGTCCTTTATTTTATTGCTGGCCATTATCGGGCCGCTTGTTGTTCCATTCAGTTCCTATGACCAGACTGGACTGCCACTCCAAGCACCTGGCGGGCTCCATATGTTAGGCACTAACGATATGGGGCAGGATATTGCTGCCGAGTTGGTAGAAGGCGCCCGAGTCTCCCTGTTGATAGGTATAGCTTCTGCTATCCTGGCAACCTTGATAGGAGCTTTGATCGGACTGCTGGCCGGGTATTCGGGCGGCTGGCTGGATAATCTGTTCATGAGAATAGTTGATGTCAGCTTAACACTTCCATATTTGCCGTTAATGATCGTCATCGGTGTATATATGGGGCCAAGCCTCATCACACAAATTTTCATTATCACTTTGGTGATGTGGGCGGGAAAAGCACGTGAAATCCGCTCGCAGGTGATGTCCCTGCGGACCCGTGGGCCTGTGCTTGCTGCCCAGTCCATGGGGGCGAGCGGCGCTTACTTGCTGCGCCGTCATATATTTCCCGGAATCATTCCTTTATTGATTCCTCAATTCGTACGTGCGGTCAACACATCGATTTTGCTGGAATCCTCGTTAAGCTTTCTGGGGCTTGGCGATCCATTGTCCAAAAGCTGGGGAAGCATATTGTTTTACGCTAACGCCAGAAGTGCATTTTTAACAGATGCCTGGATGTGGTGGGTGCTGCCTCCAGGACTATGCATCGTCATTACTGTTGTTTCATTTTCCTTTCTTGGATACTGGATGGAGGAACTTATCAGCCCGCGTCTGCGCTCTTATCTTGCCGTGTTGTCTGGAAAAAAAGCTTCGGCTCCGAACCTTCTCTCCACCCGCACAATCACTTCTTCCTCGCACGCGCCGGTGCTTGAAGTTGACGGCTTAACTATCGGTTATCCTAAAGGATCGGGAATGGTTCATGCAGCGAAATCGGTAAGCTTCTCAGTAGGAAGAGGAGAAGTGCTGGGCATTGTTGGGGAGTCGGGCAGTGGTAAGTCTACGGTAGCATCTTCGATCATTCAGCTTTTGAAGGCGCCGGCTGTGCTTTTGGATGGAGCAGTCCGCTTCTGCGGCACCAATCTTACATCATTGTCTGCGGAGGAAATGCAGCGCTTGCGCGGGAACCGGATAGCTCTCATTCCACAGGCGGCAATGAATGCTTTAAATCCGGTTATGACCGTAAGAGCCCAACTTGCAGAAGCCATCTTGTCCCATCGCAAGATGAGCAAGCTTCAAGTGAACAACCGGATTAACCTGCTGCTCAAGCAGGTTGGCTTGGCACCGGAGCGCGGTTCCGCCTATCCTCATGAGCTTAGCGGAGGAATGCGCCAAAGGGTTATCATTGCGATGGCTTTGATCAACGATCCGGACCTTGTCATTGCGGATGAACCGACAACCGGATTGGATGTCAAGGTCCAGCTTGAAATCATTGAGCTGTTGAAGCATTTGCAAAAGCAGCTCGGCTTGTCCATGGTATTCATTTCGCATGATCTCCCGGTTGTATTAAAATTATCCGACCGAATTGTCATCATGAATCAAGGGGAAATTGTTGATCAGGGTACCTCGAATACAATAGCCCGCATTTCAGCGCATCCTTATACACGCCGTTTAATTGACTCGGTTCCAAGATTAACAGGCAGCAACCAGGAACCAAAGTACTCTTATTCTTATGGAGGCATAGAGCATGGTAGCTAAAAAAACGGTCAAAGCACCCGCAAACTCTACCGGAATACTAGAGGTAAGAGGTCTGCGCAAAGCCTATAAGACCCGTGGCTCCCTTGTGACGGTTTTGAATGGGGTCGACTTTACCGTTGGAGATAACGAAACCGTAGGGCTGGTTGGCTCTAGCGGAGCCGGAAAAAGTACAATTGGCCGCATTATAGCGGGATTGGAGCAGGCAGACAGCGGAAGCATGGACTACTTGGGACAAGAGCTGCAAGCTATGAAGCCTAATGAGCGCAGACTTGCTGCCAAATCGATCCAGATGATCTTTCAGGATCCCTATGAATCATTATCTCCACGTATGACCATTGAGCAGCTAGTTTCCGAGCCGTTGATTATTCAGAAGCAGGGCAAGGACAGAAGCATGCGCAGGCAGCTCGTGCTGGAGGCTCTGGAAGAAGTATCCTTAACTCCGCCTGAGCGTTTTATTGACCGTTATCCGCATGAATTATCCGGAGGGGAACGCCAACGTGTAGGGCTGGCAAGAGCTTTCATCTGCCGACCGCGTCTCATTGTCGCAGATGAACCTACTTCCATGCTCGATGCTTCTTTACGGCTGGAGTTACTGCAGGCAATGGCACAGCTGCGCGAGCGTCACCGCATCTCCTATTTATTTATTACTCACGACATAGCATTGACACGCAATTTCTGTGACCGGTTGCTTGTGCTTGATAAAGGAGAGATCGTCGAAGCCGGTAATTCCGGTACAGTAATCGATCATCCGCAGCATCAATTCACCCGGAGTTTAATTCAGGCTTTAATGGATTTAAATCGAATCTAGCTTTAAAGAGCGGGAATGTATGACAGAAAGGGAGACTCCATGTGAACAAGAATACTGACTTTCTCATGCTGCACGCTAACAGCAGCTTTGCAGAGCAAAGAGTGAATCATCTCTATTTTCAAGAGCATTTTACTTTTATAGATATGTATGAGCTGTCCCATTACGATCTTGAGCCTTATAAGTGTTTAGTTATCAACGGTTTGGTTGATCAGGAGCTTTTGAATAAAGAGCAGGATCTCATTCGCGGTTTTTTGGATCAGGGCAAGATGCTTATGTTTTTTGGCCATTTGTTTCGTCCGTGGTTGCCGGGAGGCTCGATGTTCATACCGAAGACAATCCGCAGTCATACCGATTACAAGGTTACCTTTCATCAACCGCATCCGATCTTTGAAGGTGTGACGAGCGATGATTTGACTTTCAATAAGGGAGTATCCGGTTTTTTCTCAAGAGGTCATCACCCGGTTCCTGAGCATGCTGAAGTGCTGTTGACTTTAGCGGGTGTGGAGCCGATCACATACATTGATCGAAGCAGCACGAAGGGGACGATACTGGTTCATTCAGGCGCCGATTTTTTCAGCTACAGAGACCGCAAGGATACAGCCGGACGCGTCACTTCCCAATTGATGCAGTGGACTCAGGATGAGTACCGCAGCATTCAAGAAAGGAATGCGGGCTAATGAGAAAAATTGCAGCTTTATACGGGGGTACCTCCCATGACTATCGCAGCTTGAACGAGCCTAAATACAAGCAATATCTTCACGAAATCATCTATCTTCCCGAGTTTGAAAATACATCGCTGGATGGCATTGATGTATTGCTGGTTCCATCTCAGCTGCATCTGGGGTTGCTTATGGCCGCCAAAAATAAAATTTGGGAATTCGCTGAAAATGGGGGAACTGTGATCGCTCTCGGCTCCCAGCCCAAGACGTGGATTCCTGGACAAAATTGGGAATTCAGACCAACGAATTTCTGGTGGTGGCTCGACAAGGAAGCCGGGAGCGGGCTCATATTGAGCAAACCTGAGCATGATTTATTCCAATACATTACCTTGGAAGATGCTACCTGGCATTATCATGGTGTGTTCTGGCCGCCTGAAGGCTCGGAGGTGCTTATATCGACCGAGGATACCGGGGCTATTCTCTATATTGATAAAGTTAGCACGGCAGGCACTTGGATTGTGACGACTCTCGATCCGGAATATCATTATGGCTCCTATTTCATGCCGGCTACCGAGCGGTTTCTCGATGGATTTCTGCCGTGGGTTGCAAAGGGCCATTGGTAATGATCCGCATCAGCAATTTAACCAAGAGCTATGGAGGACGTATTGTACTTAATGGGTTGAATCTGGAACTGCAAACAGGGGAGTTTGCCTACTTGCAGGGACGGTCAGGCTCAGGGAAAAGTACTTTATTGAAGCTGCTGTACCGCGATTTGGCGGACTATACCGGGGAGATCGAAATTGGCGGAAGCTTGATTGGCGATATTCCGAAATATCATCTGCGCAGAAAGATCGGCGTTATCTTTCAATCCTTCGAGCTGCTTGAACGAAAAACTGTGCTCGAGAATGTCGCCTTGACGGGTGAGGTGCTGGGACAGTCCAGAGAGCATATCGAAAAGCAGGCTTTCCGGCTGCTTGATAGGGTTGGATTAAAAGGCAAGGAAGAGATGCTTCCGCATCAATTATCCGGCGGAGAGCAGCAGCGAGTGGCCATTGCGCGCGCTTTGCTTAGTCGTCCCGCTCTTCTGCTGGCGGATGAACCAACGGGAAATTTGGACCCTGAAACGGCTGTTCAAATGCTGGCTTTGTTAAGAGAGCTGCATGCAGAGGAGAACATGTCCATGCTTGTCGTCACACACTCGGAGCGATTGATCGAAAGATTCCCGGCAAGAACATTGCTGATGGAAGATGGAAGGATACAAGGAGCATGAACCTACTTAACTATTATATCAGGGACGCGCGGGAAGGAATCAGGCGAAATATGGGAGCCGCTGCAGCCGCAGCGGCTCTGATTTTTATTGCTATGACGATAGCGGGAATCTTGTTTCTCGTTCGATTCGGAGCCGGAGATCTGATGAGGTATTTGGACTCACAGGTAAGCGTCAAAGCCTATCTTGAGCCTTCAGTTGATTCATCTGAGGTGGCACGAATTTTACAGCGCAACAGCTATGTGAAATCCGTAGAGATAGAGACGAAGGAGCAAATGCTCGACAGGCTGTCCGTGTTTTTTCAGGGAAGGGAGCATCTGCTCAGCGCCTTTAAGGAGAGCGCTATTCCAGATGCGGTTCACTTGAAGCTGACTGACAACAAGAACGCATCGAAGATTGCGGGGGAGCTGCGCTCCATACAAGGAATAACCGAGGTGATCTATCCTCAGCAATTTGCTGCAGCGTTAGAAAGTGGTTCTGATTATGTCAACAGGTATGGCATGGCACTGCTTCTTTTTTTCGTTATCATATCGTATTTGACGGTCTATATTGCGATTAATCTTGCTTTATTTCAGAGGGAAAAAGAAATTCGTGTCAAGCTGCTGCTGGGAGCGAAACCGCTGCATGTGAGGGGGCAGTTTTTATTCGAGGGAGGGCTGACAGGATTCATGGGCAGTCTGATGAGTGTGTTGGCCCTTTATTTGTTATATTCCTATATGCTGTTCCCACTTCAGCACCAATTCCCGTTTATTTTCACCTTTTCGATGAACATGCTGTACGGAACGATGGTTGGGATTATAGCAGCGGGTACGGCCGTAAGTCTGTCTGCGGCTTATTTTTCGACAAGGAAGCTGATCGGGTATGCGTAAATGGGGGCTGTTTACGGTATTGTTCGCTCTCCTGACTGCTGCTAGTGCGTATGCTCATCTTACAGGAGCTTTTGCCGATTTTCTGGTTACTATTCAGGATACAGAAACAACCAGTAAGCTGACAGAGGAAATGCGCAACACAAGGCAAGAAATCGAAGCATTGAAGCCGAAGCTGGAGGCTATGGAGCTGGAATATGGGAAGCGGCAGCAGAACGCTGTCAAGAAGCTGAAGTTCTATAGTGAATTCGGTTTGGACACATGGATGACTCTGATGCTGCAATCGGAGCAACTGGTTGATATGATGGGGAGTCAGTGGCTTCTGGAGCGCAATTTGGACAGGTATATGCAGGAGCTCGATGCTCTGTACCAGGAATACACTCAGCTGCGGTTGACCAAGGGAGCACTCGAAGGACATGGGCGTCTGCTAGCTATGATTGAAGATAATTTGAGTGCCAGAACCAAGTTTTTATCGCAAAATCCAAATGTGGAAATTGATCAGCTGGCTAACTTTTTGGATATTGACTGGTCCTCCGAGGTGGAAGTGAAGCTTATTGCCGGGCTGAAGCAGGATCAGGAAACGATCGACAAGGAGCTTACGCAGTGGGCTGTTGCATCACCTGACGGATCTTCTTATAAGCTTGACGAAGCATGGCTGAATGGAAAAAGCGGTCTGGAGTATTTCTTTCGCTCTGACCATCTTTATGTGCTGTTCAAAAAAACGGATCTTCACGTTATTTTAATTGGCCGGATTACACAAGGAAACGGGGAGTATGCGGGTCTGGAATTCGAAGCTGGATTTTTTAATGGCTTCCTGATGCCTGACACGTTAATGAAAGAGCTGCAGGGCTTCCGTATTCCTTACGGTAAGCTGCCGGGAAGATCCGGTTCGCTTAATGTGCAACAGACAGCAGGAGCTTTACTGATAAAATCCAATGACTAAGGGGGTTGAAGAGGAATGTATGCAAGAATGATTTATTTTTTAATAGCACTGCTGCTGCTTATGCCATCAGCTGCTCTGGCTCACATCGTTAATGAAAATAGTCTGTACGAGGATATCCAGTACTCCGATGCGAAAGCTCAAATCTTATATCTGAGCGGATTAGGAGTCATTGCGAGTGACCATAGCGCCTCCTTGTTTAAACCTAAGGACAAGCTGACAAGGGCAGATCTGGCTTATTGGGCAGGCAGCTTCTTGAAGCTGAGCGCAGCAAGCACTAAAGTGCAAGACATTCAGAATGCGGCTTTGGCCAAAGGACTTGTCACAAGTCTGCAAGGAAACGCCACCTATGAGGACGTCAATAGGGCTTATTTTCAAGGTCAAGGGAAGGTGAAGCAGCCTGAGAGTGAGTTGACAAGGGAAGACTTTGTCTTATTTATGGCAGACTATCTTCGTATCCCGGTTAACGGCCAAACGCTGTTTGAGCGGGCTGGTTTCTTGAAGGGGCCGGCAGGTGCCGTCGAGCAAATTACCGTTCAGGAGCAGAAGGACGAAACCGGCAAATCAGTTCAAGTATATTCCTTACAACTAAATGGGAAAAGCTACTCGCTTAGCGCACATCCCAAAGTAGTGAATGGTTTAACGGATCCAACATCTTGGAAAGGGAGCAGCATTCAGGAAGCCTGGCTAATAAATGCGGAAGGCAAGGAGCAGCTTCAGCTTATTACATTTGAGAAGCGAGAGCACAAAGACATGCAGGCTCCAGCTCCAGTAGGAGGCGGGCAGCAAGGAGGCCTTACACAAGCACATTCCGGTCATACCCCTGATGCTTCGTCAGCCCAACTGGATGCCAAGACCAGTTTTCCCTATGTTCCTGCCATCGCAGGCTTGCTGCTGATTATTGTTGCAGGTTGGTTATTTATTAAAAAGCCTTCATCATACCGTGCGCGCAAATAACCTTTAATTGGGTTTGTTCACCATTACGATAAAGCGGATTGTGCGTACCGCATTTTATTGAATAATAAATTTTTGTTGACAGAAAGTTCGTTCAGGTTCTATACTTGGGTACAATAATGAATATACGGTTAGGCACGAGTCCTGGAGAAAACCTTATCCGTAATCATATCCGTCCTATTGGGGGTGGATGTGTTTACTGTGATAAGGTTTTTTTTGTTTTTTTCCAGTGCTGCTAACAATTTTACTTGAGAGTGAGGCAGACAGAGTGAGAGGATACATTTTTGACTTGGATGGTACGGTATATTTGGGAGACAAGATGATAGATGGGGCTTCAGAGGCTATTCAAGCTTTAAGAGCTCGTGGAGACAAGGTAGTGTTCTTGTCCAACAAACCTATTGCAACCCGACAATCCTACGTAGATAAGCTGAATAAAATGGGAATTCCGACAAGCCTGGAGGACGTATTGAACTCTTCGCAAATTGTTGCCCAATACTTGCAGCGGCGTCTTAAAGCCGGAGAAAAAGTTTTTGTTATTGGAGAAGAGCCAATCAATGAGGAGCTTGCGGAATATGGGATTCCCATAACGCATGAAAGCGACAGCGCCGAGTATGTTGTATTATCATGGGATCGGCAGTTTACTTACGATAAACTGAACAGCGTGTATCAAGCGGCTGTCAAAGGCGCCGTTGTCATCGCCTCCAACCCGGATACGACATGTCCGTTGGACGGTGGGCAAATTCCCGACACAGGCACATTCATCGCCGCACTTGAGGTAGCTACGGGGAAGGCGATTGATTTGGTTGTCGGCAAGCCATCATTAATAGCAGCAGAGGCGGCCGTTGCCCATCTGGGCTTGGATTATAAGGACTGCTTGATGATTGGTGATCGATTGGAAACGGATATAAAAATGGCTAATGAGGCAGGCATGGTATCCGTCCTTGTACTGACTGGAGTCAGTACGGCAGAAATGGCGGAGCTGACAACCCACCGTCCCCACCATATTGTTTCAAGTATTAAAGATGTCGTAGATTTATAACCAACCATGTTATAATGTTCTCACTTCAACGAAAGGCGGGGAACTGATTGTATCCGATTGTCGATCTGGTAGAACATCAAACCATTGCAGCTGTACAGAGATTAGAAGATATGGATCTAGCTATTAAAAGTCAAGTTAATATTGTTTTCCTTCTGGTAGGGTCTATCTTTAACATCAAGGATTTGGTGGACCAAGTGAAAGCAGCCAACAAGCAAGTATTTATTCATATGGAGTTTATCGAAGGTATTGCGGCTGACCGCAGCGGTGTTGCGTATGTCGCACAATATATACAGCCTACCGGAATCATCTCTACCAAGAGCAACTTGATTAGAGGAGCTAAGGAAGCCGGTTTAATGGCGATACAGCGTATATTTTTGATTGACCGAAGTGCCGTTGTCAGAGGTATTAAGGCGGCTGAGCAGAGCAAGCCTGACGCGATTGAAGTGATGCCGGGTATCATGCCCCGAGTCATTAGGGAGATGACAGATATGACCTCCCTTCCGATTATAGCAGGTGGCCTTGTCGGGACGCATCAGGAGATTGAGGATGCACTCGAAGCAGGAGCACTTGCGGTATCTGCAGGAACATCTGAATTATGGTGAAGTTAAATAGCCTCTAATTCCAAGCGGGAGAGATTATCTGAGAAACCTCTTTGGAAAAGGTGCGGGTTTATTGCACTTTTTCTACTGGGGTTTTTCCTATTTAAATTTTAAGGAGGTGAGTTAGCATGGATAGTGTTTGGCATATCACCCATCTGGAATTAACGATACGCATACTGCTGGCTGCGGGACTGGGAGGCTTGGTAGGACTTGAGCGTGAATGGAATAATCATGCGGCAGGTTTGAGAACGCACATTCTGGTCTGTATTGGATCTGCAGCCATCATGTTGCTGTCTATATATGGGTTCTCACAATTTGTAAATGAGGTCAATGTGCGTACCGACCCTGCGCGGTTGGCAGCTCAGGTCATCAGCGGTATCGGTTTTCTGGGAGCTGGAACCATTATGCGTACCGGCTCTACCGTATCGGGGCTGACGACAGCGGCATCCGTTTGGGTAGTGGCAGCTATTGGCTTATGTGTGGGAGCGGGTTTCTTTTATTGCGCTGCTCTGGCAACCGTTATGGTGCTCTTAAGCCTGTTTGTATTAAACAAATGGGAGAAGCACTTGATGCGAAACCGGAGAACCATGGAGGTGGTGATTAAAATTATTGACAGGCCAGGTGCTCTTGGAAATATCGCGACGAATTTTGGAAAACATGGGATTCAGATCGTCAATGTCAAAATGAGACCGGAAGGAACCGTTGAGGTTTCGGGCATTGAAGAACCGGTGATGGAGCTATGCTTCAGCTTGAAATCCAAGCAAGGGGAGACGCTTCTGTTGGCGATGGAAGGGATCTCTGCTTCCGGAGATATACTGTCGATGGAATCCAAGGGCCTGGCAAAACCGGATAGTATGAAAGGATCTGCTTTGGAAGCGCTTTGATTGAGTTGCATACATTGTATTCTTCTTGTTTTAATGGTAATATTAAGATTTCATGTAGGTATTGACTATCGATAGGTGATATGGGATAATTTTAAATGAATTAAGAAAACGCTTTATTTCGTTCAATAACGATTGGGTGCGGAGATCATTGAGACAACCCAAGAGACGAACGGACCGTGCGTATTTATGCCGGCTCCTTTCTGTTTCTTGTGTTCTCGATGCTCTCCTTTTTTGCATTCTCTGTTATAGTTGAGTGGATGCGTTTCTATCTAAATTGATAAGAAGAGAAAGGGGTATTTTAACAATGAAATTGAATAAATGGCTTTCTGTACTCACTGTTTCTTCTATGTCCTTGGGCTTGGCGGTAGGCTGCTCTAACAATGCAAGCCAACAAACGGAGGTAGCAAAAGCTCCTGCAGCCGACAATTCTCCGGTTACTATCCAGTATTGGCATTCGCATGCAGAACCTCAAATTGCTGCTTTAAACTACATGATTGCCGAGTTCCAGAAGAAGTATCCTAACATTACGGTTGAGCCGGTTTACCAAGGCGGGTATCCTGATTTACATAAAAAGCTCCAGGCAGCCGTTGCGGCCAAGGATGTCCCTGCAGTGACGAACGTAGAGGTATCCGTTCTTCCGAACTTTGCCGATGGCGGAGTGTTTGCGGATATGACTCCCTACATCAAGCGGGATAAAGTGGATATGAACGATTTCTCCAAAGGTATGCTGCAGGCGTATGCTTATAATGATAAGCAATATGGATTTCCTCTAATCGTCAGCACAAGCGTCTTCGTTTACAATAAAACGTTGCTGGATAAGCTCGGCGTGAAGCCTCCGCAAACATGGGCTGAAATTGAGGACTTTAATAAAAAGGTGACATTGAAGGAAAACGGTAAAACCACTCGTTATGCATTCTCTGTACCTGGTTGGGATACTTGGTACTATGATCCTTGGGTTTCTAATGGCGGAGGAGCTATTCTGAGTCCGGATCACAAAAAAACAATGCTCGATCAGCCGGACAGCTTGAAATGGATTCAAAATTTCCGTAAATGGATGCAGGATGGCTCCATGCAAATGGGCTACGGAAAAGGTGCATCGGATACGATGAGGCAAATGTTCCTTGAAGAAAAGGTAGCCATGGTACAACATTCCTCCGCTATTATTAAAACATATCTGGAAAACGCCAAGTTTGAAGTAGGAGTTTCGTTCATTCCTGGGGATAAAGAAAGAAAGTCTCATATCGGCGGAGCAGGAATTGTTATGATGGAAGGCGCGCCGGCTAAGCAAAAAGAAGCCGCCTGGAAATTTGTTAGCTTTATGACAGGTGCTGAAAACAATATCAAATGGGCTGAAGGAACCGGATATTTGCCGACTCACAAGTCGGTTGTCACTACAGATGAAGGCAAGAAATACTTCGAAAAGCTGCCGCAATATAAAGCCGTATTTGAAAATTTCGACAATGTTGTAGGACGTCCGCAACATCCGGCTTATCCGGAATTCTCCAAGCAATATATGGAGGTCGTTGGTAAAATGATTCTTGAAAATGCTGACCCGGTACCTCTTATGAAAGATAGCATCAAAGAAATTAATAGAATCATAGCAGATCAATAAAGATAGGTTTTAGTCCGTAATGCGGGAGCCTAAGTAACCCGCATTACGGTTCATTATCGCAAGCGAGAGGGGAGTCGCGATGAAAGCGACGGACAGCAAATTACAGGTTGAAGTATTAGTTCGAGACAAGACCAGCCGAAAGGCTCCATCCAAGTTTATGGAAGGGTTTAAAGATTTTTCTTTTGCTTTACCCGCATTAGTTATTTTAGTTTTATTTATTTATTATCCATTATTTAATTCACTCTACCTTAGCTTCACTAATTGGAACATGACGAAGCCAGTGAAGAAATTCGTTGGGTTTGATAATTACACCTACTTATTGACCAGCGATACATTTTACAATGTATTAAAAATAACATTTACCTACACCGTTTTTGATGTATTTCTTACCTTGGGAATTGGACTTTTGTTGGCATTGTTGTTCAATTCCGTTTCAAAGTTCTACAATGTATTGCGTATGGTTATCTTTATGCCGCACTATATATCCATGGTTATCGTATCGATGATCTTTATATGGATTTTCAATGGGCAATTCGGATTGATGAATGAGCTGCTCAAGATGCTAGGAATCGAGCCTGTTCTATGGTTAACCAATACCCGCACGGCACTATGGGTGCTTATACTGGTATCCGTCTGGAAGGGCGTCGGCTTCACGATGATTATTTTTATTGCCGGTCTTAGAAGTATTCCGGTTGAGTATTATGAGGCTTCCAGCATTGACGGGGCTACCAAATGGACTCAATTTTGGAAAATCACGATACCTTTACTGTCTCCAACCTCTCTATTTCTGATCATCACTAATTTTATTTCATCCATGCAGGTGTTCCAATCCGTTGATGTAATGACGAACGGTGGACCGCTGGAATCAACCAAAGCTATGGTTTATTGGATTTACGAAATGGCCTTCACTGAATTTAGAACAGGCAGAGCATCAGCCTTGGTCATCTTATTCTTTATTATCATCATCATACTGACGAGTATTCAATTGTACATATCCAAGAAGAAAGTCCATTACGAAGGGTAGGTATATAGACAAATGAAGAGTCCGGTTTTAAAAACTACCCGTTTGATAGTGGCCATTTGCATCACGCTGATCATGTTTTTCCCGATCTACTGGATGATTGTGACGGCATTGAAGACGCCTGCCGAGCTAAGGCTGGCCATTCCGAGCTTTTGGCCTGAGAAGCTGATGTGGGAAAATTTTGCGACTGCATTCAAAACAATTCCTTTCTATCGCTTTACAGTTAACACAGTTATCCAAACGGTTGGAATAGTGTTTCTGCAAATCAACATTGGCATTATGGCAGCCTATGCCTTTGCAAAAGGCTCATTTGTTGGAAGAGATAAGCTGTTTGTTCTTGTTCTTGCTGCGTTGATCGTCCCTGAGCAGGTCGTATTTGTTCCGATTTATGTGATGATGTCTGATCTGGGCTGGATCAATACTTATTATGCACTTATAATTCCTCATGCAGCTTCGGCTTATGGAATTTTCTTGTTGCGTCAAATGTTCAGATCCATTAATAATGATGTTATAGAGGCAGCTAAGGTAGATGGCGCAAATCGACTTCAGGTTCTATATAGAATCTTGACCCCTATGGCAATGCCCACTGTAGTGACATTAATTGTTATCAGCTTTATTCACAGCTGGAACTCCTATTTCTGGCCGCTCGTTATGACTAATTCCAATACCATGCGTGTATTAACTGTTGGTGTAGCAATGATGCGTGACTCCATAGGAGGCAACGAATCGTTAAATTTCCATCTGCTTATGTCAGCCAGCTTATTAGTTATACTGCCGATTGTCATTGTGTTTGTATTCGCTCAAAAATATATCGTGGCTGCAATGGCGAATTCAACATTTAAGTAGACACTTATAAAAAGGAGAGATTCGAAATGGGATTAGATCAAACTTTAGTAATTGCTCACCGGGGTGCCAAAGGCGAGGCGCCGGAAAATACATTAGGGGCTTTTCGACTGGGGCTTGAACAAGGCTGCGACGGTATCGAATTGGATATTCATTTGACCAAGGACGATGAAATTATCGTCATCCACGACTCTACCTTGGATAGAACGACAGACATGACAGGCTCCGTCCATGATATGAGGCTTGAGGAGATCAAGAAAGCTGACGCGGGCCGGTGGTTCCACGAGAAGTACGAGGGTGAAAGGGTGCCTTTGTTAGAGGAGGTGTTTGATCTCGTTCCTGCGGAGGTGATGATTAATGTGGAAATTAAACATTCAACTGAAGGCAGGCTGGAACCGCTGCTGCTTGATTTAATGAAGAAAAAGGACCGTATGCATAATGTAGTTGTATCCTCCTTTAATCATAAAAACTTGCTTAATTTAAAGAAATTGGAACCTGAAGCGAAGGTCGGTCTGCTGTATGAACTCAATACAGGGAGCAATTCAGATTTAGTCGATAGCTTCGAAGCTACATTATACTCACTGCATCCGAATTATAAAGGGATGGATAAAGAGACAGTATCTGATGCAATTGCACTTGGATTGAAGGTATATCCCTGGACAATTAATGACGAGGATCAAATGGCATTAGCTATCGACTATGGAGTATCAGGGATCATTACGGATTATCCTGGAAGGCTGCGGGAATTGCTGCAGCAAAGAAGACAGCAGGGAGCGGCGGAATGAAGTCATCCTTACTGCTGCCGACGCTGATTTGTACGCTTCTCTTAACCGCTACCGGCTGCCAACAACAGCCGGCAGCGGTGGAAGTCAAGCCTGCTTCAGCGGCGGCGGCTTCGCCCAATACTGCTGCACCGAAGGAAAAGCCTGCCACGGGTGCAGCGGGTATTACACAGGAAGAAGCGGGAATCAAATTCCGCGTTGATATGCCAGAGATTAAGCCTTTCCTTCAGAAAGCCAAGCCTGGCCCTATTGTTCCGGCGCTATTGCAAAACGCGGTTCCACAAGGGCTCGCTTACGTAGAGGATAAAAAGTGGATGCTGGTTTCCCATTACAGGGAGGATGGCAAGACAAGTCTCTTGTCCGTCATTGATGCCTCCTCAGGTAAAATGGTGAAGGCTGTCGAGCTTTACAAAAATACCGGCACCCCCTATACTGGTCATGCTGGCGGGATTACTGCCAGTAAACAGCATGTTTGGATTTCTTCGGACAAGGATGTTTATTATGTGAATTTGGAGGATATCATCAAAGCGGAAAATGGCGGCAAGCTTGCTTTTGCAGGATCTGTACAGAGTGACACACGCGCCTCCTTTACCGCTTATGAGGATGGCATTCTTTGGATCGGCGAATTTGCTCACGGAAGCGACTATCCGACGGATAAGTCCCATTATTTAATGAATAGGGATGACAAGCAGCATAAGGCCTGGGCAGAAGGATATAGACTTAATCCTGAGACTGACCTTCCTTCGGTGAAGCCGGATCAGGGTCAAGGACCGATTTCCCCGGATTATATTCTATCGCTGCCTGATCGAATTCAAGGAATGAGTGTAGCCAAGGACCATATCTGGCTTAGCCAGTCTTATGGAAGGAACAATGCGAGCACGCTGTATCGATTTAACATCAATATGACGGAGAAGCCTCATTCCAAAGCTGCAGTAAGATCGACAGAGGTTCCCGTATGGTTTTTGGACAGCAAGAACGAAGCAGACAAAATGGAGCTGCCTCCGATGTCAGAAGGCATATTTGAGTCGGCCGGCCAATTGCATATTTTGTTTGAATCCGGAGCTGCTAAATACAAGACCTCATCGAGCTACGCCTTGGATCGTATTCAAATATTGCCGTTAAATGAATAACAGCTCAAATGAATTGATATGGGAGGATATAATAATGATTCCAGGTCTGGCGCACAGAGGATACCCGAAGAAATACCCGGAGAATACGATACCTTCGTTTCAAGCAGCAATAGATTTATCCTTTAGTCATTTGGAGCTGGATGTTCAGCTGACCAAGGATGGAGTTCCTGTAGTTATCCATGATACGACAGTGAATCGTACTACGAACGGCAAAGGCCGAGTTATTGATTATACGTTTAACGAACTGCGTAAATTGGATGCAGGGGGAGGCTCGCCGATCCCGACACTGGAGGAAGTCTTGAGGCTAGCGAAAGGGCGGACTTCGGTGGATATTGAATTAAAGCAAAGCGGGAATCTGTATCCCGGTTTGGAAGAAAAGGTTCTTGAAGTAATTCACTCCTGCGAGGTTCTCGATCAAGTTTTTGTAACATCCTTCGATCATTACTCGATCGCCAGAATGAGGGAGCTGTCCGAGGAGATCGAGCTCGGCTTGGTCATCTATGGAGCGACCCCTTCGGTGTTCTCATTTGCCGAGCAAATCAGGGCGCGTTATGTATCGGTCAAATATATATACTTAACCGACGATTTTGTTCAACGCTGCGAGGAGCAAGGCATACAGCTTATCGCCTGGACGATAGATGATGAGGAAGAAATGCGTGAATTACGGAGCACATATCCGAATATATGGGTGTGTACGAACCAGCTGGAATTATGGAAGCAGTGTGTAGAGCAAGGGTAGCGCGTATAAAGGAGATTAGAGCTTAATATTTTGTTTGGCTCAACCTTGATGACTTGATCGTCCACCAAGGACGGCGAGACTGCTATAAGCTCTTAGGGATTTGAACGGAACAGAGAGCTCCGTTATTTGGTCGAATACGAGGACTAATACATAAAAACAGAGAGATAACGGAAGTAGTTAATTCCGCTATCTCTCTGTTTTTATGCTTTTTCTATGCAATAAAGGAATAAGACTTTCGCTATTGTCTTCTATTTCTGTAGATGCAACTGGGTGTGGGTGGAAGAGAAGAAGGCTGCTTATTTCTGGCCTTCGAATAATAACGTCAGCTTTTCGATGATTCCCGGATTTCCGTTTGCTAAAGATATTAAATAATTATACATGCCTTTAATAATGATCTGATTGGGCTGCTCTTTAAGAGCCTCTTGAATAATCGCATCCATGGACTGGACCATGGTTTCGGTGGATTTGGTGCTGTCAGTATTAGCTTCAATCCAGTCCTTAACGGAATGAGCTTTTTGGAGCCAGGTTTCCTTCGTTATAGCTTGGCTCTGTTCGGGGCAAATAAGTGTTGCATATAAAATAGGCGATGTTGGTTTATTCATAATTCCGTAAGCGATATCATCCATACGGTTCATTAAATATTCAGCAAGCTGTTGGCTGTTAATAGGGTGAGCGTAAACGATAAAGTAGAAGAAATATTCCTTCAGCATACCGTTCAATAGATTAGCGCAATCAAAGGAATGAACCGCAATCTCCGGTCCATACAGCTCGAGAATTTGCTGTTCCATCCATCTGACGGTTTGCATGCTATGATCGATCATCATTTCCTTAACCGTGTTGTTCATAAAAGCGATTCCCTTCATATGCATCGAAAGGAAGTCCTGGTCTCCCATAATAACCTGACATTGGAATTGGATAGCGTTGATTATTTTCTCCCTGGGAGTCAGGGAAGAATTCGATTGAATTTCTTTCAGATAAATACTTTGTCCATCCATATAGTAGCTGAATACAGCAATTAGCAGTTCTTCCTTGGAGTGAAAGTGCAGATAGAAGGCACCTTTGGATACTCCGGCTAAGCTAACGATGTCCTGAACAGATGTGGTGTGATAGTCCCGGTCACCGAAGAGCTTGATTGCGGCTTGTATGATCTGCAGTTTTTTGTCATTCATGCCGGTTCACACCCCTTATTTTCTCCATTCAAGGTACCGAATGGTAGTAGTAAAGCCATTGTATACTTGGATTTAGTTTATGTCAAACATGTGACCGACTGGTCAATTTTAAGGAATTATACGTGTTATGGGAAAAAATAGGTTGATTTGGATACAGTATTTGAATTATATTACTAATAGAATGACCAGTCAGTCAAAACACTAATGCAAAATGATTAACATGGTTCTTAATGATGGGAATGAAACTAACGGAAGGAGATACCCAAGCGCCTATGTCTAACACCATTGAAGAATTGAAGCTGAATATTAGCAACTTTATGTCCCTTTACCTGGAACATGAAGGCTTTAGTCCGCTCGTCGGTAAGATGTATACCTTACTGCTTTTTTCATCAGAGCCTATAAGCCTGCAGCAAATGGCCGAGGAGTTATCTGTTTCCAAGGCGGCTATAAGCGTTCAAATCCGAACTATGGAGCTTAAGCATCTGTGTCATAAGGTCCCGATCCAGAATGATAGGAAAGATTACTATTACATTACGGATGACTTTGGAATCAATATTGTTCGGAATGAAATAGGTAAATTCAACTCGGTTAAACAAGCCGTAGACGGAGCTTTGGCTGGATTCCCTCATCCGTCCAATGTGGAATCGCATGATGAAGAAGGCTGCAACATCATTAGACGAAGATTCCAAAATATGTCTATGCTGTGTGGGATGTTTATTTCACGCATGGGAGAACTGCATGAGGAATGGCAGCTGAAGAGACCATTGCCGTGAGTGTGGGTTTAAAAGCTCACTTTCATAATCAAGGATTCATAATATTTACAGATTCGCTTGATGTAATTTGATGGAGGAGTAGAGAGATGAACAAATTTACTGATTTTTCTTTGAAAAATGTCGCAGCGATCATTATTATAAGCGTTATCCTATTCGTTGCCGGCACCTTCTCCGCTACGACGCTGAAACAGGAGAGCATGCCTGATATTTCATTGCCAGTCGTATTTGTAAGCACGGTGTATCCTGCCCCTCCAAAGGATGTTATGGAGAATGTAACCAAGGTTCTGGAAAAGAGGATTGTAGGAATTGAGGGTATGAAGAAGGTTTCCTCTACTTCTAACGACAACTTCTCCGCAATTACCGTTGAGTTGGTTAACGGACGCAGCCCTGATGATGCAAAGAGGGACATCGAAAGTGCCATTAAGGACATTAAGCTGCCTGTTGGCGCAAGCGAACCGAAGGTTTCCAAGTTCGGGAGCAGTGATTTCCCCGTTTACTTCGCGGCAGTTCATGGAAATAACAACATGAACCAAGAAGAGCTTAACCGTATTTATGAGGATGTTATTGAGCCTACGTTAAGCGCTATGGACGGAATCGATCATGTGGATTCGGTCGGACAACAGGAAGCAACTCTTAAGCTTAAGCTGAATATTAACGCGATTAATAACTACGGTCTGACACCTGCACTTGTGTCGCAAAGCATCCAGACTGCTCTGATGACGAGCCCGGCAGGTAAGGTTGATTTTAGCGGCAGCTCACAATCGGTTCGAATAGAAAGTGACTTGAACACGATTTATAATCTGGAGAATATGAAGATTACCTCACCTAAAGGGGATATCGTGCTTTTAAAGGATATTTCCAAGGTCGAGGCCATTTCGGACTCCAAATTTATTGCCCGACTAGATGGCAGTCCGGCAATCGGGCTCACATTATTTAAAGGAAAAGATGCCAATACGGTACGATTTGCCGACGAGGTTGACAAATTATTTGCCGGTTGGACGAAGGAATATCCGAACCTGCAATTTACACCGGTTTATAATGCGGCTAATGATGTAAAAAAATCAATCAACGGTATGCTGAAGGAAGGTATTCTGGGGGCAATACTGGCTTCAGTAATGATACTTTTATTTCTGAAAAATGTACGTATGACGATGATTGTATTGGTTTCAATTCCATTATCGATCTTAACAACACTTTGTGTTATGGCTTCCCTGGATATTACTCTTAATGTAATGACGTTAGGGGGCTTGACGATAGCCGTCGGCCGGGTCGTCGATGATTCGATTGTTGTTATTGAGAATATATACAGTGAGCTGCAGCAAGCGCGCGAGCGCAATGAGTCCGTAATTAAGCTGGCAACCTCACGGGTAGCTTCAGCTATTACATCCTCAACGCTTACGACTGCGGGTGTATTTTTACCGATAGCATTTGTTGGCGGAGTTTTGGGCGATATTTTCCGGCCATTTGCCATTACGCTTGTTGTTGCGCTTTTATCCTCACTAATAGTGGCTTTAACTGTGATCCCAATGCTAGCGATGCTCTTGGTTCTAAACAATGATAAGATCAAGCATCATGATGAAGAGCATGTGGGTAAATTCACTGCCAAATACAAGTCCATTTTAAGCTGGTCATTAAATAATCCTAAGAAGACGGTATTGGTTTCATTTCTTGCATTTGTCATCTCGATTGGAGGAACAGTTCCTTTCCTTCCTTTCGCCTTCATGCCTGACAGCGAATCCAACAAGCAAGTGCAATATACGTTGAAGCTTCCTCAGGAAACCTCGATAGAATCCATGGATTTGAAAGTGAAGGAAATTGAGACGGTTCTTAAGGAAGCAAAAGACTCTGCAGGTCAACCGGCCTTTGATTATTTCGAGTCGATGGTAGGGTATGACATGCAGAGTACAAGCGGTGAGCGGGTTGCTTATCGTGCAAGTATTATTGCGTCTGTATCCAAAGCATCTGATGCGAAAAAGATGGCCGAAGAATATAAGAATATTATGCTGGGTATGGTTCCGAAAGGATCGGAAGTTGAAGGGGCGCTGCTGGCGGGCAGTATGGGCGGTTCTTCGGATGACTTCTCCTACCTGCTTAAGGGTGAAGACTTGAATCAGCTGGTAGTCGGGGCTGAGCTTATTAAACAGAAGCTGAAGGAATTTCCTGAGCTTAAAGATATTAAAGACAGCCTAAACGAGAAGAAAATGCAGGTTGTTGTTAGTGTGGATCAGAATAAAGCTCGTGTCTACGGATTGTCTTCCGCACAAATTACAGATACCGTCCGATTGTGGCTGGCAGAAGCGTCGATTGGCGACATTAAGTTCGACAATGTAACCTTTGCTACACAAGTTATGGTAGACGATGACTTCAAAAATTCGATGGAAAAGCTTGGTCGGATTACGATGACAACTTCGACGGGTGCAGTGGTAGCATTGAATGATATCGCAAAAATCCGGCAAGTGGAGGCTCCGGCAGCTATTACTCGTGAAATGCAGGAGCAATATGTCAAAATTACCGCAAAAATCGATAGCAAAGATAAAGGCGGCATGAGCACGAAAGTAACGGAAGCCTTAAAGTCTGTGTCTCTTCCAGGCGGTATCCGAACACAAGTACAAGGGGTAAATGAGGACATTCAGGAAAGCTTTGGTCAAATGGCCGTTGCTATGGGTGCTGCGATCTTTCTAGTATTCCTGGTCTTGGTTATCGCATTCGGTAATGCGAGCGCGCCATTCGTTATTTTATTTTCCTTGCCGCTTGCCGCAATTGGGGGATTCCTCGGATTGTTGATTGCAGGAGAATCGATCAATATTACTTCTCTCATCGGATTTTTGATGTTGATTGGGGTCGTGGTCACCAATGCTATTGTATTAATAGATCGGGTGCAGCAGCTTCGCAAGGAAGGTCTGGAAATGCGCGAGGCTGTCGTTAAAGCTGGTTTGACAAGATTACGTCCTATTATAATGACGGCTGGAGCGACCATATTGTCTTTATTGCCTCTGGGGCTCGGTTTCTCGGAAGGCTCTCTGATATCCAAAGGCTTGGCCGTTGTTGTTATAGGCGGTTTGGTGACTTCGACCTTGCTTACATTAGTTGTGGTGCCTGTAGTTTATGAAATTATCGATAGAATGAAGGTTCGTATTTCACGTCTTTTCAATAAAAAGGGAAATCGTGTAACGGCTGCTAATGCCGCTGCGAACTCCTTGCATTAAGCTTGGGCCAGTTGAATAGAAAGATACGTATAAAGGAGAAACGTCCAATGAAACCAGAAAATGCGAACAAGGTTCACAAAGGTGCAAAAATTATGGGCGCAATCGTTCTCAGCACGGCCCTTATCGCAGGCTGCTCGTCAGCACCCAAAGCTCAGCCTGCACAAGCAGACGAGGTTCAGCTCAAGCAAGTAAAGGTTAACAAAATTGAGAAGAAAAAGATAAGTGAGCCATTGGAGCAGGTGGCTGATATTGCATCTTCTATACAGCTGGATGTCCCTGTCAAAGTAGGCGGAGATGTACAGGAGATATTGAAGAAGCGCGGCGATATGGTAGAGAAGGGTGAGGTCATCTTCAGATTGGATCCGACCGATGTGCTGATTTCCAAAGAAAAGGCGCAAATTAGCATCTCAGGCACAGGGCAGCAGTTGGCTAAGGCTCGTGAAGATTTGGTGAACAGTAAGTTGGACCTACAAAATGGCATCATTAAGCTCGAATCTTCTATTAAAGAAGCCGATAAAAATTACAGCAAGATGCGTAATGATTATGACCTGGGGCTCGTGACCAAATTTCAGCTGGAGCAAACAGAGACGCAGTTGAATAACCAACGTCTTGATCTTGCAAGCAATCAACAGAAGCTGAAGACGCTGGAGACGACGAATTCCTTATCACAGCTGGAGCAGGGGCTGCAAACCTCGGAAGTATCGATTCGTGAAGCAGACCGCACGCTGGAGCATATGGAAGTGAAAGCAAGTGTGAGCGGAGTGCTTACGGATCTCCCGTTAGAAGTAGGCATGACGTTAGCGGCAGGCTTCCGCGCGGCACAGATTCAACAGCTGGATCCGATTAAGATTAAAGCGGAGCTTACCGAGGAGGCAGCGAAGCTGGTGCGCGGCAAGCAAGAGCTTTCCTTTTACATCTCGGGTTCTACGGAGAAGCTGAAAGGGAAAGTGAGCTATCTGGCAGATGTTGTAAGCGCCCAGTCTAAATCCTATTCATTGGAGCTGGAAGTGCCGAATGCAGATCGTAAGCTTAGACCGGGTATGAAAGCTCAGGTTCTCCTTACAGAAGATCAGGATCAAATCGTTGTTACTGTACCTACGTTAAGTGTTGTTCGGGAGGGCGGTGAGACGTTCGTGTTTATTTTGACAGGTGATACCGTTGAGAAGCGCAAGGTTGAGCTTGGCCGTCTGAATGAGACCTATCAAGAGGTGCTTAAAGGAGTAAAAGAGGGCGAACAGCTCGTTACTTCAGGACAGCATCAATTGAAGGATAAGGAAAAAGTACAGCTCGCTCAATAAAAACCAGCTAACAGGATAGGACCAATAAAGAGTAGAGCGGATGCAGAAGGGTGCAGCTGAAGGCTTGAGGACAGCTGCCCTATAGGCTACGCTTGCTTGTGACAGGAGGAAATTAAATGAACAAGAAGTTGACCGTTACTTTAGCTACCATCGTACTCTCCGCATCCGTCATGAGTTTCGGCAGTCAGGCTTTTGCAGATGAGGCAATTAACGTTAGCCCCGTGCAAGCAGTTGTTGCACAGACTGAAGCAAAGGTTTATCCACTAACAGATGCACTGAACGTTGAAGTGAAAAGCGTACTGAATGAACGTATATTAGAAGGAACAAGAATTGGCGTAGTTGTAAAAATGGGGAATAGCAGCGCTGCAGTAACTCGGGTGCCGGAATACGAACTTCGTGCCGTAACAAGCGAAGGCACTGTATATACTTTACAGTCAAGTGCTTCCAATCCGAAAGCGATTCAGCCAAAGACAACGACGGATTTAAGCTATATGGTTGTATTGGACCGGACGGATAAGGTGACGTTAAGCGAGGTAAATTGGACAGATGTGGACGTTTATGTTTATCCAAAGAAAGAAACTCTGATCACGGCCATTCCTGTAACAACACAACCGTGGAGCGGTGTTGATACGCCTATTACGGATCCGACAGCGGTGCGCAAATGGGCTGACAGTTTCCAAATTCCAACACTTGTATCACCTATTCAATATACACCGATTGATATCCATAAAGAGTCTACGGCTCAAGGTAATGTGTATGTCGTACAATTGCTTGCCCACAATCCATCGGCACAACGGGAGACAATTCCTGAATTCACTATTGATGGTAGAACAGATGCGAAAGTCTTTTCAGGTAAAAAAGTAGAAGAAGGTACTATAGCGCTGGATGCGAAAGAAGATAAGTACATCCATTATGTAATACCAACTGACCAGGATACAGTGTTATCAAGCTTGAACCTGCTGACCACGGAGAGCTTTGCTCAATCAGGTGCGACTGCCGCAAATGTTGTTCAGTATCAAGTGGGACGATTGAACATTTTGTTACCTGGTTCAGCTGCAGCACAATCCTACTCATCCTACGCACTGGGCAGCATCATGAAATTTGATACCCGCAGTGAATTGATTCATCCTGATATGCAGGTATCGCTGGTTGAATTCCAAATGAGCGATAACGAAGATGAGGGAAGCAAGCAGGTGACAGCTAAATTCAGGCTGTATAACCGTAGTGACCGCCCACTCGCGATTCCGGTATTTCAAACAGAATTGGTTAGCTCAGACGGCTATCAATACAGCGGTAAGCGCCAAACGATGACAACAACAACCGTACTGCCGAATTCGGGAATTACTGTGAATTATGCTTACATTCTACCTTCTACAGAGACTGGTAAAGGGTTAGGATTGAAAATTCAGGATACCGCCGGCACTAAAACGGCTGGCTCTACAGCTTTCAAATCGACGATCGCTTCATACGGTGTCCAGTTGCAAGCACCTTCTGCTGAGGATAAATTCAGTATGTATCCATTTGATGTAGCCGTTGAGCACTGGGATATCTCGTATTTGTTCAATACTTCTACGCATCAATATACGTACAAAGGCAAGTTCTTATTAGATATCCAGCGTCAAAAGGAGACTCAAGTCGATGCGAACTTCCCGCGTCTTCAATTTGAACTGTATGATGCAACGGGCCGGCTTGTAGCTAGCGCTGCGAAATCCTTGATAGGCCAGGAGCGTTTGGTTTCCGGCGAGAATAATATTTCCTTTGCCGGGACCTCTGAGCAATTCGATTCCCCGCTTACCTTAAAGATTTACGAGATTTTTACAACTGAAAGCGGAGAATTCAAACGATTGGTGACCGAGTTTAGCCGGCCTTTTAGATAAATTTATACTGCCTCAAAAGACATTTCCGGAGTTTTCTCATAACATTTATAATGCTGATAGTACAGACAAACAAGCTTCCATTTCCACTTTGATAGTGGTTTTGGAAGCTTGTTTGTTTGAACTTGAGGACTAGGGTCACTCCCAAGCCACGCCTGCGTTATCAAGCAGCAGCTTTAAAGCTTGAATCGCTGTCACAACACGCTCCGGGTTGCTGGCTTCAGGCAAATAGTGAGTCAGATGAGGCTCTACGGATAGAAAGCCTGAAAATCCGATCTGCTTTAACTCTCCTATTAGCTCAACCAGCTGCCCATCGCCCAAGCCAGCCGGAACAAAATGGCGCGGCTCCGTTGTTGCATCTTTGACATGAATATAGTCGATGTATGAGGACACCTTAGGATAAGCCGCGGTCATCGGGATGACATGGTTCATTACATAATTCCCCGGATCGAAGGCTGTCCGCAGATGCGGCGATTGGCAGTGGTCCAATATTTCCAGGCATCGATCATCTGTATTTCCATATAAGTTGCTGTCGTTTTCCAGTAATAGAATGATATTCTCTTTGGCTGCAGCCTTCGTCAGCTGATACATTCTGTGCAGTACGTCTTCGCGATAGTTTTCTACAGGCTTATTGCTTGGAGTTCTAAACGAAAAAATACGGATATAAGGCGTCTCGAAAAAATGAGCTGCAGCAATAGCGCGATCCAGCGCCTCAAGCTGAGGCGTAAAGTTGTCCGTGATCTCATATTTCCCAATAGGTGATCCAATCGATGAAATTCGAAAGCCGCGTTCCTGAAGCTTCGTTTTTATTAGCTGCTTATCTTCTTCTGTCAAATCCAGCACATTTTTGCCCCAAACGCCCCGCAGCTCCAGATAGCGTACTCCTTCTTGCTCCAATACGTTGAGCTGTTCGTCTAATTCCTGAGAAATTTCATCCGCAAAACATGTAATTTTAACCATTCGTCAATCCCCCGTCCTATTATTTGCTGGTGCTGAATGACTTCGTGAAATCCGTATTTGCTGCGTTTTGAGCTGCTGCTGGCTTCACAAACTTGGAGGTGCGGATCAAATCGCGCAGCTTGCTTTCATATTCATCTGTATCAAAAGGAACTTCGACGGTTTGCTTTTTGAAGGAAGACAGCATAATCCCATTGGCAAGGGTAAGGGAATTTACTCCCTCAGTTCCATGCGCTATCAATTCTCCAGTCCCCGTCAGTATCCGCTGCGCAAACTTCTGGGTAACTACTTTATGTCCTGAAGGAGCATTCGTATTTACTGGTATTTCGGTGTACCAATTTTCCAGCTTTTCAAAACGGTTTGGCGTTTCTTGGCTATATTTCAGCATCGAGATGCGGTTGCGGTAAAAGATCAGCTTTTCATTTTCATAAACCAGCTTGCCGTTTTCTCCGATAATTTCCATTCTGTTTGTTCCCGGTGATTCGGCAGTTGTGACGATCAAATGACCGATCATTCCATTGTCATGCTCAAAATAAGCGGTCACTTCGTCCTCGACTTCGATATTATGATACTTGCCGATATGCGCGTGGCCTGTTATTTCGGAAGGCAAGCCAAATAAGTATTGATACATATCCAGAGTATGAGGACATTGATTGGTTAAAATGCCGCCGCCTTCCCCGGCCCAAGTAGCACGCCAATCCCCACCGTCATAATAAGCTTGTGAACGGAACCAGGCTGTATGGATCCATGTAGCTCTGGTAAGATGTCCAAGCTCTCCGCTGCTTAATATCTCTTTTATTTTCATATAAAAAGGAAGGGTGCGTTCTTGAAACATCAGCGCAAACTCAATATTCGGATTGATAAGCTTGGCCGCCTCATAGGCTTCAATTGTTTGATAAGCATCGTTGAGATGAACGGCCAAAGGCTTCTCGCACATAACATGCAGCCCCCGGTGAAACGCTTCCACGCTAATTGGCGTATGATCATAATGAGGAACTGCAATAATGACGGCTTCAAGACCCGATTGGTCAAACAACTCCTGATAAGTGTAATAAGCGGTTGTATTAGCTTTAGCTGCTACTGAATCTGCTTTCTCTTTATTCGTGTCGCATACACCAACGAGCTCGATATTGTCCATAGTCTGTAAATATTGTACGTGATGCCCGCCGATGCCGCCTACACCGATCAGCCCGACCTTCAGCTTTGCTTGAACGCTCATAAGTATTCCGCCTCCATATTTTGTTAAATTGATTTTCAATACTTATCAGAATATATTATAATTTATGCTAGTTCCTTGTCTTTTTTGATATAAATATTGTTTTAATTGGTTTAATATTTGACATATGCAGAGAGGAGCGGGTGTCATTTATGTTCGCCGCCTATTTAGATCATATCGATCAGAACATCAAATATACGCATGTCCAAAAGCAAGTATCCAAAATCGATTTCCATCTCCACCGAGGCTGTGAAATTTATTTCTTGCTGAAGGGAGATGTTAAATATTTTGTGGAAAAAACAATCTACCCGCTGCAATTTGGAGATTTAATTATTACGAATGAGCATGAGATCCATAAGCCCGCCTTCTCTTCAGATGCACTATATGAACGAATTGTGATTGAATTTAATCCGTCAATGGCGATGTTGTTTCAGACTGCCGGCTTCGATCCGCTAGAATGCTTTTATAACCGGGCTAACGGAGAGCAGAACAAGATGTCGTTAACCCAGAAAGAAATTGCAGCGTTGGAAAGCCTTTTTATGAAATATGAATATTTGCTTAAAAATCCTTCCGGGGGGGCCGAGCTGCTGAAATTCAGCTGCTTTATGGAAATACTGGTGTTGATTAATCAGCTGTTTTTGAATCAAAAGCATTCGGATACCGGCATTAATATGCATCAGAAGCTATCGCCCATACTGGACTATATTGAACAAAACCTAGACCAGAACCTGTCGCTAGATCAACTGGAAAAAGAATTCTATATCAATAAGTATTATTTGATTAAGCTGTTTAAGAAATATACGGGCAGTACAATTCATGAGTACATTATTTACAAGCGGATCTCTTTGGCCAAAAAATATCTTTCGCAAGGCAGCAATGTGACGGAGGCATGTATGAAGTCGGGCTTTAACGATTATTCCAGCTTTTTGAGGATGTTTAAGAAAAGAATTGGAGTGACGCCGAGGGAGTATCTTAAAAGCACGGAAAGTACGATTTCCTGATAAACCTAATCTTTACCGTAGGGCGATCTCAGGGTAGGCAGCTTCTTTTTGAATAATTTTTTCAAATATTGATTTATTTTAATCATATAATGATTGAAATGATCGTAATGATGTTTTAAAATGAGGGATAAGTTATTTTGGTAACCGATTGTGAAAGGAAAGTGGCTGTATATGAATCAAGACGCAGGCTTGTCCAAAGGTGAGAAGCGCCGGCAAAATATAGTCAATGCGCTCAAACAACAAGGTAAAATCTCGATACAAGAGATTGTTCAATTATTTGACTGCTCGGAAGCTACGGTCCGCCGTGATCTCGATCTTCTGGAGAGAAAAGGGGCGCTTATCCGCAATTTAGGCGGGGCGGTATTGGATCAGCAATCCATGGTTAAAGAGCAGTCGTTTCTTGAGAAAAAGGAGCTGCTCTGGTTCGAGAAGGAGGCTGTTGCCTTGGAGGCTGCTTCACTTGTCGAGGAGGGCGATAGCATAGGCTTGACCGGAGGGACCACAACCTTTTTGATTGCAAGGGCGCTTAAAAAGCATGAAGGTATAACGGTTGTTACGAATGCTGTCAATATAGCTATGGAGCTTGCGGATAGTGAAGGTGTGCAGGTGCTTTTAACCGGGGGAGTCATGCGGAGAAAAAGCTATGAGCTTTGCGGGCCGTTAGCGGAAAAAATGCTGGAAAGCATTAACATCAACAAAATGTTTATGGGAATCGACGGAATAGCCGCGGAACAGGGTGTGACCACGTACTCCGAATTGGAAGCGGAAATTGCCAGATTAATGATCAGGCGATCCATGCAGACCTACGCCGTGTTTGACTATACAAAACTGGGTAGAACCTCCTTGTTTCCTATTGCTCCATTGTCATCCCTCCATGGCTGTATTACTAATGCCGGAGCTGATCATACGTTGTTGGATCAAATGCGTGCGCAGGGAATTGAGCTTCATTTGACCAAAAATGAGCGTGAGTAGAGCGGTGATGATTTTTTCAAGCCAAATTGAGGTTTGTATGAGATCCATATGAAAGAAGGACAGAAATGATCCAGATTGCGTTAATGCTTGTGTTAGGCTCAGGCTTGCTTCACTCTGTCTGGAATTTATTTACCAAGCAAAGCATAAATAAAAATGTGTTTTTATGGATGATTCATTTGTTTTCATCGGCTCTTTTGCTGCCTTATTTGTTGATAGAATTGGATAGACATCCATTAGAGCTTGAAGGGTACACATTGCTGGGCATCTCCTTCATTTTTCAGATCGGTTACATATTGCTGCTGTCCAAAGCTTACCAGCATGGAGAGATGTCGCAAGTTTACCCGATGATGAGGGGGCTTGGAGCTCTGCTTGTGCCGATTTGCAGCATCCTTATATTCCAGGAAAAACTGTCCGCCATAGGCTGGATCGGTCTCGGATTGATCGTATTCGGCTTATTTGCCATTGCATTTTATGGTATGAATCCAAAGAACATGCCTATAAAAGCCATCACAGCGGCAGTTGGTGTAGGTGTGTGCATAACGGGTTATACATTGGCAGACAAAACGATTTTGGGGCAAGGTCATATGACTCCGCTTGCGCTGCTCGAGATATCGAATCTTTCTTATGTTGTTACTTTGCTGATACCTGTGCTAATCTCCCGGCAAATCAAACAGGAATGGGCTCGCAATTGGAAGCTGATTCTTGTGGGCACGTTTTGTTCTCCCGGCTCTTATTTCCTATTTCTTTTAGCAATGAATATTGCGCCATTATCGCATATTTCCCCGATCCGTGAAATTGGCACCGTATTTGGCACGCTGTTTGGAATTTGGCTGCTTAAGGAACAACAGGGATTTATGCGTATAATGATGTCGGCGTTCATTGCACTGGGAATCATATCTCTAGGTATTTGGGGTTAGGAAAACATGCACTGCAACGGTCTTTTCCCGAAGTTACAGCACGGGGGAAGGCTGTTTTTTTGTGCTGGAAATGATATATACGATACTAGTTATTATGAAAAAGATTGTAATAATCAAAATAATGATTGAAATAATCATAAAATAACGATATTATGAGGGTATACAAGATTATATAACCATTTCATGGAGGTAATGAACATGTCTTTAGGTAAATTGACTGTTGCTGAAATATCCGCTCAACCCGCCGCATTATCCGCAGCAATGGAACAGCTGCAACTTCAAAGCGATTGGGTTGAGCGCTATCTTAAATCGGAACAATTCGATGAAGTGATCTTTATTGGATCAGGCTCATCGTATTATCAGGCACTTACGATGGCGTCAACCTATAGGAAATGGCTTGGACGAAGCGCTACTGCATTGCCGTCCTCGGAGCTATATTTATTCCGCGGGCAAAATACGGCAGCAAACAGGAACTATTTGGTTGTTGGAGTATCCCGTTCCGGGGAATCTACGGAAGTTGTCCTGGCATTGGAGTCCGTTCGCGATCTTCCCCGTTATACGATTAGCGGAATCACCTGCTATGAGCAAAGCACAATGGCACAGCTGGCGGAATGTCTCGTTTCACCGCTTGGGAAGGAAGAGAGCACGGTTATGACCAAGTCATTCAGCAGCATGACCTTCATGATGCAGGCGGCAATTGCATCTGCATCTGAGAATCCGAATTTGCAAGCGGAGCTCGGTACTGTAATCGAAGCGGACGCTGATGTTGTCCAGCGTGCTGATGCTTTTATTCAAAGGCTGGTTCAAGAAGTACAGCTGCATAAGTATATTTATCTCGGTATGGGTGCCTATTTTGGAATTGCGCAAGAAGCATGCCTGAAAATAAAGGAAATGTCTTATGTATGGACTGAAAGCTATGGCACGCTCGAATTCAGACATGGGCCTAAATCGGTGGTAGAGCCGGGCACGCTTGTATGTGTGCTGCTGTCGGAGCAAGCTAGAGCCTATGAATTGAAGGTTGCTCAAGAAATGCAGGAGTACGGAGCTTATGTGCTGGTAGTGACAGCGGAAGCAGGAGAGGACACAGCCTTCGCGGATGGTGTATTTGAAGTTGGCGGAAAGCAGCTGACGGATGAAGCTCGTACCGTATTATACCTGCCTGCCTTGCAATATTTAGGCTATTATACAGCTCTGGGTAAAGGAGTCGATCCTGACTCGCCGCGCAATTTGACGCAAGTGGTGAAGATATAGACCTATATATTGTGATTGCAGCTAATCCAGCTTGCCTGAACGACGTTTAATTTTACGATAAAAACAAATAGGGAGTTAACTAATATGCCTCTTGTCTCATCTACCTTTATGCTGCAGCATGCACGGGAACATGGATATGCAGTTGTTGCCTTCAACGTTCATACATTAGAGATGCTTCAAGGTGTCGTAGAGGCGGCTGAAGAAGCGCAAGCTCCTATCATCCTGCAGTCCACTGTCGGTACAGTCAAGCATCTTGGGCCTGACTACATCGCGGCGGCAGCGACTGTAGCGGCAAACCGTTCTCAAGTTCCAATCGCTTTGCATCTGGACCATTGCTCCGATTTTAACCTGATTGTACAGTGTATTCGTGCAGGCTATACCTCGGTTATGATTGACGCTTCCCATCAGCCCTTTGAGGAAAATGTCAGACAAACGGCCAAGGTTGTTGAAATCGCCAAGGCTGCGGGCGTAAATGTTGAGGCTGAGCTTGGCAAAGTCGGCGGGGTAGAGGACGATATCGTCGTAGCCGAGCACGAAGCGCTGATGGCGGACCCGGATGATTGCGCTCGATTCATTGAACTGACTGGGGTCGATACTCTTGCACCTGCCATAGGAACAGCTCATGGTATTTATAAAGGCGAGCCCAAAATTGATTTCCAACGGATTGAACGAATCGCAGCCAAAGTGGAGGTGCCTTTGGTACTACACGGCGGTTCCGGTATCCCGGAAGCTCAGGTCAGACAATGTGTTTCACTCGGTATGGCCAAAATGAATGTGGCTACGGAATTGCGGATCGTTTTCTCGGATGCCATTAAGGCTGTCTTTGCAGCTAATCCGGAGGAGAATGATCCGAGGAAATATATGATTCCAGCTAAAAAAGCGCTGCATGCAGCTGCTATTGAAAAAATGAGGCTGTGCGGCACTATCGGCCGTGCTAAAGGCGGGGCATACAATGATCACAACGGTTACTCTAAACGCAGCTATTGATAAAACGTATTATGTTCCCTTATTCACTCAGAAAAGCGTAATGCGCGTCCAACGGTTTTATGCGGAAGCTGGCGGAAAAGGAATCAATGTAGCACGTGTTATTAGTCAGCTGGGGAAGCCTGTTTTGGCAACCGGTTTTGCGGGAGGCTTTAATGGCCGGTTCATCCGGCAGGAGCTCGATCGGCAGCAAATTCAACATGATTTTGTTGAGGTTGCCGGGGAATCGAGGCTCTGCTTGAACATCATCAATGAGCTGGATGGAATCTCGACGGAAATTTTGGAACCGGGACCGGTCATATCCGATACTGCGATGGAGCAATTCACTGTGAAATTCAAGGAGTTGGCCAAAAGGTCCGTTGTTGTATGTATTTCGGGCAGCTTGCCTGCAGGTGTGCCTAAGGATTTCTATGCAAAGCTTGTAAGCTTGGCGAAGGGAGAAGGCGCAGTTGTTCTTCTGGATACAAGCGGCGAGGCATTGCAGCGGGGAGCTGAAGCGGCTCCATATTTAATCAAGCCCAATGAGCAGGAAGCAGCCCAGCTTATAGGCAAGTCGGTAAGCGATGCCAGGGAAATGATAGAACAATTGGTATCAATGGAACGAATGAATATTCCTTGTATAACAATTTCTCTCGGCTCTGAAGGATCACTTGCCTATGTTCAAGGAGCTTATTATCGCGTAAAGCCCCCTCTGATTGATGCTGTAAACACAGTTGGCTGCGGAGATTCATTTATGGCTGGCATGGCTGTATGTATAGCTGAAGGAAGATCGATTGAGGAATCTCTGAGGTATGCGACAGCTGTCGGAAGCGCTAATGCATTGAATGAAAAAGCCGGTTATATCAATAAAGCTGATGTAGACGAATTGCTGAAGCAAGTAAAGGTTGTGCAATTGTAAGATGTGGAGAAGGATCCTAATATCATTTTAATTGGCCTTGAACTTATAGAAGCCGTCAGTCAAACCTAAAGTTTGCTGGCGGCTTCTTCAACATATAAGAAAGTTTAAGTGCTTTACAAGGGGGATTTTTATGGGGATAGCGGCGATGAGCCCTGGAGGATTTTGTACGGAACGGAGAGTTCCGCTATTCCATCAGCCGCCTCCAATCCGGGGTGATAGAGGAAGTGGGAATTCCGTTATGTTGGCTGAATGGAGCATTTATGCACAAAAACAGAGCAATAACGGAACAGGCTGTTCCTTTATCACTCTGATTTTTGGACTTTTCAGGCGATAAAGGAACAATTACTTCCGCAATGCCCTTCACTTAAAGCATTCCATTCAAAGGAACACGATTTCAACAGTAGCTTTAATCCCACACCCATCCCTCCAAAGCATACAAACGTATATCGTACACCAAGGACGCAGTATGGGGTGTTTATATCCAAGGGATTACTTATCTCCCCTGCAAGCCTTCGGCTTCTTATGAACTGGGATTATTTCTGCTATATGAAATCTTTCATTTATACAAGTAACCGCATTATTTTAGTCGGTATTTGTTTTCTGATTCACCATTTTTACAATAGATCCGCTTCTAAAGCAGTCTCCAATTATAATTTTTTGTTGAGGTAATGGTATAATTGCAGCAGTTATAGTCCAAATTAACTAAAAAAGAAGAAAAGTTCGCACAATTTGCGTTGTTCGTGCTTTTTTTTATTTTTCCTGCGAAAAATGTCAAATTATATCGATTATATTACCCATATTATAGTAAAAAGCAACTAATAAAACAACTCAAATGGAATGTCGTAGGTACAATTACCTATATGTGATCCTTTAAGAAATCCTCTACATAATCCGGGGCTGCTTTATTAATTTGTTGCACTGTGTGAAGGTATCGTTGTGTTGTATTAATATGTGTATGTCCAAGCGATTCTTGAACCTGCTGCAAGGAAGCTCCCTTGAGTAGAGCTAAGGTAGCATTCGTATGCCTGAGCCAGTGGGGTGTTACTTTTTTGTCAACCCCCCATTCTTTACGGGCTTTTTGTATGATTTTTTCAATTGCTCGTACACTTAATGGGAAGAGGCGTTTATTATGGGGGCCTATCTTGTCTTTCGTATGTGTGGAAAGCTGCTGGATTAAATTCCATAGCAGCTGTGGAACTTTTACTTCTCGTTGTTTCCCCCCTTTACCGTTAACTGTCAACCACATAGTCGTTTCTTGTGGATCTGTATGAAAGTCCCCCCATTCTATAGACGTTAATTCAGATACTCTTAATCCCAATAGAACAAGAGTTAATCCGATTACATAGTCTCGCAATCCTCGTTGTTTAAGCTGCGCTATTAGAGAAACTACCTCATTTTTTGTTAAATAATGATTACCGCTTGTTACGGATACTCTGGGACTACGAACGCAAGTAGTAGGATTTTTTTCGAAAATTCCAATATTGGGATCGCTTCCCCAAGCATAAAGAGAGCGGATAGGCGCTATATGGACAGCAACGGTTGCAGGCGCCTGCGGCAAATTGCTTCTGCTGAAATATCCTTGAATCAGGCCGAGCTTATATACCTCGATTTCTCTCCAAGTAACTTCCTTTAGTGACTTATGCTTTATAAAGGCTCGAAATTTATTAATGGCGTTTCTGTAATTTCTGAGTGTGTACTTAGAGCGATGACATGCGGCTAAAAACATATTTACAATTTGTTCATCCGTGTACTCTCTGTTGTTCTCCAAATGCAATGAAATGTCAGGTAAAGTCTTTAGCAGCTGTTGCATGGTTGCCTCCTATAATTGTTCGAACAACGCAAATTGTACGAACTATATTTTAGCATGAAAACCCAATAATTAGTTTATGTAAATAAACTTCTTAGAATCGTCCAAAAAGAAAGTTATAAATTCCACCATTCATGGCGGGATTCTATATCTCCTTATTTAAAATATGTGAAAGTGAGGTGAAGGGGCGGCGTTAATTATTCGTAGACAGCAACGAAAGCTATAAAATTTTAAGGATGAGGTGCTAGTAATATGAGATGGTTCTACAATCTAAAAACGTCAGCAAAATTGATTTCAGCTTTCATGGTAGTTGCAATGATTTTGGGCCTTGTAGGTTTTTATGGACTTAATACCATGAGTAAGCTGAATAATGGGATGAAATCCATCTACGAAGATAATTTTTTGCCATCCGTCCTTTTGTTCGATACTCAAGTTTTATATCAAAGAATAAGGATAAATCTGAGGGATCTGCGGGATGCTGACCCTGCCAAGAAGCGGGAATTTGAGCAAATAATCAAAGATATTACGAAAGAAGCTAACGGGAAGCTTGAAGCCTATAAGAAAACAAATTTATCTTCGGAGGAATCAGAAGTTTTTGAACGTATTATGCCGAAATGGCAGGCTTACAATAAAGCGTCAGACCAGGCTATTGCTTTGATTTATGCCGGGAGGGACGCTGAGGTTAATCTTATGCTTTCCGAAGGAGATTTGAAAAAATTCGGAGGGGAGTTCAACGATTTATTGGATAAATTAACCGAAATTAGTGTGAAAACAGCGGATAAAGCTAATAAAAACGGAGATGAGACTTACACTTCTTCCAGAATGGTCACGATTAGCATTATTGTTGCTGCCCTGCTTTTAAGTATCGGCTTGGGTTATGCCATCTCACAAATCATTACCCGTCCCTTAAGCCGCATTGTCGAACTGGTGACTAAAGTGGCAAACGGAGATTTAACGGAAACATCCGAAATCAATACGAAAGATGAAGTGGGTCAATTGGCGAATTCGACTAATGAAATGATCTTGAATTTACGTAAAATTATCGGTTCGGTATTGTCTTCTTCGGGAAGCTTGTCAGCTGCAGCTCAGCAAATATCGGCTAGTACAGAGGAGATAGCAAGCGGAAGCTTGAGTCAAGCCGATGCAGCTCAGACGATGAATGAATTATTTCGTGAGCTGGCGTCTGCAATTAACTCAGTTGCTCGTGGTGCGGAAGAAGCTTCTGAATTAGCGGATCATACAGTAAGACTTGCTCAAGAAGGAGGTCAAGTGCTTCGTTCATCTATTGACGGGATGAATTTGGTTAATACTCAGATGTCCATGCTGGAAGAAGATTCGAATAAAATCGGTGAAATCATCGAAGTTATCGACGACATTGCTGATCAGACCAATCTTCTAGCCCTTAATGCTGCTATTGAAGCTGCAAGAGCCGGGGATCAGGGGAGAGGTTTTGCTGTAGTAGCGGATGAAGTACGCAAGCTCGCGGAACGAAGCAGTGAAGCTACCAAGCAGATCACTGCAATTATAAAAGGGATGCAGCGGAATACCTTGCTCAGTATATCAGCGGTAAAAGAGGGTGTTATATCATCTCAAAAAACGGGGGAAGCCTTCGAAAGCATTGTTACGTTGGTCAATGAGTCTGCGAGTAAAGTGACGGAAATTGCCGCAGCGAGTGAAGAGCAGGCTGCACAAACCTCCGAGGTTTTGATTTCAATTGAGAGCATATCGGCAGTAACCGAGGAATCAGCTGCGAGCAGCGAGGAAACAGCATCAACTGCCCAATCCCTTGCCCTGCTTGCGGAGGAGTTGAATAGTACGGTGGAAGCTTTTAAAATATAGTAGTTTAAGAAGGGGAAAGAGATGGAGCCCACCAAGCAGGTGCAATACATTGAAATTGGCATCGGTAAAGAAAGATATGCGCTTAGAATAGACGATATCCACGAGATTATTAAGATGCAGGATATTACGGTCATTCCTCACACCAATCCATACATAAAAGGGGTTATCAACTTAAGAGGCAAAGTTATTGCGGTGATCAGCTTGCGGAATCGACTAGGTTGTATTGAAGAAGCTTATTCGAAGCTAACCCGGATTGTTGTGGTTAATTATAAGGAAAGTATGGTAGGGCTTATCGTAGATAGGGTGCTTCACGTAACTTCTTTCTCTGCTATTCAACCTCCTCCGAAAACTATAGGCGAGCTGCAGGATTCTTGTTTCACGGGAGTAGGTCGGACAGAGGGTGGCTTGGTATTTATTTTGAAGCTTGAGCATGTTCTTCAGGAATAGGAGGGAGAGTCGATGAAGTCAACTCCTCAGCTGCAAGGGGCTTTGATGAAAACAAGCAATTGACTCATGAATGGAGCGTATATTGGAACGGGTACAATAAACAAGGTGCGTCTTCGTATTGGCGATGTAGGGGCAGCTCTGTAGAAGAGCAAGGTCTGCATTATCATCCGTTGAAGACCATAAATGACTAAGTAAAGCGAGGGAATTAGAAGAACAAGGCATTCGTGTTGTTGTCGAATACGTATCAGAACTGCAGCTGAGTGCAGCGTAGTGAATGAATTAAAAGGAATTCAAAAAGAGACGAGCATCCCATTCCACTTTCGGCACAGTGGTGCGGGATGTTTTTAATTTACATCGAAACTAGAACTAGAGATGCAAGTCGGCCTGTTATGCACCTTTTATTAAACATTTCATCGAACTAACGCTCGTTAATGTAACTAAACCTAACATAAATGTTGACAATAAACCTTTTTGTGCAATATACTACCAATAGACGTAAGGTTTTAAAAATTAAATATAGGTTCTCATGGAGTTAGGATGGGGACAAAAAGCTGTCTAGGGTTCCGTTGATTACGGTGAGGCGAGAGGTGCAAGGAGCTATCGTCTATAGCAATCAGTAGTCGAGTCTGGTCCGAGAGATAGTGTATAGAAGGCGTCGGACGGATCGTATGATGAGCGTTTTCTATATAACACGGAAGGATAAAAGCCTGGGAGATCATATCTCCCAGGCTTTATTTTTTTCTATGGCTGGCATTTTTCCTTGATGAACATAATCATTGTTGTGGGAGGTATATGGAATGAATAGTTTATGGAGCATGACAATAGGTGCTGGTGGTAAATGGTCGGGGGTGGTTGGTCGTGGTAAGTTAATTCGTTTTACAGCGTTGGATGCTGGGGCGAATCTCTCAATGTTGATGTATAACGCTAAGGATTTATCGGAGCGCTACAATATGCCGGATACATTAAAGGCGCAGCATACCTCACATCTGACTAAAGGGAATGTGCTGATGAGCGATAACGGCCGTGTGTTGGCGAGTATTGTAGAGGATAGTCTGGGATGGCATGATACGATTTGTGGTTATACAACCCGGGCGGCTACAGATGCTAAATATGGAGCGACGAATTATCAGCAATTACGCAATGAGTGGCTGCGCAGCGGACAAGAGAATTTTGAAGTGGAGCTGGTGAGGAATGGATTGGGCCGACGTGATTTAACGCCAGTAGTTAACCTGTTCTCCAAAGTATTTTGTGATGATAAGGGCGATATGTGTTTTAGTGCGGATCATTGCAAGGAAGGTGCGGCCGTAACTTTACGTACAGAGATGGATACTTTGTTTGTTTTATCGAATACGCCTAATCCGCTGGATACAAGTGCGGCCTACCCATCAGTTCCTGTAAAGATTGAAGTGTTATCTGCGGAGCCGGTAAGTTCTATGGATTATTGTGTGAATTATCGCCCGGAAAACCGCCGTGCCTATGAGAACACTTGGGAATATTACTTGCTGTTAGGCTGAAACTAAATCGATACCCTTAGGAGGAAACTTGAAATGGCTGTATTTAATAGAGTGGAAAGTCCGCGCAGCATAGAGGATGCGGTATTTAATGAAATAGTGAATGCGGGGGATGGGTGGATGCATGAGCTGCAGCGAGGTCAAGTGCTTCGAATTGTAGATTTGGAGGGCAATCAAGCTGCGGATACGTTGTTCTTCGATGCTGATCATCCGGATGATCATTATAGCGCTGTTGCGACAATTGCCGGTCAAGGGAACGTGTATCTTACAACGGGCTCGGTGCTGCGTTCTGAATCAGGCAAAGAACTGCTTACGATTGTAGCTGATACATGCGGACGTCATGATACGTTAGGTGGAGCTTGCTCTGCGCAGAGCAATACAGTGCGCTATTCGCATGATAAGCTGCCTATGCACAGCTGCCGAGATACATTCATGCTGCAAATGTCCAGATATAATGGGGGATATTCCAAAAGAGACCTCGCACCGAATATTAACTTTTTCATGAATGTGCCTGTAACTCCGGATGGAGGATTACGGTTTGCGGATGGCGTCTCGGCTCCCGGCTGTTATGTGGAAATGCAATCATTATGCCGCACGATGGTGCTGATCAGCAATTGCCCTCAGTTGAATAATCCGTGCAATGCTTATAATCCAACACCCATACAACTTCTAATTTGGAATAAATAATAAGGGCAATTTTCGGACCTGACTAATACTACACGAAACGAGGTTATCGCTATGTTTACAAAAGTTCTAATTGCTAATCGTGGTGCTATCGCGGTGCGGATTGAACGCTCTCTACGCAAGCTTGGCATAGAATCTGTTGCTGTATATACACAAGCTGATCAGGATAGCCTTCATGTAGACCATGCGGATGAAGCGGTGCTTATCGGAGAGGGGCCGGCCAAAGAAAGCTATCTGAATGCGCAATTAATTTTGAAAACAGCTATTGAAAAGGGGGTGCAAGCCATCCATCCGGGCTACGGCTTCTTAAGTGAAAATGCGGACTTTGCTCGTGCATGCCGTGAGCATGGAATTACTTTTATAGGTCCGACACCGGAGCAGATGGAAATGTTCGGTCTTAAGCATTCGGCCAGGGAAATTGCAGAAAAGGCTGGTGTTCCTATGCTGCCTGGTACTGCTCTGATCAGAGAGTTGGAAGAAGCGCTGAAGCAAGCGCGTGAAATAGGTTATCCGGTTATTCTCAAAAGCACTGCGGGTGGCGGCGGGATTGGAATGCGTGTATGCGAGGATGAGGAAGCTTTGTGCGCTGCTTATGATGGAGTACGACATTTGGCTGAGACCAACTTTAAGAACGGCGGTATGTTTCTTGAAAAATATATTGCCAAGGCACGCCATGTAGAGGTTCAAATATTCGGAAATGCCTTTGGTGAGGTTGTTACCTTGGGAGAGCGCGATTGCTCGATTCAACGCCGTAACCAAAAGGTGATTGAAGAGAGTCCTGCGCCTAATTTGTCGGAGCAAGTGCGTACAGCAATGTTGGAATCTGCAAAGCGATTGGCGTCTGAAGTTGGCTATAGAAGTGCAGGAACGGTTGAGTTCCTTTACGATCCGGAGTCTTGCGAATTTTATTTTCTGGAAGTGAATACGAGACTGCAAGTTGAACATGGTGTAACTGAAGAGGTGTTGGGTATTGATCTGGTGGAATGGATGATTCGCGAGGCGGCGGATGAGCTGAAAGATTTGCAATCGCTCATTAAACCATCCCGAGGTCATAGTATTCAAGCGCGTATTTATGCGGAGGATTGCTTGCAAAACTTCCGTCCGAGCGCAGGTCAGCTGGATCATGCCATATTTTCAAAACAAGCAAGAATCGAGACTTGGATTAGAGACGGAATCACGGTTACTACGTTATATGATCCAATGTTAGCCAAAATTATTGTTCATGGTGAAAATCGCGAGGCTGCTATACAAAAATTGGCAGATGCTCTCGAAGAGACCCGGTTATATGGCATTACTACAAATCTCCAGTATATAAAGGCTCTGCTAAATGAAGGTGATTGCGTAGAGGGAAATGTATATACCCAATTATTGAATGGTTTCGCTCCTGCGGAGCATGCGTTGGAGGTTGTGGACGGCGGCGTTCAGTCGACGGTTCAGGATTGGCCGGGGCGCGTAGGCCACTGGGATGTTGGGGTTCCTCCATGCGGACCGATGGATCCGTACTCCTTCCGAATTGGGAATAAATTGCTAGGCAATGATGATAGTGCAAGCGGTCTTGAATTGACTTTGCGCGGAGGCTCTTATAAGTTTCGGAATACTATGTGGTTTTGTGTGACTGGAGCTGATATGCAAGCGGTATTAGATGGGATTGCCATTCCGATGTATAAGCCGATTCAGGCGAGCAGGGGGCAGATATTAAGCTTCGGGGAAGCCCGAGCGGGAATGCGCACTTATTTACTTGTAGCCGGTGGATTTGATATGCCGCAAATTCTTGGCAGCTCCTCGACCTTCACATTGGGTGGGTTTGGTGGTCATGGGGGTCGTGCATTGCGAGTAGGTGATGTGCTTGGTGTAAATAAGGCGGCTAAAGAACCTTTTGAAAAAAATGAGCTCGAAAACTCCCATAGACCAGCTTTGTCGAATGCTTGGACGATTGGTGTTATTCCGGGTCCGCACTGTACCGAGGAGTTTCTGCTGCCTGACTATTTAACACAATTGACGGAAACGAATTGGGAGGTGCATTTCAACAGCTCGCGTACTGGAGTTCGGCTTATTGGTCCTGCTCCGCTGTGGACGCGCGAGGATGGTGGTGAAGCGGGTCTGCATCCTTCCAATATTCATGACAATGCGTATGCTATAGGTACTCTTGATTTGACCGGCGATATGCCCATTCTGCTTGGTCCTGATGGTCCGAGTCTTGGAGGCTTCGTATGCCCTGTTACTACGGCGTCGGCGGAGTTTTGGAAAATAGGGCAATTGCACCCTGGTGATACTATCCGCTTTCAATTGCTAACACTGACAGAAGCGGATGAGCTCCGAACAACTCAGGAGGGGCATCTAAATGCAATTGGCAGCGGCAAACGATCGAATCTGGATCAAGTAAATCTCCCTCAAGTGAACGTCCAATTAACACCGGATTATCCTTTGTTGGCCAAAGAAGAGCTTAACCGCAGATTCCCGATTACTATCCGCTGCTCGGGCGATGAAAACCTTTTGGTAGAATACGGTTTGATGGAGCTTGATCTTCTTCTTCGTTTTCAAGTCCATGCTTTGATGCAAGCTATTGAAGAGTGCGGAGAGATTCCCGTTCTGGATCTGACACCTGGAATCCGTTCGTTGCAAATCCACGTTGACCGTTCAAAAATTAGTATAGATGAGGCTTGTCGTAAAATTCTGGAGTTGGACAGTCACTTGCCTCCGTTAGAATCCATTCGGGTACCATCGCGGATTGTGCGGTTGCCGCTTTCGTGGGATGACCCGGCAACGCAGCTTGCTATTGAGCGTTATCAGCAGACGGTACGTCCTGATGCGCCTTGGTGCCCTAGCAATATTGAATTTATTAGGCGCATCAATGGTCTTGCGAGTGAGGAAGAAGTAAAAGAGATTGTATTTAATGCCAACTACCTTGTAATGGGATTAGGTGACGTATATCTTGGGGCTCCGGTTGCAACTCCTATAGATCCACGGCATCGCCTTGTCACCACAAAATACAATCCTGCACGTACATGGACGCCTGAAAATGCCGTTGGTATCGGGGGAGCTTACATGTGTGTGTATGGAATGGAAGGTCCTGGAGGATACCAGTTTGTAGGTCGCACCATTCAAATGTGGAACCGTCTGCGCAGTACAGAAAGCTTCAAGGAAGGTAAACCGTGGCTGCTGCGCTTTTTTGATCAAATCCAATTTTATCCCGTTGAAGCAGATGAGCTGTTAAAAATGCGTGAAGATTTCTTGCGTGGCCGGTTTGAGGCTAACATTACAGAAACAACCTTTGATCTGGGTGAATATTTGCATTTTCTTGAGTCGATTGAAGAAAGTACGGAAGTATTTCGCAAGCAGCAGCAGGCTGCCTTCAATGCAGAGCGGGAGAGTTGGAAAGCGTTGGGCCTTGCGGAATATGTATCGGAGAGTGAATCGGCAAAAGTTTCAGTAGAAGATGAGCTGCCGCCTGGAGCTTCGGCTGTTCGCTGCACAATGCCAGGGAGTGTTTGGAAGGTGCTTGTATCCCCGGGGCAGCAGGTAAAGAAAGGCGATACGTTAATTATAGAAGAAAGTATGAAAATGGAATTTCCACAGCAAGCTCCTTGTGATGGGACTGTATCTTCTGTGTTTGTGAATCCTGGAGATGAAGTTCATGCCGGACAGCTGATTGTCAGCCTTGTAATTATTGCTTGATTAGTTTCATGGGAAGGACGCCCTTGGATATTGGAGACAACGTAAAGGAGAGGTGTCATCTATATGATAAAAGAAAATATTCCGCAAGAACTTTCCTTGCAGTGGATTCGGGATAAGTATCTTGAACGAAAAGTTACACCGGATGAAATTATTAAAGAAATTATTAATCGTGTAAATGAAGATAGCGAAATGAATATTTGGATTACACCGCCGACGCTGGAAAGAGTGCAGCCTTACTTGGATCGGCTGCAAGCTCTTGATCCTGCGGATTTGCCGCTATGGGGAATCCCATTTGCTATAAAGGATAATATTGATTTGGCAGGAGTGCCCACAACAGCGGGCTGTGAGGAATATGCTTACACGCCAAACGAGCATGCGGCGGTGGTGGAAAGATTGGTCGCCGCAGGCGCCATACCTCTGGGCAAAACCAACTTGGACCAGTTCGCCACAGGTCTTGTTGGGACGAGAAGCCCTTATGGCGAAACGCATAATTCGTTGCGGCCCGAGCTTATAAGCGGCGGCTCCAGCTCTGGCTCGGCTGTTGCTGTAGCCCGAGGGCACGCGGTCTTCTCGCTTGGCACCGACACAGCTGGTTCGGGCCGTGTACCTGCGGCGTTGAACCGCCTTGTAGGCTACAAGCCAAGCCTTGGCGCTTGGTCCACCAAAGGCGTAGTTCCTGCTTGCGCAAGCCTTGATTGTGTCACTGTATTTGCGCATAGCTTGGAGGATGCATTGGCTGTGGATAGTATCGCAAGGGGAGTTCATAGCGCGGATCCTTGGTCAAGGAATCTGCCGAAGCCATCGCCCGAGCTTCCTGCGAAAATTTATTTGCCGGAGCATTCACTGGATTTTTATGGCCCTTATGCAGATGAATATAGCTGTGCGTGGAATATTTCAGTTGAGAAAATCAAAGCGTTAAATATTCCTATTGAGTATATAGATTATGGGATGTTTTCAGAAGCGGCAGCTATCCTGTACGGTGGGCCGTTAGTTGCAGAACGGTGGGCTGGGTTGGGAGGTTTTATTGAATCGCACCCGGGTGTGGCCTTCCCTGTGACTGAGCAGGTTCTGCGTTCCGGTGCTGCTGCTGAATATGATGCTGCTTCTGTGTTTCGGGCTATGCATAAGCTGCAAGCTTTCAAGCTTGCAGCAAGGGAATTGCTGCGGGGTGCGGTAATGGTAATGCCAACGGCTGGGGGGACTTGGACGCGTGAACAGGTTCGTTCAAACCCTATCGGAGCCAATAGTGATATGGGGCGTTATACGAATCATTGCAATCTGCTTGATTTGTGTGCGGTAGCCGTTCCGTCAGTTGATGCGGCTTCTGATACGCCGTTTGGCGTTACATGGTTTGCCCTCTCGGAGAATGAGGGATTAATATGCGGAGCTGCGGAAATATTTACGAATGGCGTAGTGATGTCTGCGGTAGCGTTGAAGCTCCCTGAAGGTGCACATGCAGGAGAAGGGGGCTCAAACACGTTATCCGTTGCGGCAAATGGGAGTGGGGTCTCTGTTCTTGGAGGTTTAGCCCCAGCAACGACCTTGGTTGCTGTTTGTGGACTGCATATGCGAGGCTTCCCGCTGGAGCAGCAGATGAAAGCGTGTGGAGCGCGATTCATTCGTGAAGCATCTACAGCGGCCAAATATGTAATGGTTAAGCTGACGACAGTGCCGGCTAAGCCTGGATTGATCAAACGGCAAACGGGCGGCGCATCCATACAATTGGAAGTGTGGGAAATGCCGCTGGAGGCGTTCGGTTCTTTTGCGGCATCCATCCCTGCGCCTCTAGGTATCGGAAAAGTTGAGCTTGAAGACGGTTCGGAGGTTCCTGGTTTTGTTTGTGAGGGTTATGCAATCGATGGAGCGGAGGATATTACAGCTTCAGGTGGTTGGAGGTATATATAGATAGTTGTAATAGTTGCGGCACTGTCTCGGCTTGTTGCCTTGATGGTGCTTTTTTGCCTTTGTAGAAAGTTTGAAGTTTTTGCAGCACTAAAAAATGATGAAGAAGTGCTTGCCTTCTTTGTATGAGTGCTTAGGATTTTTGATGCATTCACACCATGTGTAGAGAAGGTTATTTATATGGATAACGGGCAATGTTACTATGAACTCTGCAGGAGTTGAGCGGAACAAAATTTCCGTTATTCAAGCTAACGTGACTGATTTAAGGCAATAGAGGAAGTCGGATTTCCTTTATTTTGATTAAAGAGGATTATTGCACATAAAATCAGAGAGATAAAGGAAGTTGCTGTTCCGTTATCCCTTTGTTTTTTGTGCTTTTCAGGCCATAGAGGAACAATTACTTCCGTTAATAAAGACGAAATCTAATAATTTGCCGTACATTCGCGGTATTCCGGGAGGATTGGGCACACGGCGAATTTTATATGACAATCAATGTTCGAAAATAAGTTTCAGCGTGTTGAATCTGAAAGGGAACCTCAAAGGCTTTAATTCGGATTGTTCAGGATCATAAGTGTTTTGTCGAATGGCTTAAGGGGAAAAAGGGTGCTATTACCGTATAATCTCAAGTTTCATGTACAGAAATGCTGCTATGGAGCACTTATGCAGCACAGAAACCATGGGCAATCGACAACGCGGGCAACAAAGTAAACATAGGTAACATAGCAATAACTGCGACATAGGCGCCGAAAGCAATATAGGCGGCATAGGCAACAAAGGCAACGTAAGCGACATAGACAACAAAGGCAATAAAGGCAACACAGATAACATGGGCGACAACATAGGCAATGTAGGCAACAAAGGCAACATGGGCGGCACGGGCAACGAGTCATGGGCGACAACATAGGCAATAAAGGCGACACAGGCAACGAAAACAACACAGATAACATAAACTAGATAGGCAACATGAACATAAGCAGTATCGACAACAAAGGCAATGTAGGCAACAAAGGCAACATGGATGACACGGGCAACGAAGGTGGCAAAGGCAACATAGATAACATGGGAAACAAAGACATCATAGGAAACATAGGCGACACAAGCAATGTAAGCGATATCGACAGCAAAGATAACATAGACAACATAGGTAATATAGGCAACGTAGGTAATAGACATCATCCAGAATATAGACATCATCGACAACGGATTCAAATGCTGGTAGGAAAAGTGGAAGTGGAAGTTATCGAAGAGTAGAACAACTGAGGGAATGGGTATGGGGTGAAGAAACGATAGTGTCCGCCTTTGAAGCTTGTGTTCCTACCACTGCAAGCTATTAATTCAAAGAACACAAGCTTCAAGAGCGGTCGGAATCCCATACCCGATTCCCTCCCCATGCACAAACGTATGGGTTTAGGTGGTTTAAACGATTTAAATGTTGGCTTTAAATGCCTTTGCGTCCAATGCTATTCGTTCGAAAATGTAGGCGCTGGATGAGTTTGCATATCGCGTGAAGATTTGGCGACGGACTTGAGTGAGTTCTTTTGATAAAAGTGATAAGCCATGCCTAACAGGAGCCATAACAATCCGATTAGTAAAGCGTTTTTGTCTAAAAGGGATAACAACCATCCGATAAAGCTGGCTCCGGTCAACGGAAATACCAGATAGACAATCGTTTGCTTGAAGGAACGCTGCTTATCCTTAATGTAACGTTGTACGATGACGGATAAATTGACGAAGATGAAAGCGGTGAGAGCTCCGAAGCTCACGAATTTAACGGCTGTCTCCAAGCTGATGACCAGAGCAAGCAGTGAGAATAGGCTGACAATCGTAATATTGATAACAGGTGTTTTGAACTTCGAGTGAAGAGTGCCGAAAATTCTCTTTGGCAGCTCGGAGTCGCGTCCCATTACATATAACAGACGGGAGGTGCTTGCTACTGAAGATAGTCCCTGGGTAAAAATGGCGAGAATGAGCACGGTAATAAATAGTGCGGATAGACCGGCTCCTCCGATGAGTGTTACGACTTCAAATCCTGCTGAATCTATATTTTGGAAGCTCATATTTGGAAAGGCGAGCTGGGTTAGATACGATGGAACCATGTATAGAACAATAGCGATCGAAATGATGATAAGAATTGCTTTGGGAATCGTCTTTTTGGCGTCAATTGTTTCTTCGGCCATCGTTGTGACGGAATCAAATCCTAGAAAACAGAAGCAGATGATTGATGCGCCAGCCAATATGGTGGAGAGAGGGACTTCTGATTGAATCAAAGGCTGAAGCGGATGAACAACGCCAGTTAGGTTTTTTATCAAAAATGCACAGAACACAACAATGAAGACCACTTGAATCCAAACAAAAACTTTACTGATATTCGCTGAAAAGTTAATTCCCATAACATTGATAATTGCAAGAATTGCATTAAGTATAATGATCCACACATAGGCAGGGATTGATGGAAATTGGGCATGCAAGTAAATGCCGAATGTCAGGCATGCGATGAGCGGGGAGAATAAGTAGTCGAGCAGCAACGCCCATCCGACAAGAAACCCGAGCGCGGGATGGATGCTTTTCTTAACGTAAGTGTATGCGGAGCCGGAGGTTGGGAAAGTTTTGGACATGATACCATAGCTGCAGGCTGTGAAAAAAATAGCGAGAAATGCAAGTAAATACGCTTGAGTCAGCATGCCTTGTGAGGTTTCATAAGCAATGCCGTATACGGAAAAATAAATCATCGGAGTCATCCAGGCGAGACCGAGATAAACGACTGGAAACAATGTGAGTGATTTGCGTAAGGATACTTCTGTCTTCATGATAGGACACTCCTCAAAGTTCGGATCTTCTCTGCGAATAGGCAGGAATTCATTTAATAAAAAAGAAAAACCGGGAAGATATCCTTAGATATCCTCCCGGGCTTTTGTCCCTCCGTGTACACAGCTGCAGCTGTGCGTTCTCTCTCGGACCTGACCGGATTATAAAACTCCGCGGAACCCTAGAAAACATGTGAAATATGCGGTTTATAGTTTACTTCATTCTTGTGTTAGATATTAGAAGAATAAGCCGGTCTTTAATAATCATTTAATGTAATATAATATAACATATGTTTTTGAATTTGAAAAGTATTGTTATTAAATATAACATTAAATTAATATATCGCTTATATTGCAATGCCTTTTCTATCTGTTTTTTGCTCGAACTGATCTAGAATGTTCCCTAGAATTAAGAATGATTGGTTGCTGCGATAGGATTTATCCATAATTTGTTTGCCAGATTGAATATAAGGGGCTTTTATAATCTCATGATGCCATTCTGTTAGCATAGTTTCCATGCAGCGTGGAGTAGTTTCCAAGTGGAACTGCAAGCCAAGCACTTTTTCTCCATATGCAAATGCCTGTACCCTGCACGCTTCAGAGTAGGACAGTGGAATGGCATCTTCAGGAATGTCGAAGCAATCCCCATGCCAATGAAACGATTCGAAGGTGTCGGGCACGCCAGTGAACAAGGGATGCTGAATACCGGTTCTTGTAACGGGATGCCAGCCGATTTCTTTATGAGCATTACGGTAAACCTTGCCCCCCATAACCTCAGCAAGCAATTGTGCACCAAGACAAATGCCCAGCACGTTCTTTCCGGCGTCAATCGCTGATTTTATAAATAGTTTTTCAGCTTGCAGCCAAGGGTAAACATCATCTTGATACGCACTCATCGGCCCACCAAGAATAATCAAGAAATCAAAGGAATCCAATGATGGGGCTGTGAAGAAGTCAGGCGGATATATGATTGAAGCTGTGTGCTGTCTGTGTTCCGTCCAAGAAAGAATGAACGCAGGATCATCGAATTCAAAGTGCTTTAAGATTAATAAACGCATAGGAATAGGCACCTCCATGAACATTTAAGGTTGATTTAAGGCTATGACCGTATTTTAATCGGGTGTCAGGTTTATTGTCAATATAGCTAACATGAAAAAAAGCCCGGAATAGGTTCATTCCAGGCTTAAATCAATTCGATATATTTTTCTGGGCCTGCCGCGAGGATGGGGGTTATCTTCTCCGGTTATTTGAGCCAACCCGGAGGCTTCCAGTTGAATTAATATTCTGCGGGCGCTGCGCGGCAGAATTTGCATATGCTGAGCGAGCTCGTACGCATTAATTTCGTCGGTTCCTCTTTTTCTGAGGATGAACTGTATTTTTCCAAGTGTCGCTATGCTTAATGAGGAGGCAGCACTAATCTTTTGCAGCTCATCGGAAACGTAAGAGTAGGAGAGCTGTTCAGGCTTTCCTAAAGGTCCTGTAATCGTTTTATCCTCGAAGAAGATCATCCAGGCTCCTTCTTTATACGGTTTTGTGTGGAGCAATGCTTTGCCGGCCAATAATTCCGCTTCGTAGACGGTTTTTCCAATTCCAATTCCACAATTCGTAAGCCGGCCTTCCAGTTCTTGTATTTCTGCCAAGTCCGGAATGGTAGTGAAATTATTCGTTAGTTCCCGTACAATCCCACGTGTCGTGAAAATTGCAAATCTGCCTGGACCTGCACCTTTGAGAGAGCCTTGAACTTTCTTTGCATACTGAAGCAGCTTTTGAGTAAGGGCCATTTCCATATTGAAAAGTTCATCCGACGAATAGAGCTCTTGCGAAACTCCGTTATATGGATCTGTTTTGATTATTTGAACGGCTACTTGAGCATCCATGAACTGCAGCATCTCATGCGCACGCAATGCCGTATTTAATACGGATTCAACAGAGGATTCCGTCGGCCTGACGCGAAACACCGGAACGCCCATCCTTGCCAGCTTTTGCTGAACGATCCATACACAAGTTACCGCAGCTTTTGTCTTACCTTCTTCCCATAGCTTCAAATGATGCTCGTACAAAGCTTCATCTGATCCCGTATATTCCTTGTTGTAAATAGGGCTGTGCTTTATGCCGAATTCCGAGAATACTTGCTGCAGCTCTGCTTGGGTTAAAATGTCAAAGCTGAGCTCATCAATATGAAGCTTTTGCTGGTATAAAATTTCGCATAAAGTGCGGTATAAGCTTGTACCCGTATATGGAATGAAAAATAAAGGCTTAAAGCTTTTACCCGATTGTTTAGCCGCTTCATAAGGAAGGGGGCCTGAGAAAAGCCACATATCCATATTACCGGAGTGTTGCTCCAGCAGGTCATCGATTTCTTCAAATCGGGTATGGATATAAGGATAACATTCATAATCCGGATATTTCCTAATAACAGCAAGAACCATTTCCATGGTATCTTCGACTCCGATATAGCCTAATCTTATTTTCATAGCCTTTCACGGTTCCCTATATCAATTTAGAATTCGGTTGCGGTTGAGTTAGCAATGTCTGATTTTTAGTATATCATAACGGAAAACCTGCTGTTTGGCTTCGGGTTATTTATGATACAATATGAGAACCAAGTGATCAGAAAACGCTTCCAGCAAGAGAGAAGGTAGAGGGTGAAAATAGCTTACATGAATAAACGTCCTCGCCGTTATTATATTAAATTGGTTGTATTATGCTTTATCATCACCTCGCTGCCCGTTATTTTCCTGGGTATTTTTTCTTATGCCAAATCATCCGGAGTTGTTCAGCAAAAGGTTAATGAGGAGAAATTACTAAGTCTCCAGCAAACGCAAATGAATGTAGAGCATACATTGAAGGTTGTCGACCAAGCGGCCACACATTTTCTGGGATCCAAGATCATTCTGAACGCTTTGAATGAACCTATGGGACCGGATCAATTTCAATTGTTCACCCAAGTCAAAACGGAATTGAACAGCCTTCAGAGGCTGGACAACGGGATAAGTGATATCGTCTTATTAAGTAAGCGCAGCAATTGGTTGATTAATAATGATGGACTATATCGATTGGATGCCTGGATGAAAAGCAATAAAGGATTTGTGCTGCCGGAGCCTGATCTACCTTCAGTCTGGGAAGTGACGAGCAGTACAGCAGCTCCCGTTTTGGCTGCTTCCCCTCCAACTGCTCTACCTGATGATCCATGCCAACTCAATGTTAGCTTAATCAAAAAACTTCCCTTAACTTCATTCCGAAGCAATGGGATGGCCATGATCCAAATTCCGGCGTGCAATTTGAGCAGCCTGTTCTCGGTAAATACAGAAAGCGAGTCCGTCCTTGTGCTCGATGAGTCAGCTAATCTGATTGTACGCAAAGGCTTTAAGGAGGAAGGACTCAGTGACTCACTTAAGACTTCTCTGGCTCAACTTGTACAGCATCCAGAGGCTTACGGACAATTTTTTTTGGAAGTCAATGAGAGGGCATATACGGTTACCTACAGAAAATCAGAGTACAATAATTGGATTTATATATCGCTCGTCACCCTGGATCAATTAACCAAGCAGTCCCGGGAAATTGGTTGGTACACTCTTTACATATGCATAGGGCTGCTGCTGTTATTCAGTATTTTGTCATGGTATGGCTCCAAGAAGTTATACCGGCCCATTGATAAAATATATAAAGATGTAGCGGCACGACAAACTATACTCGATACGAAGAAGAGAGTAGATGAAATCCAATATATCGGGGAACAGGTTCATAGCTTATTCGCCGCTAATACTGAACTAGAAACGAGGCTTTACGGGCAAAATGAACTGCTGCGCACTTTTTTCATAATCAAATTGTTTTTGGGGGGCATGAAGGAAGAGGAGATCAGGGAACGAATGGAGAGCTTTGGCATGCGTAACGACTTCTCCCAGTTCTGTGTTCTGGCTTTGCAGACAGGAAGCCTTGAGCCCACCCGTTTTGCTGAAAAGGATCTTGATCTGCTGCTGTTTGCCATAAACAACATGATAGGTGAGCTGTTGCCTGCCGGAAGACGGCTGCAGCCTATTGTGCTTGGACACTCTCAGCTGACGGTAATTACACGTGGGGCGGAGAGCGAGGGCTCCTTTACAACTGAAGTGCTTGCTTTCGCTCAGCTTATTCAACGCAAGGTCAATGAATTGCTGGATTTAAATGTCACTATCGGGATTAGTCTAACCTACAACAGCTTTGTGGAAATTCCAAGAGCTTACGAAGAGGCGGTAGAAGTGCTTAAGCGGCGCACATCTCTTGGTGATGAAGCGATTCTTTATTTCGGAGACTTGGGTGACAACCATTCGCTGCACTATGCTTATCCTTTTGGCTTGCAAGCTGAGCTATTCGATGCGGTCAAGTTAGTAGATAGAAGCCAAGCGATATTGCTATTACGGCAATTGCTCCAGGTGTTGGAAAGCGGCAATCCGAACCTCCATGATTTGCAGTTCAATGCGATACGTCTATTGATGAATTTACTCGGCCTAGCCAACGGACTCGCTATTCAATCCATTCCGATGCAGCGGCAGCAGTCGTTATTTGACGAGTTGTTTCATTTGAACCTTGTTGATGAGGGGGAAGAGTGGTTCATTACTAAAATAATCGACCCGCTAATGGATGGAATCGAAGAGCGAACCGAAGTTAAGCATCTTACTATTTCCAGGGAAATGATCGATATGATTCATAAGGAATTCGACACAGACCTTACTATTGATTCTTGTGCCGATCGTCTGCATTATAACTCCAGCTACTTAAGCACTTTATTCAAGAAAAGTATGGATATTTCATTTAGCGCTTATTTGGCCCAATATCGTCATCAGGTTGCTTTGAAGTGGCTCAAGGAAACGGACATGCCAATTAAAGATATGGCGGAGAAGCTTCGTTACAATAATCCGCAAAATTTTATCCGATCATTTCGAAAGCTGGAGGGTATCAGTCCTGGGAAATATAGGGAGACTGAGCATGCTGTTACATCCGGTGGAGATCAGCTTATGAAGGTAGGAGGGGACGAGGTATGAACCGAACTTCGAACGTACTTAAACCTGCTATCGCCTGGATTAGCATTTCGATGCTTATCCCCCTGCTAACAACGGGATGTTCCTTTGCAGCTAACTTGGGAAAATCGGAAAGCGGTATGGCTCAACAGCAGACGGAGGCGAAGCCTGAGATCAGCATGATGCTCGTTTTGAACAGCGCTGACCCTCCTCGGGACACGATTGTAAAGCCCTTGGAGGATAAGACGGGGACTAAACTGTCCTTTACATGGGTTCCGGATAACATCTATACGGATAAAATGGTTTCGGCTATAGCGGGCGGAACCCTTCCCAAGGTCTTACAAATCAAGTCGGTGGATCTGAAGCACCCGTCTGTTGTGAATGGCATCCGCTCCGGAATGTTCTGGGAAATCGGGCCCCTTCTTAAGGACTACCCCCATATAAGCAAATACATGAACGCAACTATTATGAACAATGGCTCCTACTTTGGTAAATATTACGGACTGTATTGGGAACGTCCTTTATCGCGGCAAGGGATCCAATATCGTAAAGACTGGCTGGAGCGGCTCGGATTGAAAGAGCCCCATACAATAGAAGAATTGTATACCGTTTTACAAGCATTTACTTATGGCGATCCGGACGGCAACGGCAAACAGGACACTTATGGTTTGCTTGATCGTAACGATCTGGTTTATGGAGCTTTTAAAAATATAGCATCCTATTTCGGCACACCCAATAATTGGGGATTTGTAAATAAGAGGCTGGTACCCGACTTCATGACCGTGGAATACTTGGAAACGATGCGATTTATGAAAAAGCTGTATGATGAGAAATTAATCAATCCGGATTTTACAGTTACAAGCAAGGTGCAGCAGGAGGACAGATTCATTAACGGCGAGGCTGGAATGATGATCAGCAATGTGTTAGCCGCCACTATTCGAGACAGAATCAAGAAAAGCAATCCGGCAGCAGTAATCGAAATACAAAACCGGATAAGCGGACCGAAGGGAGACAGGATTTGGGGGAGTACCGGTATTGGAGGGCTGTTCTTGTTTCCGAAAACGAGTGTCAAAACCGAAGCCGAGCTAAGAGCCGTGCTTTCCTTTTTCGACCAAACCTTGACTGAGGATGTCAATAACCTGATCACTTACGGGCTGCAAGACCGTCACTATAAACTTATTAATGAGAAGACGATTAAGATAATGCCTGAAACAAAAACGCTGCGCGAGCAGGAGGTTGAGCTCTACGCCAATGCTCTTAGGACGGCAGATATCCGGTATTTGCAGCTTGGAGAAAACGGTTCCTTTCAAGAGAAAATCAACGCAATGATCCAAGACAATAATAACATTGTCGTCCTGGATCCCACTGCAGCTTTAATTTCCCAGGCTCAAGCGGAAAAGGGGACCGAGCTGCAGACGATCATTACGGACGCTACTTATCAATTCATATTGGGTAAATTGGATGAAGCCGGGTTTAACCGCGAGCTGGGCAAATGGCGCCAAAATGGCGGTAACTTGATCATGGAAGAGATGAACAGAGAGTATGAAGAGTTTAATAAGTAAAAAATTGGCCGGTAAAAAAGCCGAATCGGAGCTTAAAAATTAATTGAAGTGCAGGGGTCAAGGGACTGTCCGGTAAGTCATATAATGACAAGTGGATAGTCCCTTTTCGTTCTGAAAACAAGAATCAGAAATCTGCTGTTTTCCATTGTTCTAATGTCAAAAATAATATTGAATAAATCAAATTACGATGCTAAGATTGGGGAAATTTAGTGTACACATCAGAGCTGCCAGTCACCAATTTTCCATAATTGCAGGAGGCTGATTGTGATGAAGATGAGCTGGTATTATCGCATGCTTTTGTCGTATACACCTATTTTTTTCGTGGTTATATCCGTGCTTATCTTCTCCTTTTTTGCTGTATTAAACGATTCTGCACAAAAGCAGATCGTGAATACGAAGAAGGTGATCGCAACAAAGGTATTACAGGTAATTGATGCCAATCTGAAAACTGCGGAGCGAATGGTAATTAAGGAAATTTATACGAATGCTGCACTTAAGGAATATTTTGGTGAATCAGGTGACAAGGTTTTATACGATTACTTTAGAATATCCCAAAAAATGGATGAACTCTCCTCTGGACTCCCCTTTTCGAACTCCATTTATTTATACAACGCCAATACAAGCAAAATATTATCAAGAAGCGGTCTGTCACCTCTCGATGAGTTCGGTGACCGTAACTTCCTGCTTGATGCTTATACTTCCAATTCGAATGCGATAGTGTGGACCAATCCAAGACCGTTCAAAGAGTTTAGTCATGAATCAAGCGATGAGCGGGTAGTAACGATGGTTAAGTTTTATCCTGATGCCGGGAAAAAGCAAGGAGCCGTCGTAGTCAACATTCGTGTACAAGCGTTAGTCGGGTTCGTCAAGGATTTAACCCGTTTGGACGGGGGACCGATCTCGCTTCTTGCTTCTAATATGGACCCGTTTGATAGAAATAGCATTCAACCCTCCCACCCTGCCGATAAGTCGGAGCTGTCGTCTTTGTATATCAAATCCGATTATACAGGCTGGAAATATGGCTCAGGAGGCCCGACAGATAAACGTTTGTCTCTGGCATCTCTGTTTAATGATTTTTGGATGCTTGTTGGGATTTCGACCATCACGGCCGGACTTATATGGTTTACTTACATCACTCACCGCAATTACAAACCCATTCAAGCAATCGCTGGACGCATTAACAACTATACGAAACGCAAAAGCGGCAAGCTGGTGAAAACAGCGGTATTCCGCGATGAACTGAAATACATCGAAGCTGCAATTGACGAGCTGCTGGAAAGGGCGAGCCAATTCGAGCAGCTTCATAGGGATGATCTGCTAATTCGGAGAAAGCAGCTGCTGTTGGATTGGCTGGAGGGGCATAAGGTAATGAATGCAGCGCAGTGGAAGAACGAAATGGCTGAGCTGCAGATGCCTTCTGATTGCCAAACGCTGACGGTTGCCGTTATGGAGATTGACCGATTCACCCATTTTACCGGAATTTATAATTCACGCGACCAGTATTTGCTAAAATTTGTTCTGAGCAATGTGCTTCAGGAGATGGCTCAAAACGATAATATGGTTGTATGGAATGAATGGTTTGAGCCCCAGCAGATGGCCGTTGTCTTTTATTTAAACACCAATCCGTTCACGAACCAGGCTGTGGTTACCGGAGCGATGAAGAAGCTGCAGGACTGGATTTTGAACAATCTCGATTTTACGGTATCCGTAGGGATAGGATCAGAGGTCTACTCTCCTATGGATGTGGCTCAGTCATACTCCGAGGCGAAGGAATATGTTTCCTATAAGCCGGTGTTCGGAGTGGGTTCTATAATCGGGAGCGGGGAGCTGCATTCCAAAGCGGAGGGACGAATATTTCCCCATCTGCAATTGGTGCGGACGATAGCGAAGTCGTTTCGGCTAAGCGACGGCCAGTGGCAGTTTCATTATACCCAGCTGTTTCAGTCATTGAAGAAGGGCCGTATATCCCAATCGGACATAGGGACCATAACCAATTATTTGATGTACCATTTACATAATCAGATGTCGGAAATGGCCGAGGAGGTAAGCAAGCTTTGGCATAATGAATATGCAGCGAAGTTTGAGGCTATATCCAATAGCTCTGAAACGTTGGAGGAATGGCGTGAAAGGCTTAACGCTCTGCTTGTGCAATTGGAGGTTGAAATTCGTTCTTTGCGGTCAGCCAAAAATAATTATGCCCTCATTCGCCGGGTGAAAGAGTATATAGAAATCCACTATACGGATCCCAATTTGTCTCTCAACCAAATCAGCGAACGATTCGAGATGAATCCGCGATATTTAAGCAAGCTGTTTAAGGAAGAATTTGGTGAAAAGTTTATGGAGTACATGTTGAAAATACGGCTGGAGGAAGCCCAGAGGCTGCTGCTTACAACTCAGCTGCCTGTCCAGGATATTGCAGAGCGGGTAGGGTATGTGCATGTTATTTCTTTTCACAGGGCGTTTAAGAATATGTATGGAATACCTCCAGGAGACTACCGGAAACGAGCGGAAGGCAGCTAAATGCTGGAAAGTGCTGCACCCAATATACATTGCTGTCGTAAAAGTTAAGTGTGAGAAAATGATAAGCGATTCCTCGGAATCGCTTTTTAACTTTATGATAAGTAGGCGATTCTTGTAAATTGACCGTTGGGTAACAAGTGAATTACGGTTAAGGTACCGTCTAAGGAAAAGGAGGTCTACTATGCCTGGCAAGGAACCTGTAATAGAAAATACTTATTCCCCTAAGCCTTTGGTACGAACATCCGTATGGAGGAGTGCCTGGCGTTCCCTGGGGCAGGACTGGCAGTTATATGCATTGCTGTCCGTACCGATGCTGTACTTCCTGGTATTCAAGTATATACCGATGTATGGTGTAACGATTGCATTCAAAGAATTTAACATGTTCAAGGGGGTATGGAACAGCCCATGGGCGGGGGTTGATGCCTTTCGTGAAATTTTCCAAATGAAGGACTTCTATAAGGTGCTGCGCAATACACTTTTGCTAAACCTGTTGGATTTGATCGTATCCTTTCCGACTCCCATTATTTTGGCCATATTATTAAACGAAATCCGATTGAAATGGTTTAAGAAGGGTGCGCAAACGATACTCTATTTACCCCATTTTATTTCATGGGTTATTATCGGCGGTATGGTCTACCAGTTATTGTCCACCAACACGGGGCTTGTCAATCATCTATTTAAAATGGCAGGAATGAAAGCGATTCCATTTCTGACAGATCCTTTGTATTGGGTTCTAACTTATGTAGGTTCGGGAGTTTGGCAGAATGCTGGATGGGGAACGATCATCTACCTGGCGGCATTGACCGGTATAAACAGGGAGCTGTATGAAGCTGCGGAGGTCGATGGAGCTGGGCGGCTGCGGAAAATATGGAATATTACTCTGCCAGGTATAAAGCCGACTATTATGATCCTGCTTATCATCAATATTGGGCATATGGCGAGCATTGGCTTCGAACGGCCGTATGTGTTAGCTAACCCGTTAGTTACCGATGTTTCCGATGTTATAAGCACCTTTGTATACAAGCTGGGCGTTCAGTCCGCAAGAGTCTCCATAGCTACAGCCATAGGGCTCTTTCAAGCGGTTGTAGGTTTGATCTTCTTGCTTTCATCCAATTACATCTCCAAAAAAGTTACGGACCAGGGTATCTGGTAGAGAGGGGGCTCCAATGAAAGCAAGCTTAAATGACAGATTGATCGATATGTTCATCATACTGGTTGTAACCATTGCATCCTTCTTGTGCCTGGTTCCGATACTTCATCTGGCTTCCGTTTCATTAAGTTCTAATGCCGCAATCATCTCGAACAAAGTAACCGTGTTTCCAGTGGAGCTTAGTACGCTGGCTTATCAAATGGTGCTTTCCGATGGCAGAATGATAAGCTCATTGCTATTCACTATTTTGCTTGTGGTTGTTTTTACTGTGATCTGTATGACCATGACGATTTGTGCAGCTTATCCGCTTACCAAGAAGAAATTGAAGGGCAGGGACTTTTGTCTGCTTATGATTTTATTTACGATGTTTTTCAGCGGCGGCTTAATTCCCGAATATTTGCTAGTGAAATCATTGATGCTGACCAATACAATCTGGGCTCTAGTGCTCCCCGGTATGATCAATGCCTTTTATTTAATTATATTAAAGTCGTTCTTTTCCTCCATCCCTGAAGAATTGGAAGAATCGGCGCGAATGGATGGAAGCTCCCACTTTGGAACCTTGATTCGAATCGTATTGCCGCTTTCCTTGCCGGTAATCGCAACATTAAGCTTATTTTATGCGGTAGGACGCTGGAACGGATTTATGGACGCGCTGTTCTATATAACGAAACAGGAGTTGTACCCGATTCAATTGAAGCTTTACCAGCTTGTCATCAGCAATCAAATGAGTGATTCTACGGCAACAGAAGGCATGAATGCGACCGCTCCAATTCCTGAGAGCTTGAAGGCGGCCAGCATTATGTTCGCCACGCTTCCTATTCTGTTGGTTTATCCGTGGCTGCAGCGTTATTTTATATCCGGAATGATGATCGGCGCTGTAAAAGGTTGATTTATCAATTGAGCAGAAGCACCAGACCAAGGGGCAAGGGTACAGGCTTTACCAAACTTAGTCAAGGGAGTTGTAGTAGATGCATCTAAAAATATCATCTGTCAAAACCATTAGCTGTTCTTTAGCCGTTACCTTGCTTGCAGGCATGCTTGCTGCTTGTTCCGGTGGGGAGAGCCCTAGCGGGGGTTCTTCGGATAGTGGCAAGAAAGGGCCACCTGTTACACTCAAAATTGAGCTGTTCGACCGCGGCAATACACCGCCTGGGGCTCCGCCTCTTACGGAAAGCTACTTTGTCAAATATATGCAGGAGAAGTTTGGTGATCCGAATAATATTAAGCTTGAATTTGTTACGGTGCCTAGAACGGAGGAAGTGCCTAAGCTGAATGTGCTGATGTCGGCTAACGAAGCGCCCGATCTTATATTTACTTATAGCGATCCCGCGGTTCAAAACTGGGTAAAGCAGGGGGGATTGACCGAGCTGGGAGATTTAATTAACCAGTATGGGCCTAATTTGAAAAAATATTTGGGTGATCAGCTGCTCAGCTACGGTGTTATTAGCGGCAAGCAGTACACAATTCCTGCCAAGCGGATTATTATAGCCTCCCAAACACCTATGATCCGTAAGGACTGGCTCGACAAGCTCGGGATGCAGCCGCCTAAGACGACCGATGAATTTTATGCGGTATTAAAAGCATTTAAGGAAAAGGATCCGGGGGGAACTGGAGGCAAGGTCATCCCTTATGGAATCCGGTATAATAATAATCTGGATCCGCTGGTAAGATCGTTCTGGAAAAAGATGACCGATGAGGAGTACAACTCCTTGCCAGACTTAATGAAGCCTGGCAATAAGGATGGATACAAGTATTTGAACAAGCTGTACAATGAAGGTTTAATTAGTCCGGATTTTGCTTTGGATAAGGATGGCAAGAAATTTCAGGCCGATTTGGTAAACGGCTTAATCGGATTTGCGATAACAAATACAAATGAGCCTGTTTATCAAGCGTATTATTCGACCTTACAGAAAAATGTGCCAAGTGCTGTGCTGGCAGCGGTAGATCCGTTTACCAATTTTGAAGGCAAGCATGTAAAATCGATATATCATCCATTGTCAGCCCATATCGCAATTCCCAAATCGAGCAAAAGAGCCGTGGAGGTTATCAAATTTCTGAACTGGATGTCGGATTATAAGGTTATTTTCGATTTGCAGAACGGCACTGAGGGTGTAACCTACAAAATGGGTGAGGACGGCATACCGGTAATTATCGATTCGGAAGAAGCGAAGAAGGTCATGTACAATTATTTGGACTACAGTATGCTGATCAACGGTAAGGATATGGGCGATGCTGAGAAAACATTAAAAGCGAATGCAGCGGATCCCAAATATAAGGAATTTACAATGAACAGTATTAAGGTAGGAGATCAGGATGGCCAGCTGCCCCCTCGTTTTGACAGGCCGATTGAAGCACAAATCAAGTACAGCCAAACGCTTGGCGATAAGGGAATAGAAATATTGGTAAAAACGGTTACTGCGAAACCTGCCGATTTTGACAAAATTTACGATGAGATGGTGGCAGAATATATGAAAACCGGTGGAAAAGAAGTTATGGATGAGCAGTTGAAGGCATTCCAGGAAATGAAAAAGAAATAACCGCGGCATTTACAATTAAATGAGATGCGGATAGCGGCGAAGCTGCCAGGAGCCCTGAAGGATTTGGCCGGAGCAGAGAGCTCCGTTATTCTGGACGAATAGGAGCAATATGCACAAAAACAGAGAGATATCGGAACTGGCAATTCCGTTATCTCTCTGTTTTTTGAGCTTTTCAGGTGATCGAAGACAAATATTTCCGCTATTGTCCTTCACTTCCATAGATGGGGCATGATATTGTTAACAGGACAGCTAATGTATGTCCTCATGGATTCATCCATCTTCTAAGATCTTGGGGTTCGACCGATCGCCATGCAGCGCCGCAATTGCACAGGAATACTTATAATACCAGGTTCCTGATGCAGGCTATGTTCTTGCTTTCCAAATCTGGTAACCAAAAGCAACATAGGCTAATCCCCACATTAATGCGAAATAGTCCCCAAACATCGGAATCATACTGATCAGTGGAGAAACAAGCAGCAGAATGGATGCCCAGCGAGGGTAGACGTTCACTCGTATCGAGATTAGGGAAAAAATGACAAAACCGAGCAGCATGACAATATTGTTGATCATTAAAAAAGTTTGAGACGGCTCCGTAATGGTTTTAAAGAGAGTGGTCCAGACTAAGCTGGAGGTGAAAATATTTCCAACTGCCATCAGCAAGGAACCGATAAATCCCCATATTCCTGCTTTTTGGGATTGTCCCAGCATCAATCCAATGGATCCGATGGCCATCAACACACAGCCAGCATAACCTGCCGCGAGCTCAGGTAAACTATCGGTTCCCCAAATGAGGGATGCGGGTGTCATTAGCATCCTGACAGCACCTGCCAATAATGCGATAAAGCCGAGCCATCCCGTTATTCGTGCCAAAGTCACAAAACTCATCCTTTCTATTCACTGCGTAATAGTTATCACAAGCCCGATGCTATTATGTGCGATAATTGGTTGTACAGGATAGTGCATAATCTCCTGATTTACAGAGTGACTGAGTCATTTTTATTTGTTACTGGGTATACCTACAAGCTTCGAGAAGCAAGTCCATAAAGCAGCAGCTAATAGATTAACGGGATGTTTGCGATGCGGGCAAAAGGGGTAATGATAGTAATCAGTTGCTGCAGCATCTACTCTTGTTGTTTATTCTTAATATAAGGTGGCTGATTCCTTGATCATTACTTTCATAAAACAATTGATAAAGCGGCTCAATCATGATGATGCTATCGGACTTTCTGCACAATGCAGTTATTATTTTCTCCTCTCGGTGTTTCCATTTCTGCTTTTTCTTATGAGCTTGCTTGGCTATCTGCCGATAACATCGGAAGATGTGATTGGGCTGGCCAAAGAATATATTCCGGAAAGCGTGACATTGGGGCTGGAGGAGCAGCTGCGCAGTTTGCTTGATTCAAGGAGAGGCGATGCGTTGTCATTTGGTCTGATTTTTTCCTTGTTCACTGCGAGTGCTGCAATGGATGCAATCGTCCTCGCCGTCAATAAAGCTTATGGATTGCCAGCGCGAAAAAGCTATATTCGCTCCAAGCTGCTGGCTATTGCGTTAACGATGGGGATGCTGGTTGTTGTGTTCTCAGCTCTTCTACTGAGTGTGTTCGGACATTTGATAGGGGATTGGATGCATACGGAGCTGCATATTGAGATGAAGCATATTGAGCTGTGGAACGTGCTGCGCTGGATTTTGAATCTTGTCATTTTGTTCCTGATCTTTATTGCGATCTATTACATTGCACCTAACACATGCCTCAATTGCAAAGATGTTCTTCCCGGTGCGGTTGTCGCGGCGCTGGGCTGGCAGCTGACATCGTATGGATTCTCGTTTTACTTAAGTCAATGGAATCATTATAATGTGACCTACGGAAGCCTTGGTGGTGTAATCGTCCTTCTGACATGGTTCTACTTATGCGCTTTGGTCATTATCATCGGTGGCGAGATCAATGCGATGGCTTATATGTTTCAGACGCGAAAAAAGCAACGGGTTTAAGTGTCTCCTCTACGTAATCAAAGAGGCTGTCCCAAAAGGGTATCAGTGAATGAATCAGTCCCAAAGGATGTACAAAGACGCCTCCAAAACCACCATGTAAGCGGAAATGGAAGCGTCTCTTTTGTAGGGAAATTCCCTTCAGAGCGGGGGTTTGAAAATCCAAAAATGAGTTCGGTCGCTTTTTGGATGTAACTTAAGTGATGGCGCGAGAAGCGATGTTCAAAAGCTGCTTTCAATCTAGAGGAGACTATGATTTGTCAGGCGGCTGCGGAAGGAAAGAAAATAGATGGAAATTGTAACGCTAATCCAGCGTGGATATCGCCTGAAATCAATCTAACTGGAAAAACTAACTCTAATAGAGGTGATATGGTGGATATCAGCCAAAATACGTAGAATTAGCATGAGAAATTCCAGCTATAAGACTTGGAACGCTATTTTCGGAGTAACTAACTTGACATTTTCCTGATAATTGCACGGAGTGCGCCAGACTGCCATGCAATGCCGTAACCGAACCCCGAACCCCGAACCCGATACCCACGATGAGCACGCGCTGGAAAGCGACCTCATCTTATTCATCACTAAGAATACACGAGGATGTGCAAAAAAGCCTTCAATTATTAAAGTGGAATTGAGGGCTCTTTTGCAACCATCTATTCAGGATAAAAGGGTGAAGGGGTTGTCTCAAAATGTCTTTTGGGACAGCCCCTTCACGTAAGTCAGGAATAGACGCGGATCTCAATCAACTCGGCGCTCGGGCTCCCATTGGTCGCCTCTGCTACAACACGCAGCCTGGATACCTGCACAGCATTGTTCAAACGATGAACGCGCTTGCGCTTGTGGTTGTTTGTCTCCCGATGCAATACACTCCATGCCTGATCGCCATCCATCCATGCTTCAATGCGGTAATCGCGTACCAGCTCAGGAATGACCTCAAATTCCGTTCGGTGATGATGCAGATTGATCAGATCTTCGTTTACGTCATCGTTAAAGGTCAGGTGGACTTCGCCAACAGCAACCGTATCTTGCCAAGTCAGCTCAACCCATGCCTCACTTCCAGCTGCAAGAGGTTCAGACATCCATAGATGCGGCCCTCCATATGGACGTAAGTAGCCATCAACAACGTTCTCAACAGCAAACGCGGTAGTTTGAGGGAAAGCTCTGAAGCAGAATGGCTTGCGTACCAGCTTGCGCATGCTCCAGAGAACAACAGGCTGATCGTGATGGTGATCCTCCAGCTCCTTCACCGTTCGAGCATCGGCGCCACGTTGGAACCCCAGGACACCGCTGAGCGGAGCTTTGGAGAGATACAATGAAATCGCAGGGTTTGCCTTGATGACAATGAATGTGTTCTGTGATTTCTCCGGCTTCCAATCCAAGGCCACTGAGACCCATTGGTTTTCACCTGCGGATACCTCGACTGTGCCGCTGACCTGAAGTGTATGCGGGACATAGTTCTCCGCGCGTCCGGTGCTCCATACTTCAACTTCGAGCGTCCCGTCCACAGCTGCATCAATCAACAGCTCCAGCTTCTCCAGCGCCGATGAAACCGGCATCAGCAAGCCGGCATCATGGTCCAGCGGGTACGCTTCCGCCGGCTCTTCCACTGAGAGCATCTGCCGCGTGCTTGATGCGGTAACAGACGCGGCCGTACGCGCCAGATCGCTAGCGTCAGCCCCCGCCAGACCAAGCACCGATGCATCCTGCCGCAGCAGTGTTTGGTGCAGCTCCGCCAAATGCCGCTGATACACGCCACGGGGCGTTGTGCCATGCTGGACGGCAAGCGCCGCTCCCGTGCCTGCGGCCTCGCCGATTACTGCGCATGTTGCCATAACCCGCGTTGTCCCGAATGCAACGTGGGAAGCGCTTATATTCCGCCCGGCAAATAGCAGGTTGGACACGTTGATCGAATATAACGAGCGGAAGGGGATATGATAGCTGCCATCCATATGCATGTGCTTGGAGCCGCTTTCCGTCGAGTACATACCTTGAGGAGGATGAAGGTCGATGGACCATCCGCCGAAAGCAACCCGATCTTCGAATTCCCGTTGTGCGATGATATCATTCTGATTCAATACATAATCGCCTACAAAACGGCGATATTCGCGTTTGCCAGGCAGAGCCCCAACCCATTCCAACGTCATGTTCTGGGCTTCGAAGTCACCTGAATTTTTGATATAATTCCAAATTCCATATATAACGGACCAGAGCTCATCGCGGATTCGCTCATTCTGATGTACCGTATCCAGTTCTCCGCCCCATTCTATCCACCAATAGGAGCAGCCGTTATCGCCGCTTCGTATAACGCGTTTAATGGGAATGCTGGTTTGGGTAATATCCTTGGCGAAGCTTGGAGGTACATATTTGACGGGATGCCCGACATCCTTGCTATAGAATAAAATGCTGCTCCCAAGCGTGATATCATCCGCAATTTCGGGCGCCCATTCTTCATTGTATTCATTGCGGGCCTCGCGTCCCAGCCGATATTCGGCTCCCGCCAGAAAACCGACGAGCCCGTCACCGGTACAATCGAGAAACATCTCACTCTCAAACCGAATGCGCCGCTCCGATCCCATCATCCATCCAGTTACAGCCTCGATACGCCGGTCATCCTTGCTGCCGCTAGCCTCCACTTCATGCACATCTGTGTTCAAGAAGAGCTGAATATTCGGCTCTGCCCGGACGGCTTCAAGCACAACGAGATCCCAGAAATACGGATTGCCATCCGGGTTCTGGAATTGATTCTCGACAAATAATTCGCCCATAATTCCAGTTTCACGGGCATAACGATGCGTACCGTGTGCTGTCGCTCCACACACCCATACTCGTACCTCGCTGCTGGAATTGCCCCCCAGCACCGGTCGGTTTTGAATCAAGGCGACTGTTCGCCCCAGTCGCGCGGCGGCGATAGCAGCATTGACCCCGGATAATCCACCGCCGATGACCGTAATGTCCGTTTGGATACTTTCAGTTCTCACCCTGCAGCACACTCCTGTTCTTGTAATAAATTTCAATCCCTATTGATTTTTTGCTAAATCGCTTTCATACTCGGTATCAGCTTTATTTTAATAGATCGTATTTACTTTTTACATGCACTGAATTAACATCAATATATACAAAATTTCAATGACTAGAAGGGGCTGGATATCATATGCTTTTGCCATCCTGCTTAGAGCCCTTAATAATATCTCAAGTATTTTGGAAGCAGAAGAAAGCTTTTCAACTGGCAGAAGACAGATATGCGGAATGGGTGCTCTTTGCCGTGACGGAAGGCCGCTTCCATTATCGAATTGGAGAGGCTGAGGGGGAAGCGGGATTTGGTGATTTGGTTATATGTCCGCCGCTAATGCTGTTTGAGAGGGAAATATTGGAGCCGTTATCGTTTCACTTCTACCGCTTTGAATGGAACACTCAGCCCGAGTCTGAGCTTCCCGTCGTGATTCCGCTTATGGACCGTAGTAGATTAGCATCCAACTATTACTACTTAGAGAGATTATCCACTCAACCCGCTGATGATGTGAAGCTCGCTCGTACGGGGCATTTGCTCAAGGATTTATGGCAGATGGCCATGGTAGAGGCCGATCAGGCTCGTGCCAAACATCGAGGTCCAATTGAAACGGACGTATGTATAGAGTCGGCAGCACGCAAAATTAGTGAGCATGCCTTTGGCCGGGTGGTGCTAAAGCAGCTATCCGAGGAACTGGGACAGAGCCCTGTGCAATTCACACGCCGCTTTCAAGCTGTTTACGGGCAAACACCAATGGATTATTTAACTTCGCTTCGGCTGCATAAAGCACAAACATTGCTGCTGGAAACAGAGCTGACTTTGGAGCAGATTGCTGAGCAGTGCGGGTATGAGAACGGTTTTTATTTCAGCCGGATGTTTAATAAGAAAATAAAGGTTTCCCCTTCGGCTTACCGCAAGTCGCATCGTATCTAGGCTGTTATGGTTAGTATTAAGTCTTTTACAAAACAAAATCAGGAAGAGGGGTTGTTATGGAATATCCAAAAGTGGTAAGAATCAAGCAGAAGCTGCAAGGGCCGAGGATAGCCGTGGAGCATATCGAGAGTACGGAAATGGAGGAAATGCTGCGCATAGGGATGAAACCGCTCATCACTCCAGGTATGCGTATTGCCCTTACAGCAGGAAGCAGAGGTATAGCCAATATTCATCTTATCCTTCGTGCAGTTGTAAGCCAGCTTAAGGAATGGGGCGCAGCTCCATTTATAATTCCCGCAATGGGCAGTCATGGGGGAGCAACAGCGGAAGGTCAGGTAGAGGTGCTGCACGGCTATGGAGTAACAGAGGCATTCTGTGGAGCTCCTATTGTTTCTTCTATGGAGGTCGCGCATATCGGAAGTACTTCGGCTGGGGTGGATGTATATACGGATCGGCATGCTTGGGAAGCGGATGGGATTATTATTATAGGCCGAATTAAAGTGCATACGGATTTTCAATCTCCACACGGATTTGAAAGCGGTTTAATGAAGATGGCGGCAATCGGCATGGGAAAGCATAAGCAAGCGCTGGCGCTTCATCACCATGGAGTCATTGGTATCCGGGATATGATGCCTGAAGTGGCAAAAGTCGTACTGGAGAAAGCGAACATTTTATGCGGTATAGGGATTGTGGAGAATGCATTGGAGCAAACAGCCCTTATAGAAGCCATTCCTAAGGAATTAATCCCTGTGCGTGAAGCAGAATTGCTTAAACTATCCGCTTCCTATATGCCTTGCTTGCCTGTAGAGGACCTGGATATATTAATGGTGGACCATATTGGCAAAAACTACAGCGGTACCGGCATGGATACTAATATTATAGGCAGAGTCAGGATTCATGGGGTGGATGACTTTGATAAGCCGCGCATTAAATACGTGATTGCAGGTGATTTAAGTGAAGAAAGCCATGGCAATGCTCTCGGAATCGGTTTGGCTGATCTGACCACCAAGAGATTATTCGATAAGATTGATTTTCAGAAAACAAATGAAAACGTTATTACGAGCACGTTTCTTCATCGAGCGATGATTCCTATTATATTGGAAAATGATAAGGAAGCTTTAACGGCGGCATTGAAGGCCAATTGGGGAGTGAAGGCAGAGCTGGCGCGATTTGCGAGAATTCACAGTACGCTTCATTTGGAGCATCTGTATGTATCCGAATCATTGATACCGGAAATTAAGCAGCGCTCTGATATAGAAATTATTGGCGCACCTGAGCCGATGAGCTTCGATGAACAAGGGAATTTTACAGCCTGGCCTAACTGAGCTCTTTTATCACCTCGTTGTCTGCTTGGAGGAAGTCTATTTCAATGAAATCAAGCTTCAACGCATGGAGGGAACTTTGATGTGGTATGTGAAACGTAACAGGACCGGTAGTAAGGGGATTTTCTTGCGCCTTCTGGTGCCTAACATGTTGTTATTACTGCTTCCCCTCCTGGTAGGTTGGGTTATTTACAATAAAACGCTGGTTGAAATGGAGAAGGAAGTAACGGCTTCTAATATGAATCTGCTCCAGCAAAGCAGGGATATTATGGACCGGAGACTGTCTGAAATATCCTCTATTGGAGTACAGCTTGCAAACGATACTCGAATTATGCAGTTCACGACCATCACAGAGCCATTCGAGGGCGCTAACACTTACCGTGTCGTCGAAACGCGCAAAAGCATTTATAACTACAGCTTATCGAATAATTTTATTTTCAACTATTTCATTTTTTATAAAAATAGCGGGGTCGTATTAGCAGAAAGCTCCACTTTTCTGCTCCCCGAATTCCAAAAATATTTTAAATACAACAACATGGACTCGCAAACCTGGAAAAATTTATTTATGGGTGAACAATATCATCGCAAGGTGCTGCCCGCGCAGGAGGTGACGGTTAATGGTAGCCGTTATTCCTTACTTACTTATATACAGTCCTTGGGATATCCAGGCTTTTCTCAAGGCTCGGTGGCGATCACCGTTGATAACCGGGAGGTCCAAAAGCTGCTAGGAGGGCTGGAATTATCCGGTGGGGGATGGGCGTATATCATTAATGAGAGCGGTGAGGTAATAAGCTCCGTTTCGTCAGGTGATTCTTCTTATTTGATCGACAGGAGCAGCTTATCCGGGAAGCATGGAAGCATCATTCAGGATATTGATGGACAGAAGATGATGGTTACCTATACGACCTCAAGCTACAATGGATGGACCTATTTGGTTGCCCAGCCTGCGTACGTAGTATTGAAAAAAGTGTTGTATATTAAAAATATTACCTTCACTTTTGCGTTTGTCTTTTTGGCTGTCGGACTATTAATTGCTTATTTGATAGCCTACCGGAACAGCCGACCTCTCAGGAGCATCATGGAAACGATAGTGGAGAGAACGAATGGCGATGGCTATTATGGTTCGGATGCGTACCGATTCATTCGGGACTCCGTCTCCCAGCTGATTGATAATAATCAAGAGCTGCAAAAAAAGATGGAGAAGCAAGCTCCTTTACTGCAGGCTGCACTCTTCGAGAGGCTGCTGAAGGGGGAATATGTGGCTCACAAAGAAATTTCTGTTTTGCTGCAGCATGTTGGAATTGAGATGCAAGGGAACTATTTTTTGGCGGCTATCCTTCAACTGAGGGGATATGATAGCGGTTTGGACAGGGATGTGCTGGAAGAGCTTGATGTCAAACGCATCATGGTCAAAGATATTTTAAGAGATGAAATGGGGGCTAATGTACATTGGCATGATGTTGCGGAAGACCAGATTGCTCTGCTGTTCGCTTTCGGCAGTAACAATCCATCAGAGCGCCGCGCTTATATAGAGGAAGTAATTGGCGATGTCAGTGACTTGATAAGCACCCGTTTGAATATGATGACCCGATTCGGAGTAGGAGATCCTCATGAGGATCTATTGAATGTTTCACGCTCTTATGAGGAAGCCAAGCGTTCATTAGAATATTTAACATGGAGAAATATGAACGGGATTATGCGCTTTGAAGAGCTGCCCAAAGAAAATAACGGCTACTATTATCCTTCAGACCTGGAGCACCGGATGAGTAACCTTGCCAAAGCGGGAGAGCAGACGGCGGTAGCTTCACTGCTGGATGAGCTTCATGAAATTAACTTTAATGAGCGCCGCTTATCGGTACCGATGCTACGACTGTTCATGAATGAAATGTGGGGAACGGTTGTTAAGCTGCTGCCACAGGTCGGCATGGAAGAAGGTGCGGCCTTGGATCAGATGAAGCCGTTTTCGGCGGATTCAGCCTCCTATGAAGGGTTAGAGAAAAACTACCGTTCACTCGTATCCGTGTACTTTCAAGTTTGCGATTTCGTCAATGATCATAAGAAAAGTCAAAATGTACAGCTCCAAGAAAAAATATTGGATTTGCTCCATGAATCTTATTCGCAGACAGAGCTATGTCTAGATTCCGTTGCGGACAGGATGAACATTTCAAAAGGGTACTTGTCTCAATTTTTCAAAGAACAAACGGGTGTTAATTTCTCTGACTATTTAGAGGAGCTTCGTATGACTCATGCGAAGGAGCTGCTGTCGACGACGCAATTGCCGGTTTATGAAATAGCCCAACAAGTAGGGTATAGCTCGTCCAACACGTTCTGCAGAGCTTTTAAGCGTATAAACGCGGTCAGCACATCGGAATTCCGCCGTTTATAAGCAAAATGTAAGCGCATTCTTAAGTAATGCACATCACACATTCAACTGCACATCGCTTATCTGAAGGCCTGCACATCAAACTGCAGGCTTTCACATTTACACGACCCGGGTAACGGCTTATCGTAGGATGAGTAAGGATAGAGAGGGGGAAAACACTAAGCTCCGGCTGTCACAAGCCCAAACTTTAAAGTGTCCTGATTCGATTTCGGGGGAAGCTGACCAACTAAAGGAGGTGAATTTTTGGAAGCGCTTAAACAAACAACAGGAATTCAAACGAAAGTTAGTGCAAAGGCCAGAAGCAGCACTCCATTCAAGAAAATGAGAAAAGTGTGGCGTCTGTATGTATTGATTGCCCTGCCAGTTCTGTACATTATTATATTTAAATATATACCGATGTATGGCGCCCAAATAGCCTTCAAAAACTTTATAGTAACCAAGGGTATATGGGGGAGCGAGTGGGTAGGTTTCAAGCATTTTATAAGGTTCTTTGATTCGTACGAGTTTTGGAGGCTCATGAGCAATACAATAGTATTAAGTGTTTACAGCTTGTTTGCCAGCTTTCCGTTTCCAATTATTCTCGCACTCAGCTTGAACTATGTTAAAAACCAATTTTTCAAAAAATCAGTACAAATGATCACTTACGCTCCACACTTTATATCTGTTGTTGTTATGGTTGGTATTATTCTGGAATTGCTTGATCCGAGAAACGGTATCGTCAATTCCATTATTAAAGGACTAGGCTTCGAACCAGTCAGCTTTATGGGCATACCCGAATATTTCAAGTCCATCTATGTTTGGTCGGGAGTATGGCAAAGCGTTGGTTTTTCCTGCATCATTTATTTGGCCGCTCTTGCCAGCATCGATCCTTCACTGCACGAAGCAGCTGTTGTCGACGGTGCGAACAAGGTGCAGCGAATGTGGCACATAGACATCCCTGGTATTATGCCGATAGCCATTATTATATTAATTCTGAATACAGGCCATATGCTCGATATCGGCTTCGAGAAAGTGCTGCTTATGCAAAATCCGCTAAATATTCGGACATCGGAAGTTATCGATACGTACGTCTATAAGGTCGGTCTGGCATCACAAGCTATGAATTACTCGTATTCCTCAGCAATTGGCTTATTTAAATCCGTTATCAATCTTCTTCTTCTTGTGGCTGTTAACAAGATTGCGCAGAAGACCAAGCAGGAGAGCCTATGGTAAGAGGGGGAATGGAAAGGAGAGCACAATGGAGCATTCGTCAATCAGAGAATCACAAATGGATCGGCTGTTCACAATTCTCAACTATATCATATTATCCCTGTTTTTGGTAACCATTCTTTATCCGCTGATTTATATTTTAAGCGCTTCCATAAGCAGCTCCGAAGCCGTTGTATCGGGAAGAGTATGGCTGTGGCCAATCGATCCGACATTGGATGGGTATTATGCAGTTTTTAAACATAAGTTAATTTTGAGCGGATTCATGAATTCATTTTATTACACGGTTGTTGGGACTTTGATTAACGTTATCATGACGATTCTGGCAGCTTATCCTTTATCCAGAAAAGATTTTTACGGCAGAAATATATTTATGTTCCTGTTTGTATTCACACTGATGTTTTCAGGAGGATTAATTCCGACCTATTTGCTCGTAAGGGATTTGGGTTTGCTTAATACAACCTGGTCGATGCTGCTGCCTGGCGCGCTGGGCATATGGAATATGATCATTACCCGAACCTATTTCCAGACAACTATTCCTGACGAGCTGCTGGAGGCTGCCCAGCTGGATGGCTGTACAGATTTTCAATTTGTATGGAAAATTGTGCTTCCTCTATCCGGGCCGATCACTGCGGTTATCACCTTGTTCTATGCTGTAGGGCACTGGAATTCATTTTTTAACGCATTGATTTATTTGAAGAGTCAGAATTTGTATCCCTTACAGCTTGTGTTAAGAGATATCCTTGTGCAGAATGATGTGGATTTGAATATGCTTGTTGATGTACAGGAGGCAGCGAAACGAGAGGGACTCAGAGAGCTCTTGAAATACTCGCTGATTATCGTAGCTACAGCACCTTTAATGATCGTTTACCCGTTTGTACAAAAATATTTTGTGAAAGGGATTATGATTGGTTCTTTAAAAGGTTAGTCATCCAGGGGAAGTACATGCTCACAATGCGGGTTTTGCTATCAGAAAAATTAGAGGAGGGTTTTATTTGAAAAAAGTTACACTCATTTGCTTATCCGCCGTATTAGGACTGAGCTTGGCATTGAGCGCCTGTTCTAGCGGAACAGAACCCGCAGTAAAAGATGACGGCAAGAAAGCGACCTCGAACGTCAATCCGGCAGGGCAGTTCCCGATAACTAACGAAAAGACAACAGTTAAAATATTGGTGAAGGGAAGCGCTTCGGTTGAAGACTTTTCCACTAATGAATTTACTAAATGGCTGGAGCAAAAGACCAATATAAAGATCGATTGGGAAGTAGCGCCTGAGAAGTCCGCCACGGAGAAATTAAACCTTGTTCTGTCCAGCGGAGATTATCCGGATGTCATTATGGGCTTCGGGGTTTCGCCTACACAGATGATGATTAATGGCAGTCAAGGTGTGTTCCTCCCATTGAACGATTTAATCGAAAAGTATGGCGTGGAAATGAAAAAGATGTTTAGCGAAAATGCGATCTACAAGGATTTAATCACAGCACCTGACGGGAAAATCTATGCGCTGCCGCAGGTCAACGAATGCTATCACTGTATGTATAAACAAAGAATGTGGATTCATAAGCCATGGCTTGATAAATTAGGTCTGAAGATGCCTACAACTACCGATGAGTTTTACGAGGTGTTGAAAGCGTTTAAGACGAAGGACCCTAACGGTAACGGAAAAGCGGATGAAATTCCACTCTCTGGCTCTATTCAAGCATCAGCAAGTAATTTATTCGAAACGCAAATGCTGGATTCTTTCATTATGAATGCGTTTACTTATGATCATGATACAAGAAAATTGTATTTGGATAATGGAAAGGTTACGGTACCTTATAACAAGCCTGAATGGAAGGAAGGCTTAAAATATTTACGCAAGCTTTATGCTGAGGGCTTGATTGATCCACAAGCGATGACTCAGGATAACAATCAGTTGAAAAAATTGGGTGAAAACCCGGATACCGTAATCCTGGGTGCTTCCTCCGGCCATAACATGGGCTCATTAACGACATTAGGAGCGAGCAGCGGCAGATGGCTTACTTATGAAGCGGTTCCGCCATTAAAAGGACCGAACGGTTTCCAGAATGCAGCTTATCATCCTTATGTAGTAGGCAATGGACAATATATTATTACGAAAAACGCAAAAAATCCGGAAGCAGCGTTCCGTTTGGCCGACTTCTTGTTTAACTCGCCGGATACAGCTCTTAGATGGTATGCAGGACGTGAAGGTACGGAATGGAGATACGCGGAAAAGAATGAAATCGGCATCAACGGAAAGCCTGCCATTTGGAAGCAGCTGACACCTTGGGGCGGCGTACAAAATGTAAACTGGGGTCAAACGGGCCCAAGCTATCGGTCGAATGATTTCCGTTTAGGGGAAGCACAAAATCCGGAACAGCCGCTAGAGGTTATTTTGTATAATCAAACGAAACAAAAAATGGAGCCGTACCAAATGAAGATCGATAAGGTAATGCCGCCTGTGTTCTTTACCGCTGATCAGGCATCAGAGATTGCAGATTTGGAGAAAACGATTCTGGATCATGTCAAAGAGATGATGGCCCGCTTTATAACAGGAGACTCTGATATTGATAAGAACTGGGACGCTTATGTTAAAAATCTCGACAACATGAACATCAAGAAATACCTGGAAATTTATCAAACAGCTTATGATGCGAAGTTCAAGAAGAAATAAGGATAAAAATTGTAGTTGAAAGAAGCAGGCAGCATATGGTTGCTCTCCAATGAGACTTTGTTGGAGGGCGACCTTTATTTTGAGAGTTTTCTACGAAAAAGCGATATGCAGGAGGGGTAAGCATGATAACAAGATTTAAGGATGCACGCGATGTGTTTTTCGAAAGAAGGTTCGGCTTGTTCGTTCACTGGGGATTGTATGCAATTCCAGCATGGCATGAGCAAATCTTATGGCGTGGAGATATGAAGCGCAAGGATTACGAGAAGCTCATTCATGAGTTCAACCCGGTGGAATTTAATCCGGATGAATGGTTGGACATGGCGGAGCAAGCAGGGATGCAGTATTTATGCTTTACGACGAAGCATCATGATGGATTCTGCATGTGGGATACGAAGCACACGGACTACAATATCATGAATTCCGCTTACGGCAAAGACATATTGGGGATGCTGGCAGAGGCTTGCCATCGGAGAAATTTCCCGCTGAGTTTATACTATTCTTGTCCCGATTGGCATCACCCGAATTATCCGAACCAAGGAAGGCATCATGAAATGTTTGGCCCTCGTGCAGGCGATGATCCTGATATCGATAAGTATTATGATTTTGTTCGAAACCAGTTGATTGAACTATGTACGAAGTATGGTAAGATTTATCAGCTTTTTTGGGATGTCAATGTAGCTGAGCATGAGGATCCGAGCTTAAATGAGATGATCCGGGAGCTTCAGCCGGGAATTCTGATTAATGACCGTGGTCCTGGCAAAGGTGACTATAACACCCCTGAGAGGCATGTGCCCGAAGGGGGCTCCTTTACTAAACCAACCGAAGCATGTCAGGCGCTAGGCCGGGAAAGCTGGGGATATAAAGAGGACGAGGATTATTACAGCAATAAGTTCATTATGCAGAGCATCGATAAGATTATGGCAATGGGCGGCAATTACTTGCTGAATGTAGGTCCTAAGCCTAATGGCAGGATTGCTCGGGAGAATGTTGAGGCTTTAAGGATCATAGGAGAATGGTATCACAGTGTGAAGGAGTCCTTCGGAGATGCTCTTCCGGCATCCGATATGATATTCCGTGATGAAATTACGATGGAAGGCTCCGCACGGCGAATGGTCCGAGATGAAGTGCTCGCCACTCGTCGGGGAAACACCCTCTACATTCATCTTCATAAAGACACTCAAAGCAATTCGATTGTATTGAAACCGCTCAATAAGGTTCCTAATAAAGCAACTTTGCTCAATGATGGAAGGGAGCTGGAGGCGACTGTAGATATGATTCCGTGGGCATGGAGGGAGAGGCCTTACTTGCGAATTAGAAACCTTCCTGTCAATGAGCTTACGGATACCGTGATGATTCTTAAGCTCGAGTTCGATGAAGCGGTAAGCGAGTAAACGTAATTGGGGTTGACGATAGTACGAAGAGGAGACGAATTTATCATGAAAAAGATAAAGGTCGGAATTATCGGATTGGGCGAGGTCGCCCAAATTATACATCTCCCTATACTGGAATCATTATCGGACCGTTATGAGATTGCCGCAATATGCGATATTTCCAAGCATCTATTGGATGCTATAGGTACAAGGTATAACATAAGCTTAAGCAATCGATATCAGCATGCGGATGAATTAACGAAGCAGGAAGATTTGGATGCGGTGTTTGTTCTGAATAGTGATGAATATCATGCAGATTGCGCAATATCAGCCTTAAATAACAAGAAACATGTACTGCTTGAAAAGCCGGTTTGCTTAAACGTTGAAGATGCAGATGCGATCATTCGAGCGAGAGACGAGGCGGGCAGACAGGTAATGGTTGGTTATATGAGACGATTCGCTCCTGCTTATGTGAGTGCTGTTGAGGAAGTTAAGCAGCTGGGTAAAATTAATTATGCCCGAATCAGGGATATTATTGGCGCCAACCGATTATTTATCGACCAATCTAGTCATGTGCTGCGCCCAACCGATATTCCGGAGGAAGCGTTACGCGATAAACAGGAGCGCGCTGGACGAATGGTGCTGCAGGCAATTGGCGATGCCCCGGCAGCACATAAAGCTGCTTACCGGCTGCTCTGCGGCTTGAGCAGCCATGATCTGTCGGCGATGCGAGAAATTATCGGGTTTCCGAAGCGGGTCGTAGCCGCTACTCAATGGAATGGCGGAAGATTTATGAACGCTATCTTTGAATTCGACGGCTATAATGCTACGTTTGAAACCGGAGTGGACAACATACGGAGATTCGATGCGCATATTCAAATTTACGGCGATCAAAAGGCGATTACTATTCAGTATGACACGCCATATATCCGTCATTTGCCGACAACCAAAATCATTGAGGAGACGGTGGGTGAAGCCTTTAACAAAACCGTGGAGCGGCCGAGCTTCAAGGATGCTTACACGGTAGAACTGGAATATTTTCACGAGGTTGTGACGAAAGGGTTTCAGCCCAAAACAACATTGGAGGATTCCAGGGAAGATCTGCTGCTGTTCAAAATGATTATTGATGCATTTGAGTAACCGTATTGCCCGGTAGTTACCCTAGATAACATCTAAAAGCTGACTCCAACTTAGGGGCCAGCTTTTTTAATTGTTGCGTTTCCTACCTTATAGTATTTAAAATACAAGTAGTTTCATTTCTAGAGGTTATTTACATGGATACGGAGGTATGAAGAGTGGAACATTCACCTGTTTTTCGGTATAAAGATTTTATGCAGGAGGAATTTCCAATCAAATTCCAAATCCGCAATGAAACCAATTATACTTCTGTCCAGCATGGGCATGAATATTTACAAATTTGTTATGTTCTAAGCGGGGTTTGCCGTCATGTGATACAGCATGAGCAGACGGACCTGATGCGCGGAGATCTGTTTTCTATTCCACCTTACACGATGCACTGCTTTATGCCGCTTGAAGGACATGCGTTTGAGCTCGTACAGCTGGATTTCATGCCTTCACTGCTTGAGGAGACGATCCGGGAATTGGCAAGTGTTACTTTGAATCAGCATCTTCTGATCAACCTGTCGCCGCGCTCCCAAATTGTAATCGAGCGCTTGATGGAGGATATTAAGGGCGAGCTGGAAGCCAAGGAGTCCTACCATCAATATGCGGTTCGAGCAGATTTGCTCAAGTTTTTGGTTATCATCAGCCGTGAGGTTAATGGTTGGATGCGGTCCACTGAATCAGGGTATGAGCAAGCCATCCGGGAAGTCATCGATTATATGGAACAAAATATAAGGAAACCGCTTGCGTTGAAGGAAGCGGCAGCCAGGATTTCGGTATCGCCCAACTACTTCAGCTCGTTATTCAAAATGGTAGCGGGAGTAACCTTCAGCGGCTTTTTGTCGGAGCTGCGTTTACGCAAAGCAGGGGAGCTGCTGCTCCAAACGGAAATGTCCGTCGTTGAAATTTTGGAGGCTGTCGGGTTCAAGCATACAGGCCATTTTTATAAAATGTTTAAAAAGATGTATGGCGTAACCCCCTATGAGTATAAAAAGAATGATACTAACATCGTAAGATAGTGTAGTTTTTCAGTAAGTTTACGGAATCCCGCCAACTTCCGCTTAGGCTATAATAAACGCATAACATAAAATGAATGCGGTTTCATTGTTCATTGCGTAAAAAAGGGGGAAATAACGCGATGAGAAAAAGGAAGTTTTACTTCAAATTATTAATCGCTTACGTACTCATAGTTTTTGTGTACACATTGCTTGTCACGAGTATGTTTTTTTACAAAAACAATGAAATCGTTCAGCTGGAGCTGAAGTACCGGCAGGATGCCTTCTTACGGGAGGCCCGGGACAAAATCGATACGCAATTAAACATCGCCTCAAATTTGGTTAACCAGCTGAAAATTAACAGCAATGTACTGGAATATGCGGAGAAAAGCGAGCGGGATTATTACGTCATTACAAGGATTTACAATGAGCTAAGCAAAAATATTGATGCTTTTGCTAATTTTGGCTTTACTATAGGCATTGGCAAGCAGACGGATGAGCTAATTATTACACCTAATAACACCATTAATAAAGAAAGATTTTATAACGAGATTGGCTTGGAGCAGGGTCACAAGAAGGAAATAGAGGCTGCCTTATCGACTGGCAATTATGCAAAATCATTGTTTTTACATACCTACAGCGGCTCGGGGAATCGGAGAATTACATTAATTAAAAAAGAGCCGAATCTTGATCTCGTATTTTTCGTTTCGTTTTATGAAAGTTACTTACTCCCTCAGATGTCCGGCGGTTCAGATGGCTTTGCTTTAATTAAAGGAGACCGAATCATTGCTCAGAATGGAAGCATCGAAAGAACGGCATTGGAGCAGTGGATAACGCAGCAGGAAGAGAATACAAGCAGTGAAATGACAGTCCGTCAATTAGAATCCAAAGTTTTCAGCGATTTGAAATATGCTTATATAGCTGAGAAGATGCCAATTAGTCCCCAGATGAGGGCTCTTGCCAAGGATTCGTTACTTGTGTATCTGGTGTTGGCTGTCATAGGACTCTTACTGGCGATGCTTGCTGCGAATCGGACCTATCGTCCCATACAGAAAGCCGTTAACCAGTTTAAAAGCTATGGAGAACCCGTAGGCAGAGATGAGCTGGCTTTTATTCAATCGACTGCAGATGGCATCCATAAGCTAAATGAAAATTTGAAGCAAACTATTAGTGGGTACAAGATGCCTTTACGCAAGAAAATGATCAGCGACCTCTTATTCGGACTGCTGTCCATGAAGACTGCTGCACCGGATTTGGATGCCTATAATTTAACTCACTTGTCTGGACCTGTGACAGTTGCAATTATCGAGGTTGCTGCAGACCGAGAGCTGGAAAGAGAATATTCGAACGCCCACCTGTTTGAAATCACGACTCAAGTAACCGAACTCATCGAGCAGTATTTGTCCCGAGAGCAGCTATGCGAAACACTTGGGCTGGATCACAAGCGATTCGCTGTGCTGCTAACTGAGGAGGACTCTCCAAGATTAAGGCAGTGGTTAACTTATGTGCTTAGGGAAATTAGCAGCAGCCTCTCCATTCAACTCGTTGCAGCTATGGGGGAAACGGCTGTACATATAGGTGAGGCGGAACGTTCGTTTCAAGAGGCTATGAAAATGATGGAATACCGGTTTGTTATGGAACGGAAAACCTTGATAACGGCCGATGATCTTAAGCAGCTGCGGAGCACCGGATATTATTATCCGTTGGAGCTGGAGCGTGATCTGATTGCAGCCGTTATTTCCGGAAATGCGGATAAGGCCATGTCGGTCATGCACAAGCTGCTGGAGGAGAATCTTGATATCCGCAGTCTGGGTATAGAGAAACGGTCTCAATTTATTCTGGCCATAGTGTCCACGTTAAATCGGATTAGTCAGCAGCTGGAGCGTCAGGAGCATGAAACAGCGGCAGCGAGCGAGAAATGGTATCCGAAGCTGATGTTATGTTCCGATGTGCAGCAATTGAAGCAAGCCATTTATCATTTGCTGCATGAGATGATGAACCGTATTCAGGATGTAAACGGTAAACTTGAGCAGTCGATCGCTTATCAGACCGTAGAATTTATCCATAAGCATTATGATCAAGATATTTCGCTCAATGATATAGCGGAGCAGTTCAATTACTCGCCCAGCTATATCAGCACCTTATTCAAAAACCATACTGGGGATAATTTCCGCGATTACTTAAATAATGTAAGGGTGAAAAGGGCGAAGGAGATTATAAGCGGAGAGCGTGGAGTGAAAATTCAAGATTTGGCTTTAAGAGTCGGCTGCAATAATGCGAATACCTTCATCCGAATGTTCAAACGTTACGAAGGGGTATCGCCGGGGCAGTATGCGCAAAATTTGGAATAGCGGGCCATTGCTTTGCTTGAGAGCTTTAACATGCTCGATGCTCAATGCTCAATGCTCAATGCTCAATCAAGGGAGCTTTTTATACGGATAGCGGCGGTGCTGAGCTATTAGGAGCCCTGAAGAATTTGAACGGAACCGAGATTTCCGTTATTCCATCTGCCGCCTCCAATTTGAGGGGATAACGGAAGTAGGAATTCCGTTATGATGACCAAATCTGGGCCTTATGCACAAAAACAGAGAGATACAGGAACTTGCTGTTCCGTTATCTCTCTGTTTTTTGAGCTTTCCAGATGATAGCGAAACAATTACTTCCGCTATTGTTCTGTTTCCAACACTCTCGAATCCGAGGCGCTTAGCGGCGTTGCATGGTGGTCGGTCGAACACTTCCGTCGATGCAGCGACCTACATCCATTCCTCCAAAACGGACAACCGTTAATGGCGCGCAAGGACGTCGCCACTAGGCGTTTTTCATTCTGTGAAGAAACGCCCATTAGTGAAGAAACGTCGATCTGATCGGGTGAGACCGCGGTATATATAGGTTTTTCGTTATAGTAAAAAATCGTCGATGACCCGGCAAACGGATGATTTACACATTGCACCCGGGCTTGTAGAATTTGTTCTAAGCTTTGGCTAAGACATACGAGGCAAGTATAGCTTAGCTGAAAGAACTCTCAGGGGGCGCTCCAATCGAGAGAGACACATTACATAATAAGGGTGGTGAATCTGTGAAGTCTAATGAGACTGTGCTGATGGAAGCAACCGTACCCAAAGCACGACGGATACCGACCGGGCTACGCTCCAAAGAAATTCGCAAACGAATTTTAGGAGATCGTCACCTATACATCATGTTGGTTCCGTTTGTACTATGGTATCTGATTTTCCTCTACAAACCGATGTATGGCTTGCAAATTGCTTTTAAGGAATACAGCCTGTTTAAAGGAATATCCGGCAGTCCGTGGGTAGGGCTTGATAATTTTCGGGAATTTTTTGCCGGACCGTATTTTTTCAGAAATCTGAAAAACACAGTGCTGATCAGCTTGTATGGATTGATTTTTGCTTTTCCCATTCCTATTGCTCTAGCGCTGTTGTTTAATGAAGCCAAGAATATGATATTTCGTAAGTTCGTACAAACCTTTACTTATTTGCCTCATTTTATTTCTTCTGTGGTCGTTGCCGGTATTGTGACAAATCTGTTGGCGCCGAGCAATGGCTTGGTGAATATTTTGCTGGACCGCTTTGGGCTGGATAAAATTTATTTTCTTACAATTCCCGACTATTTCAGAACGATTTATATCGGCACCTTTGACATTTGGAAGGAAGCGGGCTTTAACTCTATCATCTACATAGCGGCTCTTGCAGGAGTCAACCCGACTTTATATGAAGCTGCCGTTATTGATGGGGCTAACCGTTGGAGGCAGACATGGCATGTTACACTTCCAGGTATAATGCCGACCATTGCTGTGATGCTGATTCTGAAAATTGGCCAAATGATGGATGTAAGCTTTGAAAACATTATACTGATGTACCAGCCAGCCACTTATGAAACCTCGGATGTTATCAGTACCTATGTGTACCGGGCCGGGTTATTGGAAGGGCGATATGGGCTTGCAACTGCGGTTGGTGTCTTCAATGCAGCTGTTTCTGTAGTGTTGGTGTATATGGCAAATCGCTTCAGCAAGAAACGGACGGAAACAGGACTTTGGTAGGGAGCAGGTGATTGTGTTGAAACCGACTGTCGGCGAGAAATGGTTCGGCATGTTGAATTATGGTATTCTTACGGTCATTGCAGCGCTTGCATTGTATCCGTTCTTGTATGTAGCTTCAGCTTCGATTAGCTCATCGGATGCGGTAGTGACCGGTAAAGTGCTTTTATTTCCTCAGGATATTACCTTTGCGGCTTATGGGAAGGTGTTAAATCAGAAGGGGATATGGCTGGCCTATGGCAATACGATATTTTACACAGTGGTTGGAACGGTCGTTAATTTAATTTTTACGATTCTGGGGGCTTATCCGCTTTCCAAAAAGAGATTGATTGGAGCATCCTTTATCAGCTTTATGGTAGCGCTTACGATGTTCATCAATATGAGCGGTACAGCTGGAATGATTCCCTTTTACTTAAACCTGCGGGATTTGGGCTTGTTGGATAAAAGGTTTACGATTATATTCGCATTTGCTGTGTTTACTTTCTATGTTTTCCTAATGAAAACCTTTTTCCAGGGCATTCCTGAAGAAATGGAAGAATCGGCCAAGGTGGACGGAGCGAATGACTGGCAAATTTTAACGAAAGTTTACTTGCCATTATCTTTGCCTTCACTTGCGAGTATCGGATTGTTTTGTGCGGTCGCCCGTTGGAACGGTTATTTCTGGACCATGGTTATACTTCGGGATGAAGATAAAATTCCTCTGCAGGTGTTATTACGCAAGTTAATCGTAGAGATGAAGCTGACGGAAGAAATGATGAGTGCGGCGGATATTTCCAAAGGCTTTTCGCAAGAGACCATTATTTATGCAACCATTATTGTATCCATCATTCCTATTTTGTTAGTGTATCCTTTTATTCAAAAATATTTTGTTAAAGGCATGATGCTAGGTGCGGTTAAAGAATGATATATTAGAGGAGGAACAATTATTATGGTTACTATGAAAAAAGTGAGCGGAGCTGCATTAGCAACGATTTTGGCTTGTGTACCTTTGGCTGCATGCTCAGACGGGAGCGCTAAGAACACGACTGCCGGGTCTGAGCAAGGTAAGGGGCAAGCTTCACAATCTGCTGCAAGCGGTTCCAAGGTTAGTGATAAGCTGCTGGAGCTGAGCATTCATTTTCACGATGGGGACAACAAAGTGTTCAAGGATGATTTCCCGGTATTTAAAAAAGCCCAGGAAATGACGAACGTGAAGCTGCACGGTACAGCGCCGCCAAGTGCTACGAACAGCCGCGAGGTGTTTAATATGATGCTGGCTTCAGGTAAATTGCCCGACATCGTAGGCGGCTTGAAGCTTGATATGAATAAAGCCGCACTTGACGGGGCATTGGAGCCGTTGGACGATCTCATTGAGAAGCATGCTCCTAATATTAAAAAATTTCTGCAGACCAACAAATGGGCAAAGGCTGGTTCGGTAGCCAGCGATGGCAAGCTGTATTTCATCCCTTACATTATGGAAGGTGAAGCCTCCGAAGGCTGGTACATTCGGCAGGACTGGCTGGATAAACTGGGAATGAAAGCACCGAAGACGGTGGATGAATATTATCAGACGTTGAAGGCTTTCCGGGAAAAGGATCCTAATGGCAACGGCAAAAAGGATGAAGTGCCTTATTTTGGCCGCAATAACAAGGAAGCCATTACGCAGCTGGTTCCTTTGTTCGGAGTACGGCCCGAATGGCATGTGATCAACGGTAAAGTTCAGTACGGGAAATATTTGCCTGAATACAAGGATGCGATGGTTAACATTTCCAAGTGGTACAAAGAAGATCTCATCGACAAGGAAATTTACACCAGGGGAGCGAAGGCAAGGGAAGTATTGCTGGGAGATAACGTTGGCGGCGCTACACATGACTGGTTCCCAAGCTCAGCTACATACAACGACACGTTAAAGGATAAAATCCAAGGTTTTAAATTTGTAGTAATGGCTCCAGTCGCGGATAAAAACGGAAAAGTGTGGCAGGAATACAGCCGGATGCTGCTTCGGGACAAGGGCTGGGGAATAGCTTCTACAAGTAAGAACAAAGTAGAGGTCATCAAATATTTTGATTTCTGGTTTACACCGGAAGGCAGAAGGCTGATGAACTTCGGTATCGAAGGGGTTCAGTACGATATGAAGGACGGCAAGCCGATCTTCAAACCTGAGGTTTTGAATGGCAAAGAACCGGTTAATAAGCAACTATGGGATATTGGAGCCCAGCTGGATATCGGCTATCAAATGGACCTTTCTTACGAAACGCAGTGGACCAATCCAATTGCTAACACGGGTATTAAAATGTACATCGATAATAAATATTTCGCACCGCAGTTTCCTTCGGTATCGTTTACTCCAAAAGAGGAAAAGACGATCAGCGAGAAATGGCCGGCTATCGACACCTATATTAGAGAAATGCAGCAAAAGTGGGTCATGGGAGCGGAAGCGGTGGAACCGAACTATGATAAATATTTGAAACGACTAAAAGAAATGGGCATGGACGATATTGTTAAAATTTATCAGGATGCTTATGAGCGCTATCAAAAAAATGCCTAGTACTAAATAACATGGAGATGAACGATGAGAACTTTAGTAACGGTGTGGAGAAAAGAATTGAGAGACTTGATGTTTAGTGAAGAGGTTATTAAACAAATGCAAGCCGTATCGGATGTGGATTGGGTTGCAATGGACGAACCTTATGAAGCGGAGCAGCTGCGTCAGGACATTCATAAGTACGATGCCTGCATCCTTTCATGGGGTTCCCCAAAGGTAACGGCTGATATTTTGGCAGAGGCCAAGAAATTGAGATTTATCGGGCATGCGGCTGGTACTTTGACGCCTTATCTGGATCCGGCTGCTTTCGCTAATGGCATTACCGTGGTCAATGCCAATACCGCTCTTGCCCGTTCAACGGCTGAGTTAACGGTATCGCTTATGCTGGCCGGCTCCTGGGAGATCGGCAAGTACCGCGATCAACTGCGCAGCGGGTCCTGGGGCGATAACGGCAATACCGTAATGGGCTTATACGGCCAGAAGGTCGGCTTAATCGGCTATGGAGAAGTAGCGCGGGAGGTCATCCGCCTCCTGCGCGGGTTTGGCACAAGTATTCTGCTCTATTCTCCTTACTGCTCGCAGGAAGAGGCGAGAGAGCAGGGGATATCGTTAGGCAGCATGGAGGAAGTGCTAAGCGGGTGCCGTATCGTGTCTCTCCACGATACGCTTACAGCATCGACACGCGGGATGCTCGGTCAGGAGCAGCTTAGGCTGCTGCCTGACGGGGCATTGCTGGTCAATACAGCCCGCGGGCCGCTGATTGACGAGGCAGCGCTGCTGGAGCAGCTATCTGCAGGCCGTATTCACGCGGCTCTGGATGTGTACCATCGTGAGCCGCTTCCGGCGGACGACCCGCTGCTGAAGCTGCCTAATGTCATCTGCCTGCCGCATATCGGTGCCTATTCCGGCTATTGGAAATCTCAACTGGGAGCTATGGTTGTGGAGGATCTAGTAAATTTTGCAACAGATAAGCCATTATTGAGAGAAGTGACGGCCGAACGATTTGAACGGATGACGACTAAGTAGTGCGATGATGCTGTAATTTGAAGGAAGAGCTGCTGCTTGGAATAAATAGAATAAGCCGGGAGGAATACAAATGAAATTATCTTTTACGACATTGGGTTGTCCTGAATGGGAATTGGATTTGATCATCAAGAGAGCCGTGGAGTACGGCTTCGATGCCATCGATTTTCGCGGCCTTACTGGTGAAATGAATATTTATAAGCTGCCTGAGTTTTCAAGTCAGCTCAGCCATACGCGGGATCAAATCATGGATGCCGGCTTGAAGGTATCTTGCTTCTCCAGCTCTGTCCATATGTTCTCTGCAGAAAAATATGCACAGAACCTGGCAGAAATCAAAGAATATGCCAGACTATGCTCTTTCTTCGGAACCCGATATATCCGGGTATTCGGAGGAAGCATTGGAGAAACAGGCCGGGCAGAGGCTATTGAAACCATTGTGCGTCATTTCAAGGAAACAGGAGCGATAGCTAAGGAGAATGGAGTTAAGCTGCTGCTGGAAACGCATGATGATTGGACCTCCTGCGCAGATGTTAAAGTGGTGATGGAGCAAGTAGATCCTGAGGCTGTGGGCGTGCTATGGGATCTTCACCACCCGATCCGGACACTTGGTGAACAACCTGAGGATACATGGGCGGCGCTTGGACAATGGATTGAATATACCCATGTGAAGGATTCCCGCTTGCTGCCGGATGCAGACGGCAAGTTCAAATATTGCCTGACAGGAGAAGGCAATATTCCGCTGTCCGATATGTATAAGCTGCTGGAACGGAACGGCTATGACGGCTATTATACACTCGAATGGGAGAAGAAATGGCATCCAGACATTGAGAATGCTGAAGAAGCATTCCCGCAATATGTTCAATATATGCGCAATTTATCTAAGTAAGCGGAGAGGATGATTTAAAATGAGTGCAGATTCAAGAGTGCGTGCGGCTATTATTGGACAGGGCCGAAGCGGCAGATTGATTCATAGTGACACCTTAAAACGGCTTGGAGACAAATACGAAATTATTGCAATCGTTGATCCTCTGGAAAATCGCCGGCAAAAAGCTGTAGAGCTTTATGGATGCGACGTTTATAGTGACTATAAAGAGCTATTTGGACGCACTGATATTGATCTGGTAATCAATGCAACCCCAAGTCATCTGCACGTGCCTGTGACACTTGACTTGCTTGCTAACGGTTTTCAGGTCGTATGCGATAAACCGCTCGCAAGGTATGCGGCAGAAGTTGACCAATTAATCGAAGCATCGGAGAAATCCGGAAACAAGCTCTTTGTGTTCCAGCAATCTCGCTTTCTTCCAGCGTTCGAACAAATCCGCAAAATTATCGATTCCGGTGTAATTGGCCGCGTTGTACAAGTTAACATAACCTACAATGGCTTCGCCAGAAGATGGGATTGGCAAACGATTCAAGAATATAACGCGGGGAATCTGCTCAACACGGGCCCACATCCAGTCGATCAAGCTCTGCAATTTATTGGGATAGACGCAACACCTCAGGTAACATGCTATATGGACCGCACTAACACATTTGGCGATGCCGAGGATTATGTAAAGCTTCTGCTCCATGCTCCAGGCAAGCCGGTTGTTGATGTCGAGATATCATCATGCTCTGCGTACCCTAACTCAACCTATAACATTCAAGGTACTCGTGGAGGTATTAAAGGCAATGTTACACATCTGGATTGGAAATACTACAAACCGGAGGAAGCGCCTGAACAGCATTTGACGCGGGAACCTTATGTTAATGCGGAGGGTGATCCTGCTTATTGCAGGGAGGAGCTTAAGTGGCATGGAGATAGCTGGGAATTTGCTGATGAGCATAAGCTAGGTTCATTTGACCACATGTGCAGAGAATATTATGTCAGGCTGTACGACACACTTGCTACAGGAGAACCGCTTGGAATTACACTGGAGCAGGTTCGTCAGCAAATCGCTGTTATAGAGGAAAGCCACAGGCAGAACCCTGCACCTGCACGTGTACTTTCTTAATGTTTTTGATTACAGCATATATTCACTCATGAAATATTTGACTCGTCCCACATCATTCGATGCTGGGTCGGGTCTTTTGTTAACTTTATAAAAAGAGTGACAGCCGCCGTAATTCCACATCCCTCCCTCCATCCAAACGCACAAGCGAATGAATTTACTCAAAAAGAAAGGACCATCAGGATAATATGAGATCCTGACGGTTTTCTTAACTTAATATGTTAGCGGGGAGCGAAGCTTACCCCTTGTTTAGTTGAAAGTATAAGTTTTTATACTTGGAGTTGCTCAACTTGATAGATTGAAAGTCGGATTTCACTAAAAAGAATTCTGACTTTCTACTCGCAAGTAAAGTGCTCTACTAAAGCTCGAATGCATCTTCGTCGGGCAGTAGCGAATAGTTAACTGGAATTTCTGGAGCTAATTCTTCCGTTACATGCTTGTTGAGGAACTTAACTGGAAAAACTCCTTCTAATATAGGTATATTTAGGCAAAATGCAATAAATCACCGGAATTAACATGATGATTTCCAGTTATTCGCAAAAAAAAGCCTCAACGCCTGAAATTAACGGGAGGATTTCCCGCTATCTATGGGGAGTATCTGGCTGTTTACCTTTTTCAAGTTTTGATTGTTTAGGAATATGTGTTCCTATCGCGAGAAGATTGTTTATCATAGGATCACGACATCAACAGCGACTTAAGATCTCACATCTATCCCTCCTCAAACAGCAGTCGGAACCCACATCTATCCCTCCCCAAGCAGCAGTCGGAACCCCATATCAATCCCTCCCCAAGCAGAAGTCGGAACCCCACATCTATCCATCCCCAAGCAGCAGTCGAAACCCCATATCTATCCCTCCCCAAGCAGCGGCCATAATCCCACATCCATCCATTCCCACGCGCAAATGTAGATTGTATACCAAGCTGCTTTTAAGACACATATGCTAGTGAAATGGCTTCGAGTAGAAGCTTATCTGATAATATTAGAGTATAAGTTGGAACCGGAGGTTCACCTTCTAATTTTGCAAGAAAACTTATTAATAAATCGCGGTTGCTCATCTATGAAAGACTTCGATATAGTTTTTTTATCTTTAATCCTGCTCATGTCAGCCGTGCCAGAAAAGCATTCCACTCAGCGATAGAAACAAGGTTTTAACATCCTTATTGCTGTTTTAGTGAGAGTAAGTTAAAATTATTCTTTTAAACGTATTTGAAATTAAGCAATTACAGAGACTAAAGAATGCGAAAGGTGACCAGCATGATTGAGATAAAAATTTCCAAGCTTAGCAATGGTGAGTTCAATAGAGGGGTATTTGCGACACGTGATATAGCACCAGGAGAGCTTATCCATGAAGCACCGGTTATACCGTACCCAAATGAGGAGCATGTTTTCATAGAGAAAACAATACTTGACGACTACGTTTTTGAGTATGGTGCTAATCATACGGCTGTTTTATTAGGATATGGCAGCTTGTTTAATCATTCTTATAAACCGAATGCAACCTATGATATTAACTTTAATAATCATACCTTTGACTTTTTTGCCTACACGGCGATAAATGCGGGGGATGAGATACTAATCAACTATAATGGCGAGGTTGATTGCGATGACCCTTTATGGTTTACTGAAGGAGATTGACCTTAGTATTGCATGGTAGGGGGAGACGTCTATTGAATCAGCCGAACTCCAATAACGAATTGAATCTTCCTCGACAAACGGGCTCCAAATGGATGGGGGCAGCCGCGCAGAGGAGCATGTTATTTTTTGTTAGCTATGTTTTATTTGAAGTTTTACTGATCGCGATCGCAATCAGCATAGGCGGAGCCATAGATCGGATATTTGACATTCGAGCGTTGAGTGACTTCGGCCTGATTATGCTAATGCTGCTCTATCTTGTTATTACAGCGTTTCCATTTGTGGCATACGGCTTTTTAGCAGCTAAGAGGTTTCCAGCAAGCATACAAGTTCACATCGTTTCCTTACTGCCAGTAATAATAGTTGGATCCTATATATGGTACGCTACTTTCACAAGTGCGGTTGGTGCAAAATCTGATTTTGGCGGAATCACCTGGTTGCCTTATCAAATATTCGTCTTGTGGGCTTATCCCTTTTTTGAAAGCATTAAGCACTATATTACTGACAGCAGCGATATGAAGATTACAGCTTTACTGGCATCCTTTTGGCCGAGCTTATCTGTACTGGCAGGCATTTTTGTCCGTAAGGCAATAGCAAGTAATCGAGGAACCAGAATTTTCAAGACCGCTGCTATTACGGCGGCTTCTCTATGGCTTGTTATGTTCACTCTATCGTCCCTCTGGCCTAAACATACGATGTTCACAGCAGAGACCTACCCCCAAATCGATGGGGCTACAGCGGCTATTCCGTTCGGAAAAATTTTGATGCAAGAGCTGACGGGAACCAACAAGCCATGGGCGGAACAACATGTTTATTTTAATACTACCCATGCAGCCTATGAACATTTAATTGCCAAAAAAGCGGATCTGATCTTTGTGGCAGGACCTTCAGACGAAGAGCTCAAGCTCGCCGAAGCCAGTGGTGTGAAGCTGAAGCTTACGCCAATTGGTAAGGATGCTTTTATTTTTTTAGTTCATACTGACAATGAAGTTTCCAATCTTTCTATACGGCAGATTCAGGATATTTATGCAGGCAAGATTACTAGCTGGAGTGATGTCGGCGGGAAGAACGAGAGGATCATTGCTTTTCAACGCGAAAAAAATTCCGGCAGTCAGACGTATATGGAGCAGAAGGTTATGAAGGGGTTGCAGTTGGCCGAGCCGCCAAAGGAGAAAAAATCGTCAGGCATGGGGGGACTCATTGACGCTGTTGCCGACTATAAGAACGGAAGCTATTCGCTGGGCTATTCCTTTTACTATTTTGCCAATGAAATGCATAAACGTGAGCATGTAAAATTTCTTTCTGTTGAAGGAATCGAAAGCAATAAAGAGAACATCAGAAAAGGCACGTATCCTTATACGGCACTTTTGTATGCTGTAACCCGAGAAGGCGAACCGGCAGATAGCTCCGCGAGCAGGCTGCTTCAATGGCTGCAAAGCGATGTGGGCAAAGCTGCGATCGAAAGAGGCGGCTTTGTGCCTAATTAAACCCAAATGTCCTTCCCGCTCGTAGGTTCTTCAAACAATGAGATAATACTTATAACGAATGAGAGCTTGAGTCAATCCCCAGTGGAGTTGACTCAAGCTCTCATTGTCATGTAATTCCTTAGTCGCCGCCACCGCCGCAGCTGGAAGAACAGCTGGAGGAAGAAGAGGAGCAGCTTGAAGAAGAACCGCCGCTATCACTTCCCCCGCTGGAGTCCCCGCTACCGCTATCACTACCATTTCCGTGATGACGATTATTGTCGTCGCTCCATGAAGAAGAGCTGCAGCCGCTGCCACTGCCGCAGGAGGCACTGGAGGAGCCTGCTTCCTGAGCCCGCCGCTTGAGTTCCTCTTCGGCGAAATGCGGCTCCATGAGCTCCTCGAAGTTGGCAAACTCGGCTGCCGAGTAGAACATCAAGGCTCCGGCTAAATAAGGCATGTAAGCGGCCGACTCATGGACTGGCCGCTCCGCGGCATAAGAAGCTCCTGGCACAGCCCCATGAGCTTGCTCCTTGGCCTTGCGGATCAGCAGCGAGACCGTATTCCGGATCTCGGGATATCGTTCGGCCGCAGCCCGGTTGAATCTGTTGGCGGTCAGCTCGGATTCGCTGCCCTGCCGCAATTCATCCAGCAGCCTGGGATCGAGCGGATGCCGGAAGAATGGCTGCCAAATGTGGGTAGAGTAGGGTGTCGGAACGAAGAGTTGGGCATACACCCAATCGAACCATGCCCGTCCATGGGGATCAGGTTGACCATCAGAATGCGGTCCGTGATGTACAGGTGTGCCGATGAACGTTTCGCCAAACCGCGAATATTCTCTAGTGAACATCAGCATCTCATGCCAGATGTCATCTACTGACTGGCTGAACATGGGCACATCCTTTAACAATGCGGTCATGAGAAAATATCGTTTTAGCTCCAGCAGCTTCCAATTGAATTCTGCTACGGACATTTGCGGGTTCTGCCTCAGAATTCGTTCGCGCAGCTTGAGGATGAACTCCTCTGGCAGTGCTTGTTCAAGCCGGACTACAGCAGGCTTCAAGGGAAGCTGCGGCTGTATGCCTAGCAGATCGGGCAATGGGGCATCATCATAAATAGGTTTGGGAGGTGCCATATAATTGCGTTTACCTCTTGGATCGGCTTTCCTATTGCTGGATCGGCTAATAATTGCGATAAGTATGAGGACAACTAAGATGATAATGAGTACAGTCATGCAATCCCTCCTAAAAGTTTTCGTGTAAATATAATTAACAGCTTATTGTTCCGACCATTTTAGGCGCCAGCTGTGCATTTCATGGAGCACTTTCTGAAAATCTCTTCCTCTGTCGGTCAGCGAGTACTCCACTGTTACCGGTACAGTCGGAAAAACTTGCCGCTGTATAATTTCATTTTGTTCCAAATGCCGCAATATATCAGTTAAAGATTTGGTGCTTGTCCAGGCTTTTTCGAAGCTGATTGAAGCGCTGCACCCCATTATTAAAAAGCTGCCCCAATACTAAAAAAGACCATTTGCCACCCATAATTCGGAAAACCTCTCCAATAGAAGCCAAGCACTGTTCTTCATTTTCAGCTCTGGTCACATCTATTCCTCCTTACTTAAATTTAGTAAGTTCATAATCTGAAACAATGTAAAAATAAAGTGCCTACTTTAAATTTTATTGGTTCATCTTTACAATATCAATAGGGCGCCCGAATCAGCAATACAGAAAAGGAGAACAACTATGTATTCTGTTAACCCAAAAGTCCTGATTATTGGGGCAACCGGACAGCAAGGTGGTGCGGCTGTAAGACAATTACTGGACAAAGGCTGGGCTGTTCGGGCAATGGTAAGGGATTTGCAAAAAAAGGAAGCCATAGAGCTGCAAAAGCTTGGCGCTGAATTAGTATGGGGAGATCTGGAGCAGCCTTCTTCAGTAGAGGAGGCTATGAGGGATGTTTATGGAGTTTTTAGTGTTCAAGCTCTTTATTTTGACGATCTGGACAAGGAAGTTCGGCATGGTAAAATAGTTGCTGATGCTGCTGCGGCAGCGGGAGTATCTCATTTGGTTTATAGCTCAGTTAGCGGTGCAGATAGGAATACGGGCATTACATCATTCGAAAATAAGGGAGATATCGAGCGTTACATTCATAATTTGAATCTGCCCGCTACAATCCTTAGACCCGTCATGTTTATGGACAACTTCAAGTCGCTGCTCGAACCCATCAACGAATTAATCAATATTCCCTACATGGGGGCGGAAGAAAGCAAGCTTCAGATGATTGCTGTGCAGGATATCGGTGCCATTGCCGCCATAGCTTTTAGCGAGCCCGATAAGTACATTGGAAAAGCTCTTGAAATTGCGGGCGATGAATTGACCTTACATCAGATTATTCAAATGATCAGTAAGGTTTTCGAGTCTCATACCGTTGCTTACCAAACACCGCCAATTGTCCAGGAAGCAGTTAACGAGCATGATGGGACGAAAGCTAATGCTTTTTTTCAGAGGGAAGATTATTTGGCTAATATTCAAAGCGTACGCGCAATACATCCGAGGCTGCTCGATTATGAGGCTTGGTTGCGTCTGACCAAGCTGCAGCTCCAATAAACAATTCATAAAAACACCTCCTGAGCCGTTCGTTGAACGGGACAGGAGGTGTTTGCAAATGGATTGACCTCTGGTAGCGTGCACCAGCTTTACTTATAAGCTACAGCCCGGATCGGCGAGCCCGAGCCTTGTTTGATCTTTAACGGAAAGGCAATCATATAGGACTCGCCTATAATGGCCTCCAGCTTCGTCAAGTTTTCGATAATGTTGATCCCATTGCCAAGAAGGGCGTAGTGGGCGGGGGCTCCTACCGCATAATAGCTATCAATGGCCAGTACATCGCAGCCGACGGCTTTGATCTGCTTGGAAACCAAATATTGTGCGGCTTCGCCGCTGAGACCCGGCCAAGATTTGCTGTAAGTTTGGCTTACCGAGCGTGGCTCCCAATAGCGGTCCCAGCCGAATCGAAAGTTGACAATATCACCTTTTTCGATAACATGATGCTCTTGCTCCCATTGCTGTATGATCTCCGTTGTCACTAAGTCGGTATCTTTGAAATAGGATACATCCAAAGTTAGGGCGCGCCCAAAACATTGGGTAACCGGAGTTTCGTCCATATACAAATGCTCCGGGTGATCCTCTTTGAGGAAGTGGGCGGTGGCATCGATATGGGTTCCGCAATGTTCGTTAATAATAAGCTGATATAACAGCGCCTGGCTTCCGGTTTCGAATGAATCCCAGATGGTATGGAAATAACGTGAATGCGTCGGGTAAATGGGCATATCTTCCTCTAATGTGTGGGACAGATCAATTGCTTCCATACTTTGCAGCAGAGTGGATAATTGTTTGGCTTTGGACACGGGGATTCCGCCTTTCTTGTTTCGAATCAATGGAATTTTATGAAATCTTACGAAACTCTATGAAATTGGATGGAATCTAATATAGTCTGCCATGATAGGCATTTTCAATAATAGCCTGGATATCGCGAGGACTGGTAAGTCTGGGATTGATAAGAACATTACCACTTTTCATCGCGTCAGACACCATCTTGGGAAGCTGGTCCAAGGTGACGCCAAGCTGCTGGATGGTAGTAGGAATGCTCAATGCAGCATTAAGCTTGACGACAATCTCAATGGCCTTCTCAGCGGCTTCCTCTGAAGTTAAGCTGCTCGTGTCTGCTCCAAGCGCGGCGGCAATATCCCGCATTTTTTCCGGGCAAGCAGGCAGGTTGAACTTCATAACATAAGGCAGCAGCGAGGCATTAGCTACACCATGTGCAATGTTGAATATTCCTCCTATTGTATGGGAAATGGCATGCACATTGCCTAATCTGGATTGCGCGAACGCTGCTCCTGCCATCATAGAAGCGATAAGCATTCCTTCTCTGCTATCCATATCATCCCCGACAAAATAAGCGGACTTCAGATGCTTGCCAATCATTGCAATCGCTTCCAATGCGAACGCACGGCTAACCGGAGTTGCACCCTTGGAGGTGTACGATTCTATTGCATGCGTCAGCGCATCCATTCCAGTGGCGGCGGTAATATCCGGCGGCAGCTTCTTGGTCAGCTCGGCGTCCAGCAGGGCCAGCTTCGGAAATAAATAAGGGCTTATAACAGCAGCCTTAAATTGAGTTTGTGTATTAGTAACGATAGTGGAGGCTGTCACTTCACTTCCTGTACCTGCCGTAGTAGGAATAGCGATAAGCGGATACCCGGCATTCTGAATTTTACCTACGCCTTCGTAGTCCAGGATATGCCCGCTATTCGTAGCCATGATAGCGATACCCTTGGCTGTGTCGATACTGCTTCCTCCGCCGATGGCGAGAACATGCTGTATTCCCGATGCCTTCAGCTTCTCAAGACCATTCATAATACTATTTGCGCTTGGGTTGGGCTCGGTTTCATCAAAAATCTCAAAGGCAATGCGCTGCTCATGAAGGCATTGTTCAATGGGCTCCAGCAGCCCGGCCATTCGGATTCCACGATCCGTCACAATGAACACACGGTCAGCCTGATAGGATTGGAGAATTTCACCGATTTTACGGCTTATGCCTAAACCGCATTCCACAGTAGTCGGCATAGCATATTTAAAATTCATCTAAGGAACCATCCTTCCTCTATTGGACTAACTAATAGGCTTGATTTAATTTTAGTATGAATTTCGTTAAGAATCACTACAAATTTTGCCATAGATCGCTTGAATTATTGTACTATAGGAAATAGTGATCTGATTAAACAAAAAGGAGAGATTCATGATGCTAGGTAAAGCCGCACTAATTACAGGAGCTGCGACAGGAATCGGTAAAGCGATTGCACTTCGTTTGGCTAAGGAAGGCGTACATATTACGATTAATTATTCCAAATCCGAGAAAGAAGCGTTGGAAACAAAGAAGGAGGTTGAGGCGCTTGGCGTGAAATGTCTGTTGGCCCAGGCAACTGTGTCGGACGATCAGCAGGTGAGGTCCATGGTTAAGCAAACTATCGAAGCTTTTGGACGTTTGGATATATTGGTCAATAATGCGGGAGTTACCGATTTCGTTAGACATGATGACCTGGAAGGCTTGAAGGAAGAATATTGGGATCGGGTTATGGATGTTAATGTTAAAGGCATGTTCTTCTGCTGCCGCGCTGCTGAATCCGAATTGAGGAAACAGCATGGTTGCATCGTGAATATTACATCCGTGGCTGGACTAACAGGATTAGGCAGCTCTATCGCTTATGCGGCTTCTAAGGCTGCGGCGATTAGTGTAACGAAATCGTTGGCGAGAGTGATGGCACCCGAAGTACGAGTAAACTCGGTTGCCCCCGGCATAGTTCAGACGCGTTGGATCGAAGGCCAGGGGGAGCATGTTTCACGGCTGGCGGAGGGAACTCCACTTGGCAGAATTGCAACGCCTGAGGATGTGGCGGAGGCAGCTTATTCGTTAGTCGCTCATTCCTCTTTTATTACCGGGGAGACGATTAAAGTTGACGGCGGAATGTTCATCTAAAATTAGTTGAGGAGAAGGGGATGGGAGGATAAATGAAGCGCAGTGTGTTTGTAATCGGTGATAGCATCTCGATTCAATATGGTCCCTATTTGCAGGCTGAAATAAGTTCAAGCTTTGCCTATGACAGGAAGCAGGGAACCGAACAAGCGTTAAAGGATTTGAACATTCCGGTTGGCGCTAACGGTGGGGACAGCGGAATGGTGCTGGCGTATATGAGAGAGCAGCAGCAGGAAGGCGCGCGATATGACATTTTGCTGCTTAATTGCGGATTGCATGATATCAAAACAGATCCGGTAAATGGCAGCAAGCAAGTGACCGCTGATCAATATGAGCAACATATTCAACAGATTGCTTCCTTGGCGCTAAACATGTCCAATCGGGTCATTTGGATTCGAACGACTCCTCTTATAGATGAAGTGCATAACGAGCTGAATCAATCCTTTCACCGGTTTCATAAAGATGTTATAGATTATAATTCAATAGCTGACCGAATAATGGGACAAAATGATATCCCAATGCTGGATCTGTACACTTTTACACTTGAGTTGGGGCCGGATGTATATTGTGATCATGTTCATTTTAAAGATGAGGTAAGGAAGGAACAAGCTGTATATATCGCTAAACAGCTGCTGGAGATGGTTTAAGTTGAGCGGCTGCATTATTTAGAGGAGGCCTACGGTCCTTCTCTTTTTTGCGTATATAGATTTTATATGTTTGGGGCTCCCCGCAAAGTATCTGAATCAACTTCGAAGCAAGACCCCACTTTGTGGGGATATTTGATGCCATCCTCCGCTTAAAGGGCAGGAACAGGACGTCTGATTCATAATGTTGTGTCAAATTTAGAGAAATAAGCACTTCGTGCAGAAAAGTCCATGCTCAGAAATGAAAAGTCTATTCATGCGAAGAATCGGTATCGAGTAATATAATACATGCTGATAATGATTATCACTTTCATGGTACTCAGAATGATTATCGTTATTAATTCAAATCAGACAATCCTTCTGTAAAGGAAGAGTAAGGATAGGCTATGAAAAAAAGGTATCTTCTTATCGCGCTAGTCATTTTATCCATATGCTCTGTATTTATAGGAGTAAAAAATATATCGCCTCTTGATATTTTTCATTTGACTGAGGATCAAACGGATATATTGCTAATCAGCAGGCTTCCGCGTTTAATCAGTATCATCATTGCTGGAGTCAGTATGAGCGTCATTGGCTTGATTATGCAGCAGTTGACCAGAAATAAATTTGTTTCGCCAACTACTGCGGGAACCGAGGATTCAGCGAGGCTGGGTATACTGGTATCGATGATCCTGTTTACTACAGCGAGCCCGATGGAAATGATGTTTGTTTCGTTTGCATTCGCTCTGCTAGGTACTTTTATCTTTATGAAAATTCTTGAGAAGGTCAAGTATAAAGATGTTATTTTTATACCCCTTGTAGGTTTAATGTTCGGAAGCATCGTGGGATCAATTACTACTTTTTTTGCCTTTAAGCACGATCTTATTCAGAGTATATCTGCATGGCTTCACGGGGATTTCTCAATGATCATGAAAGGCCGATACGAAATGCTGTATATCAGTATTCCTATCGTCATCATAGCGTACTTCTATGCAGACCGATTCACCGTTGCCGGCATGGGAGAAGAATTCTCTGTCAATTTGGGTCTAAATTATAAACAGGTGGTTAATATCGGGCTAGTTATCGTAGCGTTAGTGACTTCAGTTGTCATCCTCACCGTCGGTATGATTCCATTTCTCGGTCTGATCATTCCTAATATTGTAACTATTTTTAAAGGCGATCATCTTAAAAAAAGTTTGTCACATACCGCCCTGCTGGGAGCTGTATTTGTACTGTTTTGCGATGTGCTTGGACGCATCATTATTTATCCCTACGAGATTGCGATTGGTCTTACAGTCGGAGTGATAGGAAGTGGTATATTTCTGTACTTGCTTATGAGGAGAAAGGCATATGAACATTAGAACGAAGCTAAGCATTCTGGCCGTTGCGGCTTTAGCATTAATTGCGACTTTTTTATTCATCAAGCTTGGCAATAATTGGGGATATGCTCTCGAGAGAAGGGGAATCAAGATTCTGGCCATCGTTCTAACCGCTGGAACTATCGCCCTATCGACTATGGTGTTTCAGACCATTACAAATAACCGGATATTGACGCCCAGCATTCTCGGATTGGACTCCCTTTATTCATTGATACAAACGTTTGTCATCTTTGCTTTTGGATCAACAACCCTAACGATGATGAATAAAAACATCAATTTTGCTTTGTGCGTAGGGGTAATGGTGCTGTTCGCAGGAGTGCTCTACAAAATTATTTTCAAAAGAGAAGGTCAAAACATTTATTTCCTTCTGCTGGTCGGAATAATATTCGGAACATTGTTCCAGAGCTTCTCTTCATTTATGCAGGTGCTTATTGATCCCAACGAGTATCTCCGGCTGCAGGACAAATTGTTTGCAAGCTTTAATAATGTGAATAAAGATCTCTTGTATATATCCATCCTTGTGCTGATATTCATCGGGTTCTATTTTAAGAGATTCGTCAAATATTTGGATGTGCTGTCGCTTGGAAAAGAGCAGGCTGTGAACCTGGGCGTCGATTATGACTATGTTGTAAAAAGACTGCTTATTATTGTTGCCATTCTTGTGTCCATATCAACAGCTTTAGTTGGACCGATCACTTTCCTTGGGCTTCTAGTAGCGAATGTAACTCATCAGTTAATTGGGACATACCGGCACAAACACTTGATTCTTGGTTCTGTGCTGATCAGCATCATTGCGTTAGTTGGAGGACAGTTAATTGTTGAGAGAGTGTTCACCTTTACTACAACGATAAGCGTGGTCATTAATCTCGTCGGTGGCTTGTACTTCATCTATCTCTTACTAAAGGAGAATAAATCGTGATAGAAGTAAAGAAGGTAACGAAGCGGTACGGAAATAAAAATGTAATCGAGGACGTATCCGTAACTATAGCAAATGGCAAAATCACCTCGTTTATCGGACCCAATGGAGCTGGTAAAAGCACTTTACTGTCTATGGTAAGCCGCCTTCTCACGAAGGATAGCGGAGAGATTATGATTGACGGCAAAGAGCTTCGCGAATGCAAAAGCAATGATTTGGCCAAAAAAATCTCGATATTAAAACAATCCAATCACATTAATGTACGTTTAACGGTCAGAGAGCTAGTCAGCTTCGGACGATTTCCTTATTCTCAAGGCAAGCTGAAGGACGAGGACTGGAAATTTGTCGATGAAGCTATTCACTATATGGAATTGGAAGAGATGCAGGATAAATTTCTGGATCAATTAAGCGGGGGTCAAAGACAGAGGGCTTACATAGCGATGGTTATTGCTCAAAATACAGAATATATACTGCTGGATGAGCCGCTTAATAATCTGGATATGAAGCATTCCGTACAAATTATGAAGGTGCTCCAACGAATGGTTAACGAGCTTGGCAAAACGATTGTTATCGTTATTCATGACATTAACTTTGCCTCCTGTTACTCCGACTATATCGTAGCGCTCAAGGATGGGAAAGTCGTCAGAGAAGGAACAACCGATGAGATCATAACCCAGCCTGTATTAAAAGAGGTTTACGATATGGACATTCAGATAGAGACGATTAACGGTAACAAGATATGTGTATATTTCGCTTAAGGCAGCCATCGTTTCACTAATTCCGATTTGAAATTATTTCAAATAGCATGAACAAATAAAATTAGGGGTGATTAGATTGAAAAGAAAATTATCTATGCTTTTAGTAACGATCATGATTATGTTGGTAGCTGCGGCTTGCGGTACGACGAGCTCCAATACAGGTTCAGGCAACACAACAGGAGGTGCGCCGACTCCAGCTCCAGAGGCTGCTAAAGCGCCAACTGAGTTGACTTTCAAGCATCTATTGGGTGAAACTAAAGTTAAAACCAATCCGAAGAAAGTGGTTGTATTCGATTACGGTATTCTGGATTCATTGGATAAGCTTGGTCTGGATGCTGCTATAACGGCAGTACCGCAATCCAATCTGCCTCCGTATTTGGCCAAATATAAAGATGCAAAATTTAAAAATGCGGGTACTTTGCAGGAGCCGGCTTTTGAGAAAATCAACGAAATGAGTCCGGACCTTATCATTATTTCCGGCAGACAGCAAGCCCATTACGCAGAATTAAGCAAAATTGCTCCAACCGTATATATGGGAGTGGACAACAAGAAATATATGGAAACTTTCACTGAAAATATGGAAAGACTGGGACAAATTTTCGGTAAAGAAGCTGTTGTAAAAGAAGAGCTGGGCAAAATCAATGCTTCTGTTAAAAAAGTGAAGGACGCAGCGGCAGCAAGCGGCAAAAATGCGTTGGTTACATTGGTTACAGGCGGTAAAGTTACAGCCTACGGACCAGGCTCCAGATTTGGTATGATCCATGATGTGCTTGGAATTACGCCTGTAGAGAAAAATATAGAAGTATCTACTCATGGCCAAAACATCTCCTTTGAATTTATTGTAGAAAAAAATCCGGACTATTTGTTTGTAGTTGACCGTGAAACAGCGGTAGGTGAAAGCAAAACAACGGCTAAACAAATTATCGAAAATGAACTGGTTAAAAAATCCAACGCATTTAAAAACGGCAAAATCATCTATTTAGATCCTAACTATTGGTATTTGTCCGGCGGTGGATTGGCTTCTGTAGCGGCGATGGTCCAAGAAATCGAAAAAGGCTTTAAATAACTAACAAAACGCCTTCCTGTGAACTGAGTGCACACTCAAGTTTCGTGGGGAGGCTTTTTTTATAACTTATTGCAATAAAAAGGCATGGGATATTTCACTAGGCGAGCCAAGATTGTACTGTTATAATAATGATGTTCATGACCTGAAATAATAGCGGGAGGCGCGTTATGAAAGTAAAGGCGATATTTTTGGCTGACAGCAGTGATGCGAGGATCGAAAAGGCATATGATGAAAGCGTTCGCAATAGATTGGCGGAAAAGGTTGATTTGCTGCCTGTCTATATTAACCAGGAAAATGCGGAGCTTCATATCCATGATTTACACGATGCAGAAATTGCTTTTTCCACTTGGGGAGTACCGAATTTCTCCGAGGCTGAGCTGCAGCGTTTTTTGCCGAATTTGAAAATCTTATTCTACGCAGCAGGTTCCGTTCAACGTTTTGCACGTCCGTTTATGTCCCGTAATGTAATCGTTATCAGCGCTTGGGCTGCCAATGCAATTCCGGTTATTGAATTTACGGCAGCGCAAATACTGTTGGCTAACAAAGGCTTTGCTCAATCGGCAAGGTTTTATAAACAGCATGGCGATTATCGTCAGGCACAGCAGATCTCAAGAGCATTCCCAGGGAATTATAGTGCCCGTGTAGGTATTCTGGGTGCAGGAATGATCGGCAGAGGCGTCATAGAAATGTTGAGCAAGCATGAGCTGGCCATTGATGTATTCGATCCGTTTCTTTCAGATGAGCGGGCGGCGGAGCTCAAGGTTCGTAAGACGGATTTAATCGATATTTTTTCAAATTGCGATACGATATCCAACCATCTGGCCAACTTGCCTGCTACGGTAGGCATTTTGAACAAGGAACATTTTGACCGAATGCTGCCTCATGCTACTTTCATTAATACAGGGCGGGGTGCCCAGGTAGTCGAAGCTGATCTGATTAAGGCTCTGCGCGAGGTATCGACGAGAACGGCTATATTGGATGTAACGGCTCCCGAGCCGGTTCCTGAGAACAGTCCCTTCTTGCAGCTGGATAACGTTCTGCTTACACCCCATATCGCTGGAAGTATGAATAAGGAGATTTATCGAATGGGCCTTTATATGGAGGAGGAATGCGAGAGGTATTTAAATGGGACTGCCATGCGCTATGAGGTGAAGCTGGAGATGTTGGAAACGTTAGCTTAGTTCGCATTCTTTGGAGTTGTGATGAAAACGCTTAAAAAGTCTCCTGTCAGGAGGCTTTTTTTTGTTGTCTGATTAAGGATCTAGTGATAATATGAGTCTAAATACATATCATATGAGTTGGTGGGCTTATGAAAGAGCTGGTAAGCACGAAGGTTTTGAACGAGCTGACAAAGCGGATCGAGCAGGAGGATTGGAAGCCGGGTCAGAAGCTGCCTTCATTAGCGGGACTGGCCAAAGAGTATGAGGTCGGTGTCTCAACGGTAAGGGAAGCTCTCCGAATTATGGAGAACAGAGGCTACCTGATTATTGAGCATGGTCGTGGAATGTATGTGCGCAGCCGAAATTATTGGAACAATCATTCATCTACTGAGCTAGCGCAGCTGCCGATAGGCGATTTGTCCTCACTTCTGGAGTTTCGCGGCGTGCTTGAGCCTGAAATGGCGGCATTGGCAGCCGAACGGGGGTCACCGGGGCAAATTAGCGCTATCAAAAAGGCGGCTTCTGTCATGATAGATGATTTGGAGAAAGGCAATGACTATTTTTCAGCCGATATTGCATTTCATGAGTACATTGCTGAGGCATGCTCCAACAAGGTGATGGCTAATGTTATGAAGGGTATTTCCGATCTGCTGCTCGAAAGCCGCAGACAAACTAGCAGGATTCCAGGAAGCGCGGAGAAAGCGTCTCATTTTCACATGCTGATTGCATTAGCCATTGAGCAGCGGAACGCTTCTCTTGCCAAGGAGATGATGAAAGCTCATCTTGAAGATGTGAAGCAGGACAGTATGATACTGAAGGAAATTTGAAGGAAGTCTGAAGGTAGCGGTGGTACAAATGCCCAGTGGTTATCAGAGGAGTGGGGGCAGAGTATTCTGGGTAAAATCGTAACGAGAAGGAGAGCTGGCGCAATGACAACGATTAACAATCCAATCAATTCTTATCGTGGAAATGTGCAAGGCAAAGCGAATGAACCGATTACCGTTGCAGGATTGCTGGACAGGGCATGGCGCGAACTTGGGGGTCAGTATGAAGGAGGGGGACCGGATTGGACGCTGGATCATATATATGACCGACTGGAGCATAACGCGCCAAGGATTGCTATTATCGGAGGTTCGACCGATCATCCTGCACACATATTGGATCATGAGACAGTATGTAAAGCTGCGTTGAAAATTTGGCTGGAAGGCGGAGTGCCGTTTTATTTCAGCACACCCGTGCTTTGCGATGGAACCGCTCAGAACAATATCGGCATGTCTTATTCCCTGCAGAGCCGCAATGCCATAGCGGAGGTTGTAGTCAATCAAATGGAAGCGCATTCATATCATGCGGCTTTTGTTATTCAAGGCTGTGATAAGCAGCCCCTTGGCGTGCTGAGCGGACTGGCCCATCTCGATCGTGTACGGAGATATCGCGGCGAACATCCCGTCTATGCAACCTTCAGTCCCTCCCATGTACTTAAGGGGGGAACCATTCCTGATGACTTGAAGCAAGAATTGATGCAGCTGGCTGCTCAAGCGAAATCCAGCGGATTCGATGATATCGCCGCAGACATCGATGAGGCGGTCAGCTATATACTGCAGTGCTCCTCCAACACATCGTTTCAAGGTGTGTTTCAGAGAGCAGTAGAATGCGGTTTACTTACAGAGGTACAGCATAAATATTTTGAGAAAAGGCTCGCCGTTAACACCTGTGATTCCAAAGGCGGTATTTGTGCCTTTCATGGAACCGGCAACAGCTCCCGTGATGTAACGGCCGGATTCGGTGTTGTTTGCCCGGAACTGGAGCTGCTTACGGAGCCTCCTACTCAGCAGCAGGTCAATAAGGCCGTTGAAGGCTTGTTTGCAATCCTTCCGAGACCTGAATGCAGTGTAAGTGAACTGGTAAGCGCCAATATAGCCAACACGATTCGTATTCACAGCGCAGGCGGGGGCTCTACTAATCTGATGATGCATATCGTAGGAGCTATGATTTATGCAGGCTATGATTTCTCATTGGAGGATTTGGAGCACATTGCCAATGAATATCCGATTCCAGATTTATTTGATTACAGCCTTACAGAAGGCAGGGACATCTATGTGCTGGCGCAGCAGTGCTGTTCAGGGGACATTCGTGGAATGGAGACATTAATGTATGAGCTGAACCGTAATGGCGTGCCGATGGATCTGGATGCGCCGACTGTGACAGGGCAGACCTGGAGGGAGCGGCTATCGGATACAAGAGGGCTTAGTGCGGATGGAGTGAAAGAGAACCCGATTATATTGAGCAAGCCGAGGCGCAGCTTTAGCGGAGTGGATGTGCTGCGGGGAAATTTCTTCAACAATGCGGTAGTCAAAATCAGTGGTATGCCAACGAAGCAACTGGATCAGTTCGATAATAAAATGGCGTTCGTGCTTTATTACGAGAATGAAGATGAAGCCAATCATCATCTGCTGGATGTCGGTCTGCTGGATAGCTTAAAGGCAAAAAAGCTATTTAAGCTGGAGCAGATGAGGCAGATGGCTGCGCATAACGCCTCGGTAACGTTGGATGAGCTGATTGGATTGAGCTATGACGAGCTGTTCGATCGGATGATCTCGGAAGAATGGATCCGGCTCGCGTTAATTATTGCAGGTCAAGGACCGGAGTCGTTCGGCATGCCGGAGATGTTCACGCCGATGCAGCATATTAATGCTCATCGTCAGCTCAAACGTCTCACGACTCTAATAAGCGATGGCCGCTATTCAGGTGTTACCTTTGGAGCGGCTGTAGGGCATGTGACACCGGAGGCTTTTCATGATGGTGGCCTCCTGTACATTCAGGAGGGCGATCTGCTGCATTTGCAGTTCCGCAATAAGCGCATCGATTTGCTGGACGCTGAGCAGTTCGAATCCGGCATAGTGCTTCCTTATGCCGGTGATCTTCGGGCGCAGCGCAGCGAGCTGGGCGTGAAACGGCTGCAGAGGCTGCGCATGCGGCAAAGGCAGGTCGCGGCAACGAACCGGCTGCGCGATTGTACAGATGCGGCGCGAGGCGTAGTGCCGATGGCCGTGGCATTGGATGCGGAGTTGCCGTGGCGAGAGCTGCGGGAGAAGCTGAGGCAGGAACAAGCGTCTGCTAAATGAACCTAAATTTATAGTTTAGAGAGGGAGAACGGATAGTATGGATAAATCGAAAGCTTTGTTGAAATCTTTAGGATTCCTGGACAGGGAGGCCTATGATTTGCCGGATTCCGCCAAGCGGTTTCCGGATGGCGCACAGTATCGCTTGGAAATTCCAAGCGTGGAAGGGCCTGGAGCGTTAAAAGCTGTATTTGAGGAAGCAGACAAATACGGGCTAATCGTTCATCGCGTCTCGCAAGGCAGCGGCATCATGCTGCTGACGGATGAAGAGATCACAGAAATGGTCGAGCTATGCGCTCAGCGCGGAGTTGAGCTCAGCTTATTCGTTGGACCACGCGGTACTTGGGATATCAGCGCCTTGCCGCTGACTCCCGCTGGCAAGGTTGTCGCTTTGCGGCATGAGGGCATCGACCAGCTCGTCTATGCGATGGAGGATTTGCAGCGGGCTAACCGTCTTGGTGTCCGCGGAGCGTTAGTGGCGGATGAAGGGCTGCTGCTGCTGACCAAGGAAATGAAGAAGCAAGGATTGATCGCACCTGATTTTGTAATCAAAGTTTCTGTTCAAATGATGGCTGCGAATCCTGTATCGATTAAGCTGATGGAGGATATCGGTGCCGATACGTATAATGTTCCTACTGCGTTAACGCTGCCTAAGCTTGCTTCGATCCGGCCTGCCATTGATATTCCTATCGATTTGTATGTAGAAGTGCCTGACGGTCTTGGAGGATTTATTCGACATTATGAAATTCCTGAATTTATTCGGATATTGTCTCCGGTTTATATTAAGTTCGGCTTACGCAATCATCCGGATGTATACCCTAGCGGCATTCATCTGGAGCAGGTTAACATTAATTTGTGCCGGGAGCGCGTAAGAAGAGCCTATATGGGGATGCAGCTGCTAAAGCAATATGCCCCCGAGATGGTCACTTCGGAATTGGGTGCACCAGGCTTGGGTGTTCCAGTTCCACAGAAATAGCAAGGAGCAACGCCATTCGTCCTTCGAATTACAGCGAAGGATGAATGGCGTTTGTGATACAATGAGCAGTATACAAAAGTTTCTATAAATGGGGCGTTCAAACGATCAGGGCTATTGGAGGAGAGGTATGTATGGGGAAAAACCTCAGATTTGCGATTATCGGAACAGGCATGGTCGGTGCTATTCATGCTCAGGCTATTCAATCGGTGGAGGGTGCAGAATTAGTCTATGTACATAGCCGCAATGCCGAGATGGGGAAGGCTTTTGCTGAAAGATTCAACTGTACCTATGCGCCTGGCTTGCACGAAATCCTTGACAACGAGGACATTGACGCGGTAGCGGTTTGTACTCCCAGCGGCAGTCATGCCGACCTGATAATTCTCGCTGCACAGCATGGTAAACATGTGATGGTCGAGAAGCCGATAGACATTGATCTGGGAAAAGCGGATCAGGCTATAGAGCAGTGCCGCCGCAGCGGGGTCAAATTGTCAGTTGTCTTTCAGCTGCGCTTTATGCCGGATGTGGTTATAGCGAAGCAGATGCTTGAGGATGGCTTACTCGGTAAATTGATCGAGGCGGATGCCTATCTTAAATTTTATCGGCCGGAATCGTATTATCGTAGCAGCCAATGGAAGGGGACTAAGCAATGGGATGGTGGAGGGGCCCTGATGAATCAGGGTATTCACGGTATAGACCTTTTGCTGTGGCTCGCAGGACCGGTCAGCTCTGTAACCGCTCAAGTACGCACGTTGAAGCATGATATTGAGGTGGAGGATACCGCAGCGGCGATTATTAACTTTGAAAAGGGTGCGATGGGTGTTCTCCAAGGTACGACCTCCATTTACCCTGACATCCGCAGCTGCTCATATTCCATGGTACGAACGGAACCCTGGAGCTTGCTGGAACCGAGGTTCCTTATATACGCCAATTAGTACTGCTGGATCGCCCCGAATTGAACATATCGAACGTACAGCCGCCCAAGGACCAGCTGGGTGAAGCTCATCGCTTGCAATATATTGATTTTATCGATGCCATCCGTCATGACCGCGAACCTTTCATTAACGGCTATGAGGGCCGAGAAGCATTGGAGCTTGTAAGAGCAGTTTATATGTCGTCTGAAAAGAAAGGCGAAATTGCCCTTCCCATTTGATTTGAATCCAATAGTGCACGGAACATCAGGCTTCCCGTGGGGAGGCTTCTTTGTGTTCAATAAAAAACTGAAAGGTAAAAAAAGTCATGTCAAAGTAATTTGGCGTAATGTACCATATATTGGTATACTGTATGATTAAAATAGTCGAGCTTGAGAGGTGATGTTGTTGTACAAAGTATTAGTTGTGGATGATGAGAGAATTGAACGTGAGGGTATCAAATTTTTGATCAGTCACTATGATTTTCCTATAGAAATAACAGAAGCAGAGAATGGTCTTAAAGCATTACAGGTATTGAAAGCTGAAAAGGTTGATATTCTGTTTACCGACATCAGAATGCCATTCATGGATGGTCTGCAGCTGATTGCGGAGGCCAGGGCGATTCAACCGGACTTGAAAGCAATTATTTTAAGTGCTTATGGGGAGTTTGACTTTGCCAAGGAAGCGATTCGGCTTCAAGTTGCTCATTATTTACTTAAACCGGTTGAAACCGAGGAGTTTCATGAGGTATTCTCCAATGTTCTTGGTATAAAAGGAAAACCAAATGCAGAGATGCTATTGGATGCATTGCCTGACAGAAGTAACGGCAGTAATGGAAGCACCTCAAGAAAGGTGATTGAGGAAGTGCTGCAGCTGATTCATAATCATTACAGGGAATCTATTGGGCTGGACTGGATTGCGGAACAGGTCTATTTAACGCCCAGCTATTTGAGCTATTTATTTAAGAAGGAGATGGGCGTTAACATCGTTAAATATATCGTTTCTTACCGGTTTGAGAAGGCGGCGGCGCTTCTTTGCGGCACTAATATGAAAATCATCGATATTTCTGTTGAGGTGGGCTACGAGAACTATCCGTATTTTTGCTCTCAATTCAAAAATTATTTCGGAACAACGCCAGCAAAATACCGGGAAGGACAACGCAAATGAAACCATGGCCGTATTCTATTAAACATTTGCGGTTTCGTCAAAAGCTCATATTATCTTATATAGCCGTAGTGCTGGTTCCGCTGCTGCTGCTTGGCCTTTACTCCTACTACCAATCACTTGAGCTATTGCAGAAGCAGGCGATTCAGGGAGTCAGAGAAACGGCTGGCACTGTTGCGGGCGGGATCAATAACAATATGATTCGTTATGAAAGGATATTTGACTCCATCGTGCTAAATCCGGAAATCCAACGTTTTTTTGGGAGAACTTATACCGACCTGACTGAATTATCGAGTGATTTGAAAAAAAATGTGGACCCTTTTTTTACGATGGTAACCCATTTAAACAAAGATGTAAGTCAAGTTACAGTGTTCACGAAGAACGATATTCCGGAATATGGGAATTATATTCAGTCCTTTGATAGGGCGCGAGAAGCAGTATGGTATGACCAAGCCAGCAAGCAAAAGAAAACGTTCTGGTATTACCGCTCTGGCGAATTTGCAGCTGTGAAAAAATTTCCTAACATTTACGTTAACGAGGATACAACATTGCTGTATTTGAAGCTAGACACGGCGCATTTGCTGGATACGACAAACATAGGGAATGCGGATCATTATGGCTTCGTGGTGTCCGATAGCAATCACAACATTATATTGGAAAAAGCGATTCCGGACGCAGCCCAAAGAGGAATTAAGCCTCAGGAGTTAATAAGAGAAACGGACGGTTTTTTTGTTAAGGACGGTGTTTCCTACATTGTACTCACCCAGAGTATTCCCATTCCGGGCTGGACCCTCCATTGCTACATACCGGCAAAGCAGCTTTCCGTTGACGCCACAAGCATCATTAAAGCAACGATCGTGGTGGTGGCCGTCTGTACCTTGATTTTATTCGGATTAATTTGGATGTTCTCGCGAAGTTTGCTCTATCGGATTCAATTATTACATAGATGGGCTAAGCAGGTGGAGCTCGGTGACCTCCGTGTTTCCGTCGTAAGTGATGATTACAGGGATGAAATTGGGGAGCTGACCCGACGTTTCGGTAAAATGCTTCAGAGGATCAATGAACTCATTAACGAAACCTACAAAAATAAAATTACGCAGAAGGAATTGCAGCTGAAAGCATTGCAGTCTCAAATTAACCCGCATTTTCTGTACAACTCCTTGTCTATCATTAATTGGAAGGCAGTGCAGATCGGGGCCCGGGACATCAGTCATTTTGTAACTACGTTGTCGAGGTTTTACCGAACTGCATTAAACAGGGGGGAGAGTCTGACTTCCATCCGCGATGAAATCACGAATACACAATCGTACGTAGAGATTCAATCCATTATGCACGACTATGAATTCGAAATCGTTTATGAGATCGACGAAATGATTTTACCCTATGCTACGGTCAATCTGACTCTGCAGCCGCTGGTAGAAAATGCAATCCTGCATGGAATAGATATGAAGGCGGACGGAAAGGGCAGGCTTATCATTCGTGGCAAATGGAACAACGGAACTATTGAATTTTCGGTTGAAGATAATGGACCTGGAATTGATGAGGTTTTGCAAAAACAGCTGCTATCTATACCTTCCAAAGGCTACGGCTTGAAAAATGTGCATGAACGCATCCAAATTACATTCGGTGAGCCGTATGGGCTGCAAATAGTTAGCGAAAAGGGTGAGGGAACCATCATGAAGTTGATTATTCCGGCAAAAGAATATGAATAACGTGCAGCTGCATAAAAAAACGAAATATTTCCAAAGAAACTGAAGATTCCGTCTAAGTTGAGCTGTGATATAGTGAATTCATTGAAATGAATGCGCATTCATTTTGGGGACATAGGAGTCTGTCCGACGATTTGATTTTCGTGAATATTTATTCATATGGTTATGGAGTGCCATCCCTTTCCTGCAATAACCACAGTAATGAATAAATATTTACGGACTTGCTTCCGTCGGACAGACTCATAGAAGGAGGAAATGGGCTATGGATACCTCGCTAACCGGTAAGATAGCCGCTACAGCTAAGCTACGGCTGAGAAGAAGAAAGTTCTACGAATACAAGACGCTTTATTGGATGATGCTGCCGGGGATATTGTATTTTATTATATTTCATTACATCCCGATGTACGGTGTTGTACTGGCATTCAAAAATTTCTTTATTTTGAAAGGGATTATGGCTAGCCCCTGGGTCGGATTGGATCATTTCCGCAAAGCATTTGCCGATCCGTATTTCTTTAATGTCTTGAAGAATACGCTTATCATCAGCTTCTACAAGCTGCTGTTCGGATTCCCGATCCCAATTGTCTTTGCCTTACTCTTAAGCGAAGTCACTCACATGCGTTTTAAGAAGCTGGTACAAACCGTATCTTATTTGCCTCACTTCATATCGTGGGTGGTATTGTCAGGAATTTTCATCAGCCTGTTCTCCATGGAGGGTCCGCTTAATCTGCTCATGAGCTTGTTAGGTATGGAGCCTGCGGTTTATATGGCCGATCGAAGATATTTCAGAATCATTTTGATCGTTACTGACATTTTCCAAAGCTTTGGCTGGGGCTCGATTATTTATTTCGCCGCCATTGCCGGTATCGATCCGCAGCTGTATGAAGCAGCTATAATTGATGGCGCAGGCAGGTTCAAGCGGATTTTGCATATTACGATTCCTATGTTGATTCCGGTTATTTCTATCCTGCTTATTCTTAAGATGGCTCATATTCTTGACGCCGGCTTTGATCAAGTATTCAATATGTACAACCCTATGGTTTACGAAGTGTCAGACATTATCGATACCTACGTATACCGGAAAGGGTTAGTTGAAGCCAATTACAGCTACTCTACGGCGGTAGGATTATTCAAATCCGTGATTGCACTGATTTTGATAGTGATTGTTAATAAAGCGGTTAAAACGATGGGCGGTAAAGAACATACTTTATGGTAAAGCTTCAAGCAGTTGGAGGTTAAACGGACATGAATCATATTAAGGCAACCATGGGTGAGAAATGGGCACAAGCAGCGCTTTACTTGCTTATGAGCACCATAGTGCTGGTTACAGTATTTCCCTTCTGGAATCAACTGGTCGTTTCATTAAGCACAAGTTCATCCCACGCTGTTTACTCTACGGGGACACTGCTTTTTCCAGCGGGCTTTACTTTAGACAGCTATAAGTTCGCCTTTCATTATGACAGTCTTTGGAAGGGCTATGGGAATACGCTGCTTAGAGTAACGCTTGGCGTTATACTGAGCCTTGTGTTTACCTCACTTCTGGCGTATCCGCTGTCCAAGGCCGATCTACCGGGCAACCGAATCGTCACCGCTCTGATTCTGTTTACGATGCTGTTCAGTGGCGGGCTGATTCCTCATTATTTGCTTATAAAAAAGCTGGGTCTGTTTAACAGTGTCTGGGCGCTCGTTCTCCCAAACATGATTGGCGCGTTCAATGTATTGATCATGAGAAATTTTTTCAAGTCCATACCGGATAGCCTGCAGGAGTCGGCCAAGGTAGACGGGGCTGGATACTTTCTTATATTTCGCAAGATCGTGATACCGCTTTCAAAGCCTGTTCTGGCCACGGTAGCCTTGTGGGTGGCGGTAGGACACTGGAATGCATGGTTTGACAGCCTGATCTATATTACGGATACGAACAAGCAGGTGCTGCAGGTTGTATTGAGAAAAATAATTGTCGATAACAATATGGATGAAATCAATGCCATGCTGTATCAGAGCAATCAATTCGACGCTTTTTCCAGCCGGCAGCTGCAGTCCACTATCATTATGCTCTCTGTCATTCCGATGCTGGTAGCCTATCCATTTGCGCAAAAATATTTCGTTAAGGGCATCATGCTGGGAGCAGTCAAAGAATAACAGATTAGTTAAGAGAGAAGGGGTACTTTTGGGTAAAAAAAAGCGTGTGGTTTCGGTTGTGTTAGGCTCGGCATTATTAACGGGAGTTGCATCGGGCTGCAGTCAAGGCAGCAGTGAAGCTGGCTCATCGGGTGGGGCTTCTGAACAACGTACTTACAAAATGACCTATTTGAACCAAAATTATGATAAAACGGTTAAAGACAGCTATGCGATCAAAGTGGTTGAGGATAAATTTCATGTAAAAATCGAGCAAGTTCCGCGTTCCAAGGATAATTTCAAGGAAGAGCTGTTAGTGAAGGTGGCATCGGGCGAAATCCCTGACGTCTGGGTGGATCTTCCTTTCCCGGAGTATGATAAGCTTGTAGAGCAAGGTGCGGTTGCTGAAATACCGAAGGATTTACTTGATAAGTATGCTCCTAAATATATGGCATGGCTAAAAAAACATTTGGGCGACAACCCTCTGCAATATACGATGAGAAACGGAAAAAATTATTCGATGCCTATTATTTGGACCTTGGGGCCGACTTCCAAGGTTGTCGGAATCCGGGAAGACTGGCTGCAGAAGGTGGGTATTAACAAAATACCGGAGACGCTGGAAGAGCTGGAAGCTGCCATGAGAAAGTTCCGCAATGATGATCCAGATGGTAATGGAAAAAAGGATACCTATGGTTGGACGGGAACCGGAGGGAAAACGGAAGAAATTTTCTCCCCCGTATTTGGTGCCTTTGATGTGTATCCAGGGATTTTTACCGAGGAAAATGGACGGATCTTAAGAGGCGAAATATTGCCAGGCGCTAAGGAAGCACTTACTGTGTTGAATCGTTGGTATAAAGATGAATTAATCGATCCAGAATTTATAGTTAATAAAAGCAAAAACGTTGACGACAAAGTTATTTCCGAGAAATCCGGGGTAGTTGTTGCTTCTTGGTGGAAATTTATTCCGAAAGAGGCGTTCATCGGCGGGGAGTATTATGCGATGAAAGACAAGAACCCTAATGTTAAATGGGCAAGCTTCGCAGGTCCCAAAGGCCCTGAAGGCAAGCTGGGTACGATCCAGGGGAGCCCGATTCCGAGCTCTGGCGCACAATTTGGCATTCATATGGAAAAAGATCGCGATAAGATGATCAAATATATCGAAATCGCGGAATCCACGGCGTTTGATCGGGATATTTTCGAAAAAATCGTATATGGAGAATTAGGCAAGACTTACCGTAAAACAGATGACGGCGGCTTCGAGTATCTTCCTCCTTACGATAAGGCAGAGGAGCAAATCAAATTCGGAATCGGCCAGCAGTATACCTTTGTGGGCAAATCCTTTAACGATTACGAGTTCCAAACGCCATATATGACCAAAAACAGTCTGGTTTCAGTGCGTCAAAAAGCGGAAACGACAGGTAAAGGCAAGTATGATGTTTTGAAGACGATTCAGCTTCCCCAATATAACCAGATTAGCGATAAATTGGAGCAGCTGACGATCAAAAATTATGTCGACTTTATTATTGGCCGCAGACCGCTTAGCGAGTTTGATAAATTTGTAGATGAATGGAAGAAGACAGGCGGAGAGCAAGCGATTCAGGAAGCCCAAAAGAAATACGATGAAAATTTTAAAAAGAAATAGCATTTGCTTAAAGTGAGAGTTCGAAAAGGAGTGGGGAAGTTGAAGGCTGTTTTAGTCGGTCTTGGGAACAAGGGTTATTCATGGTATAAGCGGATTCGCCGGGATCACCCTCACATTCAATTAGCGGTTGTCGAAGTGAATGCAGAGCTGCAAGCACGGTTAGCAGGTGAGCCCGTTCCGTTCTATACGTCTGTGTCAGAGGCAATAGAGAAGGAACGGCCGGACATCCTTATTAACGTAACGCCTCCAGCCTTTCATTCAGCAGTTAATGAACTGGCGTTCGAGCATCGTCTTCCTGTATTTTGTGAGAAGCCGATTTCTAATAACTATGAGGAATCCGTCCGAATTGTAGAGCTGGCTAGCCAGAGGAACATCCCGTTTATGATAGCAGAAAACTATCGCTGCTTCCCCTTTACTCGTCATATGAAATCGCTGCTTGAACAAGGGGAGATCGGGAGCATCTCAACCATTCAAATTGATTTCTGCCGTTACCATCCAACGGATATTCCTTATTTCCTTGCTCTCAAAAATCCGCTGCTGGAGGATGTAACCATTCATCATTTCGATTTGATACGTTATTTAACCGGGCAGGAGGCAAAGAGTATTTATGCTTTCAATTATTGTCCGGTCGGGAGCTGGCTGCAGGCTAATGTCAATCTGAACTTTTGCCTTGAGATGGAAGATGGGATAGTTGTCAATTACATTGGCAGTATGACAGAGAAAGGACACCAAACAGGCTGGAGCGGAGACTGGCGTATTGAAGGGACCGAAGGTGCCTTGCTGCTAATCGAAGATCGTTTGTTTCTGAATAAAGGGGAAGGCAACATTCCGGTCGACAGCAGCGGTATTCCCGACTTGTCCTGCTTCCATCATTTTCTGGAGGCTTTAAGCGAAGGCAGAAATGCGGAAACTTGCGGAGAAGACTACATCAAATCTGAGGCGCTCGTTCATTTTGCCAACCAATCGCATGAGCTTCAGCAAAGAGTGCAAATCACTTCATAATCCACTATACAATAGTACGGCAAATGGCAGCATAAATAGGAGGGATGATGTCCATGTTCAATCGTAATTTTCTGGAAGCGCAATTAGTTACGGAGCAGTGCCATCGCGGGATAGGTACAGTCAATCATACGAGTATTTATAAGAAAGAGGATTTTGATACGGCAATTCAATTTATTAATTACGTTGAAATTCCACCTGGTTCATCCATCGGATTTCATCGGCATCGTGAAGATGAAGAAGTTTACATTATTCTTGAGGGCAACGGCATTATGAAAGTGAATGATGAGCAGACAAGAGTGAAGCCGGGGGATATTCTGCTAAACAAGCCTCACTGGGGACATGAATTGTTTAATGATTCCAACGAGATGCTGAGAGCTATAGTATTTGAAGTATTGAAATAGAAGCGGGTTGTGAAAAAGGTACGAGCAAGAAGCGAACGTGCAAACGGGGCTGTCCCAAAGTAGCACCAGCCAGGGGCAGCCCTTTTTGTACGTTGCATAAGTGATGGCGCGTGAACAGATGGGTTATGTCATTGCATGGTAGTATGGCGAACTCCACGTAATTATCAGGAAAATGTCACGTTATTTCCCCAAAAAATAGCGTTTCAAGCCCAATAACTGGAATTTCTCCTGCTAATTCTAAGGATTTTGGCTGATTTCGGCCCTATTATCTAGATTAGCAGGAGTTTTTCCAGTTAGATTGCTTTCAAACGGTATCCGTGCTGGATTAACGGGAGGATTTCCATCTATTGTCTTTCTTTCGGCAGCCGCCCGAAAATCCCAGTCTCCTCTGGAATGAATGAAAGCAAATTTTGTACCGAACTTAAACGCCGATGCCCAAGATTAGCACGGGTTGGGAAGTTAATTCATCTTTGCATCGCTGAGAATACCCAAGAAGAGGCTGCCCTTCCTTTGACAGCCGCTTTTATAGCTTTTTTAACCTGTTATTGAAGTAACAGCAAGATTACAGGCAATACAAGGAAGGAGGCAAGTGTTGTCCAGAGAATGCACTTGGACACGAACTGCGGAGCCGCATTGAATTGTTCGGCTAACAGAACGGCGTTAACTGCGGCCGGCATGGAAGCCAGTACAAGGATGACCGAAAACAATATGCCCTCGATACCTAAGCAATACAAGGTGAGGTAAGCGAGCGCCGGCGCTGCAATCAGCCTTATAAAAATACCGGACCAAAACGCTTTTTTATAGATTGTCGGAAGCACGGTGTTTTTAACACTTACCATCTGCGCTCCCAGTATCGCAAGGACCACAGGAGAATACGAATCCGCCATCAGAGTGAAACCTTTATATAGCGCTTCCGGGATTTGCAGCTCCAATGTTTTGGCAATGGTTGCCAATACCGCCGCATAAATAGACGGCATTTTAAATATAGATAAAAGCGCGGATTTTACAGAAAATTGGGAACGCGCCGCGAAATATATGCCGAGCGTATTGACGATAATCATTTGAACGATGACATATAAGGAGGCTTTATCAAGACCTGCTTGTCCGAAAGCTAATAAAACCAAGGGAAGACCATAATTCACGCTGTTAGTGAAGGTTGAGACCATCGTTAGCCCCGCGCGTTCAGCGGCCGGCAGAGCAAGCATTCTACTGATTAGGAGAGCGATTGCCCACAGCACCAAAACATTAATGATCGAAAATAGTATCGTATTCGTTATGTCGTCCCACGATATCCGGGCATTGAACAAGGCAACAAATATAAGCGCAGGACTTAATATGTATAAGGCAAGCATAGATATCGGCTTTGTATCCATCCCACGGAAGCGCCTAAGTAAAGCGCCACCGATCACAGGCAGGGAGATAGGAAGAAAAACATGATAGATCGTAGAGAGAAAGGTTTGCAGCAGCATCATGGGTTGGGACTTCCTTTCAATCCGCCCATTTGCTATTTATTAAGACCCTTCAAATAGTGAATGACCTCATTCATCTCGTGGGCATCCGTATCTTCTATGGAAACATCGACGAATGGCTTGTACTCATAGAGCTTCTGCAGGAATCCCGCTGTGTCGAACACACCCGTACCTGGCTTTACGGATTTGGGACGTCCATCACGTTCGTTAAATGGAGTCACCACATCCTTCAGATGAGCCAGTACGATTCGGTCTCCGAACAGCTCGAAGGATTCGTTAACAACCTGCTCCCGGCGCTCAAAGTTCGTACGATCAAATAAGTTGCAAGGATCGAGTACAACTCCGATATTGCGGGAGGGGACTTCATCTATGATGCGCTTCATTTTCTGAGGTGTGGTAAGCGTATGTGTGCAGACAGGTTCAAGACCTACATAGGCGCCCCATTTCTCCGCTTCCTCGGCTAACTCTTCAACAGTGCTGCGCAGAATCGACCACCCAATCTCTTCATATCTCTCAGCATCCTGATTGCGGTAGGTTGTGAGATCGCCTGTTTCAGTAGCAACGATGGTTGTGCCAAACTCACGGGCAAACCGCAGATGCTCTTTAAAGCGGTCGATTTCGTACCGTCTTTGTACAGGATCAGGATGGACCGGGTTGATGTAGCAGCCCAGCACTCCAATGCGAATGCCTTGCTTGTCAAACTGCTCGGCAATATGGTTGGCCAAGCCAGGGCTTAACTTGCCCAAGGACGTATCAATATCGCCTATAGCCTTCGTCAGAGCGAGCTGTACGAAATCAATTTCAAGCTCACCTAATTTCTGTGTTAGTTGCATCAGCGGCAGTGTGCCGACTTTGTGAGCTAATGTTCCGAATGCCATGTTGTTCTCTCCTCGCTTTGTCTTAATGTTAAAGTTTGTTGAACTCCCATTCTAATGACATCATACTATTTTCCAGGAACGTAGTCGATCCTATCCTTATGTTTTGGCCTTGCGTTGTGCTCCCTTTTCATAAAAGCTCAGCCATATAATACAGACCGTGCAAGCTGCGGCAATCCATCCATTGTAATAAAAAATATTTTTCATACCGAAGGCATCACTCGCAATCCCTCCGCCAAAGCTGCCAATAATACGGGCGATACCTGCGCTAAGCAGAGCGTTTAACGTCTGTCCGCTGGCTTTCAGTTCCTTCGGAACCTCTTGATTTATGTACATAGCCATAGTGACCGACAGCACGATAAAAATCAATCCATGCAGCACTTGAGCGGGGAGTACCCAATAGGGATTGTCGGTTAAGGAGAAGGCGAACCAGCGCAGAGCAGTGGCTATACTGGCAACAAGCAAAATATGTGTGATTCGAACGCGCTTCATAATTCGCCCAGAATAGAGTAGAAAAGGAATTTCGCTTATAGCGGAAATGACCATCGACCAGCCTAATAGAAAGCTGTTTCCTCCCATATTGTGAAAATAGACAGGGAAGAACGTATAATAATAGCCCAACGTAATTTGTAGGACCAGATTAATGCCCATGTAGATCATGAGCTTGCGATTTCGGAATAAGACTCCGATATTTATCTTTTTGCCTGATGATTGATAGCCTGTAGTAGCAGGGAATTGGGAAAGCAGAAGCACACTGATGAACATAATAATAGCATAGACGACAAATAAAGAATGGATGTGGCTTTTGGCAATCCAGCCGAACAGGAGAGACATAATAGCGAATCCTATAGTTCCGCCCAACCGGATCGGACCAAAAGACCAGCGTTTCTGCTTGTCGAGCTCTTCTAAGGTAATAGCATCGCTTAAAGGGGCGATTGAAGTTTGGAAGAAGGTAAACAAGCATACCATTATTAACAAATAATAATATTCTGTTGATATCGGGAAGAGTAGAATAACTACCCCTGTGCCAATGATGAGTACGCGAAGCACGGAATTTTTTGTCCGGGCCCTATCTCCAATTGAACCCCAAACAGGCTGTGCCAATACCGCGACCAAAGGTCCCAGACTTAGCAGCAGCCCTATTTGTGTGGAGGTTGCGCCGATGGATTGGAAGTAAACTGGGATGAACGTTCCATAAACCGCATTCGCCATATAAATGACCGTATAAAAAAGCAAGAATGGGAGCATACCTTTCAAAGCAACCGCTTCTTTCCTCAATAAAATGTGAAGTATGGTGCTAATTATCACATTAATTCGGCTTGACGTAAACAATAAAAAGCAGCATTTAATGGATGGATTCCCCATCTTCTGGAATGAAGACCTGATCCTGAAGCTGATGCTTCTCGACCAATGCTCTTAGCTCCGGTCGTTTCAGGAAGCAGTGGTTCCATGTCTCCATATGAGCAACCACAATACGAGTATTCGGGCTGTGCAAGCATACTTGCCGAACGTCCTCAGAGGTCATCGTTATGGGGCCGCCTTGCAGAAATTCGGCTCCTCCCGCGAATACGACTGCAACTTCAGGTTGATATTTGGTGAGAGCTTGCGCTACATCCTCACACCAAATCGTATCACCGGCTATATATAAGGTCGGCTCGTTTGGGGCCTGAAGAACAAAGCCTGAAACAGGCCCCATAAGTCTCCCGATTTCGCCAACGCCATGCTGACCGGTAGTCCGTGTGATGCGGATGCCATTCCATACAAATTCATCCTCAATGGGCATAACCTCTTGAAATCCCCGCGAGCGTATCGTCTCCACATCCTGCGGCTGGCACAGGAAAGCTATATCTTTACGCAAGAGCTCAGCCGCAACACTGTCGAAATGATCTCGATGCGTATGGGTTAGGAGTACGGCGTCAGCCTTGAGCAATTCTTCAATGTTGATCTTCAAATTGACGAGGGGGTTGGAAAGTGTATTGGCTGTGTTTGGAACAGCTGCCATCGCCCCGGCTGGGCTGAGCATAGGATCGATTAGCAGTTTATACCCAGCGTACTGAATGAATAAGGTACTGTGACGCACGAGTTGAATGTTCATAGTTTGCAGCTCCTCTAAAAGCGTAATTATTTACTAGTGAGTCATAGAAATTATAAGCTTTGTAACACAGCCTATACAACAAGTAAAGTTAGAATTGCCATGGTTTCGTTATGCAGCCTGTTCGGGTAAAAAAAGACCAATCATCCGAAAGGGGTTTTTCCTATGGATTTCTATTACATAACCGTTAAGCTGGCTACCGCGATGGTCGGTCTATGGCTTATTACCAAGCTATTAGGGAAAAAAGAAATTTCTCAGTTAACCGCATTTGATTTCGTTTCCTCTTTGATGTTAAGCGAAATTGTTGGGAATACGCTGTATGATAAAGACGTTCATCTAACTCAGCTTCTTTATGCTCTGGCGTTATGGACTGCTCTATCCCTTGGTCTCGAGAAGCTGGTGCAGTTCATTCCTGGACTATCCAGGCATCTCAACGGTACTGCAGATCTCATTATCGTGAATGGTCAGATTGATTTTGCAGCAATGAAACGTAATAATCTTGATTTCGACCAGCTGCACACACTGCTGCGTGAGCAAAATATTTTTTCTGTCCGTGAGGTTGGCTTTGCGGTATTCGAAACAAACGGGAACTTGAGTGTAAAGAAAAAAACATCGCTCGAAAGCGTCACAAGGCAAGATTTGCAGCTTCCAGAGGAGCCGCTGTCCTTGAGTTTGGTTCTTGTTGAGAACGGCAGGGTACAGAAGAAACGGCTGGAGCATACGGGGCACAGCATGAAGTGGTTGCTGAAAGCACTTAAGGAGCAGGGGGCAGCCCGGATCGAGGATGTGCTGTATGCAGAATGGGATGAGTCTAAGGGGATGTTTTGCCAAATGAAAAAATAGTTTATCCAATCTATTGCTTGTTCCATTGAAATCGATTTCATGTATAATGATGAAAAATGGCTTAGGGGGAAGACATTGGATGTACAAGCTTGTTATCGTTGATGACGAACCGACCGTTCGTTATGGTCTGCGTAATTATTTCGACTGGAATACTTTTAATATTGACTTCGCAGGCGAGGCTGATGACGGAGACGTAGGTTTGGACCTAATTGAACGAATCCAGCCTGATTTGGTGCTGACCGATGTGCGTATGATCAATATGGATGGGATACGTATGTCCGCCCAGATTCGCGAGCGGTATCCTCATATCAAAATTGTTTTTGTAAGCGGTCATGATGATGCGGATTATTTGAAGTCTGCGCTTCAAGTCAACGCTGTCGATTATATATTTAAGCCTGTCAATATGCAGGAGCTAAGAATGGTAGTTGAGCGAGTCGTCGGAGAATTACAGAACGAAGCAAAGGAAAAGATGCTGATTGCAGATATGCAGGTCAAGCTGACCCAAAGCATGCCGTTACTTCGGGAAAAGTTTCTCATGTCGCTGATCCGCGACGGAATCACCCAGCCTGGCGGCGCACGGAATCGGATGGAGTTTCTACAGCTGGACCTGCCGGCAGATGCATCGTATTGGGTCATTGTGGTTACTATTGACGACAATGCGGAGGTAGTCGAGCCTCGCTCGGAGAGGGACAAGCAGCTGTTGTCCTATGCTGTGCTTAACGTATGCCAGGAGTTAATTGACCGGCACATGGGCGGATATGCTTTCGAGAACAGGAGCAGCGAATATGTCGGCATACTCCGTGTGCGCAATACCAACAGTAACGGGGTTGTTGGCGGCATTGGGGACGAGGAGGAGTCTCAGGAGGACCTGCTGTTCAGCCTGGCTGAAGAAATCCGGGAGAATCTGCAGCGCTGGCTCTCAATCACGGTGACCATCGGGGTCGGCGAGCATGTATCCAACCTTCAGGCATTGCCATGGTCGTATATACAAGCACGTGAAGCGGCGGATCAAAAGTGGTACCTTGGCAAGAATCGCGTCATTTCTATGGACAGCCTCGAACACGAGGAGCAAGGTATGCACAGGTTTGATCAAGTTCAAAGCGAACGCTTCTTGTCTGTTATGAAAGCAGCGGAGCCTTATCAGCTGTCGATAGAGCTCAACGATTTATTCGAATGGTTAGCAAGAAACCGCCGTGAAGGGTTGAAGTACTGCCGCAATGTTTGCCTGCAGTTGATATTGCTGTCCAATCGTTTGTTGCTGGAGCTGAATATACAAAGCCGTGACCTGGAAGAAAAGGAGCTTAGCTTGTGGGAACGCGTATTTAAGCAGGAGACGATAACGGATTTGAGGTTCACCTTGGAATCTTATCTCATAGAAGTATGCTCACGGATACAAGAGAAGCGCAGCGGGAAATCGAGCAATGTAATAGAGCGTATACGCCAAGTCATTGAAGAACGGTTGGCAGATAGCTTGACGGTTTCGGATATAGCGGAAAGCGTCTATTTAAGCCCTACCTATGTCAGCTTGCTCTATAAGCAAGAGACAGGAGATACGGTCTACGAATATTTAACCAAAGTTCGGATAGAGAAAGCCAAGGAACTGCTTCGGGATACAACGGTCAAATTATATGAGGTTTGCTATGCTGTCGGTTACTCGGATCCCAGCCACTTCAGCAAGCTGTTTAAGAAGGTTACCGGCTTTACGCCCAGCGCCTACCGTGAACAGGTCCTATAAAGGGGGGAAGCTCGTCGGATGAAATCCATGCTCCACAAGGGTGCTCGCTATTCGTTATTGCTGCTAAAAGAGCTGGCGGCCGCCAGAACCTGGCTGCTATGCTATGTTCTATTGATTTTACTGCCAGCATCTTTCCTCCTGTATTTTTATTACGAGCGTTCTTCCGTAATATTGGAGAAGGAAGTAACCCGCTCCATGCTGCAGACGATGAAGCAAACAGGGATCAATCTGACCTATCAATTTGAACGTGTGCGTGATACGTCCAATTCCATTTTTATGAATCCTAATCTATATAAGTATTTGGATCAATCTGAGGCGACGGCACCTATCGGTCAACAGCTTGTTGTGCTGAAGGATTTGCGTTATATGATGGATACGGCAGAGACGAATGGCAATGTGTTTCGCGTCAGGCTGTTTGTGGATAAGTCCAGAATTTATGCTGGAGAATTGATCAATTTCTTCCCAATGGATAGCTTAAAAAGTCGGCCTTGGTACAATAGTGTCATCGAAGCCGGCGGTTCAATCGTATGGGTAGGAGCTTATCAGGAGAATTATATCGACAGGGGCAGCGCTTATGTGCTTTCCACAGCCCGGATGATTCGCAATGCTCAGAAATTCGACCAGATGACGGGCGTGCTCGTCATCGATATGACAGAGCAAACCGTAAGAACGATACTTGATGCTGTAGATTTATCCAAGCAGCAGGTTATTTATATGGTTGACTCCGCTGGAGTCGCTGTATCGCATGCGGATCAATCTTTGCTCGGCAAGCCGGTCCTGAGCGCTGATCTAAGGAAGTCGATTATAGAAATGGACGAGGGCATAATTAAAATAGCCGAAGGTGACGATGCCAAATATGCGGTATTCACAACCATACAATCCACAGGCTGGAAGCTGGTGGCTGAGGTGCCGGCAGCAGAAATATCTCGTCAGGCCGTTACGCTGAATCGGTTTTCCAGTGTCGCGACATTGCTTGGGGTGTCGATTATGTTCCTCTTGCTGGTTTTCGTTCTGTTGGCTTTTATCATACGTGGCATGAACCGACGCGTTCAGCTTGTCATTCGAACTATTCATAAGGAAGGTTTGGAAAGTCTGGATGACCGCAATGCAGCATCCGATGGTCATATCAACGTTCTGGAACGGAGCGTTGATCATTTAATCGATAAGGTTAGAAATCTGATGGAAGAAACCTACAAGACGAAGGTGCTGGAGCGTGAAGCTCAGCTTCGCGCCCTGCAAGCTCAAATAAATCCGCATTTTCTATACAATACGCTCGATACGATCAACTGGATTGCTATAGGACGTAATGCACATGATATTAGCCAAATGATCGATGCGCTGGCCAAATACTTCAGGCTTAGCTTAAACAAAGGCCGGGACAACGTCAGTGTGGAGGATGAATTGAACTTAGCCAAAGTATATTTGGAAATCCAGCAAAGCCGGTTTCCCGAGAGCTTTGAATTTACGGTTGAGTCAGACCCGGCAATTCATAAACATTACATGCCCAAGCTGACCCTTCAGCCTATTGTGGAAAATGCGCTGCTGCATGGAATTCGTAAATCCAAAGCTAAAAGCGGTCATATCCGGATTGCCGCCCATCAGGATGGAGAGGAGCTTGTGCTGTCCGTCTCCGATGACGGAGCCGGCATGGAGGAGGAGATTGCCAGGAAGCTGCTTAGCGAGCCACGGCCGGAAAGCTCCTTCGACAGTGCTGGCAGCTCTTATGGTTTGTACAATGTAAATGAACGTATCAGGCTATACTCGGGAGAGGGCTATGGATTGTCCATCCGATCCGCACCAGAACAAGGCACGACGGTTACCGTCCGCTTGCAGATTATTCGTGAGGAGCAAGTGTCGTAGCTGATGAAGTTTTAAAGAAAATAAGCCCACCACTAGGTAAGCAATTATCAGATCATCTTATAAGAAAATGGCGCTCTTAACCCCGCTTATGCCCGGGAATGAGGGGTGCCATTTGTCTATTATCGATTAGTTTTCGACAAAAGGCAGTAGGATTAAACCAGAAATCATAGCTTTACCCTCTACTGAGCGTTTTTCAAACCCGATATAATGACATTACAAGCACAGGGAGGTGACAACAATCATGAATACAACAACGACTGCAAACTTAGAGAGTAAAGAGATCAGCCCTGAGCTTGCCGTCAAACGGGACAGCCGTTGGAAGCTGTTTCGCAGCAATTTGGACATGTATGTTTTGTTGGTGCCTGGTTTGCTTTTTTTACTGCTTTTCAAATACACGCCGATGTATGGGGTTTTGATCGCCTTTCAAGACTTTAACATTTTTGACGGTATAGCGGGGAGTAAATGGGTAGGCCTGGAGCAATTCCAGAAGCTGGTCCACTCCGATGAATTCATGCAAGTGTTCAGCAACACGTTATTGATTAGCTTTTACAAAATTATTTTGTTGTTTCCTATCCCAATCGCAGTCGCGCTGCTGTTAAATGAAGTACGCAGAATGTTTTTCAAACGAACCGTACAAACCATCATCTACTTGCCCCATTTCTTGTCTTGGGTAATTATTTCGGGCTTGTTCATCAACATTCTGTCTCCTTCAGGCGGTTTGCTCAATCAGCTCATACAATGGTTTGGGGCGGAGCCGATTTCGTTCCTGCTGGATAACGGATTTTTCCGAAGTGTTGTCGTCTTCACTGCAGGGTGGAAGGAAGTAGGCTGGAACGCTATCATCTTTATTGCAGCTATTGCGGGTATTGAGCAGGAGCAGTACGAAGCGGCAGCCATTGACGGAGCGGGGCGCATTAAGCAGATGTTTTACATCACGCTGCCAGGCATCTTGCCTACCATCGTATTAATGTTCATTTTACGTATAGGCCATCTGTTGGATGCTGGAACCGAGCAAATATTGACACTGTACAATCCGGTGGTGTATCAGACGGGGGATGTAATCGGGACCTATGTATACCGCATGGGGCTTGGCAAAATGGATTACAGCTTCAGCACAGCGGTAGGATTATTTAACTCAGTGGTTGGTTTTCTACTCATTATTTTTGGCAACATGCTCAGTAAAAAACTGCTTAATCGAAGTATATGGTAAAAGGAGGCGGGAAAGATGCGTAGAAAATCAATAGCTGACCTGAGCTTGGATGTATGTGCTTATACATTTCTCCTGCTTATGGCGGCGTCCACACTGCTTCCGTTTGCCAATGTGCTTTCAAAATCGATCAGTGAGGAATGGGCTGTTGTCTCAGGCAAGGTAGGTATATTTCCAGTAGGCTTTCAGCTGCACACAATGGAGTATGTGGTCACATCCGCCCAATTTATCCGTTCCTTTATGGTTTCTGTTGGAATCACAGTCGTCGGAACGCTGATCTCGATCTTATTGACAGCGGTTACAGCTTACCCTTTGTCGAAAAGGCATTTGCCAGGCATTAGCTTCATTATGGTGCTATTCGTTTTTACGATGATGTTTAATGGGGGCATTATTCCGAATTACTTGCTGATGCGCAACTTGAATTTGATCAACAGCTTATGGTCGCTTATTTTACCTGCGATGATCAGTGTTTTCAATCTATTGGTTATTAAAAGCTACTACGAGAGCTTGCCGGAGGCGCTTGAGGACTCAGCCAAAATGGACGGTGCCAAAACCTACACTATTTTGTTCCGGATCATTCTTCCGCTCAGCGGACCGGTGCTTGCGACGATTGGGTTGTTTTACGCGGTTTACTTCTGGAACGACTTTTTCAATCCGATGCTCTATATAAGCGATGCCTCTTTAAAGCCTTTACAGCTGTACCTGCGGGATATTGTGATGGATGCGGATTCCTCTTCGGCTCTGAACAAAAGCGTAGACGATTTAATGAATGTTTCACCTGAAGGTGTACGTGCAGCTACAGTTATTGCTTCTACGATTCCTATTTTACTGGTGTATCCGTTTTTGCAGAAATATTTTATAAAAGGTGTTCTCATAGGTTCCGTGAAAGGCTAAGCAAGCATTCAATCCTTGTTATTGAGGGGTTAATGATACAGAGATTGTAAATTAAACTAGGAGGGTTTTCTATGAATAAAAAGAAATGGCTCCTCATTACATTGGCCGCAATGACACTGACTTCTGCTGCTTGCTCATCCAAAGGGGGAGATTCTCAAGCGACGGCTCCTGCAGCATCTGGATCCACACCTGCACCCGCTGCCAAAAATGAAGTGAAACCAACGTTGAAATCACTGCAAATTTGGCAAAAGGACGATTACAACACGTATCCCGTAGCCAAAGTGCTGGAGGATAAAACCGGCTATAAAGTACAGTACGAAATGCTTCCTCAGGATAAGCCTCAAGACAAGCTTAATTTGTTGATTGCGTCTGCAGAACCGTATGATGCTATTACGACCGCTGGCGGCAGTGATTTTAAAGCGCTTTATTCAGATTATGCCAAAAAAGGGGCTTTAGTTGATTTAACGCCTCTGATCGATAAGTTTGGTCCGAACATTAAAGCATCCGTGTCCCAGGAAACATTCGATGCTGCCAAAGTGGACGGGAAAATTTATGCCATTCCCACCAAGTCCATTAATTTTTCCAGCACCGGCCTGATGATTCGTCAAGACTGGCTGGATAAGCTAAGCCTGAAAATGCCGACTACATTGGAGGAGCTGACGGCTGTCCTGAAGGCATTCAAAGAGAAGGACCCGGGCGGTAACGGAGATAAAAATGTGGCTTTAACACTCAGGGGAGACGATCCGTTCCTGCAAAATGTGGTCGGTGCGTTCGGGATGCCGAACTTTTGGAATCCGGTTGATGGCAAGCTGACTCCGCGTACATTGGACCCGGCCTTTAAAGAATATGTGGGTTACATGAGCGAGCTGTTCAAGCAAGGGCTGCTGGATAAGGAATTTGGCGTAAATAAAGATGCTACGATGAAAGAAAAATTCACAAGTGGCCGTGCCGGCGTTATTCCGCTTAACTGGTCCGATGTGCCGACTATTGCGGATGCACTGAAAAAAAATCAACCTGACGCCAAAATGGTGTTTGCTCCAGCTTTGAAGGGTCCAAGCGGCAAAATGGGCTTCTCTGCATCGTCAGGCTTTGACCGAATCACCTTTATTCCCAAATCCTCCAAACACATTGAGGATACGATTAAATGGATGAATGCCAAGCTGGAGAAGGATACTTTCAGGACGATGGCGATAGGCGAGGAAGGCAAGCACTATACGTTCAAAGACGGAGCCTATAACCCTATTCTGCCGATATTTACCGATGAGCGGAATCAGGCGAACAATTATTTGATGGGCGTTGACGAGAAAAATTATCCGATCTACTGGCAGGCACGTGTGCGTAAGGACCCGCGTTTGTTTGAAGCTTGGGAGTTTCTGAATGTGAAGCAGCCTGCGGAAGCACGCATAATCGACCCGTTGGGGATGGCGCCTTTCATGCCTGAGTATTCAAAAAATTTCCAACAGCTCAACACGATGATTAACGATTATACAGTCAAATTGATTTTTGGTGCAGAGTCTGTATCGGGCTTGGAAGCTTTCCAACAAAAGTATAAAGCAGCCGGCAGCGATTCGAGCTATAAAGAAGTTAATGATTGGTACACCACTTTGAAAAAATAACATGCCGCGAACAGAAAGCAGCTTATCTTATAGGCGGCTGTTTTCTGTTTGCTTCCCATTTTCAGCGTAAATTTGAGGAGGAAATCAAATGACCATCAAGTTGACTACGGTTACCATCCCGCAGCAGGAGCTTCCGATATCTTATACACCGGATGTCGTTGTGATCGGCGGAGGAGCTACAGGCATTGCTGCGGCTATTGCAGCTGCAAGGAATGGCGCGGATACGCTGCTAATTGAGCAGCGAGGTTACATGGGCGGTATGGGAACTGCAGCGCTCGTTCCCGCATTCTGTCCTTATACCGATGGGGAGAAGCCGGTAATACGAGGTATCGGATTGAATCTGATGGAGAAGATGAAACAAGCCTCCGGCGATATCTATATGAGCATGCATAAAGACAGGCTGGACTGGGTTCCCATTGATGTGGAAGTATTGAAGCGCATCTATGACCATGAAGTGACTCAAAGCGGAGCTAAGATGCTGTTCCATACTTTTGTTGATCAAGTGCTTACGGAAGGCGAACAGATTCAAGGAATAGTGATCAGCAATAAAAGCGGCCGTTCGGTTGTCCAAGCGAAGCTGTACATCGATGCTACGGGTGATGCGGATTTGGCAGCATTGGCCGGGGTACCCTTTCACATCGGCGGGGAGGAAGGGGAGCTGCAGCCGGGTACGATGTGCTTTATCTTATCCGGTTTGGACAAAGATGAATTTGACAAATTTATCCAGGATACCGGTCAAGGCGGCCAATTGCCGGATACCGTCACGCAAGCACAGCAAAATGGCGATTTGCCGGAGGGACGCAAGCGGATTTCCGGTACGGCCTGGCTTTCGAAGTCAGTGGCGGGCTTTAATTTCGGCCATGTATTTGGTATTGACGGTACGAAAGCAGAGGATTTAACTTATGCTGCTATCGAAGGCAGGAAATTGATAGAGACGCAGCTGCGCTTTCTGCACAAATATGTGCCAGGCTTCGAGAACGCGCATCTGGTTCATTCAGGTGATCAAATTGGAATTCGTGAAACACGCCGAATAGTTGGTGATTACACCTTGGTGGTAGAGGATTTCCTCCAAATGCGCACCTTTGAGGACGATATTGCCCGGAATTCCTATTTCATTGATATTCATCTTGCGAACGCGCAGAGCACTATGGCAATCAAACACTTGCCGAAAGGACAATCGCATGGCGTTCCTTATCGCTGCATGCTGCCGCAGGGTAAGGAGAACCTGATTGTAGCCGGTCGTTCGGTTTCCTCGGATCGTCCAGTACAAGGCTCTCTGCGAGTCATGCCGAACTGCTTCGCGATGGGGCAGGCCGCAGGCACTGCTGCTGCCATGGCGGCGAGATCCAATACCGGATTTCGCGGGATCGATATTCCGACGCTGCAAAATACATTAATAGAGCAGGGAGCTTGGCTCGGTGATCGTACGGAAGCGTCATTGGAAGCTGTGACGGCTGGAATAAACGAGACAGCTCAAGTTATATTTGATGAAGAAAATTGACAAGGAGTCTGCAACCGGACTATTCACTCCCGAAGCAAATAGATGGAGAGGTAGGAGTTGGGGGACGCTAGGCGATAGCCTAACAGAGGCCAACGGCTATCAGCCGCTTGTATGCAGCAGGCTAGGATTGAGCCGAGTGATGAATTACGGTAAAAGCGGCTGCACCATGACGGCTGGCGGAGACAGAGATTATGGGGCAACCGTGAATGTCGGTCGGAATATCGACCAAACGCTCGATTGTGTGACCATTTTTGCCGGAGTGAACGATTTTCGCTTGAATAAACCGTTAGGAGAACCAGGCAGCTATGATATCCTGACTTTTATCGGAGCTTACCGAACACTAGTTGAGCATATTTTAACTAATAATCCGGGCTGCCGGTTAAATCTTTGGACTCCATTGCCTAGAGATAAGGACGGTTACGATATATTCAGCACGAACGAAGCAGGCTGCCGCCTCTTTGATTATGTTCATGCTATCCATATGATCGGGCTTAACTATTCTTTGCCATTGCTGGATTTGTATGCAATTAGCGCTTTTAACAAGCTAACGATGCATTATTACACATCCGATGGGCTTCATCCGAACGAGAACGGGCATCTGCGAATAGCCGATTTGGCTGTTGCTTTTCTCGCGCGGCTGTAAAGCATTGTTAACAGCATTGTGTGATGTGAGGGATTAATCCTGGCATTTTGTTGTGCTTGTTATGAAATAGTCACATAGCTATGATCACAATTGCTGCAACCGTGGGTCGAGAAAATAGTGGTGGCAACGAACGAAACAGAATCGCACTTGGCATTACTTAGGTTAACAGCGGAAGTGACCGTTCCGTTATTTCCTAAAAAATCATAAAAACAGAGAAATAAAGGAAGCACTTCTTCCGTTAACTTTAAAATTTTAGCGTAAACTGCCCGAATTCTTCCTAATAACGGAACAGCGGCTTCCGTTATTGTCTCGTATTTAACGAGGCCGATTGAATAACGGAAATTTTAGTTCCGCTAAGGTCATTCTAAGCTTAATCCGGTGCCAACCCAATTTCACGAAGGTTCATGTTTCCATTAAACGCCGAATTCACAGAAAAACAAGCTTCCAATTTCCACTTTGACAGTGGTCATGGAAGCTTGTTTAATTTGGCGACTGGCTCGTTCTATGCTTGTGAGACAGTTCCTTAACATACAGGGATTAAAACATTTTTGTCGTCCAGGATTCACAATTCCAAGTATCTGTAACGACATCGCGATAAAATTCCGGTTCGTGAGAGATCAGAAGAATGCTGCCTTTATACGCTTTGAGGGCGCGCTTCAGCTCGTCCTTCGCATCCACATCCAAGTGGTTGGTCGGCTCATCGAGCACGAGCAGGTTTGTTTCACGGTTTATGAGCTTACACAATCGCACCTTTGCCTTCTCACCGCCGCTAAGAACGGTAATCTTGCTCTCGATATGCTTCGTTGTTAGCCCGCATTTGGCCAGTGCCGCACGCACTTCGAACTGTGAGTAAGAAGGGAATTCCTTCCATACTTCCTCAATACAAGTATTGTAGTTGGCTTCCTTCATTTCCTGCTCGAAGTAGCCGATACTCAGGTGCTCCCCAAGCTGAACGGAGCCCGACAGTGCTTGGATCTCACCTAAGATACTACGCAGCAGCGTTGTTTTGCCGATACCGTTGGCACCTACCAGGGCGATCTTCTGACCGCGCTCCATACGAAGGTCCAACGCTCTTGATAGGGGTTCCTCGTAGCCGATGACAAGATTCTTAGCTTCAAAAATCAGCTTGCCGGACGTTCTGGCATCCTTGAAGTTGAACTGCGGCTTCGGTTTTTCTTTGGCGAGCTCTATGACATCCATCTTGTCCAGCTTCTTTTGTCTGGACATCGCCATATTCCGAGTCGCGACACTAGCTTTATTCCGGGCTACGAAGTCTTTCAAATCTGCAATTTCCTGCTGTTGGCGCTTGTAGGCTGATTCCAACTGCTGCTTTTTCATTTCATGGACCTGCTGGAAATAATCGTAATCGCCAACGTATCGGTTCAGCTCTTGATTTTCCATATGGTAGATCAGGTTAATAACGCTGTTAAGGAACGGAATGTCATGAGAGATTAATATGAATGCATTCTCGTACTCTTGCAGATAACGTCTCAACCATTCGATATGCTGCTCATCGAGATAGTTCGTCGGCTCATCGAGGAGCAGGATGTCCGGCTTTTCGAGCAGAAGCTTGGCCAATAATACTTTGGTCCGCTGTCCGCCGCTAAGATCATTAACATCCTTATCCAGTCCTATATCGGTAAGTCCCAGTCCGCGGGCGGTTTCTTCGATCTTGGCATCGATCATGTAAAAGTCTTGATTCGTCAATGTATCCTGAATCGTACCGACATCCTCAAGCAGCCGATCGAGCTCCTCCGGAGATACATCGCCCATCTTAACGTACATGTCGTTCATCTCTTGTTCCATGTCGAACAGATATTGGAAGGCTCCCTTCAGAACATCGCGGATTGTCATGCCCTTGTTGAGCACCGCATGTTGATCGAGGTAACCTACGCGCATGCGTTTGGACCATTCTACTTTTCCTTCATCCGGCTGGAGCTTGCCTGTAATAATGTTCATGAAGGTGGATTTACCTTCACCGTTAGCACCGATGAGTCCGATATGCTCACCTTTGAGCAGACGGAAGGATACATCTTTGAAGATAGCGCGATCTCCAAATCCGTGGCTTAGTTTTTCTACATTTAATATGCTCATGAATGACACCTTTTCTTTTAAACTTTTTTCTCATTTTTTATAATATCATAATTAATAAGTTTTCAGCAGAGCTGAACCATTCTGATATTGCAAGAAAAGCTACCGCTAAGACACGAATGTATCTTGATCGATAGGGCTTCGAATAGAAGCTTTTCTTATAATATTAGAAAGTATAAGTTTGAACCGGAGGTTCACCTTTCTAATATTGCAAGAAAAGCTACCTTTAAGACACGAATGTATCTTCATCGATAGGGCTTCGAATAGAAGCTTTTCTTATTATAAGCGTTAAGGGGCGGTCAACTCAATATGGGAGACTATACAAAAGTTTTGTCAATAAATAAAGCTACTATACTAAAGGTTACTTATTGAAGCCGAATTCAGTCCTTATTAAATTGTGAGAAATCGGCTATGATTAGGAAAGCTGTTAAAATTGGAAGCTGCTGGTGGAAAATACGCCTAAAGAATGGAAACGAAGGTGACTGCATGAAAGCGCGAACAAAAGATGAACAACCTTCCGAAGCAGATGAACAGATGGATGCTCCTGAGGCGGCCTTAGCCGATCCAAACGATCGTAAAGCTATTCGTAAAATTATTTTGAAGCTGGCAGGCCCATCCTTGGTGGAGATGCTGCTGATTAATTTTATGCAGATGCTTAGCATGATTTTGGTAGGTAGGGTAGGTCCAGAAGCAGTGGCGACGGTAGGATTAACGAGTCAGCCGTATTTTCTGTTGTTAGCTATTTTCATGACTTTAAATGTAGGCACTACGGTTATTGTAGCAAGATCAGTCGGTTCAGGAAAAATTATGGAAGCTAACCGGGCTGCGAGTCAGGCTTTTGCACTAAATATTGTACTTTCTGTGCTGGTCGTTGCGCTTGGATACTTCTTTGCAGCTGACTTGCTCCGGATGATGGGAGCAGGGGAGGACGTGGTGGCGCACGGACTGCGTTATGCAGAAATTATTTTCTTGTCCGTCGGCTTTAATACGATTTCGATGGCTTTAACCGCAATATTACGCGGAGCCGGAGATACTCGTACACCAATGAAAATCAATGTGTTATCGAATGTGCTTATTGTTATTATCGGATTCCCTTTGATTTACGGAGTCTGGGGTTTGCCGGAGATGGGTGTTACCGGCGCAGCGGTTGCAACGATCGTATCGCAGCTGGTTTCCATGGTTTGGGTTATTGCTGTAATGTTCAGCGGCAAATATACCATTCGTTTAACAGCGCGCGGCTTATTTCAAATAGACCGTGTGATGATTGGGCGTATTCTCAAAATTGGGCTGCCCACGGCAATTGAACAAATCGTGATGCGGCTTGGAATGCTTGTGTTTGTAAAAGTTGCCGCAAGCCTTGGAACCGTAGCGTTGGCAGCAACGCAAATAGCGTTTAATGTGTTTGGGCTGACCTTTATGCCGGGAATGGCATTTTCCATAGCGGCTTCTACTTTGGTCGGTCAGGCACTCGGGGCCAACAATCCGGATTTAGCGGAAAAGTATGGATGGCAGGTACGCAAAATTGGGATGGTTGTAGCAGGGGCTATGGGTGTAGTGTTTATCTGCTTCGCCCCTTATATTATGATGCTGTACACGCCAGACCAAGCTGTAATCGAACAGGGAGCTGTTGGGATAAGAATTATGGGCTTTATTCAAGTGTCTCAGGCAACCCAATTTATTTTGGGCGGAGCCTTGAGAGGAGCAGGAGATACCCGGTACCCGCTGTACTCGACTTTAATCGGGGTATGGGGCTTCAGAGTTGCTTTGAGTCTCTTGTTCGTATTTGGGTTGAATTGGGGTACCGCCGGCATTTGGACAGCAGCAGCTGCAGATCAATTTGTGCGCTCGGTGCTCATATATGGACGGTTCAAGAAGGGAATTTGGAAAACCACCCGTGTATAGCTTGTCGCCTATGATAAGAACATTGGAAACAGCAATTATTTTTACTTAATTATAAATAGAAGGGTTGGGGAAATGTATGAAACACAGAAGCTTGGGAAGAACCGGATTGAAAGTATCGGAGGTCAGCTTGGGGACGATGGCTTTTGGCCGGTGGATTGATGAGACGCAGTCTCGAAATGTGTTCGATGCAGCGTTGGATGCTGGGATCACATTGTATGATACAGCAGACGTCTACGGCAAAGGAATGGATCGTGATAATCCGCTTGAATCTGGAGAATCCGAAGAGATTCTGGGGAAAATTATGCAGGGTCGACGTGATCAAATTATTCTCGCTACTAAAGTACACGGCAAAGTTGGACTAGGTCCCAATGATTCGGGTCAAAGCCGATACCATATATACCGTGCCGTGGAGGCGAGCTTAAAAAGGCTGCAAACCGATCATATCGATTTGTATCAAGTGCACCGGTTTGACTCTCAGACTCCGTTGGACGAAACGCTTCGTGCGCTCGACGACCTGGTGAAGTCGGGTAAAGTCCGCTATATCGGCTGCTCCAACTTTGCAGCATGGCAGATTGCCAAGTCGCATGGGGTTAGCGCTTTGAATAATCTTCACCGGTTTGAAAGCGTGCAGCCGGAATACAGCATCATTTCCAGAGGCATCGAGGATGAGCTGCTCCCGTTCGTTGAATCTGAAGGAGTAGGGGTTATTGTATACAGTCCGTTGGGAAGAGGGCTGTTAACCGGCAAATACCGGCAAGGTGAAGCTCCGCCGGAAGGATCACGTGGTGCTGCCGGAGAGAGAAGGCTGCAATCGTTGCTTGGAGTAGACCGCAATCTTGCCATTGTAGAGGCGATCAAGCCTATGGCTGATCAGAGGGGATGGACATTGGCCCAATTCGCATTGGCCTGGGTGCTTAGCAATAACAATATTAGCTCCGCCATACTGGGAGCATCCCGTCCTGAGCAAATTGAAGATGCGTTATTGCATATCGGAGAAACGTTGACGGCCGAAGAATTAGCCGAAGTGGACCGTGTATCGAAACAACGATGAGCACTGAAAAATCAGCAAAGGCCACTTACGTATATGTATCCTTTTATTATGCGCTTATGTTTATGGCATTAGGCGCTTTCTCTTCTTATATTAGCTTGTATTATAACAAAATTAATTTGGATCTTTTTACGATCGGCTTGCTTACCTCAGTGGGTTCGATTATTGCTTTATTCATACAGCCCTTGTGGGGGCTAGCGGCTGATCGGGCCAAATCGAAGAACGGTATTTTATTGCTAAGTCTGTTGCTGACGGCTGCTACAATATGGCTGGTTCCGTTATCGGGTAACCATCTTTGGCTGCTGCTGCTGTCCACCACTTTGTTTTCTGTGGTTCAATGTGTTGTCAATCCGCTTAGCGATACGATTGCATTGGAGCTGGCTAACAAATCGAGATTTAATTTCTCAAGGGTCAGGACGGCAGGCTCTGTCGGCTATGCGGCCATGTCGGCGGTTGCAGGGTGGATATTGGACAAGAACATCGATTATATGTTTCCCGTATTTTCCATTATGATGTTTATCGCTTTTTTATTTGCGTGCGGCATTCCAAAAGTAGAAGGCCATCAACGCAAGGCGAAGGTCAAGCTGAAGGAGCTTTTTAAGAACAAGCCGTTATTATTAATTTATATTTATACGTTCACGATTGAGTCTACGATGGGCTTCTTCTTCACTTTCCATGCCGTCTATAGTCAAGAGCAGGGAATCACCACCAGCTTGATCGGTATTGGAATTATGATCGGATCCATCAGCCAGTTTCCTTTTATGATCTTCTTTGATCGGTTGTACAGAAGGTTTGGCATTTATCAAATATTGATGTTTTCAGGCTTAATTCACATTCTTAGATGGCTGCTGTATGCGGTCGCGGTTACCAAATTTACTGTCATATTGTCATGGGTGCTGCATGGAGGAACGTTCATTTTATTTTACTTATGCCTTGCAGAATATGTGAATCGGTATGTTCAGAAGGAATTGAAGGCGAGCGGGCAAATGATGAATTCCATCATGCTGCTGGGAGGAAGCCGGATTTTTGGCGGATTGGCAGGTGGTGCTTATGCAAGCTTGTTTGGTATGGGCTCTGGGTTCGCTGTTTGTGCAGTTGTTTGTGTGATGGCTATGATTTATTTTGCCTTGTTTGTAAAGAAGCATTTACAGACACAGGTGGAGCAGAGCCAAATAGGGGTTTCTTCTTAGTGGTAAGTGGAATGCATTGTTTAATAATTGCAAGAAGAAGGCTGCCAACAGGAATGGTTGGACAGCCTTCTTTGTCTATATGGCTTGAATATAAGGGTACGGTTTGAGGCGATGAGTCCATTCGAAAGAGCTCTGGAAGCTAAGTTCCGCTAGTCAACCAGCCGTTCCGGTCACTTAATCGACAAGAAAGCCGCAGGTGAGATTAGCCACCGTGCCCGTCATAGCACCAGCTTGATCCGAAGCCATGAAAACCGCTGTGTTGGCTACTTCGGCAAGCGTAGGAAGCCGCTTCAACAGTGTGCTGCTTGCGGCCCCTGTCAGCATCTGATCCAATGTTATACCGGCGAGCTCGGCGTTGATCTGGAAGATGTCGCGGCTGTGAGAGCTTACTTCAGTGGCCTCAGGAATCATATGGGGTCTGAGGCAGATAACGCGGATGCCATTGGGAGCGAGCTCGCCTGCCAGATGGCGGGAGAATGATTCGACACCAGCGCAAGCAACGCTGTGTCCCATGAATCCTGGTCCGGCCATTCGTGACACGGGTGTTGACAGAGTAAGAATGACGCCTGATCCTTTGTTCACCATGTGCCGGGACACGGCCTTAGAGGTAATGAAGTTAGTCCGTGTATAGGTAGTGATCGGAGACATATAGTCCTCGAGGGTCAGTTCCGCGATTGGTGTGCCCTGAACATGAAAAATCCCGATGGCATTCAATACGATGTCGATACTGCCCGCCTTCATCGCCACGTCATCGGCATGATTCTGGACCGACCGCTCATCAAGAGCATCGACTTGAGCGATTTGGGCTGCTCCTCCAGCTGTGGTAATATCACTCGCCACCGCTTCGAGTTTATCAAGCGTGCGGCCGGCTAGGAAAACATGTGCCCCTTCGCGAGCGAAAGCACGGGCAATAGCGCCGCCAATCACTCCACCTCCGCCGTAAATTATCGCGTTCTTATTGTTAAGTAGCATAGTCATTTCCTCCTTTTCCACTATCATAGCACGCATCCTAAATATTGGTTTCTTCTCGATTGCTGTTTTGGATAAGGTATGCTAACCGTCTCAAGCTTGAAGGCCAACCGCTTCCCTTAAATCCAGGTATACTGGGGAATTTCAATTCAACCCTAATATGGTATGATAAGGTAGATTTGTATTACAAGCTCGGAGGTTAGTCTGTGAACCGTTTTTACTTCGCATTTTTGCTAATTGTTACTACTGCTTTAATGGGTTCATCATTTGTGGTGGGCAAAATAGGGGTAACTTACATCTCACCGCTTCTTTTGGCAGGGCTTAGATTTTTTTTGGCTGGGGCTTTAATGGCTGTTTTTGTAAGAAAATATACGCACCCTCATCTTTTAGCTGATTGGATAAAAGTTATTGTAATCGGGTTGTTTCAAACTGTTGGGGTTATGGGCTGCATATTTGTCAGCCTTCGTACGATCACAGCTGGTGAATCTTCTATTCTAACCTTTATGAATCCGTTATTTGTTGTTATTCTCAGCACCGTATTTATAGGGATAAAATATAAACCTGTTCAGTGGCTTGGAGTGGTTTTGGGTTGTATTGGGATGATAATTTTAGGTCTTTTACAATGGAGTAACGGAACCATTATTGGTTTAATAGGCGGATTATGTTGGGCCATTGCGACTTTGCTTATTAAAAAATTTAATCTCGCTTGCAGCGTTTGGGTTTTGACTGCGTATCAAATGTTATTTGGCGGATTAATATTAACGATGGCAAGCTTTTTTATGGAAAACATAAGGTTAACCGTTAATTTTATTTCCGTTTCTTCGTTAGTCTACTTGGTGTTGTTTGGTTCCATTGCGCAGTTTGCTTTATGGTTTTATTTGCTTTCTATAGGCGACTCCACTAAAACTAGTGCATTCCTGTTTCTTGCTCCGTTTTTTGGCGTATTATTCGGGTATTTATTTCTGGACGAACCGCTACACAATGAAACAGCTGTAGGAGCCATATTGGTTTGTATAGGTATTTTTCTAGTTAACAGGTCTTATTCTAAAAGCGATAAAATAATCAAGCAAAACCTGAGTAAACAGGGGGATCATTAACCCCATATGGAAGTAATGGAAAGCAACAGCTTAATAATCACGATCGAGGCTGCTGATTTCAATTGGATGGGCAGCTTTGTTGTATAAATAATGATTGATGCTGGCGCAGAACGCCAGTCGACAAAGGCAGTGGCGGTCTGGACTCAACTCATGTCCGAGGCTCTCACTGCTCTTTTTTGATGAGTGTAAAATTATTATTTAAGACTTGGCCCCTTATTGCTACGAAAGACAACCTCACCTCAAGTATTTTATAAATTGCTGAAAATAGGCATCTGTCCAATCCAAAAATTCATACCTACATACATTATATTAGCCCACTTTAGAAAAGGAGTGAAATCTAATGTCGTTTATGCCACCACCCGGACCTCCGCCTGGACCATCGCATGGTCAGCAACACGGACCTCCACATGGCCCACCGCATGGACATGGACCGCAACACGGACCCCATCATGGGCCGCCACCTGGACATGGACCGGCATTCCCGCCGCCATCTTTTGAACCGACCATATCTGCTTTTGCTGTTGACCCCCGATCTATTTCGCGCTGCTTGTTTCGAAATACTTTTGTTTGGCTAACTAATGGAAACCGCTTTTGGTTTTTCCCGACTTTTGTCGGAAACTTTTCGGTTTCAGGTTTTAGGTGGACCGGCAGGTTTTGGGTGATTTTTGGAATCAGTTTAAGAGAAATTAGTTCTTTTACTTGCTTTTAGAAGACATAAAAAAGGGCCCTTTGATCCATTTTCTTTTCTTAATCCTTCGAGAGAAAAGGAAAGGGGGAAATTAGGGCCTTTCTGTATACGGGATTGTATATTTTGTGTTGCAACCTTTACAAGCGAACGTATATTCGCTAAAATTAATGTGGGTATATTTTCCATTTGAAAAGGAGGCATTTTATAATGAAAACTCATCAAGTCGTTACGATGGAAAGAGAAGAGATCAAGTTGGTTGGGTTTACAATAATTGAAAGCTTAAACAATGTTTTAGAATCAAAGATTTTTGGAACGTTACGAGAAAATTTGGCGAAACAAATGGATGAAATTGAAAATAGGAACGGATCCGGCATTTATTTAATTCAAATTTACCCTCATGAAGGTCAATGGACTCCCGATATTCCATTTCAACATGTGATTGCCTTCGAAGTGACCTCCTATGGTGAGATTCCTAGTGGCATGATAACTTATATTGTACCTTCGGGGCGTTTTGTGAAAATTATACATACAGGTGCAGAATCACAGATTGGTACAACTTATGATTTTATTAATAAATCGTTTGGAGAAAGACCGATTGATATAGAATATTGGAACGATATTCATACATTAGAAAGTGATGACGGGCAAATTGATATTTATATACCAGCGAAATAATACAATTTGAACCAGTAACAGGCAGGATCGCCAACTTTGAAAGGTGTGTGACCAAATGGACCCATTGACCTCACTAATCGAAAGTTTTTTATGGAAATTTAGAGGGGAAAGGAAGTGGGTGCCTATACTGATCGAACAATTGTCAGAGGAAGATATAGTTTGGAGACCTACTGCAGAAAGCAATAGTATAGCCAATTTAGTGGCACATATATGGGGTACCGTACATCAACGAGTTGAAATCATATTTTTTAATATTCCTGATACTAGGGACAGAGATGAAGAGTTCAGAATTGGACTTGTCATGTCTAAAGAAGAAGCGTTAGATCTGATCATTAGATCTTTTGATATTATTATACATGTGCTGGAAGATATGAAATCGAAACCGGAAATACTGCTTAGTCAGCCTTATGTAAATATGGCACCGCTTAAATATAGTGCTTTAAATAATCAATCCACTGTACTTGATGTAATGATGCAGATGATGAATCACCTGCCCTATCATACGGGCCAAATCACATACATAGCTAAAATGAGGAAAGGTCAGCTGAATTGGTAAGCATGAAACAATGAAGTCTAAATGGAATTTGATTGAATTCCTGCAATTTTACAGGCTTTTGTTACATGAATGATCCCTTTCGCAAAATGCCTGCTTAAATGCAGGAATCTCATCTTCTACTCCTCAATGGATCCATCTGCGGGTACAAAGCCTGCACAATCGCAGGAATATGCTCTCTTCATCCATTTTGAACCAATAATTCCTGTATATTAGCAGGTTTATGTATATGTTCGATGGTCGACTACCATTGCCTTACTTAACTTCGGAAATAAAGGTTGAACTTGCAGCAGGCTTAAAAAGTATTTGGCTGGGAAGAGTAAATAAGGGGCCATCCGGATATTTCCAGCTTAGCCGATAATGTGTGTAAGATGAACCTTATCACAAATAGTGGTAAAATGAGGGTAAAGTGGATAGATTGGATAGATTGGTCACTGTTACATTCGATAGATCCAAGCAGCTTATAAGTGGAAGGTGAATTAATAATGAATATAACTATCGATCAACAAGGTAATTCAAAGGTCGCCATTGTAGAAAGCTCTGACATCATAATAAGCGATGTTCAAGGGGCATTGGATTTGATGGCTTCTGTTAGGTACAATCAGGAATGCGATAAAATAATGATTGAAAAATCGAACGTAACGAAGGAATTCTTCGAGCTAAGAACGAGACTTGCAGGTGAGATCTTGCAAAAATTTGTGAACTACAACGTTAAGTTCGCTATTGTAGGAGATTTTGATGAGTATAATAGCAAAAGCTTGAAGGATTTTATCTATGAGTGTAATAACGGCAATCAAATATTTTTCTTAAAGGATAGACAGGATGCACTAGACGCTCTGCACAGGAGCACTTAAACACTTGGTAAAGGGAATCCATAACATTGGTAGAAGTGTGGATCAAAAGAGGGAAGTGTAAAGAATCTACAAAAAACCGCATGCCCACTTCATGCGGCTTCACAAGGATTTTAGCGATACAAGTCTTGAGTGAGCTTCGTTTTATTTTTCAATTCCACCAGTATCAACGACTTCGAAATCGCTGCCTTTGAGCTTGCTCAGTTTATGCAAGTCATCGTCGTCCCATTTGGGATCAGGCGCTCCGCTTACATAGAGATCACTGCCGTTGTCAGCGACTATCATACCGTATTTCTTCATCGCGCGAAGGATCGCCTGATTTGTGGAGGAGTAACTGGATATGTCGAAATCGTCACGCAGCCTGAGCCGTAGTCCCATTGGTGGAAGATTGGGATCTGTACTGTTCGAGGCATAGTGGGTGGCAGGAGCGATGAATCCGCGTTGTGTTTTTCGAACAGTGAAACGCAGCGCATGGTTGATTTCTCCAGCTAACGCTTCCTCATACCGGACGAGTCCGGGAAAGATTGGCAAGCCAGCTGCGTCAGCGGATGTCCAATATTTGGGCCTCATCGCGTTTGAATTCAAATCCCATTTGGCTCCGTTCGAAGCTTTCCAACCATCGGGTGTGGAGTGGGCGTTGTACAATTCATACAGCATTTGATTGTCTTTATCGACAACGATAACATGACGGTCGCCATCACTATTCGGTCCGCCCTCTATAGGCGCATTTGCCGGTATTGGGTAGGGTCCCGGATCGCTCTCGTCTCCGTAGTCCGTGAAGGTAACCTTTACTTTTGGTTGATCGCTGCCTACGATCGAGTATGGAATCCCTATGGGGGCCCCTTGCCACGTGGTGCCAAAATCAGCATGCACGCTGGTATTAGTGCCAATAGAGGCGATATACTGCTTGGATTTCTGGTGAACAGGATATTTCGAGATATCCGTATTCCATGGATTATCCTTAGGAAATACTTGCAATGCCGCCGATCCGGGTGATGATTTCTTATTTTCCTCCGAAGGAGTCGGATTTTCCACCGGTTTGTCCCCGACATAAATAGAGCTTGTAGCATCATCCCAGCTTACCGGTTTACCCAAAGATTCCGATAGAAATCGAAGCGGTACATAGGTCGTATTTTTGTAAATGAATCCTTGCAGATCCTGCGGTGGCTGCTTGTTCTCTCCGTTGAAATAGTACTTTATGTTGCGAAAATAAACGTCAATGCCGACCGCATCGGCCGCGTATGTAAGACTCGAGAAAAACAAGGCGCCACAAACGAATCCGACTGTTCCTGATTTCCAGTTGCCCATTGTATATTCACTCTCCAATTTTTTTTATGCGACGTTCCTAATAATTTGGCCTATCAGATTATTCGTAGAAGAATTAATAATTTATGTCCCGTGTTTAAAATTGTTTTATGATCATGCAAAAATCAATAACAAGCGTACTATTGTCTTGAACAAATGGCAGTAGTCGAAAGGACAAAAGTATGATATTTTGATCCTGTGAATAACGAAGCGATATTATTTTTTTCCATTTATAATGAAAATCGGTTATTATGTGTAGTGAAATCAAAATAGAAAGTGGGATCAATCGTGGGCCGTAAGTGGAATAACATTAAAGAGAAGAAAGCATCTAAAGATGCAAATACAAGTCGAATTTATGCTAAGTTTGGACTTGAAATTTATGTAGCGGCACGGAAGGGTGAACCGGATCCAGAAGCAAATCGTGCTTTGAAGGTTGTTCTCGAACGGGCAAAAACCTATAATGTGCCAAAAGCGATTATTGATCGCGCTATCGATAAAGCAAAAGGGAGCTCAGATGAAATTTATGAGGAGCTTCGTTATGAAGGCTTTGGACCAAACGGTGCGATGGTCATTGTAGACACACTAACGAATAACGTGAATCGCACAGCTTCAAGCGTACGTGCAGCATTCAATAAAAATGGCGGGAATATGGGTGTAAACGGTTCAGTCGCTTACATGTTCGATGCCACAGCAGTTATCGGTATTGAAGGCAAGAGCATCGATGATATCATGGAGATTTTGTTGGAAGCGGATGTAGACATTCGTGACCTTGTTGAAGAAGATGAGATGGTTATGGTATACGCTGACCCGGAACAGTTCCATGCCGTTCAAGAATCATTTAAAAAGGCTGGTATCACGGAGTTTTCCATTGCTGAACTGACCATGTTAGCTCAAAATAGCATCGCTTTGCCGGAAGAAGGACAAGCCCAATTCGATAAGTTGATTGATGCTTTGGATGATTTAGAGGATGTGCAGCAGGTATATCATAATGTGGAATAAGATATAGAAGAATAAGCAGTTTATTTCCGCGCATGGCGCGGTTTTTTTTAGGTAACCATTTAATGTTATTGGATCAGGGGTGAGCGAAGCTTGCCCTTATTTGTCTATATAGCATTTATATGTTTCGGGGCTCCCCGCAAAGTATCTGAATCAACTTCGAAGCAAGACCCACTTTGTGGGGATATTTTATAGGCTACTACCCTAATTTTAGGCAAGCTCATTCAACGGTTAACCAAAAGTTCTCCCGAAAAACTAATTCAAGGTCAGCTTCGATGCTAAATGATCGATATGCTCTTTTACTTCAATCCAGTTTGAAGCGCGAAGTACGAAGTCGTTGGTTACGGCCAAATTATAGGGCTGCTCGTATAAAATAACCGGCTTATTTACTAGGGCAAACTCCTCAGCATAGTGAGGGCCATCATCAATCAACACATCTATTTTGGAGTTCATACATTCTTGGAGTTTATTTTCAATAAGCGTAATATTGTGATAATTAATCTTATGATGTTGAAGCCATTTAATAGTAACCTCACGAAAAAGTAAAGGTCGAGCGGTAATGATTGATATTTGATGCTGATTAAATAATTGCTGTAATATTTCTACGGCCATTGGTAAAGGTGATGAGTTCCAATGAATATCATGTCCGTATTTGTTATAAATGACATTACGTTCTGCCTCGTCCCACCCATATAAACGATATATATAAAAATCATTAACATCATCAGGTGTAAAAGACAAGCCGGACGCTATATTATAGTAATGTAAATGAGCTGAAGTGGCATCAAGAATGGTGTTGTCCAAATCTATTCCAATATGCAAAAGTTAGCAGCTCCTAACTAGAATTACTAAATTTGTAGTAACCCTATTATACCATATGTTGGGTTCTGCTTTTAAATATGTGTTACTAATCTTATCTAAAAAAAGAAACCGCCCATGTGGCGGTTTTTAGCTATTTAAAGGTGGCGCCGCATGATGCAGCGCCTCTCTTTTGTCTCTGGCGGGAAGGGAAGCCTCAGTCCCTTGGGCCTATCATTTTCTGCGCGAAATCGGGGTCTTCAAGCAGCGGTCGTCCGATAGCTACGGCATCTGCCAGCCCATCCCCAATGATCCGGTCGGCAAAGCTGCGGGTATAGATTTTTCCGACAGCGATGACGGGTACGTTAAGATGCTGCTTAATGACGGCTGCGTCAGGCAGTTGATAGCCTGGATGAACATCCGTCGGTTGGATGGGCAGCAGACCGCCGGATGATACGTCAACCGCGTCTAGAAGTCCGTTTGCTTCGAGTGGTTTGAGCATCAGCGCCAGCTCCTGCGGATTTAGACCGCCGTCGATATAATCGGTCGAGGAGACCCGCACAATTATTGGATAATTGCGGCCGGTTTCGGAACGGATTGCAGCAAGCGTGTCTTGCAAAAATTTGGTCCTACCGCGAGGTGTTCCACCGTATGCGTCATCGCGGAGATTGGAGAGAGGCGACAAAAATTGATGAATCAAAAACCCATGAGCCGCATGCACCTCAATCCCATCGAAGCCGGCCGCAATGCTGCGTCTGGCAGCCATTCGGTAATCATCAATGAGAGCCTCGATTTCAGAGAGCGACAATTCAGCAGGATTTCCGTAAGTCCCGTCATAGGGAATCGCACTTGGCGCAATGAGCCGCTTCGTCACTTCCGGTGCTGATTTTCTTCCTCCATGGGACAGTTGAACGAATATCGGTGTATTTTGGTTATGAACGGGATCGGTAATTCTTTTCAGGGCATCGGTATGTCGATCTGAATAAATGCCAATGTCATTAGGCCACAGTCTACCGTTATCGGACACTGCCGTCGACTCCACTATAATTAATCCAATCAAGTTAGCCCTTCTCGAATAATGCTGAATATGATGCTCTGTCGCATAACCTTCCGGCGAGCCTTTGTACTGCTGCATAGGCGCCATGATTAACCGGTTGCGAAGCTCCATGCTGCCAATCGTAAGAGGGGTGTCGAGAGAAAGTGATTTTGCCGTTATCATTAGTTATCTTCTCCTTCAAATCTGTTTAATGACATTTTATAAGGTTGGATATATAATTTACATACACAAAACAAGTTATAAAGAAGTCATTTTCTTCATATTAAAGTTAAAAGAACGAGTATAGCGTATAAAATAAAGGAGATCACTCGCAATGGACAAAATCGACAGTCAAATACTAGCGCTGCTGCATGAGAACGCACGAATGCCAGTTGCCGAAATCGGTCGGACGATCGCAATGACACAGCCGGCCGTTACCGAACGAATGCGCAAGCTTGAGGAGCAAGGGATCATCGAGGGCTACAAGGCGATTCTCTCATCCAAAAAGCTCGGCAAAGACGTTACAGCGTTCGTGCTGTTCAAGACGAGCAATTGTTTGGATTTCCAGGGATTCTGCATGCAATCCTCGGATGTCATAGAATTGTACCGCATTAGTGGAGAATATAATTTTATGATGAAAATAATTACCGCATCGATGGAATCGTTGGCCACTTTTCTCGATTCGTGCAGTCCGCACGGTTTCTCTTCTACGCTTATCGTGCTTTCTGCGGCGATTGAGAATAAGCGGATGGTCGCTGACAATGTCGATTAAAAAGCCACTTAAAACTTAAAGGATTCAACTTGCGAAGGTTTAATGGTAATGACAACGCAAAAAAACTGCCAATGGCGCCATTAGGCAGTTTTTTTGCGTTGCCAGATCAATCAATCTCCCAATATCGCCAGGTCGAGCTGGCGTATCCGTTCAGGGTCAGAGATCAAGTCAATCTCGGTAATTTTCTCGTTCTTTATTGTATATTTAAGGATGTAGAGCAGTTTTCCGCGAGGAGCGACGATAACTCCTACCGATCCATTTACTAGAGCTGGTTGCGAAGCTTGTACACGGCCTGAAACTTGCTTGGCGAGAGATATTGCGCCTCTAGTTACCCTTGAGGCAGCTGACTGTCGATCATCCCGAAGCACAACTTCAGGATCGAGCGCTGCTACAAGCGTATCGAAGTCGCCGGCGTGAGCCGCAGCAAGGAAAGCGTTAATGAGCTTGCGGTGACTAGCAAGGTCGGCCTCGGGGGCCGTTCGTACCCCCTGAACCCGTCGGCGTGCACGGCTTGCAAGCTGCCTGGTTGCGGTCTCGGATTTACCCACAATAGCAGCAATCTCGGTGAAGGGCATGGCAAATATATCGTGCAATACGAACGTGATGCGTTCAGCAGGATTCAGATTGCCAAGCACGACAAGCAGCGCGAGACCGACAGAATCAGCAAGCAGTGCTTCATGTTCGGGATTGCCTTTACCCTCATGGCTCGCAAATGTATCGGGAAAGAGCGTTTCTATCGATTCCTCTCGCCTTGTTTTCCGTGATCGGAGCATATCGAGGCATACCCGTGAGACAACTGTAGTCAGCCATCCTCCCAGGTTCTCGACACTGCTCGTATCCGAACGGCTAAGCCGCAGCCAAGACTCCTGTACAGCATCCTCCGCTTCACTCAATGATCCTAGCATTCGATAAGCCACCGCTTGCAAATGATTTCGGTGCGTTTCGAATTGCTGGGCCAACCCTTCATAATCGCTCATCATTCTAATCCCTTCTTAATAAAAAATTAGCCTCTATAAATATTGACGAACAAAATCCAGCCGATGTGACAAGATCGCCAAATATTCATTGAATTTCCGTGTCTTATGCAAACCTGTCACACTCCCGAGACTTGATTCGTCTTTGTAGAGAAGGGCCGAATAATTGGCTCCAATCAGAAAGAGAAGGAGTGTTTCCCATGCAATCAAGAATGAACAGCCCCGCTATGATCGTACCCGAAGCGATCCAAGCCCTGCAAGCCTTGGGCCAAGCCCTGTTTGCTTCCGCAGAGACAACCAGCGTTCCAATGCGGACGCTTTTCCTTGCCTATCTTCGGGCAAGCCAAATCAATGGAGACAGCGTCTGCGTTGAGCTTCATTCACGCAATGCTTTAGCGGCAGGTGAAAAGGCAGAGAGGCTTCTGGCCGTAGCGGCATGGCGTGAAACACCACACTTTACCGACGCCGAACGTGCTGCTCTGGCGCTCAGCGAGGCGGTTACCCGGTTCAGCGACAGAACAGACCCGGTGCAAGACGAGATCTATAAGGAGGCTGCCCGGCATTACGATGAGCAGGCGCTGGCTACTCTCATCACCGGTATCGCCACGGCCAGCCTCTGGAATCGCCTCAACGTCTCTACAAGGCAGATGGTCAGCGTTTCTTACGGCTAAATGCTCCTGCCAGTGCGGTTATTATGGACGAAGAAGGTCGTCCACCATTGGCTGTCTTTATCTTTTTGTTTTCTATAAAAAATTGAAGGTGGTAATTATATTATGGCAACTGTTTTATATATCACAACAAATCCAAATGATCATGAAACCTCATATAGTATGGCTGTAGGCGAAGAATTTGTACAGGCTTACCGCTCCGCAAATCCGAATGACGTAGTCGTTCATCTGGATCTATATAAAATGGATATTCCGCAGCTTGATGCCGACGTTTTTAGCGGTTGGGGGAAACTCGGAGCAGGCACTGCTTTTGAAAAATTGACCTATGCAGAAAAAGCGAAAGTAAGCCGTCTAACTGAACTTGTAGATCAATTTGTTGCTGCTGATAAATATGTATTTGTAAATCCCGTATGGAATTATTCATATCCACCTGTTATGAAAGCATACATCGACTCCATCTGCGTTGCAGGCAAAACCTTTCAATATATTCAGGGTAAAGGGCGGGTTGGTCTACTGAGCGATAAAAAAGCGGTTCACATTCAGGCGAGCGGAAGCGTGCTGTCCCCGTGCTCAGCTACAGCTACTGGCGACACTGGCGACTTTGAAATGGGTCATCGCCACCTGGATATCATCATGGAGTTCCTTGGGGTTCCAAGCTTTGAAGGCATCTTTGTGGAGGGTATGGCCGTAGCTCCTGACCAAGCACCAATGATTAAAGAAAAAGCGATCCAACAGGCGCGCGAAATTGCCTGGAGCTTCTAATAAATTCCATAACTTTTTTGGATTTAATGGCTCAAAAGAATTCCATAATCATTATGTGGCAACCTGCCTGTATGGTCTCAATAATTTTCGGGTATGCTTTAACTAGTGAGTTTTAATGTGAATAAGGACGGTACCCTGGAGGCATTTACCCTCTGGATATCGTCCTTTTTAATTTTCTTGCCTAGGTTAGGAAGAAGATTTGCTGCGCGCAATGGAGCTGAGATGATGAATCTGCTCTTCCAAGACCGTGCTTGCTTTGCCTAAGAACTGCGTAATAAGATCGAGCTCTTCAGGAGTATAGGTGGAAGCCAATTTAATCATTGCGGTGTGAAGAGGGAGGTACGTATTGCTGACCTCTTCTTTATTTTCATATTGTGGGACAATAATTACTTTGCGACGGTCACTGGGATCATTTTGCCTGCGAACATAACCGATTTTTTCAAGTCGATCAATCAATGCGGTAACACTCCCCGTAGAAAGCCCAGTTAATTTGGATAGTTCCCCAGCGGTGATTGGGCCTTTTTCGCGCAGAATATCCACGGATATAAAATCATGATTGTATAAACCGAGAGATGTAGCCACATTCTGCTGGTACAATACTGTTCGGGTTCCAAGTCCACGCATGAATGAGACGAAATGTTCTTTTGGATCTGTAGTTTGATCCTGCTGATGGCTTGACAAAAAACAAACCTCCTTTTATCATGTTAATATCTTGATAGTAGAGATATTTGATAATAGAGCAATTATTCTAGTTCATTGTATCGCAATCATTTATATTTTGCAAAAACGTTTAGAACTTGAGGGACTTAATAGTGAGGAGGATTTTTATGAAAGAGACTATTACTATTAAAGGTGCGAGAGAAAACAACCTTAAGAACGTCTCGCTTTCGATTCCCAAATACAAGCTGGTTGTCTTGACAGGACCATCGGGATCGGGCAAATCGACACTGGCTATGGATACACTTCAGCGGGAATGCCAGAGACAGTATATGGACTCCATGGGAATGATGACCGATACGATCAGCAAACCGAAGGTAGAATCGATTGAAGGACTATCCCCGTCCATCAGTGTAGGACAGCATGTCACCAATCGTAACCCGCGCTCTACAGTCGGTACCGTGACAGATCTGTACACATTTGTCCGTTTTATCTTTTCCAGATTGGGGGAGCGGATTTGCCCTTCCTGCAGCGGCTGCATCCCGCCTTCTTTTGAACCGACAGGTGTGATGGCAGAAGATGACGAGGAAATGGATCAGCAGACGATGAGTTGTCCGTATTGTGGAGCTAAGCTTGAGAAACTGGGAATGTCACATTTTTCCTTCAACAAACCGGAGGGTGCATGCGAAGTTTGCAGCGGGCTTGGTCATGTCGCAAGCATAAATGAAGAGGCAGTTTTCAATTCGGAGCTAAGCTTGTCAGACGGGGGAGTTGCTTCGCTGAACGGCGTCCATCGGGATATTCAGACCCGCATTTTAATAGCGGCCGGAAAGCATTATGGTTTTGAATTTGATCCGGATCAACCGTTGAAAGATTTGGGTGAGGTACAGCGTGATTTACTATACTACGGAGTCGAAAGTGAAGCATTCAAGCAGCATTATCCGAATGTGAAGCCGATCCAAGGGACTAAGTTTGAAGGTGTTATACCTGGATTATGGCGGCGTTACAAAGAGAAGGAAGGAGAGTCCGGCACTAAGGAAAAAGAGGGGAGTTTCTTTCAAGAACAGCTGTGCCCCGAATGTCTAGGAGCACGTCTTAAGAAAGAAGTTCGTCTTGTTCGAGTAGCTGGCTCATCCATTACTGATGTATCGGACTGGTCGCTCGGTGATGTATTGGAGTGGACGAAAGGTTTGCAGGCGGTGCTGCCGCCCGAGGGCCTTCATCTGCTGAAGCCGGTCCTCGATGATATGCCCGTAAGGCTAAAACGGATTATTGATGTTGGACTAGGTTATCTTTCTATGAACCGGCAGACAGTCACATTGTCCGGGGGAGAAGCGCAGCGGCTTAGGCTTGCATCGCTGCTTGGTTCAGGACTTACAGGCGTGCTGTATATTCTGGATGAACCGACGACGGGTCTTCATCCGCGGGATACTATCGGCCTCATTCGGGTGCTGCAGCAGCTGCGCGATCTGGGCAATACCGTGCTCGTTATCGAGCACGATGTCGAGATGATGCGCGCTGCCGATCATGTTATAGATATAGGACCAGGTGCTGGCTTGCACGGCGGGACCGTTGTGGGCGAAGGAAGCCTTGAGGATTTGATGTCAAGCGAGCTTTCAGTTACCGGTGCGTACTTAAGAGAAGAGAGTCTTCCGATTCCCAATCGCATTCGAAGAACAGGTAACGGACAGCATATTACGATCCGAGAAGCAGTGGCTCGAAATGTCAATATCCCGGCTGTTTCCTTTCCGCTTGGCTGTCTGGTGTCCGTAACGGGAGTTTCGGGCTCAGGTAAATCCACTCTTGTATTCGATATTCTTGCTGAAGTAAATCAGGAAGGACTAGAGCAAAAAGGCTGCAAGCAGATTACAGGATTAGAGCATGTCGGAAATATTGTTATCTTTGATCAATCGCCTATGGGTAGAATCCAGCGCTCTAATGTAGCCACTTATACCGATGTGTTTACACATCTGCGCCAGCTGTTTGCCGGCTTGCCGGAAGCTAAGGAAAGAAAGCTGACATCTAAACATTTCTCATTTAACACGCCGGGTGGACGTTGCGAGAGATGTCAGGGACTGGGTGTATTGTCTGTAGATATGAATTTCCTGCCTGATCTGGAGGTGAAATGCCCCGACTGCAAAGGTAGAAGGTTTACTGACGAGGTATTGCAGGTTAAGTATGAAGGTTTCTCCATCTCGGATCTGCTGAATTTGTCAGTGCAGGAAAGCCTGCCTATTCTCAAAGGTGAATCCAAAATTGCTGGCATAATCGAGATGCTGTGTGAGGTTGGACTTGGTTATCTTCAGTGGGGTCAATCGGTCAAAACCTTATCAGGCGGCGAAGGTCAGAGGATTAGGCTCGCGAAAGAACTGAGCAAGCCGTCCAAAAACCATACGCTCTATTTGTTGGATGAGCCAACGACCGGTCTTCATCCGTCTGACATCAAACAGCTTCATATTTTACTGAAAAAGCTGGTAGATACAGGGAATACCGTTGTCGTTGTTGAACACAGTCTGGAACTGATCCGAGAATCCGACTGGGTTATCGATATCGGTCCGGAAGGTGGCACAGCGGGTGGCAAGCTTGTAGCCGAAGGTACGCCGGAGCAGGTAGCCCAAGTGTCGGCTTCTTACACAGGTATGTTTCTAAAGCGGGTTCTGGCTGAAGGGCTTTGATCACAGAGAGCCGATTTCTTGGCGGATCCAAGCACATGTTGAAACATTCAAGCTGGAAGGTATGTTGACAGTACGTCTGTGGAATTATAATTGAAATGGCAATAAACAGTGTGGAGGGAACAAGAGTCGATGGTAAAGGGCAATAACATGGGCGTTATTATTGCAGGTCTGCTGCTGGCCATTCTTATGGCGTCGATGGATAACACCATTGTAGCAACAGCAATCGGTACGATTGTCGGCGAGCTAGGCGGCTTTGACAAATTGATGTGGGTGACCTCTGCTTATCTGGTAGCCGAGATGGCAGGTATGCCGATTTTCGGTAAATTATCAGATATGTATGGCCGCAAACGATTCTTTATTTTCGGAATCATTGTATTCATGGTCGGGTCAGCTTTATGCGGTACTGCAGATTCTATCATCCAGCTGAGTATTTATCGTGCAATTCAAGGTATTGGCGGCGGAGCTCTAGTGCCTATAGCTTTCACTATCATGTTTGATGTCGTTCCTGCAGATAAACGCGGTAAGTTGGGCGGTTTATTCGGAGCCGTATTTGGTCTTTCCAGTATTTTTGGACCGCTTCTTGGAGCCTATATTACGGATTACATCAATTGGCCATGGATTTTCTATATTAACCTGCCGTTAGGTCTTATCGCATTCATAATGATTGCATTCTTTTACAAAGAGTCTGTGGAGCATTCGAAGCAAAAAATTGACTACCTTGGTGCATTTACGCTTGTAGCTTCAATTGTTTGCCTGATGTTTGCACTTGAGCTGGGCGGCAAGCAATATGCTTGGGATTCCAGCATGATTATTGGTTTGTTTGCAGCTTTTGCAGTGCTTGTCATTGCTTTTATTTTCATCGAGCGCCGTGCAGAAGAGCCAATCATTACCTTCGCTATGTTCAAGAACCGTCTCTATGCAACAAGTAATGTGATGGCTATGTTCAGCGGCGCGGCTTTTATAACTGCTTCTATCTACATTCCAATATTTATCCAAGGTGTTCTTGGCGGCTCGGCCACGAATTCAGGGCTTGTTTTGCTTCCGATGATGGTCGGCTCCGTCGTTACCGCCGCGGGAGGCGGCTCCTTACTTACCAAGTTTAAATATCGCTCGATCATGATTCCAACCTTAGCGCTGCTTGTTGTCGGAATTGCGCTCCTTACCACATTAACGACCAGTTCCTCGCGCTTTATGGTTACGATCTTTATGATTTTGATTGGTCTTGGAATAGGCGCTTCGTTCTCCGTATTAAGCAATGCGGCGATCCATGGGTTCGCAGCAAGGCAGCGCGGTTCTGCCAGCTCCACGCTTAACTTCTTGCGCTCATTGGGTATGACGCTGGGTATTACGGTATTTGGTATTATTCAAAGCCATACCTTTACGAATAAATTAGCTGCCGTGTTCGGCGGAGGCGGTCAAATGCCGCAAGGTGTCGATCTAAGCGATCCGCGGAAAATCTTGACTCCTGAAACTCGTGGCCAAATTCCTGCTCAGGTTCTTGATAAGATTACAGAGGCACTTTCCTCGTCTATCGTTCATACCTTTGCCTGGGCGATCATCCCGTCTGTTCTTGCTTTGCTTGCTGCATTCGCCATGAGCAAAGAGAAATTAGATCCGGCTGCCGAGCTGGAACAATATTCGGCTTCTCATTAGCAGAATTGTATAGGCTAGCCCCAAAAGCCCCGCTGATTGCAGCGGGGCTTCTTCACGCGCACACCGAGTCCATCCCATTTGTGTATCGAAAGATAAGTTATCGTATAGGGTAAACATCCAGGGTCTGGAGCCGACTCCGTAAAGATTTGTCTCCTGTGTGAGAGTTTCGCGAATGTTTTTCGTCTATATGGTATAGAAACTCCAAGGAGGCTTTAAGGTGGAGAAATGGAGAGACCAGGATGAGAAAAATCATGAAAAACAATGGATTCATAATGTACTTGAGGGCCAGAAAGAGGACTATGCCTTTCTTGTAAACCGATACAAAAATAAAATATACGGAATTTTACGGGGGATGGGAGCGGATCATCAGGATGCCCAGGATCTGACTCAGGAGACCTTTATTAAGGCTTATCGTAAGCTGGCTTCGCATGACCCTAATAAAAGCTTTGCTGCGTGGATATATACAATTGCAACGAACCTGCTGAAGGATCTGCGGAGAAAAACACGTCACACGGAGTCGTTAGCGCATCCTCCCCCAGACCCTTCAACACGCAACAATCCGGAAGCAACTCTGCTGCAGACAGAGTATAGAACGGAGCTTCAGGTCCTAATCCAGCAGCTCCCTCCCAATTATCGCTTGGCGCTTCTGCTTCGTTATACGAACGATTTGAGCTATGAAGAAATAAGCGAAGTTCTGAATATTCCAGTGAACAAAGTCCAAAATGACCTTTACCGGGCTAAAAAGAGATTAAAACAAATACTAACCGTCGAGGAGGTGAGGACCGGTGCAATGCTTTAGCCCCATTGAGATTGAGCAATACCTTTTGGAAACTGCATCACCCTATAAACAGGAAATGGCCAAGCATATCGCAAATTGCCCTCGATGCCGCTCTCTCTATCAGGAACAATTCGAAGAGCAAGAGCGTTGGTCTTCAGAACTGTTTGTTGAAGCTTTGCCTGATTCATTCACGATTAACGTGATGGCTGCGCTGGAGCATGAAGAGTTGGATTCTGAGTCAACGAGAGCTGCGATATCGGGGACTAAGTCATCATTGTTCCAACAGGAAATTGAAAGTAGCTCAGCTCACGTGACAGTCACTGAAAATCCATCTACCGTAGCAGCAAAAGGCTTGCTTAAGCGAAGAGCTGCAATCTTCTGGAAGCCAATGATTGGAGTGGCATCGCTATTGATTCTTTTTAGCGCTGTAATTTTATATTCCGTTCCAACGCTAGCAGAGACGCTCCGTTCCCTATTTACGCATAATAACGTCGATATCGGGCTGCTTCGGGCACAAGAGCTTGGTCTGGTGGAGCATCCCAATATTAAGATTAAGGATAATGGCTATACCATTATGGTTAACGAAGCGGTAGCAGATCCAACCCGAGTGGTTATAGCCTTGCAGTTGTACGGACCTGATGGAAAGCATGATAGAAATCGGTTGGTTTTTGGCTCGGAGAATAGCATTAAGATTAAAGATGATCAGGGAAAAATCGTAGGAAAGATGTACGACATGGGGGCAACGAATGATTTTTACTATCTAGTCGCCTTTTTCCCCGAACCTCTTCAAACAGACCGAATTACGATAGAAGGCCGACTTACCCAGCTAGGTAATCCAATGGCCAATATCCCGTTAAGTCAAGGACGGTGGAATTTTGATTTTTCCATCGATATGAAGGAGGCTAATAAAAAGACGGCTATTACTCCGCTGAAGGGAAGCTATACCGCACCGGACGGGATGACGGTTCGTTTGAAGCGGTTGACCCGGATGGTGCAGGGGGTTCGCTTAGAACTCGACACCGAACTTAGTGAGGAAGCACTCGTCCGTTCTCCCGGCGAATTATGGAAGCAGCAGGGCTTAAGATTTCATCTAGAGGACATGAATGGCGAGGTCATTCAAACTGTTAACACGAGAAATGTGACAAAAGGGCGAGGAATGGTGATGACTCAATCTTCTCACTCCGGGGATAGGCCAGGTTTGATGCATTTGAGCTATACGTTTGAATATTTGCCTATGGATAAACCTTACACCTTTGTATTTGATGGGTATTTCATCTCAGAGCGCGACGATGCTTCGGTCCAGTTTGAACCGTCCAAGCTAAAAGCGCAGCCGGTTTCCTTCCGTTTTGACGGTGACGAACTCCTGTTAAGGGATTTCACTGTGGAATCCCCACCGAATACGAATGGCGAGGAAGTAGAGGGATCCTTGCATTTGGACGGTAAGCTGCGCAATGAGAATTTGCAAAGCGAATGGACGCTAAAGGCTTTCAATGGCAAAGAGTATGCGATCACAATGCGCGGTGCTTCGACGACAGAGAACTCTTCTGGATGGAAAGACGGTTATATTCGGCTCGGCGGACCTGATTTAGGCGGTCTATTTGAATTCCGTGCCAAGGGCCTTGCACAGATTCCGGATCGGCTTCAGCTGACTCGGACGGTAGTGGATCGCCTTTATACTAATGTGGATTGGTCCGCACAGATCAAGGAAGAAATCAAGAAACCGTAAAGGTAAACATTTCATAGACCAAGCTCTAGTCGAAATCCAATGACAAGAGCTTGGTCTATTGGTGCTGATCCGAACAATCAGATCTACCTCGTCGGAAGCAACGCTATAAACTAAACGATAAATTTACATGAAATCTTGTAAAATGATAACAAATTGCTGTCACAAGTTAGAAACAGGAGTTGAATTTATGAAAATGTCTATTGTCAAGCAAGTTGTTATCGGGTTTCTGATATCTCCGCTTTTGCTCGGATGTATCGGCGGTATGTCCTATTACTTTTTGCAAAAGGTCAATGAATCGTATTCGAATCTCGTCAATCACCAAGCTAGGGCTGCATTTGATTCACATGTCATTCAATTTGACTCGATTCAACAAATGAACTTTTTAAATGCCTAGTTTGTTGTGAATGAGAGTCAATATTTGGAGGGGTTTAAACGGACTAATATTGACTTGAATGAATTGGCTGTCAAAGTAGCTCCGAATTTATCTGGCGATGGTCAAGTCAGCTTAACACAAATAAAGGAACTGAATGCCAAGCTGCAAGCTCAAGCTGATAAGGTCGCGGGTCTGCTTAAATCTGATCCTCAGGAAGCACAGCGGATTATCCGGCAGGAAGTTCTTACTGCTGGCAGTGAAATCAACAATCTGTCCAAAACCATTGTCGACCAGCAGGAACAATTAATGAAAGAGGCTTATGACAATAACTCCATACTGGTGGATTCCATTAGAAATATGATTTTGCTAGCCAGTGTTCTCGCAATTATTATAGCTCTTACATTTGGCTTAATATTGGGGAGTAAAATATCCCGACCTTTATCTATTGTAAACCGGCAGCTTAAAAATATTGCCCAAGGAGAAGGTGATCTCACACGGCAAATTGTTATTCAATCCAAGGGGGAGTTTGGGGAAATAGCTGCTTATTTTAATCTGATGGTTCAAAATTTACGTAAACTGATCCAACAGATTGGTTCTCATGCAGAACAATTTACTTTTAAAGCAACGCAATTGAAGCAAAGTGCTGTTGATTCTGGGATTGCATCTGAACGGATTACGAAAACCGTGCAAGGATTGGCTGTTGGTTCGGAACGGCAGCATAATAAAGTCGATGAAAGCTCGCGTATTATTGACTTGATTTCAGATCGGGCCCGACAAGTTGCATTAAATATGGAACATGCCTCATCAGCAGTCGACCGGACGAAAAAAGCGGCTTTTCAAGGAAATGAAGCGATAAATTCAGCGATGATCAAAATGTCATCTGTTCACGATTCTCTTGGGATTGTCAATGGAATTGTCCAACAATTGGAGGAGCGATCGAAGGAGATTGAGAAATCCATTCATCTGATAACGGATATTGCACGAAGAACTAACCTTATTGCTTTAAATGCCGGTATAGAGTCCGCTAGAGTTGGTGAGCATGGTAAAGGCTTCACTGTTGTAGCGAGTGAAATCCGCACTTTAGCCGGTCAATCCTCAGTAGCAGCAGAAACCATCTTTGAATTAATAGTAGGCATACGTGAGGAAACGCAACAAGCGGCCCGCTTCATGCTAGAGAATGCCAGAGAAGCAAGTGAAGGGCTTCAGGTTGTAAACATCGCAGGTTCTTTTTTTGATCATATTGTTCAATCGATTCAAGATATTCATCAGGAGTTTGTGAGAAGTGTCCGTAGCGTCTAGCCGGGGAACATATTGCAACGGCAATTCATTCCATTGCTGAGGTTGCTGTCGAAAATATGGAAGGTACAAGCCGTATTCTATTATCAACTGAGGAGCAGCAAGCTGCTGTGGAATCTATTTCTCTCTCCATACAAGAGCTTTCGATAATGGCGGAGGAACTTCAGGCATCCATTGGACGATTTAAGGTATGAAAAACCAATTAGAGTAGAAGAATAATAAGGATATAAGTTCTTGTCTGTTGTTTCCGACAAGAACTTATATCAATAGGGTCGTTACCCAGTAAACTCCTGAACCCATTCACTGTTGTAATAAGCAACGCCGATATGGGTATAACTACTATTCAGTATATTGGCTCTGTGACCTGGACTGTTCATCCAATCGTTCATAACTTGGGTAGGGGTGGATTGCCCTTTTGCGATATTTTCTCCAGCTGTGCTGTATGAGATTCCATACTCCTTCATCATATCGAAGGGGGAACCATGCGTGGGAGAGTTATGATCAAAGTAATTGTTATTGTACATGTCTTGTGCCTTGACCATAGCCATGTTTGACAATTCACTACTCATACTAAGGGAGCTTAAGCCGGCTTTGGACCTTTCTTGATTGACTAAATCCAGAACCTGCTGAGCGAATTGGGAAGAATCCTTGTTGCCTTGTTTCGCTTGACCAGTCGAATCCGTAGGTGTCTGACTGGATGGATATCCGGTAGGTGTCTGGCCTGATGGATAACCTGTAGGTGCTTGGTTTGATGGATATCCCGTAGGTGTCTGACCTGATGGATAACCTGTCGGCGCCTGGTTTGATGGATAACCTGTTGGTGTCTGGCTGGATGGATAACCGGTTGGAGTTTGGTTTGTCGGATACTCGGCTGGTGTTTGGTTGGCCGGATACCCAGTTGGTGTTTGGTTTGCGGGATTTCCGGCCGGCGTTTGAATCAGATCCAACAAATACGATGGAATTCCGCTTGGTGCCTCTTTTATTGTAATAGATTCTTTACCTGCATTGGATGTAGCTGTTGATGATGCCTGAGTTATAACAGGAGTTGGTGCAGCAGTGTGAGCATGAGTTGAAATTTGACTTTGCTTAGGAGTCACTTGCTTTTGGGTCATATTTTTGTTGGCCGTACAGCCTGTTACCATTAATAATACCGCTAATAAAATAAACTTTAACATAAGCCAACCTCCTCGATGCGTTATGAAGTTACTGGCTTTAAGATTTCCTGCCTGTTCTTGATTTATTCTCGAAATCAGGTTCACCTTATCCCTATTCTGACCAAAACAGCATAATCGGGATATATTATCCATATAAGGTAAGTGAATCGGAATGGGCATAATGAAAAGAACAGGAGGTGTCCAATGAAAAAGCATCGGAAGGTTTTGATTGCTGCAGTTTGCGGATTTGTAATTTTTTCGGGATCTGTTATAGCTGCAGTAACAGGACCGCGAATTTTTATCAATAACGTTGAATTTGCCGGCAGCGCCTTTAAATTGAATATGGACGAAGGAACAGCGATGGTATCCTTAAGGTCTATAGTAGAACAGCTGCGTGGAAAAGTGACTTATAAGGATAACACCATCTATGTCACTATGCCCGAATCATCCAATTTATCTATGCAGGTGAGCAGTTTGGAGAATGCACTTGAAGCTGCGTCTCCGGAAGAAGCGGTTCGGACTTGGATCCGTGGAGTGCAAAAAAGAAGCGGGGCTATGCAGTACGCTGTATTATCGCCTGATCTTCGCCAAAAGACGAAGCAGGAATTCGAGGACAATTTCTGGGTAACAGGAGTTTCTAGCCCTCATATGGGAAAAGTCGAACAATTGCACACCAAGGAATTGTCACCGGATAAAGTTCAAGTTTCATTTAATTACCCGTTAGTGATGATGAATGGACCCATTGGAATGGGGAGTGCTTCCATTATTGTGGAAAAAATTAAACGGGAATCGTCTGATTACTGGGTAATTTCGGATATTGCATTGAAGGATCCTGGGGATACAGGGATTATGATCGGGGCGAAAAAGCTTGAGAAATAAACTGGGTAAAGAAAGGGTTTATGACCTGATATAGGGCTATAAGCCTTTTTGTGGTTTCAAAGAGTTGCGGTGAAGCTCACAGAATCCGTTGCGTGTTTTGGATATTGAGGATAAAATCGTAGACCTGCATATTGCTGCAGAAGCATTGTTCCAGACAAGCAATAATTACAGACTAGTTATGCGTGCTTAACCAATTACCCCTTTCTTATGCGGCTCATCGTCTTCGAAATGTCCCTAGAGGCTTAACTATTGACGAGCAAAAGAGGTGAACGCCGAACGAATGAGCGTAGGTTCACTACCGATCAAAGGTTTCTCTAGAGGAACGTGGATCCGCTATTTCGCAGTGCACACGTGATCATTGAAGTGAAACGGAAGTACGATCCCTTATTTGCTTGGAATGGGGCAATTCGGCAGGTCGGAGACGAAATAGCGGCTCGTAGTTCCGCGGGATCATGAATTCTAGGAGATTCCAAGCAAATAGCGGAATGACGTTCCGTAAGAAAGTGAGTAAGAGTGGAATGATTCCCAAGATAGCATCTCGATTACCGATTCACGAAAACTATGTGAACAGTTTATATACAGTTTGTTTAAACTCGGCCATATTGGTCGGAGGAATTATCCCAGAGCGTATTTTTTCAGGCAGCGATTGCCAAATTTCAAGCAGCATGGGAAGCTCCAATCCGATTGATTTGAGCTTGTCCTCATCCTTGAATACCTCCTGTGGAGAGCCCTCCATGAGGCATCTTCCTCGATCCATAACGAGTATATGCTCAGCCCATGTATAAGCGAGATTCATATCATGTGTTGCCATAACAACGGTAACGCCGCTATCATGAACCCGGTCAAGCTGTGCTATTAGCTGCTGCTCGGATACGCGGTCCAGATACGCTGTTGGCTCATCCAGCAGCAGAAGCTCGGGCTCCAGCACTAAAACTCCTGCGAGCGCAACTCTTTTTTTCTGGCCGAGACTCAGATGGTGAATAGGTGTGTCTGCCAAATGTGAAAGTCCCATTGCTTGAAGAATGCTTTGTGTTCGGCTGCTAATTTCCGTTTCCGGTACCTTGGCATTACGCAGACCATAGGAGACATCCTCATGAGGCGTATTGAGAATCAACTGCTGCTCCGGGTCTTGAAAGACAAGCCCAATTCGCTGTCGAAGCTGCTGTAAATCTTTGGAATGATAAGATATGGCATGGTCCTTCCATATCATTTGGCCTGATGCAGGGCGATGTATACCAATGGCATGAAGAAAAAATGTCGATTTTCCCGATCCGTTATGCCCGCAAATAGCGGTCTTTTTACCCTGAGGTATTCGCATATTTAATTCCTGGAGAGCAGCAGTTTTGGCGCCTTGATATATATAGCTCACATCATGCGCCTCCAAAATTGAGTTCATAACATTTCCCGCCAACCAAGCCATAATTCAAGCAGTATTAAGATGATGATCCCTGTACAGCTTTCCCATAAGCAGCGGGATGGGACCGGTTTACCCTGATACGGAGCCATATGAATTTCATCGATAAATCCTCTTGTGATCAAGCCGTGTGAAACTCCTTTATAGCGCTGCATCGACTTAGCGAACAAGCGCACGATCAGGATGGCCGTATCATTAAGCCTGTTGGTAAATCCGGTCTGTCCGCCGCGCGACTTCTGGGCTGTGTACATATCATAGGCCGTGCTCTCCAGCAAAAACAAAAAACGATACATAATTAGCATCATTTCCAATACTAATGCCGGCACCCGCAGCTTTTTCATAACCTGAAACAGCTCGGAAACAGGAGTGGTCAGCATTATAAAGGTCATGCATGACAAGCAGGCTATTATTCGCGTAAGTAAAATAATGGCTGTATGCACTCCATTGTCAGTCAAAAAGGCTGTCCAATGTAGAAATGTAAAGAGTATGGTGCTTGCTTGTGCAAGGGTCGACAGCTCAGTTGACCGTTGAAATTCAATAAGGATAGCTGGAAGACTGGCTGCGTAAAACAAACAGGGGGCAGCAATCAGCCGTAAATAATATTTGGCTCGTATTTGGGCATAGCTGACTGTCCATACAACCAACCAACCACTTATAACAAGCTGTGTGACAGGATGGGACAAGTAAGACAACAGAAATAGAACGGCTGCAAACCCGATCTTCCACATGGGAGAAACGGTCCGCAGCTTGTTATTGTAAGAGAGTGAATCGATGAATTTGATCATTGTGTTTTTGTTTTGGTAGCTCTTCCTTTGAACAACCCGATTACATATCCAATGAAGCCTGCCCCCAGTGCCGCTTGTAAGGCGAACAGCATACTTTCAGTTTCCGCAGGCGGCTCCAATAATGGGGTAAACCAAGGCTTGTAAGTAGGAGACAGCGTTGCAATCATTTCCTCGGCAGCCCCGTCTGCGCCCCCGAATTCCCCATTGACAAGTAATAAAGGGAGAGCGGCTAAGAGGATAACTGCACTTATAATTAAAGCGTTCTTAGTGCCGGTTTTCATGATTTTTGAGCTCCTTTCATTTTGCGCTGCAGCAATGATAATTCCTCAGAGCTGTAAGCTTGCAGCCAATTCCAGATCAAGATAGTGAGCAAACCTTCGCTTATTGCGAGAGGAATCTGTGTAAAGGCGAAGATCGCCCCGAATTTGCCGAAAGACGCAGCAATTCCGCCTACCTCTGCTGGAAAAGCAATTGCCAGCTGGAACGCTGTAACGACGTAAGTGGACAGATCTGCAAGCGCCGCAGCCAAAAAGATGGCAAGCCGTTGTTTTCCTGTGCTTTTCATTATCCATTTATAGACGCCGTAACCAACCATTGGACCGGCAACGGCCATCGAAAAGGCATTAGCACCAAGGGTGGTCAAGCCGCCATGCGCCAGAAGCAGCGCCTGAAACAATAGGACGATAGAGCCGAGTACACTCATAGGCAGCGGTCCGAACATAACAGCACCAAGACCCGTTCCTGTCGGATGGGAGCTGCTCCCCGTTACGGACGGAATTTTGAGCGCCGAGAGAACGAAGGTGAAGGCTGCCGCCAATCCTAGCATAATTTTCAGCTCCGGAGTTTCCTTAGTAATTCGGGTTAAAGCTCTTAGGCCTAGAATGAAGAATGGAATAAAAACCGCCCACCAGAAAATAGCCCATCCTACAGGCAGAAAACCTTCCATAATGTGCATAGCATAGGCCGATTGAGGCTCATTAAATGTCAGGTACACCGTGAATCCCAACACTAAGAGTGAAGTGGTTAGCCATTTTTTTGTTTGCATTGTGAAATCCTCCTGATTCAAAAATAGGTGAAAAAACTAAAAAACCAATCCCTTTGGAATTGGTTATGGGTACGCGCCAATAGACGACAGCATGTGGATAAGCTGAATCCATGTTCGTACACCGCTCCTTTCCGCGAAGGCCTGTGGGTGTGCTAATCAGGTAGGTCTCCTGGCTCCCGGCTCCTCATTATTCTCCATCTTCCCCGATATGCGTTCATCGAGTGATACATTGGAAAAAAACTCCCCGGTTACAGTGGCGGGACCGCTCGGGATTTGCACCCGATTCCCTGTTATCCTTTTTCAATACAAAGGCACCTGACTAGTAAATATGCGATTTTTTTAGCTGCAATCTAAGTCTATTCGATATGAACAGGCTAATTCCTTTTTTGTAACATAATTTTTCGAAAAAATAACACGGGGTAGTGACTCGGATTTTCAAGTGTGTTACTATTTTAATGATTCGTGCTACTGGGTGATTTTTCTAGTCGCGAATTCATCATAGGCTTGTGGACATGGAGCAGATAAAAAGGATTAGGAGTGGGATAGTGTGAGAAAGAGATTTGCATTTATTCTTATTATCAGTTTGATTGCAGCAATGGTAATGAACGGTTGTACAGCGAAACCTAAGGAAGAATCGTCTAAAGCTGCTAACGAATTAGTTCTGGCAGTCGGTAGTGAACCGGAAGCTGGCTTCGATCCTACAACAGGTTGGGGACGTTATGGCTCTCCGCTTTTCCAGAGCACTCTGCTGAAGAGGGATTCTGATCTGAATGTTGTAAATGATCTGGCTACTGGTTATGAAATCGGAAACGGTGGATTGGTTTGGACAGTTAAGCTGCGTAAGGACGCCAAGTTTTCTGATGGTAAACCCTTGATGGCTGAGGATGTCCAGTATACTTTCGAGACCGCATCCAAGAGTGGTTCGTCTATTGATCTCAGCTACGTGTCGAGTGTAGAGGTGGTTGATGATTACAGTGTAAAATTTACTTTAAAAGAACCTAATTCGACTTTTATTCAAATGCTGGTGGCGACTGGAATCGTACCCAAGCATGCCCATAGTAAGGATTATGCCCAGAAGCCTATAGGGTCAGGGCCTTATAAGCTTGTGCAGTGGGACAAAGGACAGCAGGTCATCGTAGAGGCTAATCCGGATTATTACGGTACCAAACCTGTGTTCCAAAAGCTGACCTTCTTGTTTCTGAGTGAAGATGCAGCATATGCGGCAGCAAAGGCCGGGAAAGTTGATGTCTCTTATATTCCCGCTGCATTCAGTAAACAGCCTGTCGCCGGGATGCGACTGGAGACTGCCCGTACTGTAGACAATCGCGGAATCATGTTCCCTTACGTGAAGTCCGGCGCCAAAACCAAGGACGGCAATCCGATAGGTAATGATGTAACCTCTCAATTATCCATCCGTAAAGCTATTAATATCGCTATCGACAGAAAAGCTCTTGTACAAGGAGTACTGGAAGGACATGGAACGCCCGCATTTACCATCAATGACGGTTTGCCTTGGTTTAATCCGAAAGCGGTCATCACTGATGCCAATTTAAAAGAAGGGCAGCAAATCCTTGCCAATGACGGTTGGAAGGACAGCAACGGAGACGGCATTCTCGAAAAGGGCTCCTTGAAGGCCGAATTCAGTCTCCTGTATCCTTCGAACGACGTTACCCGCCAATCTCTTGCGATTGCCGCAGCTGATATGATCAAGCCGCTTGGGATCAACGTTAAGGTTGAAGGAAAGAGCTGGGATGAGCTAGGAAAGCTTATGCATGCGAATGCTGTGCTTTTTGGCTGGGGAAGCCATGACCCTACAGAGGTATACAGTGTTTACAGCAGCAAATACAGCGGCATTGATTATCTGAATCCAGGCTACTATACGAATCCGACTGTTGAGAATTATATGAAGCAAGCATTACTTGCTCTAAATGACAAGGATGCTAATGAATTCTGGAAAAAAGCTCAGTGGGACGGCAATACAGGGTTAAGCGCGCTAGGAGATGCGCCTTGGGCATGGCTTGTCAATATCGATCATTTGTATTTGGTCAAGGATGGGTTGGATATTGGCAAACAGCAGATTCATCCTCACGGACACGGTTGGCCAGTTACTAGCAACATTGAGGAATGGCGCAAAAAGTAAGCAGGGGGATATCGTTGATGCATAACATCATGTTATATGGACTGCAGAAAAGCTTGAAGCTGATTATTCTGCTGCTTGCGGTAAGTGCCCTCTCATTCGCGCTTGTCGAATTTTCACCAATCGATCCTGTCCAAGCTTACGTGGGAGCAGATATGCTGCGAGTCAGTCCCGAGCAGCGTGAGGCCATAGCAGCACATTGGGGATTTAACCAACCGCCTGCTGAGCGCTACATACGCTGGATCACTTCATTGATCGGTGGTGACTTCGGTATGTCGATGATATACCGAAGCCCAGTGCTTGAAGTTATCCAGCAGCGGTTTCTCAGCTCGGCTGCTCTGATGGGAACGGCTTGGCTCTTATCCGGCATTATTGGTTTCAGTGTTGGTGTCGTTGCCGCTATGAAAAAGGGTACATGGATAGATCGGGTGATTCAGTGGTATTGTTATACATTAGCTTCAACGCCTACCTTCTGGCTTGGGCTTGTATTATTGCTCTTATTTGCTGTGTGGCTGGGCTGGTTTCCCATTGGTTTGGGCGTTCCGGCAGGTGTATTGGCCCAAGATGTTACGTGGCAGGACCGGATGGTTCATATGTTTTTGCCTGCTCTTACCCTAAGCTTTACCGGTATTTCTACTATAGCACTGCACACCCGTCAGAAGCTGATATCTGTGTTAGACAGCGATTATATTCTGTTTGCCAGAGCGAGAGGAGAGAGAGGGTTTACTTTGTTCTGGAGACATGGCTTGCGCAATGTGGCACTGCCTGCGGTTACGCTCCAGTTCACCTCCTTCAGTGAATTGTTCGGAGGAGCCGTGCTGGCTGAACAGGTTTTCTCCTATCCCGGTCTCGGACAAGCAACAGTAGAGGCAGGACTGCGTGGAGATGTACCGCTGCTGCTGGGCATCGTGCTGTGCAGCGCGTTGTTTGTTTTTACCGGCAATGTACTGGCCGATCTTATTTACCGTAGGGTGGATCCGAGAATGAGGGAAGGAGATGCCCTATGAGCCGAATAAATGAAATGGCGAGGAGCGGTTCTTTCCATCTGCCCAAGCTTCACCGAAGACATAAAACTTGGCTATCGGCTCTTTTCACAGCTGTGTTATTAACGGCAGTCTGGCTTGGATCTTCGCTGCTTGGAAACGATAATCTATCCATCAGCCTGAACTCTCGCAACCTGCCGCCATCGTTGGCGCATCCTTTTGGCACCGATTGGCTCGGGCGGGATATGCTGACGCGTACACTCAAAGGACTTGTCCTAAGCATCAAAACAGGCATGCTCGCAGGAGCGGTCAGTGTCATAATTGCTGCTCTATTGGGGCTGCTGGCGGCTACTATGGGGAAGATCACGGACCGTTTAATTACATGGCTGATCGACCTGTTCTTGAGTGTCCCTCATCTTGTTACGTTAATTCTTATTGCTTTTGTAATGGGTGGCGGGGCAAAGGGGGTAATAGTAGGTGTAGCGCTGACCCATTGGCCGAGCCTTTCTAGAGTCATTCGCGCTGAAGTCATGAACCTTCGAACCGCTGAGTATGTGCAGGTATCCAGACGTTTAGGCAAATCCCGCTGGTGGATCGGAACGAGGCATATTTTACCGCATTTACTTCCACAGCTGCTGATCGGGCTGCTGCTTATTTTTCCGCATGCCATACTGCACGAGGCTGGCGTTACCTTTATAGGAATGGGATTGTCTCCGCATGAGCCTGCGATCGGGATTATTTTATCGGAATCCATGCGATATCTTTCTACCGGGATGTGGTGGTTAGCTGTATTCCCTGGATTAAGCTTATTAATTATTGTGATTGCTTTTGGCCGATTAGGTGAAAATCTTCGACTGCTTGCTGATCCGAACAGGGCTCACGAGTAGACAGGTTTATTCAATAACAGGAGTAACCCTTAAATGCTTAGCTGTAGGTAATTAAGTAGAGGCATAAGCGGAGTGGCAGCAAATATTCAACAAGTAATCAACAAGAGTGAAGGAGGGGCTGCTATGTCCTTGCTTAAGGTTAACGATTTATGTGTAGGATTTACCCAATATATTAGTCTTTTGCGCCAAAAGCGTCTTCAGGTTATACATAACCTCGAGTTTGCTGTGGATGCAGGTGAAGTAGTTGCAGTTATTGGCTCCAGTGGTTCGGGTAAAAGTATTCTGGCTCATGCGGTATTAGGCATTCTTCCAAGCAATGCACATGTATCCGGCAATATCTATTTTGGAGGCGAGGAGCTGACTCCGTCCAGACAGGACAAGCTGCGGGGGAGCGAGATTGCATTGATTCCCCAATCCGTGCAGTACTTGGATCCCTTAATGCGTGTGGGAAAGCAGGTTAGGCATTCTGTGAAGACAGGAGATCCTGTTAAGGCCCAACGCGCTATTTTCGGGCGGTATGGGCTAAAGGCAGAAGTCGAAACCATGTTTCCGTTTCAGCTTTCCGGCGGTATGGCGAGAAGAGTTCTCGTATCAACAGCAACGGTAAGTGGAGCAAGGCTCGTCATTGCCGACGAGCCGACTCCTGGCCTGGATGCAGCCTCGATCAAAGAAGCGCTTGGTCAGCTGCGCGAGCTTGCGGATCAAGGCTGTGCGGTAATGCTGATCACTCATGATATCGAATCCGCCCTAACCATATCGGATCGGATTGCCGTTCTTTATGCTGGTACAACAGTCGAAATAGCCAACCGGGAGGACTTCAGTGGTAAAGGAGAGCAGCTTAGGCATCCTTATACGCAAGCCTTATGGAGGGCGCTTCCGCACAATGAGTTTGTTCCTATTCCCGGCTCACAGCCGCTATCGGGAGCTGTCCCGGCAGGCTGTGCATTCGCGCCACGCTGTCCATTGGCGGTACAAGCATGCATGGAAAGCTTGCCCCAGGCTAGAGAGCTTCGCGATGGGATGGTGAGGTGCATCCATGCCTCTTGAAGGAAGAAAGCTTGGTTATCGATATAATACGAAGCATTGGTTGTTTGAGAAGTTTGATATTCGCATTGAACCTGGCGAAATTGTCGGGCTTGCCGGGCCCAGCGGCTGCGGCAAGTCGACCTTGGGACGACTGCTGGCAGGCTACGCCGAGCCTATGCAAGGTGATGTCACGCTTGGCGGCGCTCCGCTGCCCCGAAGCGGTTATCATCCGGTGCAGATGGTGTTCCAGCACCCGGAGAAGGCGGTCAATCCCCGCTGGACGATGCGGAAGACGCTGCTGGAGGCGGGGGAGCCTGATCCGCAGCTCCTGTCAGCGCTAGGGATCGGTCCGGCTTGGCTGGACCGGTGGCCTAATGAGCTGTCCGGCGGTGAGCTGCAGCGCTTTTGCATTGCCCGGGCTCTGGGACCGGGCACCCGTTACCTCATTGCCGACGAAATGACGGCCATGCTGGATGCTATAACGCAGGCGCAGCTATGGCAAGCTGTTCGAGACAGGGTGAAGGAGCGCCGATTGGGTGTGCTGGTCATAAGTCATGAACGCCATCTGCTGGAGAGGCTGTGCAGCAGATTAATTGACTTCAGCTCTGCCCATATAGATGAATGGTTTCAATCTAATTCTAGTAGTGGCGGGCTGTAATATAACGCGTGCTCCAGTAGCCGGTATTCAGAGATGAGATGACAACTCCAGAGCTTTTAGTATTGCTGATGAACTCTCCATTTCCAATATAAATACCAACATGATCGATATGGCCGGGCTTATTCACACTGAACATGATAAGATCACCAATGGATAGCTGCGCTTTATTAGGTACTCGAGATCCGAATTGTGCTTGTGCGTTTGAGCCCCAAGGGAGATTAATTCCGTTCTGACTGAAAACAAATTGAGTAAACGCAGAGCAGTCAAAAGTCAGATGCTGAGGATCTCTAGTACCAAAGCGGTAGGTGACTTTACCGATATAAGATTTAGCTGTATTAACAAATTTATGACCATTAGTAGCATAACTCTCTTGTGCCGAAACCGCCGTAGGCATCGTTAAACCAATAGCAGGAAATAAAAGTGATAAGGCAACTGAGGAAGCAATGACTAATTTTTTCATTATGTATGCTCATCCTTTTCCATATATGGTATTGTGAAGCGTTTTCAGGATTAATGTACCATAGGGAATGCTGGATTGGCTTTAGAGGATTAATGGTTATGCAGGGCATATTTCCCAACACCTCATAAAGAGGAAGTCTCAGCTTTTCCGTTATTTTGGACGGTATAAGAATGAATGTCCCTCTACAGTCATAAATATGAGTAAGGCAAGTGAGGTCAGTACATAGCGTACTCTAGCGGAGAAGAAGGTTATTGCAAGCTCGCGCATAGCAATTTTTAGTTCATTTTCTGTACCATTGTACGCTATAATGATAACGCTTCAACCTTTTATATGACTAAAAATAATTACGAGGTGATTCTATTATGAGTACTGAAAAGAACAAGCTTACTACCAGTTGGGGCGCTCCCGTTGGAGACAACCAAAACTCAATAACAGCAGGCCCGCGCGGTCCCGTACTTATTCAAGACGTACATTTATTAGAAAAGCTCGCACATTTCAACAGAGAACGTGTTCCTGAACGAGTGGTCCATGCTAAGGGAGCGGGTGCACACGGATATTTTGAAGTCACGAACGATTTATCTGCTTATACCAAGGCTAATTTTTTGTCAGAGGTAGGAAAGCGCACTCCCATGTTCATTCGGTTCTCAACCGTTGCCGGTGAGCTGGGTTCTGCAGATACGGTGCGTGATCCGCGTGGATTTGCCGTGAAATTTTATACAGAAGAAGGAAACTATGATTTGGTGGGCAACAATACGCCTGTTTTCTTTATTCGTGATGCAATTAAATTCCCTGATTTTATTCATACACAGAAACGTCATCCGCAAACACATTTGAAAAACCCGAATGCCGTATGGGATTTCTGGTCCTTATCTCCTGAGTCCTTGCATCAAGTTACTATTCTAATGTCTGATCGAGGAATTCCGGCAACACTAAGACATATGCATGGCTTTGGGAGCCATACCTTCAAATGGGTGAATGCGGAGGGTCAAGGCGTGTGGGTTAAATATCATTTTAAAACCGAACAAGGGGTTCAAAACTTAGCTCCTGAGGTTGCGGCACAAATCGCCGGTGTTAATGCTGACTATCATACGGAAGATCTCTTTAATGCCATTGAAAACGGCGATTACCCAGCGTGGAAGCTATGTGTTCAGATCATGCCTCTGGAAGACGCCAATACTTATCGGTTTGATCCATTCGATGTAACCAAGGTTTGGTCTCAAAAAGACTACCCATTAATTGAAGTAGGACGAATGGTTCTGGATAGAAATCCGGAAAACTATTTTGCGGAGGTTGAACAGGCTACGTTCTCTCCTGGAACTCTCGTGCCCGGTATCGATGTTTCCCCAGATAAAATGCTTCAAGGCAGATTGTTTGCCTACCATGACGCGCATCGTTATCGTGTAGGAGCCAATCATCAGGATTTGCCAATCAATCGAGCGCGGAATGCTGTGAACAACTATCAGCGGGATGGACAAATGCGTCATGATAACAATGGCGGAGGATCCGTGTATTATGAGCCTAACAGCTACGGTGGGCCAACGGAAACACCGGAGAACAAGCAAGCTGCCTACGAAGTGTCGGGATTAGCGGATAGCGTGGCCTATGATCATAATGATCATTTTACACAAGCTGGAGATTTATACCGTCTGTTAAGTGAAGATGAGCGTGCACGGCTGGTTCAAACCATTGTTGGCGCTATGCAGCCTGTGGAGAAAGACGAAATTAAGCTTAGACAAATCGGGCACTTTTATAAAGCGGATCCGGAGTATGGTCAACGCATTGCGGAGGGTCTTGGTTTATCGGTACCTGAATGAATTTAATAGTAGGAGGCAGCTATCTATTTCTCATCCAAGATAGCTGCCTTTCTTTTTCTAACAGTAGCATAATAAATGAAAACGCAATCAATAAAAATGGATAAAACGAGGTGATCGCAGTGAGGACCCGTTTATTATCAGAGCAATTAATTAGAAAACGTTTCCCGCATTTAAGATATGTAAGGGTGCATACTCATGGGAAAAATGCAGCGACCATTTATGCGTGGAATGATGATTTGCAATTGCCCCATAAGGAAATACGCAGCTTGAAATTATTTGCTTCCGACCATTTGCACCCCTATGTGTGCTTTAAAGTGAAATCGTACAACATGGTCCAATCCGACAGGGTTCCCCAAGCCCAAGAACTGCCTCAATCCGTAATAAATTCAGCTATGAGCAGAAAATTAGATCAGGATGAAATAGTGACGTTAATCAACCGTCTATTCTCATACGGCCAATTGACCTTTAATAGGTATGATTCGACTAACGCCATCATTCATTTTGATTTTCACTCGACCGTATTTGTAAACCAAATAGATAAGGAGTTGATTTACCATTATTTATGTGAGCTGATTCCGTTGGGTTCCAGCTGTGAAGTGGCTTTTTATTAGTCGAAAAACCCGCGAGCTTCGCGGGTTTTTGGGTTGGTTAGGAGTTTTCGTATCTTCGAAAGGAAGCATTAAAGATTGTGCCGGATCAGTTTTGGTCAGCATATCGGGCAATCGCTTTAGATGAGGATTCCAGCATGCGCCTCTTGAGGTAATCACCTTCAACAATTTTTACTCGCAGTCCGAGGAATCGGATTTTTGACAATAAAAACTCACTTTCGTCTGCAAGGTAGGTTACATGAATTTGATAGATGCCAGAGTCTTCATCAAAGGAGACCGACTTTTCAAAGCAGGAGAAAGCGTATAAAATTCGTGACAGTTCAGCATTAAAGGTCGGAATGACTTGAACCACTGAGTATTCTTTACGTGCCTCTAACAGGCGCTCCAACGTTATCTTTAAGGTAAAAACCCGATCGCTAGGCAGAATCGTTTCCTCTACCGTTACGATATTTTTTAATTTTGTAGACATAAGAGAATGATTGCGCGTATTGTACCATTGCAGGTACCATTCTCTTTTCACCATGTTGTATTCCAGCTTATGAGGGAAGCCGGACTGATTTGTTTTAACTCCGCCATGCTTAATACGGTAAGTAAGAAGGATCCCTCTGTCCTGCATAATCATTCGACGGAACGTGCGAAGTAGCGGATGGTAGACCTGTCGCTCCTGACTTTTGGCTTTTTCAATAATAATCTCACTTAATTCGGTTAAGGCTTCGGTATTTAAAAGGAGGTTGAGCTTGCTCAATGTATCCGGTGTGAAGGCTTCGGCGGAGGCCGAGTGCACCAGCATCGTTTTCAGCCATGACCTCTCTTGAGAAGTTAGCGCCAGGGAGCCTGCTGCGTCGAGACGTGAGATGATTTGGAAGTTAAATATTTTCTCGAATGGATTCATAGTAGTTGTGAATCTCCTTCCATTCCGCAATGAATTCCTTACGAAGCCATGCAGGTTCCAGAACCTCACAGCTCGAGCCGAAGCTCCGCAACCAGGGCTTTATTTCATAGATTCCGTTTACATTGATTTCGTAGCGGAACGTTGCTTCCGATTCATCCGTAATGGTTCCCCACTGTCCTTGCGCCTCAACCCGTTCCCGAATAAAATTAGCACCAGATATTTCAGGATTATAAAATCGAGCGACCACTTTAATAGTGCGCATGGTATCCGTAACCCAGCTTGTTTTCATCTGTTCTTCTACAGCGCTGAGTTTTCGAGTAAACTCTTCTTCTTGAACGGTGTCGCCTTCTTCAATCTGAGTAAGTCCCTCCATGCGGAATTTCATTATTCCTATGCGGGTATTATGGCCGATTAAATACCAACGCCCGTATTGATGGTCATAGATGACTCGGAGTGGGAGAACCGTTTCTGTAATACCCTTCGTTTCTCGCTCAAAGAGTGGATTTGTATTTTGAGAAGCGTAGTTCTTACCCTTTTTAGGTGATAGATAAAGAAAATGGAGCTTTTTTCGCTGCTGAATGGCGCGAAAAATCGTATAGAGATGCGCCTCGTCGAGAATACGTGAATGGTAATTGTATTTGTATCGGTGAGTTTCCGCAGCCTCAGCATTAAATCCCCGTTTTCGTAAAACCTTCTTTAAGGTATCACGAAGCAGATAGCCTTGCACGGACGGAATCTGCGTATTGGCGATGACATCCACATAGTCGAAAAGATCCATGAGTTCATCGTCGGATAATTGGTTGACTAGGTCGTTAGCAGCCCTGTATCGATAGGGACGCCCTCCGTTTGAACGGATAATAACGCCAACTTCCTCCAGATATTTCAGATCTCCCCGGATGGTCTTTTCATCGGGGAGTGGACAGTCGGCTGGCAGTTGCTCGCTGCAGATGTCCTGCAAGTCTCTGGCACTTAGCTCCTGTGATTGGACTGCGGTTAACAGTAATGTAAGCCGGATGCTTTCCGTTTCTTTAATGGACTTCGCGCGAAACAAGAAAAGGAGCAACGGGTCGGCAGATTCATAATAATTATAGCGGAGCCCTTCTGAGAGTTCAGTTCCTTGCTCCAAAGGGAGACCTTGTTGTAGGACGGTTACCATTTCTTTAAGATTTCGCAGCGTTTTATCATAGGTATGTACAGAAATGCCGAGACGATCGGCAAATTGTTGTCTGCTATATGCTCCCCCAGCTAAAGCCAGCATGCGAAGAAATTGAATCTCCTTGTCGAAACTTTCACGAGCCATTTGCTTTCCCCCCGCATGTAGCGAATCCGTTAACATCATGATTTTCATTATATCAAGCGCTCGAGTTGAAGAAAATGGAAAAGTTTTTATGGTTCGCCATACTTTCGCCCTGTTCGTGAGTTCTTAAATCAGCGAAAATCAAATTGTGAAGCCGAGGACGTAAGGTGTCGGAGTTGCAAAATCATAATGTGAAAAGAGGTGCAGGACAATGAAAAATTTCAATCCATGGGGAATGAAGAATCACCAGGATATTAAGGAAAGTCCAATACAGACTCAGGAGCATAAACAACATCTTTCCTGTAACCAATTTCATAATGGCATTCTTTACAGACGCAGAAGCTATGCGGTCAGTAAGTTGTGTACAACAACTTGACCCCAGCTTAAAATTTTACATAAGCGTTTTTGTAAAGACTGCTTGATGCCAAGCGGTCTTTTTCTATGGCTAAAATGCTGTAGGGAAGGATCAATGGGTAAAGGGGGTCTTTTTTTGATCCCTTCAAAGTACATAGGGCACCAACACAAAACTTATGCAGGCTGAACTTACAGCCAATTGAAAGCGAGGTGAAAAGGATGATGATGATTAAAAACGATTGGCAGCATCAGGAAAAGCATCAGGAATTCAGTAACAGGTATAGCCGATTCATAAAAATGAGGTATGATCCGCCGGACCATAGGCATGAACGCTCCCTTTGCCTGCAGGTGAAGAAGCACCCTCATACGTGAATTGAGCTATCTATGCACGATGATTCGTCTCTGTCTTTTGCAGAGGGTGAATCCGTGAACAGATAGCTTTTTATTTGGCAACAACATGGAGACCATGGCGAAAGGGCGAACGCGGCGGATTGTGACTCTGCAAGTACCAGTTCGAGTCTGGTTGGTCTCCCCAAATATGGCTCGGTAGCCAAGTGGGAAGGCAGATGACTTTGAATCATCGACCGTAGGTTCGACTCCTGCCCGGGCAGCCAAATTTTATCTCGGATTGGTAACATTACATAGGCTGCTGCACAAGGTGGCTGACAGATTTGCGGGATATACCCGCTCCTATCCACCAAAGGGATTTTCATCTTTTTACTTATCGTCATACTTTCACCATGTTCGTGAAGGTGAAGATGAGCGAAGATAGATGCATGAAGCCAAATCCAATAGGGATGAGGCAGACAATATTGTTGAGGCGCATGGATGGGTTACTTCGACTTTTAATCGGCTTGTCGTTGGTTCGAGTCCAACTCTCACCGCAGGGTGAGGTAGCTCAAATGGTAGAGCAGCATGTTCCTTTCCGCACTTTTTCCTCAACAATGAATTGAAAAAGATTTCTTAGGTGTGAGGCGCCAGAGAGGGCTACTTCGTCAAAAAGGACGGTATGGAGCGCACAAACGCCGTACCGATGCCTTCTCAACTTATTTCCTCACACCACCACACAAATGAATACCGGCGAGGCGCCGGGGAGGGTTTCTTCGCTACTTATGCGCCACAATGATTTACCCGGGCTTTATGGCAGGTTCGACTCCTGCAGTTAACCTTCTCTTCTTTTTCTTTGCCGGTTTTTAATTAAGGAGGCTATAATCATGAGTTTTGCGAAAAAATTGTTCTCAACCATAAGACCAACCATAAAGAATAAAGAAGGTTTCCCAGCCTACACCCGCTCCGCTGAGGAGCAGTACGTACAGACACTGGTAACCAATACATTTGGCAACACCTTTTACGCTGATCAGCAACAACTTTTAACTGAAGCGGAAGAGATGCACCGCGAGATGGCACAAAGTAACCCATTGTTTATGGCTAAAGCCATTGTCTATGCCCGGAATGAAGGATATATGCGCTTACAGCCTTTGTTCGGATTGGCAATTCTGTCGGCTTACAGACCAGATTTATTTTCGAAAATTTTTCTGAATGTCGTGCGGATTCCTTCAGATTTGAGCGACTTCCTAATGATCTTGAAAGGTTTGGGTCGTGGGGAAGGTGGGCGAGCGGTGAAAAGGCAAGTTAACCGGTTTCTAGCTGGTGTGTCCGAGTATTGGGCAATCAAGTATAACGGCCGAGGACGAGGATACAGCTTGGGCGATGCGATTGCAACAGCTCATCCGAAGCCAGCTGATCTCAAGCAGCAAGCACTATTTCGTTACTTGCGAGGTCAAGAGGCCAACTTGTCTTTACTCCCCCAAGTGCAAGCACTGGAGCAGTTGAAGAAGGCGGACTCTGAAGCAGAGCAATTAAACTGGATTGAAACTGGAAAATTGCCACATGAAGTGGTTACTGGGGCTGTTAAGCCAACAAAGGCAGTCTGGGATGCGCTTCTTCATCAAATGCCGACATTTGCGCTGCTTCGCCACTTGAATACGCTCGAGCGAGCAGGTGTTTTTGAAAAGCGATACAGCTTGGAGACAGCGGTAGAACGCTTAACGGATCAACGAGGATTGCAAAAATCTAAGATTTTGCCTTTCCGATTCGCTAAAGCATTTCGGCAAGTCCAACATCCTGTTCTGCGCGACGCGCTTCGGGATGCTGTAGAGTATACGTTCGCGAATTTGCCGGATCTGGAGGATCGGACGGCTATCTTCTTGGATATATCAGGCTCGATGAATGGCGAGTATTTGCAGATTGGGTCGGTGTTCGCTCTGGCCTTGTACAAGAAAACGCAAGGAAACTCGCTGTTCTGGTTGTTTGATACCGCGGTAGAGGATGCCAAGCCGTCTCGGCGCGACAGTATTTTATCACAAGCTGACCGGATTCAAGCCCGCGGTGGTACAGATACTGGAGCACCTGTGCGGAAGCTGCTCGCTGAGCGGCGCAAGGTTGATCAAATCATCATTATCACAGACGAACAGCAGAACAGTGGCAGCCCATTTTATGAAGCCTTACAAAAATACCGTACTAAGGTGAACCCTCAAGTTAAAGCATTCATTATTGATATCGCTCCTTATCGCAGTGCGATGGTTCCACAGCAAGATCGAAATACCTTTTATATCTATGGTTGGAGTGATACGGTGCTGAGCTACATTATGCAGACGGTGAAGGGCTATGGCTCGATGGTGGAAAAGATTGAAACGATGGACTTGGAGGAATGACGATGGATCATATACAAAAGGTTATCAAGGAACAGCTGGTTCAGATAGAACAAGAGGAGCAAATAACAATCCTGTATGCCTGTGAATCAGGCAGTCGGGCGTGGGGGTTCCCATCACGGGATAGCGATTACGATGTACGGTTTATTTATCTTAGGAAGCCGGAGTGGTACTTGTCCATTTTTGATAAGCGGGATGTCATAGAACGGCCTATTAACGATATGCTTGATATAAGCGGTTGGGATTTGCGGAAAGCGCTAAATTTATTCCGTAAGTCGAACCCTCCGTTGCTCGAGTGGCTGCAATCACCGATTTCATATGCCGAGAAATACAGTGCGGCTGAGAAGCTGAGAGGGATTTCTCCATTTACATTTTCACCGAAGTCTTGTATGTACCATTATTTGAACATGGCTCGGGGAAATTACCGTGAGTATTTGCAGGGAGAGCAGGTCAAGATCAAGAAATACTTTTATGTGCTTCGACCCGTTCTCGCCTGTGAGTGGATCCATCGATATGGTGAGATGGCGCCGATGGAGTTCGATGTGCTGGTAGATAGACTCATTCCAAAGGATGAGGAGTTATGGCAAGTGGTAAATCAATTGCTGACACGGAAAAAAGCAGATGAGGAGCTAGACTATGAGCCGCGGCTTAATCCTATCAACCATTATTTAGAAGAGCGGTTTCATGTGTTGGAAAAGGCGGCAGCGTCCTTAAGTTCTAAAGGTGATTCATTTCGAGATAGCCAGTTGGACGCCTTGTTTCGCGAAGCTTTACAAGAAGTAGGGGGGCTTTAATCCCCCATTTAGAATGATATATAGGAGGAAGACTCTATTGGCTATTGTTCAGTTGAAATCTACAAATCCGAAATTCACTTTTTTAATCAAGAAAAACCCAGGTACAGGTATGCAGCTTCGTCCTGTTCGCCAAGGGATGGCATACGGCTGGTATTCCGATGACGCAACTTTTAACGTTTATTTTAAGGATGCGGACAATGATATATCCTACAAGCAGCATGAAAATGAAAGTTTTGAGTATTTAAATGTTTCTAGATTTAATACACCCTTATTTCCGCTTAATGCGGTGAATGAGTTTTTCTCTGCAGCTTTCAAGGCGCAGGACGAACGGGACGAGGAAGGATATGAGCACTCCTTTTTCATCAATTTGGTTCAAGTTGAACGGGTGCGATATATTGAATTTTTCCAGAAGCACTTGAAAGAGTATTCCTTTTCCTTGCAGCATCAGGCCCATAAGAGTTATTCACTGACCATTACAACGAATAAAAGCTTGTATCACCTTTTGCATGTAGTCGGTGTGCTGTGCCTGTTTTTGTCTATGTTTGGAGACGAGTATATTGATATTTCGGATGCCATTCTAGATAAATATATTCGAAGCCTTAACGTCATTGACGCTCCATTTTATATTCGGAGTCTTTTTGCGAGGAACTTTCTCACCACAAAGGAGCGGTTTAAGAAATACAAATCACACATCGAACGAACAAACCGCTATTCAATCGGGCTGGAGTATGGCGGTACCGCCATGCAGCGGCGTAATTATATTGGAGGTGTGGTTCCGTTTAACAAGCCGATCTTGGATGTAGGATGTGGCGAGGGATTTTATGCCATTCCCTATTCCAGGAAAATAGAGGGCACCTATTACGCAGTAGATGTAGTTGATGAGCTGCTGGAGGTCGTGAATCGCAAAGCGAGAGCTAAGGAAATCGATAACATTGCGACTTTCCACTCTCTGGATCATTTTCTGGAGTCGTACAATGGGGAGCAGGTTGATGTTATTTTAACGGAAGTGATTGAGCATATGAGTGAGGGTGCGGCCGCGGAGCTTATCCATCAAATTTGCAGCGGTGTCGATTTCGAAAACTTCATTATAACAACACCGAATGCCGATTTTAACCAGTACTACGAGTTGGAAGGATTTCGGCATGAGGATCATAAGTGGGAAATGGGTCAAGTAGCATTCCAACTATGGTTTGCCAAGACGATTGAAGGATTGCCTGTGGAGATTGAGTACTTGATGGTTGGTGACCGGGTTGAACAGTTACATACGACGCAATGCGTTATTGTTCGTAGAAAGGAGGAATAGAAAGTGGACATTCAAACGCGTGTACATACGATATTTCTGCTCGTAGGGGCAACAGAATGCGGGAAATCGACTTTTGCTAAAGAAGTGCTGATCCCGCAGCTACAATTAGAGGACGCCTCCAGGGGCTTACGGACGAATGTGCAGTACCTGTCATCAGACGGAATCCGGCAGGAAATATTGGGCTATGACTATGACAAGTATGACCAGGTAATGTTAGAGGCGAGCTCGCATACCTTTCAACTTTTGTTTGAAAGACTGAGGCTTGTCACTTCTTTTCCGCTTAATGCGGAGTTTGTGGTGATGGACACGATTGGACTGGCTGAAGATTACCGAACTAAAGTTCGTGAAATCGCCCAAGAGAATAATTACAATCTTGAGGTTATTCTGTTTGATTACCGTAAACGAGAAGATTACTACGCTTCTGAAAGATCAAAAAAACTAATTACCAATCACCTGAATCGACTGAGAAAGGAGGTTCTGCCTGTCCTATCACGGGAAGGTTACAGCAAAATTCATAAGGTACGGGCTAAAGATTTTTACATGCCGAACGAAGGGCAGCCGAATTCGAACTATCGAGTGATTGTGCAGGATTGGGAGGCGTATATATCCTCGATACTCCCACAGGGGCTAGGGTACATTGTGATTGGGGACGTTCACGAGTGTGTTCAAGAGCTCCAGGGACTGCTCCGTGACTATGGTTACCAGGTGGCCGATGGTAAGCTGATCGCGACGGATAAGCTCACTAATACAAAAATCATTCTTGCTGGCGACTGGATTGATAAGGGTAAACAAACGCGGGAGACGATCGAGTTTCTCTATGAAAACCGGGAGCATTTTCTGCTTGTCATGGGTAATCACGAGAACTTTGTTTACAATTACGTAAAGGGTCAGATTCAAGGTGTGGATCTGGAACTGCTGCACAGTTACTTCGATTCGACGCAAGTGCTTATAGGAGATTGTGAGCTTTTTGAAAAATTCTCATTTTTGGTAGAGTTATCTAAGCCATTTTATCGCTATGTTGGCATGCAAGTACCTTCATTTTATGTAACACATGCTCCTTGCCGTAATAAATACATCGGTAAACTGGATACGAACTCCACTCGCCAGCAACGCAACTTTCGGATTGATCGAGGGGCTGCTTTTGAGGAGCAGCTCGATTTTCTAAAGCAAGAAGCGGTTGGCAACCACCCTTACCATCTGTTCGGGCATATTGCAGCTAAGCAGGCTTTTCGGATAAAGAACAAAATCCATCTCGATACGGGAAGTGCGCACGGTAATATGCTGACTTCGGTTCGCATTTCGTCAAGGCCATTTTATAAAAATCATAAGTCACAGGTGGCTGTTGTGCAGGAAGAACTTCCGGTCCTGTTCAAAGAAGAGAGAAAAGTATCGCTTCAGGACCTGGACGACGAAGCCGTTCGCAGATTGCAATATTGCTCAAAAAATCGCATCAATTTCATCTCCGGTACGATGTCGCCGGCGGATAAAGATGAGGCTACTGGAGAGCTCGAGTCTCTAAGGAAGGGCCTGGATTATTTTGCTGAACGCGGTGTAACGGAAGTTGTGCTTCAGCCTAAATACATGGGTTCACGCTGCAATGTGTATCTTCATCACAATGTGGAGCAGAGCTATTCGGTTAGCCGTAATGGATATAAGGTTCATGCCGTCGATTTGAGTCCTATTTATGAACAGCTGCTTCACAAATTTGGAGCCTATATGACTGAGCATGGTATAGCTGTGCTTATTCTGGATGGGGAACTTTTGCCATGGAAAGCGCTTGGAGATGGGCTAATTGAGCGACAGTTCCGGCCGATTGGAAAGGCTTTAGAGACGGAGCTTGATTTTTTAAGACAAAATGGCTTTGAGGAAGCACTTGGCAAGCTTGTTCAAGAATTTGAAGCCAGCGGCTTTGAAAAGGATCAGCATCATTTGTCGAAAGAGACGCTGAGTGATACCTACGGTTCTCATGTATACCAGAACTTTAAGCATATTCGAGCAATCAGAGAAGCGTATGTGACCTTGGATCAGCAAGATGAAGCTTACCGTACATACAAGCGTCAGTTGGAGTTGTATGCATGTGATGCGGAATTGGCCTACAAACCGTTTGCAATTTTAAAAGAAGTGTTAGAGGATGGCGAAGAGCGGGTACCTGAGGGCAAAACCTCCGAACTCTACCGTTTCTTGAATGATGATGAGTATCTGATTCTCGATTTGCAGGAGCCGGATGCATACATCAGAGCGGAACAGTTTTTCTCTAAATTAACGGTCGAAAACCATATGGAGGGCATTGTCATTAAGCCGGAGCAAGAAGAGCGGGGTGTGGTCCCTTATCTAAAGGTTCGTAATCCCGGCTATCTGTCGATCATTTACGGGTATGACTACAAATTTCCACACAAATACGCCAAGCTCATGAAGCAAAAAAATATTTTCTCTAAATTGCGAACTTCGGCAAATGAGCACCGTATAAGCAGACAAATGCTTGAAGTGAGGCTGAATGAAATTACTCCAGAGAACGAGACTTACAAGCAAATAGCGGCAAACCTGCTGTTCGAGGTTTCTAAAGAGAAAGAGATCGACCCGAGATTATAGTAGGAAGTTAAGGAGTGTTATAAGCAAATGGCATATCAAACGATAGATGGTGTACGCGTCTGGGGTAACCCCGATCAGGGCGCGTTGTCGCAAGCCAAAACGTGTGCGGAGCACGGCAATGTGGTTCAAGCCCTGCTGATGGCGGATCATCACAAGGGCTATAGTCAGCCAATAGGTGGCGTGATTGTATATGATGGACAAATATCGCCTTCAGGTGTCGGCTACGACATTGCGTGCGGTAACAAAGCGGTTCGTACGAACCTGCTAGCGGCGGATATAAAACCTCGATTATCGGAGATTATGAATCAGATCGCCCGGAAAGTCTCCTTCGGAGTAGGGCGTGTTAATAGTGAGAAGGTGGACGATGAATTATTCGATGACTCGGACTGGGGTGTTTATGCTGCAATCGGGAGGCAAGAGCATGATAAGCTAAAGTCTTTGGCCCGTGATCAATTGGGAACAGTGGGTAGTGGCAATCATTTCGTGGATTTGTTTGAAGAGGATGGCACGGGAAGGTTGTGGATTGGCAATCATTTCGGGAGTAGAGGGTTTGGTCACAAGACAGCCAGTGGGTTCTTGAATTTGGCCGCTGGACGAGATTTCCTGGCTAATGCACCAGGTGAAAAAATGGACCAACCGCCCGTCCTTTTTGAAATGAATAGCGAACTAGGCGACATGTACTTTCGAGCGATGAAGCTTGCTGGGCGTTACGCCTATGCCGGACGGGAATACGTCATCAAACAAGTGCTTGCTATTGTTGGGGGTGAGGCGGATTTTGAGGTGCACAATCATCATAATTACGCATGGCGGGAAACACATAGTGGCAATGATACCATTGTAGTCCGCAAAGGCGCAACGCCATCAGCTCCAGGCCAAGTAGGCTTCATAGGCGGCAGCATGAGCGATATCTCTGTCATTGTACGGGGCAAGGATTCGGATGAGAATCGTGATTCGTTTTACAGCACGGTGCACGGAGCGGGGAGGATCATGAGCCGTACGCAAGCAGCCGGCAAAATGAACTGGAAAACCCGTAACCGATCCGGTGGTCAGATTTCAATGGATCAAATGATGCAAGCTGTGCATGACTTTGGCGTAGAGCTTCGGGGAGCCGGTACTGACGAAAGTCCGTTTGTTTATCGGAAGCTGCAAGAGGTACTGGATGCGCACTCGGAGACCATTGAGGTGCTACATGCGCTTAGGCCGATTGGGGTGTGTATGGCAGGTGCGGATGAATTTGATCCATATAAGGATTAGATAAAGCAGTTAAGTTAATTAAGAGTGAGTTAACTTAGTAGTAAATAACAATGCGTTAGAAGCAATATAATCAAGGACTTGACTATACTGTCCTTGATTTATTTTGTTTCTTTTTATTTTAATGGCATAAGATGCAAGCAATTTGAACTGTTGAAAAATGGAGGATTTTTCCTAACCCTGTCGAATATAACAGGTTAATACGAGGCTTTTTTATCATATTTCTTAAAACAAGAGGACCAAGAAATAAGACTATTGATCTATTTTATAAGATAAAGTTGACGACTGGCCAAATATTAACTCACAGACTGAAGGGATTTCAACAATGGACGAGCACATTAAGCGCAAGCTGCAAGCTTGGCATAAAATAGAGTACCTGACACCTTATACAATTGAGCATGATGACGACACGATTCCAATTGCATATAATACAGACCTGCCGTGGATAAATCCAGAGAAGTATAACTTGGTGGAAACAGAAAAGCATACATTCCGACATCAAGTTTTTATCGGGGTATTTGATATTGAAGAAATGATGAGTGTTGTCCGAAAAGTGTTTCAGGATGATGAGATTAATCAACAATACAATGACTATAAAGTAAAATCAGTCTTTGCAGAGGTTACGGTCGATCATACGGGATATTACAGACAAGGTAGTTTTAAGGTTTCGACTGTCCCGTTTGCACTTGGAAAACTTGAGAGAGAAGGGGCAGGACAATACGAAGCTTGGCATCAACCTTTTCGTGAGATCGAATTAGAACTTCAAAGTTATATTCTACAACAACTTCAGGGGTCTGTAACACTGAATACGTTAACCGAGCTTTTAAAACTACTGGTTGAAAAGATGCAATGGACTCCTCGTTTTCGAAAGCGTCTTTTTTGGGTTAGGACAGATCAGGTTCTTAAACAAAAGGCAAGTCAAGAAGCAGGGGGAAATGAAGAACAACAGGACGAAGAGAGTGAATTACCAGGGATACTGAACAGTTTCTACCTTCGTGAGTTAGAGTCCATTCTTCATTCCGCTGAAAAATCTGATGAGTCTATAGGTAAAGGATTAAGTGAGTACCTGAGTAGTGAGAGAATCCGCGATTCTGAAAGAATGGATATTGATAATAATCGGAGTACATTGACCCAAATACTGAACCCCCGAAATATTCCACTTGGCAAGTGGCCGGGCAATGATAAACATACGCTTAATCTCATGCAACAGGCCGCAGTAAATCAGATGTTTTTAAAATTATCGGATAAATCGGGCTTGTTTTCAGTAAATGGACCACCAGGAACAGGGAAAACGACACTGCTCCGAGATGTCATTGCCGCTATCATTGTGAATAAAGCTCAGCAATTAGTTAGATTTGATAATCCTAATTCTGCATTTTCTGTTAAAAAAATTTTCAACGGGTACCCACTGTATGCACTCGATCCTAAGTTGTGTGGTCATAGTATTGTAATTGCTTCTTCTAATAATGGTGCTGTCGAAAATATTTCTATGGAACTGCCTGAGAACTCTGCAGTTGATCCGGCTTATATTGATCATGAAGGAGCTTCATATTTTAGAGAAATTGCACAAACAATTAGTGGTCCCAATAATTGGGGACTAAAATTGGGGACTAATCGCGGCTAAACTAGGGAAGAGCAGTAATCGTTTTAAGTTTTTCTCTAAGTTCTGGTATAAGCCGAATGACGAGCCAGGTACTTCATTTCGGCAGCTTCTAACTCAAACCAAAGAAACAAAAAGGAATAAGTCGAGTTCTGATCTGTTAAAGAGTTGGGATATGGCTAGAAAGAGCTTTCAAATAGCTTTGAATGATGTTTTAACTGAGCAGCAGAAGGCTGAAAGTTTATATAAGGATGTATTAAGGCTTCATGGAGTAAAACAGAGAATCCAACGTTTGATGATCGAAGTTAGAAACTTAGAAAGCATGTTGGACTCTGAAAATAATCAATTGAATCAAGTTCAGAATGAATTACTTGATAACCAGAGACGACAAGATTCCAAACAGAAACAATTAGAGTACTTGGAAAAGATACGTTTTGGTTTTTTTGGTGTTTTGTTACGTTGGAAAGAGTTTCTTCGTGTGAGGAAACAGAAAAATGAGTTGTATGTGCAGTGCGTTGCACTCGAAGAAAATAAGAATCATCTGGAAGAACGAGTAAAGTCATTATTAGAAAAGACAAAAGGTTTGCGCAGTAAGATTGAAATTTATAAGGCGAAAATTGAAAAAAGACAAAGCAAGCTCGATGCAATTCAACAAATGTTCAGTGATGAGAAAACAGAAAATAATCGTGTCATAATGGACGACGAGTTTTGGGAACAAACACTATCCTATATTCAAAAGAGTTCGCCTTGGATTACTTTAAAGTATACGCAAGCAAGATCGCGACTTTTCCTTGAGGCGTTACGTCTGCATGAGAGTTTTATTATGGCTGCTCAAAGCAAAATTATCGGTTCTCTTTATGCAATTACTAAGCCTTCATCTATTGATTATCATGCTGATAAATATCTTTTTCCTGGCCTGTGGGATGTCTTTACATTGATAGTACCAGTGGTTTCGAGTACATTCGCCTCTTTTGCGGGCATGTTTAAGGGGATGGAATCTCAATCATTGGGATGGCTGTTTATTGATGAGGCTGGTCAAGCTGTTCCGCAAGCTGCGATAGGGGCGATTTGGAGGTCACAAAGAACGGTTGTAGTAGGCGACCCGCTGCAAATTGAACCTGTTGTTACACTGCCTAAAATTGTTTTGCAAGATGTAGCCAACTATTACGAAGTGAGTGATAGATTTATCTCTTTAAATAGCTCTGTCCAGATTGTAGCTGATATGGCTAATAAGAATGGGACATGGATTCGTGACAAATGGATTGGATCCCCGCTATGGGTGCATCGCCGCTGCATTTCCCCTATGTTTGATATCTGTAATGAGATTGCTTACGACGGGAGAATGGTTCTAGATACGTCTAGTCCTAATCCAGATATTATAATAAATATTGATCGTCTAGGGCCAAATGCATGGATACAGGTAGACGGAGAATGTACTGTGAAACAGTTTGTCCCAGAGCAAGCCAGGGTTATTTTAAGTCTTATATGGAAAGCGTTTGAATCGATAAGATTAGGGCTTAGTAATGAATTACCTAGCCTTTATATTATTTCTCCATTTGCAGTTGTAAAGCAACAGCTGAAAACGAAGGTTAGGGAGGCGCATCGTCAGATTGCTGGAACTCTTTCTAAGAAAGAGTTCAATAGATGGGTTAATCAATCTATCGGCACCGTACACACCTTTCAAGGCAAACAAGCTGACGCCGTTATTTTTTGCTTAGGAGTGGATGGGAAAAATGCTGGAGCAGCTGGTTGTGCGACTTCTAGTGTTAATCTGGTAAATGTTGCTGTATCTCGAGCTAAATATAGATTTATTGTAGTCGGCAATAAAAAGATTTGGTCGACTAAAGAATATATGAGCAATGTGAATCGGTACTTGGGAGAACAAAGTGGAAAATAGGAGGTTGAGGTAGGATGGGATTTGGATTCCGTAAAAGCATAAAAATTGCTCCAGGAATAAGGTTAAACATGGGAAGTAAAAGTGCGGGTTTGAGCTTTGGAGCAAAAGGGTTGCGTTATAGTGTTAATTCCCGAACCGGTAGTAGAGTGACAGCCTCAATTCCAGGAACGGGTATTTCGTATACAACCTCAGGTACGTCGGGCCGTGCCCGGCGTACTCAGGCTTACCGTCGTCAAAATGAACTGGCTAAACTACAGCGTGAATATGAAAAGATGCAAGAACTGCAAAAGGCAAGACATGAAGTTGAATCATATGAAAACCATATTGAAATGATTCATTCCATACATAAAGAATGTGATGATCTGATTGATTGGAGTACGGTGCTATCTTGCCCGGAACCGTTTTTAAAAGGACAGGCGGGGCCCAAGGAGTCGGCAGCAGAGAGTGCCTTAGTAAATTTCAAACCAAGGTTCTTCGATAAATTATTCAAAAGAATTGAGAGGAAACGTGAGGCGCTCTCCAAAAAAATTTTAGATGGAAGAAGAGAAGATCTAGAGGAATACAGGATTTGGGAAGAAACCGTCTTACTTGCCAAGAGGATAAATAACGGCGATACCGAGGGATATTTACAAGTTATTGAGGAAATGAATCCTCTTGATGATCTTGCTGAATTTGGAAGTGGATTTGAGTTCTATGTCGGAGATGATCCCAATTTAATAGTTGTAGAGTTTGAGGTTAATTCTGAACGAGTTGTTCCCAGAGAAGTGAAAACGCTTACTAAAACGGGGAAATTATCCATCAAAGAAATCTCTAAATCAAAGTACTATGACCTTGAGCAGGATTATGTTTGTAGTTGTGTAATTCGCATTGCTCGGGATATGTTTGCATTACTGCCGATAAATCAGATCTTTATTCATGCAATAGATGAACGAATAAATTCATCTAACGGTCTCCTAGAACGGGTACCCATTCTCTCAGCTAGGATTGATCGCCAGATTCTCAATAAACTTAATCTTGATGCAATTGATTGTTCTGATGCAATGAAGAACTTTGACCACCGAATGAAATTCCTTAAGACTTCTGGATTTCAACCTATACTGCGGTTAGAAGTTGAGTGACAGTGTACATATACAGGATAGTCACGTCTTTATTGTTATCTAGCTCGTATGGATTGTGATTTAGGTGTCCACTCCTATTAGGTGGAAGAAGAACGAACTCTGGGATTTATAGATTTAGGCAATCGAATTTATTATGTTTATAATGGATGAGAACCAGACCCTGTATCGGTTGAAGGAGCTTGAGTTTCTGGAGAAAATCTGTGAGAAAATCGGAACGATTTCGCTTACCGGTGGTGGTAATTTGTTAGAGCAGTTGAACTCTTTGCTTGGTGAAAAAAGTATAGGGAAAGAGTGATTGAGTGGATTTGGAACCGAACGCCTAGCAGTTGGGAATACCCCCTGCTATTTTCTTTGAAGCAATAATGAGTATGAAGTACATAACGAATTATAGCAAACGGTTCCAAAATTAAGAATTGATTTCTGATATTCATAAGACGGCTATTGCTGGAGAGATTACAATGAGAGCAAGCAAAACATATTAAGTCCCCAATCTGAAAGGAGCAATAACAATGGCAACTATTAAAGTGGGTATTATAATGAACGGTGTAACAGGACGTATGGGAACGAATCAGCATTTGATCCGGTCTATTGTTGCGATCCGCCAGCAAGGAGGAGTTGCACTGGCTAATGGTGATGTTATCATTCCGGATCCGGTTTTGGTAGGCCGTCAAGAAAGCAAGCTGAAGTCATTGGCTGAAGCTCATGGAATCGAACGCTGGAGCACGGATGTAGATACATGCCTGGCAGATCCATACAATCAAGTTTATTTCGATTCCCAAACTACAGTACTTCGTGCGCAAGGCGTTCGTAAAGCGATTGCAGCGGGCAAACATATTTATTGTGAGAAACCGACGGCTGAGAGCTTGGCTGAATCGTTGGAACTTGCAAAGCTGGCACGTGATAAAGGTATCAAAAACGGTGTCGTTCAAGATAAATTGTTCCTGCCAGGCCTTATTAAGCTGAAAAGATTGATTGATTCCGGTTTCTTCGGTCGCATTTTGTCCGTACGTATGGAATTTGGCTACTGGGTATTTGAAGGTGATATGATTCCTTGCCAACGCCCTTCATGGAACTACCGCAAGGAAGATGGCGGCGGTATCATCACAGATATGTTCGCTCACTGGCGTTATGTGTTGGACAACTTGTTTGGAGAAGTAAAATCTGTATCCTGCCTTGGTGTTACTCATATTCATGAGCGTTTTGATGAGAAAGGTGATAAATACGAATGTACGGCTGACGATGCAGCGTATGCTACCTTTGAAATTGAGGGAGGCATTGTGGCACAAGTCAACTCCTCTTGGACTACACGTGTAGATCGCGACGATTTGGTTACGATTCATGTTGATGGAGTAAACGGCAGCGCGGTGGCAGGACTTCGTGAATGCAAAACCCAACATAAAGTAAATACGCCTAAGCCTGTCTGGAATCCGGATATTGCGAATCCTTTCAACTTCACAGCACAATGGGAGAATGTTCCGGATAATCAGCTTTTCGATAATGGCTTTAAAATTCAATGGGAGCTGTTCTTGAAGCACGTTGTAATCGACACGCCGTTCCCTTGGGATCTGCTTGAAGGAGCAAAAGGTACACAACTATCTGAGCTTGGGCTTCAATCGTGGAAAGAACGCCGTTGGATCGACATTCCTGATTTGAAATTGTAAGAGGGGGTAATTAACTTGGCTCAAACGATACAATTGCCGCGTGCCGGAGGGGAGCTCTATACTTATGAGCTCAGTCGCTCTGAAGCGTTTGAAATACCGAAAGGTCCATTGAAAAACCGCATCGCCTTTTCCGCGGCGCATGTAGTTTGCGATCCATTCTCCAATACAGACCCATTGGCGCAGTCCAGAATCGATTTCAAAGCGACAATGGAGTACCGTCATTACCTGTGGTCGCTTGGCCTTTCCGTTGCGGAAGCGATGGATACGGCACAGCGCGGCATGGGCTTGGACTGGAATGCTTCCAAGGAATTGATCAAGCATTCCATTGCGGAAGCTCGTTCAGTAGGAGGCAATATGGCTTCCGGAGCGGGTACGGATCATCTGGCTCCCGGTGCAAATGTAACATTAGAAGACGTAGAGGCTGCTTATGAGGAGCAGTGCTCTTTCATCGAAGGCGAAGGCGGACGCATTATTTTGATGGCAAGCCGCGCCCTGGCGGCTTGCGCCAAAAGCCCGGAGGATTATGAGCGGGTTTACGGCAAAGTATTGAGTCAGGTTTCCCAGCCGGTAATTCTGCATTGGCTGGGCGATATGTTTGATCCTCAATTAGCGGGCTATTGGGGGCATCAAGACCCGGATGCCGCTATGGAGGTTTGCTTGCGCGTAATACGCGCAAATGCAGATAAAGTGGACGGTATCAAAATCTCGCTGCTTGATGCGAGCAAAGAGATCAAAATGCGCCGTCTGCTGCCAGAAGGCGTGAAAATGTACACGGGTGACGATTTCAACTATCCGGAATTGATCCGTGGAGATGAGCAGGGCTTCAGCCATGCGCTGTTAGGTATATTCGATGCGATCGCACCTGCCGCCGCCGCTGGGCTGCATGCATTGGACGCTGGAGATACCGACCGCTTCCACAGCATTTTGGATAAGACATTGCCGCTATCGAGGCATATTTTCCAAAGACCAACGTTTGCCTATAAGACAGGTATCGTATTCATGGCCTACTTGAACGGCCACCAGTCCCACTTCCGTATGATTGCCGGAGCTGAGGGCGCTCGTTCTGTTGTCCACTTATCCGACTTGTTTGTAATGGCTGATGAAGCTGGCTTGTTTACCAACCCTGATCTCGCAGTAGAACGTATGCGTAAAGTTCTAACGTTGTCTGGGATTTGATATACCCACCCAAACCCTCCCTATAGGGAGGGCTCCAAGGGCTCTGCCCTCTGGACACCCTTTAAGGGCTTGGGGAGGTAGATTCTTTAGATGCTCCTTTGTTACTAAGGTGAATGATCGCTTTCGTCCCTGAAGGACACGCTTAACTTTGAGTGGTGCTTAATATTTATATCCAGAAGGGAATGCAATTTCTTTTGCGATTATTCACTTTGGTAAGGCAGCTGAAATTCCTTAGCAAAGTTGAGATTCGAAGAGAAGGTTTGAGCAAGTCAGTCTATAGAAAGTAAGGAGGTTGTTTCACTATGGAGAAACTTCAAAATTTCGATCGTCTCAGCTTAAATCAGATCACAACTGATCGCTGGAGCTTGCGCGAGGCAGTAGAGGGCAGTGTACGTGCGGGTATTCCTTGGATCGCTCCTTGGCGCAACAAGGTTGCCGAAGCGGGTCTGGCTGAAAGCCGCCGCTATATTCGCGACGCTGGACTACAAGTATCCAGTCTTTGCCGCGGCGGATATTTCCCGGCTGCAACAGCGGCTGGACGCCAAGAGCGGTTGGATGACAACCGTCGTGCAGTTGAGGAAGCCGCTGAGCTGGGTGCTGAAGTACTGGTTCTTGTCTGCGGTCCATCTGCTGACAAGGACATTGCAACAGCTCGCCAATATGTAGAGGAAGGCATCGAGCAGTTAATTCCGCACGCACGCGCGCATGGAGTTAAGCTGGGTATCGAGCCGCTGCATCCGATGTATGCTGCAGAGCGCTCGGTTATTGTGACGCTAGGACAGGCTAATACGTTAGCTGAGAAATTTAACGCAGAGGATGTCGGCGTTGTAGTCGATGTATTCCATGTATGGTGGGATCCAAATCTATACAGTGAAATTGCACGTGCAGGGGATCGGATTAGAGGCTTCCACGTCTCCGACTGGCTTGTACCGGTACCAGACCTGCTGTTAGGTAGAGGAATGATGGGCGATGGGGTAATCGAGCTTCGCCGCATTCGTCAAGCTGTTGAAGCTGCAGGCTACAACGGTCCAATCGAAGTGGAAATTTTCAACCAAGCTATCTGGGATACTCCAGGTGATGAGGTTCTTGCACTTATGAAAGATCGGTATCTGGAGCACTGCTAAACGTTAGAGAGCCGATCAATCCAACAACACGACTCCAACAGCCGACATAATCCCAAGCCGACTGCCTACCGACGCACCAACATATAGGTTTAAACAATGACAAGAGGCGCAGCCTCACGTCTATCATTGGAATATATTACTTGTGAGCAGGTTCCCAAAACGTTAAGATGAATATATCATTGCTATTTTCGGGCATTTTGGGGGCCTCTTATGAAGTTGAAAAGGATTGAACTGCCATTGCGCGGGATTCATTTATATGAAAGCAAACATCTGGACGGGGATGTCGTCGACGAGCATCATCACGTGATTCATCAGATCTTATATGCTTTGGAAGGCGAAGGAACCATTACACTGGATAACAAGCAGTATGAGTTTAAGCAGGATAGCGTTGCTTTGATTGTGCCGCATTCGAATCATTCCGTATTTTCCGAGTCCAAGCTGACCTTGCTTGTTCTTGCTTTTGAGGAAACGGTACTGGATGCGAATGCACGTTCAGGCCTGCTGTATTCCTGCTTTGAGTCGTCTGCATTTTTACAATTAAACCCTTTTGCCGCGGCGGATTTAAGACAATTGCTGCGTAAAATGCTATTCGAGCAAACGCATCAGGATGATTTGAATCAATGGGCGCTGCAAATATTTATTTTGGAAATCATATTGGTACTCGCACGTTCGAGTCAAACGTCACTGGTAACGGATTCCAACAGTCTTCGTGCTGAGCGGATCCGCAGTTATATTGACAGGCATTATTTTGAACCGCTTACAGCGAGTGATATTGCTGCCAGGTTGGGTATTGGGGCCAGGCATGTGAATAACATTTTCAAAGATCATTACCGGATTACTCCGATTCAATATTTGACTGAAATACGTATTAGTCTGGCTAAAAAATTGCTTGTCGAGACGGATAAGGACATTGTTTCCATTTGCTTTGAGGTTGGGTATGAGACGCTGCCTACATTTTATCGGGCATTTAAAAATATTGTGAAAATGTCCCCGAACATGTTCAGACAGCAGAATAAAAGCTGATCGATGAATCGTGATAGAGGTGATAGGGATCATGAAAGGTAAACAAGTTTCCATATTATTGGTAGGAATCGGTGGTTACGGGAATAGATATGTGGAGGAGCTTCTTAAAGCAACGGACGATAGTCAGTTTACGATCGCTGGTGTTGTAGAGGTTAATCCGGACCGCAGCCGGTATGTTCAACAATTGCAGGACAGAGGGATTACATTTTACGCGGATATGGAGAGCTTCTACGCGTCTTCTGGAGCGGATTTAGCTATTATTTCGACACCTATTCAATTCCACTGCCAGCATGTGTGCACCGCATTGTTGAATGGCAGTCACGTATTATGCGAGAAACCGATAGCTGCTACCGTACAGGATGCGCAGAAAATGATTGATGCACGGAATCAAAGCGGCAAATTCGTTGCCGTAGGCTATAATTTATCCTTTAATGATCAGATTCAAGAGTTGAAACGAGATATTTTATCCGGAGCATTCGGCAAACCTAAGCGGTTGAAAACGTTAGTATTGTGGAGACGCCCTCTTGCTTATTTTCAAAGCGGTTGGAAAGGGAAAAGAAAGAGCGTATCAGGCGACTGGATTCTGGACAGTGTAGCTCATAATGCAACCGCTCACTTTTTACACAATATGTTTTATTTGACTGGCTCCCGAACCGATGCGAGTGCGAAGCTTCAGTATGTGGCGGCGGAGCTTTACCGGGCGAACGACATCGAAACCTTTGATACTTGTGCCTTAAGGGTTAAGACGGAAGATGACGTGGAGATACTGTTTTACACTTCGCATACGATCTTGAACAATGAAGGGCCGGTCTTTAGCTTCGAATTTGAAAAAGCTTCGATATCCTTCGCTGAAGGTCGGAATGAGAATCAGATTAAAGCTGTTTTTCACGATGGTACGGAAAAAGTGTACGCGAGTACAGGCACGGCAGCCTGCGAGGATAAGCTTCGCGTATGCATCGGCGCGTTGGCATCAGGCAGCAATGAAATTCCTTGCGGTCTGGAAGCGGCCTATCCGCAGCTGCTTTGTGTAAATGCGATGATGGAGGCGATACCGGAAGTTCCGGGATTTCCTAAGGCGCTGGTAGGACTTGATGAAGAGACGAATGCGGTATGGGTTGATGGTTTGGAGGATGTGCTGAAGAACTGCTTTGAGCAGGGCGTGCTTCCATCCGAAGCAGGCATTCCTTGGGCGGTTCCCGCTCGAACAGCCGACTTGACTGATTATCGTATATTTAAGGGGTGAACAGCCTTGAGATTAGGTATCATTGGATCGACAGGTCATATTAATTATGTAATGGACGGACTTCGGGAATTGCCCGAGGTTCGTCTTGTTGGCGTCTCTGCGGGATCTGCAGGTGAATCGATTGAGAAGCTTACGCTCAGAGCTGTGCAGGAAGGGCATTCTCCTGTTGTATATGCTAATTATAACGAGCTGCTGGATCAGGCTAAACCGGATATCATAGCTGTGGCTTGTTACTTTAATGATCACGCAAAAATTGCGGCTGAAGCTCTGCGCAGAGGGATTCATGTATTTGTGGAGAAACCGGTTGCCACAACGTTAGAGGATTTAGCTATGCTGAGAGAGGCTTACGAAAACTCTCGCGGGGCGCAGCTTGCTGCTATGTTTGGGATTCGTTACAATCCTGCTTTTTATACGGCATGGCATGCGGTTAAGGCTGGAGCTGTAGGTCAAGTTAGGCTGCTTCACGCGCAGAAATCATATCGACTCGGCAGCAGAGGAGAGCATTTTAAACGAAGAGAGACCTATGGAGGGACTATTCCTTGGGTCGGAAGCCATGCAATAGATTGGGTGCATTGGTTCAGTGGGGAGCGGTTCGAAACCGTCTATGCTTCACATTCAACGTTGTATAATCAAGACAATGGCGATCTGGAAACCTCGGCACAGTGTCATTTTACGATGTCAGGAGAAGTGTCGGCTTCAGTAAGCATTGATTATTTGAGGCCTGCTCAAGCATCGACCCATGGGGACGACCGGATTCGGATTGCGGGAACGGAAGGCGTGCTTGAGGTTCGTGATCAAAAGGTGCTGCTTATCAACGGTCAGGCTAACGGTGAGCAGGAGCTTCCGCTACTGCCCAAGGTGGAGATCTTTGCCGATTTTGTGCGGCAGATTACGGATGGAACGTCTTGCTTGATCAGCGCTGAGGAATCCTTTTATGTTACCGAAGCTTGCTTGAAGGCTGTAATAGCTGCGGATGAGAAAAAAACTGTGAGGTTTTAAGAGATCTACAACAACAACGGATTAAGTTCTATTTAGGGACTTAGTCCGTTTTTTTGTTTTAGGACATACGTATCCCATCCCCTCACAACATGTATTTCCAAATAAACAGGCTGATTAGAGTGCAGATCCAGGAAATGAATCCAAATACAGTAACAATTTTATTTTCGCTCCAACCGTACTTTAAAGCAAAGTGATAATGAATGGGAGCCATTCGGAAAAGTCTTAATTTCGTCCTCCTATAATACCAAACCTGGAAAATCACAGACAATTGTTCGGCAAAATAGACTAAGAATAATAAGGGGAGCAAAATCTCAACCTTCTCGATTACTGCCAGAAATGCAAGTGAACCTCCAATGGCTAATGACCCCGTATCCCCCATAAAAGCTCTGGCCGGATAAATGTTATAAATTAATAAACCTAATAAACACGCAATCATTGTCAAGGAAAAAAGCTGTACCTCAAATTGATTAGATATCGCAAAAAAGAAAAAGTAGGTAGGGATACATACGACGATAAGCAGTCCATCCAAACCGTCTGTAAAATTAATAGCATTTGCGGATCCAACTATAAACAGCAGAACAAGCAGTATGTACACACTCATGGGGAGTACTATTTGAAAGTCTCCATGCTCAATTAACTTGGAGCTTATGCCATGGAAGCGATAGAGGAAGAAAAGAAGAAAACCTGTACATGTAAATTGCAAATATAATTTAGTTTTTCCCGAAATGCCGGAGGGGTCTTGGAAGGCAGCTTTCTTAAAATCGTCAAGAAATCCAATCAGGCTGAAAAGGAGGAACGTACAGCAAAGGAAGACAGTCATGATGCTAGGGTGGGAAATAAGCAGAGTAATAATCCCGACAAGCAATATGATTCCTGCCATTAAGGGGGTTCCTAATTTAGCTTGATGATCTGCAGGCAATTCAGTTCTAATGGGTTGAATGAGTCTTAAAGTGCGAAGCCCCCATATCAAGACAGGACATAAACAAGCAACGATAATAAAAGACACTATGACAACATTCAGAATTGACATCGAATTTGTCCACACTCCAAGCTTTATTTTAACAATCCGTTATCTTGTCCTTATCCCTTTAGGTCTTGTACTTTATTTTTATATACTAGGCGACTATTTAAAAGCGAAACTTTATATATATTTATTTCATATTTTCTAACTAATGGTTAACGCTGATGCTTTGAGATGTACATACAACTCATCAAGATGATATAATGATACAAATCAATTGGACTTGGCAGTCCCTAGAGGTGGAAAATGAAAGACAACAAACAGCTTCCCAAGTATCTTCAATTAAAGCAAGAAATATTAACCTGGCTGCAATCCGGCCAATTAAAAGCAGACGATCAGATGCCGACGGAGCATGAGATTGCCGAGAGGTTCCAAATGAGCAGGCAAACCGTCCGTCAAACCTTCGGAGAGCTGGAGAAGGATGGATGGCTGCAGCGCGTGCAGGGTAAAGGCACCTTCGTCTCGACTCCGCATAGTCACAAGAGTGCGGATGTACAAACGATCGGTATTATTACAACCTATATATCGGATTATATTTTCCCCCATATTGTTCGTGGCGCTGAAGCAACGTTAAGGAACAGAGGCTACAGAATGCTGCTGTCCAGTACGGATAATGATAAAAGCAAAGAATTGGAAAGCCTGCAGATGATGATGAGCCAGCCTTTAAGCGGACTTATTATTGAACCGACCAAAAGCGCCGAGGGCAATCCTAACCTAAGCTGCTATTTATCTCTGGATTATCAAAAAATCCCCTATCTCATGATAAATGAACGGTATTCTGAAATGAATTGTCCGTACATTAAAGTGAATGATGAGGCTGGTGGCTACAAAGCAACGGAGCATCTGATTCAATGGGGACACAGGAAGATCGTGGGCTTTTTTAAAATGGATGATCTGCAGGGAGTGAACCGTTTGAAAGGCTTCATACGCGCCCATCATGATTCACAGGTTCCGCTGCTGCCCCAGTCTGTAGTGCATTATACGACGGAAGAGAAACAGACAAAGCCTTACGAGCTGGCTCTGTCCATGCTTACTGAACCTGTGGAAAATCGGCCAACTGCATTCGTATGCTACAATGATGAGCTGGCTGTTCATATATTGGAGGCCGTTAGACAAGCTGGCTTAAATGTTCCCCATGATATTTCGATTGTTGGTTTTGACGATTCTTCTTTAGCTACGGCAACCGAAGTAAAGCTGACCACATTGACTCATCCGAAAACAGATCTGGGAATTCGTGCAGCCGAGCTATTGATTGACAAAATCGAAGGCAAACAAAACTTGCCGGACAAACATATTTTTGAACCGGAGCTTTTAATTCGAGAATCGACTCGAAAAATTTAAAACGAACTATAGAAAATTTGTACGTACAATTGTATAATGGTCGTAGACCACACTTCACAGGAAGAAAGGTGAGGATACTTTTGTTGAAAAAGCTAAAGCAGGCCGTTCTTGAGGCGAATCTGGATTTACCCAAGTATGGGCTTGTCACATTCACTTGGGGAAATGTAAGCGGAATTGACCGCGAAAGGGGGCTTGTTGTCATTAAGCCGAGCGGTGTTCCCTATGAGGATTTGAAGGCGGAGGATATGGTTGTACTTGATTTGGAGGGGAATGTGGTGGAGGGCAGCCTCAAGCCATCATCGGATACGGCAACGCATCTTGTGCTGTACAAGGCATTTCCGAAAATCGGTGGAATTGTACATACCCATTCCCCGTGGGCTACTAGCTGGGCACAGGCAGGTAGGGCAATTCCGGCGTTAGGCACGACGCATGCGGATTATTTTTATGGCGAAATTCCTTGCACACGTAAGATGACCGAAGCCGAAATTAAGGGTGCTTATGAGCTGGAGACCGGAAATGTGATCGTTGAAACCTTCAAAGACCTGGACCCTGCACAAATACCGGGAGTGCTGGTCAACTGCCATGCTCCTTTTAATTGGGGTAAAAATCCTCATGACGCCGTACATAATGCGGTAGTTTTGGAGGAAGTTGCTAAAATCGCCCTTAACACTTTTAATTTAAACCCGGCTATAGAACCGATGGATCAAACGCTCTTGGACCGACATTTTCTCAGAAAACACGGTGCAAACGCTTACTATGGACAGAAATAATGAAAGATTGCATAAATATGGACTGTATTTTGAAACTATTCTAAGCTGCAAAGGGAGAAATGATAATGGCTCCAAAATACGCGATTGGTGTGGATTACGGTACCGAATCAGGAAGAGCAGTTCTTGTTGATCTGACGGACGGTACTGAAGTAGCGGATCATGTAACACCTTATCCGCATAATGTTATTGATGAGCAGCTTCCTGATTCGAATGTGAAGTTGGAATTCGATTGGGCGCTGCAGCATCCTGGAGATTATATCGAGGTGCTTAAACAGTCCGTACCTGCGGTAATGAAAGCATCCCGTGTTGATCCTGCCGATGTAATTGGGCTCGGTATTGATTTCACGGCTTGCACCATGCTGCCGGTAGATGCTGCCGGAACGCCGCTTTGCTTCAAACCGGAGCTGAAGGATCAGCCTCATAGCTGGGTCAAGCTATGGAAGCATCACGCAGCGCAGGATGAAGCGAATCTGATCAATGAGATTGCAGAGCAGAGAGGGGAAACCTTCCTTCCAAGGTATGGGGGGAAAATTTCTTCGGAATGGATGATCGCCAAAGTATGGCAAATTCTTGATGAAGCGCCTGAGCTGTATGAACAAACCGATATGTTCCTTGAGGCAACGGATTGGGTAGTTTTCCAAATGACAGGGAATAAAGTGCGCAACAGCTGTACAGCTGGCTATAAGGCGATCTGGCATAAACAGGACGGCTATCCGAGCCGTGAGTTTTTTAAAGCGTTGAATCCACAGTTGGAAAATTTGACGGAAACGAAGCTGCGCGGAGAAGTAGTTCCGTTAGGCACGAAAGCGGGAGAGCTTACTCCAGAAATGGCCGGGCTAATGGGATTGAAGCCTGGCATAGCGATTGCAGTAGGCAATGTGGATGCACATGCCGCTGTCCCAGGTGTAGGGGTGGTTAGTCCAGGGAAGCTGGTCATGGCAATGGGAACATCGATTTGTCACATGCTGCTTGGAACTGAAGAAAAGCGTGTGGAAGGTATGTGCGGCGTTGTGGAAGACGGCATTATTCCCGGATATATGGGTTATGAGGCTGGGCAATCGGCGGTAGGAGATATTTTTGCATGGTACGTGGAGCAGGGTGTTCCCGCTTATGTGAAGGAAGCTGCCGAGAAAGAAGGCGTTAATGTACACGAATGGCTGGAAGCGAAGGCTTCAGATTATCAACCGGGAGAAACCGGGCTTCTGGCGCTGGATTGGTGGAATGGCAACCGTTCCGTACTCGTTGATACGGATCTGACTGGCTTGCTGATTGGTTGTACTTTGTTGACGAAGCCGGAGGAAATTTACCGAGCATTGCTGGAATCAACAGCATTCGGAACCCGCAAGATTGTCGATGCCTTTCAAGATAACGGTGTGGAGGTTCACGAGTTGTGTGCATGCGGCGGGCTTCCGCAAAAGAACCGACTGCTTATGCAAATTTATGCGGATGTAACCAATCGCGAAATCAAAATTGCCGATTCCAAGCAGACACCTGCATTAGGTGCGGCTATGTTCGGCGCAGTAGCAGCAGGAGCGGCACAGGGCGGATACGATACGATCGTGGAGGCTGCGCAAAAGATGGCTCGTGTCCGCAAGGACACCTACAAGCCAATTCCGGAAAACGTGGCTGTCTATGAGCTGCTTTACCAGGAATACAGCAAGCTGCATGATTACTTCGGACGTGGTGAAAACAACGTAATGAAGCGTTTGAAAGCGATAAAAGAAACGACTGCATAGAGAAACAAGCAGGAACGTTGTTCTATGGATCCCTGTATGCAAATGGAAGCGGTATAAAGAAATCATTGTTTATTATTCCTAATTTCCCGAGGAGGGCTAACTATGTTGACTGTAAAGCCTTATGAATTTTGGTTTTTAACCGGAAGCCAGCACTTGTATGGACCGGAAACATTGGATGAGGTAGCTGAACATTCCAGACATATTGTCGAGTCGTTGGACCGAGATGCTGCAATTCCTTTTAAAATAGTGTTTAAGCCTGTTCTTACTACACCGGATGCTATTCGTAGAATATGTATTGATGCTAATGCTGACGATTCCTGCGCAGGACTGATCACCTGGATGCACACCTTCTCTCCGGCCAAAATGTGGATCGCAGGACTCACGGAGCTGCGCAAACCGCTTCTGCACCTGCACACCCAGTATAACCGTGACATTCCATGGGATACGATCGACATGGATTTCATGAACACGAATCAATCCGCTCATGGTGATCGTGAGTATGGCTTTATTGGAACCCGTATGGGTATTTCACGCAAAGTAGTAGTAGGACATTGGGAGAACGGGGAAACACGTGGCCGCATTGGCGGCTGGATGCATACTGCTGTTGCTTATACTGAGGGAAGCAATCTGAAGGTAGCTAGGTTTGGCGACAATATGCGCCAGGTTGCCGTTACTGATGGCGATAAAGTTGAAGCGCAAATTAAGTTTGGCTGGTCCGTAAATGGTTATGGAATTGGCGATCTTGTGCAGCGGATGAATGAATTTTCAGATGCTGAGGTTAATCAGCTGTACAAGGAATATGCCGAGCTGTATACGATTGTTCCGGCAGGACTTGAGAGCGGCCCTGTACAGGACGCTATTTTGGAACAGGCTCGTATTGAGCTTGGTTTGAAATCATTTTTGCAGGAGGGCGGCTTCGGTGCCTTCACTACGACCTTCGAGGATTTGCATGGAATGAAGCAGCTTCCGGGCCTGGCCTCACAGCGCTTGATGGCGGCGGGTTATGGCTTCGGCGGAGAAGGAGATTGGAAGACATCAGCGCTAGTGCGTATGATGAAAATGATTTCCGGCAATGTTGGCACCTCATTTATGGAGGATTACACTTATCATTTCGAGCCTGGGAATGAGCTGGTGTTAGGTTCGCATATGCTTGAGGTATGTCCGACTATTGCTGCAACACGTCCCAAAATCGAGGTTCACCCGCTTTCCATCGGTGGTAAAGCCGATCCTGCAAGGTTGACCTTTGACGGGGATTCCGGTTTCGCAATTAACGCTTCTCTTGTAGATATGGGCAACCGTTTCCGTCTTATTATAAGCGAGGTAGATGCTGTAAAACCTCTCAAAGAAATGCCGAAGCTGCCGGTAGCTCGTGTGCTATGGAAGCCGCAGCCGTCGCTGCGTGATTCCGCTGAAGCCTGGATTTATGCTGGCGGAGCCCATCACACTGTATTCTCCTACAAAGTCACCACCGAGCAGCTCGTGGATTGGGCGGAAATGGTTGGGATTGAATGTGTGGTTATTAATAAAAACACATCCGTGCAAGCATTCCGTAACGAGCTGAGATGGAACGAGCTTTATTGGAAGCTTCGTTAAACATTTAAGACGTAATAAGGACAGCTCATTCACCACTTTATCCTGAATATACGGTTTCAAAAGAACCCACAGTTCCACATTGTTATTGGAGTGCACCCCATAGAATAGACATTGAATAAACCGCTGGTTTATCCAATGAAATTCTAGGAGGTGCACTTTTTATAATATTAGAAGTATAAGTTTGAACTGGAGGTTTGCCTTTTAATATTGCAAGCAAAGTCACCTCCAGGACACGAAAGTATCTTCATCGAGAGGGCTTCGAATAGAAGCACTTTTTATGTTGAAGGGTCGTTTGCGAATTTATGGGATTCACTCACTAGGGTTTACCCTTTTGAGGCAACCCCACCATGGGTATTCTCAGCGAAATAAAGACATGAGGTCACTTTTGAGCATGTGCTAATCTTGGGCATCAGGATTGTGGTAATCAGGGTTAAGGGATGAATGTTATGGTTGTGGGTTAGGGATTGATGGTTGATGGTTAAGGCTGAGGGTTAAGGATTGATGGTTAAGGCTGAGGGTTAAGGATTGATGATTGATGATTGATAGTTAAGGGATAGTTGAGGGTTCGATTACGGCATTGCAGGGACACCTACCGAACCCTAAACAATTATCGGGAATATGTCATGTTAATTGTTCCGGAAAATAGCGTTCCAAGCCCTATAGCTGGAATTTCTCATGTTAATTCTACGTATTTTGGCTGATAACAACAAGATCACCTATATTAGCTGCATTTTTTCCAGTTAGATTGATTTCAAGCGATATTCACCCTGAATTAACGTGAGGATTTCCATCTATTTCCTTCCTTAAGGCAGCCGTCCGAAAATCCTGGTCTCCTCTACAAAGAAAGCAACCTTTGAACATCGGTACTTGCGCCACCACTTAAGCAACATTCAAAAAAACATTAGCTATTTTCTCCATATTGTGAGTAAAGCTTACAGATGTGATCCTCCACTAGCATCGATCAATTGCCCGGTTACCCAACGGCTGTCAGACGAGGCAAGGAATGCAACAATATCCGCTACGTCTTGCGTTTGACCCCATCTGCCAAAAATGGAAAAGTCGGCACCGAACTTCCTCGCCTCTGGATTTTGAAGTACATCTGCTTGCATATCCGTTTCGATAAATCCCGGCATCACAGCATTGACGGTTATCCCACGAGGTCCGAGCAGCTTGGCTAAAGTGAGCGTCAGCGTGTTGATTGCTCCCTTGGTCATGCTGTATGCAGGGATGTCGGGAATTGCAATTCTTGTTACGGCTGACGAGAGGTTTATAATGCTGCCTCCATCTCTCAACCGCGGCAATGCTTGTTGAATCAGGAAAAAGGGAGCCTTTACATTAACGGCCGCCAATTCATCGAAAGCTTGCTCGGTCGTTTGCTCAATGGTTTTCATTAGAGCGCCTCCGGCATTGTTTACCAGAATATCCAAACGACTATCCTCCGCTCTTTCTTGAAGTGCCGCTTCCAATGCTTCGAAAATGATGTGTACACCACTTGTACAGGAAAGGTCAGCTTCGATCATGAAAGCTGAACCGCCGCTTTGTTTAATCAGCCTAATCGTCTCTTCTGCAGCCTCACGGTTCTTGCCGTAATGAACAGCCACTAAAGCGCCATCCTGTGCCAAACGTTGGGCAATAGCCCGTCCAATCCCTCGACTTGCTCCCGTTACCAATGCAACCTTGCCTTTCAATTTGCTCATCTTCTCATCTCCTCTTCTTTTTCAATTTTAGTTATATCACGATACAGCATTTAAAATGTTGCTCTCTCATTCGATCCTCCCGTAGAACGGTTGCACATTACAGGCTTTCCGCTAATTGAAACGAGTATCGTTTAATCAACCTCAGGAACAGCGGCTAGCATCAGAATCTTATCATTCAAATATGATGCCGCAGCTATTGAGCGATCGAGCCTATTCTATTAATATCAGGCTACGAGGCTGGTATAACTAAACATCTCATAACTGGGAGGACAACTAGATGAGCTTTAAAAAAGTAATAAAAAATAAAATGGTGATATTTGTTTTCGTACTGGTTACATTTATATATCTGAATAATAGTTCTCTTTTCACGAAAAGCACTGGAGCGCCGTTTTTACTTGCTCATCGGGGACTTGCACAAACATTCAGTATGGATGGAATAAAGAATGATACATGTACAGCGGAGCGCATAAATGAACCTGATCATCCTTATTTGGAAAACACTATCCCATCTATGGAAGTTGCGTTTGGAGCTGGTGCTGACATGGTGGAATTTGATATAAAGCCAACCAAAGACGGCCAATTCGCTGTTTTTCATGACTGGACCCTAGATTGCCGAACAGATGCAAAAGGCGTGACCAAAGACTATACTATGGCACAATTAAAGAAAATCGATATTGGCTATGGCTATACCGCAGATAATGGGAAAACCTATCCTTTCCGGGGAAAAGGAGTGGGGCTTATGCCTTCGATGGAAGAAGTGCTGGCTTATTTTCCGGAAGGCTCTTTTTTGATTCATATTAAAAGTAATAATCCGGAAGAAGGGGCGATTCTTGCTCAATATCTTTCTGAATTGCCGGAAAAACGCCTAAGTCAACTAACGGTTTACGGAGGAGATGAACCGGTTGCCTTGTTAAAAAAACAGCTTCCTGACATCCGCGTTATGTCAATGGCTTCGCTGAAAGGCTGCTTAATTCATTATATCGCTGAAGGCTGGACAGGTTTCGTCCCGTCCTCCTGCAAGAAAACCCAATTGCACATTCCTGAGAAATTTGCTCCTTGGTTATGGGGATGGCCTGAAAAATTTGTGAAAAGAATGGAAAATGTCGATACTCGTGTCATTGTCGTTGCAGGTGATGGAGGATGGTCGGAAGGCTTCGACACAGTAAAAGACACGAAGCGGCTGCCTTCCAGTTATACAGGTGGCATATGGACGAACAGAATTGATCAAATAGCGCAGCTGTATCGTCAGAAAAATTCACGGGTAGGTGAATAACCCAAATCTAAGTATGTGCGCGCACATCTAACCTCAAAAAAAGCATTCCGCACAAATTGCCGTAAACAGGCAGCTTGAACGGAATGCTTTTTAATTAGATTCGATAAATAGCGACAAGCCAGCTCTACCGGATATAACCAAGCCTGTTTGAAATGTCCAGAGCCGTATCCCGTATCCATACCCCTGAAGTTTCGATCCGTTCTTCCGACATGCGCCATTTGGGTGCAGATATGCTGATAGAGGCAACAGGCTCTTTCAGATGATTAAATATGGGAGCTGCAACACAACGAACCTCCGGTTCATGCTCGCAATTGTCGATAGAAAAGCCGCGGGCTTTAATTAGCTCCAGATCGGCCACCAGCGTTCCTTGAGTAGCAAGGGTGTAAGGAGTAAATGGAATTAAGCCCTCCGCTATGACTGCGTCTGTTAGTGAGGAGGGAGAAAAGGCCAATATTGCTTTTCCAACCCCTGTGCAGTACATAGGGTTGCGCAGCCCGATTTGGGAATGCATGCGGATGGTTTTGGATGATTCCACCTTGTCGATATACACGACGCGCAAGCCGTCACGGACGACCAAGTGCACGGTTTCACCGGCAAGATCCGCCAATTTCCGCAAGTACGGGGAGGCAATTTCCCTAATATTCATCGTTTTTAGCGCCAGTGAAGCAAGGCGAAGCGAGTAGAGGCCAATACGGTACCGCTCGGAATGCTCATCCTGTTCTACAAGACCGCTTTGCTGAAAGGCTGCAAGATGTTTGCAGACGCTGCTCGGACTTTCGCCGGAAAGCTTGGCTATCTCGCTGACGGAAGCGCCTTGCGGACTTGTATCGCATAAGGCAGCCAGCTGCTCCAAAACATGCAGTGCCTTCACGACCGTCGATGAGGCCACCTTCTGATTCGTATCTTTCGTATTTGGATTTCTTCGGCCCATAGCATCAGTACTCCTTTTGGAAATTGAGACATATATTTTAGAAATTGAATTTATAATTTTAACAGGGGATTGATTGGTTTTAATGTTATTTTATAAAAAATTCCAAGTCAAGTCATATTTATATTGACGAATTAGAATGTGTTATTTATAGTAAAAATTGTAAATAGAAATTTAATTTCTATATTAGAAATAAGGAGGACTGCTGCCTGATGAAGATCACCGATGTGGAAACGTATATCGTCGGTAATCCATGGAAAAATTGGCTGTTTGTCAAGCTTCATACGGAAGAAGGCATTTATGGCATCGGAGAAGGCACATTGAATGGGTTTGCCAAAACAGTGGAAGCCTGCATACACGAGCTTAAGCATTTATACATAGGGATGAGCGCATTTGATGTAGAGGCGTTAACTTTAAAAATGATCCGTGACGTCTATTCAGACGGCGGACAAATTCAAGGCTCAGCATTGGCTGCAATTGAAACCGCTTGCTGGGATATTATCGGCAAAGCAACGAATCAGCCGTTATACAAGCTGCTTGGCGGCCGCTGCCATGAGAAGCTTCGCTGCTATGCTAACGGTTGGTACCGTGGACCCCGAACTCCTGAAAACTTTTATGAGAAAGCTAAAACAGTTGTGGAAAAAGGTTATACCGCTCTGAAATTCGATCCGTTCGGCTCGGCTTGGCGCACCGTGGAACGCAAAGATTTCGAGCTTGCTCTCAACATTATCGCAGCAGTGCGGGATTCTGTTGGTCCGGATGTAGATATTTTGATAGAAGGCCATAACCGCTTTAGCGTTCATACAGCCTTGCAATTTGCAGAAGCGATGCTGCCTTATAATCCCGCCTGGTTCGAAGCACCTGTTCCGCCGCAGCACATATCCTCTATGGTTGAGGTTGCTAAGCGCAGTCCCGTTCCTATAGCTTGCGGCGAGGATTATTATTGCAGAGAACAATTTGCAGAGCTGCTGAAGCATGATGCCGTGCATATTATCCAATTGGAGCCTCAATTTCTTGGTATTAGTGCATCGAAGCAAATATGCGGTATGGTTCATGCCCATAATGGCGTCATTGCTCCGCACAGCGCTCAAGGTCCCATATGCTCAGTGGTCTGCTCTCATCTCAATATGGCAACTCCTAATTTCTATATGCATGAAATATTTGACGAGTTTAATGAGCCATGGGAGGAAGAAGTATTGACACCGCTTTTTAAAATAGAGCAAGGATATCTTCAACCACCGGATCGACCCGGATTAGGCGTGGATTTGAATCTTGAGCTCATTGCGCAGCACCCGTATCACACCGGTAACTGGATCCCTCTATTCAAGCAGGGCTGGGAGAAGAGGGAAGGGAATGGCTGATGGTACAATGAGCAGCGACCGGAGGAGATAAAGATGAAAGCATTAGTATACGAGGGGCCGAAGGTATTAACCATTCGCAATCAGCCTACGCCCATACCCGAAGCGGGTGAGGTGTTAATCCGTGTGGAGCGGGTCGGCATATGCGGTTCAGAACTCAGCGGCTATTTGGGGCATAACTCTCTTCGCAAGCCTCCCTTGATTATGGGACATGAATTTGCCGGGACTATTACACAAACGGGTGCAGAAGCAAGCAGATTTAACGTGGGTGACCGAGTTACCGTGAACCCGCTTGTAACTTGTGGAGTGTGCCGCGATTGCATCTCCGGTTCCTCACAAATATGTCTGCATCGTAAACTGCTGGGCGCGCATTTTCCTGGAGCATTCGCGGAGTATGTGACCGTTGTGGAGAAAAATGTATATTTGCTAAAGGATACGGTTAGCTTCGATGATGGAGCACTAACAGAGCCTTTTGCCTGCGCCGTCCATGTTTGCCGACTTTTGCAGCTTACGCCTAGGGATAGCTTGTTAATCGTTGGTGCGGGGCCTATCGGACTTTTTACTATGCTGGCAGCGCAAGTTTACGGACTTAGGAACATCACAGTCATCGACATTAATGAGCAGCGTCTGGAAATTGCTTCACAATTGGGAGCAGTGACCGCTGTGAGGCTTGATACGCTCCGCCGGGACCAAGGAATGGATGCCTTCGATGCAGCTGTAGATGCGGTTGGTTTGGAGGTCACTCGCACGCAATGCACCGACAATGTTAAACCGGGCGGTCGTGTTATTTTTACAGGGCTGCACGAGGATGCCAGTCAGTTTCAAGTTAATTCCTTGATACGTAATGAAATAAGTATGAAGGGAGCTTTTGCATATAATGCCGTTGATTTTGAAACGGCGCAGCAATGGATAGAGGAAGGAAGGGTTAACCTTCGACCCTGGCTCGCGCATGCTCCATTGGAAGATGGACAGCAATGCTTTGAGAAGCTGATCACCAATCCGGGAAATGTGGCCAAATTTTTATTGACTTTCAGTTGACTGTCAAACGTTTGTGGAATACAAAATGTAAGTGCTTACAATAAAGCGAATGCAGTTCTATTCAACTAAATGGAGGGGGATACCATTGCTCATTGATCTGCGTGGGAAAGTTGCTCTTGTGACAGGAGCGGGCAGGGGAATCGGCCGGGAGATTGCTCTTACATTAGCTGGTGAAGGAGTTAGAACGATTGCGATCGATGTAAACGAGGAGCATCTGGCAGACCTGAATCAAGTGTTTGCTGAAAATGGCTTTGAAGGATTCCAGCAGGTATGCGATATCCGTGATTTCTCCGCGATCGAGAAGGTGGTTCAGGAGGCTGAATACAAGTACGGACGTATCGACATTCTGGTTAACAACGCTGGAGTGGCCAGTGGAGGGCTTGTTGAGACGATGTCCGAGGAAATCTGGGATCTCAATCTCGATATTAATCTAAAAGGCACATTCCTGATGTGCAAGGCCGTGCTCCCGATTATGAAGCGGCAGAAATATGGCCGTATCATCAATGCAGCCTCCTTTGCGGCCATTATTCCAAGCTTAGGAGGCTCGGCATATGCCACATCCAAGGCAGGGGTCGTGCATTTTACCCGAGTGCTTGCCGGAGAGCTCGGTCCATGGAACATCACGGTTAACTGCTATGCTCCGGGGGTCATCCCTACCGATATGAATCGATTTGCCGACCGTTCTCCTCAAGAGCAGAAGGAGCTGTTGGACAATCTTTCCTTGCGGCGTTGGGGCAATAAACAAGAAATCGCCCATTTGATCTGTTTTCTGGCTTCTGATTTTGCCGTCTATATTACCGGTACGATGATCGACATCAGTGGAGGCAAGCTTGCTACACAGGTGCCTCGTTTGGCTTACGAATGGGCAGCCGAAGAGGAATGAACGGATTTAGATCAGCTGTTTTTCTGGCAAACACTTAGTAAATGCTCACGAATGCTTCACTTAGGCTTAACTCTAAGCCTGATGCTTACGAAGCAAGTTTTCTTACAACAACTCAGTTTATGCTTACGACGCAAGTTTTGCTAAAGCAAAACTTTAAGGAGGATAACTATGTTAAAGAAAGCATTGTCTGTGACGCTTATGATGGGGTTAATTTTTACAACTGCATGCAGCTCGGGGGGAGCCAACACACCGGCTTCAACCAGCAAGGACAGCGGGAATGCGAAGCCGGCACAACCTGCTGAAGCCAAGCCCGAAGCTAAACCGGAGCCCAAGAAGGGTAAATTCATTTTTTGGGATAAATCGGAATATGTGAAGGATTACAATGACTTTCAAAAAGAGAGAGTAGCCCAATTTTCCAAGGAATTTAATGTTGATGTGGAGTATGTGGCAATTCCGCCTGCTGATGTAAAAACAAAGCTATTGGCAGCGGTAGAAGCAGGTAATCCTCCTGATTTACTGTTAGCTGACGACTTTGTCGCCAAACAATTCGTAGGCAACAATCAGCTGATGGATGTTTCGGATATATTGAAGCAATTTGATTTCAGGGAAGATTCCAAGAAGTACGCTTTTGCGATAGAAGGATTGTTCGAGGTTCCGGTTTATCATAGTCCTAATGTTATGTACGTCCGAAAGGATAAGCTGGAGGAAAAGAAGTTGGCGCCTCCCAAAACGTGGGAAGATGTTAAAAACGTAGCAAAAGCTATCAATGATCCCAAAAACAATTTCTACGGTTTGGGCTTTCAGCTTGGCGGGGGCGGAGATTCCGATGGCCGGATCAACAATCTGATCAGAAGCTTCGGCACCGATATCGTCAATAAAGAGGGAAAGGTCACCATCAATACACCGGAAGCCGTGGAAGCGATTAAATTTGACGCCAGCTTTTTTGCAGAAAACTTGTCCCCTCAAGGCGGCATTACCGGTGATGATGCTTTCAACAACAATCTGTGGCTGGCCGGACAGGCGGGAATCGTATTAAACTCCAGCAGCATTTACGCAGCAATGAAAAAAGATAAGCCGGAGCTGCTTGAGAAAACCTTAATTATGCCATGGCCTGCTGGTCCGAAAAGACAGTTTGGTTCAGGTGGAGGAACGGTTTTCATCATGTTCAATAAAGCCAAAAATACCGAAGCCGCCAAGCAGTACATCAAATACTTTTTCGATAAAGCTTATTATGGAAAATTGTTAGAGAAGCTCAACGGACTGGCGGGACCCGTATTGAATGGCCTTGAAAATACAGAGTTTTGGCAAAGACCGGAAAATAAGAGCTGGTTCGACGCAACGAGAAACATAGTGCCATTGGGTGATCCCGGTCCTCCGGATGCACGTGCATCCCAGGCAGTCAGCGAAAATATTCTTTCAAAAGGCGTGCAAAAAATTGTCGTCAACAAGATAGATCCGCAAAAAGCTCTCGATGAAATGGAAAAAGAATTCAAGAAAATTTATGAGAAAAAATAACACACTGTAAACTTACACCGACGTACTCTTCCAAGGGCAGGTGAAAGCATGCTTCAATCGAATCGAAAGAGTGAATTGGCTTTGGGGTATACGTCCGTTATGCCGATCGTCATCATCATCTTTGTGGTGATCGGCATTCCTTTTGTCAATGCGTTATACCTGAGCCTGACTGATAAAACGGTTGGCGCGGACGCCCATTTTATCGGTTTTGATAACTATCGCGAAATTTTCTCTGACCCCATCTATTGGAAAGTATTAAAAAATACGTTTGTTTATTTTGTTACTGATGTCTTTTTCAAACTGATAATTGGGATGGTATTCGCTTTGACCGTTAACCAGCAATTTTTCGGAAGGTCGGTTGTCCGCGTGCTGTTCCTGGTCCCTTGGGCAATCTCCGGAATGGTAGCTGCTCTCACATGGAAATGGATGTATAACGACACTTTCGGAATTATAAATAAAGTGCTGCTGGACATCGGGCTGATTGATGTGCCGGTAGCATGGTTGAGCGGGGCGAATATTGCTTTGGTCTCGGTTATTATCGTAAATATTTGGCGAGGCATCCCGTTCTTTCTATTCAGTATTCTTGGAGGCTTGCAAACGATTGACAGACAGCTGTATGAAGCGGCAAAGATTGATGGAGCAGGGACCATCCGCCAGTTTTTTTCCATCACGATACCTTCTATCAGCTCTGTAATTATCATCACTACGATGCTGTCTTCGATATGGACGTTCAATGACTTTGAAAACATATTTTTGATCACAGGCGGCGGTCCCTTGTATAACTCTGCAGTAATTTCTGTTTACACCTATGAAGTGGCATTCCTCCAAAATAATATGGGTAAATCACTCAGTGTGGCGGGATCGATTATTCCCATTTTACTAGTCTTGATGTTCCTTATGACCCGAAAGCTCAATAAGGAGGATTGAGGGAAGGTGGCAACGGTTATGAGAGCGTCCCAAGTACGTGCGGTTCGAAAGCTGGTTCTGATTTATTTTATCGTAGTTGTCGGTTTGATATGGACGCTGTTTCCCGTGTACTGGATGGTTAAGACCTCGTTTACGCCTAATGATCAGATGTACGATGCCAAACCAAGGTTAATTCCAACGGAAATCACGACCAAGCATTATTCGGATTTGTTCAAAGAAACGGAATTCATGGGCAATATGAAAAATAGCTTGTATGTATCCAGTCTGGCTACTTTGGTATCCTTGGTAATTAGTATTTTTGGCTCCTACAGCTTAACCCGGCTGAAGTTTCGCGGGAGAAATTTTTTGACGAAGAGCATCATTATCTGCTATCTCATGCCGGCTGCGGTGCTGTTCATTCCAATGTACGTTCTTGTGAGCAAGCTCGGCTTTGCTGACAACAAGTTCGGCTTGCTCATAATTTATCCGACATTTATCGTCCCTTATTGCTGCTATATGCTGCTCAGCTACTTCAAGGCGATTCCCAAATCGTTGGAGGAAGCGGCACTGATCGATGGCTGTAACCGGCTGCAAACGCTGTGGAAGATCATTCTTCCTATTGCTGCGCCTGGAATTGCGGTTGTCGCAACCTTTGCTTTTACAATGTCTTGGAACGAATTTTTGTATGCGCTGGTCGTTACGACGAGTCCGAGTCAGCAAACCGCTACGATTGGAATTGCCAGCTTTAAGTTTTCGGACACGTTTATTTGGGGGCTCCTCATGAGCTCATCGGTTATTGCTACCATTCCTGCTGCGGTTTTATACCTCGGAGCGCAGTCATTTGTAATCGGCGGTCTTGCGGATGGTGGAGCAAAATATTAATTTGTTGAACACAAAACCGCTTATGATGCAAGTTACACTAAAGTTGAAAATCTAAGGAGGAAGAACATGAGCTTGGATAAGTTCAAATTGGATGGCAGGGTTGCACTGATTACTGGCGGATGCCAAGGATTGGGGCTTGTATTTGCAAAGGCACTTGCCGAGGCTGGGGCTACAGTTGCGGTTACCAGCAGGGATGAAGCAAAAGCAGCGGAAGGAGCAAGGCAGATTCGTGAGGCAACCGGCGGCCAAGCCATTGGAGTAGCGGTTGATGTCACGAACGGCGATCAGGTTAGCCGAATGGCGAAGGAAACAACCCAAGCTTTGGGGCGCATTGATATACTGATCAACAATGCGGGCATTAACGTCCGTAAACCGATCCTTGATTATGACGAAGACAGCTGGGACCTTGTGCAAAGCACTAATCTGAAAGCCCCTTTCCTGTGCGCGAAGGCTGTAGTCCCTTATATGATCAAGCAGCAGTATGGAAGGATTATTAATTTGTCTTCCATGCTGGGGACTGTTGCGCTTCCGGAGCGCTCAGCCTATTGCTCGAGCAAGGGCGGATTGATTCAACTCACTAAGGTTATGGCGTTGGAATGGGCCGAACATAACATTACAGCCAACGCCGTTTGTCCTGGGCCGTTTGCTACCGATCTGAACAAGGTAGTCATAAATAATCCGGAAGCCAACCAGTTTTTCCTCGATCACCTTGCTATCAAACGTTGGGGAAACCCGGATGAGCTTACGGGACTAATCATTTATTTGGCTTCAGAAGCTTCGAGCTTTATGACCGGCTCTTCCATTGTTATCGATGGAGGCTGGACAGCACAATAACAAAGGAAACTTTAATAAGAAAGGGCTGAGGCAAATGAAATACGGACTTACGGTTTATGGGACTACCTATGATATGGGTATCCACCCGCAATCAGGCAAAAAACCGATAACACCCAAACAATTAATTGATGTTACGGAAAGCCATGGTCTGGAAGGCATTGAAATCCCTTTTCATCTATTAAAAGAACATAATCCCGATGAAGTGGCTGATTATGCCCGCTCCAAAGGCATGTTTATAAATATCGCCGCAGGCGGCTTTGATCCTCTTCCTTTATGCGAGGCGCTGCTGTATGCCAAACGTGTAGGAGCAATAACGGTACGGACGGTTGTTGGAGGAGCCAAATTCGGAGGTGACCGCAGGCATATGGCCGGTACCTGGAAGCCTTTTTTGGAGCAGATTCTCATGTCCTTCCAGGAAGCTGTTGAAACAGCAGAGCAAACGGGAGTCAATCTGGCTGTAGAAAATCATCAGGATCTTGCCTCCGAGGAATTGCTTTGGCTATGCGAAACGATTGGGTCGCAGCGATTCGGTATTAATCTCGATACGGGGAATCCTCTGGCAACTGCTGAAGAACCGAATGACTTTTTTCGCCGGGTAGCTCCTTATGTGAAAAATGTCCATTTAAAGGACTATATGATTTATTGGTACGAGGAGGGCTACAGACTGGTCAGATGTCCCCTTGGTCAAGGATCGATTGATTTCCCTGAGCTATTGAGTATCTTCTCGGAAGTTGCTCCGGAAATGACATTGTCCGTAGAACACGGTGCATTGGAGGCGCGGAATGTCAGGGTGCTTGAAGAGGATTTCTGGACGGAATATCCTGCGCGTTCCGCAAGCCAGCTAACTCGTTTGCTGCGTTATGTACATGACCACGCAAGAGGAAGCGGCGACTGGAGAACTCCGTTCGAGAGAGGGGAGTCCCCCGCTTCGATAGCCGCATACGAGCAATCGCAAATGGCAACGGCCCTTGCCTATTTGAAGTCATTGATTGTACAGTTCCGCGATAATGAAAATCTCGTGAAAAGTTGAGGGAGCAACATGAATGACCTTGATTTAAAAGGTAAAAATGCGCTTGTCACCGGCTCTAGCAGGGGTCTCGGCAGGCAATATGCCATGGACTTGGCCCGTGCGGGAGCTAATGTCATTATTCACGATGAGACGGCAATGAAGTCCGCGGAATTTAACGAAGCGGCCAGCGGGTTTCAAGTAGCCGAGGAAGCAGCCGCATTAGGTGTGAAGTCTATGTTTATAGCCGCCGATTTGGCAGATCCAGAGCAGGTTGAGCAATTAATTAAGCAGTCCATTGAAAGGCTAGGCTCCATTGATATATTAATCAATAATGCGGGTGGCGACATAGGCTCCAAGACACCTCGGCCTGAACCTAACGATTCACTGGATATTAGTGTGGAGGATATTCGGTCGGTAGTCGAGCGCAATATGTTATCTACTATGTACACTTGCAAATTTGTTGGTCAGCATATGCGTGAGCGGCGCTTCGGCAAGATTGTTAATGTGGGCTCGATCGCAGGCCATATTCCAGTTACGTCAGGCGTGATATACGCTGCTGCCAAGCTGGGTATTTCCCATTACACAAGAAGCTTGGCCCAGCAGATGCGGCCGTATGATGTGAATGTAAATTGTATTTCACCGGCCCCCACCTATACAGCCCGCTTCTCGGCGACTCGTACCGTTAATAATGAAGAAGGCCTCTCCAGGCTTCAGCGAATTGCTCATCCAGAAGACATGTCCAAAATTGTGATGTTTCTCTGCGGCCCACAAGCCGATTATTTGACTGGGGAAACGATTGTTTGCTGGAAATAAGAAAAGCCTCTGTTCGAACTCTATTCGACGAAGATACATTCGCATATTTAGATGCAGCTTTTTTTTGCAATCTTAGACTCGTTCAGCTTCGCCTCTAAAACATAATAAAAAACGCGAAGGAGCCATACAATTGAACTTTGATGGGAAAATTGCCTTAATAACAGGTGGAGCCAAAGGAATTGGCGCCTCCATCGTCAAGCAGTTTCTGGAAAATGGAGCAAAGGCTGTTATTGCGGACGCTTCTCTGGATGGGGAACAAGCGGCGGAGCAATGGCGGAGTCAAGGGAAGGAGGTCGTATACGTACAATGTGATGTCTCCCAATCAGATCAAGTTAATAATGCGGTTAGTGTTGCTGAGCAGAAGTTTGGAAGGCTGGATTTTGTAGTCAATAATGCTGGAATATTTCCGAGAGCTGATTTGCTTCAAACAGATGAGGTTTTCTGGGACCGGGTCATGGATATTAACTTAAAAGGTGTTTACCTGATGTGTAAAGCCGCGGTTCCTGTCATGATCAAGCAAGGCGGGGGATGCATTGTAAATATTGGCTCACTCCATGCGAGTGTTGGCGGAGAGGAGTTGTTCGCCTACGCTATTTCCAAAGGAGGAGTTGTTACGCTGACCCGGAATTTAGCCCGTTCATTAGCGAAGCACAATATCCGGGTAAACGGTGTACATCCAGGCTGGGTAGCTTCCCATGGGGAAAGGGCTCTCATGCGGGCAAAAGGGGAGGACGAGGACTGGCCGGAGCAGCGTTCCTCTGCCATGCCGTTTGGCAGATTGCAAACGGAGGATGACATTGCGAATTCCGTAGTGTTCCTATGCTCCGCCAATGCAGGTCAAATTACGGGTCAAATGTTGTCCGTAGACGGTGGGCTTGGCTTCAAGTTTTAACGGATATAATAAACAGAGGTTAATCCGCAGTATATGGATTAACCTCTGTTTATTATCAACTATTTCTTTAATCTGCGGCAGATGTCCTCAGTCATTTCTTTTGTTGAGGCGTTCCCACCAATATCAGGTGTTTTTATTCCATTCGATATGGTCTCCTCCATTGCTGTCAGTACCTTTTGTCCAAGCTCTTGCTGACCGAGATGGTCCAGCATCATCTTGGCCGTCCAGATTTGTCCGACTGGATTGGCGATGCCTTTGCCACAGATATCTGGAGCTGAGCCATGAACGGGTTCGAACATAGAAGGGTACTTCCCGTTCAAATTAATGTTGGCTGCCGGGGCGATGCCGATGCTGCCCATAATGGCTGCTCCGATATCAGTCAGGATGTCGCCGAATAAGTTGCTGGCAACAATAACATCAAAGATATGAGGTTTGGTGACGAAAAAGGCTGCTAATGCATCGATATGATAGGAAGCTGTTCTGGCTTCCGGATAGTCGAGGCTAACCTCTTTGAAAACTTCATCCCAGAATGGCATGGAATGGAAGATACCATTCGATTTCGTTGCACTTGTCACATGTCCTTTGCGTTTGGCCGCCAATTCAAATGCGTAGCGGATGGCTCGCTCTGTTCCTTTATGGGTAAAGATAGCGTTCTGAATAGCGATTTGATCCTCGCCTTTATGTATTCTTCCTCCGACTTCGCTATATTCACCCTCACTGTTTTCACGTACAACGATAAGATCGAAATCATTGGGATTAGTCAGTGGGGATACAATGCCATTTATAAATTTAGCTGGCCGGATGTTAATCACTTGCTCGAACTCACGACGAATTTTGATGAGCAGGCCCCATAAAGAAATATGATCAGCAACCTTGGCAGGATCTCCTACGGCTCCTAAGAAGATAGCTTCGAATGATTGTAAAGTATTCAAGCCGTCCTCTGGCATCATGATGCCATGCTTTAAATAATAATCGCAATTCCAAGGGAAATTCGTGAACTCGAATGAGATACCACCATGAACTTCGGCCACTGTATTCAATACATCAAGAGCTGCAGGAACGACCTCGTTGCCGATGCCATCACCAGGAATTACCGCAATTTCATGCTTGGACATTTCTTGTATCCTCCTAATATTATGTAGTAGTAATTTGTGCTAACGCTTTCATTGTAAAGAAGGCTTTTATGAGAGGATTATATCTATGGAGTATGCGGATGTCAACAAGATTAACGTTAATAATAAGCAGCGGTTATTACAGCTTTTTTTGTAACAAAAGTACAGTGTAATGGCTTGGCAAGTGTGGTAAAGTTTAGTTGAATGCCTGTGTAAGTGTTTCCAAAATCAGTTTTAACAAGTAAACACCTAAAAGGAGCGAGTGAAATGAAAATTGCAGCACAGCTTTACACGGTTAGAGAGTTTTTGAAAACTCCTGAGAGCATCGCTGATTCTTTGAAGAAAGTAAAGCAGATTGGATATAACGCCGTTCAAGTTTCCGGAGTAGGCCCGATTGGAAATCAAGAACTGAAAGATCTCGCAGATGGTGAACAATTGACTATTTGCGCTACTCATATTCCATACCAGGACCTGACGGAGAGATTGGATGAGGTCATTCAAAAGCACCAGTTATGGGGCTGCAAATATGTAGGACTCGGTGGAATGCCTAATGAATACCGCAGCAGCAAGGAAGGGTACATAAGCTTTGCTAAAGAAGCATCCGAAATTGGAAGAAAACTGGACGCAGCAGGACTGAAATTTATTTATCATAACCATAACTTTGAATTTGCTAAATTCGATGGAAAAACCGGTATGGAGATATTATTGGAAGAATCCGATCCGAGCGCTTTCGATTTTGAACTCGATGTTTATTGGGTACAAGCAGGCGGAGGCGACGCTGTTGAATGGGTTCGGAAGTTTGATGGCCGTATGAAGGTGGTACATTTGAAGGATATGGCGGTAACGGCTGAACGGGAGCAGTTATTTGCTGAGGTTGGTGAAGGGAACATGAATTTCCCTGCCATTTTAAACGCATGCCGTGAAATTGGTGTTGAATGGGCTGCCGTAGAGCAGGATCAAAGCTATGGACGTGACCCTTTCCAATGTCTGGAAACGAGCTTTAATAACTTGAAAAAATTAGGCGCAGTATAAATGAATGGATGGAGTTAAATGGAACAAGCTCTCTGGATTGCTACCCGGGGAGCTTGTTTTACGTTGGTATGGCAGCCGGATTGGCTTTGGACAAGGGGAGGGCGAAGCTATCCGGAGGCGAGAAGAACGGCATTCTTAAGCTGTTTTGCGTTATACATGGCTTGATCGGCTTCATGAACAAGCTCCTTGGAATGAGTAAATTGACCATGGTATACGGCCGCTCCTATGCTGACGGTAACTTGCATATCATGATGTTGTCCGAAATATAATTCCATTCCTTGAACCCGTTCACGTATGCGTTCGGCTATTGCAAGGGCCTCAGCCCCATTCGCACCTGGAAGAATAACAGCGAACTCCTCTCCACCCCATCGTCCCACCGTATCATACCTGCGTATACTGCTTCTCAAAGCCTCTGCGACAGATCTTAATACATAATCCCCGGCCAAATGACCAAATCTTGTGTTGAACCCCCGAAAATCATCAATATCAATTACCAGCATGGAAACCAGCTTTTCTGCGCTATGCTTGCCTTTGAATTCATATGAAAGTCTTTGAAATAAATATCGTCGGTTATAGAGTCCGGTTCCCTCGTCATTTATGCTTAGCTCGTAGATTCGGAATATTTGTAAAGCGAGCCATCCCCCTCCTAAAACAGCGATTAATAAGCCTAGGATCAGTCCCCAAGTACCCAAATGCTGTAAGGCAATAGAGCCAAGCATGAGCCCTGCTCCTGACGCTGCACCATAACAAGCCCATTTTCCTTTGAGGTGCATGTTAGCTCACTCCTCGATACGATCGTATTTCCGCAGTAAATCGGTTAAAGCTTCACGAAATAAAAAGGATTCTTTCTTTTTTGACTTTTCTGCCAAAGTTTTGAGACGACGCACGAGAGTGGCGGGATAATAGCAGGTCTTCATAATCATATCTTCATTGGGAGGCAGTGAAACCTGATTTCTTCCGGCTTCTTTTGCGGCCATCAAAGCGGCATTGGCGGCACGCATTAATGAATTCTCGTCTTTGCAATCCCTCGGATATTGCGCTACACCGATAGTTACACTTATGAACGGAGGGTTGTCCAACCGGATTTGAAACCGGTCTTGGGCCGCACAGATCCCAGCCCGCACATTTTCCATTTTCAAAAATGCCTGCTCAAGACTTTCACCCACCAACATAATTGCAAATTCATCCCCTGATACACGAAAAGCATATTCTCCTGCGGCTTCCTTCAACAGATTGGCTATCGTTTGCAGTACGTGATCACCGGTATCATGTCCAAATTCGTTATTGATTTCCATAAAATGATCGACATCGATCAAAGCCAGAGCAACATTTTCGTCTGATTTAATCGTTTGCTTAAGCTGAAGCTCCAAGGCTTCACGATTCATAAGTTCGGTTAATGCATCTTGTCTTGTTTTCATTACTCAATCATCTCCATAATATAAAATATTATATATATAAACATATATATGTTTATATACAACATAATCGTTAAGTTCTAATTTGTCAATAATTGGTTTATAAGCGTGCGTATTCAAATCAGCTGCACATAATTATTTTGACTTAGCTAACAATAAGATTGCATTAAAGGTAAAGGATGAGAGCGGATTGAAAATATCAAAAGCTGTAATTGTCTTTATAATGTGTATACTCCTATGTTTACCGGCTCAAAAGGCGGTATTTGCTTCCCATGCTCCTATCCCTTTGGAGGCTCTTCAAGAAGAAGGAGTATATATCGAAATTAATAAGAAAAGAAACTGGCTCACCGTATATGTTAATGGCCGCGCCATGTATGGATTCCCGGTTGCAACGGGCCGCAGAAAGGAACTTACTCCTGTCGGCGAGTTTCATATTGTGACCAAAATAGTTAAGCCCTGGTATGTAAGAAAACAAATTCCTGGCGGACATCCTCAAAACCCTTTAGGATCAAGGTGGCTGGGCATCAGTGTTAGAGGGACTGGCGGGTATACGTATGGAATCCATGGGACCAATCGCCCTTATTCCATAGGAAGCCATGCCTCATCGGGCTGCGTCCGTATGCACAACAGGGATATAGAATGGCTGTACCGTCATATTCCATTGGGCACAAAGGTCATTATTAAAGAAAAGTAAATGTACGGTGTATGAAATGAAAATCGGCGGACATACTATTATCAGCGGTGAAAAGAGAGGTGTGGTTCCGTTGAACGATTCAACGAAACATTCCAGTAATATGGTATTAGACTCCAGATAGAAGCGGAGGGATGTGCCAAAGACACGTTAGGGTAGTACCTGTACTGCAATAAAGTGAACAAGGTTTCTGACCTGGCTTTTGGAAGGTGCTCGAGGCTTTAATACAAAATCAATTCACCGCAAAAGAACCCCGAAAGGGGTTCTTTTTTTGTCGTGGACCCACAAAAAATGAGAAGTTAAGTCGAAGGAATTCAAAAGTGGGTCATAAGAACTAGTTTAATAACTTTTTTTCACACTTTTTTTACATTTATATCATAGTTTCATCATGAATGTACGCTAAGTTGATGTTATGCTGGAGCATCAGCAATCGAGCATCCGGATCCGTTATTTATAATATGTAATGATAGTAAATACTCCTTTATTGGAGCGTTTTCATCATGACAGATGGACGGACAAGAATACATGGAGGTATGGAAATGATCAGGTGGATCCAGAATGTATCCAAAAAATGGGTGGTTGCCGCCATTGCTATCATTGCAGTTGTAGCAGTTGTCGGTGCAACTCTTATTAATTGGGGAGGCGCGGGAAAGTCGGCGCAACCAGGAGCAGGCGCAGCTGCAGGTCAACGGCCGGGAGCTGGCGCAGCCAGACAATTTCCTGTAGAAACGCAGATGGTTAAGCTTGCGGATGTGGGCGGGGGGCAAGTATTTACGGGTGCTATCACACCTATTTATACAACGAACATTTCTTCTCGAGTAACCGGCAGAGTAACAGAAATCATGGTTAAACCCGGCGACAGAGTCAAGATCGGGCAGCCACTGGCCAAAATTGATACCAGCACCTTACAGCAGCAAATTGCCCAATCTGAGAGTGCTCTAACGGTAAGTGCGGCTCAATTGCAGCGCACTGCCAATGATCAAGCCAACAGTGCGGCTACGGCCGAAAAGCAGCTTGCTGTTCAACGGGCCAATCTGGATAAGGCCATTTCGGATCAGCAAAATGCAGTTGCCGCGGCGAAACAACAGGTCGCATTATCGCAGGCTAACTATAATAAAGCTCTTAATGACCAACAGAATGCGATTGCAACCGCCAAACAGCAGGTAACGATTTCCCAGCAAAATTTTAACAATGCACTTACTACATATAGTATCAATTTGGCTAATGCTCAAAATACATTGAATTCTCAGCAGGACACTATTCAAAATTCTCAGGTCAATTCGCATAACTCTTTGGACACTTTGCAATTACAGCTCGAACAGGCTCTCATAAACTTAGCCAACGTAAAAGCTTCTCAAGGCTCCAATACAACTGCGATGGACACGGCTATGCAAAAAGTGCAGTCAGCCCAGCTTGCTCTTGACCAAGCTCAGCAAACAACGCCAAGTGCACTTACTTCAGCTACTGCTGCATTATTGAAAGCACAAGGGGATTTGACGGCGGCGCAAAACTCTCAAACCGTACAGATTTCACAGGAACAGCTTAACCGTGACTCCATCTCGCTAGCCAATGCTCAAAATACGCTATCGGTAATTATGGATACGAATCAGCAGACATTGCAGAAGGACCAGCTTTCCTATGCCAATACACAGGCTACCCAAGAGCTGAGCTTGAATGTATCAAAAGCCCAGTTGGAGCAATCCGAGCAAGCGTTGGCTACAGCCAAGTCGACGGATGCGATTGCAGTGAGCAACGCTCAATACCAACAAGCAGAAACCAATCTGAGAGTGCTCAATGAGCAGCTGATAGATGGGGTGCTGCTCTCTCCTGTTGATGGAGTAGTGAGCGTGATTAATACACCAGTAGGACAAAACGCTACCAATGCCTCCAATATCGTTTCCGTTGCGGCATTAGACCCTACTCAAGCTACGGTTAATATCTCAGAGGCTAACATCGGTAAAATCAAAGTAGGCATGGAAATGAAAGTGAACGTGCCGACATTAAACAAATCGTTTGACGGAGTCGTATTAGCCATTCGTCCGACAATGGACGCTGTGACCAAAGCTTACGGCGTTGATATAAGAGTGAATGATCCCAAACAAGAGCTGCTGCCTGGTATGTTCGCGACCTCCAGTTTGAAAAGCGAAGGGCGTAAAGCAATCATGGTTCCAGCTGATGCCATCCTTAGCCAACCGAGCGGAAATGCGGCATTTGTTGTGAAGGACGGCCGAGTGAAGAAAGTGTCGGTAAAAGTAGGAACCTTAACAAGCGCACTCTTCGAAATAACAGATGGGCTTGCAGAAGGGGATGAGCTGGTAGTTAAAGGACAAGAGCTATTGTCCGATAAAGCGGCGGTTCAAGTGGTTAAACCGGGTCAAGAGGCTCAGAAGCCTCAGGGTCAACAAGGCCAAGGACAAGGACAACAAGGTCAAGGTCAGCAAGGTCAAGGTCAAGGACAACAAGGCGGACAAAGACAGCAGGGCGGTCAAGGTGGTCAGCAGCAAGGGGCTGCTGGCGGTCAGAGCGGTCAAGCGCCGCAAGGTCAGGGGCAAACGGGTGGTCAAGGACAACAAGGCGGTCAGAGGCAGCAAGGGCAACAAACCCCCTCGGCTGGTACTCCAGGCCAGCAAGGCAGTCAACCAACTAATGCAAACGGCGGAGCCTCCGGTCAAACGGGGAGAGCAGGTGGCGGTCAGTGAATTTAGCTAATTTCTCGGTCAACCGCCCTGTAACTATTTTCATGCTGATGATTGCGCTAGTTATACTGGGCTCGATCGCAGCGCCGCTTCTACCGGTTGACTTGTATCCGAATATGGAGATTCCGACAGCTAACGTTAGTGTTAACTGGCCCGGAGCTTCACCAGGTCAAGTGGAAAGTCAGGTGACTAAGCGGATTGAGGCCTCGATGGCAACGATAGCGAATGTCCAGTCTGTCTCGTCGACCTCGCGAACGGGGTCAAGTAATGTCACGGTGCAGTTTAATTTCGGCACAGATATCAGTGAAGCGACATTAACTATGCGAGACCGGCTGGACAGGGTCAAACGGCAGCTTCCTACTGATGCTGACGCTCCAGTCGTTTCCAGAGCAGACCCTAATAGCCAGCCTATTCTTAACTTGGCGTTGTACAGTAACAGTGTGGATCTGATTACACTGCGTGATTTGGCGGATAATGTTGTCAGCCCGGCAGTTCAACGCGCCAATGGAGTTGCGTCGGTGGGTGTAACAGGGGGGCGGGTTCGCCAAATTCAGCTGCTTGTAGATCAAAACAAGCTGACTCAATATGGACTGACTTTTAACCAAGTTACCTCGGCTTTAAGCAATGATAACCAATCGACAGATGCAGGTCTCGTTTATAAAGGTGAGCAACTGGTCCCTTTAACAATTAAAGGTGAATTTAAATCAACATCCGAGATTGAAAAGGTCAGAGTTTCCCTATCTCGCGGGCAGTCAATTCCTCTTGGCGAGCTGGGGAAAATAATCGATACTTATCAAGAAATTACATTCGAGTCACGCCGTAACGGAGAAAGAAGCGTCGGCATTTCGATCCTTAAGCAGTCGGATGGAAATACCGTTTCCGTTGCCGACAACATCCGTAAAGCTATGGTTGATATCGAAAAAAACCTTCCCGAAGGTGTTAAGCTGGGAGTTTTGAATGACTCCTCCAAATTTATTAAAAGCTCGATTAATACGGTTATTGAGCACACATTGCTAGGCGGCGTATTCTCGGTTATTATTTTGCTGCTGTTCTTGAACAGCATTCGTGCCACATTGATCATCGGTGTAGTTATCCCGATTTCCGTTATAAGCGCGTTCAGCATGATGTTTTTTTCCGGGCAGACGATCAATACCATCACGCTTGGCGGTTTGGCGTTAGGTTTAGGCTCGCTTGTCGACTTTGCCGTCGTCGTACTGGAAAGTATATTCCGTAAAAGGGAAGAAGGCCTATCTCCAGTTGAAGCAGCCAAGCAGGGTACTGCTGAAGTGGGAACGGCTGTTTTGGCTTCGGCAATGGCTCAAATCGCCGTATTTGCACCTACGCTATTTATTAACGGCTTAGTTAAAAACTTCTTTGTGCCTATGGCCTTGACAGTCAGCTTTTCACATATTGCTGCGTTGTTTGCTGCGATAACCTTAGTGCCGATGCTCGCTGCCAAGCTTCTGAAGAAGCATACGCATGATGAGCATCTTCCTGAAGGCAGATCCTATAACCCTGCCGTTTGGTTCGGACGCGGAATGAATCGTTTGACCAATCTATACGGAGGAGTACTGAAATGGTCCTTGGGACACCGCTGGGTTATCGTTGTTATTACTATCGGAATGCTAGGCGGAAGTGTGTATTTGGCTAAATTTGTCGGTTCGGAAATAACGCCAAAAACCGATGAAGGGCAACTGAATATTAATATGAGCTTAGCGCAAGGCACCAAATTCGAAATCACCAATGAACTGGCAACGAAAGTGGAAGGCTTAATTCAGAATATACCCGACATAGAGTCGATATTTACTACCGTCGGTGGTGGAGGCGGGGGAGCTTTTCAAAGTGCGTCAACTAACTCTGCCAATATTCAAGTAACCCTTAAGCCGCTTAATGAGCGCAAGCAGAAGACCGAACAGATTGTAGAGCAAATCCGTAATTTAACCAATGGGAATCCGGGAGCACAAATATCGGTAAATGCCCGATCCTCAATAAGACTGCCTGGTCTTGGCGGCGGTGGCGGTGCTGATATTCAAGTTAACCTGAATGGACCGGATATGACGGTATTAAGTAAACTGGGAGATATGGTCGCAGAAGAGCTGCGTGCTATTCCAACGCTTCGTAACGTACAAAATACGTTGGATCGCAACATTCCCGAGTTTGACATGACCATTGACCGTGAAGCGGCAAGCTATTATGGCATCTCCGTGCGCGAGGTTATGACTTCAATCCGTACGGCGTATCAGGGCTCGGTGGCTACTAACTTCAAAACGGGAGACACGCAAGTATCCGTTCTGGTGAAATATCCGTCGGAGTTTACGAATAACCTGGAAAACTTGAATCAAGTTGTAATTACAACGGCTTCAGGGGCGCAAATTCCGTTGAATGCTATTGCAAAAGTGGAACCAGGCTCAGGTCCTGCTCAAATCAGACATATTAACCAACAAAGGTTGGCAACGATCCAGGGCTCTGTATTCAATGCTCCCATTGGAGACGTTTCTAAGGAAGTGCAAGCAAGGCTTGACACGATTCAACCTCCAGACGGCTATACGATTACACTCGGGTCTGCGGCCGATTCGAACAGCACTTTCTCAAGCTTGTATATGATGCTTCTACTTTCTATAGTGCTGGTATATATGGTTATGGCGAGTCAATTTGAGTCATTGTATGGACCGTTTATCATCATGTTCTCATTGCCTCCGACATTTATTGGAGCCATTCTCGGTCTGTATCTAACCAACCGTACGATCAATATGAACTCTGTTATGGGGATGATCATGCTCGTCGGTATAGTAGTTAACAATGCTATAGTTTTGGTCGACTATACGAACCAGCTTCGTAAAAGAGGTTATACCTTGTATGATGCATTAATTGAGGCAGGGAAGGTGCGCTTGCGACCGATTCTCATGACTACGGCAACTACCGTATTGGCTATGCTGCCACTTGTTATAGGTTTCGGGGAAGGGGCTGAAGCTCAAGCCTCAATGGCAACAGTTGTTTCGTTCGGATTAACGCTGTCCACGATGATTACATTGCTGCTTGTTCCTGTAGTTTACACCTTGATGGATGGCCTAATGGATAAATTAAAAAGCAAATGGAAGCGGCAATCTCCTCCGGCCCTGCCAACGGACCACTAATAGAAATTGTTTACTAACTTAGTTAAGCAGGGTCAAATCGACAAATAATTATGATGGAGGAGATAAGTACTATGTCTCGGAACCGCCGTAAACAGAACACCGGCAGACGGCTTGCTTACTGGCTCGTAGTGGCGCTGCTGCTCCAAACAATATTGTTGGCAAGCAATGTATACGCTGAAGCCTCCCCTGATGGGGAGGCCGTTAAGGAAAACGCTCAGACGGATTCCACCTCTTCAACGGTTATTCCTTCTTTGGGCTATGCACAAGTCACAGGGGGATTGAGCCATACCGTAGCACTGAAAAGTGACGGCTCCGTATGGACCTGGGGGGATGCACTTCATGGAAAGCTGGGAACAGGACCTGATGTTCAGCGTTATGTTCCTACTAGAGTCAAGGAATTATTCGATATTACCGCGGTCGCCGCAGGTATGAATCATACACTTGCCTTGCGCAAGGATGGCACCGTCTGGGCATGGGGGCAAAACTCAAAGGGCCAGATTGGCGATGGCAGCAAAGAGGATCGAACCACGCCGTATCAAATTGAATATCTAAGTGATGTAGTAGCGATTGCAGCTGGAAACAATCACTCCGTAGCTTTGAAAAGCAATGGAACTATCGTTACCTGGGGTGACAATTCCAAAGGTCAATTAGGTAATGGAACCTATGATGATGTTTTGAAGCCCGCGCAATTAACTTCGATTTCTGGTATAAGAGGCATTGCAGCCGGCGGGAATCATACATTGGCGATTGCTTCTGACAAATTTGTCCTAGCGTGGGGAGATAATACTTACGGCCAGATCGGAGATGCTGAAACGCAATCTCGTACGAGCAGACCGACAAGAGTGAACTTTTCACATACGACTAAAGCTATCGCAGCCGGGAGTAATTTCTCGGTTTCATTAAAGGAAGACGGGACTATCTGGACCTGGGGTTATAATGTTTCGGGCCAGCTTGGCAACGGAAATGAAGAAGCGCGTAATTTTGCCCAAATGGTTGTAGGCATTAAAGATGCAATAAGTATTTCCGCAGGTAATTCCCATACGATCATACAGCATAAAGATGGCAGTATAAGCGGCTGGGGTCTGAATAACTACGGTCAGCTCGGTACTGGAGATTATAAAAACAGTGTTGTCGATGTAAGTATTATGAGAAATGTAGCGGTTATCGGAACCGGCCACTTTCATTCAATGGCTATTAAACCCGATGGCACCTTGTGGATGTGGGGCAACAGTGCCCTGGGCCAATTAGGCGACGGAACAGCGACTAACCGGATATTGCCGATATTGGTTCCCCGTTTCTCTATGGTTACCCTACCGCCAGAGCAAACAGTGGGCAGCTTCAGTAATTCAGTGATAAGCAAGCCCCTTGCGTCAGGGGATAGCTTTAACCTTGTGTGGAAGAACAATAAGTTATGGACCTGGGGTGAGAATTTATACGGGCAGCTAGGCTTGAGCGCAGGCAGCGCCAAGAATATGCCTGTATCGATCGATTCCGTTGATCAGATCGCAGCGGTCTCCGCAGGAACGGGACATACTTTAGTGCTCAAGAAGGATGGGACGGTATGGAGCTGGGGGCTGAATCTTAGCGGCCAGCTTGCCGATAATACGTTAATAAACAAAGGAACACCGGCTTCCTCGCCTTTACTTAGCGATGTAACGGATATTGCGGGAGGCAATCTGTTTACGATTGCTTTGAAAAAGGACGGCACGGTGTGGGCCATTGGTGACAATACTTTTGGCCAATTGGGTAATGGCAGCACCAAGTCAAGTCTGACTCCAGTTGAAATACCTGGACTGTTTAAGATTAAAGAAATCGCAGCCGGTTATAATCATGCTCTTGCTTTGGCTAATGACGGTACCGTGTGGAGTTGGGGAGACAATAGTAACGGTCAATTGGGAGACGGCTCGACGTCTTTACGCCGTAGTGCCGTGCAGTTAACGGACCTGAGCAATGTGAAGGCAATAGCGGCAGGGCGGAATCATTCGCTGGCACTTAAGAGCGATGGGACCGTCTGGGATTGGGGATACAACGCTTTTGGCCAGCTGGGGGATGATTCCACCACGAATCGTTCAGCACCTGTAAAAGCCATCGATATCAATGACGCCATCGCAATTGCAGGCGGCAATTATCATTCCTTGGTGGCCAAGTCGGATGGGACCGTCTGGGCCTGGGGCGCCAACACCTTCGGCCAGTTGGGCGACGACACGACAGCGAACCGCAAACGCGCGGTTCAAGCGAAGGACATCCGCGGCGCTTCAGCTGTCTCCGCGGGAAGCAACCATTCCGCTGCATTGTCAGCGGATGGTACGGTCTGGACATGGGGTGCCAACATGTCCGGGCAGCTGGGCGACGGTACGTTCAAGAACCGTACCGTACCTGCAGCTGTGACCGGGTTCGCGTCATCCTTCAGTGACGCGACAGGTCATTGGGCGGAAGCGGCCATTTCCGCCGCGGTGGATAAAGGCTACGTGGACGGCTATCCGGACGGCACGTTCCAGCCTGAACGAACCGTGCTGCGCGCCGAGTTCGCGAAATTAACGGCAGCAGCTCTTAAGCTGCCGGTCAATGCGCCTTCTGCCGATCAGGCGTGGTACAAACCGTACGCCGATGCGCTGCTGAAAGCGGGCTACATCGGCCAGGATGATGCAGCTTCCGATTGGATGGAGCCCATTACCCGTACAGAAATGGCGAAAATCACCGTACGCGCAACGAATAAAGAGCTGCAAACTGCGAACACGGTTGTAACGGAGCAGCTTGCAATGCTGACAGCCGTGCAAAAAGGTATACTGCAAGGCCTTGAGAATGGTGATCTTGCTCCGCAAGCTACAACGAACCGTGCTCAAGCGGTTACGATAATAGAACGTGTGCTGGCATTGAATACTGGCAGCACACTGCCAGTCGATAGCAAGGCACTGGTCAATGCGCAAAAAGCTAAATAAAAGGCAAGCTTTTCTTTATGATCTTGAAGCAAAGGCGATTTCCCTCGGGGAAATCGCCTTTGCTTTTTTTATTTATAGGCAAATGCACATTCCAACCCAAGCTCTCAGACATAGGATATAGCATTTATAAAAACATGCAGATGGGAGTCAGCACATATGCATAATTCAGCCATTGTCATCGTTCTGGTGCTTTTTATTTTATTGGCACTCTTGTTACTAGCGCTTGTTTAACGAATCGCTGCTGCCGTCATTTCAGAATTAAAGCCTTGTATGAAGTTTCAGCATACAAGGCTTTAATGTAGCGGTAAGGATTGTAGCAGCTGTAACGGCTTACATAGAATAGTTTTAGATTATTGCAACATAATACCTTTATAAACCCGCAGTCTCTCAAGCTTATATTAAGCAGGACAAGCAGACCTATAGACATTAGATGCCTGTAAGTTGGACTGGCTCATCTTGGAGGCTTATTCAATGGTTCGCTTAGGACTATTACTGATCCTTTTCTGAGGTTGGAGAAATACATAACGACCGAACTCCTTGTGCATGGTTAAGTGCCGACTAGGAGAAAATAGGATTAGACAAGAAAAAGAAGGGACGAGTTAAGATGGCTACAAAGTCAAAGCAAAAAATCACATGGACACAGCAGGAGTATCAAGACCTTGCTAAGAAGAAAGAGCCGTCAAGACCGGTTGCAAGAAATTGCTTCCGTGCTTTTTTAGTAGGAGGAATAATCTGTACGATAGGACAAGCATTGATGGAGTTATTTGTTCATGGTTTCGGATTTACGAAGGAGACAGCCGGCAATCCGACAGTTGCTGTCCTGATTGTTTTATCTGTTATTTTGACCTGCATGGGTGTATATGACAAGCTTGCTCAATGGGCTGGTGCTGGTTCTGCCGTACCCGTAACTGGATTTGCCAACTCGATGTGCTCCGCGGCTATCGAGCATAAAAGCGAGGGTCTCGTATTGGGAGTTGGTGGCAATATGTTTAAGCTGGCCGGTTCGGTTATCGTGTTCGGAACGGTAGCAGCATTTTTCGTAGGCTTGGTACACTTGATCATAAATAAGACGACAGCGGGAGGATAATCGGATGCTGCAAGGACATCAGAGTTGGGCATTTACGAATCGCCCTGTAATTCAGGCGACTGCCACTGTAGTAGGTCCAGATGAAGGAGACGGACCGCTTGCCAATGATTTCGACATTGTTCATGGTGACTTGCAGTTGGAGCAGGAAAGTTGGGAGAAAGCAGAACGCAAGCTTATGGAAGAAGCTACCGAATTGGCTGTTGAGAAAGCCGGGTTAACCAAAGAACAGGTTCAATTTTATGTCGGTGGCGATTTGATGAATCAAATAATAAGCAATACGTTTGCTGCGCGAACTTTAACCATTCCATACTTGGGTATATTTGGCGCATGCTCAACCTCAATGGAAGGATTAGCACTCGCTTCAATGATGATTAATTCGGGAGACGCCGATTATGTGATGGCCGGGACATGCAGTCATAACTGCACATCGGAAAAACAGTTCCGCTATCCGACTGAATATGGCTCGCAGAAACCGCCGACCGCTCAGTATACGGTGACTGGGGCAGGGGCGGCAGTACTGTCCAGAAAAGGGGATGGTCCGGTAGTTACAGGAGCTACAATTGGAAGAGTTATTGATATGGGTATTAAAGATCCCTTTAATATGGGAGCGGCGATGGCCCCTGCAGCTGTGGATACGTTACAGGCGCATCTTCGCGATTTCGACCGGGATCCGGGATATTACGATCTTATTGTGACTGGCGACTTGGCCAAGGTAGGGTATGAAATTGCAAATGAATTGCTGGAGAAGCATAAGATTCCAATTAGTCAAACTATTTATAAGGACTGCGGCCTGATGATTTATGACATTGAAAAGCAACCTGTAGTTTGTGCTGGTGGCAGCGGCTGTGGCTGCTCAGCTTCCGTGACCTATGGACATATAATGAAGCAGATTCGCAATGGTGACCTTAAACGGGTGTTGGTTATTGCAACAGGAGCCTTGTTGTCCCCGTTGTCGTTCCAGCAGGGAGAGAGCATCCCTTGCATTGCCCATGCTGTATCAATCGAAGGCGGGGGACATTAAATGGACACTTTTATGCATTTTGTTTGGGCTTTTGTTATTGGAGGTGCAATTTGCGTCGTTGGCCAGCTGTTAATGGATGTCGGCAAGCTGACTCCGGCTCATACTATGAGCTCACTGGTTGTAGCAGGTGCTGTTGCGGATGGTGTCGGCTGGTATGATCCTTTCATTAGATTTGCTGGTGCGGGAGCGACCGTGCCGATAACGAGCTTTGGTAACGCACTGGTTCACGGAGCCTTGCAGGAGCTGAACCAAGACGGTGCCATTGGTATTATTACCGGTATATTTAAAGTTACAAGTGCGGGGATTTCGGCCGCTATTATATTTTCTTTTCTTGCTGCAGTAGTGTGCAGACCTAGAGGCTGAAGCCGTAAGGAAGGATGGGAGTTTTCCTTGCACAGCTTTTCTTCATGCTTGCTGCCGTGAATGTCAGGGCTGTTCCAAGTGTCATTTTTTTGCAAATTTCAGCCTCATATTGTCTGTGACAGTTGTTGAAAATGAACCTTCAGTTCCCACTTATACAGTGGGTTTGAAGGTTTTTTTCACGTCCTATGAGACTCAATTACTTGGTCTATTGGACAACGAGTATGAATGTAGACGTCATTTGTACACCCAAGGCAATCATGAGGCGTATTTCAAAAAGAAGAATGCATGGTAAACAGCCAACTATAGCTCTAAACTGGAGAAAAGGCGCCTAAATGTGTATTTATACAAACAAATTCAGCATTTTTGCATGTATACGGCATTTTTTGAATCCTGTAAAATAGAAGATGAGTTATTCTACCATATTAACCATATACCCCAAGGAGGATCAGGAACATGGAGGCACTAGTCAAAGAAGACATACAAATCCTTAAGCGCATACAAGCAAATTTGGAATCTTGTATCCTTGGCAAAACAGATGAAATTAAACTGTTGCTAACAGCTATGCTTGCTGGTGGGCACGTGCTGTTGGAGGACGTTCCTGGAACAGGAAAAACGGTTCTGATTAAATCGTTAGCTAAATCAATTCATGGTCAATTTCGTCGTATCCAGTGTAATCCTGATTTACTCCCTACGGATATCACTGGGGTATCCATATATCATCCCAAGGATGAGGTGTTTGTTTTTAGACCCGGCCCAGTAATGACGCATATTTTGCTGGCGGATGAAATTAACCGCGCTACAACAAAGACACAATCAGCTCTTCTAGAAGCGATGGAAGAGGGTCATATAACGGTTGACGGGGAGACCCATCAGCTGCCTAAACCATTTTTACTGCTTGCAACTCAGAATCCGATCGATTTTGAAGGCACCTACACACTGCCTGAGGCTCAGTTGGATCGTTTTATGATGAAATTCAGCCTGGGTTATCCTGATGAAGCAACAGAGACCCGAATGATTATTTCACAGAGCGTCATTCATCCCCTAGAGAACCTTCAGCCGGTGGCAGATGTTGAGCATATCGCAGAAATCCAACAGCGAGCCAAGCATGTTCATTTGGACGATGCAGTTGCCAGCTACTTGGTAGCCGTTACCAGACAGACCCGCGAGCATGCTTCGATTTTTCTTGGAGCAAGTCCACGAGCTACTCTCGCATTAGTCCAAGCATCCAAAGCATATGCCTTAATTCAAGAGCGTGATTACGTAATACCTGATGATATAAAATTTTTAGCCCCTTTTGTTCTAGGACATCGTATCATCTTGCAAGCTGAAGCACGAATGGATGGTGCCACCGTACAGTCCGTACTTCAATCCGTTTTTCAGCAGGTTAGAGTGCCCGTACGAATGGAGAAGTGAGTATAATGAGGGAATCGATCGTACAAAAGCTTACTGAAATTCCCCGTTTGAGCAAACAATTTTGGGCAGTGTTTGTCAGTTTTGTCGGCAGCCTTGGCTTTTTACTTTTCCAAGGCGGCAAGCTGGCGCTTATGCTCTTCGTTATTATGCTGGTGCTAAGTATTTATTTGCTTCTTGGACAATGGAGCGGTATCAAAAGAACACAGGGTGTAAGAAATCTGCAAAACATGGAGCATAGCAATATGCTGGAAGCCGGCAGTACACTTGGTGTTTCCATACAGCTGCAAATTCCCGGCTTTTGGCCGATGCCCTATATTTTTGTCAAAGATCGCTTGTTTCACAAAAACGGCAGCGAGCTGGTCTTCGAGGCTACGATGGTACCGGACTGGCGCCGCCGCGGTGACTTGGAATATCGGACTCCATCGCTACGACGGGGCTCGTACACGTTTGGAGCAACAGAATGTGTAACCGAGGATATATTCGGTTTGTTCGAGCATGGCGGGATGCTGAATCTCCCCCATAGCTTTGTAGTTTTGCCGCAAACCGTTCCAATCCGCGAATGGCACCAGTTCCACCAGATGATGAAGGGGACGAACCATCACTCAACAACAACCCGCGCTGTACGTGAAACAACTCAAATCAACGGAGTACGGGAATATATGTATGGGGATCGTTTGTCACGAATTCATTGGAATGCAACTGCCAAGACCGGGACCTGGAAATCGAAGGAATTCGAAAGGGAATCTTTGCCGAAGAGCTACCTGGTTTTGGACCGGCAGCGCAAGTCCTATAAGGATTCGGAGCAATTCGAGCTTGCTGTGTCCATAGCGGCCTCGTTGTTCATGTATGGTTCGAGCCGAAGCTTGGCTTTGGGGCTCGTTTCGACGGGCTCTGACGATGTGTATTATGAGCCTAGACCGGGGCAAAACCAATTAAAAGCAGTTCAGCAGCATTTTATACATGTGGAAGCGGATGGAACGTATTCGCTTAAACAGGTTTTGAGGGAAAAGGCGCAAAATCTCGTGCCAGGCAGCTTCGTGGCTTTGATTACACCTATTCATGGCGAGGCGCTTTTGCCTATTTTCAGCTGGCTTAAGCAGCTTCAATTAAATCCTTGCCATCTATGGATTTGCTCCGAACATGACGACAAGGAAAAGTGGCTGCGTCAATTGCATTCGCTTGGAGTAGTCGGCTATGCAATCGGGTCATTGCAAGAGCTGCCGGTTGTGTTGGGAGGGCGAAACGGATGAACGAAACCACACCCTGGTGGCAGAAGTTTCTGTGGCAAAATTGGACGCACCGGTTAACCGCTCTGCTTGTCGGTCTTATCTTGTATCAGATTGTGATTTGGATTTCCAAGGAGCAGGGCACGTGGCTTCCGGAAACGGTCCTTATTGTTGAACTTGCGCTTCTGGCAACCTTTCTTTTGGAGCATATACCTAAACTTCATTGGCTTCTGCGGGGACTTATTCAACTGATTGTATTAATTGCAATAAACGTACGAGTTCTTGTTCAATATAGTGTAATTGATGAAATGCCATTCAGCAGTTTTTTTTCTTCCAAGCTTTTTTTGAACTTGTATCAGCTAACACCTTATTTATGGTTCAGCCTAAGCGCCTGGGTCATTTATTTGACCTTAATCTGGTGGGTGGAGGTTAAGTGGCGGGTTTATGCGTTAATGATCATCGGTGTGCTTGGCATGTGCATCCGAGATTCTTTCTCGACGGTATATTTATGGCCGCAGGTGGCCATGACAGTGGGCTGCGGATTATTCCTGCTAATTTTATGCCATTTTCAGCAGCTTCGCAAAAAAGATCCGACTGCCTGGAGCTATTTGGCTGATTATCCAACATCCATTGCAGTGCCTGTAATTTCATTAGTTAGTTTAACTCTGATATTCGGAGCCGCTATGCCGGAAGTTAATCCTGTGCTAACGGACCCTTATACCGCATGGCGTAATTTCCGCGGAGAGCCTGTTAACTTTACTACAGGCAAAGGTATTGAGACCGCTACATCAGCGGCTAACGGTGACGCATCTTCTGGCTACAGCCGCAGCGACGCTTCCCTTGGAGGCGGTTTTGAATACGATTATACGCCGGTAATGTCTGTAGATACGACGCATCGCAGCTATTGGCGTGGAGAGACAAGGTCGCTCTACAGCGGTAAAGGCTGGGAAGCAAGCGAGAATGACAAACGTGCTACGACAGTAGGTGTTAGAGCAGACAACGTTCTTCCGACAGATCCTAGGATGGCCGGAAGCCCGTTAAAAACGTTTGAGATTACTCAGAATATTACTATGTTATCCGAAGAAAAATACCCTGTGCTGTTTGGAGCGTATACCGTTCAAAAGCTTGTTGAAATGAACGGTGCCAAGAACGGTTTTGATCCCGTTCTATGGGCCCCTGGACAGTCTGAGCTTCGTTTCAATGAGCAGCGTCAACCCGTTTATCCGAAAACTTATACATTAGTATCCCAGATGCCAATTATCGATGAGGATGCTTTGCGTCTTGCGCCAATGGAGCCGCCTAATCGCGCGGAGCTGGCGCCTTACCTCCAGGTGCCCGAGACCGTACCGAACCGTGTAAGGCAGCTAGCGGTAGATATTACCAAGGATTCGCCAAATCCATATGACAAGGCCAAAAAAATTGAGCAATATTTACGCGAAAAGTACCCCTATACAAACAAACCGGATCTTAGTAAAGGGCGCAGCCGAGATTTTGTCGACCGTTTTTTATTTGAAATTAAGGAAGGGTACTGCGACTATTATTCTTCGGCGATGGCCGTGCTCTCGCGTTCTGTAGGGCTGCCTACCCGTTGGGTGAAAGGGTATGCCTCGGGACTATCGGCAATACAAGATGAATTTATTTATTCAATGGGTGAACAAGGGCTTGTGGATCCTGATGGGGCTGGCGTTTACACCGTTCGTAATGCGGATGCCCACTCATGGGTCGAAGTGTACTTCAGTGGTATTGGCTGGATCCCGTTTGAGCCGACCTCCGGGTTTGTACTGCCACGCGCCGTACCGGAGCAAGAGCTTACCTTTGACCCATCGACACTGCCTGATGCAGCTGCTGTGACTGAGGAGTCCAACTCATTTTATAATTCAGGTCAAGCGGCTGGTATTGGTGGCATCATTGTGCTGTTTGCCGCATTAGCTGCTTTCATTGTCTGGAAGCTGCAAGTCATTGAACTGATTCGCGAAAAGCTTGAACGTCGTCGTGCATCGTTGTTAAAGCAGAAGGTCATCGTGGAATGCGAGCGGATGCTGCGTATATGCCGTCGTAAAGGATACACGAGACTGGAGCATGAAACGCTGCGTGAAGCTGTACGCAGATGGTCGAAGCAGAGCAAGTGGCTGAAAGCGGACTTGGAGCAGGTGTTGTTCATTTTCGAGAAGGCCAAGTACAGTAGAGCTGAAATTACGGAAGAGGATTGGCAGAGTACATCACAGCTTGTTGAAAAGCTGCGCTCACAGGTTTAATTAATTCTCAATATTAATGATGAACCCCCCTCATGAACGGAATAATGAGGGGGGTTCATTTTCATTTACATGTTAAGCTGAAGCTTGCGGGTAGCTAAGATGCCCTCCAGACCGCTTGGATCGGTTTTAACCTTATGGCTTACGAATACTTCAGCTATTTCCGAAGTACGCAGCCGCAATGGCTTGGTTTCCATCTGTAATAAGTCCAGCACGACTTCAGCTACAGCTTCAGCACTTTGCGGCACAACATTCCTTTTGGAAAAGGTTTCTAGGTAGGTATCAACTATAGGTTTATATTCATCATCAAGAATTCCGCCCGTTTTTCCGATATCATTCAATACGGTATTAACAAAATTGGTCGCTATTCCACCTGGCTCAACTAAAGTGATATCAATATTAAATAAAGGCTTGTAGTAAGTAGCCATGCTCTCCAATAATCCTTCTACGGCAAATTTGCTGGCACAGTAGATTTCATTTAAAGGCTGACCAACCAGACCACCGACACTTGAAGTGGCGATGATATGTCCGGAATCCGCTTTACGCAGCAAGGGGAGCGCGGCTTGAATGGAATGAATAACGCCGTACAGGTTTGTATCGAACACACGTTGAATATCCTCAATTGTCGCTTGACCTAAAGCGCGTAGAAATCCAAACCCGGCATTGCAAAATAATACATCAAGATGGCCATGTGCTTGTTCAATGACTCTGAGAGCGTCTTGCTGAGAAGTAGGATCGGTAACATCAACTTCAAGAAAACGAAGATTTTCCTGGTTCGCATACTGCTCCTGATCACGCTGCAAATGGCGGGTTCCGGCATATACATTCCAGCCTTTGTCGGCTAATTTTAATGCGGTTGCGAGACCGACTCCTGATGATGCTCCGGTAATAAATATCGTTTTACTCATCGAGACACTCCCTATGCTCAATATTTAAATTGTTTAATAACTATACAATATATTTATTGAACAATCGTGTCAAGGATGCAAAATAAACTCCAGATCAGGGATCGGAGTCTTTTACTAGGGAGCAGCATACTGCATCTTCTTATATGGACATTTTTGATAAAAGCTCTCTTAGCGTAGCGAGCTCCTCTGATGAATAGTTGGAAAGCAATCGTTCAATTTTACTATTATAGGTTTTAATGATGACGTCTAATAATTCATAGCCTTTTTCCGTAATGTGAATATGTAGACTTCTGCGGCTGGTCGGGTGGGGCTTGCGGATCACGTAGCCTTGCTGCTCCATTTTATCCAGTAGCTGCGTCACTGCCCCGCGTGTTAAGCCGAATTCATTTGCTATATCAACGGCTCTGCATTCCGGATGTTTGCGAAGAAATTCCAGCGTATACATAATAATCGGAGTGATTTGATAGGCTGGAAGCACTTGTGTTAAATAAGCCGAGAGTGTATTTTTAATTTCCCGAAATTTATAAGTAACGGCCTGGTAATCTTCCATGGTATGCCACCTTCTTGTACGTTTAATGTCTATACATTATAGCAAATGGATAGACAGGAGAAGCAAGTGAATTTTCGAATGCTTACACGGACGTTTTATTGGATTGCGATAATAGGCTTTGTAAAGTAAAATATATTATTCGGGTTTTTGCAACAAAAAGCACATATATGGTATAGTTTGACGTATATGAGCTAGTTCTTGAGGTGAATTCGTTGCTAAATAAGCTGCTACCCCGTTTACAAGTAAACACAATTTACGACATTGACTTGAATGCTCTTTGGGAACAAGGAGTGCGCGGCATCATTACGGATCTGGATAATACGCTGGTCGGGGCTAAGGCGCCACTGGCTACACCTGAGCTGGTTGATTGGCTGAAGGTGGTTGGACAGATCGGGTTTCAAGTAGTCATTGTTTCTAATAATAACAGACTGCGTGTTTCCAAATTCGCCGAGCCATTGTCTCTGCCCTTTATCTATCGTGCCAAAAAGCCTACAAGTGCCTCATTCCGCAGAGCCTTGTCGATGATGAATATGAAACCTGAGCAGGTTGCAGTCATAGGGGATCAAATGATGACGGACGTATTGGGCGGTAACCGGATGGGGTTGTATACGATTTTAGTTTTACCGATTGCGAAGCGGGATGAAGGCTTTTTTACTAAAGTGATCAATCGCTCGCTGGAAAAGGCTGCTTTAACTTGGATGAAAAGGTAGGTAAACCATGACAGAATTGCAATCCGAACAAACGGGCTGTGCCGGCTGTGGCGTTAAGCTGCAAACCGAGAGCTCTGACAAGCTGGGCTATGTGCCGCCGCAAGCATTGGACCGTACGCCGGTCATTTGCCAAAGGTGTTTCCGTATTAAAAATTACAATGAATCTTCAGGAATTACACTAAACCATGATGACTTCTTAAAATTGTTGAGTCATGTTGGACATACAAAGTCGTTGGTGGTCAACATTGTCGATATTTTCGACTTTGAAGGAAGCTTGATCAGTGGTTTGCCGCGTTTTGTAGGCGATAATCCGGTTGTGCTATGCGTCAATAAAATCGATCTTCTGCCTAAGGTGACCAATTTTAATAAAATCGTCAACTGGGTGCGTAAGCAGGCCAAGGATTTCGGCATAAAAGTTGTTGAAGTTGTGCTGTGCTCGGCTAAGCAAAATATGGGCTTTGATCGAGTGATCCAAGCGTTGGATGAACATAGAGGCGGGCGCGATATTTATGTTGTGGGAGCTACTAATGTCGGCAAATCGACCTTGATCAATCGCTTGATCCGTGATTACAGCGACCTTGATTCCGAACTTACAACATCTCAATACCCTGGCACAACTTTGGATTTGGTGAAAATTCCTATGGAAGATGGAACCTTTATCATTGATACGCCGGGCATTGTGTATCCACATAGGCTGACAGAGCTGGTCAACAAGCAGGATTTGCAGAAGCTTATGCCGGACAAGCCTGTGAAGCCATTAGTATTTCAGCTGAACGAACGGCAGACGGTGTTTTTTGGCAGCCTGGTCCGGTTTGATTTTGTACAAGGAGCGAGGCAGTCGTTCACATTCTTTGTTTCCAACGGGATGGGAGTGCATCGCACGAAGCTGGAACGGGCAGATGAGCTGTACGATGAGCACAAGGGAGTGCTGCTCACCCCCCCTTCACGCGAAGCGTTGGAGCTGCTGCCCAAGCTTGCCAAGCATCCGGTACGAATTCCTAAAGGCAAGCTTTATGACGTCTCTATCTCCGGGCTGGGCTGGATTAAGGTGAACAGCGATGCTGGAGCGGATTTGATGATTCATGCGCCCAAAGGTGTGAAGGTTGCGGTTCGGGAATCGATTATTTAGAAAAAGAGTTCAAAAAGTCGACTTTTCAGCACCGAGAAGGTTGCAAGAAGGTTAAGAAGGAGGAGCGGAGTTTAGGTAAACTTAAATGAGTACCGGACTTCGAGCCTGAATGCAAGATTCGATGTCGAATACGCTTCCTGAGATACTTCTTGATCAAAAGGGGACTTTTTGAACAACCTCTTAAAGGAACGGGAGCTGAAGTAACACTATGGGGAAACATAGGCTGGACAGTCACACTATTATGTATGCCGTATTCGGAGATCCAATCCGTCATTCCAAATCTCCGATTATGTTAAATCGCGCTTTTGAAGAAACAGGTCTGAATGCGGCTTACGCGGCATTTCATATTTTACCGGGGCAGCTGAAGGACGCTGTGAATGGTATCCGGGCGCTGCAATTTCGCGGAGTGAACGTAACGATTCCTCATAAATTAGAAGTCATGGACTATATGGATGAGATCGATGAGGGAGCTAGAGTTGTCGGTGCTGTCAATACGATTGTTAACGATAACGGACGTTTGATCGGCTATAATACAGATGGAATAGGTTATGTCCGCTCCTTAAAGGAAGAGACAGGCATAGACTTGAACGGCAAAAAGGTACTGATGATCGGTGCAGGCGGTGCTGCTCGAGGTGTCGGCTATGCTCTTGCCAAGGAAGGCGCTGCACATATTTACTTTGCAAACCGCACTCGTGAAAAAGCGGATGAGCTGGCGCGTACGATGTCCGAATTTACTTCCACCAGCGGCATTGGTTTGGATGAAATATCCAATGTCATTGGAGAAGTAGGTCTGGTCGTCAACAATACGTCGCTTGGTATGCATCCGAATGAGGATGCAGTCCCTATGGATACATCGTTAATCGGTGAGCATCTTGTTGTCAGCGATCTCGTCTATAATCCTATCATTACACGGTTCTTGAGGGAATCCGAAGCACGCGGCGCTAAAATTCACAGCGGCTTGGGCATGTTTATTTATCAAGGAGCCTATGCTTTTGAATATTGGACCGGTGTCGCAGCTCCAACTGCCGCTATGCGTCAGGTCGTTATTGATTCGTTTAATGAGTAAGTTTTAAGGTTTATGTATTATTTTTAAGGTTTAAGGTTTACGAGGTTATGGTTCTTGACCCTCAGGCCAAGAACCTGATCTCTACCAACACACTATTTGTGTTGGGCGGACAGGTCTTGCAATTAGCCCGATGAAAGATGGGGCGGCGGAGGGCGAAGTGAAGTTTTGGAGAAACGGTAGTGGTCGCCTTTGTCCGCTTGTTGTTACCTTAGAAAAAGGTAATAATTAAAACAACAAGCGGACAACAGCGATCGGAGAAACTTTCACTTCTGCCCGCAGCCGCACCAGCCTTTTCATCAACCGAGGCTTTTTTGCCACCTCCCCCCCAACACATAACTTCACTCGAATTGAGGCAAAAACATGTTAACAGGCAAACAAAAAAGATATTTGCGCTCTATGGCGCATCACTTAAATCCAATCTTTCAAGTGGGTAAGGGCGGTATAAACGATCATTTAATCCGTCATATTGAAGAAGCACTTGAAGTGAGGGAGCTTATAAAAGTAACTGTGCTTAACAACAGCGGGGAAGACCGCAATGAGGTCGGTCAACAGCTGGCTGAAGGAGCAGGCGCGGAATTGGTTCAGGTTATTGGGAAAATAGTTGTCTTGTATAAGGAGTCCCGCGACCAAAAGACGATCGTACTGCCGAATTAACGGCAAAATCGTAAAAAAGAGGTGCAAGGATGAAGGTTGGTATCATGGGAGGAACCTTTGATCCGATCCATATAGGCCACATGATTGCGGCTCAATGCGCTTATGAGTATGAGGGATTGGATGAGGTATGGTTTATGCCGACCAATGTTCCGCCTCATAAACAGCATGCCCCCAAAGCTACCAGCCAGCAAAGATGGGATATGGTCTGCCGTGCTGTGGAAGGTCAAGCCCATTTCCGTCCGTTCGATATGGAACTGAAAAAAGGCGGCGTTTCCTACACATATGATACGGTAAGCTTGCTGCGCAGGGAGTACCCAGGCATTCATTTTTATTATATTATCGGTGCAGATATGGTTCAGTACTTGCCCAAATGGTTTAAGATTGATGAGCTGGTCAAGCTCATTTCCTTTATCGGACTGGGACGGCCGGGATACAGGCTGGAAATGGAGTCACTGCCTGCATTGCTGCGGCCAGCGGTGCAATTGGCAGAAATGCCGCAGATTGAGCTATCCTCAACAGCTATAAGGCAGCGGAAAGCCGAAGGGAAAAGTATTAAGTATTTGGTGCCTGACCGTGTATATGAATATATTGAGGGGAACGGATTTTATGGACCGTAAGCAGCTAATTGATGCGGTGAAGTCGCAAATGCCCGGCAAACGATGGGAGCATACGTTAGGTGTAATGGAGGCGGCGGTTCTATTAGCTCGCAAATACGGATGTGATCCGGATAAAGCTTATACTGCTGCAATCCTGCATGATGTCGTCAAATATTGGCCGGTTAATGACCAAGCTGATATTATACGCAATAATGGTTTGCCGGCAGATCTTCTTGATTATGACAAAGAAATTTGGCATGCGCATGCAGGTGCGTTTATAGCTAAGCGGGATTATGGTATGGACGATGAAGAAATACTTGATGCGATACGCTACCATACTACTGGACGCGAGCAGATGACCCTGTTGGATAAGGTTGTCTGTTTGGCTGATTACATCGAGCCGGGACGGGATTTTCCAGGCGTGCATAATATCCGCGAAATCGCTGAACATAGCATAGAGAGAGCGCTCCTTACCGCATTTGATGGAACGATCCTGTTTCTTTTGGAAAAAGGTAAAAAGGTGTACCCGTTAACGATATTAGCCCGTAACGACTTGATTAACGAATTAAAGCAGCAAGAGCAAACAGGCAGCTGAACTGATTATGAAGAAGATCACTTATAGTGTGTGTTCAAAAGAGAGCTTTTTGAACAACCTCTATGGGTAGACTCTCAAGGAGGAAATTGAATGAGTATAACCCCGGATAAATTGATGCCTATGATCGTAGATGCGGCTGACGACAAAAAAGCAATGAATATCGTTACCTTAAATCTGCAAGGTATTTCTTTGATTGCGGATTATTTTATTATTTGTCACGGAAATTCCGAGACGCAGGTGCAGGCCATCGCTACAGCAGTTCGTAAAAAAGCTGAGGAGAAGGATGTTCGAGTCCGCGGGATGGAAGGCATGGATACAGCGCGCTGGGTGCTGGTTGATATGGGCGACATTATCGTTCATGTGTTCCACCGCGATGACAGGGAATACTATAATATTGAGCGTCTATGGTCCGATGCGAAAGTGGTTGAGCAGGTATGAGGCTGGATGCTGGGAAGCTGTTTAGGCTTGAAGTCGCCAAAGAAATTACTCCAAATGGTTACTATGTGACAGATGGAGCTCAGGAAGTGCTTCTGCATTACAGCGAAATAGTGGGCGAGATTCAAATTGGGGATTACGTGGAAGTGTTTCTGTATTATGATACCGAGGACCGTTTGGCCGCAACAATGCGCAAACCTTTAATTTTGCTCGGAGAAGTGGCATTGCTTGAAGTGGTTGATATTCATCCGAGGTTTGGCGCTTTTCTCGAGATGGGCTTAGGACGCAATTTGCTGCTCCCTTTCAAAGAACAGCCTGAGCTAAAGGATCTAAGACCTAAGGTTGGCGACAAGGTATTCGTAATATTGAGCCACGATCGTCAAGGGCGATTGATTGCCAAAGTAGCGGGCGAGCCTGAATTGAAGCCTTTGTGTTTTGATGCGCCAGCCATGTGGAAAAATAAACAAGTGCTGGCAAGGGTGTATAAACCGCTGCAAATGGGCACTTTTGTCGTTTGTGAAGGTGGAGTTGTAGGCTTTGGCTTCATCGGGATGATTCATGATACTGATCGTACTCGACTTCTTCGTTTAGGCGAGGAAGTGGAAGTACGAGTTACCTTCATCCGCGAGGACGGCAATGTGAACTGCTCTATGAGAGCACCTAAGCAAGTCGGACGCGATGAAGATGCGGAGCGGCTCCTTGCTATATTGCGGGACAGGCCTAATGGGTCTATGCCCTACTCTGACGAAACTCCTGCTGATGTTATCAGTCAAAGGTTTCAAATCAGCAAGTCTGCTTTTAAACGGGCTCTTGGCAAGCTGATGAAGGAAGGCTTGGTTTATCAGCAAGGAAGCTGGACTCATCTTAAGCAGGATCAAGAAAATCAGGAACAAGAAAAGCTGGAGCAACCTTAAGTCCCTGTCAGGGACTTAATTTTTGTCTTCTCCTATCTAAATTTCACCAGGAAGGTTGCTGAAAAGCAATGGCTTATGATTTGTTTGCCTATCATTATGATCGTTTGATGGAGGACATGCCTTATGAGGAGTGGCTGGGTTTCTTAAGCCAATGCTGGGATAAGCACGGCCAGCCGCGCTCGATTGCCGATTTAGGATGCGGTACAGGCAGCATTGCCATTCCGTTAGCGCAGCAGGGATATGAGGTATATGGCATAGACCTGTCAGAGGATATGTTGGCAGTAGCGCAGAACAAATCGTTGGATGCGGAGCAGAGCCTTCCGTTTCCAGGTGCGGGCGGGGTGACTTGGCTTCAGCAGGATTTACGGGATTGGCAATTAATGCGTCCGGTGGATGCTGTCATTTCCTTATGTGATTGCTTCAATTATTTATTGGAGGAAGACGATGTCTCACAAGCGTTTGTACAAGCTTATTCCGGTTTAAAGGACGAAGGAGTATTCGTGTTTGACGTTCATACCCCTTTTCAGCTAAAGGCGTATGCACAGGAGCAGCCGTTTTTTCTTAACGAAGACGATATTGCCTATATTTGGACGAGTGAGCTGGATTTGGCGCGTTGTGAAATTGAGCATGCGCTTACGATTTTTGCAAAAGACAATGCCGCTGGTGCTGGAAGCATCGATGCTGTTGAGTCGAACCGATTCAGTAGGATCGATGAGTATCATGTGCAGCGAGCTTATCCGCTCGATTGGTTGAAGGAACAGCTGCTGGCAGCCGGATTCCGGGAGGTTGACTGTTACGCGGATTTTTTGTGGAAGCCGGTGACGGAAACGACGCAGCGAGCTTTTTTCGTAGCCCGAAAGTAGTTCTGCATGAACGATCTATTTCAGTGCTTTAGGATCAAACTCACGATGGTCAGTATAACTCCCCACAACGGAAGGGAAAGAATAATACCGTTAAATAATCCTGTCATGTTGAACACCTCTGCATACTGGGATAGGTTGGATGGATTAGTTGATCTATGGTTACATTCATTTTTTCCATATTATTCAGACCTTAATCAATCCGCCTGTATGCCAATCTTGAATAAGCTGCAAACGGCTCGCACAGCTCTAGTGATAGAAGGATACTTGACATGATTACCTGTTTTTACATATAATCGCTTTATATCATGACTAACGGCAGTGAAAAGAAGTAGTAGCTCAGATCCCCATTGTTCAGAGAGCCAGCGGTTCGGTGAGAGCTGGTACATGGTAAGAGTGAACTCGTCTTGGAGCCAGATGGTGAATACGCTTCTTGTTTAGAGGATTGAGTCTTTCTAAGCAGAGCGCTAACCGGATCGAATCCCCCGCGTTAAGGGGAAGAGTGAACTCGGGTAAAGCATGCCCGCAGTTAACTAGGGTGGTACCACGGGAAGCACGCCTCTCGTCCCTAGCCGTTGCGCTAGCGATGAGGGGCTTTTTTGTTGCCTAGGAATCGATTTTTGAATTTGTTGAACGAATAAGGGGGCATAACTGAAATGACACAAGAAGTTAAAGAACAGCAGGGCTATAGCCCACTGGTCATCGAACCGAAATGGCAAGCTTATTGGGAAAATAATAAATCATTTAAAGTGCTGGATGATGATAGCAAAAAGAAGTTTTACGCATTAGATATGTTTCCATACCCATCCGGAGCTGGATTGCATGTAGGCCATCCTGAAGGATACACAGCAACTGACATCGTTTCGCGGTTCAAAAGAATGCGCGGCTACAATGTTCTTCATCCGATGGGATGGGATGCGTTCGGTTTGCCTGCCGAGCAGCACGCACTTGATACGGGGCAGCATCCGCGGGATATTACATTTAAGAACATTGATAATTTCCGCCGCCAGATCAAATCGCTTGGCTTCTCTTACGATTGGGACCGTGAGGTCAGCACGACGGACCCGGATTACTACAAATGGACTCAGTGGATTTTTATCCAGCTCTATAATAAAGGACTTGCTTATGTCGATGAAGTAGCTGTGAACTGGTGTCCGGCATTGGGAACAGTACTTGCCAATGAAGAGGTTATCAACGGCTTGAGCGAGCGTGGCAACCATCCGGTTATTCGCAAGCCAATGCGTCAATGGGTTCTGCGCATTACACAGTACGCAGAGCGGCTTTTGGAGGATTTGGAGGAGCTTGATTGGTCTGAATCGATCAAGGATATGCAGCGCAACTGGATAGGGAAGTCGAAGGGAGCCGAGGTTGTATTCGAGATCGAGGGAACCGAAGGCGAAGGCTTGAAAGTATTTACTACTCGTCCCGATACACTGTTCGGAGCTACTTACTGCGTCATTGCTCCTGAGCATGAGCTGGTTGAGCGTATCACATCGCCTGAGCAGGCTGCTGCTGTTAAGGAATATCAGGAACAGGCTGCACGTAAAAGCGATCTAGAACGCACGGATTTAGCCAAAGATAAATCCGGAGTATTTACAGGCGCTTATGCCCTGAATCCGGTTAATGGCGCCAAAACCCCGATCTGGGTAGCTGATTACGTGCTTGCCGGGTACGGTACCGGTGCGATTATGGCCGTGCCTGCACATGATCAGCGTGACTGGGAGTTTGCCAAGAAGTTTGATATTGCCATCATCGAGGTTGTACAAGGCGGAGACGTAGCCAAGGAAGCCTATGCAGGGGATGGACAGCATATGAATTCAGGCTTGCTGAACGGATTGAACAATGAACAGGCGATTGCTGCAATGATTGAATGGCTGGAAGCCAATGACAAAGGGCAAGGGAAAGTAACCTACCGGTTGCGTGATTGGTTGTTCAGCCGTCAACGTTATTGGGGAGAGCCGATTCCAATTTTACATTTGGAAGACGGAACTATGAAAACTGTACCTGTGGATCAGCTGCCTTTGCTGCTGCCGGATGTCGACCAGATTGCACCTTCAGGCACAGGAGAGTCGCCGCTTGCCAACGTTACAGAGTGGGTTGAAACGATCGATACGGAAACAGGCATGAAGGCGCGCCGTGAAACGAATACGATGCCGCAATGGGCTGGAAGCTGCTGGTACTACTTGAGGTTCATCGATCCGAAAAACGATCAAGAGCTGTGCTCTCAAGAGCTGCAGAAGAAATGGCTGCCGGTTGACTTGTATATCGGTGGTGCCGAGCATGCGGTGCTTCACTTGCTGTATGCGCGCTTCTGGCACAAAGTGCTATATGATCTGGGAGTGGTATCGACCAAAGAGCCGTTCTACAAGCTGGTTAATCAGGGTATGATTCTGGGTGAAAATAACGAAAAAATGAGTAAATCCCGCGGCAATGTTATTAACCCTGACGTCATCGTGAATGAATTCGGTGCGGATACGCTGCGGATGTACGAAATGTTTATGGGCCCGTTAGAAGCTACTAAACCTTGGAATGTGAATGGCGTAGAAGGAACTCATCGCTTCTTAAGTCGGATATGGAGATTATTCGTTGGTGATGAGGGTCAACTGAATGCCAAAATCAGTGCCGATGAAACTTTAGGCAGTGAAGCATTCAAGCGTACCTGGCACCGCACAATCAAAAAAATTACGGAAGATTACGAAGCGCTTCGCTTCAACACCGTAATCAGCCAGTTGATGATTTTCATTAATGAGGCTTATAAAACAGATCGTCTGCCTAAAGAAGCCATGAACGACTTTGTTCAAATGCTTTCCCCTATCGCCCCTCATATCGCTGAAGAGCTGTGGGAGAAGCTGGGACATAAGGAATCTGTTACTTATGAAGCTTGGCCGGCATTCGATGAGGCCTGGACGGTCGATAACGAGGTTGAAATCGTGGTGCAGGTCAATGGGAAAATAGTTGAACGTGCGCTAGTTTCCAAAGATATGGATGAAGCTGCCTTAGAGGGTCTGGCTTTGGCCATGGATAAGGTTCAAGAAGCGATGGATGGCAAAAGTGTCCGTAAAGTCATTGCTGTAAAAGGCAAGCTGGTTAATATAGTCGTTGGGTAATCAATAAAAATAACCGCTCTGCTGCTATACAGGGCGGCGGTTCATACAGGAAAAGCGTGAAAGCATCACGTTATTCGACCTTCGTGCCGAAAAACCGGGCTTCCACCTTTTCCAAATCTTCTTCGTATTTGGCATGAGTTGTGTGGATCAGGTTGTTAAACAATCCGCACAGCTCTTTTTCCATCATATGGAGGCCTTCGGCTGTTATTCCTCCGGGGACTGCCACGCTTTTTTGCAAAGACTCCGGGGAGAAGCCGCCTGTGGTCAATAGCTTTCCGGTTCCAAGAGTCATTTCACTTGCTAGTTGAGTAGCTTCCTCTCTCGAAATACCGGTCTCCTCAACAGAAGCATCAATGAATTTTTGAATAAAAAAAGCTAGGAAAGCAGGACCGCAGCTGGAAAGATCGGAAGAAATGCGGGTATTCTCCTCAGATATGCGGATTGGCGCGCTGATATGAGAGAGCAGGTTTTCCAGCCGTTCAATGTCCTCATCAGCCATCCGGTCACTGTAGACGCAAAGTGTAGCTCCGCTGAATACAAAATTGGTTATGCTCGGAATAATTTTGGCGATTTTACTGCCTAGTAAGTCTTCTAGCTGCCGAATTAATACGGGGCTCGTAATGGATACAATAATTTGTTCCGGAGCAGCCTCATCTTTGATGTCGTCGATTACGGCTTTAAATTCCACAGGCTTGACACATAAAAAAAGAATATCGCAGTCACGGACGACGTCTATATTGGAACGGGCTACCTTTAGGCCCGAATAAGTTGCAGCCAATCGTTCCACTTTGGAGATTGTTCGGTTAGTCGCCACTATGTGCTCCGGATTCAAAGCTCCGGATTGGATGAACGCTTCTATGAGTATACTGCCCATGCTGCCAGTGCCTATGAATCCAACTCTCATGGCCATCCCTCCTGAATAAGTGAAGCCTTCTTAATCCCTATGATGATAGCGAGGTGATTATGACTTATTTCCTTTAAATGTAAGATGAAACAGCTGCAAATTTCGAGGGAGGGAATTTATTTTTGCGAGTGTCAGATGTCTGGGGTAACAAGATGCTGATAGTAGTATTGGGAGTAGTTGTGTCACTGACAGGGTGGTTCGGATATACGATATGGCAGAGCTCTATGCAGACGGCTTCTGAATGGAGGTCAGCTGATGATGAGATGCTCAAACTGCTTGCACAGCAAGCTGCTGCCAAGCAGAGCAAGCCGCAGGGAACGACAGATGGTCTAGCAAAAGACGGTCACCAGACCCAAGCAGCCTCTGAGAAGAGCGAATCGAAGCAGCTGGCGCCTGATCTGTCTAAGAAGGCTTCTAATGAAACGATAAAGAAGGAATCACTCAAGCCTGAAAGCATATTGAACTTAAATAAAGCTACAATGGATCAACTTACAACGCTTCCTGGTATAGGGGAAAGTAAAGCAAAAGCTATTATTGTGCACCGGGAACAGCTGGGGGGACGGTTCAAAACAGTCGAGCAGCTTCTTGACGTAAAGGGGATCGGAGACAAGGTGCTTGCCAAAATCAAGCCTTATCTTATAATAGATCCGTAACCGAATTAGAAGCGCTTTCGTTTTCCGGCTAAATGTGAGAAAATAGGATGGATAATTATTGTAATTTATTTTTCCTAAAAATGAGGGAGGCTTTTTTCAATGACGAACGAACGTAAGCTTGGCTTGGAAACATTAGCTGTTCATGCAGGACAAGAAATTGATCCAACTACAATGTCGCGTGCGGTGCCGTTATACCAAACGACTTCATACGGCTTCCGTGATACGGATCATGCCGCAAATTTATTTGCATTAAAGGAATTCGGGAACATTTATACACGCCTGATGAACCCTACAACAGATGTATTTGAGAAAAGGGTTGCTGCGTTGGAAGGAGCTCCGGCTGCACTTGCTACAGCATCAGGACAAGCTGCTATTACTTACTCCATTTTGAACATTGCGGAAGCAGGCGATGAGATCGTTTCTGCAGCCAGCATCTATGGCGGTACATATAATTTATTTTCTACAACATTGCCTAAGCTTGGCATTAAAGTAGCTTTTGTCGATCCGTCCGATCCGGAAAATTTCCGTAAGGCCATTACAGAGAAAACGAAAGCTTTGTATGCTGAATCCATTGGAAATCCGAAGGGCGATGTGTTAGATATTGCTGCTGTTGCTGCGATTGCCCATGAAAATGGCATTCCATTGATTATTGATAATACATTCCCGAGTCCTTACCTATGCCGCCCAACCGAGCATGGTGCAGATATCGTTGTTCATTCAGCGACCAAATTTATCGGAGGACATGGAACGTCAATCGGCGGCGTTATTGTGGACGGCGGCAAATTTGATTGGCAGGCAAGCGGCAAATTTCCAGGCCTGACAGAACCGGACCCAAGCTATCATGGGGTTGTATACACTACTGCAGTGGGACCGGTAGCCTACATAATTAAAGCAAGAGTTCAATTGCTGCGCGATATGGGGGCTACTATTTCTCCATTCAATTCCTTCCAACTGCTGCAAGGCTTGGAAACCTTGCATTTGCGTATGGAGCGTCACAGCTCTAATGCGTTGAAGGTAGCGCAATTCCTTGAAGCGCATGAATCTGTAGCAAGCGTGAGTTATGCTGGGCTGCCAAGCCATCCTTCCTACGAGCTTGCTCAAAAGTATTTGCCTAAAGGTCAAGGAGCGATTATGACCTTTGACATCAAGGGAGGCATCGAAGCGGGACGCAAGCTTATCAACAATGTGTCGTTGTTCTCGCATCTTGCCAATGTAGGGGATTCGAAGTCGCTGATCATCCATCCGGCAAGCACAACGCATGCGCAGTTGAGCGAGCAGGAGCAGGCAGCAGCCGGAGTATCTGCAGGAATGATTCGATTGTCGATTGGTACAGAATCGATTGATGATATTATTTATGACTTGAACCAAGCTATTCTAGCAAGCCAGAACTAAACGGAGTGTATACCTGATGACAACACGCAAAGACTGGGATACGTATTTTCTGGATATGGCATATATGGCTTCGACAAGATCGCGCTGTGGCCGCAGGCATGTAGGGGCCGTACTCGTTCAAGGGAAGAAGCTGCTCGGCGCAGCCTATAACGGAGCGCCAATGGGTGTGCCGGATTGCTCTGAAGCTGGCTGCATGCTGGTAGAGGAGTACGAGTTGGCCGATAAGGACGGAGCTGAACAGGTTGTAAAGAAGCAGCGCTGCATCCGTACGATTCATGCTGAACAGAATCTTCTGCTGTTCACGGACCCGAAGGATCGTGAGCGTTCGGTTGTTTATGTGACAGATCAGCCCTGCTGGACCTGCGCTAATATGCTGGCTAACAGCGGTATTAGCGAAATCGTGTACCATAGGCCTTACCCGAAGGACGGCGAAAAGGTTAAATCCTTAATGCAGCAAAAAGGGATCACCTTCCGTCGTCTGGAAACGTACGAGCCCCCGGTTGGAACGGTGACGGATGTACAGCATTAAAGTATAATTGCAGCGTGCTGACTGCTCCATAATCCGCGAACCATTTGTTCTATATATATGAAAATTTATCCATGAGGAAGAACCTCTTCACGCAATCGTAACGAATTGCGGGAGAGGTTCTTTTTGTTATAGCTGGAAAGGGGGACGCTTGTGAACCGTCGGCCTGTGGTTGCAGCGGCGCTGCTATGGGCAGCGGGTTATGTGCTTGCATACAACGTTCAATTGGATTGGCTGTCCTTGTACGTCAGTCTATTTACGGGAATTGCTGCAATTGGGATTTGGTTCATGCGTATGCCAGGCAGGACAGTTATGTGCAGCTTCCTTATTATTGTGATTGCTGCGGGTTATTATGAAGATTATGACCGTCATAATAAGACTAAATTGTCTATTTTCGTACAGGCAGCTGAGGAGCAAAAAGAGATTCCTTATGAGGTAGAAGGTCTGATAACTACAAAGGTTGATGTGGATGGAGATAAAGCTTCCTTTACCGTTCGCTCGGATAGTGATGAGGATGAGCTGATTGCAGTATCCGTAAAGCTGCTAAGCAAGAAAGAACAGGACATCGCTCTCACTTGGCAGCGGGGGGATCAGGTTGGCTTGAAGGGGGCCTTACAACTGCCGGGAGAGGCACGAAATTTCGGGGGCTTTGATTATCGCAGCTTTTTGCGGTTCAAGCATATTCATTGGCAGCTGCTCGTGAAAGGAGCGGATCAGGTTAAATTAGCCCAATCCAATCGATGGACCTGGGACACTGTAATGAGGTGGAATGATCAATTTAGAGAAATGCTTGGGGAGGGAATTGGTAGGGTTTTTCCAGGGAATCAAACGGGATTTATGAAGAGCATGCTGATTGGAGTGACGGATGATATGGATCCGCTGCAATTTCAGCAGTTTTCACAGCTCGGTTTGACTCATATTTTAGCGGTATCTGGTTTAAACGTAGCTATATTTTTGGCATGTTTATTATGGGTGATGCGTAGACTGCGGTTCACTAGAGAGACCTACTTGCTTACGGCTATCAGCTTGATGCCTTTTTATATTGCAGTAACTGGTGCGTCTCCGTCTATTATTCGAGCAGGTTTAATGGCGATGATAGCGTTGTATGCTGCATATAGGCATACTCTCAGGGATGGACTGCACACAGTGCTGCTGGTAGGACTCGGGATGTTGATATGGGAGCCATATTTTATGTTGGATGTGAGCTTTCAACTATCCTTTTTAGTAACCATTGGGCTAATCATAGGTGTGCCGCCTGTTAACAGTCTTTTGCCAATTCACTCTACGGTCTGGAAAAATGCTGTTTCAATCACACTTGTAGCGCAATGCATTTCATTTCCGGTTTCTATTTATTATTTCAATCAGTTTTCGCTGCTGTCATTCCTCGCTAACTTCTTCCTTGTGCCTGTGTTCAGTATGGTGACCATGCCGGGCGGAACAGCAGCTTTAATCCTAGGCTTCGCTTATGTGCCTGCTGGTAAAGTCGTTGCATGGCTAATAGCCTGGATAAACAGTCGGATATTTGATCTGGTGGACATGTCGAGTCGGTGGGATTGGTTTCAGACTATTTGGCCTACACCTGACATCGGATGGATTATTTGCTACTATGCAAGCTGGACAGCCATAGTTTGGTTTTTGCTCCAAATAAAGCGTAAAAAGAACGTGAAGCAAGGTCCAATGCTGTCGCTTGATCAATCCAGAAAGAGCAGCCATGAAATGCGAATACCAAATGCCGCTTCAATAGTTGGTTTGCCTATCTGTATTCTTTCGCTCTTGCTGCTGCTTGCCATCGCCTATAAGCCTGAGCTGTGGAACCGTGAAGGGAAGGTTGATTTTATCGATGTTGGGCAGGGGGACAGCATCATTATTACACCTCCTCATAGCCGTGAGGTTATATTAGTGGATGGAGGGGGCACAATTTCATTTCGCAAACCGGGAGATGAGTGGAAGCAGCGGAAAGATCCCTATGAGGTTGGCCGGAAGCTGCTGGTCCCATTGCTGAAGAAACGGGGCATTCAACGGATCGATTATTTGATTGTCACTCACCAAGATGCGGATCACATTGGAGGATTGCAAGCAGTAATAGAGCAAATACCGGTAAACAAGCTTATTTTCAATGGAACCTTCAAGCCGGGGCCTGGGGCGGAGAAGCTGTTCCAAACTGCTCTAGACAAACAGGTCAAGCTGGTTAAGGCTTATGCAGGAGATAGGCTTCAGGCAAATTCCGAAACGATTCTGCATGTGCTGGCCCCTGTAGCCCGGGATGGTGCCGGAGAGCTGCGGCTGGAAAAGGAGCAGAACGCGGAATCGGTTGTATTTATGATGGAAATGTCGGGGAGCAGGTGGCTATTTACCGGAGATATGGATCAGGCTTCAGAAGCAGCCGTATTACGTATGTTTGAGACAAATCGGAATCAAATAACAATCCCAAATTTTACAGCGCAAGCATACAGCACCTCCACTGCTCCGATTTCACTGCGGACCGCCGCCGCTGCTGCAACTGCAAACATAGATGTGTTAAAGATTGCTCATCACGGCAGTAAAACTTCAACAGGCACAGCCTGGCTTGATTTTTGGAAGCCTCGTATGGCGGTTATTAGCGTAGGCTTATACAACTCGTATGGTCATCCGAACCCGCAAGTTCTTGGACGCTTGGAGGAGCGGGATATGAGCATTTTGCGGACGGATAGGAACGGTGAGGTCCAGATGAGAGTCAGAGACGGTAAGATTCAGATTCGTACAAAGCTGAAAAGGAATGATGATTAAGCTCTTAATTTAAGTCTCACATTCTATTTTTGCCGCTGAAGCGAAGGACGAAATAATAAATGCCATAAATCCTCCCATGACTTCTTTTTGGGAGCTGGATGTCGTTGGGAACGGGTGACTCGAATGGACGGCTCATTTGCGGGATAAGCAGCTGTTTCTATACTATTACTCTTCATTTTATCGATTGGATTCGCCAGTTCTGCTGCTGCGGCAGCTTCAACTTGAACATGAGCAAGCTCTTCCAACTGGCGCTCTAATTCGGTCACACGATGATAGAGCTTGGCATTCTCCTGTCGAAGCTCCTTAATAAGCTCGTGCAGTAGCTTCATTGTGAGCTTCGGAAGTTTCGTTTGATCGGGATGTTCCGAAAGAGTGGTATCTTGGTTTACATACTTATTTTGATTATGGGAATCCGGCGAGATATGAAGCATCAATTCCTCATTAAGAATCACTTTTTGCATCGCGGGACTGGCCTCCTTTAATAATGAATTTGATGATGAGATATGAGTTTCATAGTATAGTTTCATAGTAAAGCAATGGTTCCAAGGATACTGTCGAAGCTCGCTGTCAAAATTGGCTAATTTATTGTACACGTATATTCCTTGAATAATCATAGGACATCTGTTATATTTCCTGATGTGAGTCTCCTAGGAGACCTCATGGGTGGGTGAGGGTTATAATTAAGAAGGATATGTGTTATGACATCAATGAAACGTTGGAAAGCTGTCTGGCTTGTATTGCTAGGCGCAGCTTCGTACGGCATTCTATCAACATTGGTTAAGCTTGGTTATCAGAACGGGTTTACACCAGCAGAGATTACAGGAAGTCAGAATTTGTTTGGATTTATCATGTTATGGTTGATTTGTTTGCCCCAGCTTCGCAAAATGAAAGGAATTACATTCGGAACGGTTCTGAAACTAATGTTTAGCGGAGCCTTTACAGGCTTGACAGGGTATTTTTATTATCTATCTTTACAGGTTCTGGATGCTTCGTTTGCGGTGCTGCTGTTATTTCAATTTACATGGATGGGAATGCTGCTAGGGTGGCTGTTGGATAAAAAAGCGCCTAACCGCTTTCAATGGTTGGCCATGATTTTTGTTTTAATTGGCACACTTCTATCCTCTGGCGTTCTTTCCGGGTCATGGGAGGGCGTTCATCTGGGTGGCGTTGTTCTGGGGTTGTTAGCCGCGGTTTGCTACACATTGTTTATTTGCTTCAGTGGCCGGGTTGCTACTCAATTTCCTCCATTGGTGCGAAGCACCTGGGTCGTGTCTGGAGCCATGACGATTGTACTTATTCTGATGCCCCCACAATTTCTATGGAACGGTTCGTTGGATAAGGGACTATGGTTTTGGGCTTGCCTGATGAGTTTGTTCGGTTTGATTTTGCCATCGTATTTTTTAGCCAAAGGAGCACCTTTTATTGAAACCGGATTAGCCTCTGTGCTTGGGGCGGTCGAACTGCCTGTTGTAATCGTATGCTCAGCACTGCTTCTCCAAGAAAGACAAGGCCCCTTGCAATGGATGGGAATCATTATTATTATAATTGGCATTTTTGTTTCCGAAAAAAAGACAGGCGGATCGCTTGCAAAAGTATCTGTAAACCCAAAAGGATAAACAATAATCAAAAAAAGAGGTGGCGGTATGTGGAGGCAAGCTATACTGGTGTTCCTATGCCTGGTACTTTCTTGTACTACTGGTTATAAGGCGACGTATGCTGCTCAATCGCAACCGAAGCCCAAAACATCAGCTGACTTCAGTGACCTCAAGGATATGGATGCTGCAATCAAGGTGAAAATAGACAGCTGGTTAGCTAAAGGATATATTGAGGGAATATCGGAGGAGCAGTTCGGGGTAAATGAGCCGATAAGTCGGGCCGAGTTCGCAAAGATTATTGCTCTTTCACTGAGATTAAAGATAGATCCTACATTGAATACGTCGAGTTTTAATGATGTATCGGTTAAGGATTCGGTCTACGGGTACGCTATTCCTTATATAGAAGCTGTCAGAAGAGCGAACATTACCGATGGAATAGGTAATAATCAGTTCAATCCTGACGGAATGCTGACTAGGGAACAGTTAGCGATATTTGTGATTCGCGGCTTAAATAAAGATGCGGATGCAGGGGAAACTATGGGAGTGGCCGATGAAACGGTTTCTCCATATGCCAAACAATATGTAGCTTTATTTATGAATTTGCTTCCTTTTCTACGTTCTGATGGGTCTTTTAATGGTACGTTACCTGCCAATCGTCGAATGCTACTGCTAAGTCTGGATTATCTCACAATAACGATTTGTGGCTGCGGTCCTTCGACCAAGCAAGTGGAGAACAGCATGTAACAGTTTTGATATTAAAAAACGGAAGGAGTTGTCCCAAAGGCCATTTTGGGACAGTCCAACCACCACTTTAACCTGTGGTCGACCGACGCCATGCAACGCCACACCGCACGCTGGGAGCTGCACGCGTGCCTTGAATATAGAGTTGCAAAAGAACCCTCAATTCCACTTTGATAGCTGGAGTGGATTTGAAGGTTCTTTTTGCACATTTATGGGACTCCATCGCTAACGTGCACCCTTTTGAGGCAGCTTCTACTTGGGTCTTCTTAGTGAAGACAGAGATGTGATCGCTATTCAATGCGTGCTAAGTTCGAGTATGGGCGTTCGGAGTTTGGTTTGGTTAGGTCATTGCATCGCAGCCTAGCGAACTTCACGGGAGCGTCAACCCGACGCAAATATCAGGAAAATGTCAGGTTAATTACTGCTAAAAATAGCGTTCCTGGCCCTCTAGCTGGAATTTCTCATGCTAATTCTATGGATTTTGGCTGATATCATCAGAATTACCTATTTTAGAGTTAGTTTTTCCAGTTAGATTGATTTCAAACGATATCCAGGCTGGATTAACATGAGGATTTCCATCTACCTCATTTCTTTCGGCAGCCGTCTGATATCCTGTGTTCCTCTAGAATGAAAAAAGGATTGATCAAGTCCAATATTTTCCATAAAGAGAAATAGTGTGCTTGGAAAGAAGATATGAGTAAAATTTCGGACTTACGAGGAAACGAGAGACGTTAACGTGCCCCAAGGGACTGAAGCTGATTTTTCATCGAGATAGTAAAGGAATAATAGATAGTGATATTAAAGTAAAGAGCTGCCCTTAAGTTGCTAAGCAACTTAAAGGCAGCTCTTTCGTATAAACTCTAAATGATATCAAACATCCCGCTATAGTTAACCGATTCACGGTACTAGTATAATGCTTTATCAATTGCGAAGCTTTGACCGCTCCATGCTTTCTGAGCTGTCCATGCGGCTTCTCCTTGCCAGAAAGGATCATCTGCAGGCAAGCCAAGAGGTAAAAATACCGCTGCGCACAAATATAAGCTGCCAGTCGATATATACGTTTCACCGACCTCAGGCTGGTGGCCGCAGAAGCCGATGGTCAGCCAGCCATTCTCATCGAAGGTGCCAGGCGCTTCAATCATTCGGCGTATGACTGCCGTCAAAGCACAGCGTACCTGAGCTGGCTCCAGGCTGGCTTCAAGCTGATGCTGGAGGGCTACCTGGCTTAGCAGTTGAAAAGCTCCGAAACGATAGGCCAGTGAGCGGCCAACAGCCGGGAACGTGCCTTCAGGCGAGATCAGGCGTTCCTGCTGAGTCGCGTAGCGTTGTGCTCGCTTAGTTACATTCTCTTTCATTCCGGCCCAGAAGGAATCTTCATGGCCTAGTGTATTAATGATATCAACCAGCATAGGTTGAATTACGAAGCTGTTATAGTAATCCGCGTGGAAGTCAGGGCCATCGCCATATATGCCGTCTCCTTTATACCAAAGCTCATGCTGCCTTAGAGCATAATCAACACGCATACGGTCCCAGTCCGTTCCTGCGCGGTACAAAGCAGCCTCAATCATTGCTGAAAACAGCAGCCAATTATTGTACCCTGGCTTTCGTGTCCGCGTTGCCTTCAATGCGTTAACAACATTATGCTGAACCCGAGGGTCAAGCTTTTCCCAAAGCTCTTGAGGAGCGCGTAGAATCGCATGGGCTAGAAAAGCCGCATCTACAATGGGCTGATACCCCTCTGAAAAATTCATAAAGTCCGGGGAGGATGGATCCGTTCCTGCATCGATAGACTGGCGCGCCCATTCCGCATAATGCTCGCGCAAACGGCCCTCTTCACCTTCACGGCTTCCTGTTTCAAGCCAAGGAGCCATTCCTGTCAGAAGTCTGCCCAGTGCTTCTAAATGAGTGAATAGGGGACGGTCATCCGTTTTTCCCTCAATAGGCATGGAGTCTTTTAAATTGCGGTTTGATAAATGATGAAGTACAGGCTGGGCAATTCTGCTCAGTGTATCAATCCAATATATGCGGTCTTCATTAGCTTGCGGCATGCAAGTTCCCTCCCGAATGTTTCGACAATAAAAGCTTCTTTTGACCATTTTATAACAAAATCAGACAGGAATCACTAGTGAACTTAACAATTATATTTGTGTAAATCTCCTTAGTTCTACAACTAGCGACATTTAATAAGTATTTGCCAATATGCTCCGTATATGTACCTTCTACTAAAAATTTGATATTCTAATAGAATAGTTAATATTAAAATGATTATATGAGTTGAAAATAGAGTGCAACATTATTGAATGAAGCAACGTTTATAAGGTTGCAAGAGAGGGGGATCTCAGTGGTAGCGCCAGAACTGATAAAGGCTGCCCAGTCGGGCGATCGCGACGCTCTAATTACCCTACTGCGAGAAATAGAAAATCATGTGTACCGGACTGCTTATTACATTCTGGGAAATGAGCAGGACGCTATGGATGCGGCACAGGAAGCATTAATACGTATTTATTCCAAAATTAATTCCTACGAAGAGAAAGCTCAGTTTAAAACATGGGTACAGCGGATTGTTACCAATTTATGCATTGATAAGTTCCGACGGACTAAGCCCACCGTTTCTATAGAACAACATGAGCTGAATTTTACTGCAAATAAAACAGTTGAAGATGAGGTTATGTCTGCGTATATTGCCCAAGATATTAGAGAGGCAATTGATAAGCTGCCGGAACATCATCGATCGGTCGTTGTGCTGCGGTATTTGCAGGATTTTTCCTACAACGAAATTGCCGAATCATTAGATTTGCCCATCAACACAGTCAAGTCTTATTTATTTAGGGCAAGGCAGCAATTACAAACGTTATTGCAGGATTACAAAAAGACCCGAAGCGATGTCATTCGCGGCTGAGCGGGAAATACCATTTTTGAATAGCCGTTCATGAATAATGGGGATTCTTGTTACTATGCTTCGTTATTGTATATGTCAGTTGTTGAATCGATCAGAAAGGTAGTGTGCGGGGATGAAGTGTCAAGAGGTGATCGAACTCATGCAGAGATACCTCGATCAGGATCTCGATGAAATGGAATATAATCAGATGCTAGGACATATGCAGCAATGCTCGGAATGCACGGAGCTGTTCCAACGGCTGGTTGCATTGTCTCATGAATTAGAGCAGCTGCCTAAAGTCACTCCGGCTTATAGTTTAGTAGATGCGATTATGCCTAAGCTGCAGCTTATTGATATGGGGATGCCAGTAGATGATGTTCCGTTGTCAGGGCACGCAGCGGCTCCGATTGCAGCTGATGCGAAGCTCGAAGATGATAACAAGTCGGATACAGAGCTAGTCAGTTGGCGTAAACGGATGCGTGGGCTGGTTTCCACACGAATTGTGGGCGGGGTAGTGGCTGCAGGTCTGGTTCTCGGATTTTTCGTCTTTGAACAACAGCAGCAGAGCGGCAGTATGAAAAACGCTGATGGGCTACTCTCCACCTCTGGTGCAGCGCAGCAAGAATCAGCGAATCAGCCTAAATCGGTTAATACGGATAAAAAGTCTGCAATCTCAGAATCCAAGTCCGATTCGCCGGCTGCAAGCTCGGCCAAGATTCCAGCGTCTCCAGCTAACAAAGAAATAAGCAAAGCGGATGATTCTGCTAAGAATGCGGCGAATACGGGATCAGATCCTAAGAAAGAAGCTTCTGTGCCGACGGAAGATAAGAGCAATAACGCGCAGCAGGGAATTCAGTCTCCGACCAAGGTTACGAGTGATGGAGGTAGTGTTCAGAATAATACTGGAGCAGCTAAGGAAGCTCCGGTACAGTCAGGCAAGGCTGAACAGGAAGCAGCGGCTGCTCAGCCTCAAGAAAAACAAGTCACGGCCATTGATCAGTATTCCCGTGCTTCAGAGCCATTAGGTGGTGTTCCAGAAGCTAACAACTCGGCCCAACAGGCTGTGCCTCCAGTAGATGCAGCCGGTGGTTCAGACGCGCACTCTTCAATGGCTATGGATTCGACTCCCAAGATATCACCAACTGTTCCTCCGGCGGCTTTAAAACAGGCTCCTGAACAGCCTAAAGCAGGATTTGCCGGACCCAATCCACAGCCTAATGTAACGGGTCTAACGGATGATATGGGAACTTCCAACTTTAGAAGCTCCATAGCCAATACATTGCCTTCTCCGGATGGGGTCTATACAGCTTTAGTTAATAGCGAACGACATGTTGTAATCGCAGATCAGCAGGGCAAAACAGTATTTACTACTAATCGTTCTGTTACTGAGAAGGATGTTGTCACTTTAGTGAAGTGGGAATCAGGAAGTATGCTGACTTATCAGATTAGTAATGACTCAGGAAAGACAATTTATGTCGTTAATGTGACAGAAAAGACAGATGTGAAAAAATAACCTGCTGTTTTATCAAAAAGAATTCACGTTCGCAGTTATTACTGCGTATGATAAACTACATTTCTTAAACGAGGTTCGTCGTATGACCATGTGAGGGCAGGTTTCTAGAGCCTATCTTCATGTGTTTATATAGATGGGTACCGTACAAAGAGGTTACGTTGAAACCGTATGGTTTTGACGTAATCTCTTTGTTGTTGTTGTTATAATATCAGAAAGCTGAGAACCGAAGGTTCGTTTTCTGATATTGCAACAAAAATTACCGCTAAAACACGAATGTATCTACGTTGAATAATCTTTGATCATGAATTTTTGTTATAATGTCAGAAAGTAAGGTCGATTCGTAGAATCGCTTTCTGACATTGCAACAAAACCAACCTCTAAAGCGCAGTCGCACATCATTGAATTGCATCGTTTGAGGTTTTGTTATAATATCAGAAAGCTAAGAACCGAAGTTTCGTTTTCTGATATTGCAACAAAAATTACCGCTAAAACACGAATGTATCTGCGTCGAATAATCTTCGATGATGAATTTTTGTTATAATGTCAGAAAGTAAGGTCGATTCGTAGAATCGCTTTTTTTGATGAAATCGCAGTTGGGAAGAGGCTGAGCCTAAAATGGATTACAAATCAACATTAAAGCAAATTCAAAAGGGTATATTTGCCCCTATCTACATATGTTACGGCGCTGAAAGTTATTTGATTCAAGAGCTGATCCATAAGCTGACAAACCAACTCATCGACCCAGAGCACAGAGCTTTTGCAGTGTCCAAGTATGATTTGACGGAAACCTCCGTGGATACCGTTATAGAAGAAGCTGAGACGCTTCCATTTATGGTTCCCAGCAAGCTGGTTATTGCGTCGAATGCACTATTTCTAACGGGTGCCAAAGAGAGCACAAAGGTGGAGCATAGGCTGGAGAGGTTAACCGATTATATGAAGTCGCCAGCCGATTTTACGGTTCTGGTGTTAACGGTGAGTGCGGATAAGCTTGATGAACGTAAAAAACTGGTGAAGTCGCTCAAGGAATCTGATTATCTGGTACCGTGCGCAACGCTGTCAGCCGATGAGTTGACCCAATGGGTTAAGCAGGGGGCGGAGAAGGCGGGGTTTACCTTTGCGCCAGGAGTGGAAGAGCAGTTTATTTTGTACACTGGTACAAGCCTAAATGCACTGTCCAGTGAGCTGGAGAAATGCGCGCTGTTTGCGGGGCGGGGGGGCGTTATAACAGCAGATGCTTTGGATCAGCTGGTGACGCGAAGCATTGAGCAAAATATATTTATTCTAATTGAGCATATCGTGCAGCTGCAGCTTGAAAAAGCCTTTACTATGCTGTCGGAGCTGCTGAGACGGAAGGAAGAACCGATCAAGATTATGGCGCTGATTGCCAGACAATTCCGCATCATGTTTCAAGTGAAGGATTTGCAGCAGCAGGGTTATTCTCAGCAGCAAATGGCATCGCAGCTAGGACTGCATCCTTATGCTGTTAAGATTGCCTCAGGGCAATCGAATCGATTCGAGCTAAAACGATTGGCTGATATTTTGGGGCAGCTGGCTGACTTGGACTATCAGATGAAGAGCGGGAAGATCGATAAAGCGCTGGGTTTGGAAATGTTTTTGCTGCGGTTAATTGCTTAAACTTAGACAGGACAGCTGAACAACAAAAAAAGGACCGTTTCCCCGAGAGGAAATCGATCCTTTTTTTCGCATTACGCCTGAGCAGAAATCAGGTTCAGCTTTTTCGCTAAGCGAGATTTTTTGCGGGCAGCGGCATTTTTATGGATTAAACCTTTGGTCGCTGCTTTATCCAGCTTTTTGCTGGCAGTGACTAGGGCTGCTTTTGCAGTGTCCACATTGCTGCTGGCTGCAGCAGTTTCAAAACTTTTTACTGCAGTGCGAAGAGCGGATTTGTGAGATGCATTGATCATACGACGCTTTTCATTTACTTTTACTCTTTTAATTGCGGATTTAATGTTCGGCATTGACGTTCACCTCCTACTACAACTTACATTAAAGCATATAGTTTTCATTTTGTTGACAACTCTAGATATTCTAACACGCCATATATCAAAATGCAATAGAGTCACTAAGACGGTTCTAACAATACTTTGCATAAGCCGCTTTGCTTTATCACACACTAAATGAGCATGCTTATGCTGAAAGGAGATGGCACGATGGATTTAAGCAATTATTCCGTTCGGACCGACCTGGCTTTAGAGGCTCATAATCTGGCCTCCCCAGCCGGTGAAGTAATTCCCGGCGTACTTACGTCATCGGAAAATATAGATGGCATTCGGATCAGTAAAACCGACATAACCACCCAGGAGGGAGCCCTTGCTATAGGCAAGCTCCCTGGTCATTATATCACAATAGAGGTACCGGAATTACGGAAGAAGGACAGTAATCTGCAGGACAGGGTTGCTACGGTGTTTGCAAGGGAGTTCGAGGCTTTTTTAGCCAAGCTTAACATAAGCCCGATGGGGAAGGTACTTATAATAGGGTTAGGCAACTGGAATGTGACACCCGATGCATTAGGTCCGATAGTTGTAGAAAATGTAATGGTCACCCGTCATTATTTTGAACTGATGCCTGGCGAGGTGAGTCCTGGATATCGTCCGGTAAGTGCTGTTGCTCCCGGTGTATTGGGAACGACTGGAATCGAGACGGGAGAAATAGTACAAGGAATCGTGGAGAAGTCAAAACCGGATTTAGTTATTGCTATCGATGCGCTCGCTTCTAGATCACTTGAAAGGGTCAATACAACCATTCAAATCGCGGATACAGGAATCCATCCGGGATCTGGTATTGGAAACAAGCGTAAAGGCCTAACAATTGATACATTAGGAGTACCTGTCATTGCAATTGGCGTACCGACGGTAGTGTATGCCTCTACTATCGTCAATAACACGATTGATATGATGCGGACGCACTTTCAACAGCAAACCGCCAATACGGCACAAATTCTCGGGCTTCTGGATGATATGGAGGAGCAGGAGAGACTTGAGCTGGTAAGGGAAGTGCTAAGCCCCATTGGCCATGACCTGCTTGTTACACCAAAGGAAATTGACGAGTTCATCGAGGATGTCGCTAATATCATCGCGAGCGGTCTGAATGCAGCCTTACATGAGGCAGTGGATGTAGATAACGTATCGGCCTACACCCATTAATTACAGGTTGTACAAAAAAGGCATTAATCCGACTGTAGGTGCAGCCGTGATTAATGCCTTTTTATTTGTATGCAGCTTCAGGTTTGAAAACGTCTAATCAATTGGGTCAAGTCCTCGGCCATGTGAGAAAGATGCGAAGAGGATGTAGCGACTTCCTCCATGGAGGCAAGCTGTTGTTGTGTTGCTGCGGAAACATTTTGCGCACCAGCTGCAGTGCCTTCCGTTATCGCTACGATTTCTGCGATTGCGGTTACTATCTGCTCGCTATTTTGCGAAATCAGCTGCAGTGACCCGTAAACGTTATTGATGCGCACATTTACTTCGCCAACCGCTGAAGAAATTTCCTCGAACGAACTTCCGGCAAATTGAACAGCTTCCAATCCTGCAGTAATTCCTGCGGCTACTTCGGTCATGCTTTTCGCCGCGGCAGCTGTTTCCTCCTGCACGGTTAAAATAATTTGCTCAACCTGCTGAGAAGAATGTGAGCTCTGTTCAGCCAGTTTACGAACCTCAGTGGCAACTACAGCGAAACCTTTGCCGTTTTCACCGGCTCTTGCAGCTTCTATACCAGCATTAAGCGCCAAAAGGTTGGTCTGAACGGCTATCGTAGTTATGACCTTGTTCATTTCTCCAATTTCATTGGATCGCTGAACTAAACGTTGAATGATCGCACTCATTTTATCGATCGTTTTATGAATAGAATCCATTTGTTGAATGGCGGATTGAACGGTCTCACTCCCAGCAGTCGCTGTTTGCGAAGCTTTCATAGACGCTCCAACTACATGATTGGTGTGCTCGGAAATTTGATTAACGCTCTCACTCATTGTATTTACGGCTTCAGCTGTTTCATTTACACTGCGGACTTGCTTTTCGCTGTCTGAGGCCATGATCTGAATGGTTTCGGCAATATGCTGTGTCGCTTGACTTGTTTGCTCTGCGCTGGCTGTTAGCTGCTCTGTTGAAGCAGACACTTGAATGGCATGATCTCCAACCTCATGGATAATTTGTTGTAAACTTTTGATCATTTCACCGAAACTTGTGCTTAATCTGCCGATCTCATCTCTGGAATCAATACGGATGCTGACAGTTAAATCGCCTTGGGCAACTTTTTCTGTAGCTTCTACCAGCCTCGAGATTGGTTTGGTAAGCATACGGGTTATCACAAAGACGGACAATGATCCGATCAGGACAGCAAGAGGCAAGACAAGGAGCAGGATACGGATATCTTTAGCTATCGTGTCCTGTAGTAAATCACTTAGTACAGCCATCTCGCACCTGTTAGATTCATTTATCGAGTCGATGGTACTGAATAGTAATTTTTTATGCTGATCGCTTTCGTCATCGAGCTTTTTATAGGTGGTTTTGAGCTCAGCGGAGGATAGGGCATTACGTTTATTAAATACCGCTTCGATTTTGTCAAAAATAGCCAGGTACGCATCGGTCGATGTTTTCAATTGAGCTGCCCACTTTTTCTCCTCATCCGTATTTACACTCTCTGTCAGCGCTTTCAATTGTTTTTTGATACTTTCTGTTTCTTCGCGGTAATTTTGGATCGATTCCTGATTCTCATTAATGATTAGATCGGCTTGGTGGCTGTATAGAATTCCGATTGTGCTTTCAAACCTTAATGCCAGCTTCTCGTCCTCTGAGCTTGCAAGCTGTTTTTTGGACAACTCGTTTATCGTGTTCAATTCGGTGTAGTTATACGCGACGATCCCTCCAAAGAGCAAGATTAACAGACCAAAGCTCAAAAGTAATTTCCATTTCAAAGACAAGTTTCTCATAGAGGTCCCCCCGGAATTTTAGTGATTATAGTCTTTAAGAAAACTATCGGAATATAGCAAATAAAGTATTAGATGAGTTTGGTTCTATCTTCTAGTAAATACTCATAGATTTGATACTAGCGGTCGGTGGTCAGTTATTTCGGTAGATAGTCTGATAGATGGCTCAGCCTTATGCTTACGAAGTAAGTTTTCTAACGAAAACTCTCAGGAGGAATGCGCATGAAATGGACAGCAGTGACTATTAATGTGAACAAATATCGTAAAGCTGGGCAGGATTTGGGTATTTATTTTCGGGTAATAACGGCTCTTGTGACAGGTTGTTTGCTGTTTTTTATAGCACTTGGATTGCTTGGGTATGCTCAAACGAAAATGAATAATTCCGCACCTGTTTCGTCTATGAAGGGGTTGGCTTCGTCGGTATCGAGTCGTTTTTTTATGGATATGATGGGAATGGAAGTGCCTTATATGCAGACAGACCGTCAGACGTTTACGTTTTCACAGTCCAATGTATCGGGATTTCTATTTTCGTTGCTCACAGACTTGAATTGGAAGGACCCGAAAACTTTCATAGCCAGAGAAATGCCCGGTTTGGCTCAAGACCGCTCGGTAGTATTGCGAAGCAGCGCAGCTACAGGTGAGGATGGGCCGGAGGATTATGGTCCGAAGGGGGATGTCATTCCGAAGAATGGCGAAGGTGGCGAGGGTTCTATAACAGCGAATCCGACGGCTCCGCCTGAAACGAACGATACGACGCATGGGCCTCAAATCCCGACTGCACAGCCTCCGAGAATGGCGGGACGTAATGTGGCCTTCATCTATCAATCCCATAATCAGGAGTCCTATTTGCCGGAGCTTGATGGGGTGAAGGATCCCGATAAAGCTTATGATCCGAAAAAAAATGTAACGTTAGTGGGTCTGAGACTGGCGCAAATGCTGGAGAAGGAAGGTATAGGAGCCGTTCATTCGGATAAAAACTATCCGGCTATCGAGAAAAGCTTCAATTACTATTATTCTTATAAATACTCTCTCAAAACATTGCAAGAAGCCAGTGCCTCCCATCCGGATCTAAAATTTTATTTTGATATTCATAGAGATTCACAGCGGAGAAGTAAGACGACCGTAGAGATTAACGGCAAAGATTATGCGCAAGTCTACTTTGTTATTGGCGGTAAAAATGCGAATTGGAAAGAAAACGAACAATTTGCTTCAGATATCCATCACGCACTGGAAAGTAAATACCCGGGTATTTCTAAAGGCTCCTTTGCTAAAGCGGCAGAAGGGAACGGGGTGTATAATCAAAATTTTTCGCCCAATAGTGTGCTGATAGAGGTTGGAGGCGTGGACAATTCCTTGGAGGAATGCTACAGAACCGTTGACCTGTTGGCTGAGGCGATTTCAGAAGTGGTGCTTAATGTGCAAAAAGTGGATGGAACACCTGCCGGAGCCAAAGACGGTAAAAAGCAAAATTAATTGCAAAAAAAAGAACGAAATCGTTCTGGGGGCGCTTAAGGGATGAGAAATAATTTTTATATCAAGCTGCTGCTGATAGTGCTGGGAATGGGATTTTGTATCTTTTTCGGGGTTGACTTAGCTACCCGCGGTGTTGAACGTATTCAGGGACCGATTGTAAAAGCGGCTCCAGAGTCAGGCGGCGTCCGTTTATGGCCGCAAGCGGAGAAGCCTCAGGATTCGAAAGCGGGTGGCGTAACAGTGGGGCCGAACGGAAGCAAGGCTGCCGGTACAGCTGGAACGACACAGGCAGCAGAAGGAAAAGGAAAAAAAGAGCCCAAGGAGGAAACGGAGCCAAAAGCCGAAATAAACGAAACCTCAGGCATTGCCAGGCTTGGGAATAAAGTCGGGGAGCTGCTGCAAATTATTGCCTACCATGGGATCCGCCTCGTCGTTTCCTTGTTCGAAATGGTTACCGGATAACCTTGCATTGATGCCTTCACTCACAACTGCTATAATTAGAGGTATTGTAAATTTGTAGGTTAGTGAGGGTCAGCGCAAATGGATATTCTAGCCAGACAGAAAAAGATTAGGAACTTTTCAATTATTGCTCACATCGACCATGGAAAATCGACGCTGGCAGACCGAATACTTGAATATACGGGAGCACTCTCCTCGCGCGAAATGCAAGAGCAGGTGTTGGATCAAATGGATCTGGAGCGCGAGCGGGGCATCACCATCAAGCTGCAGGCCGTTCGCTTAAGTTACCGTGCGGATGACGGGGAAGATTATATTTTGAATTTAATCGATACGCCTGGGCATGTCGATTTCACGTATGAGGTATCCCGCAGCCTTGCAGCCTGTGAAGGCGCACTGCTTGTGGTTGATGCGGCGCAAGGAATCGAGGCGCAAACGTTAGCTAACGTATACCTTGCGCTCGACAACAACCTGGAAATATTGCCGGTCATTAACAAAATCGATCTGCCTAGTGCAGACCCTGAGCGGGTTAAGCAGGAGATTGAGGATGTAATTGGGCTCGACACGAGCCAGGCGGTATTAGCTTCCGCCAAGGCAGGGATTGGGATCAAGGAGATCATAGAGCAGGTAGTCAAGCTTGTTCCGGCTCCAACGGGAGATCCAAGCAAGCCGCTTAAAGCGCTTATATTTGATTCTCATTATGATCCTTACAAAGGTGTAATCGTCTACGTGCGTGTTATTGACGGCTCCATCAAGTCGGGTTCCAAAATCAAGTTCATGGCAACGGAAAAAGTGTTCGAGGTTATTGAGGTCGGTGCTTTTAAACCGCGGATGTCAACCGTAGACTCGCTTGAAATTGGAGATGTTGGCTTCATCGTTGCCGGGATAAAAAACGTTGGCGATACGCGTGTCGGGGATACCGTTACCGATGCCAAAAATCCAGCGCCTGAAGCGCTGCCTGGCTACCGTAAAATCAACCCTATGGTGTTCTGCGGACTTTATCCGATCGAGACTAGCGACTATAACGACCTGCGTGAAGCTTTGGAAAAGCTGCAGTTGAACGATGCTTCACTTAGCTTCGAACCAGAGACTTCTACTGCGTTAGGCTTTGGTTTCCGCTGCGGATTCCTCGGTCTGCTGCATATGGATGTTATTCAGGAACGGATAGAACGTGAGTTCAACATCGATCTGATTACTACCGCGCCAAGCGTTGTGTTTAAAGTAACGCAAACAAATGGCGAGGTATTGAGCATCGAGAATCCGTCGTTATTTCCGGAGCCTGGTAAAATCGACTTCGTAGAGGAGCCTTACGTAAAGGCTGCTGTTATTGTCCCCAATGATTTTGTTGGAGCCATCATGGAGCTTTGCCAAGGCAAGCGCGGCGAATTTATCAATATGGAATATTTGGATACAACACGTGTAACCTTGACTTATGATATTCCGCTGTCCGAAATCGTTTACGATTTCTTTGATCAGTTAAAGTCAAGTACCAAGGGCTATGCTTCATTCGATTATGAGCTGTCAGGCTATAAGAAATCCAATCTTGTCAAAATGGATATCATGCTGAACAGCGAGCAGGTCGATGCTCTTTCGTTTATCGTTCACCGGGATCGGGCTTACCATCGCGGAAAAATTATTTGCGAGAAGCTGAAGGATTTAATTCCACGCCAAATGTTCGAGGTGCCGATCCAAGCGGCGATTGGCCAAAAAATCGTATCGAGGGAAACCGTTAAAGCGATGCGGAAAAATGTATTAGCCAAATGCTACGGCGGCGATATTTCGAGAAAAAGGAAGCTGTTGGATAAGCAAAAGGAAGGCAAGAAGCGGATGAAACAGGTCGGCAGCGTCGAAGTGCCTCAGGAAGCGTTCATGGCCGTATTGAAGCTTGACGATTAGAAAAATAAATCATGAGCAGGTGCGTGCAACTGACGCACCTGCTTTTATGTCACGTGAAGAAAGATAACAGGGAGGAATGTTAACGATGATCCACAGAAATGAAACACCCGCTGCGGTATATATCCACATTCCGTTTTGTACAAACAAATGCCATTACTGTGACTTTAACTCCTATGTATTAAAAGGCCAACCAGTCATGGATTATTTGGATGCGTTGGAGCGGGAGATGGAAAGGACGGTTCAGCTCGTACCGCCGCAGCAGATCGAGACTATTTTTGTTGGCGGCGGAACACCTACCGTACTTCTGCCGGATCAGATGGAAAGCTTTTTGAAGCGAGTGCGCACCTACTTTCCGAATCAATCGGCCGAACTCGAGTTTTCGATGGAAGCTAATCCGGGGACAACCGATAAGGAGAAACTTCAGGCCATGAAGGAAGGCGGCGTCAATCGGATCAGCTTCGGGGTCCAGTCGTTTGACAATGCTTTATTGGAAGGGATAGGCCGGATCCACAATACGGATGACGTGTACAGGAGTATCGAAAATGCACGAAGCGTTGGATTTACGAATATGTCCATCGATTTGATGTTTGGACTTCCGAATCAGACGGTTGAAGTAATGAACGATACCCTTGATAAAGCGCTGGCGCTTGACTTGAAGCATTACTCCATTTACGGCTTGAAGGTGGAAGAGCATACGTTGTTTCATTCGCTTTATCAAAAAAATCAACTGCCTCTTCCGGACGAAGATCAAGAAGTGGAAATGTTCCTTTTAATTATGAAGCGTTTGAGGCAGGCCGGGTACGAACAGTACGAGATCAGCAACTTCGCTAAGCCAGGCTATGAGAGCCGGCATAACAGCATGTATTGGTTGAATCGGAGTTACTACGGTTTAGGGGCCGGTGCTCACGGGTATATGTATGGAAAGAGACATGTCAATATTAAAGGCGTACAGCCTTATATTGATGCGACCCTCCATGGACTACCGCTGCTGGAGCAATATGAAATCAGCGAGCAGGATGCGATGGAGGACTTCATGATGGTCGGCTTGCGGATGCTGTGTGGAGTGAAGCGAGCTGATTTCAGCAAACAATTCGGCAGGGAGCTGGAAGCTGTTTTTGGCAATCCACTGAGCAAACTTTTGGAACGAAAGCTGCTGGAGCCGACAGAGGAGGGCTACAAGCTGTCGGAGAATGGGCTGCTGCTTGGTAACGAAGTGTTTGGAGAATTTGTAAGCCTGACAGCCGAATAAATTTTATATTGAATTATTTATACGTTTTGTTGTATATTTATTCATATAAATTGAATTTACGACATGAAATGGTGGGTTTTCTATGACAGTAACGTGCAGAAAAGCAACTGAGCAGGATATCGAGACGCTGTATACTATTATTCAAGGCTATGCAGAGCAAGGGATCATGCTGCCCCGAACGAGGGAAACATTAGCCGAGCAAATCGATACTTTTGTTGTCGCTGTTATAGATGACCAATTCGTTGGCTGCGGATCCTTAACGCGGCTCGGCCAAGATCTGGTTGAAATTCGCTCTCTCGGAGTAACTGAAGGACATAAAGGCTTGGGCATCGGCAATACAATCGTAGATTTTCTTGTAGAGGAAGCCAGACAACAGGGAATTCCAAAGGTAATGGCATTAACCTATGCGGTTAATTTCTTTGAAAGAAATGGTTTTTCTGTTGTTCAGAAAGAAATTTTCCCTGAGAAGGTATGGAAGGATTGTATTCATTGCAAAAAGAGAGATTGCTGTGATGAGATAGCGGTCTTAAAAATGGTAGATCCAATCGGTGTTGCAGCTTCGGGCAACTAGCCGTCAGAAGTATAAATGAATCGGTCTCTTGATTAAATATCAGGAAGACCGATTTTTGCTTTTCTTGATGATGGGGTGAACAAGGGGGGGCGCTCGAAAATTGCAGTATTGTAGCGGTAGTTTAACTTGACACAGACCGTTGGGTCTGTTATTTTTGTAATATGAATTAGCACTCGTCAGATTGGAGTGCTAACGACAAACAAACAGAAGCTTTTAATTGAACATAATGAATGACTGTGGATGGGGGGTATGTTCATGTTGACAGAACGCCAACGCCATATTTTAAGTGCCATTGTAGACGATTATATTCGCTCCGCCGAGCCGGTTGGCTCGCGCAGCATATCCAAACGGGGCAATGTAGGGTTCAGCCCGGCAACCATTCGTAATGAAATGTCCGACTTGGAGGAAATGGGCTTCCTGGAGCAGCCGCATACTTCTGCAGGCCGAATTCCGTCCCATAAGGGATATCGGTATTATGTGGACCACCTGGTTACTTTCGGGGGTCTTGGACAGCATGAGATTGACGTGCTTAAATTATTTTTTGCTGAGAAAATGCAAGAGATGGAGCAGGTCATCCAGCAGGTTGCGATGATTTTGTCGAATCTTACTAATTATACATCTATTGTAATGGGACCTGAAATGTTCGGCACTACACTGCGTCATCTGCAGCTCGTTCCTCTGAATGAGCGAACCGCAGTCGCCATTGTAGTTACTAATAGCGGCCAGGTAGAGAATAAGACGGTGTCGATTCCCGAAGGCATACCTATGTCGGAAATTGAGAAGGTCGTAAACCTGCTTAACGCCCGACTCAAGAATGTACCGCTGCTTCAATTCAAATCAAAGCTGTTTACAGAGATTGGCGAGGAAATGCGCAGCTGTATATCCGGGTATGAGGAAATTCTCACCATGCTCAATGGCGTTATCGATCAAGGAGAAGAGGACCGGATTTTCTTGGGTGGCACGACGAATATGCTTACACAGCCGGAATTTCAGGATATGGAGAAGGTCAAGAATATACTTGATTTACTCGCTGAGACACCGACGCTTGCCAAGCTTTTCACGGGCGCTTCCACAGGTATACAGGTGCGAATAGGCAGTGAGAACACGATGGCCGCCATCAATGATTGCAGCTTGATTACCGCATCTTATACTTTTGAAGGCAAGCATCTGGGAACGATTGGTATTCTGGGTCCGACCCGTATGGATTATGGCAAGGTTATTCATTTGTTGGATCATTTGTCCAAGGATATGACGCTGGTGCTGGAGCGATGGTATAAATGAATTCAATGAAGCCAGTGTCGCATGAAGGTGATGACACGTATGCCACATTGCTCAATAATGCAGGCGCAATTCGTGCGATCTGCTCCGCAGTCGAAGGTACGCTTGGACCCAAAGGCTTGGATACGATGCTTGTCGGCGGACAGGGTGAAGTCATCATTACTAATGATGGCGTGACCATTCTTGAGAAGATGGATGTCACTCATCCCGCTGCACGCCTGCTAATTCAGGTCGCGCGTTCTCAACAGCAGCAGGTAGGGGACGGTACAACGACAGCCACCGTGCTGGCTGGGGCTATTGTCGCTGAAGGGGTTGCACAGGTGACGCGCGGAGTGCCGGTAGCGAAGGTCGTCAAGGGCATTCAAGAAGGGGTGGCGACGGCGCTGGCTTCATTAGCCAAACGCAGCCGCAGGATCGAAGGATTTAAGGATCCTCTACTGTACAGGGTCGGCTACATTGCCGGCCGTGAGCATGCAGATTTGGCTGAGCTGATATTGGAAGGCGCGAAGCGTCTAGGTATTCACAAGCTGCAGGAGGAAAGCTTCCGATTTGCGGATGTTGTGATTTCACACAGCCGCGCAATCAGCGAAGTATGGCCGGGGCTTCTGATTCAGAAGAAGCCGGTTAACGCACAGCTGGACTTTCCTCCGGATTCAGCTTCGGTGCTCGTCTTTCAGGATGCATTCGAACCGGAGACGATCGATGAGGAAGCGCTCATGACGGAAGCCGGCTTTCAGAAGCAGATGCAGCTGAAGGAGCAGTTCCGACAGTGGCTCGACAAGCTGGTCGAGCTGCGGGTAGGGCTTGTAATCGCCGACCGGGGCGTTAACGCGGAGGCGGAGCAGTTCTGCACCGACCATGGTATCATGGTCGTGCAGCGGGTCCCTCGCCACGATTTGCGACTCGTGTGCGAATACACGGGCGCGCGGCCGATCCGCCGCAGCGGGCTGCGCAAGCCTGCCGCCGAGCTGGCAGGCTATCTCGGCTTCGCTGGGCGCGTATCGTATGACGAGCGTCTCGAATGCGTCCGCATGGCCGAAGGCAAGGGCCGGACGCAGGTGACGATCGTCGTCGGCGCCAGCACGAGCGAGGTCGTTGGCGAGCGACTGCGCATCGCCAAGGATGCGGCTTCCGCCGTGCAGGCTGCGCTGCGCGGCGGGTGCTTGCCCGGCGGCGGCGCAGCCGAGATGGCCGCCGCATACGACCTGGATCGTCACCGCGAGACGATCCAGGGCATGGAGGGCTTCGGCGTTGCAGCCGTAGCCCAGGCGCTGCGCAAGCCGCTCGCACAGATTGTAGTCAATGCCGGCTACAATCCGCTCGAGAAGGTCGAGGAAGTGAAGGCTGCGCAAATTGCAGCCGGTTCAGATTCTCTCGGCATTGATTGCGATACCGGCTATTTGGTTGATATGTTGGAGCACGGCGTGGTTGACCCTGCCCAGGTGAAGCTGCATGCGCTGCAGGCTGCCGGGGAAGTTGCCGCGGCGGTGCTGCGGATTCATACAGTAATTAAGATGAAGCAGCCTCGTACGGAAGAATAACGGGGTTGTGGTTAGAATAGTAGAGAGAGTATTGTGGATTCGGATCAAGGAGGTGACAGAAATTGAGTGCAAATCAAAAAAATCAGACAGAAGTTACTGCGGACACCGAACAAAATGTGGATACTACATATCCCGGTGACGTAGAAAATGCCAATAACATGTCCACAGAAGCTGAAGAGGCCGCTCAAGAGCAAGCTTCCGAGCAGGAGCTTGAGCAGCTGCGCAAGGAATCTGAGGAGAACTACCAACGTTATCTGCGGGCCCAAGCGGATTTTGACAATTTTAGAAGAAGAACCCGCCTGGAAAAGGAAGAGTTTGCTAAATATGCTTCTATGAAAGTTATTGAGCAGCTTTTACCTGTATTGGACAACTTGGAACGCGCTTTGAACGCAGGCCAAGAGGGTAAGGATTATGAAGCGCTGCATAAAGGTGTAGACATGATCTCCCGCCAATTGGACCAAGCTCTTGCGAACGAAGGCTTGCAAGCTATGGAATCCGTAGGACAACCGTTCAATCCGGAATTCCACCAAGCCATTATGCAGGTTGAGTCCGAAGAGCATGAAGAGGGTATTGTAGTAGAAGAAATTCAAAAGGGCTATTTATTGAAAGATAAAGTTCTTCGCCCTGCGATGGTAAAAGTGAGCTCTTAATTAATTATGACTTAATTAGCGAGTTGTTTACTTGGATTATCAGACATTTTTCGTTCTTCCACATAGATTAGTGAATATGGCTTCAAAATTAAAGGAGGATTATCTGACATGAGTAAAGTAATTGGTATCGACTTAGGAACAACCAACTCCTGCGTTGCTGTTATGGAAGGCGGCGAGGCCGTTGTTATTCCAAACGCGGAAGGCAATCGTACAACACCTTCTGTTGTAGGCTTCAAGAAGGATGGCGAACGCGTTGTAGGCGAAACGGCCAAACGTCAAGCCATTACAAATCCGGATCGTACTGTAATCTCGATCAAACGCCATATGGGTACTAGTCATAAGGAAACGATTGAGGGTACAACCTATACACCTCAAGAGATTTCCGCTATCATCCTTCAGAAGCTGAAGGCCGATGCAGAAGCTTATTTGGGAACTACGGTAACACAAGCTGTAATTACGGTTCCTGCTTATTTCAACGACAGCCAACGTCAAGCAACTAAGGATGCAGGCAAAATTGCCGGTCTAGAAGTGCTTCGTATTGTCAACGAGCCGACAGCATCCGCTTTGGCTTATGGTATGGAGAAATCCGAAGATCATACTATTCTTGTATATGACTTGGGCGGCGGTACATTTGACGTATCGATCCTTGAGCTTGGCGAAGGTATCTTCGAAGTAAAAGCAACCAGCGGCGACAACCGTTTGGGCGGAGATGATTTTGACCAAGTTGTTATCGACTATTTGGTAGCAGAATTCAAAAAAGAGCACAGCATTGATCTAAGCAAAGATAAAGCAGCTGTTCAACGTCTTAAGGATGCTGCGGAAAAAGCAAAGAAAGAGCTTTCCGGCGTATTGACTACAACCGTTTCCTTGCCATTTATCACTGTGGTTGATGGAGTGCCTCAGCATTTGGAAATCAACCTGACTCGTGCTAAATTTGATGAAATTACGGCTGCTTTGGTAGAAAGAACGATGGGACCTACTCGTCAAGCTTTGAGTGATGCTGGGCTATCCCCTAACCAAATCGATAAAGTTGTTCTTGTCGGCGGTTCCACACGGATTCCTGCCGTACAGGAAGCTGTTAAGAAGCTTATCGGAAAAGAGCCTCACAAAGGTGTAAATCCAGATGAAGTTGTTGCTTTGGGCGCAGCTGTGCAAGCAGGCGTACTAACGGGTGATGTGAAAGACGTAGTACTTCTTGACGTAACTCCGTTATCCTTGGGTATTGAAACTGCGGGTGGCGTATTTACTAAAATGATCGACCGCAACACTACTATTCCTACAACTAAATCCCAAGTTTACACTACTTATGCCGATAACCAACCAAGCGTGGAAATCCATGTTCTGCAAGGCGAGCGCGCTATGGCTAATGATAATAAAACATTGGGCCGCTTCATGCTGGGTGATATTCCTCCGGCACCGCGCGGTATTCCGCAAATTGAAGTTACTTTTGACATTGACTCCAATGGTATTGTTAATGTTAATGCAACGGATAAAGGAACAGGCAAAAGCCATAAAATTACGATCACTTCCTCCAGCGGCTTGTCCGATGAGGAAATCGACCGCATGATGAAGGATGCTGAATCCAATGCGGAAGAAGACCGTAAGCGTAAAGAGCTTGTTGAAGCCCGCAACAACGCGGATCAACTTGTTTACTCTGTTGATAAAACGATCAAGGATCTTGGCGACAAAGTAGATCAAGCTGAAATCGACAAGGCAAATGAAGCCAAAGAAAAAGTGAAAAAAGCTCTTGAAGGCGACAACCTGGATGAAATTAAAGCATCTACTGAGGCTTTGACCGAAATCGTACAGCAGTTGTCCGTGAAGCTGTATGAGCAAGCGGCGCAGCAAGCTCAAGCGGGTGAAGCTGGTGCAGCAGGTCCGGAAGGCGCAGCGAAGAAAGATAACGTCGTAGACGCTGACTTCGAAGTTGTTGACGAGAAGAAAAACAACTAATAAGAGCCAAAAAAGCATAGGTTGAATGAAAGGTCAAAGCCGTTTTTCGGCTTTGACTTTCCCTTTGTTGCTTAAGAAATTATGCGGAGCAAATTTCTGTGGATAGCGGGGGATTTTCTATGGTCTTATGAATGGGAGTGGGATAATGAGTAAACGCGATTACTACGAAGTGCTTGGGGTTAGCAAGAATGCATCGCAGGACGATCTAAAGAAAGCATACCGGCAAATGGCCCGTCAGTACCACCCGGATGTGAACAAGGCCGCTGATGCGGAAACAAAGTTCAAAGAAGCAAAGGAAGCCTACGATGTATTGAGTGATGATCAGAAAAAAGCTCAGTATGATCGATTTGGCCATGTCGACCCGAACCAAGGTATGGGTGGCGGCGGAAACGCTGATTTCGGCGGCGGCTTTGGCGACTTGTTCGATATGTTTTTTGGCGGCGGAGGTGGCGGGCAACGACGCAATCCGAATGCACCTCAGCGGGGTAATGATCTTCAGTATACAATGACCATTGAGTTTAAAGAGGCGGTTTTCGGCAAGGAAACGGATATTCATATTCCACGCACCGAGTCATGTGATACTTGTCATGGCAATGGGGCGAAGCCTGGGACGAAACCGGAAACCTGCTCGATTTGTCATGGCAGCGGGCAGCAGGAAGTGGTGCAGAATACGGCATTTGGTCGGATTGTTAACCGTCGCGTATGCTCAGGCTGCGGTGGTCAAGGTGTAACGATTAAAGATAAATGCGGAACATGCCACGGTACTGGTAAAGTGAAAAAACAGCGCACCATACACTTGAATATTCCAGCCGGTGTTGATGACGGGGCGCAGCTTCGTGTTACTGGTGAAGGAGAAGCAGGAACTAAAGGCGGTCCTTCCGGTGATTTGTACGTTGTTATTCGAGTTAAAGCCCATGACTTCTTTGAACGAGAAGGCGATGATATTTATTGTGAAATCCCGCTTACCTTCGCGCAAGCTGCATTGGGTGACGAGATCGAGATTCCAACCTTAACTGAAAAAATTAAGCTGAAAATTCCTGCGGGTACACAGACGGATACTTATTTCCGCCTGAAGTCCAAAGGGGTGCCTCGCTTACGGGGATATGGTCAAGGCGATCAGCACGTTAAAGTCGTCGTTGTTACTCCAACTACTATGAACGAAGAACAAAAGGAATTGCTGCGGGAATTTGCACGTCAAAGCGGCGAGCACACTCACGAGCAGAACCAATCTATTTTTGAACGAATGAAAAAGGCTTTTCTTGGAGATTAATTTATACGTAAACACAGCAGAAGGGTTATTCGTCTGCTGTGTTTTTTTGTGTTGAATAGATTTTACTTTATTGCGGAGAATAGGTGGAGCGTTTAAAAAGACATATAAAGCGAGGGATTTTTTCAATGACACATAAGGAAAAACAACACTTCCAACTGAAACAGCAAAATGTGGCTGACGGGAAAAATGAAGATGTCGATTTCAATGCAGAAGTTGCTGATGAGGATGATTTGAGGGCAGTGGAAAGAGCTAAAGAAGCTGACGCAAGACAAGAATAGCATTACTCCACTTGGTTACGAAGAGAGGTATTAGGATGACTGAGAAAGGCATACTGGCATATTTCCGTTCACCGGCCGAAGCAGAAAGTGTTTTGCCCAAGCTAAAAGCTCTGAGGGTGATCGATATGTCTATTGATAAGATAGGACAGTTCTCTGGCGATGGAGTAAGTGAATCTATCAATCCGGTTAGCGGAAATTTCCCTGGTTTAGCTTACTTGGATCTTGGGGCGGATGGATTAGATATCGATTCAAGCATATTGGCTGCGGCTAATACGGATGCAAGTGGTCTAAGCGCACCAAGAGCATCGGACGGCTCTATCGAGGATTATGGAGGGATTAACGGCTTGGATACATTGCTTACCGTTGTAGTTAACGATCAAAGCTATGACCAAGCTCTGCGCGTTATACGTGATGCTGGTGGACAAGTATAAAGTAAGAAGAACAGCTGCATGTACCTATTAAGAGGGTGTCCCAAAAGACATTTTGAGACAACCCCTCCACCATTTTATACTGAATAGATGGTAGCAAAAGAGCCCTCAATTCCACTTTAATAGTTGAAGGCTCTTTTGCACATTCTTGTGTATTCTTAGAATGAATAAGATGAGGTCGCTTTCCAGCGCGTGCTCATCGCGGGTATCGGGTTCGGGGTTCGGTTACGGCATTGCATGGCATTTTGGCGCACTCTGTGCAAAATTATCAGGAAAATGTCAAGTTAGTTACTCCGAAAATAGTGTTCCAAGCCTTATAGCTGGAATTCCTCATGCTAATTCTACGTATTTTGGCTAATATCGACCATTTCACCTATATTAGAGTTAGTTTTTCCAGTTAGATTGATTTCAGGCGATATCCACGCTGGATTAGCGTTACAATTTCCATCTATTTTCTTTCGCAGCGGCCCCGACAAATCATGGTCTCCTCTAGATTGAAAACAGCCTTTGAACATCGCTTCTTGCCCCATCACTTAAGCAACATCCAAAAGCGGCCGAACTCATTTCTGGATCTTCGAACCCCCACTCTGAGGGGAATTTCCCTACGAAAAAGACGCTTCCATTTCCGCTTACATGGTGGTTTTGGAGGCGTTTTTGTACATCCTTGGGACTGATTCATTCACTGATACCCTTTTGGGACAGCCTCTTTTTCTTTACAAAAAGTTCATATTATGTTCAAACATTTCAAAAAAAAGACCCACACAAAAAACAATCTCTGTGATATATTTCGCATAGAAACATTTCGTATAAGAAATATAAAGAAATCATACATTTCCTGTGCGAAATGAAATACATATAGAGACAGGATGGAGAAAAACAATGAAAAGAAGAAAAACACAATTTATGGTAGGTATGCTTTCCGCAGCATTATTATTTAATGGAACAATGGCTTTGACGCCATCTGTATATGCAGATGACGATGATGCAGTTGTCATTGTTAAAGCTCCTTTGGATAGCAATAAAATATTAACGGACTGGATGAGATTGATGGTTGTTAATACGTCCGGGGTTGCAAACAAGGATTTGAGTGATATTCTGGATGCTTTGGCCTCTGGACAAACATTAAGCCAAGCTTCAGGTTTGAATGGGAACTTGTCCAGTGAGCTGTTCAAGTTAGCTGACCAAACCGTTGCCAATGCAGCAAATAATTTTGCAGCGAGTGTTGATGAATTGGATAACTTAAGCAAAGAAATGAAAAGTAAGACGCTGGAAGTGTTATCGATTCCGGGTTACAGGGGAGGCAGTTTGAAGGCATTCGATTTTAAAGCGGTTCTTCAAAGTCGTATGTCGTCGCTCAATTCGGCTGCCATTACATTATCCGAGGATGATAACATAGATGTTCAGGATCGTTTGCAGAATGGTGCAACGCTGGTACAGGCAACCCGGTTAGATTCAGCGCAGCTGGTAAAGGGATTGCAGCAGCCGATCTATCAACAGCTTGAGCAAGCTGAGGCGGAAGGTACTATTTCATCTGAGCAAGCTTCGACATACAAGGAAGAGGCATTGCAGGCAATCCGAACAGGAATTGAAACTCCGGGCGGTATTACTGTAACGGTCCAGCAAGTTCAATCGAATTTTGATGGTGCAGCATTGTTAAAAAAACGTGAAAAATCGATCATTCAGGATATTTCCTTATTCACTGCAGAATATGATGCGAACGAGCTTAATGAAGCACTTAGCAGCGGCTTGAAGCTATCTCAAATTTCAGGGATTTCCACCTATGAGTTAATGGTTAACCTGAAAGGGTTGTGGGGAAAAGATATCGAGGAGGTTTATCTTAACGGACTAATCTCCGATAAGGAGAAAGAAGAGCTGTTGAATCAAGCCAGTATTGACATCCAAGCCGCAATAAATGCGTTAAATTAGGTTCTTTATGTATTGAACAATATCCAATGGCCCCTGCAAAGGTAACTCTTTTGCAGAGGCCATTTTTGTTGTCCACTTCTATCTGAAAAATAGAGCTTGTAAACTGTATTATTGAAAGCTTTCCAAGTCTGCTATTTTACCGGTGCGGTCAAGTATAGTATACTGGTAATCATGTGCAATTTTATGAGCTGTAGCTCAGCATATGCATATGAGACAGTTTTTGCTGGCGTTATAACTCAGCTTAAGCTTAAAATACAGGTTTTCCAATGAAAACTCCAAGGAGGATACAAAAGTGCGCTGGCATGAAGTGACGGTACATACAACTGAGGAAGCAATTGAAATGATTTCGAATTTTATACATGAGTTAGGTGCCGGTGGTGTTTCTATTGAAGAATCCGGTACATTGAACAAGAAGAGAGACACTTCGTTAGGCCAATGGTATGAACTGCCTTTTAATGATATTCCGGAAGGGAGAGCGGTTATAAAAGGCTACTTTTCTGAAGGAACTGACATGGAAGCAGTGATGGAGGAATTGAAGCAGTCCGTTGTTCAACTGGCTGAGTACGATATCGATACAGGCAGCCCTGAATTTGAGCTTAAGGAAGTGGATGATGAGGATTGGGCTAATGCGTGGAAACAGTATTTCAAGCCGATTCGCATTTCGGAACGCTTAACGATCAAGCCTACATGGGAGGACTACACCCCCGGACCGGAGGAATTAATTATTGAATTGGACCCGGGAATGGCTTTTGGTACTGGAACGCATGCAACAACCTCATTATGCTTGCGGACCTTGGAGAAAGTTGTCCAAAGCGGCGATGATGTGATTGATGTAGGTACCGGCTCCGGTGTGCTTGCCATAGCGGCGGCTAAGCTTGGAGCGAAGCATGTTCTAGCGCTGGACTTGGATCCTGTGGCCGTATCTAGTGCCAACGAGAATAGTCGATTGAATGGACTCGAAAGTCACATTACGGTAAAACAAAGCGATTTGCTGCAGGTACTGCGGGAAAGTACTTTGGAAGGCTCGTCAGATGCTCCTGTTTCTGCATTGGGTGTAAAAATTCCTGTACAGGTAGTCGTAGCGAACATACTGGCCGAAATCATTCTGATGTTCGTAAAGGATGTCTATGATGTGCTGGCCCAAGGCGGAACTTATGTTGTATCAGGTGTCATCAAGAGCAAGCAGGACGATGTGGAAAAAGGGTTGACGGCTGTTGGGTTTACTATTGCCGAGCACTATGAGGATCAAGATTGGGTTGTTATTATCGCCCGGAAACTATAGGAGGAAACTATGGATTTCAGCTCATTTCTTCCTTTTCCTTTAGAGGAAATGCCGTTTGTTTTCGTTGTTCTGTTGATTTCTTTTGCTATACATGAGTTTTCACACGCTTTTTTTGCAGACCGCTTTGGAGATCCGACGCCCCGTTCTATGGGGCGTCTGACGCTTAATCCCCGCGTTCACATTGATTGGCTGGGGATGATCTTTTTTCTAATCATCGGCATTGGCTGGGCTAAGCCCGTGTTAGTAAACCGTGCGAAATTCAAAAGTCCCCGGGTAATGGGAATTATTGTCTCTTTAGCAGGACCGCTCAGCAATCTGGTGCTTGCTTTCCTCAGTTTGATTATCTATTATTCATTGCTTCAGCTTCATGTGTTTGATGGATTTTCAGAGGGTGGAATTAAAGCAATCAAATTATTTTTTAATCTTATGGTTATCCAAAATATCTTTTTATTCATTCTCAATCTGATTCCATTCCCACCTTTGGATGGTTACCGTATTTTGGAGGATGTGCTGCCGCGATCCATGGCAATGAAGCTTAAGGCTTATGAGCAGTGGCTTTTTTTCGCGATATTGCTGATGGTTTTCATCCCGCCGATTCGCAGTGTAACCATTGGACCAGTGTTTGCGCTGCAATGGCCGATTCTAGGTGCGTTTAATCAGGCTGCGGGGCTCATTTTCGGCGCATTTAAGTGAGTGGTGAATGGCTGGGAGAGACCTTGGGGAATGCTGTAAATGATAGCTTTTTCATAAAAAACATAGTATGATGTAGGTTGATATTTTATTAAACGATGTTCATTTAAGCTAGACAGAAAGTAGAGAAGAGCATGCAGCGTTATTTTATTGCACCTGAACTTTTTGCCGACAACTCTGTAACGATTACAGGGGATGATGCTCACCATTTAATCCGTGTTATGCGGGCCAAAGTCGGGGAGAAAGTTATTGTCAGCAATGGTGTGAACCGTGAAGCGATAGTCCAAATTAACGAATTGGGTAAGGAGCAGGTGCTTGCCGATATTGTGGAGCTTCTTGAAATGAACCATGAGCCTGCTGTCGAGGTTTGGATTGCGCAGAGCCTGCCTAAAGGCGACAAGATGGAGCTTGTAATCCAAAAGGGGACAGAGATCGGTGCCGGAAGGTTTATTCCTTTTGTATCCGAACGAACCGTAGTACAGCTTGATGCCAAAAAAGAAGGCAAACGTGTGGAGCGATGGCAGAAGATCGCCAAGGAGGCGGCTGAACAAGCGCATCGTAACAAGATACCTGCTGTTGATGCTCCGCTATCGTGGAAACAGCTGCTCCAGTGTGCAACACAAGTTGATGCAGCATGGATATGTTATGAAAAGCAAGATGGTTTACAGTTGCGCCAAGAGATTCAAGCCGCTTTATCCACGATGAAGGATAGATTGGCTCCAATAGATTGCGGGTTGAAATCGATTGATGGCATATCCATGCCTGTCTCTACTCTGACGCAAGCTGGGAGCGAGAGGTCCTCGCTTAAGCTGATGCTGATTGTTGGTCCCGAAGGGGGCTTCAGCGAGCAGGAGATCGAAGCCGCAGAAGCGGCAGGATGCAGGTCAATCAGCCTAGGGCGGCGAATTTTGCGGACGGAGACAGCCGCAATGGTCGGACTAACCTGTATTTTGTACGAATCCGGAGAGATGGGAGGATAATAACAATGGCTTCAGTAGCATTTCATACATTAGGTTGCAAAGTGAATTTTTACGATACGGAAGCTATTTGGCAGCTGTTCAAGCACGAAGGCTATGAGCAGGTCGATTTTGAATCGACAGCTGACATTTATGTCATTAATACATGTACCGTAACCAATACAGGAGATAAAAAAAGCCGCCAGATGATTCGCCGAGCAATACGCCGTAATCCGGAAGCGATTGTCGCAGTCACTGGCTGTTACGCACAAACATCGCCTGCAGAAATTTTGGCGATCCCTGGAGTCGATCTGGTTATTGGGACACAGGACCGTGATAAAATCATTCCTTATGTTCAACAGCTGCATCAAGAGCGACAGCCGATCAATGCAGTCCGCAATATAATGAAAACCCGCCAGTTCGAAGAATTGGATGTTCCTGATTTTGCAGACCGTACACGTGCATTTTTAAAAATTCAGGAGGGCTGCAACAATTTTTGCACCTTCTGTATTATTCCTTGGTCCCGTGGCTTGATGCGCAGCCGCGAACCGGTTAGCGTTATTAAACAAGCTCAGATGCTGGTTGAAGCGGGATACCAGGAAATCGTGTTGACAGGGATTCACACCGGTGGCTATGGTGAGGACATAGAAAATTACAGCTTGGCTAAGCTGCTGTGGGATTTGGATAAAGTTGAAGGCTTGAAGCGAATCCGTATCAGCTCAATTGAAGCGAGTCAAATTACCGAGGAAGTGCTGGATGTTCTTAAAAACTCGGATAAAATGTGCCGACATTTACACATCCCGCTTCAAGCCGGCGATGACCGCGTATTGGCAAGAATGCGCCGTAAATATACGACGGCTGAGTTTGCGGGTAAAATTGAGCAAATTCATAAGATTATGCCAGGTGTCGCGATAACTACCGACGTAATTGTCGGATTCCCGGGTGAAACTGAGGAAATGTTCCGCAACGGGTACGAGTTTATGAAGCAAATGCAATTCTCTGAAATGCATGTGTTTCCTTATTCCAAGCGGACAGGCACTCCTGCGGCTCGGATGGAGGATCAGGTTGACGAGGAATTGAAAAATGCTCGCGTTCATGAGCTGATCGACTTATCCGAACGTATGCAGCTGGCATATGCACAGAAATATGTTGGTCAGGTGCTTGAGGTAATACCGGAACGCGCTCATAAAGGTGAGCCGGGAAGCGGTCTGATAATGGGGTATTCAGATAATTATTTACAGGTTGTTTTTGAAGGCAGTGAAGATTGGGTAGGCAGTGTATGCAAGGTAAAAGTTTTGGAAGCGGGCGTTAACGAGAGCCGCGGCCAATTGGTGCGTACTCTGGATTTATCTCATGCCCAAGCAGTGAATGTGTAGTGACTAGCAAGGATTTCATTCCGAATTAAGTGGATGAAGTCCTTATTCTTTCTCCTAAAGGAAAGGGTGGTTGGTATGAGAGAAATTTCCGCAGGCGGTGTCGTATATCGAAAAAAACAAAATGAATTGAAAATTCAAATGATTCAAGACCGTTACGGCAAAATTACACTTCCCAAAGGTAAAATGGAACCTGGGGAAACGGTGGAGCAGACCGCGCTGCGGGAAATTTTAGAAGAAACAGGTATTGTAGGAACAATTACGAAACCGCTTGAAGTTATTACCTATCAATTTACTTTAACTGGGGTTGGCTTGGTTGATAAAGAGGTTCATTACTTTTTAGTGGAAGCGAAGAGTGGCGAACTGCAGGCGCAGGTTGAAGAAATTCGGGGTGTTGAATGGCTTGATCCTATGAATGCCTGGTATCAGCAGAAGCATTCCGGGTATGGGAATAACGATTCGGTTATGAAAAAGGCATTACATTCCTTAGGATATGAGGTGAATTGAATGAGCGAAGCTCAAAAAGGGTTGTCCATCGACCCTAAACAAATTCCAGCTTATATAGACCACACTTTACTTAAAGCTGATTCCAATGAACAGGCTGTTCTGAAGCTGTGTGATGAGGCGGTAAAATACGGATTCTACAGCGTGTGCGTTAATGGAGTATGGGTGCCAGTCTGCAAGAAAGCTCTAACAGGCAGCGAGGTCAAGATCAGTGTTGTTTGCGGTTTTCCTTTGGGTGCCAATGATAGCGCGGTCAAGGCGTTTGAAGCTGCTAAAGCTGCTGAAGCCGGTGCTGATGAAATTGACATGGTGCTGCAGGTTGGACAGCTGATGGAAGGAAATTATGACGCAGTTCGTGAAGATATCCGGGCAGTCGTTCAAGCAGTTCAAGGACAGGCTATAGTAAAAGTAATTTTTGAAACGGGTTTCTTAAATGAAGAGCAGAAAATCGCTGCTTGCAGGCTGTCCGAGGAGGCTGGCGCTCATTATGTGAAGACCTCAACGGGCTTCGGTCCAGGCGGTGCGACTGTCGAAGATATTCGTTTAATGCGCGGTAACGTATCTGCTTCGATCGGCGTTAAAGCCTCCGGTGGAGTGCGTGATCTAGAAACCGCTCTGAAGATGATTGAAGCCGGTGCAACACGTCTTGGTACCAGCTCAGGTGTTGCTATTGTGAATGGTCTTAAAGACAATAGTTCGTACTAGTTTACGGTATATTGAACTTCAGATGTAGGGAGAACAACCGTAAAGCGTGTCCCAAAGGGACGAAAGCGATAGTTCACTTCAGTAACAAGGGAGTGGCTACTGAATGTCCCCTCCAAACTTTCGGGTGTCCAGAGGGCGTAGCCCTTTGGGCCCTCCCTTCCAGGGAGGGTTTGGGAGGGTAGGAAAACATATTAGAGATGGGGAACAGAATGTGCCCGCAGTATATTTAGATAAAAAGAGAAAAAAACGACTGGAAGCCGGACATCCCTGGATTTACAAATCCGAGCTGGAGCGCACCGAGGGAGAGCCCGTTCCAGGACAATTGGTAGCTGTACAGTCCCACCTGGGACAGTATCTTGCAACCGGTTATTGGAATCCTTTATCACAAATCACGGTGCGTATTGTTGCTTATGAACCGATTGAGGAGATGACGCACGCTTTTTTTGTGGAGCGTTTTATTCGCTGCATGGAACAGAGGGAGCGGTTTGTGCCGGGCGCGCTTTCGTACCGACTGGTATATGGGGAAGCGGATTTTTTGCCAGGATTAATCGTAGACCGGTTTGAAGATGTACTTGTTGTGCAGGTGCTGACCCTAGGAATGGAACGGGTAAGGGATGCTATCGTTTCGGCTCTGGTTGAGGTTGTGCAACCCAAAGGGATTTATGAACGCAGTGATGTGAGCATACGTGAGCTGGAAGGCTTGGAGCTGCGTAAAGGGCTTCTGTATGGTGAATGTCCGCGTCATGTACAGATTACCGAAAATGGTCTTCTGCTGGAAATCGATATTATGGAAGGCCAAAAGACGGGCTATTTCTTTGACCAAAGAGAAAATCGTGCTGCTATTGCACCATTAATGACAGGCTGGGGAAAACGAAGCGGCATCGCGCTGCAAGAGCTGCCGGCCGAGGATGGTTCTGGCGGAACCGTTAAGGTTCCAGTAAATGCTAATGGCAAAAAAGTTACATTTCCTTTATGGGATGGCGCTACGGTGCTGGAATGCTTTTCTCATACCGGCAGCTTCACATTGAATGCATGCAAGTATGGTGCGAAGAAGGTGACCTGCCTCGACATCTCGGAGCATGCAGTGGAAAGTGCACGGACCAATGTTAAGCTTAACGGCTTCGAGGATCGTGTAGAGTTCGTTGTTGCCGATGCTTTTGAATATTTGCGCCAGCAGGTGAAGGGGCTCGATCAGCGTCAGGAAAGAAGTATGGCTGATGTTAAAAAAGTCGACACATCGAAACCTCTAGATTCTAAAAGTCGAACCTGGGATGTAGTTATATTGGATCCGCCTGCGTTTGCAAAAACAAAGAGCGCGGTCGAAGGGGCATGCAGAGGCTATAAGGATATTAATCTTCAAGGGATGAAGCTGGTTAATGAAGGCGGCTATTTGGTTACGGCCAGCTGTTCCTATCATATGAGGCCGGATTTATTTCTTGAGACGATTCATGCGGCGGCGGCGGATGCGAAGAAAATTTTGCGGCTTATTGAGTTTCGAGGGGCAGGCAAGGATCATCCGCGAATTTTGGGTGTGGACGAAGGCCATTACTTGAAATTTGCTATATTTGAAGTGCGCAGTAAGTAGTGCTTCAGAGAATTCCCAAAAGGATAGTGCGAACAGCATCAGCCTCAAATTCGTCCAAACAAGCTTCCAATCCGCGGTCAACGTGATGGGGGCTTGTTTTTTTATAATATCAGACTTGATAAGTTTTCAGCGGAGCTGAAGAAGAACGTTTCTTATGGATCTAAGCCTCTAAGTGGTCGGGATAACCCGAATATGAACTATGCCATACAATGATTTAAACTGGTTTTCAAAAGAACGTCGTTTAGCCAGTTGAAAAATTGTGGTCTTACTTATATAATCATAATGATAATTATTCTCAAGTAGAGGGATGCTCTGAGCTGAAGATCTGAAATATAAACTGCAATTCGAGCGAAGGTGGTATATCACATGAACCAGGAAACGATTAATACAATAGGCTTGTGGGAAGCGATCCGTGATAGACGAAGCGTAGGTAAAGTAAAACAAGACCCTTTGGATCGTAATGATATTGAAAAACTTCTAGAAGCCGCAGCATGGGCTCCAAGTCATCACACAACAGAGCCATGGCGTTTCTTCGTCATGACAGGTCCGGGCAGGCAAGTGCTGGGAGATGCTTACGCGGATATTGCCATGGAGCTGGATCGGAAGAAGACGGATGATGAGCTGGAAATTTTGCGTAAAAAGCAGGCTGACAAAGCATTCCGCGCCCCAGTCGTTATTGCGGTTGCGGTATCTCCGTCCTCGGCTGCAGGCGTTAACCGAATGGAGGAATTTGCAGCTGTTCATTCAGCGGTGCAAAATTTACTGCTAGCCGCTCATGGTATGGGTTTTGGAGCCGTTTGGCGTACTGGTGAGCCCGCTTATCATCCGCGAATGAAGCAAGCGTTCGGTCTATCGGAAGCCGAACAGATTGTCGGCCTAATCTATATCGGATACCCTGTTAATCCGCAGCAGCCGGGCAAAAGAGAGCCTGTTGCCGCGAAAACAGTATGGATCACTGAGTAATTCTTTTACTTTTATTAATATGAGAGCCCGCTTGCTTCCTTTATGGATGATATGCGGGCTCTTTTCTTGCTGCGTACAAACATACGTTCCTGGGTTGTGGTATAATAATACCATAACATCCCTTACCATCAAGCACATATATTTGGTAGAATAATATAATTGCTAGAGATGGCTGAGAGGGAAGTTTTTTCTGGAGGAATAACTTGGCAGAGCATGGATGTAAGTTTTGCTATGGATACGATACAATAAAGGTTTCCTGAAGGAAGCTTAGTTTGGGGGGATACATAATGGCTCTGCGTTTTGTGCTGGGAAGAACCGGCAGCGGAAAAAGCGACTATTGCCTGAGCAGTATAAAGGACAAGCTCTTGGAGGCGCCCAACGGACGTCCATTGATTTTATTAGTACCCGAACAGGCCACATCCCTTGCCGAATATGCTCTCGTCTCATCACCAGAGCTGGGCGGGACATTGCGGGCACAGGTACTGAGCTTTCGCAGACTGGCATGGCGGGTTATGCAGGAAGTGGGGGGCACAGCCCGTCTACCGATTGATGGAACCGGAAAAACGCTGCTTATACATAAAATTTTGCATAAACATCGTGACAACTTGCAATTATTTCATACATCAACAGATCAAATGGGCTTTATCGAGAAGATTGGTGAACTGTTTACGGAATTTAAAAGGTATTGTATTACGGCTGACGGACTTGCGGATTTTGTTGCGAATACGCAATTAAGATCCAATAATTCAATACTGCTGTCAGACAAGCTGCAGGACTTGCAGTTGCTTTATAGAGAATTTGAGTCGGAGCTATCCAAGGCATATTTGGACGGAGAAGATTATTTAACTCTGCTCGCCGCCCAGTTGCCTCACTCTGAGTACGTTCAGGGGGCTGAATGCTGGATTGATGGATTTCATGGATTTACTCCTCAGGAGCTTGCAGTCGTCGAGGGATTAGCAAGCTTATGCAGCAGTGTAACTATGACGCTTACCTTAGACAAGGAATACCGTTTGGGACAAAAGCTGAATGATCTGGACCTCTTTCATCCGCCTGCCCGTACGATGCTGCAATTGCAGGAACGAATGGATCGTCTTCAGCTCCCCTTACAAGAGACGCTGATACTGCCTTCGCAGCCTCCGGCCCGTTTCAAGGACAGCCCGATGCTTGCTTATATGGAGGGAGCTTTTGAGCAGCGCTTGAAGAAACCATATCCAGCCGGAGAGCCTGCTGGCGGAAAGACCGGAGTTCGCTTGTCTGCAGCTGTCAGCCGTAGAGCGGAAGTGGAAGGGACTGCGAGAGATATTTTGCGGTTGGTTCGGGATGAAGGCCTCCGATATCGGGATATTGCGGTTACAGTAAGAAATGCTGAGGGGTATGGCGATTTGCTTGGCATGACCTTTACTGATTTCGGAATTCCTCATTTTTTTGATCAAAAAAGGACAGTAATGGATCATCCGTTGGTTGAGCTGATTCGTTCTGCAATGGAAGTTATATTGCGCTACTGGAAATACGAAGCTATTTTTCGTTGTACGAAAACGGGATTTTTTCTACCGCTTAGCTCGGACGAGAATCCGAATAATCTCGATCGCCATGCGCTGGATCAGCTTGAAAATTATGTGCTTGCATTCGGTATTCAAGGCGCTAGATGGTTTGATGGCAAACCGTGGACATACTCACTGCGTTCCAGCTTGGAGCAGCCGGACATAGAGGTCAATGAAGCAGAGGCAGCTTACTTACATAAGATTAATGCAAGCCGTAAACAGATTGCTCAGCCACTGCATCAATTTCAAGAGGAAATGAAGAAATCCAAGACAGTCAGGTCCAAGGTGGAGACACTGTACCGTTTGTTGACTTATCTGAAGGTGCCTGAGAGGCTTGAAAGCTGGAGCCAGGCTGCCGTTCATGCCGGAAATACAGAAAAGGCGAGAGAGCATTCGCAGGTATGGGACCGTATAATCGATATGCTTGATCAGCTTGTTGAATTAATGGATGCGGAGGAAGTTTCGGCTGAAGTATTTGCGGGACTGCTTGAGGCTGGAATGGAAAGTATCAAGCTCGGTCTTGTGCCGCCGTCCTTGGATCAAGTGTTGATTGGAAGTATGGACCGTACTCGCATGGGAAGCGTAAAGCATGTGTTTGTGTTAGGTGTCAATGAAGGAGTGATTCCTTCCAAAATGAATGAGGAAAGCGTTCTGTCCGAGCAAGAAAGAGAGACGCTCACTGATTTCGGTCTTCCGATGGCGGAAGGCAGCACAAGAAAGCTGCTGGATGAACAGTTCTTAATTTATTGCGCCTTCTGTACTCCTTCCATTTGTCTCTGGTTGAGTTATCCGCTAGCAGATGAGGAGGGGAAATCGCTTCTTCCATCCGATGTGATAAGGCATATGAAACGGATGTTTCCTTTCGTTAAGGAACGGCTTTTATTAAATGAGCCGACGTCGGCTATGAGCATAAGCGAGCAGATCGATTATGTGGAGCATCCGGGCAAAGCAATGTCGTTCCTGATTGTTCAGCTTAAGCAATCGATGCGAGGTGAGCCGGTCTCAGGAATCTGGTGGGCCGTTTACAACTGGTTTATCCAACAGCCTGGTTGGCAAAAGCGGCTGCGGTTAATGATGCAGTCCCTGCTGTATACGAATGAAGCCAAATCTTTAAGCAGCACGGTAAGCCGCCGATTATACGGAGACCATGTGCTTACAAGCGTGTCCCGGATGGAACGTTTCGTCTCTTGTCCGTTTTCGCAATATGCCTCTCATGGCCTGCGTCTTCAGGAACGGCGGATTTACCGTCTGGAAGCTCCTGATATCGGACAGCTGTTCCATGCCGCTCTCAGCATGTTCGCAGGGCAAGTGGCAAGCCTCGGCGGACATTGGAGCCGATTAACCGCTGAAGAGTGCTTATCGATTGCCGGAGATGTGGTGGATTTGCTTGCTCCAAGATTGCAAAGCGAAATACTGTTCAGTTCGAAGCGGCATCATTATATAACACGCAAGCTGAAGCAGGTAGTGGGTCGAGCCGCCATGATGCTTGGTGAGCATGCACGGCGTGGCCAATTTGAGCCCATCGGCCTGGAGATTGGATTCGGAGAGGGACAGGCGATTCCCCCGTTATCCTACATTCTGGAGAATGGCGTACGAATGGACGTAAGAGGCAGGATTGATCGAGTGGATCGAGCGGACACGGATCAAGGTACGCTGCTTCGCGTCATTGACTATAAATCAAGTCCTACCGCCCTCCATCTTGCTGAGGTTTTCTATGGATTATCACTGCAAATGCTGACGTATCTGGACGTTATTTTAACACATTCCAAAGAATGGCTAGGAACCGAAGCCAAACCTGCGGGAGTGCTCTATTTCCACGTTCACAACCCGCTGCTTCAGCTCAAAAATCGGATTTCTGCGGATAAAGCCGATGAAGAGCTGCGCAAACGCTTCAAGATGAGAGGGCTTGTAAGCGCGGATGCGCAAACAGCCCTATTGATGGACAGCGCATTGGCTGGCTCCAGCGGCCATTCCCAATTAATTCCGGTAGCTATGAAGGCTGACGGCAGTTTTTATAAATCATCCTCAGTAGCCGATGACGGGCAGTGGAATGTGCTGCGGAGTTATGTACGTGGTGCTATTAAAGGAATCGGTTCGTCGATGACTGGAGGCAATGTAGATATCGAGCCTTACCGAATGGGAACGGAAGCGGCCTGTACATTTTGCTCCTACAAGCCGGTTTGCCAGTTTGACTCTCAGTTCGAAGCTAATCAATTCAAGGTCCTTAAGCCGTTAGGCAAGGACCGCGCGATGGAGCTGATGAAGGAAGGGCTGGAGAACCGAGGTGCAGATCATGTGGTGGCGTTACGTGCAACCAAAGCAGGTGGCTGGAACCGGAAGGCCTCGGTTATCGAGGTTGAGCCCGAGCGGGAAAATGAGCAGTCAATTTTGAAGCAAGACGATAATTACGAAGCCGGCTTCACTAAAGTGAAGCGTTCAGGAGGTGCGTCGGATGATCAACAAGATAGCTAAGCCTGAAGGCACCTCATGGACGGATGATCAATGGGACGCTATTTCTATACATGGACATGATATGTTGGTTGCAGCAGCAGCAGGCTCAGGGAAAACGGCTGTACTTGTAGAGCGGATAATTAGCAGGGTATCCGATGAGTTGAATCCCGTGGACGTAGACCGACTGCTGGTAGCCACTTTTACGAAAGCTGCAGCAGCGGAAATGAGACACCGGATTAGCGAAGCTCTGGAAAAGGCGTTGGAGCGGAATTCCAGCTCGGATCATCTTCGTCGTCAGCTCGCGCTGATTGGAAGAGCGCCTATTACAACGCTGCATTCCTTTTGCCTGGAAGTTATTCAGACGCATTACCAAAGAATTGGGTTGGATCCTGGATTTCGCATAGCCAATGAGACGGAGAGCGAGCTAATGCGTCAGGATCTGATAGAGGAGCTGTTCGAGGAGCGGTATGGCTTATCGACCGAGGGAAGCGACTTCTGGCGTTTGGTGGATTGGTTTAGCGGAGAAAGAAGCGATGGTGCGTTATTCCGGTTGGTGCAGCGTTTGTATGATGAATCCCGCAGCCATCCGCAGCCGTCCAAGTGGCTGCGGGAGACGGCAGCGATGTTCGAGATAACACTGGATGCTCCGAATCCGTGGCTGCCCAGCTTGCTGTCATCTGTACAGCTGGAGCTGAAGGGAATAGCTTCGATTTTAGGAGAGGCCGTGTTAATCGCGGAGCAGCCGGGAGGTCCAGAGCCTTATTTGCACAATTTACGTGAGGATTTGGAGGCCGTGGCCTATTTACAGGAAGTGGCGGCTTATTCGTGGGAGCATCTGTATGATTCGTTCCAGGGCACTTCCTTTGGGAAATTAAAGCCATGTAGAGGCGATCAATATAATAAAGCATTGCAGGAGCAGGTTAAGGATTTAAGAAATAAGGCCAAGGAACAGCTGTCGGGTATGGCTGAAGAATTGTTCTCGCGGACCGTAGAGCAGTATGATGAAGAGCTGCAGGTCATGGCGCCTTTGATGAAAGCGCTGGTGGAGCTGGTTATCGAATTTGGAAGCCGCTACCAGGAAGCGAAGAAGACAAAAGGACTTGTTGATTTTGGGGATTTGGAGCATTTTTGCTTGCAAATATTGAGCGTCGAGGATTCGAGTACAGGAGGCATGATCCCATCAGAGGTTGCTTCCGGGTACCGGGAGCGATTTGTTGAGGTGCTGCTTGATGAATATCAAGATACGAACAGAGTTCAAGAAGCCATAGTTTCCTTTATTGCCCGTGATGCACCAGGCAACCGATTTATGGTTGGAGACGTTAAACAGAGCATCTATCGCTTTCGACTGGCGGAGCCAGGATTGTTTCTGGAGAAGTACAAGAGATACAAGACCGAAGAAAGTGAACCGGGACAAAGAATTGATCTGGCGAAAAATTTCCGCAGCCGACCTAAGGTGGTTGATGGAGTCAATTATATTTTTCATCAAATCATGGGCGAGACGGTTGGAGAAATAGAATATGATGAGCGTGCGGATCTAGTATTCGGAGCTAGTTACTATCCGGAATGGAATCGGATATCCAATGGCTCCGATTCGGTTGAGCTGCTATTGATTGATCGTTCAGACAATAGCTTGGGTGAACCTGACGAACAAAGCGAGTTTTCCAGGCAGCAGGATACTGAAAAGGATGGAAATGATTTCTCCGAGGCAGAAGCTTCGGACAGTTCAGATCCAGCAAGTGAAGCTCGTGAGCTGGAAACGGTTCAGCTTGAAGCCCGGATGATAGCGTCACAAATTCATAAGCTGCTGGGTATGAATGGAGAGCGCGTGTTTCAAGTGCTTGATAAGTCGAGTGGTGGACTAAGGGATATTACATTCCGTGATATGGTTATTTTGCTTAGAGCGACACAGCAGTGGTCTCCTGTTTTGATTGAGGAGCTGAGGCAGCAGGGAATACCTGCTTATGCTGAGTTGAATACAGGATATTTCTCAGCAACAGAGGTGGAAGTTCTGCTCTCTTTGTTGAAAATAATAGACAACCCGTTTCAAGATATTCCTCTGGCAGCAGTACTGCGTTCGCCTATCGTGCAATTAAGTACGGAGGAGCTGGCGCAAATCCGGATTTATGGTAAATACAGCAGCTTCTATGAAGCTGTTTGTGCCTATTCATGGAGAGACGTTGCGAACGGCGACGAATCTGAGGTTGATGTGGTTCTGCAAGGTAAGCTTAGCCGCTTTCTTAAGCAGCTTGAAGCATGGAGACAAGAAGCGCAGCAAGGTGCTCTGGCGGATTTGATATGGAATATTTACCGTGTCACTGGCTTTTATGATATGGCCGGAGGGCTTCCTGGCGGACTGCAAAGGCAGGCTAATCTAAGAGCGCTGTACGATCGCGCTAGGCAATACGAATCGACCTCGTTTCGCGGATTATTCCGTTTTCTACGCTTCGTTGAACGAATGAAGGACAGTGGCGGCGATTTGGGGACAGCCCGCGCTCTTGGAGAACAGGAGGATGTCGTCCGCATCATGTCTATCCATAAAAGCAAAGGGTTGGAATTCCCGGTTGTTTTTGTGGCGGGTATGGCGAAGCGGTTTAATCAGCGGGACTTAACAGATTCTTTTATGGTCCATAAGGATTTGGGCTTCGGACCGAAATTTATGGATGCAGAAGCTAGAATCAGCTATCCGACTTTACCTTGGCTTGCCATCCGGCGCAAAATGCGTATGGAAATGCTGGCTGAGGAAATGCGTGTATTATATGTAGCATTGACTCGGGCAAGGGAAAAGTTGTATTTGCTGGCAACCGTGAAGGAAGCGGATAAGCTTCTGCAAAACTGGGCGCGTTATATAGAGCATGATAAGCTGCTGCTGCCCGATGATACTTTGGCGAAAGCTCGCAGTTATTTGGACTGGATTGGTCCCGCGATTATGCGGCATCCCGATGGGAGCGTATTGCGTGAACAAGCAGGTGCTGCTCAGCTATCCCCGACTTTTTTTGCGAATGAAGCTTCCCGTTGGAAGGTTCAATTGGTTCGTCCCGAGGTGTTCGCAGCAATGGCTGAGGCTGCAGGGACTAATGAAATATCCAATGAATGGAAGCAAGCGGTTCTGGCTATGGAGCCGATAGAAGAAGGAAGCAATTTTGAAGCACAAGTAGAGAGCAAGCTTTCTTGGCGGTATGAGAATGCACAAGCCTCTTCGCTGCTATCCAAGACATCCGTAACTGAGCTAAAGCGCATGTCTGAGCATCATAAACTGCTGGAGTTGGTCTCAGATCAGCCGGTATATCCGGAAGCTTCTCAAGATAAAACTTACAGGCCTGCAATTGTCCGAAGACCCAGATTTATGGAGCAGACTCAATTAAATGCAGCTGAGAGAGGGACGGTATTTCATTCTGTCATGCAGCATATGAGGCTCAGTGCTCAGCCTTCTGAACTGGATATAAAGGAAACGTTAGCCGATATGGTTCGTAGAGAATTGTTGACCGAAGCTCAGAGTACAGTTGTGGAGCCGAGTGTAATCTTGTCTTTTTTTCAAAGCGAGCTCGGAATGAGGCTGCTTCGATCCCCGCAAATACATCGTGAGCTGCCATTCAGCTATGGCTTGCCGGCAAGCGAAGTATATGGAGTGACTGATGAAGCGACAGCAAATGAAACAGTTATGCTGCAAGGGGTCATCGATTGTATTTTTGAAGAGGAGCAAGGCTTGGTGCTGCTCGATTACAAAACGGATCATCTGAAAGGCGGCGGACCTGCGGCGCTGGATGGAATGCGTGAGCGATATCGTTTGCAGCTTGAATTGTATGCTAAAGCAGTGGAGCGGATATGGAAGCGACCTGTTATTGGGAAATATATCTTTTTATTTGATGGAGCTCAAGTGTTGGAGCTGTAGGAGTCTGTCCGACGATTTGATCTTCGTGAGTAAATATTCATGGATTTGCTTTCGGCGGACAGATATCTGGAAGAAGGTTGAAAAGAGAGGAGGTTTTTCATGAGGATTTTACATACGGCGGATTGGCATTTTGGACGAACTTTGGAAGGCAGAAGCAGATTGGCGGAGCAAGAGGCATTCGTGGAGGAGCTAGCACATATAGTTCGTGATCAGCAAATTGATCTCGTGCTTTTGGCCGGAGATGTCTATGATTCTGTAAACCCACCTGCCGCGGCGGAACAGTTGTTCTATGATGCGTTGGCAAGGCTGGCAGATAACGGGACAAGGCCTGTTGCCGTAGTAGCGGGAAATCACGATCACCCTGATCGGTTGGCTGCGGCTGCACCGCTTGCTCAGAAGCTTGGGGTATTGCTAATGGGCCTTCCGGAGGATCGCCATGAGCTTATACCTATTGCGCGAACAGGGGAAAGTGCATGCTTATTTGGACTGCCATATCCATCCGAATCCCGGTTGAAAGAGCTGCTATCGGATGATGCTGAGGAGGAACTGCTGCGAGCCGCTTATTCCGATCGAGTCAAGCATATTGCCATGGGACAGGCCAAGCATTTTCGTGCGGATACGGTGAATCTGATCATGAGCCATATTTATGTATTGGGCGGAGCGGAAAGTGAGTCGGAGCGGCCTATTCAAGTGGGGGGCGCCTATACGGTAGATACATCTGCTCTGGCGGTAAGCGGTGCGCAGTATGTTGCTTTGGGTCATCTGCATAGACCGCAAAACATTAAGGCTGCATCACTTATGCGTTACAGCGGATCGCCGTTAGCGTACAGCTTTTCCGAGCATGGGCAAGCCAAGTCAGTTACTATATTGGATGTGAAGCCCGGGGGCGAGGCTAAGCTTGAAGAACTTTTCTTGAGCTGTGGTAGACCCTTGGCACTTTGGAAAGCTGATTCCGGCTTATCTCAAGTACATAAGTGGCTTGATGAGGGGCGAGATGCGAAAGCCTGGATAGATCTTGAAATTAATATGACCGAAGCTATGTCAATGGAACAAATACATACTTTACGGAAAGCTCGGGAAGGAATTGTTAACATTCGTCCTATTTACCCTGAGATGGAGGCTGCTGCTGCGGGTGAGGCTTCAATGAGAAGCATGCCGATAGATGAGCTCTTTCGCCGATATTATATTCGTCAGACAGGCGGGGCTGAGCCGGAAGCGGAGCTGATACAGCTGTTTATGGAGCTTCTGGAGGCACAGCAAGCGTGAACTGAAATCGAAAAGAAAAGACTTTTCTTAGAATTGAACTCCGCTTAGCTTGTTGAAGAAGAGTAATTGAAATTAGGAAAGGAGTGATTGGATATGAGACCGATGTATCTGCAAATCGCCGGTTTGCAGAGCTACCGTGAACTGCAGGAGATTGATTTCACTCAGCTATGCGATGCTGGAGTGTTCGGGATTTTCGGACCGACGGGCAGTGGGAAATCCACAATTCTTGATGCAATGACATTGGCATTATTCGGTAAAGTGGAGCGTGCGGCTAACGGAACACAAGGGATCATGAATCACGCAGAGAACGCTCTGTCCGTCTCCTTCACGTTTGAGCTGGGACATGCTCAAGGTTCAATTCGTTACCGTGTAGACCGGCAGTTTAAGCGGGGCGGGGATGTAACGGTTAATAATACGATCAGTCGGCTTATCCGGTATCAGGATGGGGAAACGATTGTTTTGGCTGATAAATCGGGTGAAGTGAATCAGCAGGTACAGGATATATTGGGCTTGTCCATGCAGGACTTTACTCGAGCCGTAGTTCTCCCGCAAGGGAAGTTTGCCGAGTTTCTCGCATTAAAGGGGAGTGAACGGCGGCAAATGCTCCAGCGGTTGTTCCACCTGGAGCCATATGGAGATCAACTAAATGCCAAGACATCGGCACGCTTTAAAGAGGCCGATGTGGCTATCAAGGAGCTGCACGCCGAGCAGCAGGGTCTCGGCGACGCTTCGCAGCAAGCGCTGGACGCAGCTGCGGAAGCGCTGCAGGCTGCTGCCCAGGCGGCACAGCAGCTGCGGGCGCAGCTCGCCGCGTGCGAGGCCCGCGCCGCCGAGCAGCGCCGCGTACGCGAGCTGCAGCACGCGCTCACGCAGGCGCAGCAGCAGCTCGCGCAGCACACGGCCCGCGCGCCGCAGGTGCACGCGCTGCAAGCTCGGCTCGCGCGCGCTGCGCAAGCCGAGCTTGCGCAGCCTTACGCGCGCCAGCGCGAGCTCGCAGCGGCACGGCTGACGCGCGAGCGCGACGCTGCAGAAAGCGCCGCGGCCGCGCAGCAGCGAGCGCTTTCTGCGCTCGAACGCGCTAGCGCAGAGCATGCGGCTGCGCGCGAGGCGCTGGTCGCGCAGGAGACGCCGCTGCTGCTGCGGCTCGACAAGCTGCAGCAGGCGCTCGCGCTGACTGCGGAGCTGGCACAGCAGCGGGCCGTGCTGAGCGGGCTCGCTGCGCAGGAGGCGCAGACGGCTGGCGCGCAGCGGACCGCGAAGGAGCAGCTGCTGCGGGAGCAGGAGCTGCGTCATAAAGCGGTGAAGCGACAAGCGGAGCTCAAGGAAGAGCTGAAGCTGGCAGAGGTGCGCAGCGAGGACCGTGAGCTGCTGCGGGCAGCTCTCCAGGACAAGCGCTCCATTGAGCAGCAGCAGCGCCAATTGGAGGAGCAGCGGGTTGAGCTGCAGCGTCATCAGAAGGAGCTCGTCGAGCTGCAGCAAGAGCGCATAGCAGCTGAGCAGCAGGAGTTGCTATGGGGGCGGCGATTGGCAGGCTGGCTTACAGAAGTGTCAGACGTCTACTCCGTATCATTGTCGCGTGAAGCTGAGTTGCAGCAGGTGCACGATATGATTCCGATGCTTCTTGATGAACGCAAGAAGTTAAATCGGCAAGCCGAGCTTCATGCTATGGCTGCTGAATTGGCGGGACAGCTGACAGCCGGAGACGGTTGTCTGGTATGCGGGTCAATCCATCATCCCAAGCCGTTTGTTCTCGATGAAACAGGAGCAGCTGGCGGGCTTGACGAGAGCTCGCAATTTGCGTCAAGCTTGGATAAAATGCAAGCACAAGCAAGGCAGCAGCTGATGGATAATAACCGGCAGCAGGTTATGCTGAATGGCTTTGTTCAGCAATGGCAGCCGATGCTTCCTCAGCTGCAAGCCAACGAATATATATCAGAAGCAGCGGCAGCTTTATATTCGTGGAATCAAGCGCCCGAAACCAAGCAGCCTGCAACAGCTGCTTCTGCGCTGCTGACTGAGCAGGAGCTGCTATCCCGGGTTGATAACGCCGAGAGTAGCTTGAAGCAGGCCCGGCTGCATGAGCAGCAGCTGCAGCAAGAGCTTCAGAGTCTATTGCAGGAGCGTGGACAGCTCGACCGAATGTTAAGTGACAGGAAGTCCAGGCAGCAAAGTTTGGGTCACCTTATTCATGCAGCGCAGCAAAAAGAATTACAGCTCATGCAGTTAACTCAAGAGCAGATCGCAGCTTGGACAACGAAATTTGCTGCCTTTTCCTTTGAGGCCCTTGAATCCGCTGTAGAACAACAACAGCTGCAAGAAAAAACAGCGGAAGAGCTGCGTCAAAGACTTGATAAAAGCATAAGCTTTATCGAAGAAAAGCTCAGCCTGATTGCGGAGCTTCAGGAACAGACTAATGCTTTGGACCGGACTTTAATCCAACTGCAAACCGAGCTGAAAAATGTGCAGGAGCAGGAAGCAGAGAAAACAATCCGGCTGCGTGAATGGGCAGGGGAAGAGCCTGTAGAAGAGCAGGTAGCACAAGCCAATTTGCAGCTAAGTCAGCTGAGAGGCGCTTCGGAGCAAGCCAAACAAGGTTTTGAGAAAGCTCAAGCCGCCTCACAGCAGGCATCCCAGGTTTATGCAGGTGCAGGACAGGCGGCAGAGACTGCTGCCGAGCAAGCAGCAGCAGCCGAAGCGGAATGGCAGAAGCAAGCTGAACGGTTTAGCTTTGCCGATCCTCTGGAGGTACAGGCTGCTGTAATCTCTGATGCTCAGAAGTTATCCTGGACTTCGGAAGTGGAAGTATTCGGTAAACTGGAGCATCAGCTTAGGACGCAGCAGCAGCAGCTGTCTGAGCAGTTGGAGGGGCGTTCTATTTCAGAGGAGGATTGGTCAGCTCTGGAGGCGGAGCTTGCGGAAAGCAAGCGACTGGATGAAGCGGCTCTGCAAGCTCAAGCAAGGGCTGAGCGGGATTGGGAGTCATTGCAAGCAAAGCATCAGCGCTGGAGCGAGCTTGAAGCGAAACGTGCTGCAAAGCAAGGCGAGCTGACATTACTCAGCAAGCTGCAAACGGTTCTTCGAGGGAATGCTTTCGTAGAGTTTTTAGCTGAAGAACAATTGGTCCAGGTTAGCCGTTCCGCATCGGAAAGATTAGGTCAATTAACTCGCCAGAAATATGCCATAGAGGTGGATTCTACGGGGGGCTTCGTTATTCGCGATGATTCCAACGGAGGTGTAAGACGTCCGGTGTCGAGCTTGTCCGGCGGAGAAACTTTTCTGACCTCACTTTCGTTGGCGCTTGCTTTGTCCGCACAAATTCAGCTTAAGGGCCAGTATCCTCTGGAATTTTTCTTCTTGGATGAAGGCTTCGGTACATTGGATCAGGATCTTCTGGAAACTGTAATCATCGCCTTGGAGAAGCTGCATTTTGACAGGTTAACTGTAGGCGTGATCAGCCATGTGCCTGAACTGCGTGCAAGATTACCACGTAGACTCGTAGTTCAGTCGCCTGAGCCAGGCGGAAGCGGTAGTGTTGTTCATTTGGAGACACTTTAAGCTGCCCATATGTATTTAGGAGGAGTACTATTATGGCTTTTTTTAAACGGCTTACATCGAACTGTATGAAAGGCTTGCTGGTGGTTACAGTAGCAGCCGGATTGCTTGCAGGAGCTCCGGCTGTGCAGGCCGACGCGATATGGGATCAATGGAAAGCAGCAGAATCGGCAGTTAAGAGAGGGAAGCCGGAAGAAGCGGTGCCGCATTGGAAGTTTCTTGTCGAACACTATGTTTCCATAGGAGATTGGCAGAGTGCAGCTCTTTTTTGCGGATCGCTCGATGAGTATTATGACAGTATTCAGGATTATGAAAATGCCATCTACTATTATGAACTGGAAAATGAGTACTGGCTTAAATTCGGTAAGGATTGGGGGGCTGTTGATATCCAGCGTGCCGAGCAAATCCGAACGATTGCAGATGTATATATGTCCTCACCCGATGAGGATACGGTAAGACGTCAGGCAGCTCCCAAGAATGGCAAACTGGCCAAGTTTGAGCCGGAGTACGGGATGTACATTGGACTGTACTCTGAACAGGATCCCGCGATGCAAAATAACTTCACGAAGTCCGAAGCTCTATACGGTAAGAAGCACGCTTTATATTTGGCTTATTCTCCCTATGACACTGCATTTCCGAAGCAATATGCGACAAGAGCCAAAGAAGCCGGGTCTGCACTGCAAATCGCTTGGGAACCGAGCAAAGGACTGGATTCTGTCCAGGATGACGCTCATTTACGGGAGTGGGCGCGAGCTGCGAAAGCCTCCGGTATTCCAATCTTCCTTCGCTATGCAAGCGAGATGAATGGGAACTGGGTAGTATGGCACGGAGATCCGCAAAAATATATAGAAAAATTCCGCTTGGTTCATGATGTTATGGCTCAAGAGGCGCCGAATGTAGCGATGGTTTGGAGTCCGGGTGATGTACCTGCTTATTCGATGGATGTGTATTATCCTGGAGATGAGTATGTAGATTGGGTTGGGGTCAGTCTGTATACCGAGCCTTATGAGAACGGAGACCCTGCACAAAGTAATATGCAAGCTACGAGCCCGATTGAAAGGCTTGATTCCTTGTACAAAACCTATGCGGACCGCAAACCTATTATGATCAGTGAAACAGCGGTATCCCATTATGCGCATATTCCGCAGGAGTCGTTTACGGATTATGGTTTGTTAAATCTGCAGCGTTTGTACGAAATCATGCCATTAAAATATCCGCGTTTAAAGTCAATCACCTATTTTAATGTTGATTTGAAAAACCGTGAATCCAGAAATAACTATTTACTTGGGGCTAATGAGGCTATGAAAGCTTTGTACTCCAAAATGATTGCTGCACCTTATTATTTAACCAAAGTCGAGCAAGGAGCCAAACCGTCAGACCGTACGGGCCATGTGAAATTGTCTGTAAGTGGTGAAAACATATTTGCGCGTAAAACGAAACTAACTCCTTGGGTTAAAATACCGGATATTTACATTGGAAAAATAGACTATTCCATTAACGGGGAGATTATTAGAACCGAGACGGGTCCACCCTTCGGTTTTGAGCTGGATGCTGGCGATGTGCCGGATGGAGCATCATTAAAGCTCGAAGTTTATAATCGCAGCGGCAGCAAGGCAGCTTCACGGACCTTTTCGTTATCCTCGCAAGTGAGTGTAGCTATTGACGGAAAGCTGCAAAGCTACGAGCAGCCACCCATAATTAAGGAGGGCAGCACTTTAGCTCCTCTACGAGCTATTTTTGAGTCGGTGGGTGCTGCTGTTTCTTGGGATGCCTCAACGCAAACAGCTACAGGACGAAAAGGGAATACAACTGTTTCTCTGAAGATCGGTGACCGCAAAGCCGTTAAAAACGGACAAACCATTGAACTGGAAGTTCCAGCCCAATTAATTAACGGCTTTACGTTAGCTCCGGCACGATTCGTTGGTGAAGCATTTGGCGGAGAGCTTCAGTGGGACGGCAAGTCCAGAACCGTACAGATCCAAACTACGGATAAAGGCAAAGCTACAAGCCAAATGAATTCTATCCCATCCAATTTATCGGAATTGCCTGGAACCATAAGTTCAGTAGAAGAGACTGCCCGCCAAATACTCAACGATTCACCATCTTCTGGAAATTCAATGCTAACGCAAGAGCAAAAACCCGATTCCTTGGAATCGGGTTGGCTCATACAGCTAAAGCTATCCTTCAATATGGCTCAGAGAAGCTTCAAAGCGGTCGCTTCCTTCATCTACCGACTGCTCCCAAACTCCTTTTTATGACAACACACCCACTTTTACATCTTCCAGTATGGATTTTGCAGCTTGGCGTGCGCTTGAGAAAGCACGTTCCGCCAATTCACCTTTGCCTACACACCCGTCCCCGCAGAAGTAAAATGGAACATGATCCAATCGCGTTGGCAGTAGATGGTTCGTTATTACGTTTTTCACGCTGGAAACCATAGCTTTCTTGGAAACTCGCTTGACAGCCGTTTCATCCCGCCAGCCCGGATAATAATGATCGAACAGAGCTTCCATTTGCTTCGTTTTACTATCCAGATAAGCTTTGCGTTCCTCCTCGTCAGCGAAGCGTTCGCTTAAGTAGGCAATACCCTGGAGCAGCTGTCCGCCTTCCGGCACGAGAGTGTGGTCGGTGGCAGAGACATCACTGATGAACATTTTGTTATCCATATCGCTGATATAGCTGAATGGGCGTGCGACTACACGCTTCAAGCCAATGTCATAGACCATTACCTCTGTAGCTGTATTATTCTCATATGGTGCCAAGAAGGGCTCCCAAGGCGATCCCTTTAGCAGCTTGCCAATTTGCTGGACAGGCATGGCAAAAATAATTTTGTCAAAAGCAAGCTCCCGGGTTTTGGTCTTCAATACAAACTTGCGGTCGGCATAGCTTACACTTTCTACGCCCTCCTGAAGAGCCATCTCCCAGCGGCTGGAAATGTCAATTTTTTGCCGAAGCTGATTGGTTATGACAGCCCAGCTGCCTAGAACATAGTTAACAGGGCGGCCGGATAAAAATAAATTGTGGTAGTAATCGCTAATAACCGGACCGGGAACTTTACGTGCTTCCTCCGGGGTAATGAAGAAATTAGAGCAAACCAGATGCTCCCACAGCTCTTTAACATCTTCGTCAGCATCGGATTGGGCTAAATAGTCCCCGAGCGTTTTATAATGTTTAACATTGTGAATTTGCGCGATGATTGCTGTAATTTCCCCAACAAACCGTACCTTTTGCAGCGGGTTCAACAGCTCCGTTCTCATAAGATTAACAAAATCCAATGGAGCGGGAGTTAATTGACCGTTTTTCGCATACATTACCTTACGTTTATCCACCTGTTTGGAGCTGAAAGATAGTCCCAGCTCGCGTTCCATAGTAGTTATTTCATGCCGGTCAATGCCGTAGATAGCATGTGCGCCATAATTTAGTGTAAATCCAGCTTTTTCATAAGTAAAAGCTCTTCCTCCCCATTGAGGACTCCGTTCAAACAGCACACCTTCTATGCCTGGTTCCTCCGATAAATAGGCAGCTGCAGTCAAACCTGCTAAGCCGCCGCCGATAATGGCAACTTTCATTTTACTCGCCTCCTTATTATTATGTGCAAGCCATTGTATGTCAGAAGAGGGTTTTCCTGAATTTGTAGAAACAAGCTCCGAAGACTGCTCTGATCTTAAGCCTGACCAAATCCATGCAAGGTTTCTTCGCATTAATTCATTAAGATTAGGATTATCTTGTGAACACCATGTCAACAAGGTTCCTCTATAAGCTGCTACCAGAAGTGTCACCTTATTCGGGTCTGGGAGCCAGCGGAGCAGCCGGTCAAACAGTAATTGATACTGCTCCTCCTCAATGCTTTTCAACGCTTCGTTTTGTAAAGATAATGCAATCAAGCTTTGCACCAGCTTGGGGTAAGCCTCAATATTAGAAGCCAAGTCTAATAACAAACGGTTTATATGACCTTCTAATGATTGCACCTGTGAAGGAGTACGCTCTGACCAATCATTAATGGTTTTGATCTGTTTGCGTGATACTTCACGTAAAATTTCATCTTTCCCTTTAAAATAATGATAAAAAGTTCCTTTAGATGTGTTAGTAGCAGAAATAATGTCGTCAACGGAAACCTGCTCATAGCCTCGAGCCATAAATAATTGCAAGGCCACCTCTATCATGTACTCCCGCTTTTTTCGTGTAGCCGCACGCATAAACCTGTTCATGAGACCAATCACCCCATTGTAGAACCAACTTCTAACTATCATTATAGTTAAAATTAGACTGTAAGTCTATAAATGAATGCTGATATCGTCTAAACGATAAAAGTCATGTTTATGTATGAAATATTGCTTATTCACCAAGCTGTATAAGGAAATTAAATTTAGATGCTTTTGCTTCATCATTTAAGCTTTCCCTCCCAAGAAACAATGCATCCTGAATCCTGGATATCGGCTATTTTCAATTGGTGGATGGAAATATAATAAATTGTAATATTTCGTGAGCGTATTGGACTGGATTTTTGTGCCCAAATTCGTTATGATACAAGTATCGTTTTTTTATACATGTTATTGAAGGAGGACAGCCTGCAGTGGATTGTATCTTTTGTAAAATTGTAGAGGGTTCTATTCCTTCGAAAAAAGTATATGAAAACGAGCATGTACTGGCATTTCATGATATCCAGCCTGCTGCTCCGGTACATCTTTTAATCATCCCGAAGAAGCATATCGCAACTATGAATGATGTCGATGCGGGTGATTGGGGCTTGATTGGTGAAATTCATCGTGCCGCGCAAGAAATTGCTAAGCAAGAAGGCGTGGCGGAAAGTGGTTACAGGCTCATTAATAATTGTGGCAAAGATGGTGGACAGGTGGTCTATCATATTCATTACCATCTGCTGGCGGGAGTAAAGTTGGGTCCACTCCATGTGAACTGATTTATTTATTCTCTGGGTTGACACCTGCTTTATGTTTGCCATATAATGAAGTTTGATGAATTGCTTTTGCTTTTTTTCGTCTTGGACGGTCTGTTCGGAGGGAGGGAAAACTGGTGTCAGAAACTCGAGTTCGCAAAAATGAAACTATAGATGCAGCCCTTCGTCGCTTTAAGCGCTCCATCGCAAAAGATGGTGTACTTGCGGAGGTTAAGAAACGCAAGCATTATGAGAAGCCTAGCGTTAAGCGTAAGAAGAAGTCAGAGGCTGCTCGTAAGAGAAAGTTCTAGGAGGCTTAATCGATGAGCTTAAGCGAGAGATTAAACGAAGATATGAAGCTCGCGATGAAGAGCCAGGCCAAGTTTAAACTGTCTGTGATTCGTATGGTTCGTGCTGCTATTAAGAACATTGAGATAGATCAGCGTAAAACCTTGGATGATCAAGAAGTGCTTGACGTGCTAAGTCGTGAGATCAAACAGCGCAGAGATTCCCTCCAAGAATTTGAAAAGGCCGGTCGTGAAGACTTGGCCGAAACCGTTAAGGCGGAAATTGATATTCTGATCGAGTACTTACCGCAACAGTTGACTGAAGAAGAAGTAAAAGCCATTGTACAGCAGACCATCCATGAAGTGGGAGCTTCTTCTAAAGCGGATATGGGAAAAGTTATGGGTGCATTGATGCCAAAGGTTAAGGGACGTGCTGATGGCAAGATTGTCAATCAAGCCGTTCAACAATTATTAGTATAGTAAGTTATGAAGAGCACTCCTGTATCAGGGGTGTTCTTTTTTTAAAACATTGAATCGATAGGCTATCTATTACGTAAGTATGTATGAAGCACAGAATAATGGCATTAGTCGCACATAAAAAGCCATTTTTCTAACAAAGACTAAGATTACGATAGCGGATTCGTTAAAGCGAAATCCGGGGGAGGTGGGTTACAATGTTGTTAATGAAACATGGTTCCCTGTTTCTAAGATCGTGCTTGCTGGTGCTCTTCTCGGTAATGCTTCTCCTGCTGCCGGGAATTGCGGCTTTTGCAGATGTTAATGCTCCTCAACAACCTGCGTCATCGGTTCCAGCAGCGGCTCCGGTAGTTGTGGTGCCTGTTCATCAAAGTATTGAGAACGGGCTGCAGAAATTTCTGGAAAGGGCTTTGAAGGAAGCTGAGGAAGCAAGCGCCATGTACATCATTCTGGATATTGACACACTGGGTGGACGTGTGGATGCAGCAGAAGAAATCGGGGAAATGATCCGCAGCAGCAAGGTGCCGACACTTGCTTATGTGCATGGAAAGGCGGTTTCTGCTGGAAGCTATATTGCGCTTAACGCAACTAAAATTGCAATGGAGCCCGGCAGCTCTATCGGAGCAGCCGCTGTTGTAGACATCGCAGGGAATGAAATTGAGAGCGTTAAGGTTATTGCTCACTGGTCGAGTGAAATGCGGGCAGCGGCAGAGCTAAGGGGACGCAATCCGCTAATAGCGGAGGCAATGGTTGATAAAAACGTCGGAGTCTCGATGCCTCAACTAACTCGCAATGTTCCAAAAGGTCAGTTGGTCTCACTAACTGCTGAAGAAGCAATTAAGGTAGGCTATGCCGAAGTAATCGCCAAGGATGTAAACGATGCCATCCGGTTTGTCGGTGGAGCTGATCATCCGGTGCTGCATATCGATCCTACCCCAGCTGAAAAATTTGCACGGTTCATTACTCAGCCGTGGGTATCCATGCTGCTTCTTTTCATTGGTATTGCCGGAGTACTGATTGAATTGTTTGTTCCCGGCTTTGGGGTTCCAGGTATTGTTGGTTTAATTGGCTTTGGATTGTATTTTTTTGGTAATTATATATCCGGTTTTGCGGGGGTGGAGGATATAGCGCTCTTTGTGATTGGTGTTGTATTGCTGATTATTGAAATCTTTGTTTCCAGCTTCGGAATCATAGGGATTCTTGGTATCGCATGTTTGTTCAGCAGTGTCATAATGGCTGCCAATAATACGAAGCAAGCTGCTTTAAATTTGTCGATTGCCGTTGTGTTAGCCATTATTGTTGTTGCCATTATCATTAAATATTTTAAACATCGCGGGGTTTGGAATCGGTTTATTTTACGGGAAAAGCTCACGACGGATCAAGGCTTTACATCATCGAGAATTCGCACAGATCTTCTGGGCAAGTCTGGCCTATCCGTAACTCCATTGCGCCCGGCAGGAACTATTCTCGTTGCTGACGAGAGAGTGGATGTGGTAACTACAGGCGAGTTCATCCCGGTAAATAAGCAAGTTGTAGTGGTGCAAGTGGAAGGCTCGCGGATTGTTGTTCGTGAGGCGCATGAATTGGTACAATAAGTTTTATCTAAATTAAATATTGGGAGGACGTCAAACATGGATTCTATTGTTTACATTTTTTTATTGGCAGTCATTATTATTATTGCACTTTCGGTATTTCTAAGTTTTGTACCGATTATGCTATGGGTTTCAGCACTGGCTTCAGGCGTACGCATTGGTATTATTACACTTGTTGCTATGCGTCTGCGACGTGTAACGCCTAGTCGTATCGTTAATCCGATGATCAAAGCAACCAAGGCAGGCATAGATATTTCTATTAACCAGTTGGAAAGCCATTTTCTCGCAGGCGGTAATGTCGACCGTGTTGTTAATGCGCTAATTGCTGCCCATCGTGCGGATATTCCTTTGCCGTTTGAACGCGCCGCGGCAATTGATTTGGCGGGACGTGACGTTCTTCAGGCTGTACAGATGAGCGTAAATCCGCGTGTTATTGAAACACCTACCGTTTCGGCTGTTGCAAAGAATGGTATTGAAGTTAAAGTAATTGCCCGCGTTACTGTTCGAGCTAATATTGAGCGTCTTGTCGGTGGAGCCGGTGAAGAAACGATTATCGCGCGTGTTGGCGAGGGGATTGTTACTACAGTAGGTTCGTCCGAGTCACATAAGGATGTATTGGAAAATCCGGATATGATCTCCCGTACCGTTTTAAGTAAAGGGTTGGATGCTGGAACGGCTTTTGAAATCTTGTCGATAGATATTGCGGATGTGGATGTTGGTAAAAATATCGGAGCTTATTTGCAAACCGAGCAGGCGGAAGCGGACAAACGGATCGCTCAAGCGAAAGCTGAAGAACGCCGTGCAATGGCGGTAGCCCAAGAGCAAGAGATGAAGGCGTTAGTAGTGGAAATGAAGGCGAAGGTGGTAGAATCCGAGTCCCAGGTGCCTTTGGCGATGGCAGAAGCGCTCCGTAACGGCAAGCTTGGCGTAATGGATTATATGAACTTGAAAAATATTGACGCGGATACCCAAATGCGTTCTTCCTTAGGCAAAATGAATGATGGCGGCAAAAATGGCGATCATGAGTAACTCGGAAGGGGTGTGCCGGATTGAAACTGATCGAATTTCTCCTGAATAACTGGTATATAGCGATTGTAGTTTTTTTTCTGGCTAGCAGCTTCCTGAAGCGTTTGAAGGGCGTTCCCGGCAGCCAGCCCCCCAAGCAAGCTATGCCCCCGTTTGGGGGCGGAGGCAATCCTATGCAAGGGTGGGGGCGTGATAAAGCGCCTGCGGTAACAACTGCTAATCAGCCGAATCAAAGAAAGAATCGACCACAAACTGCAACCGAGAGTGCACAGCGTCGTCCTGATTCATACGTGCATCCCGAGCACGTTCATCCTAGCTCAGAGAAACGACCTGAAGCTGACTTTTGGGGAGATAGCGATTTATCAAGTTCGCGCCAGGATGAACGTACGAAGCAAAAGCGTTCTGAGGAACAGAAATACCGTGAGGATGCAGTAGACGCCCATAAGCTCGCTCAGGGGGTCATATGGGCTGAAATTCTTGGTCCACCTAGGGCGAAGAAGCCATTTCGAAAATAAATCATTAACTAATGAGCACCGGATCCTAAAGAAAATTGGGATTGCCGGTGCTTTTTGCTTTGCTTTCATAATCTGTGAATTTCTAGCATATGGTGTAAATAGCCCATACTTACGCAAAACCGGACTTTCCTACAGAAAGTTTTTAGGAGGGAAAAAATGCGCAGTCTGACTAAAAGGCTTAATCAATTCACGGCAAAGCTGCTGGACCTTCCACAAGACGTTGCTTTGGACCTGCCTCGAATGACTATGATAGGCAATTTGCAGCTTTATATTGAAAATCATCGCGGGGTGCTGCATTTTTCGAGTGAGCGGCTGCTGCTGGCGTTGCCCAAAGGGAAGCTGGAGGTTCAAGGCACACAGCTTGTCATAAGAGCTATTTTAACGGAAGAAGTGTTTATTGAAGGAATTATCGGGGAGATCAAATTTTATTCGTAAAGAGGGTGCTCAAGCTTGAAAACATCGATGCTTACGTCGCTGCGCGGGTATGTTTTGATTGAAATTAAAGGGCAACAGCTGGAACGCTTGATTAATAGGCTGACAGAAAAGCGGATGTCCGTTTGGGACATTCGATTTCGAGATGAAGCTAAGGTGGAGCTATATATTTCACTCAAGGATTTCTTTCGGCTTCGTCCGCTTTTAAAAGAGACAGGCTGTCGGTCTCGCGTACGCAAGAGGTTCGGCTTTCCTTTTGTGATGGACAAACTGGAGAAGAGAAAGGTTTTTGCAGCGGGAATCCTATGCTTTATTATCGGTCTATACCTGTTGTCTTCAATTGTGTGGCAGGTACGGGTTGAAGGGAATGAACTGATAAAAACAGCGGATATTTTGCAAGTGGCGAAGCAAGAAGGCGTTTATAAACTCCAATGGAAGTTCCGCCTTAAGGATGCCGATGCGCTATCCAAAAGCTTGCAGAGCAAGATGCCGGAAGCTGCCTGGGTAGGGGTTGAGTTTCGCGGGACCCATGTTGTCATTAAAGTGGTGGAAGCCGTAATACCGGAGAAGCCTCAACTGCTTAATCCACGCCACTTGGTCGCTTCCAAAAGTGCAATGGTGACTTCCATTTTTGCCGAAAAGGGACGGCCGGTTGTCAAGACGAATACCTATGTGAAAAAAGGGGATATTCTTATTTCCGGCGTTTTGGGGGACGAGCTTAATCAGAAAACGGTTGTAGCCGCGGGAGAGGTCAAAGGTTTGGTATGGTATGCTCCCAAGGTTGAGGTGCCGCTCGTACAGCAATATAAAATCTACACGGGAGAAACCCTGAAACGATTTTACCTGGTAGTGGGTAATCGCGGCTTGCAATTGACAGGCTTTGGGACGGTTCCTTATCAAACTTATGAAACGATTCCGGAACGCAAAACATTCATGTGGAGAGACTTTGTATTGCCCATAGGCTGGCTTAAAGAGCGCGTGATGGAGACAGGCATTGTCGAGCAGTCCGTCGAGCTTCAAGAGGCAAAAACGCGAGGTTTGGAGCAGGCCAAATCGGATATATTGGAAGCTGCTGGAAAAGGTTCGAGGGTTGTAAGTGAAAAAATTTTGCATGAAAAGACGGAGAATGGTAAAGTTTATATGGAAGTGCATTTGGAAGTGGAAGAATCTATTACCCAAGAACTACCTATTGTCGCTGTACCGTAATGCTTGGCAATAAAACTTATTAAGCAAAACTCAGATGAAAATTACGATGGAAGTCTTGCCAAAGCAAACTCGAAGGAGAAGAGGCCTGTTGATTGATAATGCCAGCTTTGTGAAAGTAGCTTTAAAAAATACGTCCGAGGCACTGTCTTTGTTTGGACCTCAGGATAAGTTCCTGCATTTGATTGAGCAGCACACCACTGCCAGGATTCAATCGCGTGAGGAAGAGATCGTTATCCAAGGCGAATCGGGAGAATTGCAATCCCTTAAGCAGCTTTTTGAGGTGCTTCTGGAGCTGGTGCGCAACAATTATATTCTAAGCGAGCGGGACGTAAAGTATGCGTTGGAGCTAGCCAAGCAAATGAAAGCGGATCAACTGCTGGATTTATTCAAGGGCGATATCGCCGTTACTCACAAGGGCAAGCCTATTCGTGTTAAAACGATCGGTCAAAAGCAATATGTCTCAACGATCAAGAAGCTCGATATCGTATTCGGGATCGGTCCTGCCGGTACAGGTAAAACCTACCTTGCAGTCGTGCTTGCGGTTGCAGCGCTTAAGGAAGGGAAGGTCAAACGTATCGTTCTGACGCGGCCTGCTGTTGAAGCTGGAGAGAGTCTGGGCTTTCTGCCTGGAGATTTACAGGAAAAGGTTGACCCTTACTTACGTCCATTGTATGATGCTCTTAACGATGTGCTGGGACCGGAACAGGTGGTCAAATCGTTGGAACGGGGATTGATCGAAATCGCTCCGCTTGCCTATATGCGGGGGAGAACTTTGGATGATTCCTTTATTATATTAGATGAAGCTCAGAACACGACCCCAGAACAAATGAAGATGTTTCTAACTCGCCTCGGTTTTGGCTCCAAGATGGTTATTACCGGAGATGTAACGCAAATTGACCTGCCTCGCGGCAAAAATTCGGGACTTGTTGAAGCCAGACGTATTTTATTAGGCATTGAAGAGATAGGATTTATTGAGTTTTCCGATGCAGATGTTGTCAGACACTCCTTGGTTCAAAAAATCATCGTTGCTTATCATAATGAACAAGAAAAGTAGCGCGGAGAAAGGGATGACCTTTCGATTATGAAAAACCAGGCTTCGATTCAAGGGAAATTTCAATACCGGCTATCCGGTTGGAAATATAGCGCACTTGTGCGCTTTCTTCTGTTTTTACTGCTTACAGCGGTGTTTTATTTGGCGCTTACAAACAAGATCATTCCCCAAACCTATGATATCCAAAAAGGATCGCATGCAGAGAAGGACATTATAGCTCCACGTGCGATAGAAAATGCAATTGCAACGGAACAAGCCAAGGAGGATGCGGCTCAGCGCGTCCAACCCGTATACAAAATCGTATCGTTGAAAAATGATGTGCTCGTAGAGTCGATTTTCGAAAAGCTGCAGCAAATCAACGCTGATGCTGAAGTGACACTTGGCGATAAGGTCAATATTTATAAAACGGTCATACCGAACATCATAGAGCTTCATACCGACAAACAAGTGAAAATGTATTCCGGCAGCGGTCAATATAACGAAGTTATGCTTGAAGAAATGAAGAAAAAGATTGTTGAGCAGCAATATCGGATACCGGAAGAAACATTTTATAAATTGCCACGCCTATTGAAGGAAGATTTAATCGCTATGGAGCCGGTTGCCAAGGATATTGTAAACCGCTTGATGAGCGATCAAATTTTGGACGCGCAAACGGTAAGGGCCAAGGTAGCGGAGCTGGTGAACAGCTCGACCTTAAGCAAAAGCACGGCGAGAGAAATTGTGCAGGAGCTTGTGAGAACTGCAATTACGCCGAATAAGTTTTTTGATCAAAAGGGAACCGATGAGGCGAAAGGCCATGCACGTGATAATGTGAAGCCGATTTTCATTAACAAGAATGAAGTGTTGGTGAAGAAGGGCGATCAGATAACCGATGAGATGTATTTGCGTTTAAGCAGTCTGGAAATGCTGAAAGATGAGTCGAGCAACTGGCCCAAAATTGGATTAGTGATGCTGGTATCGATGTTCAGCCTTGTTATATTCATGTTTATCCGGCAAAGCTCACAATCGATCAAAAATAATAATGCGCAGCTGTTGATGCTGGTTCTCATACTACTGATTACATTATTCGGGATGAAGCTGTTTTCACTTGTACAAAATTTAGATTACCCGTATATTGGATTTTTAGCGCCTTCGGCAATGGGGGCTATGCTGATAACCATATTACTGGATTCGAGTATGGCTTTTGTTGCCACCGTTCTTTTTGCTGTCATGTCGAGCATTATTTTTAATACGGACCATTTACAACCATTTGACTTTCGATATGCATTGCTGACGCTGGTAACCTCATTTGCGGCGATCTTCTCGATTCAACGAGCCAGTCAAAGGTCTTCAATTTTAAAAGCCGGGATGATCGTCTCTTTACTTGGGATGGTTCTTGTTGCCTCACTGCTGCTTATTGAAGGCCATGAAACAAGCAAGAACGCTTTGGTCGCTCTATCCTTCACAATTGGGAGCGGATTGCTCACAGCTGTTTTTGTTATCGGACTTCTACCCTTCTTTGAAGTTGCATTCGGAATTTTATCTCCGTTGAAATTGGTGGAGCTGTCCAATCCGAATCACCCTCTGCTGCGTAAGCTGCTGACGGAAACGCCAGGCACCTACCATCATAGTATAATGGTTGGCAATTTGGCGGAGGCCGCTGCAGAAGCGATTGGAGCCAATGGGCTGCTATGCAGAGTGGGTGCCTATTATCACGACATTGGGAAGACCAAACGTCCGGTTTATTTTATCGAGAATCAATCGAATATCGAAAACCCGCATGATAAAATGGACCCCGAATTAAGCAAATCAATTATTGTTGCTCATGCCCGCGATGGTGTAGAGATGCTGAAGGAGTACCAGATACCTAAGCCGATCCGTGATATTGCAGAGCAGCATCATGGCACGACACTGCTGCAATTTTTTTACCATAAAGCTAAGAAAATTGCCGAGGCCGAGGGACAAACAAAGTCGGTGGAGGAAGCGGATTTTCGCTATCCGGGTCCTAAGGCGCAGTCTAAGGAAGCAGCTATTGTCGGGATTGCCGATTGTGTTGAAGCGGCGGTGAGGTCACTGAGAAGCCCTACGTTGGAGCAGATTGATACCATGGTGCGGAGAATCAGCAAAGGCCGATTGGATGATGGACAATTTAACGAATGCGATTTAACCATTAAAGAACTGGATCAAATCGCCAAAACATTGAATGAAACATTACTCGGTATTTTTCATTCTAGAATCGAATACCCTAACGATCTGCCGGCGCAATCAGACGCCCCAAAGCAGACAAAAAGGAGTTAAACCTCATGAGCCTACGCTTGGAATGGAATAGTGAACAAAATGAATTTGAAATCTCTCCGGAATTTGTAGCTAAGCTGGAGCTGCTTTTGCGCCTTGCAGGTGAAGCGGAGCAGGTGGATGAAGGCGAAGTAGCGTTAACCTTTGTCGATGATGCAGAAATTCACCGCCTGAACAAGGAATATCGGGGAATAGACAAGCCTACGGATGTGCTTTCTTTTGCGATGCAAGAGGTGGGTGATGATGAGCTGGAGATTATCTTCGATGAGGATGATTTCGTGCAAAATGATGACCTGAGCGATGCCGAGAAGCTGGACAAATCAGGCGAAGCTGACGAGGAGCTTGAGGAGGATAGCGACGAGCTCGATGAGGACGAAGAAGCCATGTTTGAGGAGCCTCTCGGTGACATCATCATCTCAGTGCCTCGAGCAATTGCCCAAAGTGAAGATTACGGACATTCAGTGGAACGGGAGCTAGGCTTTCTGTTCGTTCATGGTTTTCTCCATTTGATCGGATACGATCATCAGGACGAGGAATCGGAAAAAGAGATGTTTGCTAAGCAGGAGCAAATTTTACAGCAGGCAGGTCTCCTAAGATGAGACAGCAGGTGAAGTGGCACAGAAGCTTCCGGTTCGCATATGAAGGAGTGAAGTACGCCTTATCTACGCAGCGCAACATGAAGTTCCATTTTTTTGCCGCTTTTGTTGTATTATTGTTGGCTTTATATTTAGGCTTGCCGAAGCTGGAAATTTTATTTATTTTATTAGCTGTTACATTAATGATTGTTACAGAATTAATTAATACGGCTGTTGAAAAGGCTGTAGACCTAGCCATGCCGGATCTCCATCCGCTGGCCAAAATAGCCAAGGATGTCGCCGCAGCCTCCGTACTGGTGTCTGCGGCTTTTGCCGCGATAGTAGGGATGATTGTATTTTACGACCCTATCGACAGGCTGTTTATAAATGTCCGTTCTGCTGAAGGGCATTCCTTTTCCGCAGGAATGGTCTGGGTATTATTGAGCTTGGTTATGCTTACCGTTATTGTGGTAGAGACGCGGTTTTCCTCGAAAGGCAATCATGTGCGGCCAAGTCTGCTGGCCGCTGTTGCTTTTGCGATTTCGACGTTTATTGCCAGCTATGTTACTATTACTTTAATAGCTTTATTGGCTTATTTATTAGCTTTTATGGTCATGCTGGTGTTATACGACAAGCGCAGTCGATCGATGCCAGCGCTTGTGCTGGGGGCTTTGATCGGCTGTTTTATAACGGTTTTAGCCTATTATTTAATGAATGTGTAAAGGGGCGATGAGGATGGAGCGGCAACAACTTATTTCTTTTGCCAAAGAAGCAAGGGAGAGGGCATATGTTCCTTATTCGCAATTTAAAGTAGGCAGTGCGCTCCTGGGGAGTAATGGTACCGTCTATATGGGCTGCAATGTGGAGAATGCCGCTTATGGACCTACCAACTGCGCCGAGCGTACGGCTCTTTTTTCAGCTATTGCTGATGGGGCACAGCCAAGATCGTTCAAAGCAATCGCTGTAATTGGTGATACATCACAGCCGATCACACCTTGCGGAGTATGCCGTCAAGTATTGATTGAGCTATGTGCGCCGAATATGCCAGTCTATATGGCAAATATTAATGGAGACATAACGGAAACGACTGTTGCCGAGCTGCTGCCGGGGGCTTTCACCAGCAATGATCTCAATGGAGGATAATTAAAAGATGACAGCATCAGCTAAGAAAGTATTTAAATCCGGCTTTGTGGCCATTATCGGCCGTCCTAACGTCGGAAAATCGACATTAATGAATCAAGTAATCGGGCAAAAAATCGCTATTATGTCTGACAAGCCACAAACAACCCGCAACAAAATTCATGGAGTCTACACAACGACTGATTCTCAAATCGTATTCCTGGATACTCCGGGTATTCATAAGCCTCAATCCAAGCTAGGCGAGCACATGATGAAAATTGCAGAGAGCTCTTTGAGTGAAGTGGATGCGGTTCTGTTTCTAATTGATGTGGTAGAAGGTCTGGGTGGCGGCGACCGGTTTATTATCGAGAACTTGAAAAAAGTAAAAACTCCCGTTATTTTGGTTATGAATAAAATCGACCAAGTACAGCCGGAAGCTATATTGCCAGTAATTACAGCCTACAAGGATTTGTATGACTTTGCGGAAATTGTGCCTATTTCTGCTATTAAAGGAAACAATGTTAACACATTGCTGGAGCAGGTTACGAAATATTTATCTGAAGGGCCGCAATATTATCCGGCTGATCAAATAACCGACCATCCAGAGCAATTTGTGTGTGCCGAGCTGATCCGGGAAAAAATTCTCCATATGACACGCGAAGAAATTCCGCATTCCATCGCTGTATCGATAGAAGATATGAAGGTTGAACCGAATGGCGTCGTCCACATTTCCGCTGTTATTTTTGTCGAGCGTGACTCGCAAAAAGGCATTATTATAGGGAAAAAAGGAGCGCTCTTAAAAGAAGTCGGGCAAAAAGCGCGCCAAGATATCGAAGCTCTTCTAGGTTCTAAAACGTTCCTTGAGCTGTGGGTGAAAGTGAAAAAAGATTGGCGTAATCAAGAGCGGGTATTGAAGGATCTCGGCTTCCGCAACGACTAATAAGTGCAGTGCCAGTTATTGCTTAGGATACTTTCACGCCTTTAGTATCATCCTATTTCTATCAACAGGCATCATTCCGTCTTGCTGAAGCAGAAGCCTTTGTTCGGAAGTCCCTTTACTTCTTAAGCTTTAAGTCTTTGCTTACGAGGCAGCTTCCTTCAGAAGCTTGTAGGAGAGGAGATTGATACACATGAGAGATTTTTCGTGGAAGTATTTTTCAATAACCGGTGATGTGGATGCCTACCTGCTTTATAAAGAAATTTCTGATCCGACTTCTGATGACGATGCAGAGGAGGAGAACGATCAGGAAGATTTGTTACAATAGCTTTATCAGGCTTGGGGGGAACTGACGATGCAGTACCGAGTGCAGGGAATCGTCATCCGCAGTATGGATTACGGAGAGAATAACAAGATTATTACGTTGTTCACTCGAGAGATAGGTAAAGTCGCCGTTATTGTTAGAGGCGCCAAAAAAGTGAAGAGCCGTTACTCATCGGTTGCCCAGTTATTTACCTGCGGCGACTATTTGTTTTTTAAATCCGGTCAGTTAGGTACATTAAATCACGCGGATATTATTGAATCGAATCATCACCTAAGAGAAGAGCTGTACAAAACATCCTATGCCTCCTATATAGCGGAGCTAACGGATCGAATGCTTGGGGACCAGGAAGCTAATGTTTTTTTGTATGAGCAATTGCTGGCCGCCTACCAAGGACTTGATAGCGACAAGGATATGCAAATCATTGTACACATTTATGAAATGAAAATATGGATGCAGTCAGGTTATCAGCCGGAGCTTGATGAATGTGTTTCCTGCAGGAGCAGCAGTGGAGAAATGCGATTTAGCGCCGGTATGGGAGGCATTTTATGCGAAAGATGCCGAACTAAGGATCCCCAAGCTTTACCTCTGTCCGCTGGAACTCTTAAACTGATCCGGCTGTTTGCACGCATGGATATCCGACGGCTTGGACAAATAGATGTGAAGCCGGAAACCAAAGAAAGCCTCAAAAAGCTGATGAGGAGCTATTTCGACACTCATATAGGTCTTGTTCTAAAGTCGAGAAATTTCTTGGATCAAATGGACAAGTATGGCATATAAATTTAAAAGCGTCTTAGAAAAATTGTTTTGACATTTTTATTTACCTTTGGTAATATATTTTATTAACATAAAAGATGGACTCTCGTCTTTAGTCTAACTCGGGCTTGGGGACGAGATGTTTTTTTTGAGCGAAGTTGTTAGGCTTTGCTTCGCTGGCAGCCGCTTATCCTTGAGGGATGGTCAATTCAAGAAAGAGGTGAGTTCATGGCAGAGAGGAAGAATCCGGTCATATACATAGCCTCTGATTCGGCAGGGGAGACTGGTGAGTCTGTTGTACGCGCAGCCGCGGTTCAATTTTATCCGCAGCAGGTTGATGTACGGGTCGTACCGTTTTTGGAAAATCACGAGGGTATAGATAAATTGATTCAAACTGCCAAGGAACGGGATGGAATCATCGTTTTTACACTTGTAATTCCGGAGCTTAGGGATTATTTGGTTGAGCAGTCCATACGGAATCAGCTTATGTATATTGATTTGCTCGGACCCATTCTGGGCTCGCTTGAAAAAAAGCTGCAGCAGGAATCCCGCCATCAGCCGGGTATGATACATCCTCTGGATGAAGATTATTTCAAGAAGGTCGAAGCCGTAGAGTTCGCTGTCAAATATGACGATGGTAGAGATTTTACGGGAGTACTGCAGGCCGATATTGTACTTGTGGGAGTGTCAAGAACGTCGAAAACACCACTATCCATGTACCTTGCACACAAAAAATTTAAAGTGGCCAACGTCCCGCTTGTTCCGGAAATTCAGCCGCCCGAGCAGCTGTTTACCGTATCTAATAAGAAGGTTATCGGTCTTCGCATCACTCCTGAGAAGCTGAATATGATTCGTTCAGAACGGCTAAAGACTTTGGGATTGCCGCAGACAGCGATGTATGCCAATGTTGAAAGAATTAATCTGGAGCTTGAATATGCAGATAAGATAATGAAAAGGATAGGCTGCACAGTCATTGATGTTTCGAACAAGGCTGTGGAGGAAACGGCTAGCTTAATCATCGATTGGTATCACGGAAGATAGCTAATGCTTTTTTACATAACCTCAGCAGGATTTTTTATTTCTTCATCGTATATAATATTAGTGCATGTTTTAAAAGTACGTTTATAAGCAGTCTTTATAAACCAGTTATTACTTTAGTACTTAAAAAGGATTCCGGTGGACTTACGATGCCATTCAAAATTATGGTCGATGCTGACGCTTGTCCGGTTAAGCCTGAAATCGTTAAGGCTGCAGCACAGTTTAAGGTTGAAGTTATGATGGTAGCTTCATATGATCATCGGCTTGCTCCAATGGAGGGAGTCCAGATCATTCAAGTGGACCGGTCGGATCAGTCAGCAGATTTGTATATAGCGAATCGAATTGCTCCCGGCGACGTATTAATAACACAGGACTTTGGCTTGGCCGCACTTGCTCTTGGCAAGAAAGCGATAGCACTATCCAATCGCGGCCAAAATTACAATGATCGCACCATTGATTTTTTACTCGATCGCAGGCATGAACAGGCAAAGCAGCGACGCGGAGGCAAGCATTCCAAAGGACCTAAACCGTTTACCGACGAGGATCGACAGTTTTTTCTACAAACTTTGACAAAAGTTTTACTTCGCTTGCAGGATAATTCATAGCTATAGCGAATATTATTACGTGTTAATTTGATTGAAGGTGGATAGGATGAGTAACGGACGTATTCCTGAAGAAATTATTGAGGCGGTCCTTAAGCATCATGATATTGTCGATGTGGTTGGCCGTTACGTCCATTTAAGCAAGCAGGGGCATTATATGAAGGGGCTTTGTCCCTTTCATTCGGAGAAATCGCCGTCCTTTACTGTAACGCCTGAAAAGCAAATCTATCATTGCTTTGGTTGCGGAGCTGGTGGAGGCGTGATTCAGTTCATAATGGCCATGGAAGGCTACTCTTTCGCGGAAGCCATCAGCCAAATGGCTCAAGAAGCTAATTTGGATATTGGTATTGATCCTGCAGCAGATAGCCGTTCACAGCAAAACCCGGATAAAACAAAGCTGTATGAAGCCTACGAACTGACCGGTAAGCTATATCAGTATATACTAAAGAATACCGAGCAAGGGAAACAGGCTATGCAATATTTACGCTCACGCGGGTTAAACGACAAGCTGATCGAAACCTTTGGCATTGGTTATGCCCCAGCCCCTTGGGATACCTTAACCCAGCTATTAGAAAGACGTCAATTTCCATTACCTTTAATGGAAAGAGGCGGCCTGCTTTCTGTCAGGCAGGACGGACAAGGTTACTTCGACAAGTTTCGGGACAGAATTATTTTTCCGATTCATGATTGGAAGGGCCGGCTTATCGCATTTGGCGGAAGAGCCATGGGGGATGCACAGCCCAAGTATTTGAATAGTCCGGAGTCAATGCTTTTTCATAAAAGCAGAAGCTTGTACAATATTCATCTGGCCCGGCCACAAATACGAAAGAAACAGCAGATTGTGTTGTTCGAAGGGTATATGGATGTTATTAAAGCTTGGGAAACTGGGGTAATAAATGGTGTAGCGACGATGGGCACTGCTTTAACTGAGGAGCATGCCGAAGTGATCCGCAAGCAGGCCGATCAAGTAATAGTTGCTTATGATGGTGATTCTGCTGGACAAAATGCGGCTTACAAGAGCATCCCGATTTTGGAAAAAGCAGGATGCCTCGTCAAGATTGCGCTGCTTCCAAATTCTCAGGATCCCGATGAGTATATTACAACTAACGGTTCTGAACGATTTGTACGGGATGTGATTGAAGCTGCCGTACCGTCGATCAAATATAAATTAATTCACTTTCGCAAAAATTTTAAACTGCAGGAGGATGGGGATAAGCTTCGCTACATTCAGCAAGCTCTCAAAGTTATTGCGGACATTCCATCACCCGTTGAAAGAGAACACTACGTGAGGGAATTGTCGACCGAATTTCGGCTAACATTTGAAGCCGCTTTGCAGGACCTGAACGAAATCAGACTTCAATCGGAAAAAAACAACAAATTCGGGGATAATAAAGACAAAGCGTGGAATAATGTTATGAATGATGGGAGACCGCGGGAACGTGCGCCTTCCTTGCTTAAAGCATATCATAATGCTGAGCGTCAGTTATTGGCTATCATGATGTTTGACCGTGATACTACGAAATATGTAGAGCGGCAGCTGGGTGATCAATTCAATGTGGATGCACACGCTGCGCTAGCTGCTTATTTATACGCTTATTTTGCACAGGGGTATGAGCCGAATGCAAGCAGTTTTATTGCCATGCTTCAAGAAAAAGAGCTCGAGGGTTTGGCAAGTTCGATTGCTATGATGGGTAATTCTCATGGGGTCAATGGTCAAGTTATTGATGATTACATCCGGGAAATAAAGAAATATCCTCAACAGCAGCTAATTGAGCTAAAAAGAGAAGAAATGCTTAAGGCCGCAAGTTTAGGCGATTTGACATTGGCTGGACAAATAGGTAATGAGATTATGTCTCTGGAGAAGCAGTTAAAATCCTCTTAAGCAGCTATAGCTATAAGAGGATGTATCCAGGGAGGAGGGAGTTGGCATATGGCGAACGATCAACGTTCCGAGATAGAGACCGAGTTGACGTTAGATCAAGTAAAGGAACAACTGATTGAGCAAGGTAAAAAGCGTTCTTCTTTAACCTACAAAGATATTATGGAGAAGCTGGCTCCTTTTGATCAGGATCCTGAACAAATTGACGAATTTTTTGAACAGCTTTCAGAGGTAGGCATCGACGTAGGCAATGAATCCGATGAAGATAACGAGCATAGACCTAGCGATCAGGAGCATGATGATTTTAATTTTGACGACGATCTGTCGCTTCCTCCGGGAATTAAAATTAATGATCCGGTTCGGATGTATTTGAAGGAGATTGGCCGAGTTCCGCTGTTATCGGCAGAGGATGAAGTGGGGCTGGCGAAACGAATTGAATTGGGTGACGAAGAGGCAAAACGCCGTTTGGCTGAAGCCAATCTTCGCTTGGTAGTTAGTATCGCCAAACGTTATGTCGGCCGCGGTATGCTGTTTTTGGATTTGATCCAGGAAGGCAATATGGGCTTGATAAAAGCTGTTGAAAAGTTCGACCATGATAAGGGCTTTAAGTTCAGTACCTATGCGACATGGTGGATTCGCCAAGCGATAACCCGTGCTATTGCTGACCAAGCCAGAACGATCCGTATTCCGGTTCATATGGTAGAAACTATCAATAAGCTGATCAGAGTGTCTCGTCAATTACTTCAAGAGCTTGGTCGCGAACCGACGCCTGAGGAAATTGCAAAAGAGATGGACTTAAGCACAGACAAAGTGCGCGAAATTATGAAAATTGCGCAAGAGCCGGTTTCTTTGGAAACACCGATCGGGGAAGAAGATGACTCCCATCTGGGTGATTTTATCGAGGATCAGGAAGCGTTGGCTCCTGCTGATGCCGCAGCTTACGAGCTGTTGAAGGAACAACTGGAGGATGTGCTGGATACACTCACCGAACGCGAGGAGAACGTGCTTCGACTTCGTTTTGGCCTGGACGATGGTCGTACTCGTACGCTTGAGGAAGTGGGTAAAGTATTCGGCGTTACCCGGGAGCGGATTCGCCAGATTGAAGCTAAGGCGCTTCGCAAGCTAAGACATCCAAGCCGCAGTAAACGTTTGAAAGATTTCCTTGAATAAAGCTGTGAAATTAGACCCATTGACCTTGCTGCGCAACTGCGGTGAGGTCTAATTTTTTGTTTCACCTCAACCGATAAAAAGATAAGATGGACCAAAATGGAAGCTGATGCCAAAGTTGATGAGGTGATTCGAAAAGTATGGACGAAAAAAGAAAAATTTTAATACGTGAAATTGAGCACTGGCGTAAAAGTAAGCTGCTGCCGGAACATTACTGTGACTTTTTATTAAATATATATTTAGAGAATTCGGCGGAGAAGCCTTCATCCTCAGGCGGATTTCTCGGTGTATCCCCTGCGTCTATAAAAAACAGTAACTGGAAAATATGGATTGTCTTCTTCGGCGTTATTGCTCTTATTTCTTTTGCTGCTCTTAATTTTACTGCTTTTGAATTACCAATGCAAATGGGCATAGCATGCGTCTTTTTATTTGGCTGTTATACCATAGGAAGTCTGCAAAATAAAAAAGAGCCGGTTCGTGCACAAATCTTATTCGGAATGGCATCCTTATTTTTACTTTTTATAGGCGTCATCTTGATGAGGCTTCATAATGTTCATGCACCTGTTCTAGTGGTTGGATATGTGGTATTCTGCAGTCTCGTATGGATATTGACCGGACTGCTGGCGCGGCTTCTGCTGTTCCAGCTGTGCGGATGGATAGTCCTTGTATTTTGTTACGGCTGGCTGCTGCATTACCAGCTCGATTCAATTAATTGGCTTACGCTTGAGTTAAGCTGGGTGCCGTTATGTATTTTATTCGGATGGGTCGGCTGGATGATTCATGAGAAAAGCAAACAAATAGGTACAGTGTTCCTGATGCTTAGCTGTATCGTTTGGTTTATGCCCGAGTTGTATGGTATGCTTTATGCCGAGCAGTATGGTGAAGATGCGGTACAAATAGCTTTTTTAGGTAAATTGCTAGTCGAAGCCAGTTTATTATTTGTTTTACGAAAAAAATGGACAGAGTGGGTTGCTTAACATGTTGCGATTGTCAAAAAGACTCGAAATGATAGCTAAACAAGTTCCCGAAGGAAGCCGAATGGCGGACATTGGCTCCGATCATGCGCTGCTGCCTTCTTATTTGGCTGAGCGGGGGAAGATTAGCAAGGCTGTGGCAGGGGAAGTTAATCTTGGTCCGTATCAGGCAGCTGCCAAGCAGGTGCGTGATGCAGTGTTGGGATCATTAATAGATGTTAGGCTCGGTGATGGGCTGGCTGTAATTCAACCGGGAGAAGTCGATGTTATAACCATAGCTGGCATGGGTGGTGCATTAATTGCTGCCATCTTGGAAGCGGGTCAAGATAAGCTTGCAGGAGTTAGTATGCTGATCCTTCAGCCCAATGTGGGCGAAAGCTTCGTGCGCACATGGTTATTGGAGCATAGCTGGGTTCTCATCAGAGAGCAAATCCTCGAAGAGGATGGTAAAATATATGAGATATTAACTGCTGTACCTGCTCAGCATACCGAATTGACTAATGGCCAGCTGTATGAGAGCCGAATACTTGGTGCAGGGATTACTGCAAATGAGGAGCTGCAGCTGAAGCTTGGACCTTATTTTCTTCAAGAGCCTTCAGCCGTTTGGTTCCATAAATGGAAGCTTGAGCTTGATAAGCTCGAAATGATTCGTGGTCAATTGGCCCGTTCTTCCCAACAGGAAACACGCAGTAAAGAGCAATTAATTGAATCGGAAATAAAGCAAATCAAGGAGGTATTGGCTTGCTTGCAAAAGGACAAAGCATCATTCAACTAATGGAGGAGCTGGCTCCTAAACATTACGCGGTACCTGATGATAAAATTGGCTTGCAGTTAGGGAGTCTGCATAAGGAAATAAGCGGTGTGCTGGTCGCGCTGGATGTAAATGATGAAGTCATTGACGAAGCTATCCGGCTAGGTGCTAATTTGATCATTGCCCATCATGCTATTATTTATAGACCACTGGCTCATCTTCAAACGGACTCCCCTGCAGGGAGGCTCTACGAAAAGCTGATTAAACATGATATTGCTGTATATATTGCCCATACCAATCTCGATGTGGCGGAGGGCGGTGTCAACGATATGATGGCACAGGCACTAGGATTAACCGGCTTATCGCCTTTGGAGGATGTACATACGGATAAGCTTAAAAAGCTGGTCGTGTTTGTACCGGTAGACCATGTAGAGCGTGTTCGCGAGGCGTTGTTTCAAGCAGGTGCAGGCTGGATCGGGAAGTACAGTCACTGCAGCTTTAATAACGAAGGGACGGGAACATTCGTACCTGAGGAGGGCAGCGAGCCTTTTATTGGACAGCAGGGCAAGCTGGAGAAGGTTCAAGAGATACGATTGGAGACGATTGTGCCTCAAAGTGTCGAAAAAAGAGTAGTTCAAGCCATGCTAAAGGCACATCCTTACGAGGAAGTTGCCTACGACTTGTACCAACTTGATCTTAAAGGCCGTTCCTTTGGTCTAGGAAGGGTTGGGAAGCTTCCTGCGCCTGTTACTCTGGAACAGTTATGCGAGCAAGTGAAGACCGCTTACAGCGTGCCTGCGTTGAGGGTAGTGGGGGACCCCCAGCATTCGATACGCAAGGTAGCTGTTCTGGGCGGATCAGGAAGCCGATATGTGCGCCATGCTTTGTTTGCGGGAGCAGATGTATTGATTACAGGCGACATCGACTATCATACGGCGCAGGATGCAGCCGCGGCTGGAATCGCGTTGATTGACCCGGGGCATAATGTTGAAAAAATTATGAAGCAGGGTGTTGCCGATTATTTGAATAGCAAGCTGCTTCAAAAAAAATCGACTACTCCGGTATTTGCATCCCAAATTGACACGGAGCCGTTCCGTTTTGCATGAGATTGAGAGGTCTCGATAAAGGCTATCTTATAATATCAGCGTACTATGTCAATAAGCTTTAAACTGACTTTTGAGTAACTCAAACACACCTAACCATAAAAATTTTTAAAAATTAGTTAGCAACTGACGAAGAGCAGTGGACTTAACCGTCATATCTCGAACTT
>NZ_JANQBD010000070.1 GCF_024722015.1 Paenibacillus radicis (ex Xue et al. 2023) | reverse complement strand
AAGATAATAGAAAGTATAAATTTTTGGAGTTCCCCCACATTCAAAATATTGATAAATTAGTGATATGAAACAGGACATCTTACATCGGATATTTTTTGACGAACATAAGCATTGGGAAGCGTTCGTAACGAAACATGGAAAGAACATACGTGCAGTAGTGATGAAGGAGATCGGCAAATTTCGCGACTGCGGAGATCCAAAGAAAGGATTTAAACTTGTGGCATGTGAGGGGTGCCATGACGTGAAGATGATACCGTATCGGTGTAAGGGACGATTCTGCACAACGTGTTCATGCGGTGAGACCGAGGAATGGAGTCGTGTACTGGCGGAAGAGGTGTTCCAGGTGAACCACCGTCATGTGATCATGACCATCGATGAGGGGCTAAGAGACGTATTTCTAAAACATAGGGAACTACTGAAACCGTTTATGGATGAAGGGGTTCGTCTAATAAAGGAGTATTTTGAGAAGAAGCATAACGTGATCCCGGGAATTATTGCAGGGCTCCATACGTTTGGCTCGAAGCTGAATTTCAACCCGCATATCCATATGCTAGTGACGATGGGGGGAATGAAAAGGAATGGGGAGTGGAAAAAGTATGACTTCATTCCATTTGAAATGCTGCGAAAGCAGTGGCAAACGGTCGTATTGAAACTGATAAGAAAGCATGTGAGTGCGGAAGAAAAGAAAAAAATACAGCCGCTGTTACAGAGGGCCTATTCAGAAAATGAAAAGGGCTTCTATATCCATGCCCCGAAGCAAAAGGGGGATGTGAAGATGCAGCTAGGGTATATTGGCCGTTATATGCGTCGACCTGCGATCGCGATAAGTCGGATCGAGGCCTATGATGGGCAGTGTGTGACGTTTCGATATACAGATAAAACAGATGGGAAAGAAAAGCAAGAAACCGTTACGGTAGAAGCGTTTATATCGAGGGTGATTCGACATATTCCAGACGAACAATTTAAGACGATCCGGCATTACGGCGTCTATTCACGCAGGACGAAAAGCTTGAGTAAAAAGCTTGTTACGGCATGGCAAAAAGAAGCGAGGAAATGGATCGTGAAGGCGAAGAAAGCAATGCGCCGAAAAACGTGGAACGAGAAAGTAAAAGAACACACAGGAAAAGACCCCATGGTGTGTCCAAAATGTGAGTGTTATTATGAGTACAAGGGAGAAGTCTGCCTAAAAGAAGGTAAGCTTTCAGTAAAATATGCGGTTTGCAAAACCGCACAAGCCTGTTTAGAAAGGATGATCCGAGATCTCACCGGTAACGAAGAAAAGCAAGGCAGGGAAGAAAAAGAAGCAAAAGGCCATCATCCTAAGCAACTATCTACAGTCCAAGCAAGGGGTCAAGTATGTATGTTTGACTTGTATGGAAGTGGAAGAAATACCGCTTAATGTGGTTCGTGACTTCGATAGGATGGACGACGGGGATCCTGAGGTGCCGCCGCAGTTTAGGTGCGAAGCCTGTGATGGAGAGATGTACCCGGAGTACTACCGAGGGGTACATGGCTATGAATACCGCCTGACCGATAGGTTAGGCGCAGCAAAGAAAGAGGTAGCAGAAGGCAGTAAAGTAGAACTGTAAGAGGGAACGGGTGTGGGATGGAGGAGCGATAGCGTCCGCCTTTGAAGCTTGTGTTCCTCCCGCTG
>NZ_JANQBD010000069.1 GCF_024722015.1 Paenibacillus radicis (ex Xue et al. 2023) | reverse complement strand
TGAACTCCCTCAGTACGATTCTGTTTTCTCACGAATGCTCGCTTATTCGCAGGATTTCACCCTTGTCAGATTTTCGGAAAGATTGTAAGAGCAACCGAGTTGAGGACCGGGACAATATGAAGGCGCGACGAAATAGAGGGGGGGGATTAAATCCCCACATATTTCCATATACTGCACGCATTCTCCACGCCGCCCCTGGAGGTTTTCACTCCCATGTCTCAACGGGTCGGTGCCCTCTCATTCCTTCGTTACGCCTGTCCAAGGGGTGGAGGCCGGTCTTGCTAACGTTACGGGTCGGTGCCCTTTGGTTCAATCGCATCCGGTACCCCGTGCTTTCTTTGAAATCCCGCGAATAAGCCAATATTCGTACGACGGTAAGATATCGCTTAAGCTGCTAGCTGAAGTGGCATCGTTTTGTGAGGATTGTAGGCTTCACTGCTGCGAGCCATCCCAACGAGTATGCGGGCTAATTTACCACACAGTTTCATAATGGATCGCATTTTCTTCATCTTTTTCACCTGAACATTGTACGCATGCATCGCCTTGAATTCCGGATTATTCGAGGTCAAGCTCAAAGTCATCATGAAGATGAAACGCCGGAGACGAGATCGTCCGCGTTTACTAATTTTCATCTGTCCTGTCCATTTACCTGAGCTTGCTTCTGCTAGGTTCAGACCAGCGTGCCGAAGCAGTGCATTTCCGTGGGCAAAACCGCTTAAATCCCCGGCCTCACCAAGAATGCCGGCTAGTGAGATCGCATTAATTCCTTTTACGGCAAGCATTGATTTAGCAAAAGGTATGCGGTCTAAAACTGCAATAATCTCTGCTTCTACAACTTTCAGCTGCTCACAAGCTAGGTCATATTCAGCGAGAAGTTGCTTTAAGTGCAGCTTGTACGCATGTGTTGCCTGTTTGGAGCCTACAGAATAACGAGCAAGCGCAACAAGGGTTTGAGCCTTCCTATCCCCAGGCTGACGCTCCATAATGGATTTCCAGCCCCTTACCACGTCCTGAGTCGTTGACTTCCTCAGTTCTTCCGGCGTTGGGAAAAGACGTAGTGTCGCTATTGCACCTTTGCACATTAGGTTCTTAAAGACTTGTCGCAACTCGGGGAACACAATGTCAACCCAACGATGAATCTGGTTCTTCGCACTAACAAGTCTCGTAACGACGGAGTCTCGGTTGGAGAGAAAGACACGCAGCTCTTCAAAGGCCTCAGGCGTGTTGCGAATGAACGAGTAGTAGCCGTTTTTAACCATGTCTGCGATGACGAGAGCATCCTTTTTGTCGCTCTTCGAGGGCGTATTGTCGCGATTTTCTTTGTTCTTTTTCACAAGATGAGGATTAACTAGAACCACTTCAAACTGGCGATCTGAGAGCCACCTAGAGAGGTTTAGCCAATAGTGTCCGGTAGGCTCCATGCCAACAATTGCTGCTGTTAAAGCATGAGCAGATTGCAGTGACTGAATCCACCGAAGAAGGATATGAAAGCCCTCCTCGTCATTTGAAAATGACAAGGGGGTTCCGATTACGATTCCGCGAAAGTTAACAGCGCGCGCGACATGTGTTTGTTGGGCAATGTCGATCCCGACGACCAGATGCTGAGAGGTAATTTTTTCAATGAGTTGATTTTGTTTGTCCTGCGATTTAAACTTCATAGTAGAGCGTCCTCCTGGATGATGGGATTTAAAGGGCTTTGACCCGTTGCGTACTCCCATCGTACCGAGGCGCTTGTTTTTTTGCAAAGCTCAAAAATAACGCTCTACAGGAATGCTAACGT
>NZ_JANQBD010000068.1 GCF_024722015.1 Paenibacillus radicis (ex Xue et al. 2023) | reverse complement strand
GAGCGACCGGGCAAGGTCGTGTAATTTAGCAGGTGGAACCCCTGCTTGGTAAGATGTACAGCCGCATCGCCAATAGCGAGTCTTGGGCTACTAATAGTAATGTTAGGTGCTAAGCGTAGACAGTTAGGCAGTAGGCCTGAAAGTGACAGAGCCCCGAAATTGACTAACATCGAGATAGGCCGACGATATACGGAAGTCGGAAGGCAACAATTGTACAAGCGTGAAATGGCGAGCATGTGCAGACTTCTCCGGGGTCATTTTAGAGCCAGGCATGCTGACCAATGATTACACGGTAACCCGGGAGGCCCTGCCACTCTTCACCTAACCCAAGTACTCGTTAGGAACGGTGGTGGAGTATGGCAAACAATCGATCAAAAGGGAGAATGCCAAAAGGTGCGCAGGGATTCGGATAGCCATATAGTACCGAGGAAGCCAGTGTAATGCTGGTGGAGGGAAGAGGGCTACATTTCATTGATCTTGATAAGGACACATTGGCTACACACAGAGGTAGGGAGACGAGTGCAAACAAAATTAGCAAGAATAGCAGAACTCACAAAGAGCGACGGGAAACTAAGATTCACCTCATTGGTACACCTACTCGACAAACAGGCATTATGGGACTGCCACCTGGAAATGCCGGGGGATAGAGCTACCGGAGTAGATGGCATGACGAAAGCCAAGTATGAGGAGAATCTCGAAAGCAACCTGGATGACTTGGTAGGAAGGTTGAAGAGAAAAGGATATCGACCGCAGCCGTCGCGGCGAACGTACATCCCCAAGGATGAGAAAAGCGTTCGCCCGCTTGGTATACCCGCCCATGAAGACAAAATCGTGCAAAAAGGCATAAGTAAAATCCTGAACGCAATCTACGAGCAAGATTTTCTGGATGGTTCCTATGGGTTTCGACCGGGAAGAGGACAACACATGGCCCTGCAAGCTTTGGATGCTATTCTGATGAAGGGACCTGTTCGTTATGTGGTGGATGCGGATATTCGCGGCTTCTTCAATTATGTAGACCATACTTGGTTAATGAAGTTTCTGGAACACCGGATCACAGACCCTGGCATGATGAGACTTATTCATAAGTTTCTAAAGGCTGGGATTATGGAACAAGGGGCCTTCGAAAAGACAGAGGAAGGTACGCCGCAGGGTGGCATTATTTCGCCAATATTGGGGAATGTGTACCTACATTACGCGCTAGACCTGTGGTTTGAAAAAGCCGTGAAGAAAGCCTGCCGTGGCAAAGCTCACATGATTCGCTTTGCCGATGATTTTGTATGAGGCTTCCAGTACCAAGAGGATGCAGAAATGTTCTATGCAAACCTAGTGAAGAGGCTGGGAAAGTTCGGTCTGCAGATAGCAGAGGAGAAAACCAAGATAATCCGGTTCGGATGGGATTCGGAAATCGACTGCAAACGAGTGGGCTTGAAGAAGCCGGAAACGTTTGTCTTCCTAGGTTTTACCCACTACTGGGGAAAAGGGAAGAGTGGTAAGTACCGGTTGATGCGCCAAACGAGTGTGAAAAAGTTTAGGACGAGAGTAAAGGAATTCAACAAATGGATGCGTACCAACCGCCACCTTGACGAAGCTTCCCTAGCCACGATGCTGAAGAGTAAACTATTGGGGCACTACCGTTATTATGGTGTCTCGGATAACTACGGGTACTTATGGAAGTACTACAAGAGGGTACTCAACCTTATGAAGAAGTGGAGAAACAGAAGAAGCCAAAAGAAAGGTTTTACCGGAGAGAAGGTTGGAATGTTCCTCTTGCGTCATCCTTTACCATTGCCAAAAATTTATGTGAACCTGTTCGCCAGTCGACCTGTAACGATGAAATGAAGAGCCGTATGCGTTAATTGCGCACGTACGGATCTGTGAGGGGGAAGGGGCACAATCCGTGAGAAGGAAAGGCCCCGCCTACTCGACTAT
>NZ_JANQBD010000067.1 GCF_024722015.1 Paenibacillus radicis (ex Xue et al. 2023) | reverse complement strand
ATTGCTCCGTGTTTCATGAACAGAACATGCGTTCCATCCAGCTATCCGCTCTTAGCTATCGTTTCCGATAGTTATCCCGGTCTTACAGGCAGGTTGCCTACGTGTTACTCACCCGTCCGCCGCTAACTGTTCCCGAAGGAACAATCCGCTCGACTTGCATGTATTAGGCACGCCGCCAGCGTTCGTCCTGAGCCAGGATCAAACTCTCCATTAAAGTTGGTCACGAAGACCGTTTAACGCAAGCTTGTCTTAAGCTCAAAAGTAATGCTAGCGAGAATTTTCATTCTCTATTTTAACACTCACTCGTTGTTCAGTTTTCAAAGGGCAATTATGGTTTGTTTTCCATCGTTTTCAACAACCTGTCAAAAGCGACCTGATTAATATACCATAACCATTTTAACATTGCAAGTCTTTTTTTAAATCATTTGTAAGTTGTTCTTTTAACACTCCGTACCGTTTATGGCCGGACGACTAATATACCACGCCGATCTAATAATAGCAAGTAATTAATACAATTAAATTTATCTGTTTATTTCTCCTATAATAGTAGTGTAATACCATCCACAGAACCTTGCTATTTAGAGGATTTTTAAGTAATACCCAAATTTAGTAATTAACTGGTTGATTTTATACATTGATCATTTAACCGAATTATGATAATTTCTACAGATGCCGAATCAAACAGATATTTGGGTTTGTACGGGGGACGATTTATTGGGGTGAATGATTGCAGGCATGCAAACTAGGGAGAATCCTCTTCCCGAATCCGTCAACTAACCTCGGAGGCACAAGGAGGGAATAAATGAAGCATTTTGTCAAAAGCGTTATTATTACATCATCCTTATTGTTTGGTTATCTTGGTCCGGTAACAAGTGCACATGCATCCCCACTAAAATCAACTGAGATCAAAGTGCAAATTAATGACAAACTAGCCAACTTTCCGGATGCCCAGCCTTTTTTGGACAACTCCCATTTACTTCAGGTGCCTATTCGCACTATGAGCGATCTCCTGGGATATGAAGCTCATCCCGAGCCTGTAGGACAAGCATGGAAAGTAACTCTTAAGAACCAAAACACTACTGTTTCTTTTACTACTGGAAGTCTTACAGCCATTGTTAATGAGAAACCTGTCGCCATTGCGTCTGCACCACAACTAGTAAACGGAAAAGTATATGTCCCTTTTAGATCCTTAGCCGACTCGCTAAAAATTCGCATACAATGGGATCCTACTAACCGCATAGCTATCCTAAATGAAGATAAGAATTATCACGCTCCAGCATGGTATGCAACTCAATTCGAGAAAATCATCAATGCCAATGCAACTGCATACACTGGATCTTCATCAGAAAATGGCGGTCATGCGAGTGTAGATTACTTTGGGAATCCTCTCCAGATAGGCACTATCTCCGTTGATCCATCAGTTATCCCTTTAGGTTCAAAGGTTTACATTGAGGGCTATAGCTATGACGGACTACCAGCTGAAGGTATGTATGCTACTGCTGCAGACATAGGCGGTTCCGTTAAAGGCAATAAGATTGACATTTATGTCCCAGATAGCAAAACAAAAGCAATGAAATTCGGAGTTCAGCAAGTAAAGATCTACATGATCAAAAATGAATAGAAAAAGATTAAAGCAATTGCTTAAAATGAGCAATTGCTTTTTTGTATATTCCTAATAAGCTTCTTGCAAACTATAGAAAGGATTCGCGAGGAGTTGATTATATTGTTTAGCATGATTAAAAAGTCAGCTGTTTGTGCACTTATTGTCGCTTTAACCACAGCAGCATCTGTAAGTCCTAATAGTGAAGTAGTTTGGAATGTTACAACGGATAAAAAGTTGATCGCTCTCACGTTTGACGATGGCCCGAACCCCGTATTCACACCTCAAATTCTTGATCTGTTAAAAGAAAACCAGGCAAAAGCAACTTTTTTTGTATTAGGGAAAAGAGTTCAAATGTATCCGACTATCGCAATTCGCGAGGTAAATGAAGGGCATGAAATCGCAAATCATACTTTTGATCATCATTACCTTAAAAATGTCTCCCCTGCCAAACTAATCGAAGAAATACGGCAAACGCAAGAGGTAATCTTTGATATAACAGAGCAGGTGCCGCATGTTTTCCGTCCGCCTGGTGGCTTTTATAATGATGCTCTGCTCGATTTAACAAAGGAAGACAAGCTTACTGTTGTTATGTGGTCGTGGTATCAGGATACTAAGGACTGGAAGAGACCTGGTGTAGATAAAATAGTGGATACGGTTCTTTCCAACGTACACAATGGGGATATTATATTATTTCATGATTTGCAGGGTGATTGTTCTCAAACTGTAGGGGCGCTGCGTAGAATTTTACCTGAGTTGAAAAAGCAAGGTTATGAATTTGTAACTGTGACCGATTTGATTACAAAAACTAAAAAATGAACTGTATTTTCTATTGGTGGATAAGACATTTTCTTGGAACAACATTAGACAAATACAACTACATTCGATTATACAAAAAAAGCAGTTGATCTACGAAAGATCAGCTGCTTTTTTGTGTTTTTTGCTTGGCAACGTCCTACTCTCCCAAGACCCTGCGGTCTAAGTACCATTGGCGCTGGAGGGCTTAACGGTCGTGTTCGAGATGGGAACGCGTGGTTCCCCTCCGCCATCATCACCAAACGAATGTCAAGGTTATTCCTTGAAAACTAGATCCGAAACAAGCAGCGTCGAGCAACGCTATATATTTTCACGGTTTCCTCACAACGTATTCGGAGTCAGCTTCAACGCTTCTCTCCACTTTGTGGGGTTCTTTTTGGATAAGCCCTCGACCGATTAGTATTCGTCAGCTCCATACCTTGCGGCACTTCCACCCCGAACCTATCAACCTCGTCGTCTTCAAGGGGTCTT